>NZ_OX044366.1:0-1408945 GCF_943846705.1 uncultured Pseudomonas sp. | reverse complement strand
GCTTGGGAAAACGACAAGCCAACCGTGGTCGCGCTGCGTGAAATCGCCGCGGGCCTGATGAGCTATGACGTCATCGCCCAAGAGGAAATCGTTGAGGAAGAGCCGCTGTTTGCCGCATTCGAGGAAGAGGCTAACGAGCCTCTGTAAGCCTATGCCGGGTCGACGTCGTCAGGCGCAGGGTCATCTGAATCGGCAAGGGGAATACCCATGCCGAGCATAGACGTCCTCGCCGGCAGACTTTCGACCTACCTCGACGACGACCAGGTTAACTTGGTCCGTCGCGCCTACTTCTACGCCGAACAAGCCCACGACGGCCAACGCCGCCGCAGCGGCGAAGCCTACGTCACCCACCCTCTGGCTGTGGCGTGGATCCTGGCAGACATGCACATGGACCATCAGAGCCTGATGGCTGCGATGCTGCATGACGTGATCGAAGACACCGGCATCGCCAAGGAAGCACTGGACACCCAGTTTGGCGAATCCGTGGCCGAGTTGGTCGACGGGGTCAGCAAACTGACCCAGATGAACTTCGAAACCAAGGCCGAGGCGCAGGCGGAAAACTTCCAGAAGATGGCCATGGCCATGGCCCGCGATATCCGCGTGATCCTGGTCAAGCTGGCCGATCGTCTGCACAACATGCGCACCCTGGAGGTGCTGTCCGGCGAAAAGCGCCGGCGCATCGCCAAAGAAACCCTGGAAATCTACGCGCCAATTGCCAACCGCCTGGGCATGCACAGCATGCGCGTCGAGTTCGAAGACCTGGGCTTTAAAGCCATGCACCCGATGCGCTCCGAGCGTATCCGCGCAGCGGTCAAGCGCGCTCGGGGCAACCGCAAGGAAATCGTCAACAAGATCGAAGAATCGATCCTCCATTGCCTGGCTCGCGAAGGCATGGAAGGCGAGGTGTCGGGCCGCGAGAAGCACCTCTACGGCATCTACCAGAAAATGCGCGGCAAGCGCCGGGCGTTCAACGAAATCATGGACGTTTACGCCTTCCGCATTGTCGTTGACAAGGTCGACACCTGTTACCGCGTACTCGGTGCCGTGCACAACCTGTACAAGCCCCTGCCCGGCCGCTTCAAGGACTACATCGCGATACCCAAGGCCAACGGCTACCAGTCGCTGCACACCACGCTGTTCGGCATGCACGGCGTACCGATCGAGATCCAGATCCGTACCCGCGAGATGGAAGAGCTGGCCAACAACGGCATCGCCGCGCACTCGCTGTACAAATCCAACGAGGAAGACCTGCCCAAGGGCAGCCACGCCCGCGCGCGGCAATGGGTCAAAGGCGTGCTGGAAATGCAGCAGCGCGCCGGCAACTCGCTGGAGTTTATTGAGAGCGTGAAGATCGACCTGTTCCCGGACGAGGTCTACGTGTTCACGCCCAAGGGGCGCATCATGGAGCTGCCGAAAGGCTCCACGGCGGTCGACTTCGCCTACGCGGTGCACACCGACGTCGGCAATACCTGCATTGCCTGCCGCATCAACCGCCGCCTGGCACCGCTGTCGCAAGCCCTGGAAAGCGGCTCGACAGTGGAAATTGTCAGCGCACCGGGCGCTCGGCCAAACCCGGCCTGGTTGAACTTCGTGGTCACGGGCAAGGCCCGCACGCATATTCGCCATGCGCTGAAACTGCAGCGCCGTTCAGAGTCCATCAGCCTAGGCGAACGCCTGTTGAACAAGGTCCTCGCCAGCTTCAACAGCCACATCGAGAGGCTCGCGCCGGAACGCGTGCAGGCCGTACTCGCCGAATACCATCAGGATGTGCTCGAAGACCTGCTCGAAGACATCGGCCTGGGCAACCGCATGGCCTATGTGGTGGCGCGCCGCCTGCTCAGCGACAGCGGCGAAGCCCTGCCAAGCAGCGAAGGCCCGCTGGCCATTCGCGGCACCGAGGGCCTGGTGTTGAGCTATGCCAAGTGTTGCACGCCGATTCCGGGCGATCCGATTGTCGGCCATCTGTCTGCCGGCAAAGGCATGGTGGTGCACCTGGACAGCTGCAAGAACATCGGCGAGATCCGCCACAATCCAGAAAAATGCATCCAGCTGTCCTGGGCCAAGGATGTCACCGGCGAATTCAATGTCGAATTGCGCGTCGAACTGGAGCACCAGCGCGGCCTGATTGCCCTGCTGGCCGGCAGCGTCAATGCCGCCGATGGCAATATCGAGAAAATCAGCATGGACGAGCGCGACGGCCGCATCAGCGTGGTTCAGTTGGTAGTCAGCGTGCACGACCGTGTGCACCTGGCCCGCGTGATCAAGAAGCTGCGCGGCCTGATTGGGGTCATCCGCATCACCCGCGCCCGCGGCTGACCCGCCGCTGGGCTAACCGCAGCAATCAGCCGCCAGCTGTATTTTGACAGCAGCTGTGGCTTTCACCCAACCTAGGCAATCTAACTGGCAGTGCGCCAATGCGCGCTGCAGTGTTCTTCCACATCAACTTTGCAGGAGTTCCCATGAGCAAGAGCGTTATCACCAGCGACAAGGCCCCGGCCGCTATCGGCACTTACTCCCAGGCAATCAAGGCAGGCAATACCGTCTACATGTCCGGGCAGATTCCGCTGGATCCAAAAACCATGGAACTGGTGGAAGGCTTCGAAGCCCAGACCGTGCAGGTGTTCGAGAACCTCAAGTCCGTCGCTGAAGCGGCTGGCGGCTCGTTCAAGGACATCGTCAAACTGAACATCTTCCTGACTGACCTGTCGCACTTCGCCACGGTCAATGAAGTCATGGGCCGTTACTTCGAGCAGCCTTACCCAGCTCGCGCCGCCATCGGCGTTGCCGCTCTGCCGCGTGGTTCGCAGGTGGAAATGGACGCGATTCTGGTACTCGAATAAGTCCCTCGGCGGGGCCGCTGCCCCGCCCTTTCCTCTCGAGGACGCGCCATGCGTTGCCTGTTTGCTGCCCTGTTATTCAGCGCGCTACTCAATGGCTGTGCCAGCACGCCGCAAGACCCTAACGGTACCTGGATCAACCAAGCCGCCATTGATGCTGCTGTCGAAGGGGGCAGCCTACGTGAGGCCCTGCTCGCCTATGGCCCTAATCTGGAATGGCAGATTGATAGCCCACGCCAGCAGGCCAGTTTCAGCAACGGCTTCGAGCGCGGCGAAGGCACCTTCGTACGCCAGGCCGATGGTCACCTAAACGTGCACTTCTACGCTGACGATCAAGAGTCCCTGAGTCTTAACGAGCGCGAACTGGTTCAGGCGCAAAGCGCTACCTGGCCCGAGCAACACTTTGTCCGTGCCCCAGCAACCCCCAAGCCACTTGCGCCACCCGGCAGCAGCTTCGTACACGCCTTGTACAGCGCCTACCTCGGCGGCAGCTGGCTGATCGAGGAGGGTTTGGGTAAAGGTGGTCTGGTGATATTTCAGGCCGACGGCGGCGTGCAAGGCCTACCCGGCGCCGAACGCTATGCGCTGTGCCTGGCAGGCGACTGCGCGGCCATGAGCGGCGAATCCGACAGCCTCTGGCTGCAACAGGGTGAGCAAGGGCACAGCTGGCTGTTTGAGCGTGAAGGCGATCAGCTGCGGGTTTTCACTGCACTCAATCGCGCCCAGATCGATGAAATGCCCGACTACTACAAAGGCCAGCAACGCTGGTTGCTAGTCAAACGCTAAACCACGCTGAGTAACAGCCTACAACTGCTGCAGAATCTCCCAATAGCCTTCGCGATAACTCGGGTACCGCGGCTGCCAGCCTAGGGCTTTGGCGCGAGCGTTGCTGCAACGCTTGCTGCCGGCGCGGCGCACAGTGGCGGTCTCGGACCAGTGCTCGACAGCCAACTGCTCGCGCAACCAGGCCACCACCTCGTGCAGCGGTGCCGGCTGATCATCAACGCCGATATAGCAGTCATCCAGCGCCACCCCACGGGCATCGGCCTGCAGTAGATAGGCCAATAGCCCAGCCGCATCATCAACATGAATGCGATTGGCATACAGCGGCGGCTCGCTAACCACCCGATAACCCTGGCGTACCTGCTTGAGCAGCCATTCGCGGCCCGGCCCATAAAGCCCGGTAAGGCGTATCACGCTGGCCGGCAGCCCGCTGTGCAAGGCCACTTGCTCAGCTTCACGCATGATTCGCCCGGAATAGCTCTCGGCTTCAGCCGGCGAGCTTTCATCGACCCATTCGCCCTGCAACTGACCGTATACGCCGCTACTGGAAACAAACAGCAGGCGCTTGGGCCGCTGGCCGTGTTGCGCCAACCAGTCGAGGACCCGGCGCAAACCGTCAACATAAGCGGCGCGATAGCCCGCCTCATCGCGCTCGGTAGCCGCAGCGCAATACACCAGGTAATCCAGCGGTTCGCTCGGCCAGGCAGCTGGGCAGGCGTCTGCATGCAGATCACCGGCAACCGGGCGAATGCCTTCAGGCAGCAACGCCACCGAGCGGCGCAGGCCATACACAGTCCAGCCCGCCGTGTTCAGCTGCTGGCCCAGACGGCTACCGACATCACCACAGCCAGCAATCAAGAGTGTTTTACGCATCGACTCGCCAGCTCCCTGATCATTCATTACGGTACCAATGCCACCAGCCCGGCCTGCTGCACCAACTCCAGCAGCGGTTGCGGGTACACCCCAAGGAAGAAGGCTAGCACGGCCACCACCAGCAACATGATGCCGCCGGCGCGCTGCGCCCAGTCAAACGGTGCATCGTGGCGATGCATGTTGGGCTCGGCCATAAACAGGGTGACCATCACCCGCAGGTAATAAAACACGCCAATGGCGCTGCCGATCACCAGCGCAGCGAGCAGCCACCACTGCTGCGACTGCACGCCAGCGGCGACCACGTAGAACTTGCCGATAAAACCAGCCGTGAGCGGAATACCCGCCAGCGACAGCATCATCACCGTGAGCACGGCCGTCAGGTAGGGACGGCGCCAGAACAAGCCACGGTATTCAAACAAGGCATCCGCATCGCGGCCACTGTAGGGCGTGGACATCAGGGTGATCACGCCGAAGGCGCCGAGACTGGTCAGCACATAGGTCGCCAGGTACACACCCACCGCTTCCACGGCCAGGCCTTTGCTGGCGATCAGCGCCACTAGCAGGTAGCCGAAGTGGGCGATGGAGGAATAACCGAGCAGGCGCTTGAGGTTGTTCTGCAACAGCGCCAGCAGGTTGCCGAAGATGATCGAGGCAATGGCGATCAGCGTCAGCAGCTCATTCAACCAGCCGCCCGCCATCGCCGGCGACATCTGATACAGGCGCAGCAGCACGGCAAATACCGCCACCTTGCTGGCCGTGGCGAGAAACGCTGCCACCGGCGCTGGCGCGCCTTCGTAGACATCCGGCGTCCACAGATGGAACGGCACCAACGATAGCTTGAAGGCCAGGCCGATCAGCATCATGCCCACGCCTAACTGCGCGAGCATGCTCGGCAGACCATCGGCGGCCAACTGGGCACCGATACCGGCGAAAGTCAGGCTGCCCGATTCGGCATACAGCAGCGCCATGCCAAACAGCAAAAACGCGCTGCCTGCGGCCGACAACACCATGTACTTGATGCCGGCTTCCAGCGAGCGTTTGTTGAAGAAGGCGTAGGCGATCATGCCGTAGGTCGGCACCGACAGCAGCTCCAGGCCGATAAACAGCCCGGCCAGATGCTGCGCGCTGACCAGCACCAGGCCACCGGCAGCAGAGAGCAGCATCAGCAGGTACAGCTCTTCACGGTTGCCCGGATAGCCCTTACCGGACTCACCGCCCAAATAGGCATGGGTCAGGGTGACGCAGGCCAGGGTCGCGGCCAGCACCAGCGCCATGTAATAGCAGGCGAACTTATCCACCAGCAACAGCGGCGTGACCTGAATGGGCGTGACTTCAAGCGCCGGCAGCAGCGACAGCAGCGCCAGGTTGAGGCCCAGCACCGACAGGCCAAAGGTCAGGGTGTGGTGGCGCTTCCAGGCGATGGCCAGCATCACCAGCACCACGGTGGCGCTGGTGATCAGCAACGGCAGCAGCGCGATGAAATGTTGAGTCGTCAGTTGCATAGCATGGCTTTCCATTAAGCCGCTCACCGGGCCAGAACAGGTTGATTGAGGGCGTTACCCAGCCACTGCTGCACGCCTTGCATGCTGGCAGCGGAGGTATCGAGCACCGGTTGCGGGTAAACCCCCAGCAGGATCAGCAGCACGGCGAGGCCAAGCACCATACTCAACTCGCGTAGCTGCAAACCAGGCAATGCGCTATCCGCCTTGGCCGGGCCGAAGTAGGCACGGTGAATCATGATCAGCGCGTACACCGAGCCAAACACCAGGCCGGTGGCGGCCACCACGGTGACCCACGGTGCGCCCTGGAAGCTGCCGAGCAGAATCAGAAACTCACCAACAAAGTTGCCTGTGCCCGGCAGACCCAGCGCCGCCGCGGCGAAGAACAGGCTGAGCGCCGGTAGCCAAGGCATACGCGCCCAGATACCGCCCATTTCGCGCATGTCGCGGGTGTGCAGGCGCTCATACAGCTGGCCGCAGAGGATAAACAGCGCCGCCGCCGACAAGCCGTGGGCGAGCATCTGCACCACCGCGCCCTGCAGGGCGATCTCGCTGGCGGAATAAATCGCGATCAGCACAAAGCCCATGTGCGACACGCTGGAGTAGGCCACCAGGCGCTTGATGTCGGTCTGCGCGAACGACAGCAGCGCGCCATAAATGATGGCGAACACCCCGAGCCACTGGGCGATCGGGGCAAACTCCGCCGAGGCATTGGGGAATAGCGGCAGGGCAAAGCGCAGCAGGCCATACGCCGCGGTTTTCAGCAGGATGCCGGCCAGGTCCACCGAACCGGCCGTCGGCGCCTGGGCGTGGGCATCCGGCAGCCAGGAGTGGAACGGCACCACCGGGAACTTCACCGCAAAGGCGATAAAGAAACCGAGCATCAGGATGTATTCGGTGCCGGCGCTCATCTTGGTTTGCAGCAGGTCGGCGTAGTTAAACGTCAGCACGCCGGTCTGCTCGAAGTGCACAAACACCAGGCCGAGAATCGCCAGCAACATGATCAGGCCGCTGGCCTGGGTGAAGATAAAGAACTTGGTGGCCGCGGTAATACGCGTCTTGCCGTCACTGCCGCTATGACCCCAGAGCGCGATGAGGAAGTACATCGGCACCAGCATCATTTCCCAGAAGAAGAAGAACAGGAACAGGTCGACCGCGAGAAACACGCCGACCACGCCACCGAGAATCCACATCAGGTTGAGGTGAAAGAAGCCAACACGCTTCTGGATCTCGCTCCACGAGCACAATACCGAGAGCACGCCGAGCAGGCCGGTGAGGCTGATCATCAGCACCGACAGGCCATCCAGCGCCAGGTGAATGCTGATACCGAAACGCTCGATCCACGGCAGCTGAAACTCGGCCGCCCACTGCGGCGCCGCGCCCGGCCCATTACCAGGAGCAGGCGCCAGGCTGAAGTCACCCGTGGCCCACAGCCACAGGCCTAGAGCAAACAACAGGCCCATGGTTAATAAGGCAATCCAGCGTGGCAGAACATTGCCGAAGCGCTCGAACAGCCAGCACAGCAGGCCGCCGATAAAGGGGATCAGGATTAGCCAAGGCAGAATCATGACGGGCTATTTTCCTTAATTCAGAAACAGGAGGACGGCGAGCACCAGTACGGCACCCCCGGCAATCGATGTGGCGTACCAGCGCACCTGGCCGGTTTCGCTGCTGGCCAGCAAGGCGTTGCCGCCACGCACAAGAAACGGAATCAGACCAATGCTGCGGTCGATCGGGTCACGCCCGAGCAGCCGGCAAAGCAGCAAATACGGCTGCACAAACAGCTTGTCGTAAAGCCAGTCGAAGCCCCAGGCAGCGAACCACCAGGCCGAGAGGAAACGCCCGGGCGCACTCTGCGCCAGCGCCGTAGCGAAGCGGCGCTTACCGAGGAACAGCAGCGCGGCGAGCACGATGCCGATGATGGCGATGGCCCCAGAGGCGATTTCCAGGCTGTGTTTGGCCTCACCACCGGCATGCCCAACGCTTTGCGGCAACACGCCAGCCAGCGGTGGGCTGATCAGCGCACCGATAAAGGTCGACAACACAATCAGGGTCACCAGCGGCAGCCAATGGGCGACGCCGTGGCCAGCATGCGCTTCGGTTTTTTGCTCGCCGTGGAAGGCGATAAAGATCAGGCGGAAGGTGTAGAGCGAGGTCAGGAATGCGCCCATCAAGCCGGCATAGAGCAGCCACTGATGACCGCTGGCAAAGGCCTCCCAGAGGATTTCATCCTTGGAGTAGAAGCCGGCGGTGATCAGCGGCAACGCCGCCAATGCCGCGCCGCCGACGATAAAGCTGGCGTAGGCCAATGGCAGCTTCTTCCACAGCCCGCCCATCTTGAAGATGTTTTGCTCGTGGTGGCAGGCATTGATCACCGCACCGGAAGCCAGGAACAGCAGCGCTTTGAAGAAGGCATGGGTCATCAGGTGGAAGATCGCCGCATCCCAGGCCCCGACGCCCAAGGCGAGGAACATGTAGCCGATCTGGCTCATGGTCGAGTAGGCGAGGATGCGCTTGATGTCGGTCTGCACCAGCGCGGCAAAACCGGCCAACACCAAGGTGATGCCGCCGACTATGCCGACCAACTCGAGGATGTCCGGGGTCAGCAGGAACAGGCCGTGGGTGCGCGCAATCAGGTAAACGCCGGCGGTGACCATGGTCGCCGCGTGGATCAGTGCCGACACCGGGGTCGGGCCTGCCATCGCGTCGGCCAGCCAGGTCTGCAGCGGCAACTGGGCGGATTTACCCACCGCGCCACCGAGCAGCATCAGCGTGGCGATCCACAACCAGCTGTCACCTTGCACATACTTCTGCGGGGCCAAGACCATCAGCTCCTGAATATTCAGGGTGCCCAGATGGAGGAACAGGATAAACAGGCCGATGGCCATAAATACGTCGCCGACGCGGGTGACGATAAACGCCTTGAGCGCCGCGTTGCCGTTGGCCGGGTGCTTGAAGTAAAAGCCGATCAGCAGGTAGGAACACAGGCCCACGCCTTCCCAGCCGAAGTACAGCATCAGCAGATTGTCGCCGAGTACTAGCAGCAGCATGCTGAAGATAAACAGGTTGGTGTAGGCGAAAAAGCGCGAGTAGCCCTCTTCTCCGCGCATGTACCAGCTGGCGAACAGGTGGATCAAAAAGCCGACGCCAGTCACCACGCCGAGCATGGTCACGGACAAGCCATCCAGATACAGGGTGAAGCTCGGCGCGAAGCCGCCGACATCCATCCACTGCCACAGCACCTGGGTGAATACGCCGTTTGCCGGCGGGTTGAGGTTGAACTGCACAATCACCCAAGCCGACGTTAATGCAGACAGACCCACCGAACCGACGCCAATCAGCGCCGAGAGGTTTTCGGAGAAACGCCCACGGGAGAAGGCCAGCAGGAACCAGCCCAGCAGCGGAAACAGGCACGTCAAAAATAGAAGGTTCATCCGCGCATCTCGCTGGCAGCGTCGACATCCAGGGTGTTGAAGCGGCGATACAGCTGCAGCAGGATCGCCAAGCCAATACTGGCTTCCGCCGCCGCCAGGGTGATCACCAGAATAAACATCACCTGGCCGTCAGGCTGGGCCCAGCGGCTGCCGGCCACAACAAAGGCCAGGGCAGTGGCATTCATCATCACTTCCAGGCTCATCAGCACGAAGAGGATATTGCGTCGCACCATCAGGCCAATCAGGCCAAGACTGAACAGCACGCCGGCCAAAGCCAAGCCATGCTCCATGGGAATCGCATTCATACGGTGGGCTCCTTGGCATCGTGGCGGCCGAGGTGGTAGGCCGCGACCAATGCCGCCAGCAGCAGCATCGAGGCCAGCTCCACCGCCAGCAGATACGGCCCGTACAGAGCGATACCAACGGCTTTCGCCTCGATAGTTTGCAAACCGATAGCTCCACCACTCGGCGACTGGAACAGCACATAGAGCAACTGCCCCAGCAGCAACGCCGAGAGAATCGCCGGGCCAACCCAAATACCCGGAGTCAGCCACTGCCGCTCTTGCTCCACCGCAGGCGGGCCGAGGTTGAGCATCATCACCACAAACACGAACAGCACCATGATCGCGCCGGCATAAACGATGATCTCCAGCGCCCCGGCAAAAGGCGCACCGAGGGCGAAGAAGGTCATGGCCACGGCCAGCAACGAGAGAATCAGGTACAGCAAGGCATGCACCGGATTGCTCGCGGTAATCACCCTGAATGTGGCCGCCACGGCAACGCCGGCGGCGAGGTAGAAAGCGAATGCCATTAGAGGCTCCTCATAACGCCCCTCGCCCACTTATGGGAGAGGGGCTGGGGGAGAAGGTATTGATTCGAGGCGCAACAGGTCATGGCAACAACCCCTTGACGTTAATCGGCTCGGCCTCGTTTTGTGCGGCGCCTTTCGGCTTGCCGGCGATGGCCATACCGGCGACGCGGTAGAAGTTGTAGTCCGGGTTCTTGCCTGGGCCGGAAATCAGCAAATCTTCTTTCTCGTAGACCAAGTCCTGGCGCTTGTACTCGCCCATCTCGAAATCCGGGGTGAGCTGGATCGCAGTGGTCGGGCAGGCTTCTTCACAGAGGCCACAGAAGATGCAGCGTGAGAAGTTGATGCGGAAGAAATCCGGGTACCAGCGGCCGTCCTCGGTTTCAGCCTTCTGCAACGAGATACAGCCCACCGGACAGGCCACCGCGCACAGGTTGCAGGCCACGCAGCGCTCTTCGCCATCGGGGTCGCGAGTCAAGACGATACGGCCGCGATAGCGCGGCGGCAGGTACACCGCTTCTTCCGGGTATTGCAAGGTGTCGCGCTTGCGGAAGCCGTGACTAAACACCATGACCATGCTGCGTAACTGGGTGTAGGTGCCGGTCACAACGGCTTTGATATAGCTAAACATGTGTACGTCTCCTTACTGGGCCGTCGCCAGCACAACAGCGCCGGTCACCAGCAGGTTGATCAGGGTCAGCGGTAGACAGAACTTCCAGCTGAAGGCCATGACCTGGTCATACCGTGGCCGTGGAATCGAGGCGCGCAGCAGGATGAAGATCATGATGAAGAAGCAGGTCTTCAGGGCGAACCAGAAGAACGGAATCTGTGGCAGGATGCCGAACGGGCCATGCCAGCCGCCGAAGAACAGGGTTACCAGCAGCGCCGAAATGGTCACGATGCCGATGTACTCGCCAACGAAGAACATGCCCCATTTCATCCCGGCATATTCGATGTGATAACCGTCGGCCAGCTCCTGCTCGGCTTCCGGCTGATCGAACGGGTGACGGTGAGTCACCGCCACGCCGGCAATAAAGAAGGTACAGAAGCCGAAGAACTGCGGAATGATGAACCAGAGGTTCTCGGCCTGATAATCGACGATATCGCGCATATTGAACGAGCCCACCTGGGCGACGATGCCCATCAGCGCCAGGGCCAGAAACACCTCGTAAGACACGGTTTGCGCCGAAGCGCGCAGCGCGCCGAGCAGGGCGAACTTGTTGTTACTCGCCCAGCCGGCAAACAGCACCGCATACACCGACAACCCGGCCATGGCGAAGAAGAACAGGATGCCGATGTTCAGGTCGGCCACGCCCCAGCTCGGGGTGATCGGGATGATCGCGAAGGCCATCAGCATGGCGGCGAAGGCGATCATCGGCGCGAGGATAAAGATGAACTTGTCGGCAAACGGTGGCGTCCAGTCTTCCTTGAAGAACATTTTGATCATGTCGGCAGCGATCTGAAACATACCGAACGGCCCAACCCGGTTCGGGCCGTAACGGTCCTGCCACCAACCGAGCAAACGGCGTTCGACAAAGCTCAGCAGCGCACCACAGACCACCACCACCAGCAGAATCACGATGGCCTTGAGCACGGCAATCAGCACGTCCAGCACCTCAGGCGTCAGCCAACTCATTGCGCGGCCTCCTGCAGATTGCTGACCACTACACCGGCAACCTGCGCCGGAATACCGGGCAAACCAAGCGGCAGGCCAATCACGCCAATGGCCAGCTCTTCGGTGACCTGCAGCGGCAGACGCAGGGTCTGCCCCGCCACGCTCAGGCTGAGCAGTGCGCCGTCATTCACGCCCAGGCGATCCGCTTCGGCCTTGGCCAGCAGCGCATAGGGCGCAGGCATCCGCTCCTGCAGCGGCGCAGCCTTGGCTGAGGTTTCTTCACTGCCAAACAGGTGATGCAGCGCGACCACTTCCAGCGTGCCAGGTGCTGGGTTGAACGCGGCGGGCACGTTGAACCAGGGCAACGCCACGCCTTGGACGGTGAGCAAGCGCACACCAGGATCGCCGGCACGCAGGTGGCCGCCGACTTCGTCCTGAAACTTGTTCCAGGCTTGTGGCGAGTTCCAGCCTGGCGCCCAGGCGAAGGGAATCTGCTGACGGGCCTCAACACTGCCGGAATAGCCTTCCATGGAGAAGGCAAAGGCTGAGTCCTGATCCTGCGGCTGACGCGGCTCATGCACGCTGATATTGGCGCGCATCGCGGTGCGGCCACTGTAACGGTGCGGCTCACGGGCCAGCTTCAGGCCCTTGATGCGAAACGAAGCCTTCGGTGCGGCTTCGCCGATACGCGCCAGCAGGCTGTTGCTGGCCGCGCAGGCGGTGGTGACTTCATCCAGTTGCGTCCAGTCGAGCGGCTTACCCAGCAAGGTGCTGTGCAAGGCATGCAGCCAGCGCCAGCCTTCACGGATGAGAATACTGGCGTCGTAGTAGCTCGGCTCGAACACCTGAAAGAAGCGCTGGGCACGGCCTTCAAAGCTGACCAAGGTGCCGTCGCCTTCGGCGAAGCTGGCCACGGGCAGCAGCAGATGGGCTTTTTCGCTGGTGGCGGTGTGCTGATGATCGGCGACGATCACCACCTGCGCGGCAGCCAGTGCGGCATCGACCTTGCCAGCCTCGGCGCGGCGATACAGGTCGTTCTCCAGCACGATCAGCGCATCAGCCTGACCCGCTGTGAGCGCCTGCAGTGCGGCGTCCACCGAGCTGTCGGCAGCGCTTTCGCCCAGCAGCAGGGCCAGGCCCATGCTGTTGGCCTCCGGCACCACCAAGCTGATCGAGGCGTTCTTCTCACGGTTTTTCAATGCGCTGGCGATGTTGGCTGCGGCTTCGATGATCTCCCGGCTGCCCGACGAGGCCCCGGAGACGATCAGCGGACGCTTGGCTTCCAGCAACGCCTCGGCGATCAGCTCGACCAGCTCGACCACGTCGGCATCCAGGCCGTTAACGGCTGGCGCGCTGGCGTCGATGGCGTGGGCCACGGCAAAGCCGATACGGGCCAGATCAACCGGCGCGGCATGCACGCAGGCTTCGGCAATATCATCCAGGCGGGTGGCGGTGACGCTGGCAATAAACAGCGGGTGCAGCGCATCCTGCGCGACGTTCTGTACCGCCGCCATGTGCCACTCTTGAATCTTCGCCGCGGCGGCGATTTCTGTGGCCTTGCCTTTAACCGTCTGGCGTAGGGCCAGGGCCAGGCGTGCGGCGGTCTGGGTGAGGTCTTCACCGAGGACAAACACCGCATCGTGGTTTTCCACTTCGCGCAGAGTCGGCACCGGCAGCGGGCCGTTTTGCAGGATGTCGCGGATCAGCTGGATATTCGCCAGCTCACAAGCCGCGATACCGCTGTAGTAGTTGGCCTCGCCGACCAACTCGCGCAGGGCAAAGTTGCTTTCCAGGCTGGCGCGTGGCGAGCCGATACCGATCAGCCGCTTGCCTTTGAGTAGCTCAGCGGCTTTATCCAGCGCGGCGTCGATGCCCAGCTTTTCGCTGCCACCCGCTTTATTTACAAGCACTGGCTGACGCGGACGGTCTTCGCGGTTGGTGAAGCCATAACCGAAGCGGCCACGGTCGCAGAGGAAATACTGGTTCACATCGCCGTTGAAGCGATTCTCGATACGGCGAATCTCACCGTAGCGCTCGCCAGGGCTGGTGTTACAGCCGCTGGCGCAGCCATGGCAGATGCTCGGGGCAAACTGCATGTCCCACTTGCGGTTGTAGCGCTCGGAGTGGGTTTTGTCGGTGAACACCCCAGTCGGGCAGACCTCGACCAGGTTGCCGGAGAACTCGCTTTCCAGCGTGCCGTCTTCGACACGGCCGAAGTAGACGTTGTCGTGCGCGCCGTAGACGCCGAGGTCGGTACCGCCGGCGTAATCCTTGTAGTAACGCACGCAGCGGTAGCAGGCGATGCAGCGGTTCATCTCATGGGCGATAAACGGGCCGAGCTGCTGGTTCTGGTGGGTGCGCTTGGTAAAGCGATAACGGCGCTGGTTGTGGCCGGTCATCACGGTCATGTCTTGCAGGTGGCAATGACCACCCTCCTCGCACACCGGGCAGTCGTGCGGGTGGTTGGTCATCAACCATTCGACGACGCTGGCGCGGAAGGCCTTGGACTCTTCATCGTCGATGCTGATCCAGGTGTTGTCGGTGGCCGGGGTCATGCAGGACATAACGATGCGCCCGCGCGTATCGTTTTCATCGCTGTACTGCTTGACCGCGCACTGGCGGCAGGCGCCGACGCTGCCGAGCGCCGGGTGCCAGCAGAAGTAAGGGATATCAAGACCGAGGGACAGGCAGGCCTGCAGCAGGTTGTCCGCCCCATCGACTTCGAAATCGTTGCCGTCTACGTGGATAGTGGCCATGGTTCAAGTGTCTTCTTTACCCGCGTGAGCAGGCTTGGCTAATGGAATCACGGTGTGTCACGGGGCCAGGTCAGTGGCCGCCCTAACGCCAGTTTCTTATGCGGGGACGAATTGCCCCGTCGCTGCTGGAGCCGCCGAGCTGGACACGCCAGCCTCGAACTCCGAGCGGAAATACTTGATCGCACTGCCCAGCGGCTCGACCGCGCCCGGTGCATGGGCGCAAAAGGTTTTGCCAGGGCCGAGAAAGTTAACCAAACCCAGCAGGGTGTCGATGTCCTGCTGAGTACCTTGGCCGCGCTCCAGGGCGCGGAGAATCTTCACGCTCCACGGCAGGCCGTCGCGACACGGCGTACACCAGCCGCAGGATTCTCGGGAAAAGAACTCTTCCATATTGCGCAGCAGCGAGACCATGTTGACCGTGTGATCGACCGCCAACGCCAGGCCAGTGCCCATGCGCGTGCCGACCTTGGCAATACCCCCGGCATACATCGAGGCCTCCAGGTCCTCGGGCAGCAGGAAACCGGTGCCGGCGCCGCCGGGTTGCCAGCATTTCAGGGTGAAACCGTCACGCATGCCGCCGGCGTAGTCCTCGAACAGTTCGCGGGCGGAAATACCGAACGGCAGCTCCCACAAACCCGGGTTCTTCACCTTGCCAGAGAAGCCCATCAGTTTGGTGCCGTGGTCTTCACTGCCGGGGCGGGCCAGGGTCTTGTACCAGTCCACGCCATTGCCGATGATCGCCGGCACGTTGCACAGAGTCTCGACGTTATTCACGCAGGTCGGTTTACCCCACACGCCAACTGCAGCCGGGAACGGTGGCTTGGCGCGTGGATTGGCGCGACGGCCTTCCAGCGAATTGATCAGCGCGGTTTCTTCACCGCAGATATAGCGACCGGCACCGGTGTGCACGATCAGCTCGAAATCGAAACCGCTGCCGAGGATGTTCTGGCCGAGCAGGCCAGCGGCTTTGGCCTCTGCGATAGCGCGATTGAGGTTGGTCGCCGCATCAACGTATTCGCCACGCAGGAAGATGTAGCCGCGATAGGCCTTGAGCGCCCGTGCCGAGATCAGCATGCCTTCCACCAATAGGTGCGGCAGCTGCTCCATGAGCATGCGGTCTTTCCAGGTGTTGGGCTCCATTTCATCGGCGTTGCACAGCAGGTAGCGGATGTTCATCGACTCATCCGCTGGCATCAGCCCCCACTTCACCCCGGTGGGAAAGCCCGCGCCGCCACGGCCCTTGAGGCCGGAGTCTTTCACCGTTTGCACGATATCGGCCTGAGCCATTTCGCTCAGGGCCTTGCGCGCAGCGGCGTAACCGTTCTTCTGCTGGTATTCCTCCAACCACACCGGCTGACCGTCATCACGTAGACGCCAGGTCAGTGGATGGGTCTCTTCGCTGCGGGCGATGCTGTTGGCTGGACCGATGGAGGTCAGGCGCTTGGCGTTAGTTCCGCTCATGAATAAGCCTCCAACAGTTGGCTAACGCTGCCGGGGCTGACATCACCAAAGGTGTCGTCGTCGATCATCAGCGCCGGGGCCTTGTCACAGTTGCCCAGGCAGCACACTGGCAGCAGAGTAAAGCGGCCGTCGGCGCTGGTTTGGCCGAGGCCGATGCCCAGCTGCTGCTGAATGCTCTCGACCACCGACTCATGGCCGCCGATGAAGCAGGTCATGCTGTCGCACACGCGAATGATGTGGCGCCCCACCGGCTGACGGAAAATTTGGCTATAGAAGGTGGCAACGCCTTCGACGTCGCTGGCGGGGATGCCGAGCACCTCACCAATGGCGTCGGCGGCACCGTCCGGCACCCAGCCACGGGCCTTCTGCACGATTTTCAGCGCTTCGATCGACGCCGCACGCGGGTCTTCGTAGTGATGCATTTCATGCTCGATGGCCGAACGCTCGGCGTCGCTCAGGGCAAAACGGTCAGTCTGGATAAGTCTGCTCATCATCAACGGTCCACGTCAGCCATAACGAAGTCGATACTGCCCAGGTAGGCGATCAGGTCAGCGACCATGCTGCCGCGAATCACCGAGGGGATTTGCTGCAGGTGCGGGAAGCTCGGCGTGCGGATGCGCGTGCGGTAGCTCATGGTGCTGCCATCGCTGGTCAGGTAATAGCTGTTGATACCCTTGGTCGCTTCGATCATCTGGAACGACTCGTTGGCCGGCATTACCGGGCCCCACGACACCTGCAGAAAGTGGGTGATCAGGGTTTCAATGTGCTGCAACGTGCGCTCTTTCGGCGGCGGCGTGGTCAGCGGGTGGTCGGCCTTGTACGGCCCTTCCGGCATGTTGCGCAGGCATTGGTCGATGATCTTGATGCTCTGGCGCATCTCCTCCACGCGCACCATACAACGGTCGTAGGCATCGCCATTGACCGCCAACGGCACTTCGAACTCGAAGTTCTCGTAGCCGGAATACGGCCGCGCCTTGCGCAGGTCGAAATCACAACCGGTGGCACGCAAACCGGCACCCGTGGTGCCCCACTCCAACGCTTCTTGGGTGTTGTACTGCGCCACGCCGATGGTCCGCGCCTTGAGAATGCTGTTCTTCAGCGCGGCCTTTTCGTACTCGTCGAGGCGTTTGGGCAGCCAGTCGACAAACTCTTTGACCAGTTTGTCCCAGCCGCGCGGCAGGTCATGGGCGACGCCGCCAATACGGTACCAGGCCGGGTGCAAACGGAAACCGGTGATGGCCTCGATCACCTTGTAGGCGCGCTGACGGTCAGTGAAGGTGAAGAACACCGGGGTCATCGCGCCGACGTCCTGGATGTAAGTGCCGAGGAACAGCAGATGGCTGGTGATGCGGAAGAACTCGGCCAGCATGATACGGATCACGTCGACCTTCTGCGGCACGGTAATGCCGGCGAGCTTTTCCACGGCCAGCACATACGGCAGGTTATTCATCACCCCACCGAGGTAATCGATGCGGTCGGTGTAGGGGATAAAGCTGTGCCAGCTCTGCCGTTCGGCCATCTTCTCGGCACCACGGTGGTGGTAACCGATCTCCGGCACGCAATCGACGATCTCTTCACCATCCAGCTGCAGGATGATGCGGAACGCACCGTGGGCCGAAGGGTGGTTGGGGCCAAGGTTGAGGAACATATAGTCCTCATGCTCGCCGCCGCGCTTCATGCCCCAGTCTTCCGGCTTGAAGCGTGCCGACTCTTCTTCCAACTGCTGTTTGGCCAGGGTCAGGCTAAACGGGTCGAATTCAGTGGCGCGCGCCGGGTAATCCTTGCGCAGCGGATGCCCTTCCCAGGTCGGCGGCATCATGATCCGGGTCAGGTGCGGATGACCGCTGAAGTGAATGCCGTACAAGTCCCACACTTCACGCTCGTACCAGTTGGCATTGGGCCAGATGCTAGTAACGCTGGGCAGGTTCAGGTCACGCTCATTGAGCGCCACCTTAATCATGATGTCGCTGTTACGTTCCAGCGACATCAGGTGGTAGAACACGGTGAAATCCGCACCGGGCAAGCCACGCCGTTGAGTGCGCAGGCGCTCATCGACGCCATGCAAGTCATACAGCATGACGTAGGGGCGCGGCAGGTTACGCAGAAAGGTCAGCACCTCGACCAAGCGCTCGCGCGCCACCCACAGCACCGCCATGCCGGTACGGGTGCTCTGCACGGTAAAGGCGTCAGCGCCGAAATGGGAATTCAGTTCGACGACCACGTCTTGGTCGTCAGCTTTGTAAGGCGGTATGGACAGAGTGCTCTGTGCAGTCATGGTCTCGATCGCTTAGGTCAACGGCGTCAGTAGGCGGGCTCAAGCGAGCCCAGGCTCACACTTCGTCGGGGCTGCGCAGGTTGGTTACAGCGATGCGCTCTTCGCGGCGTTGCTCTTTCTGCGAAGGCATGTCGGCGCGGTAAACCCCTTGATCACCAACCACCCAGGACAACGGGCGACGCTCCTGGGCGATCGATTCCTGCAGCAGCATCAAGCCTTGCAGGAATGCCTCAGGACGCGGTGGGCAGCCAGGGATATAGACGTCGACCGGCAAGAACTTATCGACGCCCTGGACCACGGAATAGATGTCATACATGCCGCCGGAGTTGGCGCACGAACCCATCGAGATCACCCACTTAGGCTCCAGCATCTGTTCGTACAGACGCTGGATGACCGGGGCCATTTTGATAAAGCAGGTACCGGCGATGACCATGAAGTCTGCCTGGCGTGGGGAGGCGCGGATTACCTCCGCACCAAACCGTGCCACATCGTGCGGCGCGGTAAAGGCGGTGGTCATTTCCACATAGCAGCAGGACAGGCCGAAGTTATACGGCCACAGGGAGTTCTTGCGCCCCCAGTTCACTGCGCCATTAAGAACATCCGAGAGCTTGCCCATGTAGATGTTCTTGTGGACTTGATCGTCTAGCAGCGGATCGGAAACCGTCTCCCGCTCGCCGACCGGATAGCGCTCGTTAGGCGCATCCGGATCGATCCGGGTAAGTTTGTATTGCATCGCCAAAGCCTCATTGTTTTAGCTTCGCCTGCCGCTCACGACGACCCTGAGGTGCCCAATCGAGCGCCCCGACCCGCCAAAGGTAGACAAGACCTGCCAACAGAATTGCTATAAAGACTGTAGCTTCGATCAGCCCAGCCCAGCCGCTTTCGCGTACCGAGACTGCCCAAGCGAAGAGAAAGAGGGCTTCAACGTCGAAGATCACGAAGAGCATCGCGACCAGATAGAATTTGGCTGACAGGCGCAGACGCGCGCTGCCGACGGGCAACATGCCGGACTCAAAGGGCTCGTTCTTGCTGCGGCCCCAGGCTTTGCTCCCCAGCAGGCTGGACAGCCCAAGCATAAAGGCGATGAGCCCGCAGACTCCAAGCAGGAACACAGCAAAAGCCCAGTTATGGGACATGGTCGTTACCGCATCAGGCATGCCGGTACTCCTTGGGTAAAAGGAACGGCCTGTTTATTTTTTTATGGCGAGTGCGAAAGCCCGGCCTGGGTCGCCCGCCAAGTATGCTCGCAATTCTATGCGCACAACTGATTAGTAACTAATTATTTTCTGTTCACAAAGCGACATTAATAAGTAGCCAATCGCCAAAACTGCTCTCCGCCTTCAGCCTGCGCCCCTGGACGGCATCAACTGTTGGTTCCATTGAATACAGCCGCTATGCTTGGGCCCAACTTAATGGATAAAGACTATGACCCTCACTGAACTGCGCTACATAGTCACCCTCGCTCAGGAACAGCACTTCGGCCGC
The DNA here is from genome assembly GCF_943846705.1 of uncultured Pseudomonas sp. NCBI lineage: Bacteria > Pseudomonadati > Pseudomonadota > Gammaproteobacteria > Pseudomonadales > Pseudomonadaceae > Pseudomonas > uncultured Pseudomonas sp. The sequence goes on along the minus strand of NZ_OX044366.1, from coordinate 1,389,119 downwards.
GCCGCTGAGCGCTGCCATGTCAGCCAGCCAACGCTGTCGGTGGGGGTGAAAAAGCTCGAAGATGAACTCGGCGTGCTGATCTTCGAGCGCAGCAAGAGCGCCGTGCGCCTGACGCCCGTCGGTGAAGGCATCGTCACCCAGGCGCAAAAGGTCCTGGAGCAGGCCCAGGGCATCCGTGAACTGGCCCAGGCCGGCAAGAACCAGATGGCCGCGCCGCTGAAAATCGGTGCAATTTACACCGTCGGGCCTTACCTGTTCCCACATCTAATCCCGCAGCTGCACCGGGTCGCCCCGGACATGCCGCTGTATATCGAGGAAAACTTCACCCATGTGCTGCGCGACAAGCTGCGCAACGGTGAACTGGACGCGATCATCATCGCCCTGCCGTTCCATGAAGCCGATGTGCTGACCAAGCCGCTGTACGACGAGCCGTTCTACGCCCTGCTGCCGTTTGGCCACCCGTGGGCGGCGATGAAAACCATCGACAGCAAGCTGTTGAATGACAAAAGCCTGCTGCTGCTTGGCGAAGGCCACTGCTTCCGTGATCAGGTACTGGAAGCCTGCCCGACGCTGCGTAAAGGCGGCGAAGACAGCGCCAAACACACCACGGTGGAGTCCAGCTCGCTGGAAACCATCCGCCATATGGTCGCCTCTGGCCTGGGGGTGTCGATCCTGCCGTTCTCCGCCGTCGACAGCCACCATTACGCCCCCGGCGTGATCGAAGTGCGCCCACTCAGTGCGCCAACGCCGTTCCGCACCGTGGCCATCGCCTGGCGCGCCAGCTTCCCGCGGCCAAACGCCATTGAAGTGCTGACCGACTCGATCCGCCTGTGCTCGGTGGCGCGTCCGCTGCCCAAGCACGACTAAGGCCAGGGCATGTCCGAACTGGCTGCCGTCTCTGTCACCGCGCTGAAAGGCGTGGGCGCAGCGCTGGCCGAAAAACTTGCCAAGGTCGGCCTGGAAACCTTGCAGGATGTGCTGTTCCACCTGCCGCTGCGCTATCAGGATCGCACCCGCATCGTACCGATTGGTGCGCTGCGCCCCGGCCAGGATGCCGTAGTTGAAGGCATAGTCGCCGGTGCCGACGTGGTTATGGGCCGCCGCCGCAGTTTGCTGGTGCGCCTGCAGGACGGCAGCGGCACCCTCAGCCTGCGCTTCTATCACTTCAGCCAGGCGCAGAAGGAAGGCCTGAAACGCGGCACCCAGGTGCGCTGCTATGGCGAAGTACGCCCCGGCTCTTCCGGCCTGGAAATCTATCACCCGGAATACCGCGCCCTCTCCGGTAGCGAGCCAATCGCGGTCGAGCAGACGCTGACGCCGATTTACCCGACCACCGAGGGCCTGACCCAGCAACGCCTGCGCCAGCTCAGTGAGCAAGCCCTGGCGCGCCTGGGCCCACACAGCCTGCCGGACTGGCTACCGCGCGAGCTGGCCGACGATTACCAGCTCAGCCCGCTGGATCAGGCGATCCGCTACCTGCATCGACCACCGCCAGACGCTGATCTCGAAGAGCTCGCCGAAGGCCGCCACTGGGCCCAACACCGCCTGGCCTTCGAAGAACTGCTGACCCACCAGCTGTCGTTGCAACGCCTGCGCGAGAGCGTGCGCGCACAGCAGGCGCCAGCGTTGCCACTGGCGAAAAGCCTGCCGCAGCAGTACCTGGCCAACCTGGGCTTTACCCCCACCGGCGCACAACAACGGGTCGGCGCGGAAATCGCCTACGACCTCAGCCAGAGCGAACCCATGCTGCGCCTGGTGCAGGGCGATGTGGGTGCCGGCAAGACCGTGGTTGCCGCCTTTGCCGCGCTACAAGCGCTGGAAGCCGGTTATCAGGTGGCGTTGATGGCCCCCACCGAGATTCTCGCCGAGCAACACTTTATCAACTTCAGCAAATGGCTGGCCCCGCTGGGCCTGGAGGTCGCCTGGCTGGCTGGCAAGCTCAAAGGCAAGGCTCGCGCCAGTGCCCTGGAACAGATCGCCAGCGGTGCGCCCATGGTGGTTGGCACCCATGCGCTGTTTCAAGACGAGGTACGCTTTCAGAAGCTCGCCCTAGTGATCATCGACGAACAGCACCGCTTCGGTGTGCAGCAACGCCTGGCCTTGCGGCAGAAAGGCATTGGCGGACGCATGTGCCCACACCAGCTGATCATGACCGCCACGCCAATCCCCCGAACCCTGGCGATGAGTGCCTACGCCGACCTCGACACCTCCATCCTCGATGAGCTGCCGCCCGGCCGTACCCCGGTCAACACCCTGGTAATCGCCGACAGTCGCCGCCTGGAAGTGGTCGAGCGCGTGCGCCTGGCCTGCAACGAGGGCCGTCAGGCTTACTGGGTGTGCACGCTGATCGAGGAATCCGAAGAGCTGACCTGTCAGGCCGCCGAAACCACCTTCGTCGACCTCAGCGCTGCACTCGGCGGGCTGAATGTCGGATTGATCCACGGGCGCATGAAACCCGCGGAAAAAGCCGCAGTGATGGAGCAGTTCAAGCAGGGCCAACTGCAATTACTGGTTGCCACCACGGTGATCGAGGTGGGCGTCGATGTGCCCAACGCCAGCCTGATGATCATCGAGAACCCTGAGCGCCTGGGCCTGGCCCAGCTCCACCAGTTACGCGGACGAGTCGGCCGCGGCAGCGCCGCCAGCCATTGCCTGCTGCTCTATCACGCGCCGCTGTCGCAATTGGGTCGCCAGCGCCTGGCCATCATGCGCGAGACTTGCGATGGCTTCGTTATCGCCGAAAAAGACCTGGAACTGCGCGGCCCCGGCGAGATGCTCGGCACCCGCCAGACCGGCCTGCTGCAATTCAAGGTGGCCGACCTGATGCGCGATGCTGACCTGCTGCCCGCCGTCCGCGACGCGGCCCAGGCACTCCTGGATCACTGGCCGCAACATGTCAGCCCGCTGCTTGAGCGCTGGTTACGGCATGGCCAGCAGTACGGTCAAGTGTGAGCCAGTACACAACACAACTGTCAGCTAGCGCGCATTTTCGCCAGCACGCTGTTTATACTCAAAACATTGCTGCCTTTGCCGGATACCGCCATGACTGAGCTCGCCCTTGCCCCCGACACTGCTCCGCGCCCGCCAGCGGTGATTTTGCAAATGCTGGACAAGCTCGGTCTGGCCTACCAAGTCTGCCGTGACCTGCCCGGTTTACCGGCCGCGCAACGCCTGCAAGCGGTGTTGCTGGATGATGCCGTGGGCGCGCTGCTGGTACTTTTCCCGCAGGACCAGTTGCTCGACCTTAACCGCCTCACTGAGCTTACCGGGCGTCAGCTGGTGGCGGTTAAACCGGATCGCCTGGAGCGCATGCTCAGCAAGCACAACCTGAAAATGCTGCCCGGCTTACCACCACTGACCAGCTCGCCGTGCCTGTATGACGAGCGCCTGCTGCAGGTACCCAGCCTGTATATCGAGTCCGGCCAGCGCGGCGTACTGCTGGAGCTGAGCAGCGAGGCATTCAAGAGCCTGCTGAGCAAGGCCAGTGCCGCACGCTTCGGTGAACCCCTGAGCAATATCCGCCTGAACCTCGACCGCCCGGATGACGACCGCGCGGAAATCACTCAAGCGGTGCAGGCCTTTACCGCCCGACGCATCCAGCAACGCCTGGAAGAAACCATCGAGATTCCACCGCTACCGGAAACCGCACAGAAGATCATCAAGCTGCGCGTCGACCCCGACGCAACGGTCGATGACATGACCGGCGTGGTCGAAACCGACCCTGCCCTGGCCGCTCAGGTGGTCAGCTGGGCCGCTTCACCCTACTACGCCGCGCCGGGCAAGATCCGCTCGGTGGAAGATGCCATCGTTCGCGTGCTGGGCTTCGATCTGGTGATCAACCTGGCGCTGGGCCTGGCTCTGGGTAAAACCCTGAGCCTGCCCAAGGACAACCCGCAACACGCCACGCCGTATTGGCAACAAGCGATTTACAGCGCGGCGGTGATCGAAGGCCTGACCCGCGCCATTCCGCGCGCGCAGCGCCCGGAAGCCGGCCTGAGCTACCTCGCTGGCCTGCTGCATAACTTCGGCTACCTGGTGCTGGCGCATGTGTTCCCGCCGCACTTCTCGCTGATCTGCCGACACCTGGAGGTCAACCCACACCTGCCCTCCAGCTATATCGAGCAGCATCTGCTGGGTATTACCCGCGAGCAAATCGGTGCCTGGTTGATGCGCTACTGGGATATGCCGGAAGAACTGCTCAGCGCCCTGCGCTTCCAGCACGACGCCGAGTACAACGGCGTACATGCCGCCTATCCAAACCTGGTGTGCCTGTCGGTTAGCCTGCTGCGCAACCGCGGCATCGGTGCAGGGCCACAGAGCGAGATTCCGCAAAGCCTGTTCGACAACCTCGGCATCAGCCGTGACAAGGCCGAGGAAGCGGTGAGCAAGGTCCTCGCCGCCGAGGTCGCGCTGCGCGAACTGGCTGCGCAATTCCATCCGGCGCACTGAGTTCGCCGCATAAAAAAGGGGCCTAAGGGCCCCTTTTGGCTTTGTGCTGCCGGTTATTGCTTCAGCTGCGCACGCCGCGCCGCAAACAACTCTGGCAGTAACCGCACGCTGCTATCGAGTAGCTGGGTGACTGCTGGCTGCTCATATAACGCCGCATACTCAGCCAACTGTGCGCTGGGCATCTGCCGGTAGGCGTAGAACATAAAGGACTCCACCGCCTCGGCACTGGAGACGCGCAACGCGGCTTCCTGTGCCTGGGTCTGGCGGCTCAGGGCTGCCTCGTCGATGCTTTCGCCACGGGCCTGCAAGGCCAGGAACGCCTGGGTTTTACCGACCTCATAACGCAGCAGGGTAGCCAGCGCAGTGGTGTGTGCGGCCGCATCCAGGCGCCGCACCAAGGCCAAACGCTCTTCACGCGGTGGACGCTCGCGCAGCTGCTGGCGATAGGCCGCCAGCGCTTCTGCGCCGTCCTCACCGACAGCCCGCTCGGCAGCGGTAAAGCCCTGCGCCAACGGGCTTTCCAACAGGCGCTGAGCCTGCTGCAACTGCGTTTGCTTGAGCTGGCCGGCCAGGCGCTTGGCCAAATCCAGGCACAGGCTATCGGCGGAAAACACCTTGGCCAACTGCGCTTGCTGTTTATCCGGCAGGCCGCGCTGAACCAGCGGCGCAGTCTGTTCGCAAAGCAAACGAATACCGGCCAGTTTGAAGACTGGCGCCAAGGCTTCGACTTTAGACGGCGCAGCGTAGGCAAGGGAAGACGACAACAGCAAGGCAATCAGCGGCAGACGCATGGGCAAACTCTCACTATGGCAACGACCAGCCTAGCGAAAGGCGTACGCGGCGACCAGCGCCGACGCGCACGGCTACGAAGTCAGGCGGCTTTTTTCGAGGCGCTTTTGTTCTTCGGCATCAGGTATTTGGTCAGGCCCTGGAACCAGATCACCAGCGCCGGGTTGCCCTGAATCTGGATGTCCTTGTTTTGAATGCCCTGCATAAACGCCAGCTGCTTGTTCTTCGCGCTCATGGTGGCGAAACCATAAGCCGCGTCCTTGAAGCCGAGGGCGAATGCGGGCGCATTGGCCGGGCCACGCTTACTGCTGATGCGCTGGTCTTTGACGATGAAGTGGCGCGCCACCTTGCCGTCCAGGGTGTGCAATTGGAAGGTCATATCGCGGTCAACAAGCTGCTGTTGGAACGCCGGGTTTTCACGACTGGCCTTGGCCATCAAGCGGCCCAGCATCCACAGAAGAAAACGGAATTTCATGCGCGAGGCCTCGCAAAGGGGAAGGAAAAGGCGGCGCATTGTAGCGGGTTGTCGCGAGGACTACATCCGGCCGGAAGAAGGGCGTGAACACGCAGGCCGGTGCGCAGCCGCCCGGAGCCAAAGGCCCCGGGTCTGAGGACTCAGTTAACCGCGTCTTTCAGGGATTTACCTGGCTTAAAGGCGACAGTGTTGCTGGCCTTAATCTGTACCGGCTGACCGGTTTGCGGGTTTTTACCGGTGCGAGCACCGCGGTGGCGTTGTACGAAAGTACCGAAGCCCACCAAGGTAACGCTGTCCTTACGGTTCAGGGCGTTGGTGATTTCTTCGAGTACGGCGTTAAGTACACGGTTTGCCTGATCTTTAGTCAGATCCGCCTTATCGGCGATGGCGGCGGCGAGTTCCGGTTTACGCATAAATGCCTCTTTACGGTTTTTTGTTGTTGTGTCCGGGCTGCTCTGCGTGAGCAGATACCAAGGCACCGCAACAGCTCTAGGCTGCGGCAGGCTGAGGGAGAATGGCATGGCATTGGGCCCTGCGCCAGTCTTGTCAGACAGTTAAACCGGGCAAATTTGCGGCATATCCGACAGAACAGCCGTCATTCAGGCCAGCAGCGCCGGCAGCTGCTTATTCAAAGCCAGTTTATCTTGCACGGCCGTACCGGTGAGCGCGTAGCCGAGCAGCGCGCCGCTGCTGTCGTGGCACAGCGCCTTGATGTCAGCGCCACTGCCTGCAACGCTCCATTCGCCCTGCAGCCCGCGCGGAGGCGGCGACACCACCAATGGGCAGACCGGGGTTTTTACCGTCACCGGCATGGGGCCGTAGCTCACCGCAGTGGGGTTGCCGGCCAGGGTTTGCGCCAAGGCACGGGCGCAGGTCATCAGCGGCATGACATAGAGCAGGTTGATGCCATCCACCTCGGCGCAGTCGCCCAGGGCGTAGATATTGGTGTGGGTAGTACGCAGCTGGCGATCGACCACCACCCCGCGATTAACCGCCAGGCCGGCAGCCGCCGCCAAGTCGATGCGCGGGCGCAACCCCACCGCCGAGAGCACCAGGTCGCACTCAATCAGCGTGCCGTCAGACAGACGTGCTTGCAGTGCATCGCCCTGGTGATTCAGGCTGGCCAACACCGGACCGAGGTGAAACCGCGCGCCCAGACCTTCCAGACCCGCCTGCACAGCGGCGGCAGCGGCCGGATGCAGCAAGCCAGGCATCAGCTGCTCGCAGGGTGCCACCAACTCAACCTGATAACCGCCGAGGCTCAGGTCATTGGCAAACTCACAACCGATCAGGCCAACGCCGAGCAACAATACCCGTTGCTTACCGGCGGCGGCCGCGCGAAAGCGCGCGTAATCCTCTAGGTCATTGATCGAGAAGATTGCATCGCCAGCATCACCCTGCACGGGTACGCGAATAACCTCCGCGCCGCAGGCCAGCACGAGGTCGCGATAGGCGACGGCCTCTTCACCGATCCACAGCTGCTGATGAGCGGGATCGATGCCGCTGATGCGGGTATGGGTGCGGACTTCCGCCTTGAGTTGCTCGGCCATGGCGCCGGGTTCGGCCATGCTCAGGCCATCGGCATCCTTGTTTTTGGCAAAGCCGGTGGACAGCATCGGCTTGGAATACGAGCGACCGTCGTCAGCGCTGATCAGCAGCAGCGGAGTTTCGCTGTCGAGCTTGCGAAATTCACGGGCCAGGTTGTAGCCGGCCAGGCCGGTGCCGACGATGACGACAGGTGCACTCATATTGCTTTCCTCACACTGGCCGCGCAGAACGGCGGCGCTAATAAATTTCAGGACGCGTAGATAAGAATCTGCTCGTGATCTCGCCAGCTAGAGACCTGCAAGCCTGTTTTTAACGCCGCAGGAGCGACGTGCAGCAGATCATCAACAGGCTCTCAGGCGATTTCGATCATCTCGAAATCCTGCTTGCCGACGCCGCAATCGGGGCACAGCCAGTCGGCGGGAATGTCTTCCCAGGCGGTGCCAGGGGCGAGGCCTTCCTCGGGCAAGCCGAGGGCCTCGTCATAAATAAAACCGCACACCACACACTGCCACTTGCGCATAACCACCTCGCCACTTGTTAACCCGCCCGAGGCGCTCAGTATGTGTCTGAGCGCAGCAAAACGGCGACCCATAGGTCGCCGCTTTTCACAGCCTGAGCGCCTAACCTGCGGCCAATTTTGCGAGCTCGCGGGCGGCCATTGCGAGCGCCGTCGATCGGCAACAATGGCTTAGCCGATTTCGATCATTTCGAAATCCAGCTTACCCACGCCGCAGTCAGGGCACAGCCAGTCTTCCGGCACATCCTGCCATGGCGTACCGGCGGCGATGCCTTCATCAGGCCAGCCCTGGCTCTCGTCGTAAACCAGCCCACAGACCACACATTGCCACTTTTTCATAACTACCTCAGGGGATCACACAGCTATTGCGCGGGGAAACTACCGTATATGGGCAGGTGCGCCAAGCCGCAAGACGAGAAAGGCCGCCTTGCGGGCGGCCAATCAACATAGGCGTCTGCCCGCCGGGTGGCGGGCAGACGAGTGGGCGATTAACCCGCCGCTTGCATCAGCGGATCGGCTATCCCCATGCCGTACATGGCAATCATGGTGATGCTACCGGCTGCCACGAGGTAGTAGAGGGTCGGCAGGATGGTCTTGCGCAGGGTGATCCCTTCGCGACCGAGCAGACCGACAGTGGCCGAAGCCGCTACCACGTTGTGAATGGCAATCATGTTACCCGCCGCCGCACCCACCGACTGCGCGGCCACCATCATCGCCCCGGACAACCCGAGCAGGCCTGCCGCGTTGAACTGGAACTGCGACAGCATCAGGTTAGACACGGTGTTGGAACCGGCGATAAAGGCACCCAGAGCACCCACTGCCGGGGCGAAGAACGGATAAACCCCGCCTACGCTGTCGGCCACCAGTTGCGCCATGGCCACCGGCATCGACACCAGATCAGCACCGTTGACCCCGGAGTTGATCAGGATCCGCACCATTGGGATGGTGAAGATCAGCACGAAACCCGCGCCCAGCAGGGTACGGCTCGACTCATGCACAGCAGCGCCCAGTTCGGACAAGCGCATGCGGTGCAGCAACGCGGTGACCAGCACCACCATGCACAGAATGCCGCCCGGCAGGTACAGCGGCTCGAGTTTGCCGGAGATACCGGTTTCACCGAGGATGTCGATCCAGCCGAAGCTGACCGACAGCAGGGCCGCCTTCAGCTCAGGGAAGACCCGCGACGCCACCAGGAAAATCGCCAGCAGCACATAAGGAGCCCAGGCCATGCGCACCGAGATCGGCGTTTTACCGGCGATGTCTTCGAGCTTCATCTCGATCTTGCCCATCCACTCGGCTGGCCACTCGCTGGCCGGCGCAAAGTCCCAAGCGGTCTTAGGCAGCAGGAAGCCCGCCTTGGCCGCCGGGATGACAATCGCCAAGCCCACCATCGCACCTATCATCGACGGGAACTCAGGCCCGAGGAATACCCCAGCGGCGATGTAAGGGATGACGAACGCCAAGCCGGTGAAAATGGCAAACGGGGCCATTTCCAGGCCTTCTTTCCAGGACTGATTCTTGCCGAAGAAGCGCGTCATGATCGACAGCATGATCAGTGGCATCAGGATGCCGATCAGGCCGTGGGTAATCGCCACGCGCGAGAAGATCAGGTGGAAGAACACCTCCCAGCTACTGCCCAGCGCGGCCAGTTGGGCACTCATGCCCGCCTGGTCCAGGCCACCGGCCACCCCGACCAGAATCGGCGTACCCACGGCGCCGAAGGACACCGGCGTGGATTGCACCATCATGCCCAGTACCACTGCAGCCAGCGCCGGGAAGCCCAGGGCCACCAACAGCGGCGCCGCCACGGCGGCAGGCGTACCAAAGCCCGAGGCACCTTCGATAAAGCAACCGAACAGCCACGCCACGATCAGCGCCTGGACCCGACGGTCCGGGGTGATGGTGGCGAAGCCGCGGCGGATGGCAGCGATGCCACCCGAATGCTTGAGGGTATTAAGCAGCAGGATCGCGCCGAAGATGATCCAGAGGATCGCGGCGGTAAGAATCAGGCCTTGCAGGCTGGACGCCAGCACCCGATTAAAGGACATATCCCAGGCCGTCAGACCAATGATCGCGGTGAGCAGGAAGACCACCGGCATGGCGTACTTGGCTGGCCAGCGAAAGCCGATCAGCAGTACACCCGCCAGTACCAGCGGCACGAAGGCCAGTATCGACAGCAGTGTTTGACTCATGAGTAGGTTCCTATTTGTTATTGTGAACCACAGTGTTCCGGGGGATGCCCGGTGCCACGCATAGGGACCTGTCAGGCCGCCGAGAAACCCTCAACAACACCTGCGCAGATCCTTGGATGACGGACCGGGCTGTTGCCCCGGCCGGCACCAATGCTCAAGCGCCCCGGCAGGCAAGCCTGACGGGGCGTTTTTATAAATCGGGTCGGGTTAGCCCTCCTGCTGCTTGAAGCGCAGACGCCAGGCATGCAGCAATGGTTCGGTGTAGCCGCTCGGCTGCTCGCGCCCCTTGAACACCAGATCACTGGCGGCCTGGAAGGCAGCTGACCTCGCGTAATCCGCCGCCATCGGCCGGTAGGCGCTATCACCGGCGTTCTGCTGATCAACCACCTTGGCCATGCGCTCCAGCGACTCCCGCACCTGGGCCTCACTGATCACCCCGTGGTGCAGCCAGTTGGCAATGTGCTGGCTGGAGATACGCAGGGTCGCGCGGTCTTCCATCAAGCCGACGTTGTGGATGTCCGGGACCTTGGAGCACCCTACGCCCTGCTCAACCCAGCGCACCACATAGCCGAGGATGCCCTGGCAGTTGTTGTCCAACTCTTCCTGAATCTGGCTGGCGCTCCAGTTACGCTCGGCCGCCACGGGCACGCTGAGCAAACCGTTAAGCAGTTCGTCACGCTGGCTGGCCAAGTTGATGGCCTCCAACTCACGCTGCACGGCCTGCACGTCCACCTGGTGGTAGTGCATGGCGTGCAGGGTCGCAGCGGTCGGCGACGGCACCCAGGCGGTGTTGGCACCGGCCTTGGGGTGGCCAATTTTCTGCTCAAGCATGGCGGCCATCAGGTCCGGCATGGCCCACATGCCCTTGCCGATCTGCGCACGACCACGCAGGCCGCAGCTCAGCCCCACCAGCACGTTGTTGCGCTCGTAGGCCTGGATCCAGGCGCTGCTCTTCATGTCGCCCTTGCGCAGCATGGCGCCGGCCTCCATGGCGGTATGCATCTCGTCGCCGGTGCGGTCGAGGAAGCCGGTGTTGATAAAGGCCACCCGCGCGCCGGCGGCGGCGATGCAGGCCTTGAGGTTGATACTGGTGCGGCGCTCCTCGTCCATGATGCCCATTTTCAGGGTATGCCGCGGCAGCTTGAGCAGGTCTTCGATACGGCCGAACAGCTGGTCGGCGAAGGCCACTTCGGCCGGGCCGTGCATCTTCGGCTTGACGATGTAGACGCTGCCAGTGCGCGAGTTACCGCGACGCTGCAGGTCGTGCAAGGCGCACAGGCTGGTCATCACGCCATCGAGAATGCCCTCGGGGATCTCATTGCCTTCGCCGTCGAGGATCGCCGGGTTGCTCATCAGGTGGCCGACGTTACGCACGAACAGCAGTGAGCGACCGTGCAGCGTCAACTCGCCGCCGGCAGCGGCGGTGTAGGCGCGGTCCGGGTTAAGCCGTCGGACAATGCGCTTGCCGCCCTTCTCCAGCTCTTCGCTGAGGTTGCCCTTCATCAGGCCGAGCCAGTTGCGGTAGATCACCACCTTGTCGGCCGCATCGACCGCCGCCACCGAGTCTTCACAGTCGAGGATGGTCGACAGCGCGGACTCGAGCAGCAGGTCTTTTACCCCAGCCGCGTCGGTCGCACCGATCTGGCTGCTGGCATCAATCTGAATTTCTACGTGCAGGCCGTTGCTTTTCAGCAGCACGGCGGTCGGCGCGTTGGCCTCGCCCTGGTAGCCGACAAACTTGTCAGCCTGAGCCAGGCCGCTTTGTCTGCCATCTTTCAGGGTCACTTGCAGCTGGCCGTCAACCACCTGATAGCGGGTCGAATCAACGTGGGAGCCTGTCGCCAACGGCGCAGTTTGATCGAGGAAGGCGCGGGCGAAGGCAATCACCTTGTCGCCGCGTACCTGGTTGTAACCTGGGCCCTTCTGCGCACCACCGTCTTCGCTGATGGCGTCGGTGCCATACAGGGCGTCATACAGCGACCCCCAACGGGCGTTGGCAGCATTCAGCGCGTAGCGCGCGTTCATCACTGGCACCACCAGCTGCGGGCCGGCCTGAGTGGCGATTTCGCTGTCGACGTTAGCGGTGCTGGCTTGCACGCTGTCCGGCTGTGGCAGCAGGTAGCCAATGGATTCAAGGAAGGCGCGGTAGGCCGGCATGTCACTAATTGAACCCGGGTGCTCGCGGTGCCAGGTGTCCAGTTGGACTTGCAGGGCATCGCGCTCGGCCAGCAACGCTCGATTCAGCGGCGCAAGGTCGTGCACCAGGGCATCGAAGCCGGCCCAGAATGCCTCGCGCTCGATGCCGCTACCTGGCAGCACTTCCTCGTCGACAAAACGTTGCAGATTGGCGGCCACTTGCAGGCGCTGGCAGTTCACGCGATCGGTCATTTTCCACTCTCCTAAAATCACTACATGTTCGGCGCTAGGCGCCCGCGCGGCCACTCAGGGACCGCCTCAACAGCCCGTCAGCTCAGTGCGGCGATACCGGCTTTGGCCACTTGGGCATCTTGCTCAGCCTTGACCCCGGAAACGCCCAGTGCGCCGACGACCTGGCCATCAACGATGACTGGCACGCCGCCTTCCAGCGAGGTCACCAGCGGCGCGGAGAGAAATGCCGTGCGCCCGCCATTGACCATCTCCTCAAAACCCTTGGTTTCGCGGCGGCCGAGGGCGGCGCTGCGGGCTTTCTCGCTGGCAATGTAGGCACCAATCGGCGCGCAACCGTCGAGTCGCTCCAGGGCCAGCGGGTGGCCGCCGTCATCCACCACGCTGATGGTCACTGCCCAGTTGTTTTTCTCGGCTTCGCTGCGAGCAGCGGCGAGCATGCGGCTGACATCGGTCTGGCTCAGTACGGCTTTGCTGTGCATGGTGTTCTCCAATTAATTAAGGGCTTCTTCGACGATTTCGATCCAGTGCCGCACAGGGGTGCGGCCGGCGCCGTCGAGGTGGGTTTGGCAACCGATATTGGCGGTGACGATCACCTCCGGCTTGCCGCTTTCCAGGGCATTCATTTTGTTGTCGCGCAGCTGTTTGGACAGCTCCGGCTGGGTCAGCGAATAGGTCCCCGCCGAGCCGCAGCACAGGTGGCTGTCGGGCACGGCCGTGAGGCCAAAACCGAGACGTCCGAGCACGCCCTCAACGGCGCCGCCAAGCTTCTGTGCATGCTGCAAGGTGCAGGGGCAATGGAACGCCAGGCGCTTGTCGGCGAGCACACCGAGCTGCTCCAGCGGTTCGCCGCTGAGCACCTCAACCAGGTCTTTGGCCAGGGCGCTGACGCGCTTGGCCTTCTCGGCATAGGCCGGGTCTTGCGCCAGCATGTGGCCATAGTCTTTGACGAAGGCACCGCAACCGCTGGCGGTTTGCACGATGGCCTCAGCGCCTTGCTCGATGGCCGGCCACCAGGCGTCGATATTTTTCCGCGCACGCTGCAAGCCTTGCTCTTGGGCGTTGAGGTGGTAATCCACCGCGCCGCAGCACCCGGCCTCATGGATCGGCGTGACGCTGATCTTCAGGCGATCGAGCACCCGCGCCGTGGCGGCATTGGTGTTGGGTGCCAAACCAGGCTGCACGCAGCCTTCGAGCATCAGCACACGGCGCACATGACGCGGTTCGGGGCGTGGCTTGGCGACACTCACAGCACGGGGCAACTTGGCCTTGAGGCTGGCCGGCAACAGCGGCCGGAACACCTGACCGACCTGGGTCAGGCCTTTGAACAGGGTGGCATTCGGCACCACCGCGCGCAGGCTTTCGCGCAACAAGCGCTGGGTCAACGGGCGCGGCACGGCGGCATCGACCACGGCGCGGCCAATGTCCAGCAGGTTGTGGTACTGCACACCCGACGGGCAGGTGGTTTCACAGTTGCGGCAGGTCAGGCAGCGGTCCAGGTGCAGCTGAGTCTTGGCGGTGACTTCGTTGCCTTCGAGCACCTGTTTGATCAGGTAGATACGCCCGCGCGGCCCATCCAGCTCGTCGCCGAGCAGCTGATAGGTCGGGCAGGTGGCGTTGCAGAAGCCGCAATGCACGCAGCTGCGCAGGATGCTTTCGGCTTCCTCGGCGCGCGGCAGACTTTTGGCGTGTTCACTCAGGTTGGTCTGCACGGCTTATACCTCGGAATACATACGGCCAGGGTTGAAGATGCCCTGGGGGTCGAGCTGGGTTTTCAGCTGGCGGTGATAACGCAGCAGCGGCGCGGCCAGCGGCTGGAACGGGCTGTCACAGTGGCCAGCGGTGAAGCAGGTGGCGTGCCCTCCGACTGCGGCAACGCTTTGGCGAATCAACGCGGCATCAGCATCGGATTTCAGCCAGCGCTGCGCGCCGCCCCAATCGATCAGCTGTTCGCCGGGCAGCACCAGCACGCCGGTGTGGCTCGGCACGGACAAACGCCACAGCGGCCGTGGATCCGCGAAGAAGTCCAGGCGCTGCTCGCGCAGGCCCGCCCAGTAAGCGCTCTCCAGCAGCTCCCCACCGAGGCGCTCACGGGCCGCTGCCACCGAGCCTTCGCCACCTTCCAGGCGCAGATGCAGGGCACGGCCGTCATGACTGGCGGCGCTCAGTGGAATCGGCTGCTGGCCCCACTCGGCGAGTTTTTGCAGGGCAAAAGCTGCATCCATTTCCAAGCGCAGGCTGAGGCACTGGCGCGGCTTGGGCAGCACCTTGAGCGACACCTCGGTGATCACCCCCAGGCAGCCGAAGCTGCCGGCGAGCAGGCGCGAGAGGTCGTAGCCGGCGACGTTCTTCATCACCTCACCACCAAAGCGCAGGTGCTTGCCCATGCCGGTGATCAAGCGCGTGCCCAGCACCAGGTCGCGTACCGCACCGGACCACGGCCGGCGCGGGCCCGACAAGCCGGCAGCCACCATGCCGCCCAGGGTCGCCGCGCCAGCGTATTGCGCGGGCTCGCAGGTGAGCATCTGCCCCGCCTCGCCCAGCACCGCTTCCAGCTCAGCCAGCGGCGTGCCGGCGCGCGCAGTAATCACCAGCTCGGTTGGGTCATAGCTAACGATGCCGCGATGTGCGCGGGTATCGAGCACTTCGCCCTCGACCTTGCGACCGAGAAACGCCTTGCTGTTGCCGCCCTGAATGCGCAGCGCAGTGGCGCTGTTGAGGGCGTGATTGACTTGTTCCAGCAGCGCCGCACTGGCATCGAAGTCGTGACGCATAACCATCAGAAACGCTCCAGTTCAGGGAAAGGCAGCTTGCCGTGGTGCACGTGCATGGAGCCGAATTCGGCGCAGCGGTGCAGGGTCGGAATGTTCTTACCGGGGTTGAGCAGGCCACTCGGATCGAAGGCCGCTTTCACCGCATGGAACAAGGTCAGCTCGTCACTGTTGAACTGGGCGCACATCTGGTTGATCTTCTCGCGGCCCACGCCGTGCTCGCCGGTGATGCTGCCACCGACCTTGACGCAGAGTTCGAGGATCTTGCCGCCCAAGGCCTCAGCGCGCTCCAACTCGCCAGGCTGGTTGGCATCAAACAGGATCAGCGGGTGCATGTTGCCGTCACCGGCATGGAATACGTTGGCCACGCGCAGGCCAAATTCTGCGGACAAATCGCTGATGCCCTTGAGCACCCCCGGCAGCTCACGGCGCGGGATGGTGCCGTCCATGCAGTAATAATCCGGCGAGATCCGCCCGACCGCCGGGAAGGCATTCTTGCGCCCGGCCCAGAACTTGACGCGCTCGGCTTCATCACGGGCCAGGCGCACTTCGGTCGCCCCGGCCTGGGTCAGTACGGCTTCAACGCGGGCGCATTCGTCATGCACGTCGGCTTCGACACCGTCCAGTTCACACAACAAAATCGCTTCGGCCTCAACCGGGTAGCCGGCGCGGATAAAGTCTTCGGCGGCGCGAATCGCCAGGTTGTCCATCATCTCCAGGCCGCCGGGGATGATGCCGGCAGCGATGATTTCGCCCACCGCACGGCCGGCTTTCTCCACCGAGTCAAAGCTGGCGAGCAGCACTTTCGCCACCTGCGGCTTGGGCAGCAGTTTGACCGTGACTTCGGTGATGATCCCAAGCATGCCTTCGGAACCGGTGAACAAGGCGAGCAGGTCGAACCCCGGTGAATCCAGGGCGTCGCTGCCCAGGGTCATGCGCTCGCCTTCAACCGTGAGGATGTCCACCTTGAGCAGGTTGTGCACGGTCAGGCCGTATTTCAGGCAGTGCACACCACCAGCGTTCTCGGCGACGTTGCCACCGATCGAACAGGCGATTTGCGAAGACGGGTCTGGGGCGTAGTAGAGGTCGTAAGGGGCCGCTGCCTGGGAGATGGCCAGGTTGCGTACGCCGGGCTGAACCCGCGCAAAACGCCCTTCGGGGTTGACCTCAAGAATGTGCTTGAAGCGCGCCATCACCAGCAGCACGCCTTGGGTCAGAGGTAAGGCACCGCCCGACAGGCCCGTACCGGCGCCGCGTGCGACCACGGGAACATTGCGCTGATAACAGAGTTTGAGCAGGCGCTCGACTTGCTCAATGCGCTCAGGCAGTACCACCAGCATGGGCGTGGTGGTGTAGGCGGAGAGCCCATCGCACTCGTAGGGCTTGAGGTCTTCCTGGGTGTGCAGCACTTCCATATCTGGAAGCAACTCACGCAGAGCAGCCAGCAGGGCTGGCTTATCGACCGTGGGCAATGCCCCATCAACGCGCTCGTCGTACAGAATACTCATGGCAGGCTTTCTCGCGTGACGTTGTTTTTGTGCAACACCGGTAGCGACCCGGCCTGCTTAGTTATGGCCTATGTGTAGTGCTTCAGACGCCGAACGTCTATCGCCTCAAGCACTGGTATGACCAGTTCTTTAAATCGCACACTATGTGCAATACTGCCTGCCGTCATACGGCCTGTGGATTAGCCCCTGTTCCTGATGGCCTAACGAGCAACCCGTTAAAATTGGTCCTACCAGCTGATCGGAGTACGAATATGCCCGAAGCCCCCCCCGAAACACGTCGCCAGGTCAGCGATGTGGTCGCCGAGCGGATCGAGCGCTTGATCGTCGATGGCGTGCTCAAGGTCGGTCAGGCGCTGCCTTCGGAGCGCCGCCTGTGCGAGAAACTGGGAATATCCCGCTCGGCCCTGCGTGAAGGCTTAAAAGTGCTGCGCGGGCGCGGCATCATCGAAACCGCCCAGGGTCGCGACTCGCGCGTCGCCACCCTCAACGGCCCGCGCGATGCCAGCCCCTTGATGCACCTGTTTAACTCGCAGCCACGCACCCTCTTCGACCTACTGGAAGTGCGCGCCCTGCTGGAAGCCGAATCGGCGCGCCTGGCCGCCTTGCGCGGCACCGACGCGGATTTCGTCTTGCTCACCCGGCGTTACGAAGAAATGCTCGCCGCCCACAGCCAGACCGTACCGGTTGACCCGCGCGAACATGCGCGCCTCGACCATGCCTTCCATCTGGCGATCTGCGAGGCCTCACACAATCCGGTGCTGCTGCACACCCTGCAGTCGTTGACCGACTTGATGCTCAGCACGGTGTTTGCCTCGGTCAACAACCTCTACCACCGGCCGCTGCAGAAACGTCAGATCGACCGCCAACACACACGGCTCTACCACGCAGTAATCGAGCGCCTACCGGAGCAGGCGCAGCGCGCGGCGCGCGAACACATCCACAGCATTCGCGACAACCTCAAGGAAATTGAAGAGGAAGAGCAACGCCTGGTGCGCGCGACCATGCGCCTTGAAGGCTGGGCATAGGTACGCGCACTCAAGGCTTAAGATTCAGCCCGGCAGGCATCTGGATGCGCACGGGCATTTGTTACACTCGCGCGCTTTCATTTCTGGTGACTTGCCGACCGTGCCCGACGCTCCCCTCGCTTATCCGCCGCGCTGGCTGAGCGCCAGCCAATTGCAACCGCCTCCGGCGGCGGACGTTTACGGCTGGTTGTTCGTCAACCAGGACTCGCTCACCCAGCGCCTGGTCGAACTGTCAGCCAAGCACTTCAGCGTATTACCGCTGAGCGAAGGCTGGCAGGTCCTGCGCGATGATGAGTGCGCCGCACTGAATGTCGCCACAGGCAGCCAGGGCTGGGTGCGTGAAGTGTTCCTGCGCGGCCATCTGCAGCCGTGGGTGTTCGCCCGCAGCGTGGCGGCGCGCAGCGCGCTGGAAGATTCCGGCTTGGGCCTCGATCAGCTCGGCAGCCGTTCACTCGGCGAGTTGCTGTTCAGCGACCGCGCCTTCGCCCGCGGCCCCTTACAAGCCTGCCACTACCCGACCGCCTGGCTGCCGGAACAGGTACGCGGCGAAGACTTGTGGGCCCGCCGTTCGTGCTTCAGCCGTGGCGCGCTGAGCGTATTAGTCGCCGAGGTGTTTCTGCCGGCTTTCTGGGCCGCAGCTGCCATTGAGCCGTAGGATGGGTTAGCCGCAGGCGTACCCCATCAATAAGCAGCGCCACCCGTACCGCATGGGTATCGCTATGTTCACCCATCCTACAGCTCAACCCTGGCCCCACCCCGCCCGCCGACTCCGTATAATCCGCGGCAACCCGCACGGAGACGCGCCCGATGTATACCCGCCTGCTGCACTCGCTCAACCGCCTGCACCCGCGCACCTGGGACTTTATCCAGCTGATGCGCCTGGACAAACCCATCGGCATTTACCTGCTGCTGTGGCCGACCCTGTGGGCGTTGTGGGTAGCGGCCGAGGGCGTACCGAGCGCCAAGAACCTGTTTATCTTCGTCGCCGGGGTGTTCCTCATGCGCGCCGCTGGCTGCGTAATCAATGACTACGCCGATCGCAACATCGACGGCCATGTCAGCCGTACCCAAGCGCGGCCGCTGGCCAGCGGCAAGGTACAGCCGCGTGAAGCGCTGATGCTGTTCGCCGTGCTGGTGGCGCTGAGCTTTGTGCTGGTGCTGTTTACCAATGCCACGACCATCTGGCTGTCGTTTGGCGGCCTGGCACTGGCCGCGTGCTACCCCTTTATGAAGCGCTACACCTTTTACCCGCAAGTGGTGCTGGGCGCGGCGTTTTCCTGGGGCATGCCCATGGCTTTTACTGCCGAAACCGGCAGCCTGCCGCCCGAGGCCTGGCTGCTATACATCGCCAACCTGTTGTGGACGGTGGCCTACGACACCTACTACGCCATGGCCGACCGCGACGACGACCTGAAGATCGGGGTGAAGTCCACCGCCATTCTGTTTGGCGATGCCGACCGCCTGATCATCGTGACCCTGCAGGGCCTGGCGCTGCTCTGCCTGCTGCTCGCGGGTGGGCGTTTTGAACTGGGTGGGTACTTCCACCTCGGCCTACTGGCGGCGGCAGGCTGCTTTGCCTGGCAATACCACACGACTCGCAATCGCAAGCCGATGGCCTGCTTCAAGGCTTTTTTGCATAACCACTGGGCCGGGCTGGCGATCTTTATCGGCCTGGTCCTCGACTACGCCTTACGCAGCTAAGATGGGCCGCTGATGCAGTGAAACCGACCCTACGGGGACGGCGGCGCTGGGCCATGACGCGCAGCTGTCATATGGCTGCAATAATTCCGTTATCTAATGCAGTCCATTACTGCGAGATGACTTGAGGTTTGATCCATGGTTGGCAAAAACATCCTGATCGTCGATGACGAAGCACCAATCCGTGAAATGATCGTCGTGGCCCTGGAGATGGCCGGCTACGAATGCCTGGAAGCGGAGAACACCCAGCAAGCCCACGCCATCATCGTCGACCGTAAACCCGACCTGATTCTGCTCGACTGGATGCTGCCCGGCACCAGCGGTATCGAGCTGGCACGGCGACTCAAGCGCGATGAATTGACCAGCGATATTCCAATCATCATGCTCACCGCCAAAGGTGAAGAAGACAACAAGATCCAGGGCCTGGAAGTCGGTGCCGATGACTACATCACCAAGCCGTTTTCCCCACGCGAGCTGGTCGCGCGCCTGAAAGCCGTGCTGCGCCGCGCCGGGCCAATCGACAACGAAGGGCCAATCGAAGTCGGCGGCCTGCTGCTGGACCCGGTCAGCCACCGCGTGACCATCGACGGCAAACCCGCCGAAATGGGCCCTACCGAATACCGCTTGCTGCAGTTTTTTATGACCCACCAAGAGCGTGCGTATACTCGTGGCCAGTTGCTTGATCAGGTCTGGGGCGGCAATGTCTACGTTGAGGAACGCACGGTCGATGTGCACATTCGGCGCCTGCGCAAAGCCCTCGGCGAGGTTTACGAGAGCCTGGTGCAGACCGTACGCGGCACCGGTTACCGTTTTTCCACCAAAAGCTAGGCCGCGCCCCTACCCGCACCTGGCAACCACGGATTGATTGGCGGATGAGGTTGATTTGAACCAAGACTGGCACCCCCTGACTCGCCAATTGTCGCTGCTGGTTGGCGTTTGCCTGCTGCTCGGTTTGATCAGCGGCGAATACGCCTGGGCGCTGGTGCTCGGCCTGGCCGGCTATCTCGGCTGGCATCTGCAACAACTGCTGCGCCTGCACAAATGGCTGCGCACCCGCGCGGACGATGAAGCGCCGCCGGATGGCTATGGCCTGTGGGGCGAGGTACTCGACAGCATCTATCACCTGCAGCGCCGCGACCAAAAAGTCCGCGGGCGTCTGCAGGCGGTAATCGACCGCGTGCAGGAATCCACCGCCGCGCTGAAAGATGCGGTGATCATGCTCGACCGCGACGGCAACCTGGAGTGGTGGAACATCGCCGCGGAGAAACTCCTGGGCCTGAAAACCCCGCAAGACAGCGGCCAGCAGATCACCAACCTGCTGCGCGACCCGCGCTTTATCGAGTATTTCGACAACCACAATTACAACGAGCCGCTGGAACTGCCATCGCCGGTGAATAACCACCTGCGCCTGCAATTCCACATCACCCGTTACGGCAACCGCGAGCACCTGATGCTGGTGCGTGATATCACCCGGCTGCACCAGCTGGAGCAGATGCGCAAAGACTTCGTCGCCAACGTCTCCCACGAGCTGCGCACCCCGTTGACGGTGATCAGCGGCTACCTGGAGACCCTGCTGGATAACGTCGAGGAGGTTAATCCACGCTGGCTGCGCGCCCTGCAACAGATGCAGCAACAAGGCGGACGCATGCAGAACCTGCTCAACGACCTGCTGTTGCTAGCCAAACTGGAAGCCACCGGTTACCCCTCGGACAACCAGCCGGTGGCGATTGATCTGCTGCTGCTGAGCATCAAAAACGATGCCCAGGCGCTGTCCGGCGAGCGCCACCACCGCATCAGCCTGGAGGCGGACCCGCACCTCAAGCTCAAAGGCAGCGAAGCCGAGCTGCGCAGCGCCTTCTCCAACCTGGTGTTCAACGCGGTGAAATACACCCCGGACGAAGGCGAGATCCATGTGCGCTGGTGGAGTGATGAGCAGGGCGCGCACCTCAGCGTGCAGGACACCGGCCTGGGCATCGAAGGCAAACACCTGCCGCGCCTGACCGAGCGCTTTTACCGCGTTGACTCCAGCCGCGCCAGCAACACCGGCGGCACCGGCCTGGGCCTGGCCATCGTCAAGCATGTGCTGCTGCGCCACCGCGCGCGCCTGGACATTGCCAGCCAGCTCGGCAAGGGCAGCACCTTCACCTGCCACTTCCCAACCCTGCAGATGGTGCGCCGCGGTCAGTAGCTACGGCCAGTCGCTGCGCCCCTCTTGCAAAGCCGCTGGCCAGCCCCCACCCTTTAGCCCTCATCCACTACCCGAACCCTGTATGGACCCCTCCTCGAGTTACACCGCTGCCACTTACTTCGCCGATTTCGGCCTGGTTTTATTCGCCCTGTTTCTGGTCTTACTCAACGGCTTTTTCGTCGCCGCCGAGTTTGCCATCGTCAAGCTACGGGCCACCAAGGTCGAAGCCCTGGCCGCGAAAAACGGCTGGCGCGGACATATTCTGCGCACCGTACACAACCAGCTCGACGCCTACCTCTCCGCCTGCCAGCTAGGGATTACCCTGGCCTCCCTCGGCCTTGGCTGGGTCGGCGAGCCGGCCTTTGCTCACCTGCTCGAACCGCTGCTCGGCTACATCGGCATCGAGTCGCCGAAGCTGGTGCATGGCATCGCCTTCTTTACCGCGTTCTTTATCATTTCCTACCTGCACATCGTGGTCGGTGAGCTGGCGCCCAAGTCGTGGGCGATCCGCAAACCCGAACTGCTGTCGCTGTGGACGGCCGCGCCGTTGTACCTGTTCTATTGGGCCATGTACCCGGCGATCTTCCTGCTCAACGCCAGCGCCAACGCCATCCTGCGCGTGGCCGGTCAGGGCGAGCCAGGGCCGCACCATGAGCACCACTACAGCCGTGACGAGCTCAAGCTGATCCTGCACTCCAGACGTGCCAGCGACCCCAACGATCAGGACATGCGCGTACTCGCCTCGGCCGTCGAGCTGGGCGAATTGGAAGTGGTGGACTGGGCCAACTCCCGCGAGGACCTGGTGTCCCTGCCGCTGACCGCCACGCTGGATGAAGTGTTCAGCGTGTTCCGCCGGCACAAATACAGCCGCTACCCGATCTGCGACGAGAGCAGCGGCGAATTTGTCGGCGTGCTGCATATCAAAGACCTGTTGCTGCACCTGTCCTTGCTGGAAATGCTGCCCTCGGCGTTGAAACTGGCCGAGCTGATGCACCCGGTCGAACGGGTCAACCGGCATATGCCGCTGTCCAACCTGCTGGAGCAGTTCCGTCAGGGCGGCTCGCACTTCGCTCTGGTCGAGGAAGCCGACGGCAAGGTGATCGGCTACCTGACCATGGAAGACGTGCTGGAAGCCCTGGTCGGCGACATTCAGGACGAACACCGCAAGGCCGAACGCGGCATCCTCGCCTACCAGCCGGGCAAGTTGCTGGTGCGCGGCGACACGCCGCTGGCCAAAGTCGAGCGCCTGCTCGGGGTCGACCTCGACCATGTCGAAGCCGAAACCCTGGCCGGGCTGATCTATGAAACCCTCAAGCGCATGCCTGAAGAAGAGGAAGTGCTGGAGGTGGACGGCCTGCGCATCATCGTGAAAAAGATGAAAGGCCCGAAGATCCTCCTAGCCAAGGTGCTCAAGCTGGATTGAGGCGACCGGGCGCATCTGATGGGTATCGCTGCGCTCAACCCATCCTACGCACTAGCGCAGAGAGCCACCGGCAGCAGGTATTTATTCACCGCCTACGGCGAAGTTAGGCAGGCTGTTGACCGGCTGTGAGAAGTCGAAGGGAATCGACTCCAGGGCCAGGCCGACGTTGCGCTGCACCACAAAGTGCAGGTGTGGGCCGGTGCTGTTGCCGGTATTGCCGGAGCGCGCCAGCAGGCTGCCGGTGTTAACCCTACTGCCCTCGCGCACCACCACCGAGCCTTGCATCAGGTGCAGGTAGACGCCCATGGTGCCGTCGTCATGCAGGATGCGCACATAGTTGCCAGACGGGTTGTTGCCACGGCCACTCTGGCGATTCTCGGTTTTCACCACCATGCCGCCGCGCGCGGCGACAATCGGCGTGCCCTCGGGCATGGCGATGTCCATGGCGTAGCGGCCTTTGGGGGTGAAGTGGCTGTACTTGCCGTTGGCGCCCTGGGTCAGGCGGAACGGCCCGCCGCGCCACGGCAGCGGATAGCGTTGCTGGGTCGGCAGCAAACGTGGGTCGCCCATGGCATAACGCAGCTTGGGGGTGTAACGCATGGGTTTGCGGGCATCACGCGGAGCCAGGGTCAGCAAGCGAATATTGCTGCGTGGAGGCAGCACCCAGCTGATCGGCTCGTCCGGCACGCCGGCGACGTTGTCCGTGGCGTGCAGGCGCAGCTCAATCTGTACCGGGGCGTACAGGTCGTTGCGCACCATCAGGGTTTCACCGGCTTCGTGTTTCTTGGTTTGCAGCTTTACCTGGTTGTCCAGGCGCTCAACCATACGGTCGCGAAACACAAACACTTGCGCGCCGGGCGCAGCCTGATCGGTATAGGTGACCACGCCGTTGGCATCGGTGTACTTATAAATAGTCAACGCCACTGCCTGGCCGGCAAGGCTCAACAAACTGCAGAGAAGTAGCAAACGCCCTAGCATATCGACTCGGATCTTATGATTTGTATGTCCGGAGGAATGAGACTAGCAGCCGCCCCGGCGTGAAGCGAGCCGGCGCGCCAAGCCTGTGAGCCATCTCGCATGCGCCGCGCCCGGTCGGGATTATTCAGGCGCTCGGGCTGAAGTGCTTTTGCGCGGTGCCACGGGCAATCAGCCGCGAAAGGTAATCGAGCTTCTGCGGGTCTTTGTCGACGAACTTAAACGTCAGCTGCAGCCATTCGCTGTCCGGCTTCGGCTCGAACGCGGCGACCGCATGCAGGTAACCATTAAGCCGTGCGGTTTCCGCGCTCTCGCCCTGCTCCAGGTCTAACACCGCGCTTTCCAAGACCTGCGGTAACGCCTCGGTGCGCTTAACCACCAGCAGGGCCTCTTTCAGGCTGAGGGCCTTGATCACGCAGCTCATGCTGCCGCTAGGCAAACGCAACTGACCCTGACCACGGCCTGCGCTCGCGCTGGGTACAGCGGTCTTACTGACTGCCGGTTTAGCCGCGAAAGCGGCGGCCGACTGCACGGCAGGAACCGCAGCGGGCTTGACCACATCGGCCTTACCAGCAGTCAGCGCAGACAACGAATCGTTGGCGTAAGCCCCAGTACTGAGCATCTTCGGCGGCGCGCTGGCGGCCAGCGCCTGCAACTTGCCGGCACGGCTGAGGGCCTTTTTGACCTTGGTGACCAACTGTTCGTTGGAAAACGGCTTGCCGATAAAGTCGGAAACGCCGGCCTGAATCGCCTGCACGACGTTGTCCTTGTCGCCTCGGCTGGTGACCATGATGAAGGGCACGGTCTTCAGGTTGTCTTGTTCGCGGCACCAACTGAGCAGTTCCAGACCGGACATTTCCGGCATTTCCCAGTCACAGAGGATCAGGTCTACCGGCTTGCGTGTCAGCATTTGCAGGGCTTTGCGCCCGTTAACGGCTTCCTCGATCTGAATGCCGGGAAAGTGGTCGCGCAGCCCCTTTTTCACCAGATCTCGGATAAAAGTTGCGTCGTCCACTACCAGCACACTGACTTTGCTCATCGGCCACTCCCATTTTGATGGCCTTAAGCATAGTCATGGCGACTGGCCAAAGGCCAACCGAAATACAGCCTATGCCGCGATCAGCGGCATTTTCCTCAACGGGCAGCGCACCAACGCTGCCCGGCACCGCCAACTCAGTTGCCTTTTTTCGTACCCTGCACTTCTTCCTGCATCCGCGTCAGGCCGATGTGCTTCACGTCGGTGCCACGCACCAGGTAGATCACCAGCTCGGCGATATTGCGCGCATGGTCGCCGATGCGTTCCAGCGAGCGTAGCGCCCAGATGACGTTGAGCACCCGCGAGATCGAGCGCGGGTCTTCCATCATGTAGGTGACCAACTCACGCAGGGCAGTCTTGTACTCGCGGTCGACGACTTTGTCGTATTGCGCCACCGACAGCGCCAGGTCGGCGTCGAAGCGGGCGAAGGCGTCCAGCGCCTCGCGCACCATCTTGCGCACCTGATCGCCGATATGGCGGATTTCCACATAGCCGCGCGGCGACTCGCCCTCCTCGCACAGCAGGATCGCGCGCTTGGCGATCTTGGTCGCCTCGTCGCCGACGCGCTCGAGGTCGATCACTGCCTTGGAGATGCTGATGATCAAGCGCAAATCGGAAGCCGCCGGCTGGCGTCGGGCGAGGATGCGCACGCACTCCTCGTCGATATTGCGTTCCATCTGGTTGATCTGGCCGTCGACTTCGCGCACCTGCTGGGCCAGGCCGGAATCGGCATCGATCAACGACGTGACCGCATCGTTGACCTGCTTCTCGACCAGCCCGCCCATGGCCAGGAAGTGGCTGCGCACCTCCTCCAACTCGGAGTTGAACTGCTGGGAAATGTGCTGGGTAAGGTTTTCTTTGTTAATCATGTGCAAACCCTTGAATTAACCGAATAACGTCTCTGCTTAGGATGGGCTTGCCATCAGCCGTAACGACCGGTGATGTAGTCTTCTGTCTGCTTCTTCGCCGGGTTGGTGAACAGCGTATCGGTATCCCCGAACTCGATCAGCTTGCCCATGTACATAAACGCCGTGTAATCCGAGACTCGCGCCGCCTGCTGCATGTTGTGGGTGACGATGACGATGGTGTATTTGGATTTCAGTTCGTAGATCAGCTCTTCGACTTTCAGCGTGGAAATCGGGTCGAGGGCCGAGCAGGGTTCGTCGAGCAACAGCACTTCCGGCTGCACCGCCACGGTACGGGCGATCACCAGACGCTGCTGCTGACCACCGGAGAGGCCGAGCGCCGAGTCATGCAGGCGGTCTTTGACCTCATCCCACAGCGCCGCGCTTTTCAGTGCCCATTCCACCGCTTCATCGAGCACACGTTTCTGGTTGATGCCCTGGATGCGCAGGCCGTAGACCACGTTCTCGTAGATGCTCTTGGGGAACGGGTTGGGCTTCTGGAACACCATGCCGACACGGCGACGCAGCTCGGCGACGTCTTCGCCCTTGCGGTAGATGTTGTTGCCGTCGAGGTTGATTTCGCCTTCCACGCGGCAGCCATCGACCAGATCATTCATCCGGTTGAAGGTGCGCAGCAGGGTCGATTTACCGCAACCGGACGGGCCGATAAAGGCCGTGACACGCTGGTTGGGGATGCTCATTTTGACGTCGAACAGCGCCTGCTTTTCGCCGTAATACAGGTTCAGGCCGGGCACATCGATGGCCACGCGCTCGTTGGCCATGTTCAGGCCCTGGCGCTCACGGCCGAGGGCCGCCATGTCGATACCGCGAGTGTGTGTGTCGTGCTGCATGGGATGCTCCCTACGCTAACAAATTCGTGAGCCGCCGCGGCCTGCTGGCCGCGGCGCGATAATTAATGGTCGAGCGCCTTGTACTTCTCGCGCAGGTGGTTGCGGATATACACCGCCGCCATGTTCAGCACCACAATGACCAGCACCAGCAGCAACGCGGTGGCGTACACCAACGGTCGCGCGGCCTCGACGTTGGGGCTCTGGAAGCCAACGTCATAGATGTGGAAGCCCAGGTGCATAATCTTCTGGTCGAGGTGCAGGTACGGGTAGTTGCCATCGAGCGGCAGCGAAGGCGCCAGCTTGACCACACCCACCAGCATCAGCGGCGCCACTTCGCCGGCGGCACGCGCCACGGCGAGGATCAGGCCGGTCATCATCGCCGGGCTGGCCATCGGCAGCACCACGCGCCACAGCGTTTCGACCTTGGTCGCGCCAAGCGCCAGGGAACCTTCGCGCACGGCACGCGGAATTCGCGCCAGGCCTTCTTCGGTAGCCACGATCACCACCGGCAAGGTGAGGATCGCCAGGGTCAGCGAGGCCCACAACAGACCCGGCGTACCGAAGGTCGGCGCCGGTGCCGACTCGGGGAAGAACATGCGATCAAGCGAGCCGCCGAGTACGTAGACGAAGAAGCCCAAACCAAACACGCCGTAGACAATCGCGGGTACGCCGGCGAGGTTGTTCACCGCAATGCGGATCACCCGCGTCAGCGGCCCCTGCTTGGCGTATTCACGCAGGTAAATCGCCGCGACTACGCCGAATGGGGTGACGATCACCGCCATGATCAGGGTCATCATCACGGTGCCGAAGATCGCCGGAAAAATCCCGCCCTCGGTGTTGGCCTCACGCGGGTCGTCGCTGACAAATTCCCACAGCTTGGCGAAGTAGAACCCGAGCTTGTCAGCCGTGCCCATGGCGTTCGGCTGGAAAGCCCGCACCACCTTGCCCAGGCTGATGGTGATTTCGCGACCATCAACGGTCTTCAGCGTCACGCTGTCGCGGTTGAACGCCTGGTTGAGGGCGATCAACTCGGTTTCCAGCACCTTGTATTCGGCATCCCACTGCGCGCGCTCGGCATCCAGTTCAGCCTGGGCGACCTCATCCAGCTTGCCTTGCAGCTCCAGCTTGCGGGTTTGCAGACGGATGCGCTCCAGCCCGGCATTGATCCGGCCGATGTCCTTCTTCTCCAAGCGCACCAGCTGACTGTGCAGCTTCTCGACCCGCGCAATACGCGCCTGCAGCTCTGGCCAGCTGGCGTCGCCCTCGGCCACCAGCTCACCCGACTGCTTGATATTGACCAGGTAGCCGTAGAAGTTGCCCCACTCGCGGCGCTCCAGCGCCGTGAGGTTTGCCGGGGTGCGCAGGTTGCTCAACCACTCGCCGACCACCCAGGTGAAGTCCGCGCCATACACGTCGCGGTTACCCACCTTGAAAAGCTCGCGGGTCATAAACTCGCCGCCTTCAGCCTGCACCGGCAAACCGGAAGCCGCCAGGCGCGCACGCGGAACTTCTTCGACCTGAGTGATCTCACCGGCCATTACCCGGACTTCCTGACCCGGGATCTGGTAGTCGGCTTCGACGATATCCGCCGGCCAGAAATGGCCGAGGCCGCGCACGGCGATCACCGTCATCAGGCCCAGAGTCATGATCACCGCGATCGACACCGCACCAGCATTCATCCAGATCCACGGCGTGCCGCTCTTGATCCAGGTTTTCAGGTTGTTTTGTTTCACGGACATATACCTTCCCAGACCTTAGAGCGAGGCGTACTTGACGCGCAGACGCTGGCGTACCAGTTCTGCCAGGGTGTTCATGACAAAGGTGAAGCCGAGCAGCACCAACGCCGAGAGGAACAGCACGCGGTAGTGAGTACCGCCGACTTCCGACTCAGGCATTTCCACCGCGACGTTGGCGGCCAGGGTGCGCAGGCCTTCGAAGATGTTCATGTCCATGATCGCGGTGTTGCCCGTGGCCATCAGCACGATCATGGTTTCGCCGACAGCGCGGCCCATGCCGATCATCACCGCCGAGAAGATGCCCGGGCTGGCGGTGAGAATCACCACCCGCGTCAGAGTCTGCCAAGGCGTAGCGCCCAGGGCCAGAGAGCCGAAGGTCAGGCTCTTGGGCACGCTGAACACGGCGTCTTCGGCAATCGAGAAGATCGTTGGAATCACCGCAAAGCCCATGGCCAGGCCGACCACCAGGGCGTTGCGCTGGTCGAAGGCGATGCCCAGGTCATTGCTCAGCCACAGGCGCATATTGCCGTCGAACAACCAGTTCTCCAGATGCCCGCTCATGGCCAGCGAGACATAGCCCACCAGCAGGATCATCGGGATCAACAGCAGCGACTCCCAGCCGTCCGGCACGCTCAGGCGGATCGACTCAGGCAGGCGGCTCCACAGGTAGCCGGCGAGCAAAATGCCGATGGGGGTGAAGATCAGCAGGCTAAAGATGCCCGGCAGATGACCTTCGACATAAGGCGCGAGGAACAGGCCGGCGAAGAAACCGAGAATCACCGTCGGCAGCGCTTCCATCAGTTCGATCACCGGCTTGACCTTACGGCGCAGTGCCGGGGCCATGAAATAGGCGGTGTACAGCGCAGCGGCGATGGCCAGTGGCGCAGCCAGGAGCATGGCGTAGAACGCAGCTTTCAGGGTGCCGAAGGCCAGCGGGGCGAGGCTCAGCTTGGGTTCATTGTCGGTGCTCGCCGACGTCGACTGCCAGACATGGCCAGGCGCGTCGTAGTTCTCGTACCAGACCTTGCCCCACAGTGAGCTCCAGGAAATTTCCGGGTGGGGGTTGTCGACGATCAAACGTTGCAGTTGGCCGTCGCGCTCCACCAGCATACGGTTGGCGCGCGGCGACAGGGCGGCCATGGCCTGGCCCTCAGCGACCGACTCAACCAGCAAGGTGCGGTGCGCGGTGCTGTGGAAGATACCCAGGTTGCCCTTGGTATCCAGAGCGAAGAAACCCTTGCGGCGCTCTTCGGGAATAATCTGGGTGATTGGGCTATCGGCCAGCTGGAAACTGCGAATGGCGGTCAACGAGGCCTTGCCGTCGTCCTCGCGCACCATAAACCACTGGCTGATACCGCCACGGCTGTCACCGATCATCAGCGAAATGCCACCGAGCAACGGCGTGGCGTTGCTGACTTCGCGCTTGCCGTCTGCCAGCAGCTTGTAACGGCCATTCAGGCTGTTGCTGCGCAGGTCGAAGACGTCGGCGGTGGCGCGACCGTTGATCACGTACATCCACATATGCCGCGGGTCGATAATCAGCGACTTGATCGGCTCGGCAATCTGCGGCAGGGCGATACGCTCTTCGCTGAGCGTCACTTCACCGGTCATCAGATTTTCTTCGCGGCCCATGCTCAGCACATGCAACTCAGTGCCGGTGGAGCCCGCCAGCATCAAGGTGCCGCTGTTCAGGCTGAGGGCAACATGGTCCAGCGCACGGCCCTGGCCGTCGAGCGCAATCGGCTGCTCGCCGAACGGATACTCGATGCTCGGGCTGATGGTCTTTACGTCGTTCGGGTAAGTAATCTTGTAGGCATGCTGGAACACCAGCACCTGACCGTTGGACAGGCCGAGGGCGACCCGGTTGCTGCCCGGCTGATCCTGACCGACCGAGACAATCTGCGTATCCGCCGGCAACGGCAGCTGCACAGTGCTCAGCGCGCGCATGCTCTTGGCATCGAAGAATTGCACCTGAGCATTCTGGTCCAGGCGCATGGCGACCCGGTTCTGCTCTTCCAGGGTCAGCAACAGCGGCGCGGCGGCGTCACTCAGCCAGGCCGCCGGCACGGGCTCGCGGCTCTCGATGCTGGCGCCTTGAAACATCGGCAGCACCACGTAGGCCAGGTAGAAGAAGATCAGGGTGATGGCGCCCAGTACGGCCATACCACCAATCGACACTGCCCAGCGGGCCATACGATCTTTGAGTGCACGCAAGCGGCGCTTGCGCTGCAGGGCCGGGGTATTGAAGTCCAGCCCGAGGGATTTGGATGTGGCGGTCATGGTTTCACTAGCCAAGTCATTCATAGGTAAGAGCGTCTCTGCGCAGCCATGAGCGCGCCATAGTGAGTTCTGTCGCTATTCGAGTGGCTAACTTTAGCCGCTGTATATGACAGAAAAGTTACAGCGCTGTGACAAAGCAACGCCCGCCTCTCGTAAACGAAGGCGGGCGTGCGACTTACTGGGTAATCAAACCAGTCAGGCGGTCCTTACAGACCCAGTTCCTTCATGGTTTTCTCGACCACTTTGCTTGGCAGCGGGATGTAGCCGTCTTTCACCACAACCTCCTGGCCTTGCTTGGACAACACCAGCTTGACGAACTCGGCGTCCAGCGGGCTCAGCGGCTTGTTCGGCGCCTTGTTGACGTAGACGTAGAAGAAGCGCGCCAGTGGGAACTTGCCCGCCAGAGCGTTTTCTTCGTTGGCGTCAAAGGCTTCGCCGCCTTTCTTCGACAACGGTACGGTCTTCACGCTGGAGGTCTTGTAACCGATGCCCGAGTAACCAATGGCATTCAGGGTGCTGGAGATCGACTGCACCACGGAAGCCGAACCCGGCTGCTCGTTAACGTTAGCCTTATAGTCGCCTTTGCACAGGGCTTCTTCTTTGAAGTAGCCGTAGGTGCCGGATACCGAGTTACGACCAAACAGCTGAATTGGCTTGGCCGCCCACTCGCCGGTCAGGCCCAGATCGCCCCAGGTCTTGATGTCGGTCGCGCCGCCACACAGGCGAGTGCTGGAGAAAATCGCATCAACCTGAGCGATATCCAGGCTCTTGATTGGGTTGTCCTTGTGCACGAACACCGCCAGGGCGTCGATGGCCACTGGTACGGCAGTCGGCTTGTAGCCGTATTTTTCTTCGAAGGCCTGGATCTCGGCATCCTTCATCGCACGGCTCATCGGGCCCATGCTGGCAGTGCCTTCAGTCAGTGCCGGTGGCGCGGTAGAAGAACCAGCGGCCTGAATCTGGATATTGACGTTCGGGTATTCTTTTTTGAACTCTTCAGCCCACAGCGTCATCAGGTTGGCCAAGGAGTCGGAACCCACGCTGGACAGGTTGCCCGATACGCCAGAAGTCTTGGTGTAGCTCGGCAGAGCCGGGTCGACAGCAGCAACCGCAGTGGCGGTAGCCACGCCAGCGGCGACAAATGTCATGGCCGCCATCAAACGCTTAAGTTTCATGCCTTACTCCTGAAAAACCAGTGTTGGATTGAACGGGGCCAAGTATCTGTAGGCCGCATGACGACTGTATGTAATCAATGTGACAGTTAGATGACGCCGCCGATGTTTTACCTGCAGCGATGTACAGTCCTGGCCCCCGCTGGCAAAGCGCTATGGTCGCCCTGCGACTGCTGAGTCGTTATACTCGCTGCGCCCGCAGTCCCGCGGGCCTGCCGGGTGTACCCGCAATAGCCGTAGAGCCTGCCTCACGGCCAACGCTGTACCCCGCAACGCGCCAATAAAAACAACCGCGCCGCGAGCCTATCCGATGCACGATTTCGAACAGGAAGACCCCATCCCGCAAGGCGATCTGGCTTTGCAGATCACCGCACTGCCGCGTGAAACCAACG
Source organism: uncultured Pseudomonas sp. (assembly GCF_943846705.1). Classification (NCBI taxonomy): domain Bacteria; kingdom Pseudomonadati; phylum Pseudomonadota; class Gammaproteobacteria; order Pseudomonadales; family Pseudomonadaceae; genus Pseudomonas; species uncultured Pseudomonas sp. The sequence continues at coordinate 1,356,804 of NZ_OX044366.1, read as the reverse complement.
GTTTTGGCGATATTTACGGCGGCTGGCTGGTTTCGCAAATGGACCTGGCAGGCACCGCCATGGCCAGCAAAGTGGCCGGCGGGCGCGTCGCCACAGTCGCCATCGATCGCATGGCCTTCCTCGTGCCGGTAGCGGTGGGCGCACAGCTGTCCTTCTATACGCAGACCGTGGAAGTGGGCCGTAGCTCAATCCAGATGCTGGTCGAAGTGTGGAGCGATGACCCGCTGTCCAGCGAATGGCGCAAGGTCACCGAGGCGGTGTTCGTGTTTGTCGCCATCGATGGCAGCGGCCGTACCCGCCCAGTACCCGCACGGCGCTGACGCCCGATAGAAAACCAAAACGCCGGCTCAAGAGCCGGCGTTTTGCTGTGTGCTAAGAATCTATTTCTGATCTTGCGAGCGAGACTAGGCGCTACGTTAGTAACAGCCTACGGCTGATCAAAACAGCCGAGGAAGCGGAATTTACTGGCTGTAAATAAGCACTCCGAGGCTGTTTTAAAGCAGTTTCGCCGACGCGCTGCAGGTCCTAGGCAGGTTCTCGGGATTAGCCGCGAATGTTGTAAATATCCTTCTCGTTCAGCTCGGCGTAGTCATACAGACGCTGCAGATAAGCCTTCTGCTGCGCCCACACCTTGCTCGCCACCGGATCGGCAGCAGCGCTGGCGTCGACCACTTCGGCGGCCACGCCCTTGAGCTTGGCCAACACCTCGTCCGGCAGACGGCGAACGTCTACGCCCTCAGCCTTGAGTTGCTCCAGAGCCTCCATGTTTTTCGCGTTGTAATCGTCGAGCATGTCGGCGTTCACATCACGGGCAGCCGCGCGAACGATCGCCTGCAAGTCGGCCGGCAAGGTTTCCCAGGCCTTGATGTTGATATCCAGTTCAAAGGTTACGTTCGGCTCTTGCCAGCCTGGGGTGTAGTAGTACTTGGCTGCTTTGTGCAGGCCCAGCGCCTGGTCGTTGTAAGGACCGATCCACTCAGTGGCATCGATAGCACCGGTTTGCAGCGCGGTGAAGATTTCACCCGCCGGCATGTTGACCACGGTACCGCCCATCTTGGTCAGCACTTCGCCGCCCAGGCCGGGGGTACGCATCTTCAGTCCGTTGAAGTCTTCAACACCGTTGATTTCTTTATTGAACCAACCTGCGGTTTGCACGCCGGTTGCGCCGCAGGCTATCGGCAGCACGCCGAAGGGTTTGTAAGTTTCTTCCCACAGCTGCATGCCGCCGCCCTTGTGCAGCCAGGCGTTCATTTCCTGAGCATTCGGGCCAAATGGCAGGGCGCAGAAAAATTGTGCGGCAGGGACTTTGCCCTTCCAGTAGTAAGGCGCGCCATGGCCCATCTCGGCCGTACCGCGGCTCACCGCATCGAACACTTCCAGTGCCGGCACCAACTCGCCCGCGGCATAGACCTTGACCTTCAGACGGCCATTACTCATTTCCTCCACCAGCGTGGCAAAGCGCTCAGCACCGACACCTACGCCGGGGAAGTTTTTCGGCCAGGAGGTGACCATTTTCCAGTTAAAGGTTTCAGCGCTCGCGCCTTCTTGGGGCTTACCAGCGGTTTCAGCTTCTTGCTTGCAGCCGGCCAGGGCCGTGGCCGCAAGGCCGACGCCTGCTGCTGCGAGAATTTGACGACGTTTCATGCAATGCTCCTTTATTGTTGTATTGGTCTGACCACAGGATCACTGCGGACCCACCGCGCTTAACTAAAATAGAGCTAAGTGACTCTCAAGCCTAGCGGATACGACTAAAGTTGTAATGCCATTGCCGCACATACCCAGGCCTGCATAGAATCGCCGGCCTGCCTGCTCACAAAGCTCATAACCATAAGGACTTATGATGTCCGAAAAACCTCCCCTGCTGCTCGGCCTTGCTCATCTGATCGACTCACTCAATAGCAACTTAGGTAAAGCCTGCGCCTGGCTGACCCTGTTTTTGGTGATCGGCACCGCCATCGTGGTGGTGCTGCGTTACGGTTTTGGTATCGGCGCGACCGCCTTACAGGAAGCCGTTTTGTACGCTCACGCCTTAGTGTTCATGGGTGCTAGCGCCTGGGTGTTGCAGCGCAACGGCCATGTGCGCGTCGACATCTTCTACCAGAAATTCAGCCCCCGCCGTAAAGCCCTGGTCGACAGCCTGGGTACGCTGTTTTTTCTCCTGCCGGTCTGCCTGTTTCTCGGCTGGGCCAGCTGGGATTACGTCGGTAACGCCTGGGCGACCCTGGAAGGCTCCAGCGAGTCGGGCGGCCTTAAATTCGTCTACCTGCAGAAGAGCATCATCTTGGTGCTGGTCTTCAGCCTGGTCTTACAAGGCATCGCCGACTTGATCAAATTTGCCAATATCCTCAGCGGCCGCTTGCCAGCCGAGGAGGTGCCGCATGGCTGAGTTAATGGCTATTCTGCTGTTTATCAGCATTTGCGCAGCCCTGATGGCCGGTTACCCGGTGGCCTTCACCCTGGGGGGCGTGTCGCTGTTGTTTGCTGGCATCGGCATCCTCACCGGCACCTTCGATGGTAGCTACCTGAGCGCCCTGCCCAACCGCCTGTTCGGCATCATGAACAACCAGACCATGCTGGCGGTGCCGCTGTTCGTGTTTATGGGGGTGATGCTGGAGAAATCCCGGGTCGCCGAGGACCTGCTGGAGTCCATGTCACGGCTGTTCGGCACCCTGCGTGGCGGCCTGGCGATTTCCGTGTGTGTGGTCGGTGCGCTACTCGCCGCCTCTACCGGGATTGTCGGCGCCACTGTGGTGACCATGGGCTTGCTGGCCCTGCCAACCATGCTGCGGCGCGGTTATGACCCGGCGATTTCCACCGGTACCCTGGCCGCCACCGGCACCTTGGGGCAGATCATTCCGCCGTCCATTGTCTTGGTACTGCTGGGTGACGTGATGTCCAGCGCCTACTCTCAGGCGCAGCTGAAGATGGGCATCTTCTCGCCGAAAACCGTTTCGGTGGGCGACCTGTTCGTCGGTGCGCTAATCCCCGGCTTACTGCTGGTCGGCATGTACATTCTCTACATCATCGCCGTGGCAATTTTGCAGCCGAAGAAGCTGCCGGCATTGCCGCAGGAAGAGCTCGGACCGATTGAGTGGGGCAAGCTGATCAACGCCCTGGTACCGCCGCTGCTGTTGATCGGCGCGGTGCTCGGCTCGATTCTCGCCGGTTACGCTACACCGACTGAAGCGGCCGCGCTCGGCGCACTGGGCGCCATGCTGCTGGCCTTCTGCAAGGGCAAGCTGAACTTCGGCCAATTGCGTGAAGTGGCCTCTGGCACCACCGAAATCAGCGCCATGGTCTTTATGATCCTGATCGGTGCATCGCTGTTCTCCCTGGTATTCCGCGGCTTCGGCGGCGAGGCGATGATCGAGGACGTGTTCGCCCAGTTACCCGGCGGCGTGCTCGGCGCGTTCTTCCTGGTGATGGTGGTGATCTTCCTGCTCGGTTTTATCCTCGACTTTATCGAGATCACCTTCGTCGTGGTGCCGATTGTCGGCCCGGTACTGCTGGCCATGGGCCTGGACCCGGTCTGGCTCGGCGTGATGATTGCGCTGAACCTGCAGACCTCGTTCCTCACCCCGCCATTCGGCTTCGCGCTGTTCTACCTGCGTGGCGTCACCCCGGCGTCCGTGCCCACCAGCACCATCTATAAGGGTGTGCTGCCGTTTATCCTGATCCAGATCTTTCTGCTCGTGATTGCCTACCAGTTCCCTGGGCTGATCACCTGGCTGCCGGAACAGATCTACGGCAAGTAAGGTTTGCGCTCACATCAAAACGCCCGTCGCTGACGGGCGTTTTGCTTTTTGCGGGTAAGCTGAGCTCCAATAGCCTTCTTTAACTGCACCTACGAGTACGCCGATGGCCAGATCCCATGTTGAACGCCTTGAACTGGACGAACTGACCTGCTGGCGCGTGCGCTATGGGGCCAGCGAGCTGCTGATCAGCCAGCAGGGCGCGCAAATTCTCAGCTACCAGGAGGATGATCAGCCCCCACTGATCTGGCTGAGCGAGCAAGCCGCCTACCGCCGCGGCCAAGGCGTACGTGGCGGCGTGCCGGTGTGCTGGCCGTGGTTCGGTAACCTGCAACGCAATCCACAGGCCGTGCAAGACATGCACGCGCAACCTGCCACGGCCCCCGCCCATGGCCTGGTACGGAGCATGGATTGGCAACTGCAGGACATCGACAGCCAAGAGCATGGCATCTGCCTGGACTTTGCCTTCAACACGCGCAATCAGCCGCTAACCGACTGGCCACATGCCGCCGAACTGCATCTGCGTATACGCCTGGATGAGCGCCTGCATATCGAATTGCACAGCCACAACCTAGGCGATACGCCACTGGCAATCAGCCAGGCGCTGCACAGCTACTTTGCCGTCAGCGACATTCGCCACGTCAGCGTCGAAGGCCTGCATGGCTGTCGTTACCTCGAAACCCTGGAAGACTGGCAAACTCGCCAACAGTACGGCGCGTTGGATTTCAGCGGCGAGACCGACCGCATCTACCTGGACACTCCAGCGCAACTGAGCATCCTTGATCGCGCCTGGCAGCGGCGCATCCAGCTGCACAGCAGCGGCTCAAAGTCGGCCGTGCTGTGGAACCCCTGGATAGACAAAGCCCAACGCCTCTCACAATTCACCGCCGATGCCTGGCAGGGCATGCTGTGTATCGAGCACGCCAACGTGATGGACGATATCTGCCTATTGGCTGCGGGTGAACAGCGTCAGTTGAGCGTCACCATCAGCAGCCAGCCGCTATAGCGGCTGGTCTACAAATCCTCTTCCTGCACAGTCCGCACTTCTGCCGCCTGCATCGCATAGGCCGCATCCGCCAGTTCGTTGTTGACCTGCTCGATCTTCAGTGTGCCGCTGACCCACAGCGGCGCGTAGATGTCTTCCAGCTCGATGCCTTGGGGGTAGCGCACCAGTACCAGCTGGTTCGGTGGTGGCGGTGGGACGTGGATGCAGGCGCCCGGGTAGGGCACCAGGAAAAACAAGGTGCTGCGGCCTTGGCTGTCGGTTTCCAGCGGCACGGGGTAGCCACCCAGGCGCAGCGCTTTGCCATTCAGGGCGGTAACGGTGTTGGTTGAGTACATCACCGCTGGCAGGTTCTTGGCCTGCTGTTTGAGGCCGCCAGGGCTGTAGAACTCGCTGTCTTGTTCTGCGCCTTGATGGTCGATTTCCGGCATGGCTTCCAATGCCGCCCGGTCTTGCGGCGGCATCAGTTCAAGCCAGTCGGTTTCCGGCAGCTCGGCACAGGCCAGGCGGCTCAACAACAACAGCGGAAGTAGCAAGTAACGCATCGGCAAGCTCATCTATGGATCAGGTAGGAACCTTCAGTCCTTTTTCACTGCGGCATAAATGATCAGCAACACCACAGCCCCCACTACAGCGCCAATAAAGCCGGCAGACTCGCCGACCTTATAAATACCCAGCGCCTGGCCACCGTAGGTCGCGGCGATTGAACCACCGATACCCAGCAGGATGGTCATGATCCAGCCCATGCCGTCGTTGCCGGGTTTGAGGAAGCGGGCGATCAGGCCGACGATCAGGCCGATAAAGATGATGCCGATAATGCTCATGGCGAATTGCTCCAGGTCAGTTGCGGGTCAGCCATAGTGGCGTTAGGCAATCAGATGGTATTCGCGCGGCAAGGTTCAATCTGACGCCGCCACCAGGGCGGCGTCTGGCTGTACTCAGCTCTTGGCGATCAGCGCTTCGACGGCGGCAATCTGCTTGTCCAGCGTGGCGCGATCGGCGCAGCGCAGGGTGGCGTGGCCAACCTTGCGCCCGACCTTGAAGGCCTTGCCGTAGTGATGCAGGCGGCAGTCGTCGATGGCGATAACCTGCTCCACCGGCGGTACCACACCGAGGAAGTTGAGCATGGCGCTCTCGCCGATCTTCGCCGTCGAGCCCAGCGGCAGGCCGGCAACGGCGCGCAGGTGGTTCTCGAACTGGCTGCACTCGGCACCTTCGATGGTCCAGTGCCCGGAGTTGTGCACGCGCGGGGCGATTTCGTTGGCTTTCAGGCCGCCGTCGACCTCGAAGAACTCAAACGCCAGCACGCCGACGTAGTCGAGCTTGCTCAGCACGCGGCTGACGTAGTCTTCGGCCAACGCCTGCAACGGATGATCGCTGCTGGCAATGGACAGCGCCAGCACACCGCCGTCGTGGCGGTTGTGCACCAACGGGTAGAAGCGCGTTTCGCCATCACGGGCGCGCACCGCGACCAGCGATACCTCGCCAGTGAAGGGCACGAAGCCTTCAAGGATGCAGGGCACGCTGCCCAGCTCAGCGAAAGCGCCGACAACATCGGCCGGCGCACGCATGACCTTCTGGCCCTTGCCGTCGTAACCCAGGGTACGGGTCTTCATCACTGCGGGTAGACCAATTGCCGCCACAGCGGCATCCAGGTCGGCCTGCGACTGGATATCGGCGAAATCCGGGGTGGGGATGCCGAGGTCCTTGAACATCGACTTTTCAAACCAGCGATCACGGGCGATACGCAGGGCTTCGGCGCTCGGGTAAACCGGCACGAACTGCGAGAGGAAGGCCACGGTCTCGGCCGGTACGCTCTCGAATTCAAAGGTCACCAAGTCGACTTCGTCAGCCAGCTGACGCAAGTGATCCTGATCGCCATAATCGGCGCGGATGTGTTCACCCAACGCTTGCGCACAGGCATCTGGCGCAGGGTCGAGAAAGGCGAAATTCATCCCCAGCGGAGTGCCTGCCAGGGCCAACATGCGACCCAGTTGGCCGCCACCGATTACGCCGATTTTCATGGGTTAGGCCTCACGCGGGTCCGGGTTGTCCAGCACGGTTTCGGTCTGTTCCTGACGGAACTGCTTAAGCGCCGCGTGAAACTGCGGGTGCTGGTGACCGATGATGCTCGCCGCGAGCAGCGCAGCGTTGACCGCGCCGGCTTTGCCGATGGCCAGAGTAGCGACCGGAATACCGGCCGGCATCTGCACGATCGACAGCAGCGAATCGACGCCCGAAAGCACGGCTGACTGCACCGGTACACCAAGTACTGGCAGGTGGGTCTTGGCCGCACACATGCCCGGCAGGTGCGCCGCGCCGCCGGCACCGGCGATGATCACCTGAATGCCACGCTCGTCAGCCTGCTCGGCATACTGGAACAGCAGGTCCGGGGTGCGGTGGGCGGAAACCACCTTCACTTCGTACGGAATGCCCAGCTTGTCCAGCATATCGGCGGTGTGGCTAAGGGTGGACCAATCGGACTTGGAGCCCATGATCACGCCAACCAGTGCGCTCATCGTCGTGCCTCTTCTCAATTGCGCCTGCTGGCGCGACAAAAACCAACAAGCCACGCGGGAAAACCGGCGTGGCTTGTGTGCGAATTCCGACCGGTGCGACCGGCCAAAGGCCGCGCAGTATACCGTAAAGCCTGCGCAGGCGGGCACCCCGGAGCGCCGTTTGTCGAGGCCTACTCCAACAGGGCCTCGGCCAGCATGCTGGGTAATCACCTTGGTCGTTTCGGCCAAGATCAGACTTAGCCGGCCTAGCGGCGCGCAACCGCTCGACGGGCCACCTTACGTATAGCTTCGATGGCGCGAAAGCCGCCAACGGCATAGTTCTTGCCTTGCTCAGAGCACTCTAAGCAGTTGCGGTCGACCTGATGTTGCATGCCCACCTGACCACCCTGCATGTGGTCTCACAAATTCTCGAAATATTTGTCCAGCAACCTGAGCTGACCGAGCAACTCATGGCCGGCAGCGGCATTACTGCGGCCGATCTAGCCTGCGCCGATACGCGCATCACCCGCACTCAAGAACTACAGGTATGCGCCAACGCCCTGAATGAACGTAGCGACCTCGGCCTGGAATTGGGCCGGCGCATGCATGTGTCGGCGTATGGCATGGTCGGTTACGCCGCCCTATCAAGCGCCACCTTTGGTGACGCTTGGCAGCTGATGCTGCAGTACCCGGCGTTACTCGGCACCTACTTCAAGCTGGATTTGCTGATTGAAGGCGAACTGGCGTGGGTCTGCGCCAGTGATTACCAGCACCGCCCGGAGCTGGAGGTGTTCAACCTGGAAATGTGCCTGGCGTCACTCAAGCTGATGTGTGACGACCTGCTCGGCCAAGCGCTGCCGTTGAGCGCTGCGCAGTTCCGCCATCACGAGCCTGATTACAGCGCGCACTACGCCAACAGCTTTGCCTGCCCACTGCAGTTCAATGCCGAGCGCAACGCCTTCGCCTTCCCCGCCAACTGGCTCGCACAAGCTTTACCGCTAGCCGATGCGGTGACCCATCGCGAAATGCTCAGCCGGTGCCGCAAACAAAACACCGAGTTCGCCACCCGCCAAGCCTGGCTGGGGCGTATTCGCCAACTGCTCAGCGAGCAGCTCAGCGCACCTCCCGGCCTGGAACAGCTGGCGCAACAGATGCACTGTTCGCCGCGCACCCTGCGCCGGCACTTGCAGGCGCTCGGCACGCACTACCAAGAGCTGCTCGACGAACTGCGCTTTGAACAGGCCAAGACCCTGCTCGGCGAAGAAGACTGGCCCATTTGCCGCATCGCCGAACACCTGGGCTTTAGTGAAACCGCCAGCTTCCGCCATGCCTTCCAGCGCTGGAGCGGCGTCGCGCCCAGCCGCTTCCGTGCCTAGCCAATCATTAACGGCGCTTGGCGATCCAGGCTGGGTTAGATCGTTTCGCCGCTAACCCGGCCGCCACAGACTGCACCGGCCGGAAAATTTGGCCACTTTGATCCCCTTTTGGCCGTTGTCAGCGTTCAATCGCAACCCATTAACTGCGAACAATGGGGACAAGAACAACAAGCCTGGGAGCCACCTGCATGCTGACCTTTTACAGCGACGACCATCACCTGCACCACGGCAGCTGCGAGCTAATCGACGGCCAGTTGATGCCTTGCTTCGAAAAGCCGCAACGCGCCGACCACATCCTGCAACGGGTCAAGAATCGCCAGCTGGGCGAAATCCACGCACCAAAAGACTTCGGCCGCGCACCTATCGAACGCATTCATAGCGCCGCTTACCTGGACTTCTTCAAGGGCGCCTGGGATCGCTGGCAAGCACAGAACGGCAATGGCGATCTGCTGCCCTTCACCTGGCCGGCGCGTACCCTGCGGCCGGTGATCCCCACCGACCTGCACGGCCAGCTGGGCTATTACAGCTTTGACGGCGGCGCGCCGATCACCGCCGGCACCTGGCAAGCCGCGTACAGCGCCGCGCAAGTAGCGCTCAGCGCACAACAGGAAATTGCCAACGGTGCGTACAGTGCGTTTGCCCTGTGCCGTCCGCCCGGCCATCACGCCGCCGGCGAGTTGATGGGCGGCTACTGCTACCTGAATAACGCCGCCATTGCCGCCCAGGCCTTTCTTGATCAGGGCAAACAACGCGTGGCCATTCTCGATGTCGACTACCACCACGGCAACGGCACGCAGGACATTTTCTATTCGCGCAGCGATGTGCTGTTCACCTCGATTCACGGTGATCCTGCTGAAGAGTTTCCGTTCTTCCTCGGCTACAGCGATGAGCGCGGTGAAGGGGCTGGTGAGGGCTATAACTTCAACTATCCACTGCCCATGGGCAGTCCCTGGGAGGTGTGGAGCGCAGCGCTGGATCAAGCCTGCCAGCGCATCAGTGAATACGACGCCGAGGTTATCGTCGTCTCACTGGGTGTGGACACCTTCAAGGACGACCCGATTTCCCAGTTCAAACTCGACAGCCCGGATTACCTGGCCATCGGCCGGCGCATTGCCGCCCTGGGTAAACCGACGCTGTTCGTCATGGAAGGCGGCTACGCCGTTGAGGCCATCGGCGTGAATGCCGTGAATGTTCTGGAAGGCTTCGAGGGCGCTTAAGCCCTCCCCCAAACAACCAGAGGTGATCATTATGAAAACAATTAAACACCTGCTCGCCGGCGCCATCTGCAGCGCCACTTTATTCACCTGTGCTGCACAAGCCGCAACAGCCGAGCCGCAACGCGAACTGCGCGTGTACAACTGGGCCGACTATATGCTGCCCTCGGTGCCCAAGGACTTTGCCGCCGACACCGGGATCAAGCTGACCTGGGACGTGTTCGACACCAACGAAGGCCTGGAAGCCAAGCTGCTCACCGGCAACTCGGGGTACGACCTGGTGGTGCCGACCAACACCTTCCTCGACAACGAAATCAAAGCCGGGGTGTTCCAGAAGCTGGATAAAGCCCAGCTGCCCAACTGGAAAAACCTCGACCCCGGCCTGCTGCAACTGATGACCGCCAACGACCCCGGCAACCAGTACGCCGTGCCTTATATGTACGGCACCGTGTTGATCGGTTTCAACCCGGACAAGGTCAAAGACGTACTCGGCGCCGATGCCCCGGTGGACAGCTGGGACCTGATCTTCAAAGAAGAGAACCTCAGCAAGCTCAAGCAGTGCGGCGTGGCCATGCTCGACTCACCCGGCGACATCCTGCCAATAGCCCTGCACTACCTGGGCCTTGACCCCAACAGCACCAAGCCGGATGACTACAAGAAAGCCACCGAGCTAATGCTGAAAGTTCGCCCCCACGTCGCCTACTTCCACTCGGCCAAATACATGACCGATATCGCCAACGGCAACATCTGCGTGGCCATCGGTTACTCCGGCAGCTTCTACCAATTCGCTAACCGCGCCAAAGAAGCGGGCAACGGTGTAGTGGTCGATTGGCGCTTGCCGAAGGAAGGCGCGCCACTGTGGTTTGACTCCTTCGCCATTCCGAAAAGCGCACAGAACGTCACTGAAGCCCACGAGTTCCTCAACAACTTGCTCGACCCAAAAGTCGTCGCGCCAATCAGTGACTTCCTCGGCTACCCCAACCCGAATAAGGCAGGCATGCCGCTGGTAGGCCCGGAGATTCGCGACAACCCCGGCCTCACCCCAACCGCCGAAGCGCAAAAGACCCTCTACGTGCTGCAACCGCTGCCGCAGAAGATCGAACGCATCCGCACCCGCGCCTGGAACACCATCAAGTCCGGCACCTGATCCGCCGCTAACCTTGGGCGGGCCAACTCCGCCCCCTCCGTACCACCGCACTCACGCCACCAGCCCATAGGGCTGGCGCGCGCTGAGCTGTGCCTGAAAAACAATAAAAGGAATTCAACTCTTGCCACCTATCCGTCAATTCGCCCTGATCAGCCTGCTCCTCAGCCCACTGAGCCCGGCAGTGGCCGTCGAACTCAACGACCAGTTGGACCTCAGCCTGAATGTCACCGCGCTGAGCGACTACCGCTCGCGTGGCCAATCACAAACCCTCGGCGACCCAGCCTTGCAGGCGTCGGCCACCCTGGCCCACAGCAATGGTCTGTACCTGGGTGCTTGGACTTCCAATGTCGATTTTGGCTTCGACTACAAAGCCCGTCAGGAAGTCGATTATTACGCCGGCTACTACTGGCAAATGAGCGCCGATGTCAGCCTGGACATGGGTTATGTGCACTACAGCTACCCACGCCAGAGCAATTTCAACTTCGCCGAGACCTACGGTATTTTGAGTGCCTACGGGGTCAGCCTGGGCCTGCAGTATGCCGACGATTTCACCGACAACCAGAGCTACCTGTGGAGCTATCTGGGCTACGCCACAACTCTGCCAGCCGACGTGGGGCTTAACCTGCGCTATGGCAAGGTGGACTACAAGGATCCCGTGCTGGTTAGCAATAGTGGCAGCAGCCGCTCCAATTACAACGAATGGGAGGTCAAGCTGGATCGCGACCTGATGGGCCTTAACTGGAGCTTGAGCTATGTCGACAGCGATATGTCCAAAGCTGAGTGCCTGAACTATCTGGGTTTCGACGATATCTGCGGCGCAGCTGTGGTGGCCGGCATCAGTAAGGATTTCTAATCGCCACTCACCTGCATCACAACGCCATAACCGGGTCTGCCTCCACAGACGGGGGCAGATTTATATTCGGCGCAAAGACGCTATGCCGCGCACAGAACTCAGCCGACCTCGCCGCTCTCCAGCTTGCGCCAGAGCAAGCGCACTGACGCCTTGCGCACCAAGGCGCAACGGTACAGGCGAATCTCCAGTGGCACCTGCCACTGTTCATTGCCGCACACCACCAGCTCACCGCGAGCCAGCTCGCCGGTCACCGACAAGCGCGGCACCCACGCCACGCCCATGCCCTGCAAGGCCATGCTTTTTAGGCTATCGGCCATCGCCGTTTCATACACCGTGGTCGAGCGCAGCCCGCGTTGGCGCAGCAACAAATTGACTGAACGGCCGAGGAACGCACCGGCGCTGTAGGCCAGCAGCGGTACGCTTTGTGCGCCGCCAAGATCGAACAGCGGCACGCCGTCTTCACCCACCGCACAGACCGGCAGCATCTCGGTGCGCCCCAGGTGCAGCGAGGGGAAAATCTCCGGATCCATTTGCAACGCGGCGTCCGGGTCGTAAAAGGCCAGGATCAGGTCACAGGCCCCGTCACGCAAAGCATGCACCGCTTCGCCGACGTTGGTGGCCACCAAGCGGGTGTTCAGCGGCAGCCCTTCCCGGCGCAGGCGGGCGATCCACTGGGGGAAAAACCCCAAGGTCAGCGAGTGCGCGGCGGCAATTTGCATCACCTCGCCTTGCTGACCTTCGAGGTTGTGCAGGTGACGCACCACCTCACCCAGTTGCTCGACGATGCTGCGCGCCGTAACCAGAAACAGCTGGCCGGACTCGGTCAACTCAACCGGCGTGCAACTGCGGTCCACCAACGTCAGGCCGAGCATGTTCTCCAGGCTGCGAATCCGTCGGCTGAACGCCGGCTGCGTGACGAAACGCTTTTGCGCCGCCTGGGAAAAGCTGCGGGTGGCGGCCAGGGTGACAAAGTCTTCCAGCCACTTACTTTCTAGATTCATCGCTCACTCCGCCATCCGGATTTAATCGCGCAAATGCTCGGCGATTCAGGGAATTTTCTCGGCAACCGCCGCGCGACCTCAGGTATCTGGCTTTAGCCTGCTTATGCGTCGACCAGGCCTAAGAGTCACAGCCACATTATGCCGATTATGCATGACCCAGCGATTAACAGCATTGGCCAGCATCAAGCCGCAGCCCCTAACCTACGGGACATCGCGGCATATGCCGCACTTCCTGAGATAGTAACCATCATGTCCGCTGCTGCATCAACTCGCCTTGAAAAAGACCTGCTCGGCAATCTCGACGTTCCCGCTGACGCCTATTACGGCATTCAGACCCTGCGCGCCGTGCAGAACTTCCGCCTGTCCGGCGTGACGCTGTCGCATTACCCGAAACTGGTGGTCGCGCTGGCCATGGTCAAGCAGGCTGCCGCCGACGCCAACCGCGAGCTGGGCCACCTGTCCGCAGCCAAGCACACGGCAATCAGCACCGCTTGCGCACGCATCATTCAGGGTGAGTTCCACGATCAGTTCGTGGTCGACATGATTCAGGGCGGGGCCGGCACCTCGACCAACATGAATGCCAACGAGGTGATCGCCAACGTCGCCCTAGAGGCCATGGGTTTCGAGAAGGGTGACTATAAGCAGCTGCACCCAAACAACGACGTGAACATGGCGCAGTCAACCAACGACGCCTACCCGACGGCCATTCGCCTCGGCCTGCTGCTGGGCCATGACAGCCTGCTCAACTCGCTGGACAAGCTGATCCAGTCGCTGTCGAAAAAGCACCTGGCGTTCAGCCACGTGCTGAAAATGGGCCGCACCCAATTGCAAGACGCCGTGCCGATGACCCTCGGCCAGGAATTCCGCGCCTACGCCACCACCCTCAGCGAAGACCTGCAGCACCTCAAGCTGCTCGCCCCGACCCTGCTCACCGAAGTGAACCTGGGTGGCACCGCGATCGGCACCGGTATCAACGCCGACCCGCAGTACCAGCTGCTGGCGGTTAAGCGCCTGGCGATCATCAGCGGTCAGCCGCTGACCCCGGCCGCCGACCTGATCGAAGCGACCTCGGACATGGGCGCGTTCGTGCTGTTCTCCGGCATGCTCAAGCGCACTGCGGTGAAGCTGTCGAAGATCTGTAACGACCTGCGCCTGCTCTCCAGCGGCCCGCGCACCGGTATTAATGAAATCAACCTGCCAGCGCGTCAGCCAGGCAGCTCGATCATGCCCGGCAAGGTCAACCCGGTGATCCCGGAAGCGGTCAACCAGGTGGCCTTCGAAGTGATTGGCAACGACTTGGCGCTGACCATGGCGGCCGAAGGTGGCCAACTGCAGCTCAACGTCATGGAGCCGCTGATCGCCTACAAGATTTTCGACTCGATCCGCCTGCTGACCCGCGCCATGGATATGCTGCGTGAGCTGTGCATCGACGGCATCACCGCCAACGAAGCACGCTGCCGTGAACTGATGGAAAACTCCATCGGCCTGATCACCGCGCTCAACCCCTACATTGGCTACGAAAACGCCACGCGCATCGCCAAGATTGCGCTGGACAGCGGCCGCGGTGTGCTGGAACTGGTGCGTGAAGAAAAGCTTCTGGATGACGCCACTCTGGACGACATCCTGCGCCCGGAAAACATGATTGCTCCACGTCTAGTCCCGCTGAAGCCTTGAGCCAGGAGAATAGTCATGCACAGTCAACCAGCGCCCCCCGGCTTTCTCGCTATTCATCCGCCTCGCCGCCTGTGGCCTAGCGTGCCGGTGTTCTACAGCCAGAGCCTGCCCGGCACCACGCAACAGTCGCCGCAGCGCGCAAAACCTGTGATCATTGCGCAACAGGTAGCGCTAGCCACCTGACACACAGAGCACGACAACGCGCCGCATCCGTAAGGATGCGGCGCGTTTTTTGTTTTAAAAACGGCATTTATGCCGCGCCTAACCCCTTTCCGCCCGAGCCTGCCGGGCAGCATCGCGCAAGGCCATAACAAACGGCCCCAGCTAATCGACAATCTGGATAATCACCATGAGTCAGAGCACCACTTCTTCCCTAAGCTTCCTGCGCCGCATGCCGCTGTGGCAGCAAATTCTCATCGGCCTCGGCCTCGGCGTACTCACCGGCGTGCTGTTGAAAACCGACGCATTGGTGCTCGCGCCCATTGGTACGCTGTTCCTCAATGCGATCAAAATGCTCATTGTGCCGCTGGTGTTCGTTTCGCTAGTGGCCGGCATTACCGCCATGAGCGACAGCGCCAAGCTCGGCCGTATCAGCGTCAAGACCATCGCCATCTATCTGGTCACCACGGCGTTTGCGGTGAGCATCGGCCTGCTCTTCGGCGCGCTGTTCACGCCCGGCGAAGGCATGAATATGCTGGCCAGCGGCACTCAGGAAGTGAAGCAGGCGCCCTCGCTGGTACAGATTCTGGTTGGCCTGGTGCCGACCAATCCGGTCAGCGCTTTTGCCGAAGGCAATATCCTGCAGATTATTGTGTTCGCCATCGCCCTGGGCGTGAGCATGAACCTGATTGGCGAGAAAGCCGCGCCAGCGGTCAAGCTGTTCGACAGCCTGGCAGAGGTGTTTTACAAGCTCACGGACTTGATCATGCGCTGCGCCCCGGTCGGCGTATTCGCCCTGATCGCCGGCGTGGTGGGTTCCCACGGCATCGAAGTGCTGCTGCCGCTGGCCGAGGTGATCGGGGTGATCTACCTGGCCAGCATCACCCATATGCTGCTGATCTATGGCGGCTTGCTGGCCCTGCTGGCGCGGCTCAGCCCGCTGCGTTTCTTCAAGGGGATTGCGCCGGCACTGGCCGTGGCGTTCAGCACCTCAAGCAGCGCCGGCACGTTGCCGATTTCGATTGAGTGCGCGCGGAAAAACCTCGGTGTATCGCAAGGTGTAGCCGGCTTCGTGCTGCCGGTGGGCGCCACCATCAATATGGATGGCACCGCCATTTACCAGGGCGTCTTGGCGCTGTTTATCGCTCAGGCGTTCGGGGTCGACCTGAACGGCGGCCAGTACCTGATGATTATCCTCACCGCCACCCTGGCCTCGGTGGGCACCGCAGGCGTACCGGGTGCCGGCTTGATCATGCTCGGCCTGGTCCTGACCTCGGTCGGCCTGCCGCTGGAAGGCGTGGCGCTGATCGCCGGTATTGATCGCATCCTCGACATGGCCCGCACCACGGTCAACGTGGCCGGCGACCTGATGACCACCACCCTGGTTGGGCGCAGCGAGAACGAACTGGATCAACGCATCTACAACAGCGACAACCCGCAGTAACCCTCGCCGCACTGGCCTTAACAGCGCCCCGTGAATCTTGCGATCACGGGGCGCTGTGCTATCTAGCCGCCGCAATAGCTCTTGCGCCTGAGCGGCATACTCCCCACCTCATCGACAAGCTGAGCGCTCAGCCAGTCGCCGTTCTGCGCATCCGTGTAGGCTAATGTATTGATTGCCGCCTTAACTCGGAGCCGCCTGCGATGACGTTTTCCATCAAGCCCTCGCGCAATACCCTGCTGGCATTGGCTCTGCTAAGTGCTTTATTGCCTGGCCAAGCCCTCTTGGCCCAGAGCGAAGACGCGGCGCTGGCCGAGCCAGTCGTGATGGAGATCGAGCCAGAAGCGGCCGAGCGTGATGAGAAGATTCAGGCACGTATCGAGAACATTTTTGCCGAACTGGAGCCCCTGCGTAACGTCACCGTGTATGTCGGTGAAGGCGTGGTCATCCTGCGCGGCGAGGTGGCCAATGAGCAGGCGGCGCAACAAGCCCAGCGCCTGGCGAACCGGCTCGCCGGGGTGGTCACGGTAACCGATGAGATGAGCCGGACGCTGGCCGTGGCCGATAACGTGCGGCCGGTGATCGAGCGCATCCAAACGCAAAGCCTGAATTTTATTAAAGCCCTGCCGTTGCTTGGCCTGGCGCTGCTGGTATTAGTCGCCTTCATCTTGCTGGGTAGCTTCCTCGCACGGCAGAAAGCGCTGTGGCGAAAACTGGCACCCAACCCCTTTCTCGCCGATTTGCTGGCGCAAGCGACCCGCGTGGTCATCCTGCTGTTGGGGATTATCCTGGCGCTCAATTTGCTCGGCGCGGCGGCGGTGATCACCACGATCCTCGGCGGTGCAGGCGTGATCGGCCTGGCCATTGGCTTTGCCGTGCGCGACACGGTGGAGAACTACATCTCCAGCGTGATGCTGAGCCTGCGCCAGCCGTTCCGCGCCAAGGATCACGTGATCATCAATGACATCGAGGGCATCGTCGTGCGCCTGACCTCGCGCGCCACAATCTTGATGACCCTCGACGGTAACCACATGCGCATCCCCAATGCGGCGGTGTTCAAGGGCATCATCCTCAATTACTCGACCAACCCGGAGCGGCGCTTTGAGTTTGAACTCGGCGTGGATGCCGATGATGACCCCGTGGCCGGCATGCAGGCCGGTTTGGACGCCATTCGCAGCCTCGACTTTATCCTGCAAGACCCCGAGCCCGATGCGCTGATCAACACGGTGGGCGATTCCAACATCGTGCTGACCTTCTACGCCTGGATCGACCAACGCCAAACCAACTTTGCCAAAGCCCGCAGTTTGGCCATTCGCGCCGCCATGCGCGCATTGGCAGAGCAAGGCTTCACCTTGCCTGAGCCGATTTACCGTTTGCGCTTCGATTCCGAGGTCAATACGGCGCTGTTTGCCGCGCTGGATGCCACGCATGTCGGCATCGCACCGGCTGCAAGCCGCACAGTCAAAGAACAGCGCCCGGCAAGCCAAGTGGAGCGCGCTGATGACGTGCTGGATGTCACCCCGGACAAACACCTGGAGCAGAAAGTGGACGCGGAAATCCAATCGGAGCGGGGCAACGACTTGCTCGATAAGGATGTGCCACAGGAATAGGATCGCCCTTCACTAATAGATCAACCTAAGAGCCGCGACGTGGACTGTGCCGGTAAAAGTCGCCGTAACTGCAGCTTATCCGGCCCGGTGCAGCGCGCTAGGATGCAGCCTCGCCGCCGGAGCCCCGTCATGTACACGCCACCTGCATTCCGCCAAAACGACCTCGCCCAGTTGCACCAGCAGATCAGCGCCTGTCCACTGGCGACGCTGATAAACCAGGGCGCAAACGGCCTGCTGGCCAGCCACCTGCCGCTACTGTTGGCCGCCGACGAGGGCGAATTCGGCACCCTCTATGGCCACTTCGCTCGGGCCAACCCGCACTGGCGCGAGCTTGAGCAGGGCGAAACTCTGGTGATTTTTCAGGGACCACAGGCCTATGTCAGCCCGAGCTGGTACCCGAGCAAGGCCGAACACGGCAAAGCGGTGCCCACCTGGAACTACATCGCCGTGCACGCACATGGTCAGGCGACGCTTATTGAGGATAGCGAGGGGCTGCTGCAACTGGTCAGCCGCCTGAGCGCACAGCATGAGGCCGGACGCGAGCGCCCCTGGGCGGTCAGTGATGCGCCGCCGGACTATATCGACACGATGCTGCGCGCCATCGTTGGCTTCGCCCTGCCAATCCAGCGTATTGAGGGGCAATGGAAGCTTAGCCAGAACCGCACGGCCGTCGACCGCGAAGGGGTGCGTGAGGGCCTCAACGCCAGCCCTGTCGCCGCAGATCGTGCTCTCGCCGAACGACTGAACGACTGAACGACTGAAGCCTTGCTGGCGCGTCACTCGATCTCGAACAAACCATTACGGATCTGCGCGCCGCTCAGGCGCTGGCGGATGTCGGGGTCGATGCGCGGGTCATCCGGGCTGTAGAGCATGACCTGACGGTAGGCATTTACCCGGTTGATGTCATTGCCGAGAAACTCCCAGACCACCCGGGTGCACGCAGGCGTGCGCAGGTCGCCGCTGGACACGCCGGTTTTCAGGCCGTTAAGACGAGTAATGCGGCTTTTAAAGCTGGGAATCAAAATGGTCTGGGTCATTTCATTGCCGGTCAGCGACTCGTAGTCGACCAGGAACAGCCGGTCCTGCAGGAAAAACGCCGCGCCCAGGTAGCGGCAACGTACCCAGTCTTCCGCCTTGCCACTGTCGGCGCGCGAGGGCTCCTGGCGCTCTTGGCGCTCGAACAGAAAACTGCCGCGCTCCTCGCGCAGTTGTACCAGCGACAACAGAATCTGCCCCGGCACGGACATGCAATTGGAGTACTCGAAGTAATAGCCGCAGTAGCGCGACAAGCTGCTGGAGTGCTCGCCCAGGGGCTGAAAAAACTCCAGCAAGGGATCACTGCTTACCCGCGCGTCCTGGCTACCGCTGCGGACACCAATCAAGTCGGCAAATTGCTCGGCAGGCAGGCTCAACTCGTAGGCCTCAACCCCGAAAAAATCACAGATACGTTTAAGGTTGTAGGCCGTCGGCCGGCTCTGCCCACTGAGGTACTTGTTGAATTGGGCGCGATTGATCGTGAGCTTGCGGCACACCTCGGCGATCGAGCGGTAATGGCTGCAGAGCAGCTTTAGGTTGGGCCCTAGGTGATCGGACATGCGGCAATTCCTGATGATGCGAGCGACGCCATTTTAGCATCAACTCGCGTCATATCGCCGCCACCTGCGTAATTGCACGACACGCCCGCCTGCTCAACTATTCCGCCCCTGAAAATTTCCTCCTCACAGAACAACAAGAGAGACTGCGCTGCCATGCTCGATATTCTCAATGACCTGATCTGGAGCAAGCTGCTGATCGTGATGCTGATCGGCCTTGGTCTGTACTTCACCATCGCCTCGCGCTTCGTCCAGTTCCGCTACTTCGGCAGCATGTTCCGCATCTTCGCCGAAGCCTTCCAGCGCCAGCCCGGCCAGCTCAGCTCGTTCCAGGCGCTGATGCTCTCGGTCGCCGGCCGCGTGGGTGCCGGCAACATCGCCGGTGTCTCGGTGGCGATCATGCTCGGTGGCCCGGGCGCGATCTTCTGGATGTGGATCGTGGCGCTGGTCGGCATGGCCACCAGCTACTTCGAGTGCTCCCTGGCGCAGCTGTACAAGCGCCGTGAAGACGACGGCACCTACCGTGGTGGCCCGGCCTTCTACATCGAGCACGGTCTCGGCCAGCGCTGGTTGGGCATCGTCGTGTCGATTCTGCTGCTGGTGACCTTCGGTTTCGGCTTCAACGCCGTGCAATCGTTCACCGTGGCCAGCTCGATGCATGACACCTTCGGCATGCCGACCTATGTCAGCGGTCTGATCCTCACCGCGGTGATCGGCCTGATCATCTTCGGCGGCATCAAGCGCATCGCCAAGTTCGCCGACGTGCTGGTACCGGTGATGGCATTTGCCTACATCGCCATGGCCCTGTTCGTGATCGGCAGCAACGTCGAGGCCATCCCGGCCACCTTGAAGCTGATCGTCAACAGTGCCTTCGGCCTGGAACCGGCATTTGCCGGCGGTATCGGCGCAGCGATCATCATGGGCGTGAAGCGCGGCCTGTTCTCCAACGAAGCCGGTCTGGGCAGTGCGCCGAACGTCGCCGCCGTGGCCGAGGTCAAGCACCCAGTGGCCCAGGGCATCGTGCAGTCGCTGAGCGTGTTTATCGACACCATCATCCTGTGCAGCTGCACGGCGTTGATCATCCTGCTGTCGGGCGTCTATCAGCCGGGCATGGACATGGCCGGCGTGGTGCTGACCCAAACTGCCGTCGCCAGCGTGGTCGGTGAATGGGGCCGAGTGTTCGTCACCGTCGCCCTGTTGATGTTCGTGTTCACCACCCTGATCTACAACTACTACCTCGGTGAAAACGCCCTGGGCTTCTTCAGCAAGAAGCGCGCGCCGGTGATGGTCTACCGCGTGCTGGTAGTGGCTCTGGTACTGTGGGGCTCGGTTCAGGACCTGGGCACCGTGTTCGCCTTCGCCGACGTGACCATGGGCCTGCTGGCCATTACCAACCTGGTCGCCCTGGCGCTGCTGTTCAAGGTTGGTATGCGCCTGATGCGCGACTACGACAGCCAAATCAAGGCAGGCGTGGCGTCACCGGTACTGGATGCGAAGAATTTCGCCGACCTGGACCTCGACCCAGCCGTCTGGGCGGCTAACTCGCAGAATGCCGCGCCCCAAGCGGACATCGGCAACAGCGTGCATCAGCGCTAAACGCTGCACGGGTTGTGACAAACAGGGGGCTTAGCCCCCTGTTTTCTTATAAGAACAATGTGAACACGGAGAGCTCATATGGGTTGTAGAAAACTCCTGGTGCTTTATACCGGCGGCACCATCGGTATGCAGATGAGCGCCACCGGCCTGGCCCCGGCGTCCGGCTTCGAGGCGCGCCTGCGCAGCCAGCAAGCGCAGGAAGCCCAGCCACTGCCGCAATGGACCTTCCGCGAGCTGCTGCCACCGATCGACAGCGCCAATATGAACCAGCACAACTGGCTGGCGATGGTCGCGGCGATTCGCGCCGGCGTCGAGCAGGACGGTTGCGATGGCGTGCTGCTGCTGCACGGCACCGACACCCTGGCCTACAGCGCCGCCGCCCTGAGCTTCCTATTACTCGGCCTGCCGGTACCGGTAGTGCTCAGCGGCTCAATGCTCCCGGCCGGCGCCGAAGGCAGCGATGCCTGGGACAATCTATTCGGTGCCATGCGCGCGCTGCAGGCGGGTGTTACGCCGGGCGTGCAGCTGTACTTCAATGGCGCACTGCTGCACGGCGCGCGGGTCAGCAAGCTGCGCAGCGACGCCTTCGACGCCTTCCACGTGCTACCGCGCCAGCGCCACAGCGCACGGGCCAAAAGCCTCCCGGCGCGCATTGACTACCGCCAGCCGCGCCAGCCGGTCAACCTCGCCGTATTGCCGTTTTACCCTGGCATCCAAGCGAGCCACGTCCACGCATTACTCAACAGCGGCGTGCAGGGCTTATTGTTGGAGTGCTACGGCAGCGGCACCGGCCCAGCGGATGACGCCGAACTGCTCGGCGTGCTCAAAGCTGCGCATGATCGCGGTGTGGTACTGGCGGCGATCAGCCAATGTCCACACGGACATGTCGAGTTCGGGGTGTATGCTGCAGGTAGTCAATTGGCCAACGCCGGGTTGATCTCCGCCGGTGGTATGACTCGCGAGGCGGCGCTGGGCAAGCTGTTCGCCCTGCTCGGTGCGGGTCTTAGCCAGAGCGAAGTGGAACACTGGTTTGCCCTGGATGTCTGTGGTGAACGCGCCGATTGAAGCCAGCGTGCTTGCAGCTAGCCTGCAAGCAGCTATTTACGTTTCAGGGCTTTAGCCAACCGAGGAGCCAGCGTCATGTCGATTCGCATTCCCGTCGAGATCCGCCCCATCACCAGCGCCGACCATGCTGCCTGGCTGCCTCTGTGGCAGAGCTATCAGCGCTTCTATATGACCGAGATTGCCGCCGCCACCAGCGACACCACCTGGCAACGCTTCCTCGACCCCGCCGAGCCGATGCACGCGGCGCTGGCCTGGCACGAGGGCAAAGCCATCGGCCTGGTGCACTGGATCTACCACCGCTCGACCTGGACCAGCGGTGACTACTGCTACCTGCAGGACCTGTTTATCGCCAAGGATGTGCGCAGCAGCGGTGCCGGGCGCAAGCTGATTGAGCACGTCTACCAGCAAGCCAAGGCCGAAGGCTGCTCGCGCACCTACTGGCTGACCCATGAGAGCAACAGCAAAGCCATGCTGTTGTATGAACGTATCGCCGAACGCTCGGGTTTTTTGCAGTACCGTAAACTGCTCAGCTAACGGCGCGGCACACGCAACAAACTTGCAGCGGATAATTCACGGCGTTATCGTCTGCGCCACGCCCGGCGACTCAGCCGTCCGCGTACCTGGATCAGCAGACAGGGTAAACACTGAGCTGGCTAACCTGAACCCCACTTCAGAGGAGCCAATTCAATGGCTGCTACCCGTACCTGGATCAAAAACCCCCTCGCTATTTTCACCGCCAACAGCCTCGACGCCACCGGCGGCCTGGTGATTGAACATGGGGTGATAGTCGAACTGCTCAAGGCCGGCCAACAACCGTCCTTGCCCTGCGAGCAAACCTTCGACGCCCGCGAGCATGTGGTGCTGCCCGGGCTGATCAACACCCACCATCACTTCTACCAAACCCTCACCCGCGCCTGGGGCCCGGTGGTCAACCAACCACTATTTCCCTGGCTGAAAACCCTCTACCCGGTATGGGCACGCCTGACCCCGGAGAAGCTAGCCCTGGCCAGTAAAGTCGCCCTGGCCGAACTGTTGCTGTCCGGCTGCAGCACCGCCGCCGATCACCATTACCTGTTCCCCGGCGGCCTGGAAAACGCCATCGACGTGCAGGTCGAGGCAGTGCGCGAGCTGGGCATGCGCGCCATGCTCACCCGCGGCTCGATGAGCCTGGGTGAAGCCGATGGCGGTCTGCCGCCACAACAAACCGTACAGCAAGGTGAGGTGATTCTGGCTGACAGCCAGCGCTTGATTCGCCAATACCATCAGCGTGGCGACGGCGCGCAGATCCAGATCGCCCTGGCACCCTGCTCGCCCTTCTCGGTGACTCAGGACATCATGCGCCAGAGCGCCGAGCTGGCTGAAAAACTCGACGTGCGCCTGCACACCCACCTGGCGGAAACCCTCGACGAAGAGGACTTCTGCCTGCAGCGCTTCGGCCTGCGCACCGTGGATTATCTGGACAGCGTCGGCTGGCTCAGCTCACGCACCTGGCTGGCCCACGGCATCCACTTCAACCCGGATGAAATCCAACGCCTGGGCGCGGCCGGCACCGGTATTTGCCATTGCCCAAGCTCGAACATGCGCCTGGCCTCGGGCATCTGCCCGACCCTCGACCTACAAGCCGCCGGCGCGCCGATCGGCCTCGGCGTCGATGGCTCGGCCTCTAACGATGCCTCCAATATGATCCTCGAAGCGCGCCAAGCCCTGTATATCCAGCGCCTGCGCTACGGTGCCGAGAAGATCACCCCGGAACTGGTACTGGGCTGGGCCAGCAAAGGCTCGGCCAAACTGCTGGGACGCAGCGATATCGGCGAACTGGCGGTGGGCAAACAGGCCGACCTGGCCTTGTTCAAGCTGGATGAGTTGCGCTTCTCCGGCAGCCACGAGCCGATCTCCGCCCTGCTGCTGTGCGGCGCGGACAAGGCCGACCGAATGATGATCGGCGGCCAGTGGCGGGTGATCGACGGGCAAATTGAAGGCCTGGATGTAGCGCAGCTGATCGCCGACCACCGTCAGGCTGCCAAGGAGCTGATCGCCGGCTGATGGTATAGAGCCGTAGGGTGGGGCGCTGAGTCCATCACCCTCGGTTAACTCGCCCTTGGCGGCGCCGTAACCCACCAGATGAGTGGAGACCGCTTGGTGGGTTACACGGCGCACCAGCATCGCAGTACCTGCAAAATGGTGACTTGCGCCGTTAACCCACCCTACGTGTCGTGAACTTGCCGCAGATCCAAGTCAGCCCCTAGAACACTGACCAGCCAATCCGCTCGCTCAGCAGTTCGAGCGCCTTGATGCCCGCAAGCGAGTTACCGGCAGCGTTTAGTTCCGGTGACCACACGCAAACACTAAAGCGTCCCGGCACCACCGCGACGATGCCACCGCCGACGCCACTCTTGCCCGGCAAACCGACGCGATAAGCAAAGTTGCCGGCCTCGTCATACAGGCCGCTGGTGGCCATGATTGCGTTGATCTGTTTGCTCTGCCGCGCGCTGAGAATCTGCGCGCCGCTGTGTTGACAGAAGCCGTCATTGGCCAAAAAGCAAAACGCCCGCGCCAGGTCGACACAGCTCATGCGCAGCGCGCAGTAACTGAAATAGCTGCGCAGCACCGCTTCCACGTCGTTATGGAAATTGCCAAAGGACTGCATCAGGTAAGCTGCCGCCGCGTTACGCGCCCGGTATTGGTATTCCGAGTCAGCCACCTTGCTATCCACCGACACCTCGGGATTACCGGCCAGGCGTCGGACAAAGTCGCGCATCGACAACACCGGCGCGGCAAAGCGCGACTGGTTGATGTCGCAAATCACCAGGGCTCCGGCATTGATAAACGGATTGCGCGGGCGGCCACGCTCGAACTCCAGCTGCACCAGCGAGTTGAACGGCTGACCAGAGGGCTCGTGACCCAGGCGCTGCCAGATGGCTTCGCCGGAATGCTGAATGGCCTGCACCAGGCTGAATACCTTGGAAATGCTCTGCACGGAAAACGCCGTATCGGCGTCGCCGGCACAAAACAGCTCACCCTCGTTGCTGTACACCGCAATGCCCAGCTGGTTGGCCGGCACATCGGCGAGCGCCGGGATGTAATCGGCCACCTTGCCCTGGCCGATTAACGGACGTACCTCATCGAGAATTTCATTCAGCAACGCTTGCATGCTCAGGCTCACCACAAAGCCCGAGTGCATCTCGGGCGATGGCAGGTAGACGCTTGCCTGATGCGGCTGATCACAGGCTCAAAATTTTTCCTGGCGCAGCACTTCCACCTGCGCCAGGTAGCACACCATGGCGAAATCGGCGTAGTAACGCGCCTGCAAATGCTCGGCGATCCGCTCGGCCACATCCCGCGCGCAGATGACTTCCAGACGGATATTGCCCTCGGTCTCCCAACCCGCGCTGCGCACGCCGCGGGCACCACGGCCACGGGCGTCGGAAATGGTCCAGCCGGGAGCACCGAGGGTCTGCAAGTCGGTGACCAGTTTTTTCTCCAGCGCCGCTTCGCAAATCACGGTGAGCAGGGTGCGCGTGTGTGCGTTCATATCAGAGCCCCCAGGCAATGAGCTGTTCGGCCAGCATCAGGTACAGCGGGATGCCAAACAGGATGTTGAAGGGAAAGGTTATACCCAGTGAGGCGGTCAGCGACAGCGATGGGTTGGCTTGCGGCAGGGCCAGACGCAGCGCCGCCGGCACCGCGATATATGAGGCCGAAGCGGCCAGCGTCGCCAGCACCGCAGTACCGCCCAGCGACAACTCCATAAAGCGCGCGAGCAATGCACCAATCAACGCACCCAGCAGCGGCATCAGCAAGGCGAAGCCGAGCAGGCGCAGGCCGAACTGTTTCAGCGCGCCGAGTTGCCCGGAGGCAATCAGGCCCATTTCCAGCAGGAAGAACGCCAGCACCGGTTTAAACATGCTGGTGTACAGCGGCTCCAGCGGCTTGATTGCCTCTTTGCCGGCGATCGCGCCAATGATCAGGCCACCGAGCAACAACATGATGCTCTTGCCGAGGAAGATCTCCCGGCCCAGCTCACCCCAGTCGGTATCGCGCGCCAGCCCTTTGGCCAGGAGGATGCCGACCAGAATCGCCGGGATTTCGAGAATCGCCACAAACAGCGGCATGTAACTTTCAAACTCGATGCCCCTGGCCAGCATGTAGGCCACCACCACGGCAAAAGTACCGGCGCTGACCGAGCCATAGTGCGCCGCCACGGCTGCCGCGTTGACCCGGTCAAAACCCAGGCCGCGCAACACGGCAAAGGCCAGCAGGGGTAACGCCACGCCCAGTAACAGCACCAGCGCCGCCTGCCCGAGTAACTGCCAGCTGGCTTGTTCGGCCAGTTCCACGCCGCCGTGCAGACCAATGGCCAGCAACAGCATGATCGACAGGGTTTCATAGAGCGCAGGCGGGAGCTTCAACTCGCTTTTCAGCAAGCCAGCCGCGAGACCGAAGACAAAAAACAGCACTACCGGATCCAGACTCACAGCGCATACCTCGTTCTATTTACCCGTAGGGAGACGCTCGCAGCGTCACACCTCTTGCTTGCCTAAATGGTCATGCCCCTCCGCAAGTTGTGCTGTTACTCGCAGTTTCGCACGCTACCCGGCCAAGAGCCTTGCAGCGTGCGACGGGGCATAACCGAAAAAAAGGGAGCCCTAAGGCTCCCTCGGGACTCAGGCACATGGCCTAAAACCCTTGCCAGACGCAGAACCCGCGCCGGCGATGTAAAAAGAAGCCCCAAAAAAGCTCTTCAAATGCCTGTTCAAACAGCCGGGGCTTCCGAGGTTAACCTTCGATTTCCACCAATACATCACCCGGATTGACCCGGTCACCCTTGGCCACATGCACCGCTGTGACGCTGCCGGCAATCGGTGCCTGCACTTCGGTTTCCATCTTCATCGCTTCGCTGATCAACACGGCCTGACCAGCCTTGACCGTGTCACCGACCTTGACCAGTACATCGACAATATTGCCCGGCATGCTGGTGCTGACATCGCCCGGCGCACTGGCCTGCTTGCGCTTGCCACTGCTGCCGGCGACAAAGTCATTCAGCGGCTCGAACACCACTTCTTCCGGCATGCCGTCGATGGACAGGTAAAAGTGCCGCTTGCCGTCGCTCTTCACGCCGACGCCGGTGATATCAACGCGGTAGCTTTCGCCATGCACGTCGACCACGAACTCGGTCGGCACACCCTCGCCGCCCGCCGGGGCCACACCGCCGGCTTCGGGAATCGGCAACAGCACTTCCGGGGTCAGGCTGCCAGCCGCGCGTTCTTCGAGGAACTTGCGCCCGATATCCGGGAACATCGCATAGGTCAGCACGTCTTCTTCGGATTTCGCCAGGCTGCCCACTTCCTCACGCAGCTTGGCCATTTCCGGCTTGAGCAGATCCGCCGGGCGCACGTCGATGACGTCTTCGCTGCCGATCGCCTGCTTGCGCAGCTGCTCGTTGATCTTGCCCGGCGCCAGGCCATAACGGCCCTGCAGATAGAGCTTCACCTCGTTGGTGATGGTCTTGTAGCGCTCGCCGGCGAGTACGTTGAACACCGCCTGGGTGCCGACGATTTGCGAGGTCGGCGTGACCAGTGGCGGGAAGCCAAGGTCTTCACGCACCCGCGGGATTTCCGCGAACACTTCGTTGATGCGGTTCAGCGCGCCCTGCTCTTTGAGCTGGTTGGCCAGGTTGGACATCATCCCGCCCGGCACTTGGTTGACCTGCACACGGGTGTCGACGGTGGTGAATTCGCTTTCAAACTGGTGGTACTTCTTGCGCACGGCATGGAAGTACAGGCCGATGTCCTGCAGCAGCGCCAGGTCCAGGCCGGTATCGTACTGGCTGCCCTTGAGCGCCGCGACCATCGACTCGGTGCCCGGATGGCTGGTGCCCCAGGCCATGCTGGAGATGGCGGTGTCGATATGATCGGCACCGGCTTCAATCGCCTTGAGCTGGCACATGGCACCCAGGCCGGCGGTGTCGTGGCTGTGGATAAACACCGGCAGATCGACCTCGGCCTTCAACGCCTTGACCAGATCAAAGGCCGCATAAGGCGTGAGCAGGCCGGCCATGTCCTTGATCGCCACCGAGTCGATGCCCATGGCCTGCATGGCTTTGGCCTGCTTCACGTAGGCCTCGACCGTGTGCACCGGGCTGACGGTGTAGCTGAGGGTGCCTTGCGCATGCTTGCCGGCGGCCTTCACCGCCTCGATCGACACGCGCAGGTTACGCACATCGTTCATCGCGTCGAAGATGCGGAACACGTCGATGCCGTTGACTGCCGCCTTGGCCACGAAGGCTTTGACCACGTCGTCGCTGTAGTGGCGATAGCCCAGCAGGTTCTGCCCGCGCAGGAGCATCTGCAGGCGGGTGTTGGGCAGCGCCGCCTTGAGCTTGCGCAGGCGCTCCCAGGGGTCTTCCTTAAGGAAGCGAATGCAGGCGTCGAAGGTCGCGCCGCCCCAGACTTCCAGCGACCAATAACCGACCTGGTCAAGCTTGTCGCAGATCGGCAGCATGTCTTCGGTGCGCATGCGTGTGGCCAGCAACGACTGGTGGGCATCGCGCAGGACAGTGTCGGTGACGGTGATTTTCTTCTTGGAAGAGGGCGTGCTCATGTTCTGATTCCTTCCCTTACAGGCCAGCGTGGGCAGCAATGGCGGTGGCGATGGCGATGGCCAGGTGCGACGGGTTGCGCTTGATCGAGTACTCGGTCAGCTCAGGGTGCGCCTCGACGAAACTGGTGTTGAACTGACCGCTGCGAAATTCCGGATTACGCAAAATTTCCTGGTAATAGGCCGCCGTGGTCTTCACCCCTTGCACGCGCATGTCATCCAGGGCGCGCAGGCCACGGGCCAGGGCTTCTTCCCAGGTCAGCGCCCAGACCACCAGCTTCAGGCACATGGAGTCGTAGTACGGCGGAATGGTGTAGCCAGTGTAGATCGCCGTGTCGGTGCGCACGCCGGGGCCGCCAGGGGCGTAGTAACGGGTGATCTTGCCGAACGAGGGCAGGAAGTTGTTCTTCGGGTCTTCGGCGTTGATGCGGAACTGCAGGGCGAAGCCACGGTGGATGATGTCTTCCTGCTTGATCGACAGCTCCAGGCCCGAGGCGATGCGGATCTGCTCGCGGACGATGTCGATACCGGTAATTTCTTCGGTGATGGTGTGTTCCACCTGCACCCGAGTGTTCATCTCCATGAAGTACACCTCGCCCTCGGCGAGCAGGAACTCCACGGTGCCGGCATTCTCGTAACCCACCGCCTTGGCCGCACGCACGGACATGTCGCCGATGTAAGCGCGCTGCTCCGGGGTTAGCTGCGGGCTGGGGGCGATTTCGATGAGCTTCTGGTTGCGCCGCTGGATCGAGCAATCACGCTCGTACAGGTGCACAGTGTTGCCGAAACTGTCAGCGAGGATCTGTGCCTCAATGTGCTTGGGGTTAACGATGCACTTCTCCAGGAACACCTCGGCACTGCCAAAGGCCTTGGTCGCCTCGGAAATCACCCGCGGGAAGTTCTGCTCCAATTCCTCACGGCTGTTGCAGCGGCGAATACCACGGCCGCCGCCACCGCTGGTGGCCTTGAGCATCACCGGGTAGCCAATGCGGTCGCCTTCGCGCAGGGCTTCGGTGATATCGGCGACGTTGCCTTCGGTGCCGGGGGTGACCGGCACGCCGGCCTTGATCATGCTGCGCCGCGCTTCGGTCTTGTCGCCCATGCGGCGAATCACTTCCGCGCTAGGGCCAATGAACTTGATCCCACGCTCGGCGCAGATATCCGCCAGCTCGGCGTTTTCTGAGAGAAAGCCATAACCGGGATGCAGGGCATCGCAGCCGGTTTCCACCGCCAGGTTGACCAGCTTGCGCGGGTTCAAATAACCGGCCAGCGGGTCCTCACCAATGCCATGCGCCTCGTCGGCCCGTTTGACATGCAAGGCATGGCGGTCAGCATCGGAATACACCGCGACCGAGCGAATGCCCATTTCGGCGCAAGCTCGCACAATGCGTACGGCAATCTCACCGCGGTTGGCTATCAGGATTTTCTTGATCACGAGCCAGCATCCTCGATCACGTGAGCAGGCAACCGACAACAGCGGTCGACGAGTGACCGCTACAGCAACCGCGGTCAGGCGCTAAAACTACGCCCGCCGAATGAATAACCAAAATCAGTATTTATTGGGTTTAGTATTAGTTAAGACTTATAGTTGCCTGACAAATCATCAGCACAACAGGTTATAAACGTGCGTAAGTCATTGCTGCGTATGACATTTCGTCAGCTTCGGGTATTCCGCTCAGTGTGCAACCATCTTTCTTACAGCCGTGCGGCTGAGGAGATGGCCCTGACTCAGCCCGCAGTCAGCCTGCAGATTCGCCAACTGGAAGAGCTGATCGGTCAGCCGCTGTTCGACTACGTCGGTAAGAAGCTCTACCTGACCGAGGCTGCCGAAGCCCTGCAACGCGCCAGCGCGGATATTTTTGGCCGCCTGGAAAGCTTCGACATGCAACTCTCCGACCTGCAAGGCTCGCTACAAGGCCAGCTGAGCTTAGCTGTTGAGTCCAGCGCAAAGTACTTCGTTCCACACCTGTTCGCCGCTTTTCGCCAGCAATTCCCGGAAGTTAACCTGCAGCTAGTGGTGACCAATCACAGCCAGGCGATCAAGCGCTTGAACGCCAACCGCGATGACCTGCTGATCATGTCGCGGGTGCCCACGGACATGAATCTGGAATTTCTACCTTTCTTGAATAACCCGATCATCGCCGTGGCGCCGCCCGATCATCCGCTGTGCCACCAGGGCGCGCTGAGCCTGCAGGACCTCACCGCCTTCCCGCTACTGACCCGCGAAGCCGGCTCCGGCACCCGCCAGGCTAGCGAAGAGTACTGCCACCAAAAACGCGCACACTTCGCCCAGACCCTGGAGGTCGGCTCTATAGAAGGACAGTGTGAAGGGGTGATCGCCGGCCTCGGCCTGGCTCTGTTGCCACGTCACGCCGTGCGCCGCGAGCTGGAATGCGGTGCCCTGCGCGAACTACCGGTGGCCGAGCTGCCGCTGCTGCGTAGCTGGTGCCTGGTGCACCCGCGCGGCAAATACCTGTCGCCGGTGGCCCAGGCATTTTTCGCCTTTGTGCGCGATCAACGCAGCCTGATCAACGCCCTGGCGGAGCGCTTCGCCGAGCCGACGCCTGCTTCCCAGCCAGGTAGTTAGCCGCGATCAGCTCTGGGTAATCCACCCATTGCTGCTGCAACCGGCGCTGCTCGGCATGCGCCTCGATGGCACGGCGGTATTCCATACGGCGTTGATCAAGCAGCTTGCGCCGTACTTTGGCGTCGCTGTTTTCATGAGACTGCGATTTATCCAGGTAACCAGACATAGCGGCAACTCCCAAGCTGAATAAGGGAGTACCAGCATCGGCCCTGGATATGACGCTTTGATGGCCATGCGATAACGCGGCGATGACATTAGCAGCGCAGAAACCTGATTCGGGATTTCGCGAGCCAGAACATTCCGAGCCTGTTTTTAACGCCACAGGGCCGACGACGCGCAGCAAATCCTGGACAGGTTTCAGTCTTCGACGGTCTTATGCGCCTTGGGCGACAGGCGCAGGCTGCGCAGACTGCGCTTGACGCTCTTGAGGTGATTGACTAGCCCCGGACCACGGGCCATGGCCACACCCATGGCAAGCACGTCGATCACCACCAGGTGGGCGATGCGCGAGGTCAGCGGGGTGTAGATTTCGGTGTCTTCCTGCACGTCGATGGCCAGGTTGACCGTGGCCAGGTCGGCCAAGGGTGTTTGGCTCGGGCACAGGGTGATCAGCGTCGCGCCGGTTTCACGCACCAGATTGGCGGTGATCAGCAGATCCTTGGAGCGCCCGGACTGGGAGATGCAAATCGCCACGTCGGTAGGCTTCAGAGTCACCGCACTCATCGCCTGCATATGCGGATCGGAATAGGCCGCCGCCGTCAGCAGCAAACGGAAGAACTTGTGCTGCGCATCTGCCGCCACCGCGCCCGACGCGCCAAAGCCGTAAAACTCGACGCGCTGGGCGTTGGCGATGGCAGCGATGGCCTGTTGCAGGGCTTGGGTATCGAGTTTTTCACGCACCTCGATCAGGGTGTGTAGGGTGGTGTCGAAAATCTTCAGGCTGAAGTCGGCCACCGAATCATCTTCATGAATGGCGAACTGGCCAAAACTGGCGCCAGCGGCCAGGCTCTGCGCCAGCTTGAGCTTAAGATCCTGAAACCCGGTGCAGCCAATCGCCCGACAGAAGCGCACGATGGTCGGCTCGCTGATACCAACGTTGTGCGCCAGCTCAGCCATGGAGCTGTGCATGACCGACGCCGGGTCGAGCAGAACATGGTCCGCAACTTTGAGTTCTGATTTGCGGAGGAGATGACGCGACTGGGCAATGTGCTGCAACAGGTTCACAGGTTTAGGCTCGACTTTTGGCTAACGAATCCATCTAGCACGCCGCATCGGAGTCACGACTCGGTTATGATCGGCGCACGACGGGTTGTAGTGGTTTTGTAGTTATACTACATGACCGCCGCTCCCGCACGGCTAAACCGAGTCGGAGTTCCCACCTTGAGCATTCCCTGCGACATGCTGGTGTTTGGCGGCACCGGTGATCTGGCCCTGCATAAGCTGCTGCCAGCGCTCTACCACCTGCATCGCGCTGGCCGCCTGCATGGCGACACGCGCATTCTTGCCTTGGCCCGCAGCGCCAACAGCCGCAGCGCCTACCAAGCCCTGGCAGAACGTCACTGCCGCGCCCAAGTCGCGCGCAATGACTTCAATAACGACACCTGGGCCAGCTTTGCCGCGCGCCTCGACTACTTCGCCATGGACGCCAGCCAGAGCGCCGATTTCGGCCTCCTGAGCAAGCGCTTGGGCGAAGACCCTGAACGGGTGCGCATCTATTACCTGGCCACCGCGCCGGACCTGTTTGAAGACATCGCCTCGCACTTAAAGACTGCCAGACTGGCCGGGCCCAAGGCGCGTATCGTGCTGGAGAAACCCATCGGCCACTCATTGCAGTCGGCCCAGGCGATCAACGCGGCCATTGGCGCGGTGTTCGATGAGTCGCGGGTGTTTCGCATCGACCACTACCTGGGCAAGGAGACGGTGCAGAACCTGATGGCGCTGCGCTTCGCCAACGCCTTGTTCGAGCCGATCTGGCGTACCGGGCATATCGACCACGTGCAGATCAGCGTGTGCGAAACCCTCGGCGTGGAGAACCGTGGCGCTTACTACGAAAAAGCCGGGGCCATGCGCGACATGATCCAGAACCACCTGCTGCAGTTGCTCTGCCTGGTGGCCATGGAAGCGCCGGTGCGTTTCGACGCCGAAGCGGTACGTAACGAGAAGGTGAAAATCCTCGAAGCGTTGAAGCCCATCACCGGCCTCGACGTGCAGGACAAAACCGTGCGCGGCCAGTACACCGCCGGCAAGATCGGCGGTCAGGAAGTGCCAGCCTACTACTTCGAGAAAAACGTCGACAACGATAGCGACACGGAAACCTTTGTCGCCGTACAGGCCGAGATCGACAACTGGCGCTGGGCCGGCGTGCCGTTCTACCTGCGCACCGGCAAGCGCCTGGGGCACAAAACCTCGGAAATCCTGATTCAGTTCAAACCCGTGCCGCACCAGCTGTTTGGCGGCGGCGAAGCCAACCGCTTGCTGATCCGCCTGCAGCCGGAAGAGCGCATCAGCCTGCAATTGATGGGTAAAAGCCCCGGCAAGGGCATGCACCTGCAACCAGTGGAACTCGATCTCAACCTGGCCGATGCCTTCCACAAGCAGCGCCGCTGGGATGCTTACGAACGCCTATTGCTGGATGTGATCGAAGGCGACTCGACGCTGTTTATGCGCCGCGACGAAGTCGAAGCGGCGTGGCACTGGGTCGATCCGATCATCAAAGGCTGGCACCAGCACTACCAGAGCCCGCGCCCTTATCCGGCCGGCAGCGACGGCCCGGAGCAGGCTAGCAACCTGCTGGAACGCCACGAACGGCAGTGGATGGAATAACCCCGGGGCCGGCGGGCCACGGCTGCAGCACTGACTATTGGGCGCTGGCCAAGGCGTCAGGCTGCGCCCGGCGGAAGTACAGCAGTACCAGCGGTAACGCCAGCAAGCCCAAGACGCCCGCCCCGACAAACAACGCCTCATAGCCCAGCCACTTGGCCAGCAAGCCACTGCTAGCGCCCACCAGCCCGGCCAGCAACAGCTGCACACTGGCCTGCAAGGTAAAGTCGGCGCCCTCATGCTCAGGCCGGCACTGGCGCATCATCAACGCAAACAGCGCCACCGTGGACATGCCATCGGCGGCCTGCTCAAACAGCGCCACGGCGTACACCAAGCCCGAATCGCCGCCCGCATTTACCAGCAGGGCCATGGCCGCGATGCCGCAGGCCTGCAACAGGCCGAACAGCAGCAACGCCCGCAATGCGCCGATTCGCGCATAAAGCAGGCCGCCAAGAACGGCCCCGGCAATCCCCACCAGGCTGCTGATCAAGGTCAACTGACCCAACTCGGCATTGCTCCAACCTTGATCGACCAACATCGGCTTAATCATCGGTGAGCCCAGCGCATCACCTAACTTGAAACTCAGTAGCACCGCCAGCCAAAAGAGCATGCCGGGCTGCAGCAGCAAGCCGCGATAATGCCGCAGCAGCAATCCGGGACCAGCCGGCTCGGCCTGCGCCGGCCGGAACGGTAGCTGGCGCTTTTCGGCAAAACGCCAGATCGGCACGCTCATCAGCACCAGCAGCGCCGCTACCAGAGCCAGGCTGAGGTGCCAGCCTAACGTGTCCATCGCCAACAACAGGCCACTGCCACTGACCAGCATACCGACCTTGTAGCCACCCACCTGCAGGCTGTTACCCAGCCCGCGCCAGCGCTCAGGCAACAGGCGCACGGCCAAACCATCGGTGGCAATGTCCTGGGTCGAGGCCGCCAGATTGACCAGCAACAACAGGCCCATCAGCAGCAGAAAATGACTGCCAAACAAGCGCTCAGGGTCCATCAGCGCCAAGCCCGCCAGCACCGCGATAACCCCCAGCTGCAACGGCACAATCCAACCGCGCCGATGGCCCAGCCGTGGCGAGGCCAAGCGATCCACCCAGGGCGCCCAGAGCACCTTGAGCAGCCAGGGCAACGCCAGCAACTTGAGCAAACCAATCAGTGCCAAATCGACCCCGTGCTGACGCAGCAGCACCGGCAGCGAATGCGCCAACAGGCCGGAAGGCAGGCCCTGTGCGCAATACAGCGAGGCCAGCAGAATCAGGGTGCTGCGCGGGGGAGCAGTAGAAAACAATCGACTCATGGCAGTAGCAAAACGCCCCAATGGTCAAGCCGGAGTACATGATGGGTGTGACAGGATCGACCTTTACCCCCAACAACTCCTTTGATTAGAATGCTGGCCGACTGCCATGCTTAGTCGGAAATGAGCTGGTAAATGGATTTTTTATAATCATCAAGGAATAAAGGAATGATGATCAAACGTTGTCTGGCACTTTCTATCGCCGCCGTATTGGCAGGCTGCCAAGCCACTGGCGAACAGTACCAAGCGGATGTCTTCGACGCGAGTCAGGTTAATACTCAGCAAGAAGCCAAAACCATCAAGATCATCACGGTTTCCCCCACCAAGATCAAAGTCAGCAACGAGAAAAACAAGAAGGCCGCCATGATGGTTGGCGGTCTGCTCGGCGCAGTGGGTGGCGCTGCACTGGGTGCACAGAACCATCGTGACACCGCGATTGTTGGTGGTGTAGCCGGCGGCGCAGCCGGTGCCATGGCCGGTTCGCTGGTTAACGACACCACCCTGGTGCCTGGCGTACTGATCGGTTACTCCGAAAACGGCAAAATCTTCACCTCTGCTCAGGTCGGCCGGACTTGCGAGTTCAAGATCGGCGAAATCTCCCTGATGGTCATGATGCTGTCCAACGAGACCCGCATCCAGCCTAACGCCACGTGCCCTGAACCAACCAAAGGCTGAGGGCCACGCAGATGAAACATATCGTTCTAGGCTCTGCCCTGGCATTGCTGACCCTGCCCGCCCTGGCCAATCAGTTCGATCAGCTGTACCAAATCGAACAAGAAACCAAGCAAGCACAAGCCAATGCCGAAGCCGAACGCTTTCGCCAGGCCGCCGCCGAGCAGGCGCGTGCCAACGCGCGTGATGAGGCTAATCGCCGCCAACGCGCCGCTGCCCAGCAAGCCGCCGCCCAAAAGGCCGCGGCGCAGCGCCAGGTTCAGGAAGCGGAAAACAAGCGCGTGCGCAGCCGCGAAGAGGGTTTTGAAGACGAGTTGCGCGCGCTGGAGCTGGAGGAGCGCAAGCTGGAGTTGCAGGCCAAGCGCGCCCGTGCGGCACGGGCTAATGACTATATCGATGCCGAACTGCGTGAGAGCGCGGCCCGCACCGATGTCATTCAGTCGGATGCGGACGCCTCACGCAACATCACCTCAGGCACCAAAGCCTTGCTGGAAGACACCGGTAAAGCCGAGGTCAACCGCTCCAACAGCCTGTTCGGCAAATAGCCCCACCACCTGCCCTCGGCTCACCGCCGGAGGCAGGTCTTCAAGAGAACTCACCATGCTGCGTTTAGTGACGCTGGTAGCCACCAGCCTGCTGCTGGCTGCCTGCAAAGAAGATAAAGCGCCGGAGTTTCCCGCGGTCGACCTGCACGGTCGCCTGGTCGTCGATCAAGAAATGACCAACAGCCGGCAAGCACAGGGTATTCAAGGTGAATACTTCAACCGCGTGCTGACCGTGAACGGTCAGGACATGGCGTTTGCCGACTTTATCAAGCAGTACTGCGCGGACAGCAACACCCGCAATGAGACCTGCCTGAAAGCCTTGCGCATCAAGAAAATCGACGACGTCAGCGGGGCCACCCGCTTTCTGCCCAACGGGCTCTGAAACCCTTTGCTGCGCCTGCTTGCAGGCGCAGCTTAGTGCCGGCTAAAGCACACTGTCCTGCTCACGCAGCAGCTGAGCAAACTGCTCGGCGGGCACTGGCTTGCTGATCAAATAACCCTGAATCTCGTCACAGCGCTGACTCTTGAGGAAGTCCATCTGTGCCTGGGTTTCCACGCCCTCGGCCACCACCTTGAGTTCCAGGCTGTGGACCAGGGCGATGATCGCGCGGGTGATCGCGGCGTCTTCACTGCCGGGAGTGAGGTCGCGGATAAAGGTCTGGTCGATCTTCACGTAGTCCACCGGGAAACGCTTGAGGTAGCTGAGCGAGGAATAGCCGGTGCCGAAGTCATCAATCGCCAACTTAACCCCCAAGTTGCGCAATTGCTGGAAGGTACTGATCACACTTTCGACATTATCCAGCAGCTGGCTTTCGGTCAGCTCCAACTCCAGAAACTGCGGGGCCAGGCCAGTTTCCTTTAGCACCTGACGCACCAGGCTGAGCAGGTTGCCCTGGCGCAGCTGATGCACCGATAGGTTCACCGAGACACGAATCTGCGCCAGACCTGCATCGCGCCAGGCACAGGCTTGTTTACAGGCCTGGCGCAAGACGAACTCGCCAATCGCACCGATCAGCCCAGTTTCTTCGGCCAGGCCGATGAAGTCGCTTGGCGGGACCAATCCCAGTTCTGGATGACGCCAGCGCACCAACGCTTCGGCGGCATTAAGGCTGTCAGCGGCCAGGCACAGTTTGGGTTGGTAGAACACTTCCAACTGCCCGTCTTGGATGCCTTTGCGCAGCTGATTTTCCAGCTGAATGCGCTCTAGGGTGCAGGCCTGCAGATTGTCAGTGAAGAACTGGAAGGTGTTGCCGCCCAGATGCTTGGCATGCTGCGTGGCCATATTGGCTTGGCTAATCAGCGCAGAGATTTCCCGCGCGTTGTCTGGCAGCAAGCTAATCCCCAGCGAAGCACTGACCACCAACTCATGGCCGCCCACCGTCATTGGCACACGCAGCTTGCTGAGCAGACGACTGGCCAGACGCGCCAGGCTGGAGAGGCTGCCGTAGGAGTCGAGGAGGATGGCAAACTCGTCAGCAGACAGCCGCGCCAGGGTGTCTGCCTCAGGCACGGCTTGGGTTAGTCGACGGCT
Source organism: uncultured Pseudomonas sp. (assembly GCF_943846705.1). Lineage (NCBI taxonomy): Bacteria > Pseudomonadati > Pseudomonadota > Gammaproteobacteria > Pseudomonadales > Pseudomonadaceae > Pseudomonas > uncultured Pseudomonas sp. The sequence continues at coordinate 1,318,774 of NZ_OX044366.1, read as the reverse complement.
GATCTGCCGGAGCAGCTGGTCAGCCACTTCATGGCCGAGGCTGTCGTTGAGCAGCTTGAAACGGTCTAGATCGATATGCAGCAGGGCGATGCTGCGGCCATTCTGCCGCGCCCGCTGGCTGGCTTCATGCAGCCGCTGCTTGAACAGGCTACGGTTGGCCAGGCCCGTCAGCTCGTCATAGTGCGACAGGTAACGCAGGCGTTCTTCGGCCTCACGCCGCGATGACAGATCGGCAAAGAAGCCGACGATATGACTGACACTGCCGCGCGCATCGCGCACCACATTCAATTGCAGCCACTGCGGATACAGCTCACCGTTCTTGCGCGTTTCAATCAATTCGCCGCGCCAGGTGCCGCTGCTCTCCAACTCTAGGCGAATCCGCTGGTACTGGCGGCGACTGTCGGCGCTGCCAATCAAGCTGATCACGCTTTTGCCGACCACCTCGTCCTGGCGATAACCGGTGACGTCACTGAAGGCCTGGTTGACCGATAGCAGACGGTAGTCCGGGTCAAGAATCACGATACCTTCACTGGCGGCCTCGAACACCGTGGCGGCCAGTTGCTGCTGCTGCTCCTGCTCCTTGCGCGCGCTGATATCGCAGCGTGTACCGAGCATGCGCAGCACGCGGCCCGCAGCATCACGCTCGACCGCACGACCACGATCCTCGACCCATACCCAGTGACCTTGCGCATGCTTGATGCGGTATTCGACCTGATAATCCTCACTGCGCCCTTTCATGTGCTCGACCAGCGCACGGCGCAACAGTGGCAGATCCTCCGGGTGCAGGCGCGGCTTGAGGTCGCGCAGCATGACCTGCACCTCATGGGGCTCCAGGCCAAAGATTTCCTTAAGGCGCGAGTGGTGCACCTCATCGCTCTGCAAGTCCCAGTCCCACAAGCCTAACTCGCTGGCTTCAATGGCCAGGCTCAGGCGCGTGCGGCTTTTGCTCAGGGCGTAGGTGGTTTCATCCAGCTCCAGGGTGCGTTCGGCTACGCGCATCTCCAGCTCGCCATGCGCCTGGCGCAGCTTGCGTTCGGCGCGGCGGCGCTGCTCCACTTCATGGGCCAATTCGCTGTTGAGCCCTTCAGCCTGCAACTTGGCGTGTTCCAGATTGCTAATCAGCGCCTGATTATGAAAGCGCTGCAACAAGCTGCGCTGCACCAGGCGGTTAACCTGCCAGGCGACCACCAGCAGGGTCAGCATCAGAATGCTGGCGAGCAGGCCCCAGCCCTGTTGCAGCGCATTGCCGCTGAGCAGCAGGTAGCTCACCGAGGGCAGCAGGCACGGCAGGGCAAAGGTCAGAAAGGCCGAGAAACTGATGGCATACGCCACACTGGCAGAGAGGATGACCGCGGAAATCAGGCCATAGACCAGCGCTTGCAGATAAAACACATCGGCAGGCACCAGGGCGATTACCGCAAACGCCAGGGTCAGCCCAGACGCCCCGGCCCCGAGCAGAAACAGCCGCCGCCAATGCGGCGCGGCCTGGCGACTGGGCAGCAGCTTATTAAAGGCCCGCACTTGCACCTGACGCAGCACGGCAAGGATCACCAGCCAGAGCGACCAACCGCTCAGCAGCAGCGGCGGCAACGCGCCCCACAGGAGGAAGGTGCAGGCCACGCCACTGAGCAGCATCAGCAGGGTCGGCACCTGCGAGCCCTGGTAGAGCATGCGGGTGCGTTCGGCGGCAATATCTGTGGCAAACAGCTGAGTGACTTCCCGCCCGGAAGTCACCTTAAGGCCATTTACCTCAACGAATGAAGTCACAGCAGTCATAGGCGATGTTCTTATAATGGTTGCCTAAAGATCGGCGCAGCATACCCGAGCTAGACGCATCGCCCAAGCCGGATGTGGACTCACTCACAGCGCCCACGCGGCACTTCTGCTAAGCCCTGCCACAGCCCAGCTGCACCCGCTGAGCTGACTCACCAGTCGTCGAAAACAATTCGCACGACGGCCTGGTTTGCCCTGCCCGGCCGCGCCCCCTAGAATGCCGCGATGCAAAATGACCCCGAACTCCTGATCGCCTCTCTCAATGATGCCCAACGCCAGGCTGTTGCCGCGCGCGTGGGCCGGCAACTGGTGCTGGCCGGTGCTGGCTCCGGTAAAACCCGCGTGCTGGTGCACCGTATCGCCTGGTTGATCCAGATCGAGAACGCGTCGCCGCACAGCATCCTGTCGGTGACCTTCACCAACAAGGCCGCCGCCGAAATGCGCCAGCGCATCGAGCAGATGCTCGGCGTCAGCCCGGCCGGCATGTGGGTCGGCACCTTTCACGGCCTGGCGCACCGCCTGTTGCGCGCGCACTGGCAGGAAGCCGGCTTGGCGGAAAACTTCCAGATTCTCGATTCCGATGACCAGCAGCGCATCGTCAAGCGGGTAATCCGCGAGCTCGGCCTGGACGAACAGCGCTGGCCGCCCAAGCAGGCGCAGTGGTTTATCAACGGGCAGAAGGATGAAGGCCTGCGGCCGAAAAACATCCAGCCCGGCGGCGACCTGTTCCTCGCCACCATGCTGAAAATCTACGAAGCCTATGAGGCCGCCTGCGCGCGCGCCGGGGTGATCGACTTCTCCGAGCTGCTGCTGCGCGCCCTCGACTTGTGGCGCGACAAGCCGGGCCTGCTGGAACACTACCAGCGCCGTTTCCGGCATATCCTGGTCGACGAGTTCCAGGACACCAACGCCGTGCAGTACGCCTGGTTGCGCCTGCTCGCCAGGGGCGGCGAGAGCATGATGGTGGTCGGCGACGACGACCAGTCGATCTATGGCTGGCGCGGCGCGAAAATCGAGAATATCCAGCAGTTCTCGACTGACTTTGCCGACGCCGAAATGATCCGCCTGGAGCAGAACTACCGCTCCACCGCCGGCATCCTCAAGGCCGCCAACGCCTTGATCGCCAACAACCAGGGGCGCCTCGGCAAAGAGCTGTGGACCGAAGACGACGACGGCGAGCCGATCAACCTGTACTCGGCGTTCAACGAACACGACGAAGCGCGCTACGTGGTCGAATCGATTGAGGACGCCCTGCGCAAAGACGGCCTCAAGCGCAGTGAAATCGCCATTCTCTACCGCTCCAATGCCCAGTCGCGGGTGCTTGAAGAAGCCCTGCTGCGCGAGAAGATTCCGTACCGCATCTACGGCGGTCAGCGCTTCTTCGAACGTGCCGAAATCAAGAACGCCATGGCCTACCTGCGCCTGCTCGACGGCCGTGGCAACGACGCCGCGCTGGAGCGGGTGATCAACGTGCCAGCGCGTGGTATCGGCGAGAAGAGCGTCGAAGCGATTCGCGAATACGCCCGCGTGCATGACGTGTCGATGTGGGGCGCCATTCAGCTGATGGTCAGCGCCAAGGCCCTGCCAGCCCGTGCTTCGGGGGCCCTGGCCGGGTTTATCGAGCTGATCGAAAACCTCACGGCCAAAGCCCTGAGCATGCCGCTGCATCTGATGACCCAGACGGTCATCGAGCAAAGCGGCTTAATCGCTTACCACAAGGCCGAGAAAGGCGAGAAAGCCCAGGCGCGCATCGAAAACCTTGAGGAGCTGGTCAGCGCCGCGCGGACCTTCGACAACAACGAAGACGACGAGCTGAGCCCACTGCAAGCCTTTCTCAGCCACGCCTCGCTGGAAGCCGGCGACACCCAGGCGGCGGAGAACGAAGACAGCATTCAGTTGATGACCCTGCACAGCGCCAAAGGCCTGGAGTTCCCCCAGGTGTTCCTGGTGGGCATGGAAGAAGGCCTGTTCCCGCACAAGATGAGCCTGGAAGAGCCCGGCCGCCTTGAGGAAGAGCGCCGCCTGGCCTATGTCGGCATTACCCGCGCCATGAGCAAGCTGGTGATTACCTACGCCGAAACGCGGCGTTTATACGGCACCGAGACCTACAACAAGGTTTCGCGCTTCGTCCGTGAAATTCCGCCGCAGCTGATTCAGGAAGTGCGCCTGAGCAACAGCGTCAGTCGGCCGTTTGGCGCGGTGAGCCGCAACATGGGCGGCGCAAACAATGACAGCAGCCTGTTCGCCGGCAGCGCCGTGCCAGACACCGGCTTCAACCTCGGCCAACGCGTGCAGCATTCGCTGTTCGGCGAAGGCACCATCCTCAACTTCGAAGGCTCAGGCGCGCAGGCGCGGGTGCAGGTTAACTTCGAGAGTGAGGGCAGCAAGTGGCTGATGCTCAGCTACGCAAAATTGCAAGCGCTGTGACCAACCGTCTATTCAAACAATAAGGAGCCCCCATGATCCGCCGCCCTCTGCTGCTTGCCAGCGCCCTGCTCGCCGCCATCGGCCTGGCTGGGTGCAAGGAAGAACCTGCCGCACCGCAAGCAGTTGCTACGCCAGCCGCAGGGTCGCCTGCCGCAGAAAGCTTCCAGTGGAAGATGGTTACCGCCTGGCCGAAGAACTATCCCGGCCTGGGCACGGCGGCTGAGCGCCTGGCCGAACGGGTCAAGGTAATGAGCAACGGTCGCCTGACCATCAAGGTGTATGCCGGCGGTGAGCTGGTGCCACCACTGGAAGTGTTTGACGCGGTGTCGCGCGGCACTGCCGAGCTGGGCCATGGCGCGGCGTATTACTGGAAGGGCAAGGTGCCGGCGGCGCAGTTCTTCACGGCCGTGCCATTTGGCCTTTCCACCAGCGAGATGAACGCCTGGTTGAGCAAGGGCGGTGGCCAAGCATTGTGGGAAGAAGCCTATGCTCCGTTCGGCGTTAAGCCATTGGCGGTGGGCAATACCGGCATGCAGATGGGCGGCTGGTACAACAAGGAAATCAACTCGCTGGATGACCTCAAGGGCCTGAAAATTCGCATGCCCGGCCTCGGTGGCGAAGTGCTGAGCAAGCTCGGTGCGACCACCGTCAACTTGCCCGGCGGCGAAGTGTTTACCGCGCTGCAAACCAACGCGATCGACGCCACCGACTGGGTCAGCCCCTACAACGACCTGGCCTTTGGCCTGCACAAAGCCGCCAAGTTTTATTACTACCCAGGCTGGCAAGAGCCGCAGGCCGTGCTCGAACTGCTGATCAACCAGAAGGCCCTCGATAGCTTGCCGGCCGACCTGCAGGCGATCCTGACTGAAGCCACCCGCGCGGCTAACCAGGACATGCTCGACGATTACGTCTACAACAACGCCCTGGCGCTGGATCAGCTGAAACAGCAAGGCACCCTGCTCAAGCGCTTCCCCGATGACGTACTGGCTGCCATGCAACACCAAAGCACCCTAGTACTCGGTGAGCTGGCCGGGCAGAACGAACTGAATGGGCGCATCTGGGCCTCGATGCAAGCGTTCCAGGCACAGGTCAGCCTGATGCATCAGCTGTCGGAAAAAGAGTTGTACAACTGGCGCTAACGCGCCCACCGCAGGATGTGTTGCGCGCGCAATAGCCCGCTGCAAGCGCTGATGGGTTAAGCCGCTGCACCACGCAGCCATCCTACGCATCTGACCCCACTGCAAACGGAACCCTCGGGTTCCGTTTGTCGTTTGCGCGGCTGGCCTACGTATCAGCGGTCATACTCAAACACGAGGTGAGCCGATGAAACGCGCAACTGTCTCCGCCGCACAGATTCTCGATAGCGCCCTGCGCCTGGCCGATGCCTGCGGCTGGGAGCGCCTGCACCTGTTTGATGTGGCCGCCGACTTGAATGTGGAGCTAAACAGCATCGCCAGGCATTACCGCGACAAGGATCAGCTGGTCGAGGCCTGGTTTGACCGCGCCGACCAAGCCTTGCTGGCCCGCGCCACGGCCGCTGACCTGCTGCCGCTGGAGCCGACCAAACGCCTGGAGGAGTTGCTCATCGCCTGGCTCGACAGCCTGGCGGCACACCGTGCGGTGACCGGGCAGATGCTGCTGTACAAGCTCGAGCCCGGCCACCTGCACCTGCAAGTGCTCGGCCTGCTGCGCATCAGCCGTACCGTGCAGTGGTGGCGCGAGGCGGCGCAGCGGGAAACCCTGCACCTGCGGCGTATTGCCGAGGAAAGCTTGCTAAGCGGGGTCTACCTGCGCAGCTTTATCCACTGGTTGCGCCATCCCGAGGAAGGGCCCGCCGAGTTCCGCGCGCTGCTGCGCAGACAGTTACGCTGCGGGCCGTTGCGGGTGTTGCTACGCCGCTAAGCAGTGCGCTGGCACGGGCAAAGGCAAAAGCCGGAAACATTCTATGGCTAGCCAGCGACGGTTACGCCGGGCAAGATGCCGCGCGTAGATCCAATAACCAAGAGACAGCTAATCATGCAGCGTTTCCTTAGCATCGCCCTGGCCATGTTCCTCAGCCTCGGCCTGACCATGAGTTTCGACGCCGAAGCCAAGCGTATGGGCGGCGGCAAATCCTTCGGTTCCGCGCCAAGCCATCAGGCTCGCCAGGCACCCACCCAGCAATCTGCAGCGCCAGCGACCGCCGGTCGTCAGCCCGCCGCCGCCAGCGGCGCTTCGCGCTGGTTGGGTCCATTGGCCGGCCTCGCGGCAGGCGGCCTGCTCGCCTCGATGTTTATGGGTGATGGCTTTGAAGGCCTGCAGATCATGGACATGCTGATCTTCGGCCTGATCGCCTTCCTGCTGTTCCGTTTCCTCGCCGCCCGTCGTCGCCAGGCCCAGCCAGCCGCCGCCGGTGGCGCGCCGTATCAGCGCGAAATGCCAGCCCAGGCCGCACCCAGCTCGATCTTCGGCGGTAACGGCGCAGCTGCCGCCATCAAGCCGGTGATCAACGCCCCAGCCTGGTTCAACGAGCAGAGCTTTGTCAGCGCCGGCCGTGAGCACTTCCTCAGTTTGCAGCAGCACTGGGATGCCAACGAGATGGATAAAATCGCCGAGTTCGTCACCCCACAGCTGCTGGAGTTCCTCAGCCGCGAGCGCGCTGACCTGGGTGATGGCTTCCAGTCCACCTATGTCGACGACCTCGACGTGCAGCTGGATGGCGTCGATGACCTCAGCGACAAGACCGTCGCCACCCTGACCTTCACCGGCGTGGCCAAAACCTCGCGCTTCGACCAAGGCGAAGCGTTCAGCGAGAGCTGGCGCATGGAGCGTGCGGCCGGTGACAACCAGCCGTGGCTGGTCGCCGGTATCCGCCAGAACGGCTAATACCCGCAGCAACAAAGAAAACCCGGGCATGCCCGGGTTTTCTTTGTCCGTCATTCAGCAAACGTATGCGCTGGCGCCGGATACACTCAAGGCGCAAGCTGTACCCTTCCTAGCGCTCCACCACGAGGACTGCACAATGATCGGATACACAACGGTCGGCACCGCCGACATGGAAAAAGCCAAGGCCTTCTACAGCCCCTTGCTCGCCGAAATGGGCGCCAAGATCGTCATGGATATGGGCCGCATCGCCTTCTATGGCGTTGCCAAGGGCCAGCCGATGTTTGCCCTGTGCGTACCTTACGACAAGCAAGCACCCAACCCCGGCAACGGCAACATGGTCGCCCTGCCCGGCGGCTCCCGCGAAGGTGTGGATAAGCTCTACGCCAAGGCCATTGCGCTCGGCGCGAGCAGTGAAGGCGAACCCGGTGAGCGCATTCCAGGCTTCTACGGCGCTTATTTCCGCGACCTGGACGGTAACAAGCTGGCCTTCTTCCATATGGGCTAACGCATTAGCCCGGGTCGACAACAGCACCCGGTGGCTCAGCCGCCGGGACAGGCTGGCGGGCCTTATCACTCCAGGCCTGAATTTCTTCACTGCGCTGACGACTGTTGAGCTGAGCGCGGTCAATCATCTCCTGATAATCCGCCAGCCAGCTGCGTGAACCCGGCAACATATTGGCCAGATCACGCATCCCCACTTTGAGCCCCTGCATCACCTGTTGATAGTCGCGCTCTTGGGCCTGCAACACCTGGCTCACTTGAGCAATGCTATCGGGGTTCTCTGTGCGCTCGAACAGAGCGTTCAGCTGCGTAGCCTGCTGGCTGGCCACCAAGGCTTCCTGGTTGCTCAGGGCAGCCTGCTGCACTACCAGCCGCTGTTCAAGTTTGCGTACCTGCTGCTCTAACGCCTCGATACGTGGTCCATCACCGGTGCTGAACAGGCTATACATGTTCAAACCGACCGAGATCAACATCAGGCTACCGAGCAACACGGCCAAGGCGATGATGAACAAACGATTACGCTTGCCTGCCGAGGTCAGCAACTGCAACCGCTGCTCCTCACTCAATACGCCGTCTTCAGGTTCTTGCGCTGAGCTTTTCATGACCAGACCATTTTATGACGTTAAAAAATTGGCGAGCCGATTAAACAGGAAGATAGCACTTTGCCAGCTTTTTGCTTAGCCGCGTCTAGGGTATAAGACGCTCCCGTTATTACCCGTAAAAGAGACAACGCCCGTGGAAGAAGTCATCGAACAACTGCGCGAACTCAACGAACCCGTGCCGGTGCCGCTGGAACTTCCGGAAGAAGAAGTGCTGGTGGAAATCCAGGAACAGATCCTCATCCACCTGCCCTACGCCCTGCGCGAGTATCTGTTACAGGTCAGCGATGTGGTCTATGGGCGCCTGGAGCCGGTGACCGCCAGCGATCCACAATCGCACACCTACCTGCCAGAAGTCGCCGCCACCGCCTGGTCCCTCGGCGTACCGCGCGAGTTCGTTCCGCTGTGCGAAGACCACGGTAACTACTACGTCGTAGAAGAAGACGGCACCGTGCTGCTGTGGGAAGCCGAGACCACCGAAATCAACGAAGACGAAACTTGGGAATCGGTGTGGCACTGGGTGCGCGACGTCTGGCTGGAGAGCTAAACCGTCACGCCTGCCGCCAAGCGCGCTAAAGCCGCTTGGTGGCCTGCTCCAAGTCCAACAGATTCAACAAAAACCGCGCAAAATAGCTTAGATCCTGCTCCATCGCCTGGCGGGCGGCTTTGGCGTCGCCGGCTTCGATGGCGGCAAAGGCTTGTTCATGGAAGTCATTCAGGCGCAGCGACAGGTCGGCTTCGGTGAACAGCCGGTTGAAGAATGGCCCGACCTGCAGCCACAGCGACTCGATGCTGCGCAGTAACACCGGGTTGCCGCAGGCAGCATACAGGTGCAGGTGGAACTGGCTGTTGGCATCCAGGTAGCGCTGCACCTGGCGCTGCTCAATGGCGGCATCCATGCGCGCGACGCAATCGCGCAGCTCGGTAAGATCGGCGGCAGTCAGGTTGGGGGTGGCCAGTTCCACGGCCAGGCCTTCAAGGCTCAGGCGCACCTGGAAGATGTTCTGGTAACGCTCGCGGGTCATGGGTGGCACGCGCACTGAGCGCTGCGGCTCACCTTCCAGTGCGCCCTCGGCGACCAGGCGTTGCAGCGCTGCACGCACCGGCATTGGGCTGGTGCCCCATTCGGCCGCCAGATCACGGATCTTCAAGCGCTCGCCGGGTTGAAAGCGCCCGGCCAGCAAGCCAGCGCGGATACGTTGATAGAGCTGGTCTTGCAGGTTATCGGCCATGGCTCAGCGAAGTCCTTGTGCCGGCGGTGCAGGGAGTTGGTCGAGGGTCAGCGAGCAGTTATGCATGGATTCTCCAAAGTTCAGCACATTGGTCTGAGTGGTTCTGCTAGAGGCAGGTTAGGCGCAGGGCTGCTTGAAAAGCGGAGTTGACTGCAGTCAATGAGCATTTTCGAGCAGCCCTGCAACAACGCCTGACCGACGCAGAAGCGCTCAGGGCGCTTTGTTTTCGATCAGGCAGTTACCACCATCCACCACCAACACTTCACCGGTGATATAGCTCGCCTCGCGGGACGCCAGGAAAGCCACCGCCGCCGCCACTTCCGCTGGACGGCCGGCACGACCCAACGGGGTGTATTCTGCCGCGTGGCGCTCTTCTGCGGTACTCGAACCGGTGGCAATCCAGCCGGGCGCGACGCTATTGACCGTAATGCCCTGCTTGGCCACCTCCAGCGCCAAGCCCATGGACAGGCCGAGCATGCCCGCTTTAGCCGCACTGTAGGCCGCCTCACCAGGGTTGCTGCCACGGGTGCCGGTGGTCGAGCTGATATTGACGATGCGTCCATAGCCACGCGCGCGCATGCCCGGCAGCACTGCACGGGTGAGCAGAAAGGCCGTGCCGAGATTACGCGCAATGGACAGGTTCCAGGTCGCCAGGTCCATCTCTGCCAGTTCGGCAAAGGGCTCGGGGCTGCCTTGCATGGCCATGCCGGCGTTGTTGACCAGAATGTCGATATGACCCCACTGCGCCTGCGCCCATTGCATAAGCTCGGCCACCTGCTGCTCATCGGTCAGGTCAGCAACCTTGGCCCGCGCGTCTAACCCTTCGGCACATAACTCGGCGGCGCGTTGTTCAATCCGCGCGCTGCTGGCCGTTAATAGTAGGCGTGCGCCGGCTTGGCCCAGACGCCGCGCAATGGCTAAGCCAATGCCGCTTTCACTGCCCGCTCCGCTGATCAGTACCACCTGCTTCTGGAAGGTCATTTGATTTATCCTGTGATCACAAAATATTATTAAATCTAACAATAAAGCCATTAACAGCCAATTATTGCTATTTATGTGATCACAAAATAGCATGATCGAATAACCAATGAGGTGTTCAGCATGACTGCCAGTGGTATCAGCCCAGCCGCTGTAGAGGCGTTCGCCAAGCGCGAGCGTCAGCGCTTTATCGAGCGCAACCCACAATCCGTGGCCCTGGCCGAGCGCGCGCGTAACTCGCTGTACGGCGGCGTGCCGATGCACTGGATGGCCGACTGGTCGACGCCCTGCCCATTGTTCGTCGAGCGGGCCAAGGGCGCGCGCTTCTATGACGTCGATGGCCATGAATATGTCGACTTCTGCCTGGGCGACACCGGCAGCATGTTCGGCCACTCGCCGGAGCCGATCGCCAAGGCCATTGCCGAACAAGGCAATAATGGCCTGACTACCATGCTGCCCGGCGAAGATGCGGTGGTTTGCGGCGAACTGCTGGCTGCACGCTTCGGTCTGCCGTACTGGCAGGTGACCGCCACCGCCACTGACGCCAACCGTTACGTACTGCGCTGGGCGCGGGCGATCACCCAGCGCAACACCCTGCTGGTATTCGACGGCTGCTACCACGGCACCGTTGACGATGTGATGGTGCGCCACCGCGACGGCCAGACCGTGCCGCGCTCAGGCTTGGTTGGCCAGGCCTACGACCTGACCCAGCACAGCCGCTCGATCCCCTTTAACGATATCGATGCGCTGGAAGCGGCGCTGGCGCAAGGCGATGTCTGCGCCCTGCTCTGTGAACCGGCAATGACCAACATCGGTATGGTGCTGCCGGAGCCAGGCTTTATGCAGCAATGCCGCGAGCTGACGCGCAAGTACGGCAGCCTGCTGATCATCGACGAGACCCACACCATCTCCACCGACATCGGCGGCTGCACCCAGCTGTGGAACCTTGAGCCGGACTTCTTCGTGGTCGGCAAACCGATTGCCGGTGGCGTACCGTGCGGCGTCTTCGGTTGCAGCGCGGCGATGGCCGAGGCCATGAGCGCCGCCCAGCACCGCGCCAGTGCAGGCAGCCACGGGCATGGCCATAGCGGCATGGGCACCACGCTGTCAGCCAACGCGCTGGCCATGCACTGCATGCGCGCCAACCTAGAACAGGTGATGACCGAGGCGGCCTACGCGCACATGCTGCCGCTGGCTAAACGCCTGGCCGATGGCTGCCGCGCACTGATCGGCAAACACGGCCTCAAGTGGTCGGTGACCGAGCTGGGCGCGCGCAGCGAGTTTCAGTTCTGCCCGCTGCCGCCGAAAACCGGCGCGCAGGCTGAAGCGGGGTTCCACGACGAATTGCAAATGGCCCTGCACCTGTACCTGATCAACCGCGGCATCCTGATCACCCCGTTCCACAACATGACCCTGTGCTGCCCGAGCACCACGGCGGCGGATGTGGACCAACTGATCACCACCCTCGATCAGGCCCTGAGCGAGCTGCTGGCGATTCCCGACGCCCGCGAATAAACCAAATTCGTCGGATGGGTCGGCTCGCTCAGGTTGAGCGCAGCGATACCCATCAGACCGCATCGATGGGTTACGCCGCTTCGCGGCTAACCCATCCTACCCAGGACACCGCCATGCAATTCGCCGATATTCAGGAAGCCCGCGACTTCCTCGCCCAACACCCGGACGTGCGCAGCATCGAGCTGATGTTGATCGACGCCAACGGCATCCCGCGCGGCAAGCTGTTGCACCGTGACGAGTTGCTGGCCGTCTACGAGAACGGCCGGCCGCTGCCCAGTTCGATCCTGGCGCTGACCATTCAGGGCGAGGACGTGGAAGCCAGTGGCCTGGTCTGGGAAGTCGCCGACGCCGACTGCTGGACCTACCCGCTGCCCGGTAGCCTGACCCTGCAACCCTGGCGCACCCGCCCCACCGGTCAGTTGCAGGTGAGCATGCACCCAACTCAGGGCCTGCCCGCCGCACCGGCCGATCCACGGCATGTGCTGGTGCGCGCCATCGACCGGCTCAAAGCCGATGGCTACCACCCGGTGATGGCGGTGGAGCTGGAGTTCTACCTGCTGGAGCAGCAGCGCGACAGTAACGGTCGCCCGCAGCCGGCGCTGCAAAGCAATGGCGTGCGCCCGCAAGCGCCACAGGTGTATGGCGTGTATGAGCTGGAGCAGTTACAGCCGTTTCTCGACGACCTCTACGCCGCCTGCGAGGTGCAGGGCTTGCCGGTGCGCACGGCGATTTCCGAATACGCCCCGGGCCAGCTTGAGTTGACCCTGGAGCACCGCTTCGACGCCCTGCGGGCAGTGGATGAAGGCGTGCGCTACAAGCGTCTGGTCAAGGGCGTAGCCAACAAGCACGGGTTGCAGGCCTGCTTTATGGCCAAACCCTTCGCCGATTTGGCCGGCAGCGGTATGCACATGCACGTCAGCCTGGCCGATGCCGAGGGCAACAACCTGATGGCCAGTGACGATCCAGAGGGCACGCCGCTGCTCAAGCACGCCATCGGCGGCATGCTGAGCACACTCAACGATGCGCTGGCGATCTTCTGCCCCAACGCCAACTCCTACCGGCGCTTCCAGGCCAACAGCTACGCGCCGCTGGCCAAGAGCTGGGGGGTGAATAACCGCACCGTGTCGCTGCGCGTGCCCGGCGGCCCGGCCAACAGCCGGCATATCGAGCACCGCATCTGCGGCGCCGACGCCAACCCCTACCTGGCGGCTGCGGCAATCCTCGCTGGTATCCACCACGGCATCCAGAATCAGCTTGACCCCGGCGCAGCCATCGTCGGCAACGGCTATGAACAGGCCCGCGAAACCCTGCCGAGCGACTGGCTGACCACACTGCGCGCCCTGGAACATTCCGCCTGGGCCAAACACGCCCTGGGCGAGGAGTTCCTCTCCGTATTCCTGGCGATCAAATGGGCCGAGTTCCGCCAGTTTATGGGCGAAGTCGGCGAGCAGGATTGGCGCTGGTACCTGAGCCACGCCTAAGCGTGCTTGGCAACTTCGGTATATATTGCGGGCCATAACGACGGGGGGAATCTCCACCTGCATATTTCGCTCAGCGCTCCATCGCCAGGAAGGTTCCACCCGCAAATCATGGCCACTATCGCTAAGTTGCAGGCGTTACTCGGGCGCGACAGCCTCGGACTGTGGATGCTCTTGCGTCTGAGTGCCTTGCTGTTTGTCGTCGGCGGCGTGTTCCTGTGGCTTTCGTACTACGTCTTGGATCAGCGCTTCGATGAGTTCGACCAAACGCGCTATCAACAAGAGTTACTGCGCGTGAACGCGGTGTTTACTCAAGGCCAGACGAGCATGAAGGCGACGCTCAAGGACTATGCCTACTGGGATGACACCTATGCCTTCATTGAGGACCAGGACCCCGACTATGCCGGCAATAACTTCACCCCGGACTCACTGCACAACCTGCGCCTAAGCGGGGTGGTGATCACCGACGCCGCGGCCTCCTCGCTGCTGAGCCTGATCATGGATGCCGAGGGCGAGGTCGTGCCAATGCCCGACGACCTGCTGAGCCAACTCAAGCCTTATCTGACACCGCTGAATCCAACAGATACCGCAGACAGCCCCAGCTCGTTTCTGCAGATCCTCAACGGCCAACCCTTTTTGATTGCCCGTTCAGCAATAAACAACACCCTGGCCAGCCTTCCGGCCAACGGCGTGATGTATTTTTTGCGGCCGCTGGATGAGCAGTACCTGCAGTACCTGCAAGCGCTCACCGCAGTGCAGTTTGACCTGCTCAGCACTGCACATGCGGCGGGCTCAGCCTTCGCCGTGACTCGCCATGAAACGCCTGCGGGGCCGCGCTGGGCGGTAACCACCCAATTAAGCGACCTGCCAGCCACGTTGCAAGTCAGCGGGCCTTCTGCTCTGCTGAAGGAACGCCGCTTGACCCATCAAACCCTCGCGGTGAATGCCATTGCCCTGATGCTCTGCTCATTACTGGGCGTTTACCTGATCGTGCACTTTCGCTTGCTGGGCCGCTTGCGGCGTTTCTCCGGGCTCGCTGACCGCCACCGGCAGGCCCCTGACGCGGCGACTCGCTGGCCCGTGGAGGGCGCAGATGAACTCGATAATCTTGGTACATCGCTGAATGAGCTGATCAGCGAGGTCGAATCCAGGCACCGCGACCTGAGCCACATCGCCGAGCATGACTCGCTCACCGGCATTGGTAATCGACGCATGCTGATGTCGCGCCTGACGGTGCTGCAAGCGTATGACACGGCGACAGCCAAACCGCTCAGCAGTTTGCTGTTGCTCGATCTGGATAGCTTTAAATTGCTCAATGACGGCCTGGGCCATGAAGCCGGTGATGATGTCCTCAAGATAACCGCACTGCGCGCCCAGGAGCTGGTGAGAAGCGACGACACCGTTGCCCGCCTGGGGGGCGACGAATTTGCCATTTTGTTTGAGGGCATCGAACCACTCAAGGCACTGCCATTGGCCGAACGCCTGCTGAGGGCGCTGGAACAGCCCATCCGCTACCAGGGGCAGCAGATCAGTATTCGCGCCTCGGCCGGCCTCACCGCGGTGGATGCCACGCTCAGCAAGGAAGACACGCTGCGCAATGCCGACCTGGCGCTGTATGAAGCCAAGCGCCGCGGCAAAGGCCAAATCGCGGTCTTCGATCGCGGCCTGCTGATTCAAGCATCGCGGCGCATGTGCCTTGAACAGGCCTTGCACACGACCCTGCAGGCCGAGCAATTAGAAGTCTGGTTTCAGCCGATTGTCGATGCGCAGAACAGTACCCTAGTCGGCATGGAAGCCTTGTGCCGCTGGAACTTTGAGGGTGAATACATTCCACCCGGTGAGTTTATCCAGATTGCCGAAGAAACCGGGATGATCGCCACGCTGGGCCGCTTGGTTTTCGACCAAGCCGGGGCAGCACTGAGACGGTTGCGCGCCGATTACCCAGATTTGGCGTGCAACGTGAATTTATCGATCCGCCAGTTCCGCGACAGCGATCTGGTGGCGGACCTGAACGACTGCCTGCAGCGTTATGACTTACCCGCCGCTGCGCTGCATTTGGAGTTGACCGAGAGCATGGTGGCTGAATCCAGCACAGAGATCCTGCCGACCATGCGCCGCTTGGTCGACCTCGGCTTTAAGTTTCATTTGGACGACTTTGGTACCGGCTATTCCTCATTGAACCGCCTGCACGTGCTGCCTTTTGACGCCCTCAAACTCGATCGATGCTTTGTCACACCGCTGAGCGACGGTGACGACCTGATCGCGCGCGTGATCATCAATATCGGCCACGACCTGGGCATGCGGGTCATCGCTGAAGGCGCAGAAACCGAGCTTGAGGTGATGCGTCTACAGGCGTTGGGCTGCCACCACATTCAAGGGTTTTTCTTTGCCAAGCCCATGCCGCTGGATGACCTGCAACGCTGGATTGCAGAGTACCTTCAGCACTCGTCAGACACTCATAGGCGCGACTAGCCGCCAGTGCCGAGCACCGCCTGAAACCTGCAACGCTAAACCTGTAAACCCGACGCCTGTAGCGCCCCAAGCCCCATGCGTAGGCTTGCAGGAGCTAATCCACAGACCTGAGCAGCCACACCACCCTGAATATCGGCTTCGGCCCTTCGGCCGGTAAATAACCCGCGCTGCCTCGCTGCAGGGCAGTGACCCGCATCCTCCAGCAGCGCGGCAAGCCGCTTGCTTATGCTTTGCCGCAACCAGTACCGTAGCGGGCTTATCGTGCGTCAGTGCATTTCACCCGCTCGATCAACCCGTCACAGAGTGCCCTATGCAAGCCGGAACCGCCCAGCTGTCGATGACCGTCCTGATGACCCCAGACATGGCCAATTTTTCCGGCAATGTTCACGGCGGCACCCTGCTCAAGTACCTCGATGAAGTCGCCTACGCCTGCGCCAGCCGCTATGCCGGCTGCTACGTGGTGACCCTTTCGGTGGATCAGGTGATTTTCCGCCAGCCGATCCATGTCGGCGAACTGGTGACCTTTCTCGCCTCAGTCAACTACACCGGGCGCACCTCGATGGAAGTCGGCATCAAGGTCATCACGGAAAATATCCGCGAACGCTCGGTACGCCATACCAACAGCTGCTTTTTCACCATGGTCGCGGTCGATGAAGAGCGCAAGCCGGTGGTCATTCCAAGCCTGAGCCCGGACACGCCGGACGGTCTGCGCCGGCAACGCCAAGGTCAGCAGCGCCGGCAAATTCGCCACGAACTGCAACAGCGCTATGAGGCGCTTAACCAAGCAGAAGCCTGAGGCATAACGCCCTGCTGCTGGAGCTGCGATGATCGACCTCTTCGATGTATTTCTGCTGATGCTGTTCGCCACCGCCTGCGCCTGGCTGTGGCATGCCCATGGCTTGCGCGAGCGGGCGCTAACGCTGGTGCAGCAACACTGCGCCAAGGCCGATATCGAACTGCTCGACGGCAATGTTGCCCTGCGCCGGCTCGCGCTGCTGCCCGATGCCCGCGGGCGCAAACGCCTGGCGCGGGTGTATGGTTTCGAGTTCACCGTAACCGGCGAGCAGCGGCATATCGGCAGCATCACCCTGTTTGGCAAACAGCTGGGTCGGATTGAGCTGGCCCCGCATCCGTTTCGTGAGCCGCCAGCAGCCAACGCTCAGGTGATCGAGATGCAGCAATGGCGCAGCCAGCATCCGCGCAGGGATGACGACAGCTCGCCGCACTAAGTCGCTACAACAGGCCGAGTGCCTTGAGGCTGGCTTTGCCCAATTCGACGCGTTTGCCGGCATCCTGCAAGTCGTTCATCGGCATATTCAGGGCAAAGCTGTAGACCCTACCTGCTTGCTCCAGCCAGCCCACCCACCAGCCAACACCCGGTTTGACGGCGGTTGCCCAGCCGGTCTTGCCATACAGGCGCCAGCCGCTCTGCTCTTCAAGCAAACTGATCTCACGCACCGTCACCTGAATATCCTCAGCAATGGCTAACTGACCTTGGGCCAGGCGCGCGAGGAACTGGGTTTGCTCAACCGCGCTGATTGCTAATGGCCCCTTGAGCCAGAACTGATCGACTTGCTCACCGATCTCAGCATTACCGTAATCCAGCGCCGCGACCTGACTGCGCATTGTGGTTAAACCAACGCGCCGCGCCAGCACCTGATAGACCGCTACGTTGGACACCTTGAGCGCCTCACGCAGGCCCATGTCGTGCTCCCAGGCTTTGAGGAATTTAGGCTCACCGTCGTAGGGGAACACCTCATCAACACTGCTAACCGCCCCAGTCGAAAGGCCAATCAGAGTATTCGGGATTTTGAAGGTGGACGCTGGCAGGTAGCGGGTTTCGGCTCGTTGGCGGTTATACCCCTGCACCTGCTCGCTGCCCACCTCGTGGAGGACAAAGGTGCCCTGCACCCCCGCGTCCTCAAACACCTTGGCCACTGCGGGCTGATCCAGCCATTCGAGAGCAGAAGCTTGACCGGCGACACACAACAAGGCGGCACACAACCAACGCATCATGGAAACTCCTTGAAAAATAGGCCTGCTTAGACCGACTCAATGGCGGCCAGCACCGACAACGCGCACAGCCTCGCGCTCATCGAGGGCTAATCACGCTGCAACAGAAAGTGCACCACGCGAGCCGCGCTGTCGACCGGCTGCTCCTGCATAAAGCAATGCCCACCCGCCACCACATGGGCGCTGACATGCGCATTGCGGGCGCACCAGCGCGCCACTGACTTGGCCACAAAAGGGTAACTGTGCTGGCCGTACAGCACCTGAGTCGGGGTGCTGACTTTGCCCAGGGACGACCACAGACGCTTGGGAAAGGAGCTGAAGATATCCGCCTCACGACTTGGCCGGCACTTCAGCTCGACACCCTGCTCGCTGTCTTTCAAGGCGTGCTGGATATAGGCGGTAAACGCCTCTTCGGTCCAGCCGCGAAACATGCCCCGGCCGTGCAGTGCGGCATGGGCGGCGGCGCGATCCGGCCAGCTGCTGCGGCGCTTCAGGGCCTTACTGGCCAGGGTGGTACGGCGGTTCAGGCCGACCACATCGGACAGCGCCATGACCCCAATCATCGCAGGGCTGAACAGCACCGGGTCGAGCAACACCGCGCGCTGAAACAGCTGCGGCTGCTGGGCCAGCATCAGCCCGGTCAACACCCCGCCAAAGCTGTGGCCCACGGCAAACACCGGGGCATCGGCAAAACGCTCACGCCCCAGCGCAAACGCCTCCAGCGCCAGCTCGGCACTGCGGTTCCAGCCGTGAAAACGCCCGCCATGATCACTCTCGCCATGGCCCTGCACGTCGCACAGCCACAGGTCGAAATCCTCGGCCAGCGCCTGCAGCAGCGGTGTATACACCCGCCCGCAATAACCGTTGCCATGCAGAAAATGCAGCAACGGCTTACCCGAAGGTGGCGAGTGCCAGCCGCGCAGGGTGAAGCCGGCCGAGCAGTCGTGAGACCAAGAAAGCAGTTGCATGGGGCTTATCCAGAAAAAAGTGCGCGCAGTTTATCAAGAGTCGCCAGCCTTGCGCCTCAAGGCAGACGGCACTGGGCAAACCCTCGCTGCAAGGCAGCGCTGTCCTGCGCTTCGCTAAAAATCAGCTCCAGGCGCGAGTCCTTGCGCCATTCGCTGTTGCGCCAATGCACGACCTGGCCATTCAAGGCATTGGCGGACAGCCAGCCGGCATTGGTGTGCAGCACCAACTTGGCGCGCTGCCAGGGCAAACGACTGAGCCATTGTTCAACCTGCACCCGCTCAAACTGCTGGCTGGGGTGCCAACGCCAGCCGATGCTCCAGCCTTCGGCCTGCTGCTGAATCTGACAAATCGGCTCACTTGGGCGGCGCCATAGCTGCGGCAACGGCGCAGCAGCATCCGCCAACTCAATCAGCGCATCGGCCTGGGCCTGGGCCTGAGCATTAAAGCCGGGCAGTTGCGCCAACGGCAGCTGGCCCTGGCGGGTCCAATACAACGGGCGTGCCGGCAGCTGCGCCTGGATTCGCACTTTAGTCGCTTGGTCCAAGCCTTCGGCCTTGTTCAGCAGCAACAGCCCGGCACAGTTCAGCGTTGCCTGCTGACTCTGCGGCAGGGCTTCACCGGCGGCCAGCGCCTGGGCGTCCAGCACCAGCAAGGGCGGCTGCACCGCCAGCACGCCAGCCCAGGGCGCTTGGCGCAGTTGTTCGAGTAATTGCAGGGGATGACCTAAACCAGACGGCTCGATCAGCAGCCGATCCGGCCTGGCCTGGCGCAGCAGGCGGCTTAAGCCGACCTGAAAGGGCACACCATTGACGCAACACAGGCAGCCGCCCGCCACCTCGCCGAGGGCAACGCCGTCGTCATCAGTTGCCAGCAGGGCCGCGTCGAGGCCGATCAGGCCGAACTCATTGATCAGCACCGCCCAGCGCTCGTGGCCGGGCCGTTGCGCCAACAAATGGCCAATCAGGCTGGTCTTGCCGGCACCGAGCGGGCCGGCAATAACATGGGTGGGGATATTTTTCAGCATGGGCGCAGGTTGTGTTGTCCATCGGCAAGGAAGGTGGCGGCTGTGGCCATTCTACCGCCCTAGCCGCGCCACCCCCAACGCAGCCCGCAGACTGATTAAAGCCTGCGTGCTAGAGTCGCCGGCATATTTTCAGAGGGTCGCTCAATGCGCGTTTTTCTGCTGCTAAGTCTGTTTACTGTGTCCAGCCTGGCCTGGGGTGAAGCCTGCGTGGTGCGTAGCCAGGCCGAGCGCTTGGATGTGAAGGTCTGCCAGCAAAACCGCAGCATCCCGCCCAACCTGTTTCGCACCGGTTTCTGCCAGCCGCAGCTACAAGGGCAGAAGGTCGCCGTCGAGTTTGTCGAGCAGTGCCCCATGGGCTCCTTCGGCGTCTGCCGTAACGCCACGGTCGGCGGCACACTCTACAAACAGGACGTGCACTATTACGGTGTCGCCAGCGACGCCACCTACCTCAAGCCCTTCTGCGAGAAGCAGAGCAGAGGCGTGTGGATGGCGCGCTAGGCCAACCAATCCAGAGTCAGTAACAAACGCCGCTCAGCCAACGCGGGCGACGGCGAGCGGTGGATCAGCCCAGCCCCTTCATTACCGATCCAGCGCTCGCCTTTGGCCAACAACACATCGCCAGCCTTGGCCCGCTCGATCAGTGCAGCATCGCTGGGCTCAGCCGCCGGATCGCCCAGACGACGGCGAGCCATCACGCCCTCGGCCAACCACTCACTGCCTGCCCCTGCGTAACTGGTTATTAGCCTCACAGGCACATGGTCGACGTGAAAACGCGGGCACATCGCGTTGTCGAGAATACGCAGGCGCAGGCCGATGCGTTTTGCGTCAAACAGGCAAGCAAACGCACTGACCAGCCAGCGAATGTCTGCAACAAAGGCCGCCTGCCCCGGCAGATCGCGGTAACGATCGACGAGCCCACTCAGGTTCGGCGTACTCTCCGGGTTGCCCAGCTCCAGCACGATGGCGTGCCCCAACGGCTCGCCCTGGGCGAGCAAGGCGGTGGCGAAATCACTGACCGGCGCTGGCAATTGGCGCTGCCAGACAGCCAGGTTGACCTCATCACGCAGCACCTCACCAAGCACCTCGATCTGCTCGCTGCTGACCTGCTGCAGCGGCGGTCGCAGAACCGGCGCCAGCATCAGGCGACCTCCTCATGCCAAGGGCCGAACGGATCAGGCAGCGTCCGCCAGGCGTCACTGCCCAAGGCCATTTCGGCATCGGTTAACAGGCAGGCGTCCAGCTCAGCGGTCAGTTGTGCGAAGTCGATGTTCTGGCCGATAAACACCAGTTCCTGGCGGCAATCACCGACCTCGGCGTGCCAGTGCTGCATGATCGTCTGCAGACCCTCCTGGTCTTCCGGCCACTGTGCTTTCGGCACAAACCGCCACCAGCGCCCGGCAAACCCATGGCGCATCAGGCCGCCGGCCTGCGACCAACTGCCAGCCTCCTGGTACTTACTGGCCAGCCAGAAGAAGCCCTTGGAGCGCAGCAGCCGACCATTGCTCCATTCACGGTTAATCAAGTTGAAGAAGCGCTCGGGGTGCAGCGGCCGCCGCGCTCGGTATACGCTGGAAGAGATGCCGTATTCCTCGGTTTCGGGAATGTGCTCGCCGCGCAGCTCCTTGAGCCAGCCCGGGGCCTGCGCAGCGCGCTCGAAGTCGAAGCGGCCGGTATTGAGGATTTTCGCCAACGGCACCGCGCCCATGGCCATCGGCAGAATCTCGGCGTGGCTGTTGAGGCCACGCAGAATGGCCATCAGCTCTTCACGCTCGTAACTGCTGATCAGATCAATCTTGCTCACCAGCAGCACGTCGGCGAACTCCACCTGCTCGATCAACAGGTCGGTTATCGAGCGCTCATCCTCTTCGCCGAGGGATTCGCCACGGCTGGTAAGGCTCTCGGCCTCATGGAAGTCACGCAAAAAATTCACCCCGTCGACCACCGTGACCATGGTGTCCAGGCGCGCCACATCGGCCAGGCTCTGGCCATCTTCACCACGGAAGGTGAAGGTTTCAGCCACCGGCAACGGCTCGGAAATGCCAGTGGACTCGATCAGCAGATAATCGAAGCGGCCAGCGTTGGCCAGACGACTGACCTCCTCCAGCAGGTCTTCACGCAAGGTGCAGCAAATGCAGCCGTTGCTCATCTCCACGAGTTTTTCTTCGGCGCGGTTCAGGCTGACATCACGCTGAACTTCGCTGCCATCAATGTTGATTTCGCTCATATCGTTGACGATGACTGCAACTTTCAAGCCCTGACGATTTTTCAGGATGGTGTTAAGCAAGGTGCTTTTGCCGGCACCGAGAAAGCCGGACAGAACGGTTACGGGAAGGCGGTTGGGCATAGCAGGTGACTCCAGCGTTGATCAGGCATGGCAAGTAATAGTTATAACATAACATTTAATTTAATGGACGGAAGCTCAATTAGCGCTGAGCAACCCGCCCTACTCACCCAGAAAATGCCTAGGCATGGGCTGAGAGCCAGCATCCATAGGGGTTTCACGTGGAACGCTTGAATACGCCTGGGTTTGCGCCTGCCCCGCGAGCTGAATAGTGATGCCGCCTTCGCTCAGGTGTTTTTTACCCGCCAGGGATTTTCTGTGCAGCAGGCACAGACGCTGACGCTTGGCGCTGTTACTTTGCCGCGCATGCTGATGTACAAAAACCTGGAGCCCTGATGAACACCCTGACGATGATCATGCTCGCGGCAGTGCTGCTGGCCGCCTGCGCGTTGGCCCTGTGGAGCTGGCGCAACCAGAAGAGGCTGGAGAAGCTCGATGAGCACATAAACCGACAGAGCGAGCTGATCGAACAACTCGACAACGTGCTGGAAAACCCGCAACTCAGCGAAACCGAGCAGCGCGTGCAAAGTGAAGCCTTGCTGGCCAAGCTGCAGGCCACCCGCAAATCCAGGTAGCGACCGGCGCTGCCGAGCGGAACACCCGGTAACGTCCCGCAAGGGGACACCGCGCCGGGATGCTCGTATCCTGTAGGGCCAGCCAACCCGCGAGGCACCCATGCAGATCGAAATACTGGAAATCCGCGATCACCTGAATCGCTTCCCGCCCTTCGAAGCTCTGCCCGAGGAAAGCCTCGACAGCATCGCCAGCCAGGTCGAAGTGGCCTATTTCAAGGCCGGCACCGACATCCTGCTGTACGGCGCTGCCATCCACGACCTGCATTACGTGCGCAGCGGCGCGGTGGAAATCTACCGGCGCAACGGTGAGCTGTATAACCGCCTGAGTGAAGGCGACATTTTTGGCCAAGCCGGCCTGCTGCGCAGCAACAAGGTGCGCTTCCCTGCCCGCGCCATCGAAGACAGCCTGGTCTACTTCATCCCCGGCGCCCTGTTCACCCAGCTGTGTGAGCAACACGAAAGCTTTGCCGACTTCGTCGAGGCCGAGGGCCAGTCTCGCCTCAAGTCCGCGGTGGAAAGCCAGGGTAAAGCCAGTGACCTGATCCAGGTCAAAGTGCGCAAGCTGATCTCCCGTCAGCCGGTCTGTGCCAGCCAGCACACGCCGGTGCAACAGGCGGCGCAACTGATGACCGAGCAAGGCGTCTCATCGCTGGTGATTCTTGACGGTGAAGAGCCAGGCGCGGCCATGGTCGGCATCCTCACTGACCGCGATCTGCGCACCCGCGTACTGGCCGTCGGCCTCGATGCGGCGACCCCGATCGGACAGGTGATGTCGCCAAATCCTATCACTATCCGCGCTGATGACAGCGTGTTCGAAGCCATGTTGAGCATGTTACGCCACAACATTCACTACCTGCCGGTGGTGCATCGGCGTCGCCCGGTCGGCATGATCAACCTCTCCGACATCATTCGCTACGAGTCGCAAAGCAGCCTGTACCTGGTCAATTCAATCTTCAACCAGCCGGATGTCGCCGGCCTGCAAAGCCTGCTCCCCGACCTGCGCGGCACCTTCGTGCGCATGGCCAACGAGCAAGCCACCGCACATATGATCGGCAGCGCCATGGCCGGCATCGGCCGCGCCTTTACCCAGCGGCTACTGGAGCTGGGTGAACAACAGCTCGGCCCGCCGCCGGTGCCTTACTGTTTTCTCGCCGCCGGCTCCATGGCCCGCGACGAACAGCTGGTGGTGACGGACCAGGACAACGCGCTGATTCTCGATGATCGCTTCGATCCTGAGCAGCATGACGGCTACTTTGCCGAGCTGGCGAAGTTCGTCAGCGATGGCCTGGCCGCCTGCGGCTACACCTATTGCAAAGGCGGGATCATGGCCACGAACCGCCAGTGGCGGCAGCCGCTCAAGGTCTGGCGTGACTATTTCAGCCAATGGATCGACCGGCCCAACCCGCAAACCCTGCTCAACAGCTGCATTTTCTTTGACCTCGATGGCGTGCACGGCGAAATCGAACTGGCGGAAAACCTCAAGGAACTGCTCGCCGAAAAAGCCAGCAACGCCCCCGCCTTCCTCGCCGCCCTGGCGCGTAACGCGCTCAACCGCACGCCGCCGCTGGGGTTCTTCCGCACCTTTGTGATGGAAACCGACGGCCAGCAGAAGCACATCATCAACCTCAAAGGCCGTGGCACCGCACCGCTCACCGACCTGATCCGCGTGCACGCCCTGGCCTGCGGCAGCAAGGCGCAGAACTCGCTGGATCGCCTGGATGCCATCGCCCAGACCAAACTGCTGCAGCCGGAAGCCATCAGCCAACTGCGCTACGCCCTCGAGTTTCTCAGCATGGTGCGGATCCGCCATCAGGCCGTAGCCGTAGCCGAGGGCCGCGAGCCGAACAACTACATCGAGCCGGAAAAAGTCTCCGCCACAGATCGGCACAACCTCAAGGAGGCCTTTCAGGTACTCAGCAACGCACAGAAATTTATGCGTTTTCGCTACCCCGCCCAGCCGGGCAAAAGCCTATGAGCGCGCCGACTGCCGCCGCGCAAAACCCGCAGCTGGACTGGGCGGCGCGATTTGCCAGCCTCGCCGCCAGCGCTCAGGACCCTCGCCTGAAAGCCTTCTATCAAGCCGGCTGCGTAGCCGCTGACACGCCACTGGAACAGGTGCCGCTGCTGGCCCTGGATGTGGAAACCACCGGCCTCGACGCCAGCCAGCACGCCATCGTCAGCCTCGGCCTGCTGCCCTTCAACCTCAAGCGCATCCGCTGCGGCGAGGCCTGTTACTGGGTGGTCAAGCCAGCCAGTGAGCTGAGCAACGAGTCGGTGACCTTCCACCACATCACCCACTCGGACATCCAAAACGCCCCACGCCTGGAGCAGATACTCGATGAACTGCTAACGGCCATGGCCGGCAAGGTGATGGTGGTGCACTACCGCAGCATCGAACGCAGCTTCCTCGACCAGGCGCTGCGCCAGCAGATCGGTGAGGGTCTGCAGTTCCCGGTGATCGACACCATGCAACTGGAAGCGCGCCTATACCCCAAGCGCCAGCCCGGCTGGTTCGACCGCCTGCTAGGCCGCCAACCGATATCCATCCGCCTGGCCGACAGCCGCCTGCGCTACAACCTGCCCGCCTACCAAGCGCACCACGCCCTGACCGATGCCCTGGCCACCGCTGAGTTATTGCAGGCGCAGGTGGCCACCCATTACTCGGCGGAAACACCGCTGGGTGAGTTGTGGAGTTGAGCCAGGCGCTACGCAAACCCTGTCGGAGCGGCACTCTCGGTATCGGATATTGTGGCGCACTACGTAGGATGGGTTGAGCAATGCGATACCCATCATTGCTTGGCTTGAGCTTGGCGCTCGACATTGCAGCGAGTGTGTTGAAGTTTTGGTTGCGCCCCCTCGGGCGCCTTACTTTTCTTTGCCCGTGCAAAGAAAAGTAAGCAAAAGAAACACGCCCCTGCATCCGGGCTTCGCTGCGCTCAACTACCCTCGCTCCGGTATTGCTCCGGGGGCCGGCTTACAAGGGCCATCCCTGGCCCATTAAGCCTCTCGGCCGCATCCATGCGGCTCGTCCCCCTACGCAACACCTCCACTCGGCCTCCTGACGAGGTCTTGGCGTGTGGCTGATATCTCAAGTGAAAGAGAATGGGCAAAGGCAAAACCTGGCCGCACTCCGCCATGGACAGCATCGTCTCGAATGAATTAGCTTCTGGCTCAAGCGTGCCAGCATGCATTACCCCAGCAGCTCAGGCTTGCCGTCCTCCTTGTCGCGTTTCTCTCTAGATGATGTCGCCCTGCCGCGACCACCTTCAGCCAAACAAGGACTTAAACGACGACAAGAAAATTGTGCGACAAGTGCCGCGTATAAGCGCAACACCTGTCACCTAATTAATAGTTAGGCATTATAAATGCTCACTGAACCGCAGTTACTCAGGGCCATCTATTCACTTTGGGATTTTCAGCAAGCATTGTCAGCGCTGACATTTCTCTTAGAAGACTGTGATTTTGATAAGAATTACTCAAAGATAGAACTGCGTCGTTTTAGGTGCTATGAAACTACTACCATAGTTTCCATGGCTCGCCCGCTCGAACAATCTCGCGGCGGCTCCACCCTCAATCTCGGAGTTGTAGGCATAAAACAGAGTAAGGAAGAAAAACGGCTTGTAGAAAAAATTTTAACTTTACGCCGAAAAGTCTTCGCTCACTCAGATGAAAATGAAATGCACTTCAGATCGAGTACATTCCGAGTATTCGATGGCGAAATAAATTTCCCACACATACAGTTCAAAGAATCGCTGCACTTGGAAAAATCAGAGCTTTTAGAGTTAGAAAAATTATTAAGGAAGCTCACATCAGACTTGGCCGAATTCATTTTCCATTTCGCACAGAAAAATCCTGATGCCATCGAGAAATACAAAATCCCAGTACATCTGCAGGCGAAATCGAGTAAAGCCTAACAGTGGTAGCCACTCACTTCGCTCGAGATGGGCTAAAGCCCGCCCCTTAACCAAACGTTAGACATCAATGGAAATCAAGAATGGTCTCTAATAGATTCTGTGTTTTTTGTGGAAATCCACCAGAAAAAAAGAATCGAGAGCACATACTTCCTCAGTGGCTGCTTGAGCTAACTGGAGACCCAAAACGAGTTGTAAATTTTGGCACTAATTTTAAAGACGGTCGAATGATTAGATTTGATTGGTTGAATTTCTGTGTTCCAGCGTGTGAGGTTTGCAATACGGAATACTCAAGACTTGAAGGAAGAGCTAAATTCTATGTGCTGACGCTACTTGATAGAGGAGCACTCACTAGTATTGAATATATTGACTTCATGGATTGGATGGATAAGGTTCGCATAGGGCTTTGGATTGCATATCATTTCATCCAAGGCAACCCAACTAACATCGAACCTAGATTCCATGTAAATACAAGAATTAGCCAAAAAGATCGAATGATCGCTATTTACCCAATCGCTGGTGACGGGTTAGGCTTAAATGCCCTAGGAGCAGAATCACTAATATTTCATAGCCAACCCTCTTGTATGGGGTTAAGAATAAACAATATCCTGATCATAAATATGTCCAGTGATTTTTTGTTTTCCGCTCGTTGTGGTTTCCCTTTCCCTAAAAGCTGTTTCACTATGCTTGACGGAGAAAATCCTTACATGTTGCATACAAGTGACTTTTCAATCACAAGAAAAATCAAGCACCCACTTATAAGAAAACAAATAATCAAACCCTCCATACACCTTTACCAACCAATTATGGCCAAGTCCGAAGATAAGAGATTTCAATCAGGCTTCGTCGGCGATTACAACAGCTTTGATTCATACTTGGCGAAAAATACTCTTACGCCATACCCTTCAGGAAAAGGCATATTGTATTTTCAACATTTGGATAGAGTAGAACCAATCTATAATATAAATCAGCCGATAGAGTTCGAAAATTGTACAGGAATACACTCAAAACCAATGTACAGGCTCGCACAGCAGGTATATGAATTTCAAAATTTAATCTACAAACAAGGTAAATTTTCCGCAGAAAATAGAGAGCTGGAACTGAATCATGCCAAAAGAACAAAGCTACTCTTAAAATTTAATGACAAAATTATTTCACATTACTCTGCCATGAAAAAAACTTAACAAAGCCATCAACTTTAACGCCTTATGCTACCGCTTCAAGCGGCAAATTATGGCGGTGTGAAACACCTCTGTATTTCGGCTCATATGAAATCTACACAACTATTGCAGACGCTCGCCAATTGCCCCGTCAGTAGGATGAACAGAATCGTTGCGGAAGTGGTCGTGCGGCATGGATGTCGCAAGAGCTGCGATGGGCCAGGGATGGCCCTTCGCAGCGGGCCCCTGGAGCAATAATGTCGTGAACGTACCCCGCCGCAGGCGGGGCCGGATGTCGGGGTGCCCTTCTGTTTGGTTACTTTTTCTTGGGCAAGCAAGAAAAAGTAACGTGCCTGAGAGGGGCGCAACCCAAGCCATCAGCACACACGATGGCGTGCCGAACACATCGATCAAATAGCCAAGTGATGGGTATCGCTATGCTCAACCCATCCTACGATTGCTCTCTGTGCCCTCTCCCGCAAGCCGGCTAGGAAAGCATCGCGGGCAAGCCCGCTCCTACAGGTGGCCGGTGTCACCCTGCACAACGGGCACAAAAAAGCGCGCCCGAAGGCACGCTCTTGTACTGCCTAACAACTGTGCTTAGCGCGGTTCGCTCATCAAGCCTTTGACGATCGAGATACAGCCCACCAACAACACAATGGTGAACGGCAAACCGGTCGACACCGCCATGGCCTGCAGGGCCACCAAGCCGCCGCCCAGCAGCAGGGCGATGGCGATTACGCCTTCGATAATCACCCAGAACACCCGCTGCGGCACGGGCGCGTTGACCTTGCCGCCGGCGGTGATGGTGTCGATCACCAGCGAACCGGAGTCCGACGAGGTAACGAAGAACACGATCACCAGCACAATGCCGATAAACGAGCTAATCGCTGTCCATGGCAGCTCACCCAGCATGGCGAACAGTTTCAGCTCCAGCGCAGCATCTTGCACACCGGTGAAGCCGTCGCCGACCAGCTGACTGATACCGGTGCCACCGAAGGCGGTCATCCACAATACCGACACCAAGGACGGCACCAGCAGTACGGCAATCAGGAACTCACGTACGGTGCGGCCACGGCTGACCCGCGCGATAAACATGCCGACGAACGGCGACCAGCTGATCCACCAGGCCCAGTAGAAGGCCGTCCAGCCTTGGCTGAAGTTGGCATCTTCACGGGCGACCGGGTTGGACAGCGCCGGCAGGTGTTGCAGGTAAGCGCCGAGGTTGTCAAAGAAGCCGGTGAGAATGGCCAGCGTTGGGCCGGCGATGATGACGAACAGCAACAGCAATATAGCCAGGCCCATGTTCAGCTCGGACAGGCGCTTAACGCCCTTGTCCAAACCAGCCAGCACCGACAACAGCGCGACTGCGGTGATGCCGATAATCAGCAAGACCTTGCTGAGATCTGTAGCGGCAATCCCGAACAGTTGGTCCAGACCCGCCGCTGCTTGTTCAGCGCCCAGGCCGAGCGACGTCGCCAAACCAAACAGGGTGGCGAATACCGCGAGGATATCGATTATATGCCCCGGCCAGCCCCACACCCGCTCACCGAGAATCGGGTAGAAGATCGAGCGCATCGACAGCGGCAGGCCTTTGTTGAACGAGAACAATGCCAGCGCCAGCGCAACAATCGCGTAGATCGCCCAAGGGTGCAGACCCCAGTGGAAGATGGTCGAGGCCATACCTAAGCGTGCAGCCGCCTCGGCATCACCGGCAGCACCGGCCAGGGGTGCCCAGTCGGTGCGCACACCATCGGCACCGACGCTGACACCGCCCATGGCCGACGAGAAGTGCGACATCGGCTCAGCTACACCGTAGAACATCAGACCGATGCCCATACCCGCAGCAAACAGCATGGAGAACCAGCCGATGTAGCTGTGATCGGCTGTGGCGTCCTTACCGCCGAGACGCACCTTGCCCAGTGGCGAGACGATCAGGCCGAGACAGAGCAGCACAAAGATATTTGCCGAGCCAAGGAAGAACCAGGCCAGGTTGCCGGTGATCCAGCCGCGGATGGCGCTGAACAGTGGCTCGATCTGATTTTGCAGGGCCAAGGTAAGCACGACGAACAACACTATGGTGAGTGCCGAGATGGTGAAGACCTTGCCATGGATATCCAGGGCAAACGAGAACTGCCCCTTGATGTTGTCCTGACCGATTACGTAGTCGGTATCGATCAGGTTAGCTTCGCCGGAAGGTGCCGGAATACCATCATGAGTGGCCGCTGCAGGTTGCGGGGGTATTTCCGGCGGAGAGTTTTGACCCATGGGGGACTCCTTATAACGTGTGGCGCGCGTGGCGCGCACGAGGACGGGATTGCCTTACTCGTACAGCAGTCAAACCGACCGCTGCCGGGCTACAGGGTAGCAGCACTGGCTGCCGAGTGCAGGCGCAAAGCCAGCATAGGCGGACATTCACCGGCGTTGTTGGGCGCTTAGCTGCAACTCTGGCTCGATTTACTCCGTGACAACACTGCCCATCGGCCGGGCAATTAGCTATGGTTGTTCTAAGGCCTACGGTCGCTGTAAGAGATTCCTCCATGAGACTCCTGCTGCCCTTGCTGGCAAGCCTATTACTCCAGCTGTCGTCGGCCCAGGCGGAAACCTTCAAGGTGGGCGTCGAGCTGCAGTCTTATATGCCTTACTCCGACGTACAGGATGGTCAGTACCTGGGTTATGGCCGTGACCTGCTCGACGCCTTTGCCGCGCACCAGGGCCATGTGTTTATCTACCAGCCACTGCCGGTGCGGCGCCTGCTTAGCGACCTGCTCAACGGCCGGGTGGATTTTAAATACCCGGACAACCCGCGCTGGAACGCGGATCTCAAGCAGGACTACAGGCTGTATTTAAGCCAGGCCGCCGCCATATCCATCGATGGGGTTCTGGTCAAACCGCAGTTTCTCGGTCAAGGCAAGGCGCGCTTGCACCGCCTGGGCACCCAGCGCGGCTTTACCCCGTGGCCCTATCTGGATGACATCAAGGCCGGGCGGATCATCCTGATCCAGGCCAACCAGATCGACTCGCTGCTGGCCATGGCACTGAGTGGCAGGGTCGATGGCGTGTACCTCAACCCACAAGTGGTCAGCCACCAGCTGTACAACAACGCCAAGAGTGACACGCTGGTGTTCGACCCCAGCCTGGCCTATCAGGATGATCACTACTACCTGTCGAGTATCAAACACCCTGAGGTGATTGAGCAGTTCGATGCCTTCCTTATCAGCCAGGCCAAGCTGGTAGAAAGACTCAAAGAGCGGTACGGCATCGCCAACCCATTCAACGACCAATGAGCACCTCAGCACGCTGAGACAGGCCTATGGCGCATGAGTTGTTGACGGCAACACCGCGAAAAACAGCCCATGCAAATGAACAAAACCCCCACCGGCTGAGCCAAATGGGGGTTCTCCTCTTTTCACACCAGGGCTTGTGGCCTTGGGAGCGAACGGCGCTTTAGCGGTCGTCCTGACCGGCAGCAACTGCCGGGGAGCTGAGCTCACAGCTCCAAAGTTCCAACGCCGGCTGGGTCGCTTTTGGCGGGCCGAGCCATTCACTCATCGAGTGACAACGCTGGTTGAAACACAGTTGGTAATCCCCTGCCTCGGGGGTTCGCCCCAAGCGCAGTGGTTGCAAAGGCGGTAGCTGACGCTGGTAGTGCCAGCTGCCCTCGCGCAGTTCGGCGCCGTCTGGAATCTCCATACCGGCCCCGGAACCCTTGATCCGCGCCTCGCCGAGCAACAGCCCCTCAGGCATCACGCGGTAATCCTCTTCCCAACGAATTTTCTCGATGGTGTGTGTCCAGGCCAGGGTGAAAGCGGGCGTGGGCACTTCTGCCCACAGCACGCCAGCCAAGCCCAGGCACAAGCCAATCATGCAGCGGCTACCTGTGCGTGACGGGCGCGCCAAAAGTGCTGAGCGATAAACACCGCCGCCAAGGCAAAGCCGATCTCATCACTCATCGGCGTGGCCAGAATCAGACTGGCACCAGCGGCAAAGCCCAGCGCCCGCTCCCACCACGGCATCTTGGCCTGCAGGAAGCCGGTAAAGATTGCGCCCCAGATACCGATGGCCAGCGCCGCCTTGAACACCACATACAAAGTCGCCAGCAGGCTATCGCCCTGCAGCATCAACGCCGGCTCGTACACCGCCATAAACGGCACGATAAACCCGGCCACGGCAATGCGAATGGCCCACAGGCTGATCTTCAGACCGCTCTCCTTGGCAATCGGCGCAGCAGCAAAGCAGGCCAGCGCCACCGGCGGAGTGAGGTCGGCCATGATGCCGAAGTAGAAGACGAACATGTGCGAGACGATCAACGGCACACCCAGCTCCAGCAACGCCGGCGCGGCGATCGAGCTGGTGATGATGTAGTTGGGAATGGTTGGAATGCCCATGCCCAAAACCAGGCAGGTGAGCATGGTGAGGATCAGCGAGAGGAACAGGTTGTCCTGACCAATCGCCAGGATATAACCGGCAAAGGTCGAGGCCACACCGGTCAGCGAGACCACGCCGATGATCACCCCGACCAAGGCGCAGGCAATGCCCACCGGCACCGCATGGCGCGCGCCTTCAACCAGCGCGTGCAGGCAGATCACCAAGGTGTCGCGACCGCCTTTGATAAACCAGCACACCGCCACCAGCAGCGCCACGACGCCAAACACCACGCCGATACCGAGCTGGAAGAAGCCGGCGCAGAGCACCCCGAGGGCGATCCAGAAGGCAAAGCGCATGACCTTGGACGACACCCGCAGGATGATTGCCGAACCGAGAATCACGATAGCCGTCAGGGCCAGACCGACCATCCCGGAGAACAGCGGCGTACGCCCGGAGAACAGCAGGTAAATCAGGATGAACAGTGGAATCAGCAGGTACCAGCGCTGCTTCACCGCCGCCCAAGGGTTCGGGCACTGGTCTTTCGGCAGCCCGCACAGGTTGGCACGCTTGGCTTCCAGGTGAACCATCCAGAACACCGAACCGAAGTACAGCAAGGCCGGCACCAGCGCCGCCTTGGCTACTTCAAAGAACGGCACGTTGATGGTCTCGGCCATGATAAAGGCTACCGCGCCCATGATCGGCGGCATGATCTGGCTGCCCATCGACGAGGTCGCCTCCACACCACCGGCAAACGCCGGCTTGTAGCCGAAACGCTTCATCAGCGGGATGGTGAACTGGCCGGTGGTGACCACGTTGGCCACGCCGGAACCGGTGATGGTGCCCATCAGTGCCGACGACACCACCGAGACCTTGGCCGGGCCACCGAGCTTATGGCCGAACAGGCCCATGGCAAAGTCGGTGAACAGCTTGATCATCCCGGCCTGTTCGAGGAAGGCGCCGAACAGGATAAACAGGAAGATGTAGGTGGCCGAGACGTAAGTCGGCGTGCCGTACAGACCCTCGGTGCCAAAGGACAGTTGGTTGACGATCTGGTCGATGGCGTAGCCACGGTGCATCAGGTCGCCCGGCAGGTACTGACCGAACAGGCCGTAGACCAGAAACAGCGCACAGATCAGTGGCAGGGCAATGCCCATCACACGGCGCGCGGCCTCGAATACCAGCACGATCAACAGCAAGCCAACGACCATGTCGCTGCTGGTCAGGTCACCGGAACGCTGGATCAGGTCCGCTTCGAAATACCACTGGTAGAACGCCGTGGCCATGCCGGCCAAACCAAGCAGCCAGGCCAGCGGCTGCCAAGGCTGATCCTTGCCACGGGCGGGGAAACTGAGAAACACCACCAGCAGCAAAAAGCCCACGTGCACCGCACGCAGAATCTGGCTGGACACCGGGTGAAAGGCGGCGGTGATGATCTGGAAGATCGAAAACAGCAGGGCAACATAGAACAGCGCTTTAGGCCAATCACTGGGATTGGCGGCGAGGCCTTGGTTTTGCTCACTCATGGGCGGTCACGCTCTCATTACAACGGCGATAGCACAAAAGTCGCCAACAAAACCTGCCGTGACGCGCACGGCGGTTTTATTCGCAGCTCTAAAAATAGGCGGCCTGGGTAGGATGGGTTAGCCGCGCAGCGGCGTAACCATCGAACGGTGTTGAAGCTTCTCTCCAGACTCAAGCCATGCAGCATGGGTATCGCGTTGCTCAACCCATCCTACCCAGCCAACCCTTCAACAGCCTTACAGTGCGCCGACTTCCTTGTAGAAGCGCTCAGCACCCGGATGCAACGGGATCGGCAGGCTCTTCGCAGCACCTTCCAGCTTGATGTCCTTGGCCGCCGAGTGGGCATTGCCCAGGCGCTCAAGGTTGTCGAACATCAGTTTGGTCATCTGGTAAGCGACCTCATCGGAGACGCCTTCATGGCTGACCAGGATGTTGGTGATGGCCACGGTCGGTACATCGCTGTCCTGACCGTCGTAAGTGCCAGCCGGGATCGCGGCAGCCTGGTAGGCGGCGTTGTCGATCTTCGCGGTGATATCAGCAGGAATGGCCACGAAATTGATCGGCAAGGTCGCGGCAAGGTCACGAATCGCCGCCATGCCCAGGCCCGAGGACTGCAGGGTGGCATCCAGCTGACGGTTCTTGATCAGCTCGACCGACTCGGCGTACGGCAGAAACTCGACCTTACCCATGTCTTCGTAGCTCAGGCCGGCAGCCTTGAAGATCGCGCGGGCGTTGAGTTCGGTACCGGATTTCGGCGCGCCGACGGAGATGCGCTTGCCTTTCAGGTCAGCCAGGGTGGTGATGCCGGATTCTTTATTGGCGACGATCTGGATGTAGTTCGGGTAGGTACCGGCAATCGCCCGCAGCTTTTTCAGTGGAGCCTTGAAGCCGGCGTCTTCCACGCCATTCCAGGCATCGGCGACCGAATCACCGAGGGCGAAAGCCAACTCACCACGGCCGGCTTGCAGCAGGTTGAGGTTTTCCACCGAGGCCTTGGTCGCCTGCACCGAGGTTTTCGAGCCTTCGATGCCGTTGCTGTACAGCTGCGACAGGCCCACGCCAATCGGGTAGTAGACACCGCTGGTGCCACCGGTCAGCACGTTGATAAAGGTCGGGGCGGCGAGTACCGCAGTGCTCGCGGTAAAGGCGGCGGCAGCCGCAAACAGGCTGAAACGTTTGGTCATGCGCATGGAAGAATCTCCGTCGTTGTTATGGCTTTATGCAGAGGTTTCACTGTAGACGCTACACGCCACCACGGCGGCGGTGCAGCGCCAGGGGCTAGGGTAATAACGAAAGGGAGCGAAGGCTCACGCACGACCGGAGCCGAGCGCACAAGAGATGGGCACGTGATGCAGAACGCGACAAACGCGCAGAGGGTGCAGGGCAGTACATGGGCGTCACCTCTTGTCTTTCTTATTAGTTACCAGAGCAATCGAGTGCCTGGCTAACAAGAGCTATAGCAGATGCCGTGCCAGCGAAAGAAAAGCCCGCGCTAGAGCGGTTACGTTGCGCTGCACGGTTAACCTGCCCGCGGTAATCAGCGGAAATCCGCCACTGAAAAAACCCGGATAAGCGAAATTCCGCCGAGTGCCATCGCGCCCCGACCCACCCTACATAGCTCTGGTAGCCCGGATGCAATCCGGGCTACTAGGTATCAATCGTCGTCGCTGCTGCCGGCTGGACGGTAGCTGCTGCGCAGCAGGCCGTGGCGTTGCATCTTCTCGTTTAGGGTGCGCCGCGGCAGCTGCAGCAACGCCATCACCTCGGCGATATTGCCCTGGCAATGTTGCAGGGCGCGGTGCAGGCATTGCGCCTCAAACGCCTCCATCTGCTCAGCCAGGGATTGCACCGGCAGGTCATCGGCTGGCGTCACGCCGCCACTCAAACCAAGGGCGTGACGCTCCGCAGCATTGATCAACTCGCGCACATTGCCCGGCCAGTCATGCCCCAGCAAACGGCTCAACTCAGCCGGTGCCAGGCTCGGGGTTTCACGGCCATGGCGTTGCGCCGCCTGATGGGCGAAGTGTTCGAACAGCAGCGGAATGTCCTCGCGGCGCTCGCGCAACGGCGGAATACGCAGGCTGGCGACGTTCAGGCGGTAGTATAAATCCTCGCGAAAACGTCCGGCCTTGACCTCATCGAGCAGGTCTGGCTTGACCGCACTGATCACCCGCAAATCAACCTGAATGCTGCGGTTGGAGCCCAACCGCTCCAGGGTTTTCTCCTGCAACACGCGCAGCAGTTTGACCTGCTGGGCCAGCGGCAGGCTTTCCACCTCGTCGAGAAACAACGTGCCGCCGTCGGCGTGCTCGATACGCCCGATGCGCTTGCCCTGCGCACCAGTAAAAGCGCCGCTTTCATGGCCGAACAGCTCGCTTTCAAACAAGTGCTCAGGTATCGCCGCGCAGTTCAGCGCGACAAAGGGTTTGCCAGCGCGGTTACTGAAATCGTGCAGGCAGCGCGCCACCCGTTCCTTGCCGCTGCCGGTGTCGCCACGCAGGAGAATATTCACCGAGGTGCCGGCCAGCTCGAGGATCTGCCGGCGCAGGGTTTCCATCGGCCTGGAGACGCCGAGCAGCTGCGCCTCGATATGGTCCTTGAGGGCGAATTGCTGACGCAGCTGACGGTTTTCACAGACCAGGCGGCGTTTATCCAGAGCGCGGCGCACGCTGTCGAGCAGTCGCTCGGGGGTAAACGGCTTCTCGATAAAGTCGTAGGCACCCTGGCGCAGCGCCTGCACCGCCATCGGCACGTCGCCATGGCCGGTGACCAGGATCACCGGCAAGTCGCGGTCGCGCTCCAGCACGCTGTCGAGCAGCTGCAAGCCATCGGTACCGGGCATGCGCACATCGCTGATGATGATGCCGGCAAAGTCGCGATCAACCAGGGCCAAGGCGGCCTGCGCCGTGGCGCAGCTGTGCACGCTGAAACCGGACAGCTCCAGCCATTGCTGAACCGCTTCGCGGATCGCCGCTTCATCATCGACGACTATGACCTGAGCACTCATGGCACCTCCTGTTTGAACGGCGGCAGTGTAGGGCGGGTTAGCACCGCAAACCACCCACTTGAATACAACCCGCTGCCTGGCGCGGCGCGTAACCCTTCAGATCGCAATACAACACGTAGGGTGGGTTAGCCGCCTGTCGCGATTGCCCGACTATGCACCTGGCCTGGGGGGGGGCGTAACCCACCGGCGGTGTCGCATGCTCCATCGTCTGGTGGGTTACGCGGCGCACGACCATTGCGCGCGGCTAAACGACCACTTAATCAGCGCCGCTAACCCACCCTACGGTTTTACGGGCGCCTAGGTATTCGGCGCAGCCGGCAGGCGCAGGGTAAACACCGCGCCCTGTTCGGTATTGGCCGCCTCCAGGCTGCCGCCGAGTTCGCGCACGATGCCGTAGGACACCGCCAAGCCCAGACCCAAGCCGCTGCCAACCGGCTTGGTGGTGAAAAACGGTTCAAACACATGCGCCAGCGCCTCGGCGGCAATCCCACCGCCACTGTCGGCGATGCTCAGCACACACTGCTGAGCCTGCCGCTCGATCCGGACATGCAGCTGCCGCACCTCGCTACCGGCCATGGCATCCAGGGCATTGTTGAGCAGGTTGAGCAACACCTGCTCCAGGCGAATGGCATCCCCCAGCACCCGCGCAGTGCTGTCGACCTCAGTGTGCAACTGCACCTGCTCGCTGCGTAGGCGCGGCGCCAGCAACTGCAAGGTTTGCTCCAGCACCTCACTCAGGCACAGGCGTTCGCTGAGGCCAGACGGACTCTTGCGGGCGAAGGTTTTTAAGTGCCCGGTGAGCCCGGCGATACGCTGCAACAGGCTATCGATACGCTGCAGCCCCTCACGCACATCGTCTTGCCGACCGCTGTCGAGCAGCAGGCGCAGGCTGCCCAATTGCATTTGCATGGCGGTCAGTGGCTGGTTGATTTCATGGGCCATGGCGGCCGACATCTGCCCCAGTGCGGCCATCTTCGCCGCATGCACCAGGCCGTCCTGAGCCTCACGCAACTCGGCAGTGCGCAGCGCCACCTCGCGCTCCAGGCGCTCACGAATGCCCGCCTGCAGGCGCTGGTTTTTGCGCCGTTGGGCCAGGTAGAGCAACAGAAAGGCCAGGGTCATCCACACCCCGGCGGCGGCTAAACGGTAGCTGCGCACGCTGTTGACCAGGCTTTTCGGTTCGTGCAGCAGGTGCAATGTCCAGTCTTCGTCGTCCAGTGCCTGTCGCTGCCAGAGGTAATCGTCTGGGCCGTCCGGGCCATCGACCCAGCGCCACTGGCTGTCGCTGTCGATCTGCCGGCGCAGCTTGCTGGGTAAGGGTTGCAGCGCCTGTTCGGCATACTTGCGCACCTCCACCAGTTCGGCGCGGGCCTGCTCGCTCAAAGCGTCGAGGGCGAGAAAGCGCCAGGCTGGGCGGTTACTCAGGATTACCACCGAGTAACTGTCGGCTACCAGCAGGACGCCAGGCTGAGCGGCCCACTCGCGCTGCAACTCCTCCAGCTCCAGCTTGACCACCAGCACGCCGATCACCACGCCGTGCTCATCGCGCACCGCGTGGGAGAGGAAGTAACCCGGAATCCCGGTGGTCACGCCCACCGCAAAATAGCGCCCGGAAGAGCGCCGCACGGCATCCTGAAAATACGGCCGAAAGGCGTAGTTGTTGCCGACAAAACTGCTCCAGTCACGCCAGTTACTGGCCACCAGGGTTTCGCCTTGGGTGTTGAGCAGGTAGAGCACATTGGAGCCGGCAGCGGCGTTGAGTTGCTCCAGACGCTGATTGAGCTTCTCGCGCAGCAGGCTGTCATCCGGAGCGTGCAACAGCGACTTGATATCGCTGTCCAGCGCCAGCACCTCGGGCACCGAGCGAAACCGTTCGACCAGGGTATGGATCGACTGCGCATACAGCTGCAACTGCCCGCGCGCCTCAAGGCTGCGCTCCTGCCAGGCGCGCTGCTCGGCATAGCGCCCAGCCAGCCAGATACTCGCCAGCAAGCCGAGCAAAATCAGCAGGACGATCAGCACAACGCGGTAACGCAACAGGAAGGCAGACATGCACAGCTCGGCTCAGGGCAATGCCGCATGGTAACAAAGCCGCGCCAACGGTTACTTCAGCCGGCGCGGGCGCAGCTCACTGAGGGTAGAGGTCGGCACGGCTCCAGGGCAGGTCGTGGCCACCATCGGCACGGGGTTTAACCGCCAGAACCTGGTGCAACGCCATCCAGCCATGGCTGAACCCATAGGCACAACCGGCCAGATACAAGCGCCAGATGCGCACGGCCTGCTCCGGCACTATCTGTACGGCATGCGCTAACTGCCCCTCCAGGCGCTGACTCCACAGCGCCAGGGTGCGCGCGTAGTGCAGACGCAGATTTTCCACGTCGACCACTTCCAGGCCGGCCTCGCTAAGGCAGCTGGTGACGCTGGCCAGGTGTGGAAGCTCGCCATTGGGAAATACGTAGCGCCCGATGAACTCACCGGCACCGCGCGCGACCGGCCGACCATCGGTGTGCTTAGCGGTAATGCCATGATTCATCACCAGGCCGCCCGCCTTCACCGCGCCAAACAGGCGCTGGCAATACAGGGGCAAATTGGCGTGACCGACATGCTCGAACATACCGACACTCACCACTTTGTCGAAACGACCGTCCTGCGGCAGGTCACGGTAGTCCAGCAACTCAAGCGTCACCTGCCCGCCCAGGCCCTGCTCGGTTACCCGCTGGCGCGCCCAGTGCAGTTGCTCCCGGCTAAGAGTAATGCCAAACACTTGCGCCCCGTATTCACGGGCGGCGAAACGCGCCAGACCACCCCAGCCGCAGCCAACATCGAGCAGTTTATCCCCCGCTTGCAGGCGTAACTTACGGCACAGATGACGCAGCTTGGCGGTTTGCCCCTGCTCGAGGGATTCCTCGCCGGTTTCGAAATAGGCGCAGGAATAGACCATTTCGGGATCCAGCCACAAGGCATAGAAGTCATTGGACAGGTCGTAGTGGTAGCGGATGGATTCCGCGTCGCTAGCCTTGTCATGGGCAGCCCTGGCGAGCGCCCTGGCCGGCTCATCACCCAGCAGCGCTTGGCTCAAGGCATCGCCCAACTCGATGGCGTCGATAATCGAACCTTCCAGCTCCAACCGACCCTCAACGTAGGCGCCGCCTAGTACATCAAGGCTTGGGTAGGCCAGTTGCGCCATCAGGCTGGGGTCGTTGATGACCAGAGTGACTCGCGGTTGCGGACCGAGATCCAGTTGGTAGCCATTCCATAAGCGCACCCGCAAGGGCAGTTGCAGGTCACGCAGAGCCGGCGGTAGATACGCGCGCATAGGAACCTCCACTCGTCACGGCAGTGAAAGGGTAATTCGAGTGCCTCCCTTTTCAGGCTAGCGCTTGCATCGAGAATAGCTATCCAGGCCCAGGTTGCAGCAGGCCGTCGCTCAGCCATTGGCGCAGCCAGGTCACGGCTTGCAGAGGGGCCTGCTCGCCCAACCCACTCAGCTCGCCACACAGCTCGGCGAAGCTCCAGCCGTGCGCCGTCATGCCCTGCAAGGCAGTGGCTTCATCCGCGGCCAGGCTGCGATAGCGGGTGATCAGTTGATCACGCCAGACCAGGCAGGTTTGCGCCTCAGGCAACGGCTGGCTACCGGGGAACTCCGTCTGCTCCTTGCACGCGCGCCAGATCGCCACGCTGTTATGCCGACACGTCAGCCATTGCACGCTGGGCAGCAGGCGCACCTGCAGCCCCGGCCAGTCTTCAGGTGCTAATGCGGCCATCTGCGCCAGGCTCAACGGCACGCCGTCGAGCGCATCGAAGGCCAGAGTAAAGGCCCATTCCAGGCGTGCCAGCTCACTCAAGGGTGCCGCTTGGGCCGGCACCAGATAGCCGTCGATAAAGTCCGCTAACTGCGCACCCAGCCAGCGCAGGCTGAAGTGCTGCGAGGGGTGCGCGTTGAGATAGGCCAGCGCCAGGGCCTCGAACTCTTCATCACCGAGCCAGCCATGTATCGCCGGATAATCACCGCGCAAGGCCTCCTGCAGCCGTGCGCGATAGGCGTTGTGGTAAATCGCCAGACCTTGTTCGGCGCTCAGCGCCGCGCTGCCCAGCAGGCTCGCCTGTAACGCCGGATTGGCCTCGGCAGCGGGATTCAGTAGGTAGGCTTGCACCTCAGCCTGCCAGTCACTCAAGCGCATATAGGCGAACC
Organism: uncultured Pseudomonas sp.; assembly: GCF_943846705.1. Classification (NCBI taxonomy): domain Bacteria; kingdom Pseudomonadati; phylum Pseudomonadota; class Gammaproteobacteria; order Pseudomonadales; family Pseudomonadaceae; genus Pseudomonas; species uncultured Pseudomonas sp. The sequence continues at coordinate 1,277,853 of NZ_OX044366.1, read as the reverse complement.
TTTAAGTGCTGCGGTGGCGACATTGCGCGCCTTGTTCAGCTCGCCGAGCAGATCGTCCAACTCCGGGAAATGATCATCGCGCTCAAGCAGCGTCGACACCGGCCCGAGGTGTTGCAGGGTGCGCTGATACAGCTGCCAAACCGGATCGCTGACCGGCTGATCATGGGTGTCGATCAGGTAACTGCCGTAATCGCTGTGCCCGGCCAGGTGCAGCTGACGAATACGCTGCTGGGGCAGGCTGCTGATAAATTCCCAGGGATCGAAACCATGGTTACGCGCACTGACGTAGACGTTATTGACGTCGAGCAGCAGCTCGCAACCGCTCAGTTCGCTGAGGGCCGAGAGAAACTGCCACTCGCTGAATTGGTCATCGGCGCAGCGCAGGTAGCTGGAGACGTTCTCCAGCACCAGCGGCCGCTCGATCACGTCCTGCACCTGGCGCACCCGCGCCGCCACGTGCTGCAAACTTTCTTCGGTGTAGGGCAGCGGCAGCAGGTCGTGCAGCTGGTGGGCATTGCCACGGCTCCAGCACAGGTGATCGGAGATCCACGCCGGTTGCACCCGCTCAGCCAGGTGCTTGAGCCGGCGCAGGTAATCGCGGTCCAGTTCATGCGGGCCGCCAATCGACAGCGACACGCCATGCATCACCAGCGGGTAGTGTTCGCCGATGGCATCGAGGAAGTAGAGGGCTTTTCCGCCATCCACCAGGTAATTTTCCGAGACGATTTCGAACCAGTCGACCGCCGGCCGTTGTTCGAGAATGGCTTGGTAATAGGTGCTGCGCAGGCCCAGGCCAAAACCCAGATTGCCGTGTTGCGCATTCATCGCTGACTCCTTGCTCGGTGATGCGGGGCAACCGCGTGGCGGTCGCCCCGATTCACTTACTCGCCGACAGTACCGCCCGCGGCATCACACTCGGCCTGGGTCATGGCCTTGAAGCCTTGGCCCTTGCAAGTCGCCTGGCCTTTGCAGCTGTTTTCTGCGGTTTTGCAGTCGTTCTGACCTTTGCAGGATGTCACGCCGTAGCAGTGCACCGTGGCTTCTTCAGCAACCGCGACGGTGCTGGTCATGCCAGCAAACAACGAAGCAGCAGCAAACGCGATGGCAGCACCAGCAGCGGTAGTTTTAATGGTCATGTGTGTATCCCTCAGGAATTTGATTGGCCGACGAATAAGTTTTTGCGTGCCGGCATTGCACTAGAGCGACGAGATGCGTTGACGTTACAACCGCCGGAAAAAATCCTAACCCGACACTGCGCAGTATCCACAGAAAAACCAGCGGCGATATCAGTACATCCGCACCTGCAGCGGCTAGTTAGTCTTGATCGATACGCAACTCGGGCACTGCGCGGCCGGCCACCAGGCGTTCGTCCACCAAGCGGATCACCGCCGCCTCGTCACGAATACCGAACCACTCGCCCTGTGGATAAAGGCTTGCGGTCGGGCCCAGGTCGCAGGGGAACTGGCACTGCGTGCGGGTGATATGCACACCGCCCTCGCACTCCAGCTGGCCGGCCGCCTTGAGGCGCTGGCGCAGGGTCTTCCACAGGTCCAGCGCGCCGCGGCGGGTGCAGCGCGGGCCGTTGCACAGCAGCAGCCGCTGCGCGTGCGGCGGGATCTGTGACCAGGCGTGATGCCCGGGTACGGCCTTCACCCCGACGCAGGGCAGGTGCAATTCGGGGCGCTCGAGCAGCGCACAGGCGGCGTCCACCGGCAAGCCTTCGGCCTGGCCAATCGCGCTGGCGACAAACAGCTGCTCAGGCTCGGCCTGCTGGCTCAGCTCACTGCGCAGCCAATCCAGATGTGGGCTGCTGCTCTGCGGCTCGAGGTCGATCACCAGCAACGGCCGTTCAGCCTCGGCCACCCGCTGCCAGAGCGGCGCATAGCCTGCGCTGGTATCGACGATATCGGCCAGCGCTGCCGCGCCCCGTAACTCAGCCAGGCGCTGGCGGAACAGCTCGGCAAACGAGCCGGCGGCAAGGTCTGGGCCGACAAACAGAATGCGGGCGTAGGGCGAAACGGGCGTGGTCATGGCGGCCTCCAAAGCGGGCCGGCAGTCTATCAGGGGATCCGTTTACGTAGGGTGGCTTAGCCGCATGCCGCTGCTGCCGAACAACACATCATTCGTACGCGGCGGCCAATTCGCTCTAGAGCTGCAGCGCCTCGGCAAGCGCTTCAAGGCTGACAAACTCGCGTTCCACCGCAGGTAACTCGGGCCGACGCAGCAGCAATACAGGCAAACCCAGCTCCCGCGCCACCTGCAACTTCGGCTCGGTGGACTGACTGCCGCTGTTCTTGCTGATCAGCACATCGCTGCCCAGCAGGGCGAACAGCGCGCGCTCACCGTGCAGATCAAACGGCCCGCGGGCGCCAATAACTGTCGCCCGCGGCACGGCTTCCTGCGCCGTGAGGCAACGCACGGTCCAGTGCTGGTGAGGGGGGATCTCATGCAGATGCTCAAGCGGCTCGCGGCCGAGGGTAAACAGCGGGCGGCGGAAGTCTTTTAGCGCTGCAACCAATCCAGCCCAGTCGTCAACCTCACGCCAGTCATCCCCGGTACTGGCCTGCCAACCGGGGCGGCGCAAGGCCCAGCAGCTAATACCACTCAGTGCAGCGGCGCGGGCAGCATTGGCGCTGATCTGCGCGGCATAGGGATGAGTCAGGTCGAGCAGCAGCGCAATGCCCTGCTCGCGGATAAACGTCGCCAGGCCTTCGGCACCACCAAAGCCGCCGACGCGCACCTGACACGGCAGGTCATCCGGCACCCGGCCCAAGCCCGCCAGGCTGTAAATCGCCTCGGGGCCGAGACGCCGCGCCAAGCGCAGGGCTTCGGTGGTGCCACCGAGCAGCAGAATGCGCGGGCTCACGGTTTGCGCACTTCCAGCAGGGTGATCGGCAAGGCACTGCGCCAGGTGTCAAAGCCGCCCAGCGGCTGCGCCTGCGCCACGCTGATGCGGGTCAGTTCGCCACCGACCTGCTCACGCCAGGCCACCAACGCCGCCTCGCTCTGCAGGGTGACGGCATTGGCCACCAGCCGGCCGCCCGGTTTGAGACTGGCCCAACACTGCTCCAGTACCCCGGGGATGGTGACGCCGCCGCCGATAAAGATCGCATTCGGCGCGGCCAGCCCGGCCAGTGCCTCAGGCGCACGGCCCGCCACCAGTTGCAGACCGGGTACCCCGAGCGCATCGCGGTTGTGCTGGATATGCGCCTGACGGCCGGCATCCGCCTCGATGGCGATGGCACGGCACGCGGGGTGCGCACGCATCCATTCGATGCCGATGGAGCCGCAGCCCGCGCCGACATCCCAGAGCAGCTCACCGGGTTGCGGGGCCAAACGCGCCAGGGTGATGGCGCGGACATCGCGCTTGGTCAGCTGACCGTCGTGCTGATACAGCGCATCAGGCAAACCCGGCGTGACGGGCAACAGGCGCGCATCGGCATCCGCTACGCATTCGAGCGCCAACAGATTGAGGTCGGCGGCGCGCGGCAAGGTCCAGTCGCTGGCCAGGCCATCGATGCGCCGCTCCTGAGCGCCGCCCAGGTGCTCCAGCACGGTCAACCGGCTAGGGCCGAAACCGCGCTCACGTAACAGCTCGGCCACCGCCGCCGGGCTGTCGCCGTCGTTGCTCAGCAGCAGTAAGCGCGCACCGGGGAAAATCTGCGCCTGCAGCGCCGCCAATGGCCGCGCCACCAGCGACAGCACGGTCACCTCCTGCAACGGCCAGCCCAAGCGCGCCGCCGCCAGAGACACCGACGAAGGCGACGAGAACACCCGCAGTTCATCCGCCGGCAGCTGCCGCGCCAGGCTCGCGCCTACCCCATAGAACAATGGGTCGCCACTGGCCAGCACACAGACCGGCGTACCGCGCCGCGCCAGCACCGGCTCCAGGCTAAACGGGCTGGGCCACAGCTGTTGCTGGGCCGGCAGATTATCCGGCAACAGCGCCAACTGCCGCGCTGCGCCGACGATGCACTGCGCCTGGTTTAGCGCCTGACGCGCCGCCTCACCCAGGCCGGCATAGCCGTCTTCACCGATCCCTACCAGGGTCAACCAGGCCGTCATGCGCGCTCCTCAAACGTCATAGTCGCGCCGCCCGACCAGTTGGCTGTCGTGCCTGCGCGCAAAGCGGGCATAATACAGGCTTCGTCGGTGCCCAAGAGCCTGTCTAGGATCTGCTGCGCGTCGGCCATGCTGCGTTGGAAATGGCTTCGAACTGCTCATTTACTACTTGTAAACTCCGCGTTCTCAGCCCTTTCCGCCTTGCCTGGCTCTAGCTCGCTAGCCCCTGAATAGACTCTAAACGGGCCTAAGAGGGAACACGGTTAAACCGTGGCTGCCCCCGCAACTGTAAACAGCGAGTCTGCCGCAACAATGCCACTGGGTAACCGGGAAGGCGCGGCAGATGAAGACCTGTCAGCCAGGAGACCTGCCGACGACGCTAGTCGCGAGTGCCAACATCGGGCGGGGTGTACCGATGCCATTGAGTCCCCATGCTGGGCGGGCTCTGCTGGTTCGGTCGCCGCGTCGTAGAAGCTGGTGAACCGTTTGCGCGACCGTCCGACCCTCGCTGATTTGCCCGTACCACGCCCCAGCGCGTGCCCCGGCTTGCTGCGCATCGTGCAGGCGCTGGATGGTGGCATCTGCCGAGTCAAACTGGCCGGCGGTGGATTGAGCAGCGCCCAGGCCCGCGCCATTGCCGAGGCCGCCGAGCACTGCGCCAGCGGTGTGTTGGAGCTGACCAACCGCAGCAACCTGCAAATTCGCGGCGTATTGGCAGGCCAGCACGCCGAATTGATCGAGCGCCTGCTCGCCGCCGGTCTCGGCCCGAGCAATCCGACTGCCGACGATGTGCGCAACCTGCTCCTGAGCCCCGCCGCTGGCCTCGACCCGCATGCCCTGCTGGATACCCGGCCGCTGGCCGCCGCGCTGCTCGACCTGCTGCAAGCCACCCCGGCGCTGCATGGGCTGTCGGCCAAATTCGCCATTCAGTTGGACGGTGGCGAAGCCCTGGCGATGCTGCAGCACCCTCACGATATCTGGCTCAGCGCCCTACCCGGTACGCCGTCACGCTTGGCCTTCGGCCTGGCCGGTTGCCCCAGTGACACTCCGCTGGGCAGCGTCGACGCCGAGCACGCAGCGCTGTTGATCGAACAACTGCTGTTGCTGTTTCTTGATCTGGCCGGCAGCGAGCACAGCCGCATGCGCCAGCTATTGAGCGTGATAACGCCCAGCCAGCTGCTGCAGCAACTGCAGGCGCGCCTGCCCTTTGCCATCCAATCGGCCCCGATAAACTGGCAACGCGCAACCGCTCGCCAGCACGCCGCAATAGGAACTTATCCACAGCAGCAGGCGGGCCTGTGCATGGTCGCTGCCAGCGCACGTTTGGGGCGGATCGACGCCGCGCAACTGCGTGCATTGGCCGATTTAGCCGCGCAATACGGCGATGCCAGCCTACGTCTGACGCCCTTGCAGGGTGTGCTGTTGCCGAATATCCAGGAACCATCGGCAGACACGCTGCTGCATGCGCTGCACGAACTCGGCCTGCTCACCGACCGGCAGGAACCGCTCAGCCAGCTGATCGCCTGCACCGGCTCCACCGCCTGCAGCAAAGGCCTGAGCGACAGCAAGGCCGATGCCCTGCACCTGGCCGACCGGTTGCGCGCCAGCGGCGCACGGCCGCAGGTGCACCTGAGTGCCTGCCCGCGTTCTTGCGCCGCCGCGCACACCGCGCCTTTTACCTTGCTGGCCAGCAGCGCCAGCCACTACCAGCTTTATCAACGCACGCCCGAGCTGCCCGGTTTCGGTCAGCTATTGGCGAGCGCCATGACGATCGACGAGGCCGGCGACTGGTTCGCCGCCCACTGCGCAACAGGAAATAACGATGCTTGATTACATCCGCGATGGCCAGGAAATCTACCGCCAGTCATTCGCCACCATCCGCGCCGAGGCTGACCTCAGCGCTATTCCAGCTGATCTGGAAAAACTCGCCGTGCGCGTGATTCACGCCTGCGGCATGGTCGATGTGGTGCAGGACCTGCGCTTCTCCGCCGGGGCCGGAGCTGCCGGCCGCGCCGCGCTGGCCAAGGGCGCGGCGATTCTTTGCGATGCGCGGATGGTCGCCGAAGGCATCACCCGCCCACGCCTGGCGGCGAATAACCCAGTGATCTGCACCCTGCATAACCACGGGGTGATTGAGCAGGCCCGCGAGCTGGGCAATACCCGTTCGGCAGTCGCACTGGAACATTGGCGCGAACACCTGGAAGGCAGCGTGGTGGTGATCGGCAACGCGCCCACTGCGCTGTTCTACCTGCTGGAAATGCTCGACGCCGGCGCGCCGAAACCCGCGCTGATTATCGGCATGCCGGTCGGCTTTATCGGCGCGGCGGAATCCAAAGACGCCCTGGCCGCCGACAGCCGTGGCGTGCCCTATGTGATCGTCCGTGGTCGACGTGGCGGCAGCGCCATGGCGGTGGCGGCGGTCAATGCCCTGGCCACGGAGGTGGAGTGATGAATGTAGAAAAAGGCCGCTTACTTGGCATCGGCGTCGGCCCCGGCGACCCCGAGCTGATCACCCTCAAAGCCCTGCGCCTGCTGCAATCGGCACCTGTGGTCGGCTACTTCGTGGCCAAGGCCAAAGCCAACAAAGGCCAGGGCGGCAACGCCTTTGGCATCATCGAGCAGCACCTCACCGACGCGCAGCAGCGCCTGCCACTGGTGTACCCGGTGACCACAGAAAAACTCGCCGCACCGCTGAGTTATGAAGATGTGATCAGCGATTTTTACGACACCTGCGCCGTGCAGATCGCCGCCCGCCTGGATGCCGGCCAAGACGTCGCGGTGATCTGCGAAGGCGACCCGTTTTTCTACGGTTCCTACATGTACCTGCACGACCGCCTGGCCGGCCAGTACGAGGTCGAAGTGGTGCCCGGCGTGTGCTCCATGCTCGGCTGCGCCTCGGTGCTCGGCACGCCGTTGGTGTACCGCAACCAGAGCCTAAGCGTGCTCTCCGGCGTACTGCCCGAAGACGAACTCAAGCAACGCCTGCAAGACGCCGAAGCGGCAGTGATCATGAAGCTGGGGCGCAACTTCGAGAAAGTCCGCCGCGTGCTGCAGGAGCTGGGCATCGACAGCCGCGCCCATTACGTCGAGCGCGCGACCATGGGCAACCAACGCATCGTCGCGCTGGATGAGGTGGAACCGATGTCCTCGCCGTACTTCTCGATGATCGTCATCCCCGGCGAGAAATGGCGCGGTTAACCACGCGCCGAATCGTAGGTTGGGTTGAGCTCAGCGATACCCAACACAAACCGCCTACAGCACAGATGGAACCCGCATGAACCACTCGCCCGCCATCCTTATCCTCGGCCCCTCCGCCCTGCCTTGCGCGCGGCGCATTCAGACGCTTTATCCACAGGCGCACATCCACGGCCTGAACGGTCGAGTGACGGACGTCGAGCGGGTTTATGAAGATTTCGGCAACTCCCTGCGCGCGCTATACCGCGCCGGTACGCCGCTGATCGTGCTGTGCGCCGCCGGCATCGTGATCCGCAGCCTGGCCAGCGTGCTCGGCGAGAAAGACAGCGAACCGCCGGTGCTGGCCGTGGCCGAAGACGGCAGCGCCGTGGTGCCGCTGCTCGGCGGCCTGGCCGGGGTCAACCATATGGCCCGCGAAGTTGCCGCGCACCTGGAGATCAACGCGGCTATCACCACCAGCGGCGAACTGCGCTTCGGCACCTGCCTGTTGCAGCCGCCGGCCGGCTACGTGTTGGCCGACCTCGAACAGGGCAAAGGCTTTGTCAGCGACCTGCTCGGCGGCCAGGCCGTGCGTATCGAGGGTGATGCACCCTGGCTGGCCCAGGCCAAGCTGCCAGTCGCCCACGACGCGACGCGAGTTATCCAAATCAGCCCGCACCTTAGCGACGCCAGCGCCGATAAACTGCTGATCCACCCGCAGCAAGTGGCCCTGTGGGTCGAGCAGGCCAGCGCCGACTTACTCAGCGAACTGCAGCAGGCGCTACAGGCGAGCAACCTGGCCACGCAAAGCCTGGCCTGCCTGCTCGCCGCGCCCGCGCTGATGGCCAACACCGATCTGCACGCCGCCGCTGCGCAGCTCAAGCTGCCGCTGCGCTTTATCGACGACACTACGCACCTTCCGCCACTGCACAGCCAGCACACCAACCTGCGCCTGCTGCTAGCCGCTGCGCCCATCGACCCCAGCCTGCTTGGCCGCCCGCGTGGTCGCCTGGCGGTAATTGGCCTCGGCCCCGGCGCTGCTGAATTTATGGTGCCCGCCGCACGCCAGGCGCTGGACGAGGCGCAAGACCTGCTCGGCTACGAAACCTATATCAACATGGCCGGCCCGCTGCGCCCGGAGCAGGTGCGCCATTGCACCGATAACCGCGAAGAAATGCAGCGCGCCCGCCATGCCTTTGAATTGGCCGCCAGCGGCCGGCGCGTGGTGGTGGTGTCGTCCGGCGACCCCGGCGTATTCGCCATGGCCGCCGCCGTGTTGGAAGCGCTGCATGAGTCGATTGACGCCGAATGGCAACGCGTCGACCTGCAAATATTCCCCGGTGTTTCCGCCGCACTGGCCACCGCCGCCAAGGCCGGCGCACCGCTGGGCCACGACTTCTGCCTGATCTCGCTCTCAGACAACCTCAAGCCCTGGGCCATTATCGAAAAACGCCTGGCGCATGCCGCCGCCGCCGACCTGGTGATGGCCTTCTACAACCCCATCTCCAAAGCCCGCCCCTGGCAGCTCGGCAGCGCCCTAGAGATCATCCGCCAGCAACGCGCGCCAGACACCCTGGTGGTGCTCGGCCGCGATATCGGCCGCCCCGGCGAAACCCTGCGCAACCTGACGCTTGGCGAACTGACACCAGAGATAGTCGATATGCGCACTCTGGTGATCATTGGCTCCAGCCAAACCTGCCGCTTCCCAAGAGCCGAGGGTGGGGAGTGGGTGTATACACCGAGAAGTTATCCACAGGCGTAGGGACGTAGGATGGGTTGAGCCTGCGATACCCATCAAAGGTTGTGGCGGTTCACAAATGATGGGCTGGCAGCAGCATGGGTATCGCTACGCTCAACCCATCCTACGAACTTCGATTAATCGCCATCAAACAGCTAGATGCCGTGAGCGGCACACGCCTTAGTCAAGGCTATGGTCACGCCCACTAAACGGTATGATTGATAGAGTCCTTAAAATTCATCAGATACGCACGGAGACATACGTGATCCGCTTTCTCTTGTTTATGTTGATCTTGTCACCTGTCATAGCACTTGCTGGCAACTGTAAAGTAATCGATGTAAGCGATGGCGATACCTTCACTTGCTTTACAGACGAGAATGAAAAAATAAAAGTGCGGTTGGCTGAAATAGATGCTCCCGAAATAAATCAGCCGTATGGTGACCGCTCTAAACAGTCTTTATACAACCTCATCTCCAGTGAGATGGTGAGGCTTGCTATGCAGAATATCGACAGCTATGGCCGGACTGTAGCCAGGGTCACCAGGGTTGATGGTGTGGACGTAAATGCTGAACAGATCCGCTCAGGCTCTGCTTGGGTTTACCCAAAACACCTCAAGGATAAATCGTTACTTGGCTTTGAGGCTGAGGCAAAAGACAGTCAGCGCGGTCTATGGGCACTGCCCGCCTCCGATCAAGTACCTCCATGGAAGTGGCGTAATACGAAGAAAATAGGCTCAGTTCCTGAAACTCCGGCACTAGTTAAGCCAGTACGCCAAACATCCTTCTCGCAACTTGAATCATCAGGGAACAGCTTCAACTGCAACACACTCAAGTGGTGCGGCCAAATGAGTTGCGCTGAAGCGCGATATCAACTGACCCAGTGCAGAAATCCTAATATTGACGGTGATAGAGACGGCATACCCTGTGAAAGGCAGTGCCGATAAACGCTCTCTTGTTTTGCATATTGCTAAGCAAATAGCCTAGAAATTTGCCGGTGGGAAATGCTTCGCAGTTTCCCACCCTACGCGATCTTGGGGGGGGGTAGGGTGGACAACGCTTCGCTTGTCCACTAAGTGCATCAAACACCCTAGCACCCCAACTTGCGCAGCAAATAGCTATCCATAATCCAGCCATGCTGCTCGCGTAGCTCGGCACGGCGAGTACGGATTATTTCCGCAACTTCGGCCAGCGGCCCAGCGATCAGCACTTCGTCCGGGGTGCCGATATAGGCGCCCCAGTAGATGTGCATGGCTTGATCGACAAAGCGCTGATAGGTGTCTTGGGCGTCGAGCATCACCAGTACACTGTCCACACCCTCGGGGAAGCCGCTTTCGGCCAGGCGCCGCGCTGGAGTGATCTGGAAGGCCTGGCCGATGCTGTTGAAGCAGACCTTATGCTTGGCCGCCAGGGCTTGCAGGCTGGTGATGCCGGGGATCACCTCGTACTCGATTTGCTCGCTGCTGTTGGCCACGATCTGCTCGACAATGCGCAGGGTGCTGTCGTACAGCGCCGGGTCGCCCCAGACCAGAAAAGCCCCGGTTTCACCCTCGCGCAGCTGCTCGCGGATCATGCCCTCGAACACCTGCTGCTTGTCCTGATTCAGGTCGACCACGCTGCCGTGGTAGTCCGGCACATCGCGCACCCGCTCCGGGCACTCGGCGCTGGCAAAGCGGTAGTCGCGGCCGTTAATAAAGCGTTCGCAGATAGTCTTGCGCAGGCCGATCAGGCTGTCCTTGGCGCTGCCTTTGTCCATCAGGAAGAACACGTCCGTGCGGTTCAGCGCATTGATCGCTTGCACGGTCAGGTAGTCCGGGTCTCCGGCACCGATGCCGATTATCAACAGGGTTTTCATAAGGCTGTCTCCGGGCTGCTGGCGATCACCGGCAGCGAATCAATATGGCGGTAGTCTGCGCCTAACTCCGCCGCCAATTGGCGGGCGCGGCCGAGGCGGATCGGTGCGCTTTCAATATCCACCAGCAGCGCCGGGCAGGCGCTCGGGGTTAAGGCCGGCCAATCGCGCAGGCGGCCATCGGTGATGATCAGCAATCGCTGAGTTTCAGCCGGGTGCAAACGCTGACGCCGCGCCTGCCAGTCGGCGGCCTGCTGTATAGCGGCGAGTAACGGCGTGCCACCACCTGCGCCCAACTCACTCAGCCACTGCTGCAACGCCTGAGAGGCTTTCTGCCCTTGCCACAGCCACTGCGCCTGATGGCCGGTGGCATGCAGCAAGGCTAAACGCGCACGCTGGCGGCGCGCCTGTTCGAACACTTCACTGAGCAAGCCCTTGGCTTTGCTCAGTGCGCCATGCCGGCGGGTCGAGGCTGAGGCATCGACGATTACCAGCCACAGCTCAGCGGGCTTGGCGCTGCGCGGACGCAACAGCAGATCCTGAAGGCTACGCGGGCGGCCCTTGAGCAGGCTCGCCGGCCAGTCGATACGCCCCGTCACGCCACTGCGATTGGCACCGCTGCGACCACCGCCTAGTGTGCCGGGAGCAGCCCGGGCATCCGCGCCTGTGGCTGTGCGCGGGCGGATGCCTAGGGCTTTTTTGTCCAGCGCGGCGGTTCACGCCGAATATCCGAACATTGTGCTTGCGCAGGTAACTCGCCCCACTGGCCTTCGCCTTGCGGCGCTTGTGGCTGTTCGCTGGGCGCGCTGTTATCGGGCTGCGTTTGCGGCTGCGGGGGTTGTGCGGCAGGCGGCGGACTGTTGCGCCGACGGTGACGCAGGACGAACTCCGCCACCGCGTCGATATCCTCCGCTTCGATACGTTCGACGCCACGCCAGGCGGCATGCGCCCGAGCGGCACGCAGCCAAACCAGGTCGGCGCGCAGGCCATCGACGGCAGCGGCAAAGCAGCGCTGGCTGATCTGCTCCAGGGCTGCGTCATCTAGGGGAATAGCCATCAGCCGCTCACGGGCGCTCTGACAGCGGCTGCGCAACTCGTTTTGTTGCACCTGCCAACGCTGCAGAAACGCCTGCGGGTCGGCATCGAAGGCCAGTCGACGGCGAACAATCTCGGCGCGCTGCGCCGGTTGCGGCTGGGCGTCCAGGGCCAGGTTAAGGCCGAAGCGGTCGAGCAGTTGCGGGCGCAGCTCACCCTCTTCACCGTTCATGGTGCCGATCAGCACAAAGCGTGCCGCGTGCCGATGGGAGATGCCGTCGCGCTCAATATGGTTAACCCCGCTGGCGGCGGCATCCAGCAGCAAGTCGACCAGATGATCGGGCAGCAGATTGACCTCATCCACATACAACACCCCGCCATTGGCCTTGGCCAGCAGACCGGGACTGAACTGCGCGCGGCCCTCGCCCAGCGCGGCGTCCAGATCGAGGGTGCCAACGATGCGCTCCTCACTCGCGCCCAGCGGCAGGGTGACAAAGGTGCCGCTGGCCAGCAGATCGGCCAGGCCACGGGCCAGGGTCGATTTGGCCATGCCGCGCGGCCCTTCGATCAGCACACCGCCAATCGCCGGATCAATCGCCGCCAGGCACAGCGCCAGCTTGAGGTCGTCAGCGCCAACCACGGCGGCGAGGGGGAAGTGGCTATCGATCATGGTTACAGTCCATCAAGTTACGTAGGGTGGACGACGCTTTCTCGTCCACCGTGGCGGTGTTTTGGTGGATGGATAAAGCGCCATCCATCCTACGACTCTTCGCTGTCGATCAGCAGGTTTTCCAGGGCTTCGCGGTACTCTCCTGGGTTTTCCCAAAGCCCACGCTGCTGGGCTTCGAGCAGGCGTTCGAGGATGTCCTGCAGGGCGCCGGGGTTGTGTTGCTGGATAAAGTCGCGGGTGCTTTTATCGAGCAAATAGGCATCGGTGAGCAGCGCATATTGGTGGTCGTCGACCAGTTCGCTGGTGGCGTCGAAGGCGAATAAATAGTCGATGGTCGCCGCCAACTCGAACGCGCCCTTGTAGCCGTGGCGCTTCATGCCCTCGATCCACTTGGGGTTGGCCGCGCGGGCGCGCACCACGCGGTTGAGTTCTTCCTTCAAGGTGCGGATACGCGGTGTATCCGGCTGGCTGTTGTCGCCGTGGTAACTGGCCACTTTGGCCCCGCGCAGGGTTTCCACCGCCGCGAGCATGCCGCCCTGGAACTGGTAGTAGTCGTTGGAATCGAGGATGTCGTGCTCGCGGTTGTCCTGGTTGTGCAGCACCGCCTGCATCTGCTCCAGGCGCTCGGCGAACTGCGCGCGCGCCGGGGTGCCTTCGCTGTGTTTGCCGTAGGCATAACCGCCCCAGTTCAGGTAGACCTCAGCCAGGTCTTCTCGGGTTTGCCACAGGCGTTCGTCGATAGCGTTCTGCACGCCCGCGCCATAAGCCCCCGGCTTGGAGCCGAACACCCGCCAACCGGCTTGCTTGCGCGCCTCGGCTTCGTCCAGGCCGCTGTCTTGCAGGGTCAGGGATTCACGCCAAACCCGCGCCGACAGCGGGTTCATCTCCTCCGGCTCGTCGAGATCAACCAGCGCCTGCACCGCATCATCAAACAGGCGAATCAGGTTGCTGAAGGCATCGCGGAAGAACCCGGACACGCGCAAAGTTACGTCCACTCGAGGGCGGCCGAGTTGCGTCAACGGCAGCACCTCGAAACGCTCGACGCGCTGGCTGCCGGCCTGCCACACCGGGCGCACGCCCATCAGGGCCAGGGCTTGAGCCATGTCGTCACCGCCGGTGCGCATGGTCGCGGTGCCCCACATCGACAGACCGAGCTGACGCAGGTGGTCACCGTGGTCCTGCAGATGCCGCTCCAGCAAGCGGTCCGCCGCCTGCACGCCGATGCGCCAGGCGGTCGGCGTCGGTAAGTTGCGCACATCGACGCTGTAGAAGTTACGCCCGGTGGGCAGCACATCCAGCCGCCCGCGACTGAGCGCGCCACTCGGCCCGGCCGGGACAAAGCGCCCGTCCAGGGCCGATATCAAACCGTGCATTTCTGCCGCCCCGCAGGCATCCAGCAGTGGCGCGATTTGCTCACGCAAGCGTTGCAGCACCTGGCTACTGTGCGCACCCACGGCTTGGTAATCCGCTGTATCGATCAGCTGTAAAGCCAGCAACTCCAAACGCTCGCGGGTATCGCCAGCACTGCGCCACGACTCGTCCGTGACGCTCTGTAATACGGCCGGGCGCGGCCCTTGCCAAGGTGCAGCCATATCGCAGTCGAGCGGATCGAAGGCCAATTGCAGATCGCCCGCCAGCGCACGCAGCAAACTGGCGTTGCCGCCCTGGCCGTCGCCACGGGGAATGCGCAGCAACGCCAGCAGGGTGTCGCGGCGCAAGGTGCCGGCAGGCGACTCACCGAATACGTGCAGGCCGTCGCGGATCTGTGATTCCTTCAAGTCACACAAATAGGCGTCGAGCTGCGGCAGCCAGCTGTTGGGGTCTTCGTTGAGTTGCAGGCCCAGTTCCCGATCCAGGCTGGCCTCGCGCACCTTAAGCAGAATTTCGCCACGCAGTTCGGCGGCGCGACGCAGGTCGAGCTGGCTGGCCTCGTAATATTCGTCGGCCAGGCGCTCCAGATCACGCAGCGGGCCGTAGCTTTCGGCGCGGGTGAGCGGCGGCATCAGGTGGTCGATAATCACCGCCTGGGTGCGCCGCTTGGCCTGCGCGCCTTCGCCCGGATCGTTGACGATAAAGGGGTAGATATTCGGCAGCGGGCCAAGAATTGCGCTTGGCCAGCATTGCTCGGATAAACCGACGCTCTTGCCCGGCAGCCATTCCAGGTTGCCGTGCTTGCCGACGTGGATCACGGCATCGGCAGCAAAGGTTTTGCGCAACCAGCAGTAAAACGCCAGGTAACCGTGCGGCGGCACCAGATCGGGATCGTGATAGACCGCGCTGGCATCTACTTGATAACCGCGCGCCGGCTGGATGCCGACAAAGGTCAGACCGAAGCGCAGGCCGGCAATCATCAGCCGCCCGCTGCGGAACATCGGATCACTTTGCGGTTCGCCCCAGCGTTCACGCACCGCCTGCTGGTTGGCCGCCGGCAGGCTGTGGAAAAACGCCAGATAATCGTCCAGCGCCAGGCTTTGCGCGCAGGGCCGCAGGTCGAGGCTATCCAGATCGTTGGTGACGCCGCCGAGCAGTTGGTGGATCAACGCCGTACCGCTATCGGGCAGCCCTGCCACTGGATAGCCCTGCTGTTCGAGGGCACGGAGAATATTCAGCGCTGCCGCCGGGGTGTCCAGGCCGACGCCGTTGCCGATGCGCCCGTCGCGGGTCGGGTAGTTGGCCAGCACCAAGGCAATGCGCTTATCGGCGTTGTCCTTGTCAGCCAGAGCGATCCAGTTGCGCGCCAGCTCAGCGACGAAATCCATCCCCGGTAAATGCGGCTGGTAACACACCACATCGCTCTGGCTGCGCTCGCTGTGCCAGGCCATGCCTTTAAAGCTGATGGGCTGGGTAATCAGCCGGCCATCCAGCTCGGGCAGCACAACATGCATGGCCAAGTCGCGCGAGCCCAAACCTTGAGCGCTGGCTTGCCACTGCGCATGGTTATCCAGCGCGCAGATGGCTTGCAGCACCGGGATATCGCGGAGGAAAGGCCGCGCACTCGGCGCTTCTGGGTTGGATAAGGCGAACGCGGTGGTGTTGATGATCAGCGCCGTGTCGGTCTCGTCCAGCCAGGTTTCGACCTGGGCCAAACAAGCCGCTTCCTTAAGGCTGGCGACGGCAATCGGTAGCGGATTCAACCCTTGGGCCTGCATCCGCTGGCAGAACACATCGATAAAGCCGGTGTTCGCCGCCTGCACTTGGGTACGGTAGAACAGCAGCGCCACCACGGGCGCGCCGGCCTGCCAGTGGGTTTGCCAATCGACCAAACACGCCGTGACCTGCTGCGGGTGATACAGGCCGACACGCGGCAACGGCTGCGGATCGCCCCAGGCATAGTCACGCTGCAACCAGTGGCTGGCGATGCAGTTAAACAGCTGCTGCGCATTAACCGCCCCGCCCTGACGGAGGAACTGCCACAGCCGCTCAGCGTCCGCCAGCGGCACATTGCTCAGGCCCATCAGCTCAGGGTCGGGGTTGTCGCAGCCGGGCACCATGATCACCCGCGCACCGCGCTCGGCCAACTCAACCAAACGCTCGATACCGTAACGCCAGTAACTGACGCCACCGTGCACGGCAATCAGGATGACCTTGGCGTGCTGCAGCACCTGCTCGACGTAGAGGTCCACCGAGGCGTGATTGCTCAGCTGCGCCGGGCTGGCCAGACGCAGGCTGGGGTAATCCGCCGGCAACTGCCGCGCCACCTCAGCCAGCAACGACAACTGCGAATCGCCGGTACAGAGAATCACCAGCTCAGCCGGGGTTTGGCCGAGGTCGGCAATGCTGTCGAGCGGCACTTGGCTGCCGGCTTGGGTGCGTATTAGATGCATGGGGAATGTACCTGTGGGAGGGGCTGGGCGGTATTCCGCTTTAGCCGCGAGCCGTATCGGGCCTAGTCGCGGCTAAAGCCCTCCCACACTCGGCTCAGGCCAATGCCGCTTGTAGTTCGGCTGCAATAGCCGCCTGATCAAGCTGCTGACCGATCACGATCAAACGGCTGACCCGCGCTTCATCAGCCTGCCAGGCGCGGTCGAAGTGTTTATCGAAACGCTGACCCACGCCTTGCAGCAACAAGCGCATCGGCTTGCCGGGAATCGCCGCAAAACCCTTGATACGCAAGATGCCGTGCTTGGCCACTGCATTCTTCAAGGCACCCAGCAAGCGTGCTTCCTCGGCCTCCGGCAGTTCCACCTGGAAAGAGTCGAACTCGTCGTGATCGTGGTCTTCATGGCCTTCCAGGTCATGGTGGGTTTTACGCGCGTCGATGTGCAGCTCAGTCTCACAGTTCAGACCCAGCAGCACGTCCAGCGGCAGTTCTCCACCATGGGCTTCGATGATTTTCACCGCTGGCGGCAGCTCTTCGGCAACTTCCGCACGCACTGCTGCCAGGGCGGCAGCGTCGAGCAGGTCAGCCTTGTTGAGAATCACCAAGTCGGCGCTGGCCAGTTGGTCGGCGAACAGCTCGTGCAGCGGCGATTCGTGGTCGAGATTCGGGTCGAGCTTGCGCTGCGCATCAACCTGATCGGGGAAGGCAGCGAAAGTACCGGCGGCCACGGCGGGGCTGTCGACCACGGTGATCACCGCATCGACGGTGCAGGCGTTGCGGATTTCCGGCCAGTTGAAGGCTTGTACCAACGGCTTGGGTAGAGCCAAGCCGGAGGTTTCGATAAGGATATGGTCGAGGTCGCCACGGCGTGCGACCAACTCGCGCATCACCGGGAAGAACTCTTCCTGCACGGTGCAGCACAGGCAGCCGTTGGCCAACTCGAAGACGCGGCCATTGGCTTCTTCTTCACTGCAACCGATGGAGCACTGTTTGAGGATTTCGCCGTCGATGCCCAGCTCGCCAAACTCGTTGACGATCACCGCGATACGACGACCGTCGGCGTGGCCGAGCATGTGTCGCAACAGGGTGGTTTTACCGGCGCCGAGGAAGCCGGTGACGATGGTGACGGGAAGTTTGGCGAGCGTTTTCATGGGTGGCCCTGCATAGCATCGAATAGAAAGACGAGCAGGCAGGCGGCACAGACATGACAGCCACGCAGGCGTCAGCCAACACCACCGGATCACCCCGCCCGGTTGTCGAAAACGTGACGAGGCAGGTCTCCTGGCTCACGGTCTGCGCCTTAGAACCTGTTTCCGATCTCGCGAGCTAGAGCCATGCAAGGCAAAAGCATGCGAGGACGCGGAGTTTACGAGCTGTAAATGAGCAGTCCGAGCCTGTTTTTAACGCAGCAGGGCCGACGCGCAGCAGATCGTAAGCAGGTTATTACGCGACCCTTCAACCTTCCCGCCTTACGGCAGTGGTGTATTGAAGGGCTTTGGACCGTTCACAGTTGCGGGGGCAGCCAAGGCATTAACCTTGTTCCCTCTTAGCTCCGTGGGCGCGCCCACGAAGAACCTCGAACGCAGCAAGGCTACGCAGACCAGGGCGGTGGGTCAATCGCGGTTGACCGTGGCCAGCCGCCATGGTGAGCTACGCCGCCGCACACAGCGAGCAACCTTGATGATTCCCAGCTCTGCCAATACCGCCGTGATTCAGGTGGTCGCCGGGTTAGGCTGCCGCCGCGGCTGTAACCTGGAAGACTTATCCACACTGCTGATCGACAGCCTGCAGGCGCAGGGTCTGACTGTGGATAACCTCGCGGGGCTGGCGAGCATCGCGCACAAACGCGATGAACCTGGACTGCTGGCGTTGGCTGAGCACTTCGGCCTGACGCTGACCTGCTTCAGTCCTGAAGAACTGTTGCCCTATCAACATCTCGTTCAAGCTTGCGCGCTAACCCTGGCCGCCACCGGCAGCCCGGCCGTGGCCGAACCCTGCGCCCTGGCATTGGCCGAGCGCTTGGGCGGCCAGGTTGCTCAGCTACTCGGCAGTAAAACCCGCAACGCCAGCGCCACCTGTGCCCTGGCGTCGATCTCAGCCAAGGATATTGCATGACTGTTTACTTTATCGGCGCCGGCCCCGGCGACCCCGAGCTGATCACCGTTAAGGGTCAGCGCCTGTTGCGCATCTGCCCGGTGATTCTCTACGCCGGCTCACTGGTGCCGGAAGCAGTGTTGCAGGGCCACAGTGCCGAGTTGGTGATCAACACCGCCGAATTGCACCTGGATGAAATCATCGAGCTGATTGGCCAAGCCCATAAACAAGGCCAGGACGTGGCCCGCGTGCACTCCGGCGACCCGTCACTGTATGGCGCGATTGGTGAGCAGATCCGCCACCTGCGCCGACTGGCGATTCCCTTCCAGATTATTCCCGGCGTCACCGCCACGGCCGCCTGCGCGGCCTTGCTGGAAAGCGAGCTGACCTTGCCTGAGGTGTCGCAGACGCTGATCCTCACCCGCTATGCGAGCAAGTCGCAGATGCCTGAGGGCGAAGCACTGGGTGATCTGGCACGCCACGGCGCGACCATGGCTATCCACTTGGGCGTGGTACACCTGAGCAAAATTGTCGCTGAACTGCTGCCGCATTACGGCGCGGACTGCCCGATTGCCGTGGTCCATCGCGCCAGCTGGCCGGATCAGGATTGGGTCAGCGGCACCCTGGCCACCATCGAGGAACAGGTGCGCGCCAAGGGCTTTCGCCGCACCGCGCTGATTTTAGTGGGGCGGGTGCTGCACGCTGAACAGTTCGCCGACTCGGCGCTGTACAACGCCGAGCATCGCCACCTGTTCAGGTCGTCCGACGCCTGAGAGGGTGTCGGCTATTTCAGCGGCGCAACAGACGCCGCACGAGCAACAACAGATCATCCAGCGCCGGTACGCTGGCCAGCAGCACCAGAAACAACGCCAAGGGCACAGTGGCGGTGTAGCCCAGGTAGTTGAAGCCCAATGCACCCACAACCCCGCCAAGGAAAAAGTTCAGGGCCAACAGGCTGAGTACCCACAAGCGCTGACGGTCCGCCACAACCCGGCCGACCTCTGGCCCGTGGTGGCGATTCCAATACAGCAGCTTGCCCAACTCGATACCGATATCGGTGATGACCCCGGTGATATGTGTGGTGCGAATTTCGGCGTTGGAGAGCTTGGTGATCAGCGCATTCTGCAAGCCCATGATGAAGCACAGCAGCATCACCGTCAGCGGCACGAACAGGCCAGTAATTTGCGCCAACGCCGCGCCAAGAAAGCCAAAGCACAACAGCAACAGGGCTTCGAGCAACAACGGCAAGGCATATTCGCTGTGCAGCCGCCGACGCCGCGAGTAGTTGATCATCAGCGTCGAACAAGCAGCGCCAAGCAGAAACGACAGCACCGCACCAAGACCACCCCAGAGCAGATCATGCGCGCCCAGAGCGATACTGTCGGCCATGGCCGAGACGATGCCGGTCATATGCGAGGTGTATTGCTGCACGGCGAGAAAGCCGCCGGCATTGATCGCGCCGGCGACAAACGCCAGCGCGACACCTAGGTGTCGATTGGCCGCAACACTGCGTTCACGGCCAATCAGACGTCGCGCATAACCAATGGGCATGCATGATCCTCAAAGATGGATCTCTACGCCTTTGATACCGAGCAGCCGCAGTTCCTCGACCAGGCCATTGAGGTCGGCGAAAGACTCCACCTGCTCCTGCTGATCGACCAGAAAAAAGCTGGTGCCGGCGTCTTTCTTCAACAGCACAATCCATTCACTGGTGTTGGCCGGGTTGCTGATCACGTGGGTATCGAACATCACCCCAGCAGCGTGCTTGGCCCTTATGTCTTCGCGCTTCACAAGTTCGCTCTCCTGAATAGCGTTACTCGACCGTTACGCTCTTGGCCAGGTTGCGTGGCTGGTCAACGTCGGTGCCTTTGAGCACAGCCACGTAGTAGGACAGCAGCTGCAGCGGAATGGTGTAGAGAATCGGCGCCAGAGCATCGTGAATGTGCGGCATGTTCACCACGTGGGTGCCCTCGGCATTGCGCATGCCGGCTTGCTCGTCGGCAAATACCAACAGCTCGCCGCCACGGGCGCGTACTTCCTGCAGGTTGGATTTGAGTTTTTCCAGCAGCTCGTTGTTTGGCGCGACGGTGACCACCGGCATATCGCTATCAACCAACGCCAACGGGCCGTGCTTGAGCTCGCCAGCCGGGTAGGCTTCGGCGTGGATATAGGAGATTTCCTTGAGTTTGAGTGCGCCTTCCATCGCCACCGGATACTGCGCGCCACGACCGAGGAACAGGCTGTGGTGCTTCTCGGCGAACAGTTCGGAAACCTTCTCCACCACGCTGTCCATGGCCAGGGCTTCACCCAGGCGGGTCGGCAGGCGGCGCAGTTCTTCCACCAACTCGGCTTCCAGGGCTTTATCCAGGGTGCCACGCACCTGGCCAAGCGACAGGGTCAGCAGCATCAGTGCAACCAGCTGGGTGGTGAAGGCTTTGGTTGAGGCTACACCGATTTCCGGGCCGGCCTGGGTCAGTAGGGTCAGGTCGGATTCGCGCACCAATGAGCTGATACCAACGTTACAGATCGCCAGGCTGGCCAGATAACCGCCCTGGCCCGGAGCATGTTCTTTAGCATTGCGCAGCGCGGCCAGGGTGTCGGCGGTTTCGCCGGACTGGGAGATGCTGACAAACAGGGTATCTGGCTGCACCACCACCTTGCGGTAACGGAATTCGCTGGCCACTTCGACCTGGCAAGGAATCCCGGCCAGCTCTTCCAGCCAGTAACGGGCGACCATACCAGCGTGGTAGCTGGTGCCACAGGCGACGATTTGCACGTTACGCACCTTGGTGAACAGCTCGGCGGCTTGCGGGCCGAATGCCTGCACCAGTACGTGATCGGAACCCAGGCGGCCTTCCAGGGTGCGCTGCACCACCTTGGGCTGCTCATGGATTTCTTTGAGCATAAAGTGGCGGTATTCGCCCTTGTCGGCGGCTTCGGCACCTTCGTGGTATTGCACGCTTTCGCGCTGCACGGGCAGGCCAGCCAGATCCCAGATCTGCACGCTGTCACGACGAATCTCGGCGATATCGCCTTCTTCCAGGTACATAAAACGGTCGGTGACCTGGCGCAGGGCCAGTTGGTCGGAAGCAAGGAAGTTCTCACCCAGGCCCAGGCCAATCACCAGCGGGCTGCCGCTGCGGGCGGCGAGCAGACGGTCCGGCTGCTTGGCGCTGATTACCGCCAGGCCGTAGGCACCGTGCAGCTGCTTGACCGCTTCTTTCAGCGCAGCAGTCAGGTCCGGCTGGGTTTTCAGGGTGTGATCGAGCAGGTGCACGATCACTTCGGTGTCGGTGTCCGAGCTGAACACATAACCCAGGTCTTTGAGCTGGGCGCGCAGTTCTTCGTGATTCTCAATGATACCGTTGTGCACCACGGCCAGATCGTGACCGGAGAAATGCGGATGCGCGTTGCGCTCGCTCGGCGCGCCGTGGGTGGCCCAGCGGGTATGGGCGACGCCCAGGCGACCGACCAGCGGTTCCTGACTGAGAGCGCTTTCAAGCTCACTGACCTTGCCGACACGGCGACTGCGTTGCAGCACGCCCTGATCGTTGAGCAACGCCACACCGGCGCTGTCGTAACCGCGGTATTCCAGGCGCTTGAGGCCTTCAACCAGCACGGCGGTGATGTTGCGTTCGGCGACTGCGCCTACGATGCCACACATAAACTTCTCCTTACTTAAGCGTCTACCGCCGCACAGATCAGCTTGATCCCACGCGCAGTTATTTGTTCACGAGCGTCTTCGCTTAGTCGCTCGTCGGTTATCAGGGTGTGGATGCCGCCCCAAGGCAGCTCCAGGTTGGGAATCTTGCGGCCGATCTTGTCACTCTCGACCATCACCACCACTTCACGCGCCACCTCGGCCATCACCCGCGATAGGCCGAGCAGTTCGTTAAAGGTGGTGGTGCCACGGCTCAGGTCGATGCCATCAGCACCGATAAACAGCTGGTCAAAATCATAGGAGCGCAGCACTTGTTCGGCCACTTGGCCCTGGAATGATTCCGAATGCGGGTCCCAAGTGCCGCCGGTCATCAGCAGTATCGGCTCGTGTTCTAGCTCGCTGATGGCGCGGGCAACATTCAGCGAATTGGTCATCACCACCAGGCCGGGTTTGCGCCCGAGTTGCGGGATCATCGCCGCCGTGGTGGTGCCGCTGTCGATGATGATCCGTGCATGCTCGCGGATACGCGCCACACCAGCGCGGGCGATGGCCTGCTTGTATTGTGAAATCGGTTGGCTGTCGCTGATCAGCTCCTGCGGCATCGGCACCGCACCGCCGTAACGACGCAACAGCAGGCCATTTTTCTCCAGCGCGGCGAGGTCTTTGCGGATAGTTACTTCCGAGGTAGCGAAGGCTTTCGACAGAGCATCCACGCTCACTTCACCTTGCTCGGCGAGCAGGGCAAGAATGGTATGACGACGTTGTGGCGTGTTGCGTTTCGACATTTAAGTTTCGATTCGAAAGATAGCGATGCGAATCAAAACCTAACGAAGCTTTTGCGTCAAGAGGAAAACCGATGGAAGGCGCAGGATGGGTTACTCGCGAAGCGGCGTAACCCATCGCTTTTACAGCATCACTTCTTGATCTTTACCGGGCGCTTCCAACCTTCGATATTGCGCTGCTTGGCGCGGCCAACCGCCAGGGTGTTGGCCGGTACATCGGCGGTGATCACCGAACCGGCACCCGTGGTGGCGCGGTCGCCCAAAGTAACTGGTGCCACCAATGCGCTGTTGGAGCCAATAAACACGTCTTCACCGAGCACGGTCTTAAACTTGTTAGCACCATCGTAATTACAGGTGATGGTGCCGGCACCGATATTCGTGCGCGCGCCGATTTGCGCGTCGCCCAGGTAGCTGAGGTGGCCCGCTTTCGCCCCTTCACCTAAGGTGGCGTTCTTCAGCTCCACGAAGTTACCCACATGCGCGTTGACCCCCAACACTGTGCCGGGACGCAACCGCGCAAACGGGCCGCAATCAGCACCCTCGCCAACCTCGGCACCTTCCAAGTGGCTGTTGGCTTTGATGATCGCGCCGGTGCGCAGGGTGCTGTTTTTGATCACGCAATTCGGCCCGATCTGTACACCGTCTTCGATCACTACACGGCCTTCGAGTATCACGTTGATATCGATGGTGACATCGCGGCCCACGCTGACCTCGCCACGCAGGTCAAAGCGTGCCGGGTCGATCAGGGTGACGCCCTGCACCATCAAACGCCGCGCCGCGCGGTATTGGTAGTGACGCTCCAGCTGCGCCAGTTGGATGCGGTCATTGGCACCCAACACTTCCATCTCGTCGACGGCCTGTTCGGTGGCGACGAGCAAACCATCAGCCACCGCCATGGCAATCACGTCGGTCAGGTAGTACTCGCCCTGTGCGTTGCTGTTGGACAGACGGCCCAACCAGTCGCTCAGGCGCTTGCCGGGTACGGCGAGAATGCCGGTGTTGCCCTCGTTGATCAGGCGCTGCTCAGCGCTGGCATCTTTATGCTCGACGATGGCGTTAACCACGCCACTGTCATCGCGAACGATGCGGCCGTAACCAGTTGGGTCATTCAGGTTAACCGTCAACAAGCCAAGCTGTTGCTCTGAGACCAGCTGCAACAGGCGCTCAAGGGTGGCGGTTTCGATCAGCGGCACATCGCCGTAAAGAATCAACACTCGCTCGGCGGTCAATGCTGGCAATGCTTGGGCCACGGCGTGGCCAGTACCCAGCTGCTCGGTTTGCAGCACGAAATTCAGGTCATCCGCCGCCAGCTGTTCACGCACGCGTTCCGCGCCATGGCCAATCACCACGTGAATGCCCTGTGGTTTTAGCTGCCGCGCCGTATCAATCACATGACCGAGCATGGATTTGCCGGCAATCGGGTGCAGCACTTTCGGCAAGGCCGAGCGCATGCGGGTGCCTTGGCCGGCGGCGAGAATGACGATATCGAGCGACATAGGAGGTAGTCCTGGGCAAGCGTCGGTTGTTCCCTGTGGATAAGTCCACAACACAACCCACTAAAAGATGAAATGACAGGCAAGAAAAAGGGTAGCCAAGGCTACCCTTTTACTCGTTTGCGATGAAGCGGCAGAATTAACCGCCGAACTTCTTGCGCAACTGCTGAACGGTACGCAGCTGTGCTGCAACCTCGGCCAGGTGAGCGGCTGCGGAACCGTAATCGAACTCCGCGCCCTTCTCATTCAAGGCTTTCTCAGCGGCCTGGAGGGCCAACTGAGCAGCAGCTTCATCGATATCGGCAGCACGCTGCACAGTATCGGCGAGCACTTTGATCATGCTCGGCTGGACTTCCAGGAAGCCACCGGAGATGTAAAACACCTCGGCTTCGCCACCCAGCTTGACCAGACGAATCGGACCCGGCTTGAGGTCGGTGATCAGCGGCGCGTGGCCTGGAGCGATACCAATATCACCCAGGTTGCCGTGCGCAATCACCATCTCGACCAGACCGGAGAAGATCTCGCCTTCTGCGCTGACGATGTCGCAATGGACTGTCATAGCCATGTCTAACCTCACGTATCGGTCTGCTTACACACTACTACGTATACACACAGACCGTAAGCGCCCGTTACCGGGCGCACGGGTGATTACAGTTTCTTCGCTTTCTCAACAGCTTCTTCGATGCTGCCAACCATGTAGAACGCCTGCTCTGGCAAGTGATCGTAATCACCTTTCAGAATGCCGCTGAAGCCGGCAATGGTGTCCTTCAGGGAAACGTACTTACCTGGCGAACCGGTGAAGACTTCGGCCACGAAGAACGGCTGGGACAGGAAGCGCTGGATCTTACGAGCACGGGATACCAGCTGCTTGTCTGTTTCGGACAGTTCGTCCATACCCAGAATCGCGATGATGTCCTTCAGCTCTTTGTAACGCTGCAGTACGTACTGTACGCCGCGAGCTGTGTCGTAGTGCTCCTGGCCGATAACCATCGGGTCCAGCTGGCGCGACGTCGAGTCGAGTGGATCGACCGCTGGGTAGATACCCAGGGAGGCGATGTCACGGGACAGTACAACGGTGGCGTCCAAGTGGGCGAAGGTGGTCGCCGGGCTTGGGTCAGTCAGGTCGTCCGCAGGAACGTAAACGGCCTGGATCGAGGTGATCGAACCGGTCTTGGTCGAAGTAATACGCTCTTGCAGAACGCCCATTTCTTCGGCCAGGGTCGGCTGATAACCCACTGCGGAAGGCATACGGCCCAGCAGTGCGGATACTTCAGTACCGGCCAAGGTATAACGGTAGATGTTGTCCACGAAGAACAGTACATCACGGCCTTCGTCACGGAACTTCTCGGCCATGGTCAGGCCAGTCAGTGCTACGCGCAGACGGTTTCCCGGTGGCTCGTTCATCTGACCGTAAACCAGGGCTACCTTGTCGAGAACGTTGGAGTCCTTCATCTCGTGGTAGAAGTCGTTACCCTCACGAGTACGCTCACCCACACCGGCGAACACGGAATAACCGCTGTGCTCGATGGCGATGTTACGGATCAGTTCCATCATGTTTACGGTCTTGCCGACACCGGCACCACCGAACAGACCGACTTTACCGCCCTTGGCGAACGGGCAAACCAGGTCGATAACCTTGATGCCAGTTTCCAGCAGTTCGTTGGAGCCAGCTTGCTCAGCATAGGAAGGCGCGGCACGGTGAATGCCCCAACGCTCTTCTTCGCCAATCGGGCCAGCTTCGTCAATCGGGTTGCCCAGCACGTCCATGATCCGGCCCAGGGTTTTCACCCCAACCGGTACCTGGATACCTGCGCCAGTGCTAGCGACGTTCAGGCCACGCTTGAGGCCTTCGGTCGAACCCATCGCAATGGTACGTACCACGCCGTCGCCCAGCTGCTGCTGAACTTCAAGGGTGGTTTCGGCGCCGACTACTTTCAGCGCTTCATAAACACTCGGCACTTGATCACGCGGGAATTCCACGTCGATAACGGCGCCGATGATTTGAACGATACGTCCGCTACTCATCTTTGGTTCCTCTGAATATTTGAACCGTGCTTAAACCGCGGCAGCGCCGCCGACGATTTCCGAAATTTCCTGGGTGATCGCTGCCTGACGTGCCTTGTTGTAAACCAACTGCAGGTCTTTGATGATATCGCCAGCGTTGTCGGTGGCGTTCTTCATCGCGATCATCCGGGCCGCTTGTTCAGCCGCGTTGTTCTCAACCACTGCCTGGTACACCTGCGACTCCACGTAACGCACCATCAAGCCGTCCAGCAGCTCTTTGGCGTCGGGTTCGTACAGGTAATCCCAGTGGTGCTTGAGTTCTTTATCCGGATCGGCCACCAGCGGAATCAACTGCTCCACTGTCGGCTTTTGCGTCATGGTATTGATGAACTTGTTCGAGACCACGGACAAACGATCGATACGACCTTCGAGGTACGCATCGAGCATTACCTTGACGCTACCAATCAGATCATTGATCGATGGTTCTTCGCCCAGGTGGCTGATCGCAGCAACGATGTTGCCACCAAAGTTACGGAAGAATGCCGCACCTTTGCTGCCAACGACGCAGAGATCAATCTCAACGCCTTGCTCGCGATTGCTCGCCATGTCTTTAACCAGAGCCTTGAACAGGTTGGTGTTCAGACCACCACACAGACCACGGTCCGAGCTCACCACGACATAACCCACACGCTTAACTTCGCGGTCGATCATGAACGGATGACGGTATTCCGGGTTGGCGTTGGCCAGATGACCAATCACCTGACGGATACGCTCCGCGTAGGGACGGCTAGCAGCCATGCGCATTTGTGCTCTGCGCATTTTGCTGACCGCCACCTTTTCCATGGCGCTGGTGATCTTCTGCGTGCTTTTGATGCTCGCAATCTTGCTGCGAATCTCTTTTGCGCCTGCCATTTGACACCTATCGGGTTAGCAAGCGGGGACCTTGCGGTCCCCACTGCGGCTTACCAGGTTTGGGTGGCCTTGAACTTCTCGATACCGGCTTTCAGCTGGCCATCGATGTCGTCATTGAAGTCACCCTTCTCGTTGATCTTCGCCAGCAGTGCGGCGTGATCCCGGTTGAAGTAAGCAATCAGGGCCTGTTCGAATGCGCCAACTTTGGCAACTTCGATATCGACCAGGAAACCACGCTCAGCGGCATACAGCGATACGGACATGTCAGCAATCGACATTGGCGCATATTGCTTCTGCTTCATCAGCTCGGTAACGCGCTGACCATGCTCAAGCTGCTTACGGGTGGCTTCGTCTAGGTCAGAAGCAAACTGGGCGAAGGCCGCCAGTTCACGGTACTGAGCCAGAGCGGTACGGATACCACCGGAGAGCTTCTTGATGATCTTGGTCTGTGCAGCACCACCGACGCGGGATACCGAAATACCAGCGTTGACCGCTGGACGGATGCCCGAGTTGAACATGGCCGATTCCAGGAAGATCTGACCGTCGGTGATCGAAATCACGTTGGTCGGAACGAACGCGGAAACGTCGCCAGCCTGGGTTTCAATGATCGGCAGAGCGGTCAAGGAACCGGTCTTGCCAGTCACGGCGCCATTGGTGAACTTCTCAACATACTCTTCGGAAACGCGCGATGCGCGCTCCAGCAGACGGCTGTGGAGATAGAACACGTCGCCTGGGTAAGCTTCACGACCTGGCGGACGGCGCAGCAGCAGGGAAATCTGGCGGTAAGCCACTGCTTGCTTGGACAGATCGTCATAAACGATCAGCGCGTCTTCACCGCGGTCGCGGAAGTATTCGCCCATGGTGCAACCGGCGTACGGTGCGATGAACTGCAGTGCAGCGGATTCAGAAGCGGAAGCCGCGACCACGATGGTGTTAGCCAACGCGCCGTTTTCTTCCAGCTTGCGCACCACGTTAGCGATGGTCGATTGCTTCTGACCAATGGCTACGTAAACGCACTTAATGCCGCTGTTCTTCTGGTTGATGATGGCGTCGATGGCCAGAGCGGTTTTACCGATCTGACGGTCACCGATGATCAGCTCACGCTGGCCACGGCCAACCGGGATCATGGCATCGACCGACTTGTAACCGGTTTGCACCGGCTGGTCGACCGACTTACGCCAGATCACGCCCGGCGCAACCTTCTCAACAGCGTCGGTAGCGACGTTATTGAGTGGGCCTTTGCCGTCAATTGGGTTGCCCAGTGCGTCAACGACGCGACCCAGCAGTTCCGGACCAACCGGAACTTCGAGGATGCGACCGGTGCACTTGGCGCTCATGCCTTCGGCCAGGGTGGTATACGCACCCAGGACAACTGCACCCACGGAGTCTTGCTCCAGGTTCAGTGCCATACCGTAGACACCGCCCGGGAACTCGATCATTTCACCGTACATAACGTCGGCGAGACCGTGAATACGCACAATACCGTCAGATACGCTGACGACAGTGCCTTCGTTACGGGCTTGAGAGGCGACATCGAGATTCTCGATACGCCCCTTGATGATTTCACTTATTTCGGAAGGATTGAGTTGCTGCATAGCTCTGCTGCCCCTTCAAACTCAAGATTTCAATGCTTCGGCCAGCTTCGCGATTTTGCCGCGAACTGAGCCATCGATAACCAGGTCGCCGGCGCGGATTACGACACCACCGATAAGGGTGGCATCCTCCGCGGCGTGCAGACGCACTTCTCGGCCGAGCCGTGCACTGAGAACCTTGGCGAGTTTGTCTTGCTGTTCATCGCTCAATGCGAAGGCACTGGTAACGTCCACGTCGATCGACTTTTCCTGCTCGGCTTTGTAAAGCTCGAACAGTTCAACGATCTCTGGCAACAGGGCCAGGCGATCGTTTTCAGCGACGATGTGAATGAAATTGCGTACCTGGGCGTCGAACTTGTCACCACACACCTCAACAAAGGTGGTGGCCTTGTCTGTACTCGTCAAACGCGGTGCTTTGAGCACACGCTGCATGGTGTCGTCTTGCGACACCGCTGCAGCCAGGCCGAGCATGGCTGACCAAGAGGCCAGTTGCTGGTGGGCCTGGGCGTGCTCAAAGGCAGCCTTGGCGTAAGGTCGGGCCAGCGTGGTCAGTTCTGCCATGATCGCGCCCTCGCTTAAATTTCGGCTGCCAGTTTGGAAACCAGCTCCGCATGCGCGTTTTGGTCGATAGATGCGCCCAGGATCTTCTCGGCACCGCTAACGGCCAGGCTACCCAGTTGGGCACGCAGCGCGTCTTTGACACCGTTGATTTCCTGTTCGATCTCGGCCTGAGCCTGAGCCTTCACACGGTCAGCTTCGACACGAGCCTGTTCACGGGCTTCGTCGACAATCTGAGTACCGCGTTTCTTGGCTTGCTCAATGATCTCGGCTGCTTGGCCTTTGGCTTCGCGCAGTTGCTGACCCACTTTCTCTTGGGCCAACTCCAGGTCACGAGCCGCACGGCTAGCGGCGTCCAGGCCGTCTGCGATCTTCTTCTGACGTTCTTGCAAAGCCGTAATGACCGGAGGCCATACGAACTTCATGCAGAACAGCACGAAGATGAAGAAGGCAACGGACTGACCAATCAGGGTTGCATTAATGTTCACGCCAACACCTCGCTCGTTCGTTGTCCATCACAACTAATCACTCGAAAACCGAGTGATTAGCCAGCGAGTTGACCAACGAAGGGGTTCGCGAAGGTGAAGAACAGTGCGATACCAACACCGATCATGGTCACGGCGTCGAGCAGACCGGCGACGATGAACATTTTCACTTGCAGCATTGGAACCATTTCCGGCTGACGCGCAGCGCCTTCCAGGAACTTGCCGCCCAGCAGGCCGAAACCAATGGCGGTACCCAGGGCACCCAGGCCAATCAGCAGTGCTACAGCGATAGCGGTCAGACCAACTACAGTTTCCATCTTTCCTCCCGACTTTTTATGTCGTATTGGTTAAGGTTTTCTAAGGGTAAAGCGGTAAAACAAAACCGGTGCTTCTGTGCCCTTGCGGGCGTCCACCATGAGCGCCTAAGCGCCCTTAGTGGTTGTCTTCGTGCGCCATCGACAAGTAAACGATGGTCAGCATCATGAAGATGAACGCTTGCAGGGTAATGATCAGGATGTGGAACACCGCCCACGCCCACTGCAAGACAACGCCCAAGGCACTCAGCCAGAGCAGACCGCTGCCGAACATCACAGCGATCAGAATAAACACCAACTCACCGGCATACATGTTGCCGAACAGACGCAGCGCCAGGGAAATCGGCTTGGCGATCAGGGTGACGAATTCCAGCAGGAAGTTGACCGGGATCAGCAGCGCCTGCACAAACAGGTTCTTGCTACCGAACGGGTGCAGGGTCAGCTCACCGATGAAGCCGCCAATGCCCTTGACCTTGATGCTGTAGAAAATGATCAGTGCAAACACCGACAGGGCCATACCCAGGGTCGCGTTTGGATCGGTGGTGGAGACCGCACGGAACGGAATGTGCGAGTCGCCCGAGATCAGCACGGCCAGCATCGGAATCCAGTCAACTGGGATCAGGTCGATGGCGTTCATTAGGAACACCCAGACAAAAATCGTCAGCGCCAGCGGTGCAATCACCGGGCTGCGGCCATGGAAACTGTCTTTGACGCTGCCATCGACGAAGTCGACCAGCACTTCAACGAAGTTCTGCAGGGCGCCAGGTTGACCGGAAGTTGCCTTCTTCGCCGCCATACGGAACAGCAGGATGAAAAATAGGCCGAGGGCCACGGACCAGCCGAGGGTATCGACGTGGAAAGCCCAAAAGCCCATTTCTTTGGCTTCTTGCGCGGTGTGGGCAAAGCCCCAATCACCATTAGGCAGTTGCCCGTAAGTCAGGTTCTGCAGGTGGTGCTGGATATAGCCCGAAGCTGTTTGTTCTGCCATGTGTGCCTCAAACGCCTTAAGGTCTCGAAAGTCTTTTTTTCATCAGCAAAGGTGCGAACCAATTGACCAACTGGGTCAGGAAGAACACGCCAAATACCGCCAGCGGTTCCAGAGGCTTCACACCTGCAAAGGTCAGTGCAAACAGCACTGCCGTTAAAACCAGTTTGCCCGCCTCGCCGGCATAAAATGACCGGACGATGGCTTGAGCAGCCCGCGCTCCACTGAAACGGAACGCCTTGTGGGCGAAATACACATTCGGCAGCCATGCAATCAGGCCACCACATAACCCGGAGTAACCGGCTACCGCGCCATGCCACTGCCATAACACCAGGGCTAACAGCAGCAGCAGCAAAAGCTGCGTCAGCAAGACCGGAAAAACTGCTAAGCGATGGAAGGGCAGGCGATTTGGCGTGCGAACGTCCATCTGGTTTTCCTGTAATGCGAACTCGGTCGTCGGCGCTTTAAATCAATAACTTGGCATACTTTGTGCCGACGAAATGCGCGCAGAGTATAGGGGCGCTTCCCCACCCATTCAACCGTCGGGTAGTGATTTCCGACTACTCGCTACACGTGCAATTGTTTCAACGAATGTGAGCAAGCACTCCTTGCAGCTCATCCAGCGAGCTGTAGCTGATCACCAACTGACCTTTGCCTTTCTGCCCATGCTTGATCTGCACCGGCGAGCCCAGGCGCTCGGCCAGACGCTGTTCCAGGCGGATGATGTCCGGGTCAGCTTTGACCTCGGTCACTGGTTTGTCTTTGCTGTTCAGCCACTGCCGTACCAGTGCTTCGGTTTGGCGCACGGTGAGGCCACGTGCGACAACATGTCGCGCACCTTCAGTCTGCTGTTCAGCAGGCAAACCGAGCAAGGCACGGGCATGGCCCATTTCCAGATCACCATGCGACAGGAGGATTTTGATCTCTTCCGGCAACGCGATCAGGCGCAGCAGGTTGCTGATGGTCACGCGGGATTTGCCCACCGCATCGGCGACCTGCTGTTGAGTCAGCTGGAACTCCTGCTGCAAACGCTGCAACGCCATGGCTTCTTCGATGGGGTTGAGGTCTTCGCGCTGGATGTTCTCGATCAGCGCCATGGCAATGGCCGCTTCGTCCGGCAGCTCACGGACCATGGCTGGAATCTTGTCCTGGCCGGCTTGCTGACTGGCGCGCCAGCGCCGTTCGCCAGCGACGATTTCGAAACGTCCTCCGCCTATCGGGCGCACTACAATCGGCTGCATCACCCCATGGGATTTGATCGACTGTGCCAGTTCTTCCAGGGCCGTCGGATCCATGTCGCGACGTGGCTGGTATTTGCCGCGCTGAATCAAGTCCAGTGGCACGTATTGCAGCTCACGGCTGTCGACCTGCGCCGCTTCTTCCTGCAAAGCGCTGACGCTGGAACCGCCCAGCAGGGCATCCAGACCGCGTCCCAGTCCTCGTTTTTTCACAGCCATGGGTATTTCCTTATGCGGTTGCGCTGCGAGCGTTCGCACGCTGGCGGCGGACCAATTCGCCGGCCAGTGCCAAATAGGCAATGGCCCCGCGGGAACTTTTGTCATACACCAGCGCCGGCATGCCAAAGCTCGGAGCTTCGGCCAAACGCACGTTACGCGGGATAACGGTTTGGTACAGCGTCTCGGGGAAATGCTGCTTGAGCTGCGCCGAGACGTCGTTGGTCAGGCTGATGCGCGGGTCGTACATGGTACGCAACAGCCCTTCGATTTTCAGACTTGGGTTCAACAACTCGGCAATACGCTGGATGCTGTTGACCAGGTCACTCAACCCTTCCAGCGCGTAGTACTCACACTGCATCGGGATGATCACGCCATCAGCGGCCACCAGGGCGTTGATGGTGAGCATCGACAGCGCTGGCGGGCAATCGATGAGGATGTAATCGTAATTCTCGCGGATCGGGGCCAGCGCATTACGCAGCCGGCTTTCCTTCATCTGCATTTCCAGCAAGCCGACTTCGGCAGCCGTGAGATCGCGGTTGGCCGGCAGCAGTTGATAACCGCCATGCTCGGAAAACTGCATGGCATCGCCCAGGTTGCACTCGCCGATCAACAGGTCGTAAACCGAGTGCTCCAGCGCATGCTTATCCACACCGCTGCCCATGGTGGCGTTGCCTTGTGGATCGAGGTCAATCAGCAATACACGGCGTTTGGTTGCCACCAGCGAAGCGGCCAGGTTAATGCAGGTGGTGGTTTTACCCACACCGCCTTTCTGGTTAGCGATTGCGAATACCTTAGCCATGCTGCCGTTCCCCCTAAACCGAGCGGCGCAGTATCAGCAGATGGCGCTGACCTTGGCAACCGGGAACCTTGAGTACATGGGTGGCAGTGAGACGAAAGTCCGCAGGCAAAGCCTGCAGCTCGTCGTCCGGGTGCACGCCTTTCATCGCCAGCCACTGGCTATGGCCATCACCAAGATGACGGGTCCAGTTGCTGAAGTCTTCCAGGGAGCTGAACGCTCGCGAGCAAATGCCACTGAACGGCTGCTCAGGGGTAAACGCTTCAACTCGGCTGTGGATAACTTGCAGGTTGGCCAGTTTCAGCTCCAGCTTCACTTGCGTCAGGAAGCGGGTCTTTTTGCCGTTTGAATCAAGCAGGGTGAACTGTCGTTCGGGAAACAGGATGGC
Organism: uncultured Pseudomonas sp.; assembly: GCF_943846705.1. Taxonomy (NCBI): domain Bacteria; kingdom Pseudomonadati; phylum Pseudomonadota; class Gammaproteobacteria; order Pseudomonadales; family Pseudomonadaceae; genus Pseudomonas; species uncultured Pseudomonas sp. The sequence continues at coordinate 1,243,985 of NZ_OX044366.1, read as the reverse complement.
CAGTGGAATACCCGGCATGCCGCCACCGCTGCCGACGTCCAGCCAGTTATCCCCAGCCTCGCGCACATGTTCAACCACGGACAGGCTGTCGAGCAGGTGGCGCGAGACCATTTCATCCGGATCGCGCACCGCGGTCAGGTTGTAGGCCTTGTTCCACTTGATCAGCAATGCCAGGTAGGCGAGCAACTGCTCGTGCTGTTCGGGGCTGAGTGCGACGCCCAGTTCAATCGCGCCTTCGCGCAGTTCTTCGGCGTGACGTGCAGTGACCAACGACATCAGACGCTGTGCTCCAACTGCTGACCGGCAGTGCGTTTTTTCAGGTAAATCAGCAAAAGGGAAATCGCTGCCGGGGTGACCCCAGGTATGCGCGAGGCCTGGCCGAGGGTTTCTGGACGGGTGTTGCCGAGTTTGTGCTGGATTTCCTTGGACAAGCCGGAAATGCCCGCGTAATCGATATCGCTCGGTAACTTGGTGTCTTCACTGGCGCGCAGACGGGCGATTTCGTCCTGTTGGCGGTCGATATAACCGGCGTATTTGGTCTTGATCTCGACCTGCTCGGCCACTTGTGGGTCCAGTGCACCGCCACCGGTGATGGCGATCAACCCGGGGTAATCGATTTCCGGCCGAGCCAGCAGGTTGAGCAAGTTGTATTCGTGGGTCAGCGGAGTGCCGAAGTGCTCGGCAATTGCATCGCCCTGGGCTGTACCTGGACGTACCCAAGTGCTTTTCAGACGTTGTTCTTCCTCGACGATGGCGTTGCGTTTGGCCTCAAACGCCGCCCAGCGTACATCATCGACCAGACCCAGCTCACGACCTTTCTCGGTCAGACGCAGGTCGGCATTGTCTTCGCGCAGGATCAGCCGGTATTCGGCGCGCGAAGTGAACATGCGGTACGGCTCTTGAGTACCGAGGGTAATCAAATCGTCGACCAGCACACCGATGTACGCCTCATCGCGACGCGGGCACCAGCTGTCCTTGCCTTGCGCACGCAGTGCGGCGTTGGCTCCGGCGAGCAAACCCTGGGCGCCGGCTTCTTCGTAACCGGTGGTGCCGTTGATCTGCCCGGCGAAGAACAGCCCGGCGATCACTTTGGTTTCCAGGCTGTACTTCAAATCTCGCGGATCGAAGTAGTCGTACTCGATGGCGTAGCCGGGCCGCACGATGTGAGCGTTCTCCATCCCACGGATGCTGCGCACGATCTGCAATTGCACGTCGAAGGGCAACGAGGTGGAAATGCCGTTGGGGTACAGCTCGTGGGTATTCAGGCCTTCGGGCTCGATAAATACCTGATGGCTGTCCTTGTCGGCAAAACGGTGAATCTTGTCTTCGATTGACGGGCAGTAGCGCGGGCCGACGCCTTCGATCACGCCGGAGTACATCGGCGAACGATCAAGGTTGGCCGCAATGATTTCGTGGGTACGCGCATTGGTGTGGGTGATCCAGCAGCTGACCTGACGCGGCTGCTGTTCGGCGCGACCGAGGAAGGACATCAGCGGCGTTGGCGTATCACCCGGCTGTTCGGTCATCTGCGAAAAATCCACAGAACGGCCATCAATGCGTGGCGGCGTTCCGGTTTTCAAGCGGCCGACGCGCAGCGGTAATTCACGTAAGCGCTGTGCCAAAGCAATCGAAGGGGGATCACCAGCACGACCGCCAGAATAGTTCTGCATGCCGATGTGGATAAGTCCGCCGAGGAAGGTGCCGGTGGTCAACACCACGGAATCCGCGAGGAAACGCAGACCCATTTGGGTGACAACGCCTTTGACTTCATCGTTTTCGACAATCAGATCATCGGCTGCCTGCTGAAATATCCACAGGTTGGCCTGGTTCTCCAGGGTTTCGCGAATCGCCGCTTTGTACAGCACCCGGTCTGCTTGAGCCCGGGTGGCTCGGACTGCCGGGCCTTTGCGGCTGTTGAGTACCCGAAACTGGATACCGCCACGGTCAGTGGCTTCTGCCATGGCGCCGCCAAGGGCGTCGATTTCCTTGACCAGATGGCTTTTGCCGATTCCGCCAATCGCGGGGTTGCAGCTCATCTGCCCGAGTGTTTCCACGTTATGGGTCAGCAGCAGGGTTTTTACCCCCATGCGTGCAGCTGCCAATGCAGCTTCAGTACCGGCATGACCGCCGCCGATGACGATCACCTGAAAACGGGAAGGGAAATCCACCACGCACCTCGTGCCTGTTGAGAAATGGGGGGCTTTTTAGATTGAAAAGCGGGAAAGGCGGCAAGTATAGGGAGTTCGCCGGTGTGAAAGAAGCCTTTTGCACAAAAAATAGCCAGCTGGTCTGAGACCTGTTTAGCCGGGTCGGTTAATAAAGATTAAAAGAATGAATTTTTATAAAGCTTTGTTTTTATGTTTATTACTTAGCAACGGCTTTTCTGTGGATAGATTGCTACAGGCCAACAATATCAATGTGTACAGCGTTTCAAAAGTTTGTGTTGATCCTGCTATCAGCCTGTTCAATTGCCGTACGCAAGCTGTGGATGAAAGTGATGGTTATCCACAGGGGCGTTTATCCTCGGTTTTATCACAGGGTTATAAGCAGGGCTTAGGCTGGGTTTTCCACAGGGCTTAGCCGATGAAATAGTTGGCGTTGTGCCTATCTTTCAGCCACGCGAATGCCTGCCTGAGAGACATGTGGGAAGTTTTAGAGGATATAGCGGCAGCAGGATGATCCCTGCTACAGGCAGGGCATCTTGCACACGGCGGCAGGTTAGAGGGGCCGTAACCCCTCAGAAATGGTTACGGCTGATGAGCAACGCGACGCCCAGGGATAGGCGTTGTTTGCTGCTTAGATGGCCTTGCTTGCTAACCTGCAAGCTGTCATTTACCGATGCAGAAGCTGGAGAAGATTCGCCCCAGCAGGTCATCAGAACTGAAAGCTCCAGTGATTTCGCCTAAGGCTTGCTGCGCCATACGCAGGTCTTCAGCGAGCAGCTCGCCAGCACCGGCGAGGGTCAGTTGGGCGTGGCCATGTCCAAGGTGAGCCGCCGCCTGGCGCAGCGCCTCTAGATGACGCCGGCGGGCGCTGAAGCTGCTCTCGGAGGTCTGTGCATAACCCATGCAGGCTTTCAGGTGCTCACGCAGCAGGTCCAGCCCTTCGCTCGACTTGGCGGACAGGCTGATGGTGACGTGGCCGTCATTGCAGACTTCTAGATCCACAGCTTCGGCAGATAGGTCGGCCTTATTGCGGATCAGGGTTACCCGGGCCGGGTCAGGACGCTGGTCGAGAAACTCTGGCCACAAGGCAAATGGATCGTCCGCTTCCGGTGCCGTGGCATCCACCACCAGGAGGATACGATCGGCTTCGCCAATCGCCTTGAGCGCGCGTTCTACACCGATCCGTTCAACCTGATCTTGGGTATCACGCAAGCCCGCGGTATCGACCACGTGCAGGGGCATGCCGTCGATGTGGATATGTTCGCGCAGAACATCACGGGTGGTCCCCGCGATCTCGGTGACAATGGCCGCTTCGCGTCCGGCCAAGGCATTTAGCAGGCTGGATTTACCGGCGTTGGGGCGCCCGGCTATCACTACCGTCATACCATCGCGCAGCAGCGCGCCTTGGCCGGCCTCACGCAGCACACCCGCGAGGTCCGTGCGCACACCATCGAGCAAGCTGAGTACATGACCGTCGGCGAGAAAGTCGATTTCCTCTTCCGGGAAATCGATGGCCGCTTCGACATAGATGCGCAGGCTGATCAGGCGTTCGGTCAGGCTGTGCACGCGCCGCGAGAATTCACCCTGCAATGAACGCAAGGCATTGCGCGCCGCCTGTTCTGAGCTGGCTTCGATCAGGTCGGCAATCGCCTCGGCCTGCGCCAGATCGAGCTTGTCATTGAGAAACGCACGCTCACTGAACTCACCGGGGCGGGCCAAGCGCGCGCCGAGTTGTACACAACGACGCAGCAGTAAATCCAGCACCACCGGTCCGCCATGCCCCTGAAGCTCCAGCACATCTTCGCCGGTAAAGGAGTTGGGGCCAGGGAAATACAGGGCCAGGCCTTCATCGAGCACCTGCTCAGCCTCCGCAAAGAACGGTCCGTAATGGGCGTAGCGCGGTTTCAACTCTCGCTGACAAATCGCCTTAGCCAGCCGGCCCGCCAAGGGCCCGGAAACACGCACGATGCCCACGCCACCACGGCCTTGGGCAGTGGCAACGGCGGCAATGGTTTCAGTAACGGTAGGCATCGGGCTCTCCTGAATACGACATAGCAAAACGCCCCTGAAAAGGGGCGTTTGTTTACAGCTTAGAAGCTATCACTGCTAGGCGTCTGCGGCCTTGGCTGCGGCTTCGATTTTGCGCGTAATGTACCACTGCTGAGCAATGGACAAGACGTTGTTGACCACCCAGTACAGCACCAGGCCGGCTGGGAACCAGAGGAAGAAGAAGGTGAAAATGATCGGCATCATCTTCAGTACCTTGGCTTGCATCGGGTCCGGCGGCGTCGGGTTGAGCTGCTGCTGAATAAACATGGTCGCGCCCATGATGATCGGCAGAATGAAGTACGGGTCTTTGATCGCCAGGTCAGTTATCCACAGCAGCCAAGGAGCCTGGCGCATTTCTACGCTTTCCAGCAAGGTCCAGTAGAGCGCAAGGAATACCGGCATCTGTACCAAAATCGGCAAGCAACCACCGAGCGGGTTGATCTTCTCCTTTTTGTACAGCTCCATCATGGCCTGGGACATTTTTTGCCGATCGTCGCCAAACTGCTCTTTTAGTGCCGCCAGCTTAGGCGCCACTGCACGCATGCGCGCCATCGACTTGTAGCTGGCCGCGGACAGCGGGAAGAAAATCAGCTTGATGATCAGCGTCAGCACGATGATCGACCAGCCCCAGTTACCCAGTAGGCTGTGGATATGTTCCAGCAGCCAGAAGATCGGCTGAGCAAGGAACCACAGGATGCCGTAGTCGACGGTCAGCTCAAGACCTGGAGACAGGGTCTTCAGGTGGCCTTGTAGCTTCGGGCCGGCATACAGAATTGCACTGGTTTCACCCTGAGTGCCGGCAGCAACCTGAATGGCCGGGCCGGTAAAGCCGACAATGTAGTTGCCTTGGCTGTCTTTGCGGGTCTGTACCTGGTTAGTGCTGTCTTTGCTTGGAATCCAGGCAGTGACGAAGTAATGCTGTAGCCAGGCAACCCAGCCTCCTTGAACTGTTTCTTTGAAGGCTTGTTTGTCGATGTCTTTCATCGACACTTTTTTGTACGGCTCTTCGGCTGTCCACAGCGCACCACCGAGGTAGGTTGCGGTACCGGTTGCAGTGGTGGAGGACGGATCGTCGCTACCATCACGCTTGAGCTGGGCAAACATGTTGCCGCTCCAGGCCTGAGCACTCTGGTTGTCGATCAGGTAGCTGACCGTCACCTGATAGGAGGACGGATCCACACAACCTGGCTTCTTCAGCAGCTGCTCTTTGGCCGAACATTCAGCGTTCAAACCACGTTTGAAGGTGAAGCGCTTGATGTAATTAACACCGCCTTCGCTGAGGGTAAGATCAACTTGCAGTTGATCCTGGCCATCGGCCAGCTCATAGTTTTTTTGCGCGCTGTTCCACAGGGCACGACCGCTGGATTTGTCCGGCGCATTGCTGCCGATCAAACCACTCTGTGCCAGGTAAGTCCGCTCGCCGCCGTTGTCGAACAGCTGGAAAGGTACATCCGGACGATCCTGACGGCGTGGATACTGCGGCAGACGCAGTTGCACCACATCACCACCGCGTGGGTCGATGGCCAGATCCAGTACATCGGTCTTGACCCGAATCAGTTCATCACTGGCTACAGTGGCAACAGCACTGATTGCGCTGGACTCAACGGCAGTCGAAGCGCTCGGAATATCGTCGCCACCCACTGAGTTTGAAGTTGCAGCGGTTGTGTCTGGCAAGCCAGGTACTGTGCTGCTAGTCGCGGCAATTTCAGTCGGCAGGGCAGTTTGACCGTAATCCTGGTTCCACTGGAGAACCATCATATAGGACACGATTGCCAGGGCGACGATCAGGATCGAGCGTTGAATATCCATGATTATTCGGCCATCGAAGAGGAACGGGAGGTTTTCGCGGGGGGAACCGGGTCGTAGCCACCGGGATTCCACGGGTGACAATGGCCCAACCGACGCAGAGTCAGCCAGCCACCGCGCATGACGCCATGGTGTTCAATGGCTTCAAGCGCGTAGCAAGAACAACTTGGGTAGAAACGACAGCGGCTGGCCATCAAGGGGCTGATGGCATAGCGGTAAAACTGGATAGGAAGCAAAACCAGTTTACGCATGGGGACTGTCGTTCCCCCCGGGTGTTACAGCGGCTTGCGGGCTGGGCTTACTGCGTTCGAGGCGTTTCCAGAGTTTGCCAAACTGACGTGCCAGTTCAGCATTCTCCAGATCACCAAGGCCTTTTCGCGCAACCACCACGATGTCCCATCCGACCAAACTCTCTTGGTTCAGACGGAACGATTCGCGGATCTGGCGTTTCAGGCGATTGCGCTCAACCGAGAGCTTGACGCTCTTCTTGCCGATCACCAACCCCAAGCGGGGATGATCAAGCTCATTGTTGCGCGCAAGCAGTAGGACATTTTTGCCCGGAGCTTTGCCGTTAGGGGAGTCGAAGACTGCCTTGAATTGTCGGGGGGTTAGCAGACGCTTTTCCCGACTGAAGTCTCGACTCACCACAATACCGAAATTTAGACGGCGAGACGCTTACGGCCCTTGGCGCGGCGACGCTGCAGAACAGCACGGCCGCTCTTGGTTGCCATGCGAGCGCGGAAACCATGGGTGCGAGCGCGTTTGATAGTGCTGGGTTGGAAAGTACGTTTCATGATGCGGTACCTGGTGGTCGTCTACGGGCCGGAATGGCCCCCGTTTTAAGAGACCGGCAATTCTAGAGAAACCCGAGGGTTAGGTCAATTTCAAACCAGGCTTTCCTGCATAAAGAAATATAAAGAAGAGAATATTTAAAGATCTTTTGTAGTGTTAGTAACTATTAGCCAGCCATTGATCTGTGCATAAGTGCCTGAAGCACAAACAATTCGGGGGGTTCAGCCAAGGGTAAGTCTGTCGAAAAGGCGTGCTGCAACTGTGTGGAAGCCGCGTACAAGCTGGGGATGGAATGCCATTTTACCCACAGAGGGGTTGTCCACTGGGTTTACCCCTGGGTTATCCCACGAGCTTGTGCAGGGTTATCCACAGTGCTTATGTGAATCTGCTCACTCGCTTCTAGCGCAGTTAACAGGTTGATTTTCCTTGTACATCAGCACGGTTACATGTGGATAACTCTTGCCTCGACGGCTACAATGACGGCTGTGTTTTTTGCCTCGCGCCTTTCGATTTAGGGGATGTCCGTGTCTGTGGAACTTTGGCAGCAGTGCGTCGAGCTTCTGCGCGATGAGCTGCCTGCTCAGCAATTCAACACCTGGATCCGTCCACTGCAGGTCGAGGCTGAAAGCGACGAGCTTCGCGTCTATGCGCCCAATCGTTTTGTTCTTGACTGGGTCAATGAGAAATACCTTGGCCGCTTGCTTGAGTTGCTCGATGAGCGGACCGACGGTATGGCCCCCGCGCTTTCCTTATTAATAGGCAGCAAGCGCAGTTCGACTCCCCGTGCGGCTGTGGTCAGTACGCCGCCAGTTGCGCCGAATACACCTGCGCCTGCAGTAAAGTCGGCGGCAACAACACCAGTGGCCGCTGCGCCGACCGAACCTTCGCGCGCCAGCTTTGATCCTATGGCCGGTGCTGCCAGTCAGCAGGCTCCTGCGCGTACCGAGCGTACGGTGCAAGTTGAAGGTGGGTTGAAGCACACCAGCTATCTGAATCGCACCTTTACCTTTGATAACTTTGTTGAAGGTAAATCCAACCAGCTGGCACGTGCAGCAGCCTGGCAGGTTGCCGACAATCCCAAGCATGGCTACAACCCGTTGTTCCTTTATGGTGGCGTAGGCTTGGGTAAGACCCACCTGATGCATGCTGTGGGTAACCATCTGCTGGCGAAGAATCCGAATGCCAAGGTGGTGTACCTGCATTCCGAGCGTTTCGTGGCGGACATGGTCAAGGCGTTGCAGTTGAATGCGATCAATGAATTCAAGCGTTTCTACCGTTCGGTAGATGCTCTGCTGATCGATGATATTCAATTCTTTGCCAAAAAAGAGCGTTCCCAGGAAGAGTTCTTTCATACCTTCAACGCCTTGCTTGAAGGTGGCCAGCAGGTGATTCTCACCAGCGATCGTTACCCGAAAGAAATCGAAGGGTTGGAAGAGCGTCTCAAATCGCGCTTCGGCTGGGGCCTTACGGTGGCCGTCGAGCCGCCTGAGCTGGAAACCCGCGTCGCCATTCTGATGAAAAAGGCTGATCAGGCCAAAGTCGACCTGCCGCATGACGCGGCCTTCTTTATCGCGCAACGCATTCGCTCCAACGTTCGCGAGCTGGAAGGTGCATTGAAGCGGGTGATTGCCCACTCGCACTTCATGGGCCGTGATATTACCATCGAGCTGATCCGTGAATCGCTCAAGGACCTGCTTGCGCTGCAAGACAAGCTGGTCAGCATCGATAATATTCAGCGTACGGTGGCTGAGTACTACAAAATCAAGATTTCCGATCTGCTGTCCAAGCGTCGTTCGCGCTCGGTTGCTCGGCCACGACAGGTCGCCATGGCCCTGTCGAAAGAGCTGACCAACCACAGCTTGCCGGAAATTGGTGATGCCTTTGGCGGCCGTGATCACACGACGGTATTGCATGCATGCCGTAAGATTGCTGAACTTAAGGAATCCGACGCGGATATCCGCGAGGACTATAAGAATCTACTGCGTACGCTGACTACCTAACTACGCAACTCCACTAGGCAAGGGACTAGACCATGCATTTCACCATTCAACGCGAAGCCTTGTTGAAACCTCTGCAACTGGTCGCCGGCGTCGTGGAACGCCGTCAGACCTTGCCGGTTCTCTCGAACGTTCTGCTGGTGGTTGAAGGCCAGCAGCTGTCATTGACTGGTACCGACCTAGAGGTCGAGCTGGTCGGACGTGTGGCTCTGGAAGAGCCTGCTGAGTCCGGTGAAATCACCGTACCGGCGCGCAAGCTGATGGACATTTGCAAGAGCCTGCCGAGCGACGCGTTGATCGATATTCGCATCGATGAGCAGAAGCTCCTGATCAAGGCGGGTCGCAGCCGCTTCAGCCTGTCCACCCTGCCCGCCAATGATTTCCCTACTGTTGAAGAAGGCCCAGGCTCGCTGACGTTCAGCCTGGTACAAAGTAAATTGCGTCGTTTGATCGAGCGCACCAGCTTTGCCATGGCCCAACAGGACGTGCGCTATTACCTCAACGGCATGCTGTTGGAGGTGCAGACAGGCATTCTCCGTGCGGTCGCTACTGATGGTCACCGTCTGGCCATGTGCTCGATGGACGCAGCTATCGAGCAGGTCGAACGCCATCAGGTCATCGTGCCGCGTAAAGGTATTCTCGAGATGGCCCGCCTGCTCACCGAGCAGGATGGCAACGTGAGCATCGTTCTCGGTCAGCACCATATCCGTGCTACCACGGGTGAATTCACCTTCACCTCGAAACTGGTCGACGGCAAGTTCCCTGATTACGAGCGTGTGTTGCCACGCGGTGGTGACAAACTGGTGGTGGCTGATCGTCAGGGCCTGCGTGAAGCGTTTAGCCGCACCGCGATTTTGTCCAACGAAAAATACCGTGGTATTCGCCTGCAACTGGAGTCCGGCTTGCTGAAAATTCAAGCCAATAACCCTGAGCAGGAAGAAGCCGAAGAAGAGATAGCCGTTGACTACAGCGGCAGTGCGCTGGAAATCGGTTTCAACGTCAGTTACTTGCTCGATGTCCTGAGCGTGATGACCACCGACCAAGTGCGTTTGATTCTTTCCGATGCCAATAGCAGTGCTCTGGTGCAGGAAGCTGATAACGACGATTCGTCTTATGTGGTCATGCCAATGCGTCTGTGACCCCCAGACCGTTGAATAACGATTATGCTCGGCTATGCCGTGTTGCGGGATATTTCGGCAAGTCGCTTGCCTCAATGTGTTAGCGCGAACCGATGGGTGGGTGATGCGAGTAATGCTTATGTACTGCTCGCACACTCCAAGCTGCTCAACACACACTGCCTGCCTGACCATCGCTCGCTACGTTCGCAACGGTCTGTTATCTAAATGTCCCTGACTCGCTTTACTGTCACTGCGGTGCGTAATCTGCACCCGGTGACCCTCTCTCCCTCCCCACGTATCAATATCCTCTCCGGCGACAATGGCAGCGGTAAAACCAGCGTACTTGAAGCTATTCATTTGCTGGGTTTGGCCCGCTCATTTCGCAGCACTCGTTTGCTCCCGGTTATTCAATACGATCAGCTTGCCTGCACCATCTATGGCCAGGTTCAGATGTCTGATGGCCGGCAGAGTAATCTAGGTATTTCGCGGAACCGCCAGGGCGAGTTTCAGATTCGTATTGATGGGCAAAATGCACGCAGCGCAGCGCAGTTGGCCGAGACCCTGCCCTTGCAGCTGATCAACCCGGACAGTTTTCGTTTACTCGAAGGTGCGCCGAAGATCAGGAGACAGTTTCTCGACTGGGGGGTGTTCCACGTGGAACCTCGATTTCTGCCTGCTTGGCAGCGCCTGCAGAAGGCCCTGCGTCAGCGAAACTCATGGCTGCGGCATGGTACACTTGACGCCGTTTCACAGGCGGCCTGGGACCGAGAATTATGCCTGGCCAGCGACGAAATAGACGGCTATCGGCGTGCCTATATTCAGGCCCTGAAACCGGTTTTCGAGCGTACCCTGAATGAGTTGGTTGAGCTGGAAGGTTTAACTCTCAGTTACTACCGCGGATGGGATAAAGACCGTGAGCTCAACACAGTGTTGGCCTCTACCCTTCCCCGCGATCAGCAATTGGGGCACACCCAGGCAGGACCTCAGCGCGCCGACTTAAGGTTGCGTCTGGGTGCGCATAATGCCGCCGAGATACTCTCGCGCGGCCAGCAAAAATTAGTTGTATGTGCCCTGCGCATTGCTCAGGGCCATTTAGTCAATCAGGCCAAGCACGGCCAATGCATCTATCTAGTGGATGACTTGCCGTCAGAACTGGATGAGCAGCACCGCCGTGCGTTGTGCCGATTGTTAGAAGACTTGCACTGCCAGGTGTTTATCACCTGTGTAGACCATGAATTGTTGAGGGAAGGCTGGCGCACGGATACGCCAGTTGCCATGTTCCACGTGGAACATGGTGGCATTACCCAGACCCACGACCACCGGGAGTGAAGGCATGAGCGAAAACCAAACGTACGACTCCAATAACATTAAGGTCCTCAAGGGCTTGGATGCCGTACGCAAGCGACCTGGTATGTACATCGGCGATACCGACGATGGCAGCGGTCTGCACCACATGGTGTTCGAGGTGGTCGACAACTCGATTGACGAGGCGTTGGCTGGGCATTGCAGTGAAATCACCATCACCATCCACCCGGATGAGTCGATCACTGTGCGCGACAACGGCCGTGGCATCCCAGTGGATATCCACAAGGATGAGGGCGTTTCAGCTGCCGAAGTAATCATGACCGTATTGCATGCGGGCGGTAAGTTCGACGATAACAGCTATAAGGTTTCCGGCGGTCTTCACGGTGTAGGTGTTTCCGTAGTGAATGCGCTGTCCAGAGAACTGGTCATGACTATTCGCCGCGCTGGCAAAGTCTGGGAGCAAACGTACGTTCACGGCGTACCACAGGCCCCCATTGCACCAGTGGGTGATAGCGACACCACCGGTACGCAAATTCACTTCAAACCGTCCGAAGATACCTTTGCCAATATCCATTTCAGCTGGGATATCTTGGCCAAGCGCCTTCGCGAATTGTCGTTTCTAAACTCCGGTGTGGGCATCTTCCTTAAAGATGAACGCAGCGGTAAGGAAGAGTTGTTCAAGTATGAAGGCGGTCTGCGCGCCTTCGTTGAATACCTCAACCACAACAAGACAGCGGTCAACCAGGTGTTCCACTTCACCATGCAGCGTGAAGACGGCATTGGCGTAGAAGTCGCACTGCAGTGGAACGACAGCTTTAACGAGAACCTGTTGTGCTTCACCAACAACATTCCCCAGCGTGACGGTGGCACCCACCTGGCGGGCTTCCGCTCGGCGCTGACGCGTAACCTGAATGCTTATATCGAGCAGGAAGGCCTGGCCAAGAAGCACAAGATTGCCACCACCGGCGATGACGCCCGTGAAGGCCTGACCGCAATTATTTCGGTTAAGGTTCCAGACCCTAAGTTCAGCTCGCAGACCAAAGACAAGCTGGTATCCAGCGAAGTGAAAACTGCAGTCGAGCAGGAAATGGGCAAGTACTTCTCTGACTTCCTGCTGGAAAATCCCAACGAAGCCAAGCTTGTGGTCGGTAAGATGATCGACGCTGCACGCGCTCGTGAAGCCGCACGTAAAGCCCGTGAAATGACCCGCCGTAAAGGTGCACTGGATATCGCCGGTCTGCCGGGCAAACTGGCTGACTGCCAGGAGAAAGACCCTGCCCTCTCCGAACTCTACATCGTGGAAGGGGACTCCGCGGGCGGTTCTGCCAAGCAGGGCCGTAACCGCAAGACTCAGGCCATCCTGCCGCTCAAGGGTAAGATCCTCAACGTCGAGAAAGCCCGTTTCGACAAGATGATTTCCTCCCAGGAAGTCGGCACTCTGATCACTGCCTTGGGCTGTGGTATCGGCCGCGATGAATACAACATCGACAAGCTGCGTTACCACAACATCATCATCATGACCGACGCCGACGTCGACGGTTCGCACATCCGTACCCTGCTGCTGACCTTCTTCTTCCGTCAGCTGCCAGAGCTGGTCGAGCGTGGTTACATCTATATCGCTCAGCCGCCGCTGTACAAGGTCAAGAAGGGCAAGCAAGAGCAGTACATCAAAGACGACGAAGCCATGGAAGAATACATGACCCAGTCGGCCCTTGAAGATGCCAGCCTTCACGTCAACGAAAGCGCACCAGGCCTATCAGGCAGTGCGCTGGAAACCTTGGTCAACGATTACCGCCTGGTGATGAAGACCCTCAATAGGTTGTCGCGTCTGTACCCGTTGGAGCTCACCGAGCACTTCGTTTACCTGCCGCGTGTTGAAGCCGAGCAACTGGCAGATAAATCGGCCATGCAGCATTGGCTCAGCCTGCTAGACACGCGCCTGAAAGTCATGGAAAAGTCGGGCTTGGTCTACAAAACCAGCCTGCACGAAGATCCAGAGCGCCACGTATGGCTGCCACAGGTTGAACTGGTGTCGCACGGGGTTTCCAGCTACATCATCTTCAACCGCGACTTCTTCGCCAGTAACGATTACAAGACCGTTACCACCCTGGGCGACCAGCTCAATAGCTTGCTGGAAGACGGTGCGTATGTGCAGCGTGGCGAGCGCAAGAAGGCGGTCACCACCTTCAAGGAAGCGCTGGCGTGGCTGATGGCCGAAAGCACCAAGCGCCACAGCATTCAGCGCTATAAGGGGCTGGGCGAAATGAACCCGAACCAACTCTGGGAAACCACCATGGACCCGGATGTGCGCCGCATGCTCCAGGTGCGTATCGAAGACGCGATTGCTGCCGATCAGATCTTCAACACCCTAATGGGCGATGCCGTAGAGCCACGTAGGGACTTTATCGAGACCAACGCACTGGCTGTATCCAACCTGGACTTCTGACTTTTTGTCGACGGGCAGGTTAATTGTCATGATTGTACGAGTTACTGTCATGACAGTTTCTGTCACTACCCCGGCCTAGCGCCGGGGTTTTTATTTGTGGTTCAAGGTATTGGCGATGGCTGTGGCGCATCCATGGCTGCGGTTATGCAGTGAAGCTACAGAGAAAAGCCGATAAAGCGCGCTTTGGGAGGTGCTAAATCTGGGAGCCTTTCAGGGCTAATAGACGCATCGCTATTTACGCCAATCTAAACAGCATCAGCCATGGCCAATCACTTCTGATGGGTAGGCCGATGTGATCGACTATGAAGGGGATCGCGATGCGGGCAATGACATTTATGGTGATCATATCGCCAGAAAATGACACTTTTTATGGCTCAAGCCTGCCAATAACCGGGTCGATTTATACCCCAAACCATTGATCCATATAGGAAGGCAATCACAGCTGTATCGCCCGCCTACAGGAAGTTAGAGATGTAACGGATGGCATCCACCTTGCAATCCCTGGCGATCAACCTAGAGGGGGCTCTAAGTAGCAACGCAGCCCACTGTTGCTCAAAGAGCGGATAGCAGAAAGCACTGAGGGGAGCCTTGGCTCCCCTCAAATTTATCGCTTCATATTTTTATTGTTGGGGCGGTCTGTTGTTATTTTTGATGACCGACTGTGTTGCGCGAGCTTTTTCTGACCCCTAAGAGGCCAAGAGAAAACGTATTTTTTTGGACGCTAGCATTGCCTTTGTCACGAGGTGATCCAACCAGTCCAGCTACCTTAAGGTAGTTTTATTGTTTTATCTGGTTGCCAGGCTCGAGGCCTGGAAAAGCCCGCTTTCTCCAAAAAAATCTGTTCGCTACCGATCTGGCCTGTTGTTTTTGTTATGTCAGAGTCGAGTCGCGGTGTAGCTGATTTTATTATTCTTGTACTTACTATAAAGCAAAGCCTGTGCCATTTATTAAATTGCTATATAAATCAACATGTTGAGAATAATAAGTGGCACGTTGAGGTCAACAAGCGCTCGGGATTGTTCCTGTGCTACCCGCTGGCGTTACCTGAAGGGCGCGGAATCAATCGCTGTTTGTTACCTGTGGGGATCAGGCTCGGGAGGTAATGCTGGCGAGTGGGCGCAAGCGCGCTTGTTAACATGCCAGTAGCTGCACTTATTTCGAATCATCGAGCCTAGACTGCGCCGACTCCTCGACTAACCACGCCCAGAACGTCTCGCCATGCGGCGACAACTGCATATGGCTCGGGCAGCTCAAGTGGAACGCCTCCGAGGCTGGGACGCGTTGTGCGAAAGGCGCTATCAAACGTCCATCAGCTAACATTTCTGCCACCAGTGACGTACGCCCCAAGGCCATGCCGTGGCCACGAACCGCCATCTCCAGTGCGGTTATCAGGGTGTCGAACTGCATTCCCTGGGACGCGTCGACGTGTTGGAAGCCGGTTTTGTTCAGCCAGTAGCCCCAGCCTTCTTCGTAGCCGATTACATGCAGCATGCTGTCGGCACTCAGTTCGCCCGGGCTGGCTGGCGGCAACTCGCCGCTCAGCAGTCGGGGGCTGCAAACGGGGAATAATTCATCATGGGTCAGTTGCACTGAGCGCAGTCCGGCCCAGTTGCCCTTGCCGTAGCGGATTTCCATGTTGGCTTCTTTGTTGCGTTCATCCAGCCAGATATTACTGGTGAAATGCAGGCCAACCTCCGGGTGTGCGGCGCGAAAGCGCCCAAGCCTGGGGGCTAACCAGGTGGTGAAGAACACCAGGTTGGCGCGCACGGTGATCGGTCGCTTGCGACCTTGGCCGAACAGTTCGTCGGTGGCGGCGGCTAAGCGTTCGATCGAGTCATGGATGACCGGCATGTAGGCTTGGCCGGCCTCGGTCAATTCCAGCCCGCGCGGCAGGCGTTTGAACAGGTTGGTTCCGAGTTGTGATTCCAGCCCTTTGACCTGCTGGCTGATCGCCGCCTGGGTCAGACTCAGTTCAGCCGCCGCCTGGGTGAAGTTGAGGTGCCGTGCAGAGGCCTCGAATGCGCGCAACCAGTTCAACGGCGGGAGTCTTTTCTTCATGAAAGTGCTTACACCTTAATTGAGTCATCGTCGGGCTGATCGATCAGCTGGCCGAGTTCGGTCGCCGCTTCGCGTAACAATGGCGCGTAGCTGAGCAGCTCGTCCAGGCTCTTGCGGATCAGCGGCGCATGCGCGAACAGGCAGGCGAAGAGCCTGCCGTGGCGATCCTTGACCGGTACGGCACAGGCTACCAGGCCGTCGACGAATTCTTCATTGTCCGTGCCGATATCGTCCGCCCTGATTTTCAGCAGTGCAGCCTCCAGTTCAGCCGGGTCGGTCAGGGTGTTACGCGCATATTGATTTAACGGCAGGTTGTTGATGATGCGTAGACGCCGCTCACGCGACAGCGAGCTGAGGTAGAGCTTGCCGCTGGAGGTACACCAGGCCGGCGTATGACTGCCCACTGGCAGGTAAACCTGCAGCGGCCGCTCGGTTTGCACACGGTCGTAGTAGATCATCTCGGTGCCGTTGGGAATGGCAATCCCGCAGGTCTCACCAATGATCGCCGTGAGGCGCTTGAGAATGGCCTGGCGCGGGGCTTTGAAGCGGCCACTGTAAAGCACGCCGAGGGCAACCTCATGCAGGCGATCACCGGGCACCAGCAGCCCACGCATATTGCTTTGCAGGTAACCGTCGCCTTCGAGCTGGGCCAGCAGGCGGTGAATGCTCGGTTTGGGAATACCCAGCTGGTCGGCCAGATCAGCGGGCGACATCGGCCGCTGCGCGCGCGCCACCGCTTCGATGATCTCCAGTACCCGGGTAATTGAGGAGCCTTTTTCACTCATCGGTCTTCTCCACGTAGCGTCTTATGCTTGGTCTGCAGAGCGCACGGCAACGCAAAAAGGCCACGTCCCGATTGGGGACGTGGCCTGTGCTTGCCGGCGGTGTTTCCGTCAGCACGGCATACCAGTTACTTCATGGTCGGCATCGAGAAGGACACACCTTCGCGCACCCCCGCCGACGGCCAGCGCTGAGTAATGGTCTTGCGCTTGGTATAGAAGCGCACGGCGTCCGGGCCGTAAGCGTGCAGGTCGCCGAACAGCGAGCGCTTCCAGCCGCCGAAGCTGTGGTACGCCACCGGCACCGGCAGCGGCACGTTGATGCCGACCATGCCGACCTTGATGTTGTCGGAGAAGTAGCGCGCCGCCTCGCCGTCACGGGTAAAGATGCAGGTGCCGTTGCCGTACTCGTGGGCATCGATCAGGTCCATCGCCTCCTGCATGCTGCCAACGCGGATCACTTGCAGCACCGGGCCGAAGATTTCTTCCTGGTAGCTGAGCATCTCCGGGTGCACGTTGTCGATCAGCGTGCCACCGACGAAGAAGCCCTGCTCATACCCGGCTACCTGTGGGTTGCGACCATCGACGACGATCGTGGCGCCCTGCTCTTCGGCGCTGTTGATGTAGCCGACCACTTTCTGCTGGTGGGCTTTGGTGATCACCGGGCCGAAGTCGTTGCTCTGCTCGGAATAAGCACCGACCTTCAACGACTGCATCGCCGCCTGCATTTTTTCGATCAGTGCATCAGCGGCGGCATCGCCCACCGCGACGGCCACCGACAGCGCCATGCAGCGCTCGCCAGAGGAACCGAAGGCCGCACCGAGCAGCTGGTTAACCGCGTTGTCCATGTCCGCATCGGGCATGATGATGGCGTGGTTCTTCGCCCCGCCGAGTGCCTGGCAGCGCTTGCCGTTGGCATTGGCGGTCTTGTAGATGTACTCGGCGATCGGCGTCGAGCCAACGAAGCTGACGGCCTGGATGCGTTCGTCGCTGAGCAGCACGTCGACCGCTTCCTTGTCGCCGTTGACCACATTCATCACGCCGTCCGGCAAACCGGCTTCCTGCAGCAGCTGGGCGATAAACAGGGTGGAGCTTGGATCACGCTCGGACGGCTTGAGGATAAAGCAGTTACCGCAGACGATGGCCATGGGGAACATCCACAGCGGCACCATCGCCGGGAAGTTGAACGGGGTGATGCCGGCAACCACGCCCAGTGGCTGGAACTCACTCCAGGAATCGATGTTCGGGCCGACGTTCTTGCTGTGCTCACCCTTGAGCAATTCAGGTGCACCACAGGCGTATTCGACGTTCTCGATGCCGCGCTGCAGCTCGCCGAGGGCGTCGTGGGAAATCTTGCCGTGCTCTTCACCAATCATCTGCGCAATGCGCTCGGCGTGCTGCTCAAGCAGCTCCTTGAAGCGGAACATCACCCGCGCACGCTTGATTGGCGGGGTGTTGCGCCATGCCGGGAAGGCCGCTGCGGCGGCGCTGATGGCCTGCTCGACGGTGGCCTTGGAGGCCAGCGCGACTTGCTTGCTGACTGCGCCAGTGGAGGGGTTGTAGACGTCCTGCAGGCGTGCGGCGTCGTTGACGATCTGGCCGTTGATCAAATGTCCTACTGTGTTCATCGCGGGTGTTCCTCAAGATAGGGGCTGGCGGTTGAGCGCCGGGCATGACTAAAAAATGGCTTACCAGAGCTGCTTGTAGATCTCGATGATCTCGTCTGCGCTTGGCACGCGTGGGTTGTTGTTCGGCGAGCCGGAGGCCAGCGCCTGCTCGGCCATAACTGGCAGTTGGGCGAAGAACTGCTCACGCTCGATACCAAACTGCGCGGGGCTGGGCACCTGCAGTTCATCGTTAAGTGCGTGCAGTTCGGCGAGCAGCTTGGCGTTGGCCACCTCATTGCTGTCGGCGGCAGTCGCTACGCCCATGGCGCGGGCGCAGTCGGCGTAGCGCTCGGCGGCGGCAGGGATGGAAAACGCGGTGACGCTGGGCAGCAGCATGGCGTTGGACAGGCCGTGGGGCACATGGAAGTGCGCACCAATCGGCCGGCTCATGCCGTGGACCAGTGCCACCGATGCGTTGGAAAACGCCACCCCGGCCAGGGTTGAACCGAGCATCATCGCTTCGCGGGCGGTCTTGTCTGCGCCATCGTGGTAGGCGCGGCGCAGGTTGGGCGCGATCAGGCGCATGGCCTGCAGGGCCTGGCAATCGCTGTACAGGCTGGCCTTCTTGCTGACGTAGGCCTCCATCGCGTGGGTCAGGGCATCGATGCCGGTGTCGGCGGTGATCCGCGGCGGCAGGCTGAGGGTCAGGCTGAAGTCGATCAGCGCCGCCACCGGCATAAAGCCGATGCCCACGCAGAGCATTTTCTCATCGGTTTGCTCGTCGGCGATGATGGTCACCCGAGTGACCTCCGAGCCGGTGCCAGCCGTGGTCGGCACAGCAATGATCGGCAAGCCGGACTCGACGACGATGCGCGGGAACTTGTAGTCGCGCATTTCGCCGCCGTGCTTGGCGAGGATGGCGATGGCCTTGGCGCTATCGATCGGGCTGCCGCCACCGAGGGCGATGATGCAGTCGTAATCGCCGCTACGGGCCTTGGCCACGCCGGCCTGGATCGAGGCCACGGTCGGCTCTGGCACGGTCTCGTCGAACACTTCCGCCTGGATGTCGTGAGCCGCCAGGCGCGCCTGGATAGCCGCGGCATAACCCAGCTTGACCATCATCTTGTCGGTGATGATCAGCGGCCGGGTGCAGCCCAGGTTGGTCATGACGACCGGAATGTCCTGACTGGCGTGCTCGCCAATCTGCATGATGCGTGGAAGGATTACTTGAGTAGACATGGCAACTCCGCTAATTCCGGGTAACTGGCAGTGGCGCGCGCAGTGCATGCTCGTCCCCTGCCGTATTTATCGTTTGAAAAACCCGCAGGCCCAAGCCCGCAGGGTGCTACCACTTATGCCGTGCCAGAGGTGGCGACCACAGGCTTGATGCTCGCCGCTGGCTGTTGGCTTTCGCTAAGCTCACGACGGGCTGCCAGATCGCACAGAGCAACATCCTGGCGCAGCGACTTGAAGAAACCATAGGTGGCCAGGATGGCGACGAAGGAGAACGGTAGCGCTGCCACAATCGAGGCCGTTTGCAAGGCTTTCAGGCCACCGGCAAGCAGCAACACCGCCGCCACTGCACCAATCGCCAGGCCCCAGAAGATCCGGTAGCGCGCCGGTGGGTGCTCGTCGCCCATGCAGATCAGGGTGCAGATCACCAGGGTTGCCGAGTCAGCCGACGTGACGAAGTAGGTCACCAGCATCAGGGTGCAGATCGCCGACATAAGGACGGTCAACCACTGACCCAGGCCCATCAGCTCAATGGTCTTGAACAGCGCCATGGTCACGTCGTCATTGACCGCTGCCACTACGCCACCGCCGCCGAACAGCTCGATAAAAATTGCACTGTTACCGAAGATAGTGATCCAGAAAGTGGCCAGAACAGTTGGCGCGATCAGCACACCGAGAACGAATTCACGCAGCGTGCGGCCCTTGGAAATACGCGCGATAAACATGCCGACAAAGGGTGCCCACGCGATCCACCAGCCCCAGTAGAAAATCGTCCACCAGCCCTGCCATTGGCCTTTTGGATCCGGATCTATCCACAGGCCCAGTTGCACCGCGTGCGCCAGATAATCACCGGTGTTGGTGACAAAAGCACCGAGCAGGTAGGCCGTTGGGCCGAAGATTACGAACAGCGCCAAGATCAGGATGGTCAGGTGCATGTTCAGCTCGCTGAGCATGCGGATGCCCTTGTTTACGCCGCTGAGCACCGACGCGGTGGCGATCACCGAAATCACCGCGATCAGCAGGATCTGGTGAGCAACCGACACTTCAAAGCCCAACAGGTAATTCAGCCCGGCGTTCATCTGCTGTGCGCCCAGCCCCAGCGAGGTGGCGATACCAAACACCGTGCCGAAGACGGCGAGCAGGTCGGCGGCATGCCCCAGTGGCCCGTAGATGCGCTCGCCGAGTAGTGGGTAGAGGCTGGAACGAATCGACAGCGGCAAGCCTTTGCGATAGGCGAAGTAGGCCAGGATCAGGCCGAACACTGCGAACAGGCCCCAGCCATGCAACCCCCAGTGGAAGATCGAGACCCGCATGGCCACCTGTGCGGCCTCGGCGGTCATCTTCTGCGCCTCGCCGATTAGCGGCGTGCCCTGGAAGTGATAGATAGGTTCGGCGATGCTCCAGAACAGGATGCCAATGCCGATACCAGCACCGAACAACATCGAAAACCAGGAGAAGTTACTGAACTCTGGCCGGTCGCTGTCCTTGCCCAGGCGAATATTTCCATAACGGCTGAAGCTCAGCCAAATAGCCAGAAACAGATATAAACTCATCAAGCCGATGTAATACCAGGCCAAGTTGGTTGAAATAAAACTCTTGGCTGCACCGTACACCCCATCGGCATATTCCGGGTCAATGACGGTAAACAGCACGAAGGCCATTACCAATAAGGCGGCACCAATCGACATGACCGGGTGTGCCCCGGTAAAGAGCCCGGACGCGGGCCATTTATTTGCTTGGCTTGTCATTGTCCGGCCCTCTGCATGTGCGTCTTTCTTATATTTATTTTCATTGTCTACCTCTTAGCTGTTGGTTAACTCTCGAAGCCGCGTCGATCACGCGGCCCATGTGAGAACCTGCTCGCTCCTGCCTGCCATGCTCCTGCGTACACCTGCACTAGCCCTCAGACCCTGTGTCGCCTGGCTGAGGGGCGCTTCTCGTACCGTGCAAACCGTAAAGGGTCTGATAGCGAGACGAATCCTATTGTTATGAAGATAAAAAACGATGAGAAGCAAAAAAATAGCGACCTTTGCCCCGTTATTTTTTATGGCTCAGCGGTTTTGCTCAGCGCCTCCCCGCCTGCCTTGCGCTCAGCCAGCCTCCTTCGTGGCCTCGCGCATCAGCGCTAATGCACGGCCCCGTTCAGCCATAAATAAAACCCGGCCTAAGGGTTATTTTTTATTGCTGGCCCCTAAATTTATTCATTCCTAGTATCGGCACTACCGAAACAAGACCACAACTCATACGCGCCACGCCAAATACAAGCTTGAATCTGGATCTGGTTAATAACCCATTTAAAAGTTTGCTTTATGCGTGTCTGTCAGCGGTTTGCTCTTCGGCAGGTATAACTCGGCACCGTGATAACGGCGCGCTGAACACTCAACACTATGTCCAGTCTGGCTATTTGATTGCCGCCTGGCGCGCTTTTAGAGGGATCAGTGAAATGAACAACAACAATCAATTGCCTTTGACCGGTGTTCGCGTTGTCGACTTCGGTCAGCAGATCGCCGCCCCGGCCGTGGCCATGACCCTCGCCGACCTAGGCGCCAGCGTGGTGCATATCGATCCGCCGCAGGGCCCGCAGTGGGACCATCCGGCCAATGCCGTGCTTAACCGCAACAAGAGCTGTCTGCGTCTGGACCTGAAATCAGCCGAAGGCCTGGCGCAAGCCTTGGCGCTGATCGAGCAGGCTGACATCGTCATTGAAAGCTTCCGCCCCGGCGTCATGCAGAAGCTCGGCATCGACTTCAACGCACTGCGTGAAGCCCGCCCGGAACTGATTACCCTGTCGGTGCCCGGCTTTGCCAGCAACGACGAACTGCGCCGCGACTGGAAAGCCACCGAAGCGGTGGTCGCTGCCACCGCCGGTGCCTTCACCGACATGGGCTTCAACCGCGTGCTGCTGGGCCTCAACCCGAGCTTCTCGCCGCTGCCGCTGGGTTCGGCCTATGCCACCACCCTGGCTGCTGCCTCCGTCGCCCTGGCCCTGCAGGCCCGCGAGCGCACCGGCCGTGGTGATGGCATCGAAGTGCCGGTGATTTCCGCCTTGATGGAAGGCCTGTCGTACAACTCCTATGTCATCGAAGGCTTGCCCGAGCGCTACAAGACCATGCGCGAGCTGGAAATTGAGCACCGCAAGGCCAACAACATCGTCATGGATCTGAGCTACGAGGACCTGCAGGAATACCTCGATCCTTTCTACCGCACCTACAAGTGTGCCGACGGGCGCATGTTCTATTGCGTCTGCCCGTCGCACCGCAACCACGCCAAGCGTGCACTGCAGGTCTTGGGTGTGTACGACGAACTGGTCGCCGATGGCCTGCCGGAAGTCAACGATCTGCACGCGCCCCTCAGCGAGTGGGACGGCGAAACCTCGATCGGCGTTTACCCGCTGCCGAAGAAATGGGCCGACCATATCTCGGCGAAGATGAAGCAGGCCTTTCTCACCAAGACCTCCGAAGAGTGGGGCACTATCTTCGGCGAAGGGCAGATTCCCGGCGCACCGCACCGCACCACGCAGGAGTGGGTCAACCATGTGCACACCAACACCGCCGGCCTGATCGTCGAGGTTAACGACCCGCAATACGGCCTGATGAAACAGCCGGGGCCGTTCGCCTGGCTGGAGGAATTCGCCGGGCAGATGGTCACCCCACGCCCGCGCAAGACTGTCAGCTTTGCTGAGGCGCTGGCCGAGCTGCGTGAAGTGGCCGCCGCGCATCCGCCGACTTATCCGGTGGGTGAGGCGGTGCAGCTGGTCAACGACGCCGGTTGGCTCGACGGCTTCCGGATCCTCGATTTGACTAACGTGATCGCCGGCCCGCACTCCACCGCGTTCCTCGCCCGCTTCGGCGCCGAGGTGATCAAGCTCGACACCGTTAAACCGATGTACGACCCGCTGATCGGCACCCTGTTTACCTTCCAGACCGGTATGGGTAAACGCAGCGCGCTGGTCGACATCATGAGCGAGGAAGGCCGCGAGGTGTTCAACCGCCTGGTGCGCTCGGTCGACATGGTGGTGATCAACGCCCCCGAGCGTCAGCTCAAAGCCTTGGGCCTGGATAACGACAGCCTGCAGGCGGTCAATCCGGGCGTGCTGTTCTGCCGTCTCGACTGCCTCGGCGGCCCGCTGCCTGGCCCGAAGAGTAACTACATTGGTTACGACGACATCATTCAGGCGCACAGCGGCATCATGAGCCGCTTCGGTGGCCCGGAGACGCCAGAGGAGCACGCGCACCTCGGCACCCTGGACGTTAACTGTGGCTTCGCCGCTGGTCTGGGCATGGCGGTGTCGATCTACCACAAGCTGAAGACCGGCCAGCCGACCCGCTCGCGCACCTCGTTGTCAGCGATCACTAACCTGGCGCAGCTGTCGTTCGCCTTCGATTACGCCGGCCGCGCGCCGTTCAACGAGCCGTCGGGCCGCGAAGTGCTGGGCCACAATGCCCTGTCGCACTTCTACAAAACCGCCGATGGCTGGCTCTACCTGGATTCCAAGGCGGCCGAGTTGCCGCAGCTGGAGCGGGTCGAAGGCCTCGCGGGGATCAGCGCCGCCGCCGATGTGGGCGCGTTCCTCAAAGCCGCTCTGCAAGCCGCACCGGCGGCCTACTGGGCTGAACAGCTGCAGGCTGCCGACATCGCCGCGGCAGAACCGCTGTCGATCGAAACCCTGCGCGAGCTGTACAGCCGTGAAGGCGATGGCACCGTCGGCATCGACCTCGGTAGCTTCGCCTTCTCGGTCCACCCCGAGCACCCGAGCGGCCATTGCCTGACCCAGATCGATCATCTGGCGATCCGCCCGAGTGAGGCCAGCATCAAGGCGGTCAGCCTGCCGGAGCGCTGGGGCCATTCCACCCGAGAAGTACTGGCGGAGATGGGTTACAGCGCAGCCGAGGTCGAGTCGATGATCGAACGCAACATCGCCAGCCTGGGCTGGGCCAAGGAGTTCCTGCCGAGCTGATCACGCTGCGCCAGCGGGCGGGCCTTTGGCCCGTCCGTTACACCCGATCGACCCGAACGGCTGCAGCGGTTTTCCCGCGCAGCCGTTCGCTTATTTCTCATCCCGAGCCTGGGCGCATTGCTCAGGCTCGACCTGTTTCAGGGGGTGTGCATGCTCCGGCAGACTGTTCGTACCGTGTGGCCATTGTTTTTCGGCCTCGGCGTCATCGGCTTGTGCATCGGTGCGCAAGGCACGCTGTTGGGGGTGCGGGCCGAGCTGGAGGGCTTTGATACCCGCGCCACCGGCCTGCTGATGTCCGCCTACTACCTGGGTTTTCTGCTTGGCTCGTTGCGCGCCCCGGCGATCATTCAGCGAGTCGGCCATGTGCGCGCCTTCGCCGCATTAACCGCACTGGCCTCGATGACCATCTTGGTCCACTCGGTGCTGGTCGACCCCTGGGTGTGGGGCTTTATGCGCCTGCTCACCGGGTTTTCCGTGTCGGCCATCTACGTGGTCGCCGAAAGCTGGCTGAACCAGGCGGCGGATAACCGCAGCCGTGGTCAGCTGCTGTCGCTGTACATGATCACCATGCTCGCCGGCCTTGCCGCCGGGCAGTTTCTGCTTAACCTGTCTGACCCGGCGGGTTTCGAGCTGTTTACCTTGATCTCGATTTTGATCAGCCTGGCAGCCATCCCTATCCTGCTCAGCGCCACGCCGATGCCGGCCTTCGAGAGTGCTCGCCCGGTGAGTATCGCCAGTCTTTATCGTGTGGCGCCGACCGGCCTGGTCGGCTCGTTTCTGATCAACGCTTGCTACGCCATGGTGCTCGGCATGGGCGCGGTGTATGCCAGTCGGCTGGGCATGCAGGTCAGTGAGGTGTCGCTGTTTATGGCGGTGCTGGTGCTCGGTGGCATGTTGCTGCAATGGCCGCTGGGCAAACTCTCGGACAGCATCGACCGGCGTACGGTGATCGCCGCTTCAGCTGGCGCGGCGCTGCTGTTCGCCTTGGCCAGTGCGCTGCTGGGCTTTACCAGCAATAACAGCCACCTGCTGCTGGCCCTGCTGTTCGGTGCGAGCTGCTTCCCGCTGCTGGCGCTCTACCTGGCGCTGAGCAACGACCAACTGGAGGCCGATCAGGCCACGGGGGCCAGCAGTACCTTGCTGCTGGTTGGCGGCATTGGCGCCAGCATTGGCCCGTTTCTGGTGTCACTGACCATGCAGCGCTGGGGCCCGGCGAGCTTTTTCTACAGCCTGATGGTGATGGTTGGGCTGATGGCCGTGCATGCGTTGTACAAGCGCATCAGCGATCCCTACCCGGCGGCGTCCGGTGAGAGCGCCAGCTTTCAAATGCAGGCACCGCTTACGGTTGGCTCCGTGCTGATGGAGTCGATGCCGCACGATGCCTCGCCAGATGCCTAGCTGCAGAATGCTCAGGCTGACGCTTGGTTTTCCAGCGGCTGGCGCTGTGCGTCCAGTGAGCTGATCTCGCCTTGCGCCTGGCTGACCCAGGCAAAGGCACGGTCGTTGAGTTCGGCGATGGCGCGTGGGCCTGTGCCTTCGGCGTACATCAGCGGGCCGATTACCACTTGGATGGTGCCCGCGGTCTTGCCCCAGCCTTGCTTCGGCCAGAACTCACCGGCGTTGTGCGCAATCGGCAGCACCGGCAGGTTGGCATTCACCGCGAGGGATGCGCCGCCACGGCTGAACTTGCCGATTTGGCCCGGCGGCATGCGTGTGCCCTCGGGGAAGATCAGTACCCAGGCACCCTGCTCCAGGCGCTCATGGCCCAGCTTGGCCAATTGCTTGAGCGCCGCTTTAGGGTTGCTGCGGTCGATGGCGATGGGCTTGAGCATGGCCATCGCCCAGCCGAAGAACGGCACATACAGCAGTTCGCGCTTAATCACCTGGCTGAGCGGTTCAAACAACGCAGAGAGGAAGAAGGTTTCCCAAGTGCTCTGGTGGTTGGCAAGAATCACACAAGGCCGTTCTGGGATGTTTTCCAGACCTTTGACTTGATAACGCATGCCGATGACCACTTTGGCCAGCCACACGGCGCAGCGGCACCAGTTTTGGTTAACAAAGCGATAGCGGGCGCGAAATGGCAGGAAGGGTGCAATAAAGAAGCTGAGCGTGCACCAGAGCAGCGAACTGGAGGCGAGCAGTAGGTAGAAAAGGAAAATTCTGAGGGTCTGCACTGTCGACATAAGAGCTTTTACCGTCGCAGGCATGGCCTGCTCTATAGGTGGAGAAGCTGATCGGCAACCGCCGCCAGGTCATCGAATACCAGGGTGCCCGCTGGCAATCCTTGCGCCAGGGTGCGTTCACCCTTGCCGGTTTTTACTAAAACAGGCAGACAGTCGACGGCTTGCGCGGCCTTCAGGTCACCGCTGCTGTCGCCGACAAACCAGACGCCCTTGAGTGCGACGCCATAATGCGCGGCAATCTGTTCGAGCATACCCGGCTTGGGCTTACGGCAGGCACAACCTTCATCCGGGCCGTGAATGCAGTGCACGATCAAGCCCAGCTCGCCGCCTTGCTCGGCGACTAATTCGCGCAAGCGAGTGTGCATGGCTTGCAGCGTGGCCAGGTCGTAATAACCGCGGGCCACCCCGGACTGATTGGTGGCCACGGCGACGGTCCAGCCGGCTTGTGACAGGCGCGCGATCGCCGCAATGGCACCGGGTAAGGGAATCCATTCGTCGAGGCTTTTGATATAGGCGTCGGAGTCGTAATTGATCACGCCGTCGCGGTCGAGAATCAGCAGTTTCATGGCAGCAGCTTGAGGCTCCGTAGGAAGGGTTAGCCGCAAGGCGGCGTAACCCATCGTATCCAGGGTGATGGGTTACGCTGCGCTCCACCTGCGCGGCCCGACCCATCCTAGGTTCTGTTAGCCCAGCACCGAGATATCGGCGACACCGAGGAACAGCCCGCGCAGCTTGGCCAGCAGTGCGTAGCGGTTAGCCCGCACGGCCGGGTCTTCGGCGTTGACCAGCACCGCCTCGAAGAACGCATCCACCGGTTCGCGCAGATTCGCCAGTTGGCTCAGGGCCAGGTTGTACTGGCGCGCCGCGGCCAGCGGTTGCACCGCTTGCTCGGCCTGCTGGATGGCGGCGTTGAGGGCGAACTCGCTGGGGTTGTCGAAGTGATGCGCTTGCACGCTCGCCGCGACTTGCCCTTCGGCCTTGCTCAGCAGGTTGGATACGCGCTTGTTCGCGGCAGCCAGTGCGGCGGCTTGCGGCAGCGCACGGAAGGCTTGCACGGCCTGTACGCGTTGATCGAAGTCCAGCGGCGAGGTCGGGCTGACCGCACGCACGGCCTGGTACACGGCCACTTCGACGCCTTCGTCTTCATAACGCGCGCGCAGACGGTCGAAGATAAAGTCCAGCACCTGAGGGGCCAGGCCTTCAGCTTTGACCTTGTCGCCGAACTGGTTAATGGCAAACGCGACGGTTTCAGTCAGATCGAGATCCAGCTGCTTGTCGATCAGGATGCGCAGCACGCCGAGGGCGGCACGGCGCAGGGCGTAGGGGTCCTTGCTGCCGGTGGGCAGCATGCCGATGCCGAAAATCCCCACCAGGGTATCCAGCTTGTCGGCCAGGGCCACGGCGGCACCGGTGAGGGTGCTCGGCAGTTCGGCACCGGCACCGCGCGGCATGTACTGCTCGTTCAGTGCCAGGGCGACGTCGTCGGCTTCGCCGTCATGCTTGGCGTAGTAGTAACCGGCGATGCCCTGCATTTCCGGGAATTCGCCGACCATCTCGCTGGCCAGGTCGCACTTGCAGAGGATGCCGGCGCGGGCTGCACGGCTGGCGTCGCCGCCAATGCGCTGGGCAATAAAACCAGCCAGGGCGGAAACCCGCTGCGCCTTGTCGAACACCGAGCCGAGCTGGGCCTGGAACACCACGTTGGCCAGGCGCTGGTTGAAGCTTTCGAGTTTCTGCTTCTTGTCCTGCTTGAAGAAGAACTCGGCGTCGGTCAGGCGTGGGCGCACCACCTTCTCGTTACCGGAAATGATCTGCACCGGGTCTTTGCTTTCGATGTTGGCCACGGTGATAAAGCGCGGCAGCAACTTGCCGTTGGCATCCAGCAGGCAGAAGTACTTCTGGTTGTCCTGCATGGTGATGATCAGGGCTTCTTGCGGCACCTCAAGGAAGCGCTCCTCGAACGAGCACACCAGCGGCACCGGCCATTCGACCAGAGCGCTGACTTCGTCGAGCAGCGCGGGCGGCACAATCGCGGTGCCCTGTTGCTCGGCAGCCAGTTGCTCGATGCGGGCGGCGATCTGCGCGCGACGCTCGGCGAAATCGGCGATCACGTAAGCGCCACGCAGGTCTTCGGCGTAGTTG
The DNA here is from genome assembly GCF_943846705.1 of uncultured Pseudomonas sp. Classification (NCBI taxonomy): domain Bacteria; kingdom Pseudomonadati; phylum Pseudomonadota; class Gammaproteobacteria; order Pseudomonadales; family Pseudomonadaceae; genus Pseudomonas; species uncultured Pseudomonas sp. The sequence goes on along the minus strand of NZ_OX044366.1, from coordinate 1,215,348 downwards.
GCTGGGGCGCTGATGCGCACTTCGTGGTTGGCGTGGAAACGGTGTCCACGGGACACCCGGCCGGACTGCTGGGCGAGGATTTCGCAGTCGATCACTTCGTCACCGAACAACATCACCAGCCACTGGCTTGGACGGACGAATTCTGTCTTGCGCGCGCCCCAGCGCATGCGCTTAGGAATCGGCAGTTCGTTCAGTGAGGTTTCGACGATGCCTGGCAACAGGCCGGCAGCGGCCTGGCCCGGGATGCTCTGGCTGAATTTCAGCTTAGGCCCGCTCTGGTCGATTTGGCTCAGCTCAACCCCGCACTTCTTGGCAAAGCCAAGCGCGGCTTGAGTCGGGTTGCCGTCCTTGTCGAATGCTGCCTGCACGGGCGGGCCGTCGAGGTTCTGGATGCGGTCGGCTTGTTGTTCTTCAAGCTGTTCGATCAACACCGCCAGGCGGCGCGGCGCGGCGTAATAGCGGCTGGCGCGGTAAGGCAGGCCGGAGGTTTTCAGGCCTTTTTCGATGCCGGCCAAAAAGGCCTCACCGAGGGTTTTCAGGGCTTTTGGCGGCAGCTCTTCGGTGCCCAGTTCTACCAGGAAATCACGGGTACTCATTCTGCTGCCTCCAGCTTGGCTAACACTTCATCACGCAGGTCAGGGGCGGCGAGCGGGAAGCCCAGCTTGCGCCGCGCTTGCAGGTAGCTCTGCGCCACGGCGCGGGCCAAGGCGCGCACACGCAGGATGTACTGCTGACGCGCAGTCACCGAGATCGCCCGGCGTGCATCCAGCAGGTTGAAGGTGTGCGAGGCCTTGAGCACCATTTCGTAGGTTGGCAGCGGCAGCTCCAGCTCGATCAGGCGGTTGGCTTCCGACTCATAGAAATCGAACAGCTCGAAGAGTTTTTCGACGTTGGCGTGTTCGAAGTTGTAGGTCGATTGCTCCACTTCGTTTTGATGGAACACGTCGCCGTAGGTCACTTTGCCGAACTGGCCGTCGGTCCACACCAGGTCGTACACCGAATCGACACCCTGGATGTACATGGCCAGGCGTTCCAGGCCGTAGGTGATCTCGCCGGTCACCGGGTAGCACTCGATGCCGCCGACTTGCTGGAAGTAGGTGAACTGGGTGACTTCCATGCCGTTCAGCCAGATTTCCCAGCCCAGACCCCAGGCGCCAAGGGTTGGCGATTCCCAGTTGTCTTCGACGAAACGAATGTCGTGCACCAGCGGGTCGATGCCGATGGCTTTCAGCGAGCCTAAGTACAGCTCCTGGAAGTTCTCCGGGTTCGGCTTCAACACCACTTGAAACTGGTAGTAATGCTGCAGGCGATTGGGGTTTTCGCCGTAGCGACCATCGGCCGGACGCCGTGAAGGCTGCACGTAGGCGGCGTTCCAGGTCTCGGGGCCAATGGCGCGCAGGAAGGTGGCGGTGTGGAAGGTGCCCGCACCCATTTCCATGTCGTAGGGCTGCATCACCACGCAGCCCTGCTCAGCCCAGTACTGTTGCAGGGCGAGGATCAAATCTTGGAAGGTGCGCACGGCAGGCGTAGTCTGGCTCACAAATATCACCCGTACTTTGGCGGCTTCAGAAAGTCCGCGAGTATACCGAAGCTGAGGGGCTGTTGCCGCTTCGATCGACGCGTGATGAAGCCCTGAGACCCAAGGAAACCCAGCATGCCGCGCTGTTTTTGGTGCACCGACGATCCTCTGTATATCGCCTATCACGACCACGAGTGGGGCGTGCCGCAGCGCGACCCGCAGGCGCTGTTCGAATTGCTCTTGCTGGAGGGCTTTCAGGCCGGCCTGTCGTGGATCACCGTGCTAAAGAAGCGTGAGCGCTACCGCGAGGTGCTGTTTGGCTTTGATCTGCAGCGTTTGGCGGCGCTCAGCGATGAGTACATCGACAACACCCTGATGCAGGATGCCGGGATTATCCGCAATCGCCTCAAGCTCAAAGCCGCGCGGCAGAATGCCCAGGCCTGGCTAAAACTGGAGGACCCGGTGGCGCTGCTTTGGTCGTTTGTCGGTGGCCAGCCGAAGATCAATCACTTCAGCGAACGCGCTCAGGTGCCCGCCGTGACAGCCGAAGCCGAGGCCATGAGCAAGGCACTGAAGCAGGCCGGTTTCACTTTTGTCGGCCCGACCATCTGCTATGCCTATATGCAGGCCGCCGGCATGGTGATGGACCACACCAGCGACTGTGATCGCTATGCGGCATTGCGGCGCGACTGAACACCGAGCGGCGTGGCCGGGTACAATAAGCCCCTTTTGATTGGCTGGAGTTGCCTGTGGAAACGCTCAAAGGTGCCCTGGTGGTGGGTTTTCTGCGCTTGTTCGCGTTACTGCCGTGGCGCGCCGTGCAAGCGGTGGGGGCGGCGATTGGTTGGCTGATGTGGAAGCTGCCCAATGGCTCACGCGAGGTGGCCAGCATCAACCTGCGCAAGTGCTTCCCCGAGTTGGACGAGGCCGCGCACCAGCGCCTGCTGGGTCAGTCATTGATGGATATCGGCAGAACCCTGACTGAAAGCGCCTGCGCCTGGATCTGGCCGGCGCAGAAATCCATTGGCCTGGTGCGTGAAGTCGAAGGTCTGGAGGTGCTGCAGCAGGCCTTGGCCAGCGGCAAAGGGGTGGTCGGTATCACCAGCCATCTGGGCAACTGGGAAGTGCTCAACCACTTCTATTGTGCGCAGTGCAAACCGATCATTTTCTACCGCCCGCCGAAGCTTAAGGCCGTCGATGAACTGCTCCGTCAACAGCGCGTGCAACTGGGTAACCGCGTCGCGCCGTCGACCAAGGAAGGCATTCTCAGCGTGATCAAGGAAGTGCGTAAAGGCGGTGCAGTGGGCATCCCGGCCGACCCAGAGCCAAGCCTGTCTTCCGGGGTATTTGTACCCTTTCTCGGCACCGAGGCGCTGACCAGCAAGTTCGTCGCGGGCATGCTGAGTGGCGGCAAAGCCTGCGGCGTGTTTCTGCATGCGCTGCGTCTGCCGGACGGTTCAGGCTTTAAGGTCATCCTGGAAGCGGCGCCGGAAGAGATGTACAGCAGCGACACGGCCACCGCCGTGGCGGCGATGAGCACGGTCATTGAGCGGTATGTACGCCGCTACCCGAGCCAGTATATGTGGAGCATGAAACGCTTTAAAAAACGCCCGGCCGGTGAGGCTAAGTGGTACTGATGCAAGCGCTTGCGAGCCAGACCCGCTCTCGACTAGGCTGGGCCAAATAATTCTGACGGGCACCCTATGAGTAACAGTCGAAAGAATGTCCGCACCCCTCTCAAGATGCGTCTGCGCATTGACCATCCGGTGCACGGCGAACTGCTGGTGACCACTCGGGATATTTCCGAATGCGGCGTCTATGTGCTGATGGACCAGGCGCAGAATATGCTCAGCGTGGGTGAGCAGGTGCAAGGGCAGGTACAGGGCCTGCCCATGGAGGCGCCCATTCTGAGCCTGGAAGTGGTGCGTGTTGAGCTCGTGGGTGTAGGCCTGCGCTTTTTGCACCCTGAAGCGCCCGTTGCAAGCCAAGACGACTAGTGCGGGCGCTTATCCAGGCGCTTGAGAAACACGCTGATTTCCTTGCCTGCCTGTTTGTCACCCTTCGCTTCTGCCGCCTGCAGGCCGAGCGTCCAGGCCGCCCGCGCCTCGTCGCTCAAGCCCTGCTTATTCAGCGCCTGGCCGAGTAGCTTCCAGGCGGCGGAATACTGCGGGTCGAACTGCACGCAGCGCTGCAGGTGCTGCGCCGCCAGTGAAAAATCCTCTGCATCCAGATAACCCTTGCCCAGGCCGAAGCGCAGCAGGGCGTTATCCACGCCTTTGGCGAGCATTTTTTCCAGGGCTTCAGTGCTCATCGAATACTCCCTTTACCGTTTAGAACCTGTTTCGGATCTCGCGAGCTAGAGCGAGGCCATTTCTAACGCAGTATCGCCGACGCGCAGCCGATCCGAGACCGCTTCTTAGAAGAAGGTCAGGCCGACCTGGAACAACCGCTCGGCATCACGAATGTATTTTTTGTCGACCAGGAACAGGATCACGTGGTCGCCGGACTGGATCACCGTGGCGTCATGGGCAATCAGCACTTCTTCGTTGCGGATGATCGCGCCGATGGTGCCGCCGGGCGGCAAGTCGATGTCTTTGATCGCGCGGCCGACTACTTTGCTCGATTTAGAATCGCCGTGGGCGATCGCTTCGATGGCCTCGGCAGCCCCGCGGCGCAGGGAATGCACGCTTTCGATATCGCCCCGGCGCACGTGGGTCAGCAGGGTGCCGATGGTGGCCATTTGCGGGCTGATGGCGATGTCGATTTCGCCGCCCTGAACCAGATCAACATAGGCCGGGTTGTTGATAATGGTCATCACCTTGCGCGCGCCGAGGCGCTTGGCCAGCAAGGACGACATGATGTTGGCTTCGTCATCGTTGGTCAGCGCCAGGAACAGGTCGGCGTCGCTGATGTTTTCTTCCACCAGCAAGTCGCGATCCGAGGCGCTGCCCTGCAGCACGATGGTGCTGTCGAGGGTTTCCGAGAGGTAGCGGCAACGCGCCGGGTTCATCTCGATGATCTTCACCTGATAGCGGCTCTCGATGGCTTCGGCCAGGCGCTCGCCGATATGCCCGCCACCGGCGATGACGATCTTTTTGTAGCTGTCTTCCATGCGGCGCATTTCGCTCATCACCGCGCGGATATGGGCTTTGGCGGCGATAAAGAACACTTCGTCATCGGCTTCGATCACCGTGTCGCCCTTGGGCATGATCGCCCGGTTGCGGCGGAAGATCGCCGCCACGCGGGTGTCGACATTCGGCATGTGTTCGCGCAACTGGCGCAGTTGCTGACCGACCAGTGGCCCGCCGTAGTAGGCCTTGACCGCCACCAGCTGAGCCTTGCCATCGGCAAAGTCGATGACCTGCAGCGCCCCCGGGTATTCGATCAGGCGCTTGATGTAATTGGTCACCACCTGCTCGGGGCTGATCAGCACGTCGACCGGAATCGACTCGTTGCAGAACAGGCCACTGCGGGTCAGGTAAGCCGCTTCGCGCACCCGGGCAATTTTGGTCGGGGTGTGGAACAGGCTGTAGGCCACCTGGCAGGCGATCATGTTGATCTCGTCGCTGTTGGTCACCGCCACCAGCATGTCGGCATCGTCCGCGCCGGCCTGGCGCAGCACCGTTGGGAACGAGCCGCGGCCTTGCACCGTGCGGATATCCAGGCGGTCGCCGAGGTCACGCAGGCGCTCGCCGTCAGTGTCGACCACGGTGATGTCGTTGGCTTCGCTGGCCAGGTGTTCCGCCAGCGTGCCGCCTACTTGGCCTGCACCGAGAATGATGATCTTCATGCAGTCTGTTCCTCAGCCGCGTGGGGCGGCAGCGATTTTCATCAGCTTGGCATAGTAGAAGCCATCATGGCCGTCTACTTGCGGGAATAGCTGGCGACCGTGGGCGGTCTTGTGACCGAACGTCCCGGCAATATCCAGCTCACGAGCACCAGGGGTGCGGGCGAGGAAGGCGGCGATGTTCTCGCTGTTCTCCGCCGGCATCACCGAGCAGGTGGCGTAGAGCAGGATGCCGCCGACTTCCAGGGTTTGCCACAGCGCGTCGAGCAATTCGCCCTGCAGCTGCGCCAGCGCGGCAATGTCGTCGGGCTGGCGGGTCAGTTTGATGTCGGGGTGACGGCGGATAACTCCGGTGGCCGAGCACGGTGCGTCGAGGAGGATGCGCTGGAACGGCTTGCCGTCCCACCAGGCGGCCAGATCACGGCCGTCGGCGGCGATCAGCTCGGCTTCCAGGTTCAGGCGCTTGAGGTTCTCGCGCACCCGTACCAGACGCTTTTCTTCCAGATCCACCGCGACCACGCCAGCCAGCGCTGGTTCGGCTTCGAGCAAATGACAGGTCTTGCCACCGGGGGCGGCGCAGGCGTCGAGCACGCGCTGGCCGGGCGCCAGGTCGAGCAGTTCGGCGGCCAGTTGCGCCGCCTCGTCCTGCACGCTGACGCGGCCTTCGGCAAAGCCTGGCAGCGTGGTGACATCGCAGGCTTGCAGCAGGCGAATGCCGTCGCGGCTAAAGGCACAAGGCTCGGCTTCGAAACCAACGCGGCGCAGTTCCGCCAGGTATTCATCGCGGCCACCAAGGCGGCGATTGACCCGCAGAATCAGCGGCGGATGGGCGTTATTCGCCGCGCAGATGGCTTGCCACTGCTGCGGCCACTGGGCTTTCAGGGCTTTCTGCAGCCAGCGCGGGTGCGCAGTGTGCAACACCGGGTCGCGGTCCAGGCTGGCGATAATGCTTTCGCTGTCACGCTGGGCATTGCGCAGCACGGCATTGAGCAGGCCTTTGAGCGAAGGCTTCTTCAGCTTGTCGATACAGGCCACGGTTTCGCCGATGGCCGCGTGCGCTGGAATACGGGTGTAGAACAACTGATACAGGCCGATCAGCAGCAGCGCCTCAACATCGCGGTCGACCGCCTTGAACGGTTTTTGCAGCAACTGCTCGGCAATTAATGCCAAGCGTGGCTGCCAGCGAGCGGTGCCAAAGGCCAGGTCCTGAGTCAGGCCGCGATCGCGCAACTCAACCTTATCCAGCAACGGCGGCAGGCTGCTGCCCAAAGAGGCTTTGCCATTGAGTACCACGGCAAGGGCACGGGCGGCGGCGAGACGCGGGTTCATTGGCCGAGCACCAGGCCGACAGCGAACTGCTCGCGACGGCTGTTGTACAGGTCACTGAAATTCAGCGCTTTGCCGCCCGGCAGCTGCAGGCGTGTCAGGCGCAGCGCGCCAGTACCGCAGGCCACGGTCAGCCCGGACTTATCGGCGGCAAGTATGGTCCCGGGCGCACCACTGCCCTCGCCCAGCTGCGCCGCATGCACTTTAAGGGCTTCGCCGTTTAGCGTGCTGTGGCAGATCGGCCACGGGTGGAAAGCCCGTACCAGGCGCTCTAATTCAACGGCTGGGCGGCTCCAGTCAAGCCGCGCCTCATCCTTGTTGAGCTTGTGCGCGTAGGTGGCCAGGCTGTCGTCCTGCACCTGACCTTGCAGCGAGCCCGCGGCCAGGCCGCTAATGGCGTCAATCACCGCCTGTGGACCGAGCGCAGCCAGGCGATCATGCAAGCTGCCGCCGCTGTCGTCAGCGCTGATAGGCGTGCTGACTTTCAGCAGCATCGGCCCGGTGTCCAGGCCCGCTTCCATTTGCATCACGGTGACGCCCGACTCGCCATCGCCGGCTTCGACCGCCCGCTGAATCGGCGCGGCACCGCGCCAGCGCGGCAACAAGGACGCATGACTATTAATACAACCCAGGCGCGGGATATCGAGCACCACTTGCGGCAGGATCAGGCCATAGGCGACCACCACCATCAGGTCGGGCTTGAGCGCCGCCAGCTCGGCTTGCGCCGCCGGATCACGCAGGGTCTGCGGCTGGTACACGGGGATGGCGTGTTGCAGGGCAAGTTGTTTGACTGGGCTGGGCGTGAGTTTCTGCCCGCGACCGGCCGGACGGTCTGGCTGGCTGTACACCGCAACGATCTGGTGGGGCGTGTCGAGCAGGGCTTTGAGGTGTTCGGCGGCGAATTCCGGGGTACCGGCAAAAACAATACGCAGAGCTTCAGTCATGGGGACTCACTAAAGAAAAAGGCTTGCCGCAGCAAGCCTTTGTAATGGAGCGGTTCAAGCCTGCTGGCGATGTTGCTTTTCCAGCTTCTTCTTGATGCGGTCGCGTTTGAGATTAGACAGGTAATCGACAAACAGCTTGCCGTTGAGGTGGTCGCACTCGTGCTGGATGCACACCGCCAGTAGGCCTTCGGCGATCAGCTCGTAGGGCTGGCCGTCGCGGTCCAAGGCCTTGATCTTGACCTTTTGCGGGCGGTCGACGTTCTCGTAGAAGCCCGGCACCGACAAGCAGCCTTCTTGGTACTGATCCATTTCTTCGGTCAGCGGTTCGAACTCGGGGTTGATAAACACCCGCGGCTCGGACTTGTCTTCGGACAGATCCATTACCACCACGCGTTTGTGCACGTTGACCTGGGTGGCCGCCAGGCCAATGCCGGGCGCGTCATACATGGTTTCAAACATGTCATCGATCAGCTGACGCAAGGCGTCGTCGACCACGTCCACCGGCTTGGCGATGGTGCGCAGGCGCGGATCGGGGAACTCGAGGATATTTAGAATCGCCATATGCGTTTGTGATGCACTTGTGGAATAAAGTCAAAATCCGCTGCTAAGATGATGAGCAGCATTGAAAAACGGCTTCACGCCGCAGCACGACTGGGTTTTGTCGCGGCGCTAGGGCGCTCCACGTGAAGGCACATAATAAAGGGATTCACCGCATGAGGAAATCACTACTCGCCCTGCTGCTAGTTGCGGCAAGTGGCTTGGCCCAGGCCGCCGTGCAACTCAAGGACGGTCACCCAGACCGTTATACTGTGGTCAAGGGCGATACCCTCTGGGATATTTCCGGGAAATTCCTCAGCCAACCGTGGAAGTGGCCAGAAATCTGGCACGCCAACCCACAGGTGGAAAACCCTCACCTGATCTACCCGGGCGACCTGCTTAGCCTGGTCTACGTTGATGGTCAGCCCCGACTGATGCTTAACCGCGGCGAGTCGCGCGGCACCATCAAGCTGTCGCCGCAGATCCGCAGTACGCCGATGGCCGAGGCGATTCCGGCGATTCCGCTGGAGGCGATCAACAGCTTCCTGCTGAGCAACCGCATTGTGGATAAGCCCGAGCAGTTCTTGGGCGCGCCGTATATCGTTGCCGGCAACGCCGAGCGCGTGGTCAGCGGTGCTGGTGATCGCGTGTATGCCCGTGGTGTCTTTGACGAATCAGCGCCAGCGTATGGCATCTTCCGTCAGGGCAAAACCTACACAGACCCTGAAACCAAGGAATTCCTCGGGATCAACGCCGACGATATCGGCTCCGGTCAAATTGTCGCCGAGGAAGGCGACGTCGGCACCATGCTGCTGACCCGTTCGACCCAGGAAGTACGCCTTGGCGACCGCTTGTTCGCCACCGAAGAGCGGGCGATCAACTCGACCTTTATGCCGAGTGAGCCGGAAAGCGAGATCAACGGGGTGATCCTCGATGTGCCGCGCGGCGTGACCCAGATTGGTCAGTTCGACGTGGTGACTATTAATAAGGGCGTCCGCGATGGTCTGAAAGAAGGCCATGTGTTGGCAATCTACAAGACGGGCGAAACCGTACGTGACCGCATAACCGGTGATTCGGTGAAAATCCCGGATGAGCGTTCGGGATTGATGATGGTGTTCCGTACCTATGACAAGCTCAGTTATGGCCTGGTATTGGGTGCTTCACGCTCGCTTGAGCTGATGGACAAAGTACGTAACCCGTAACACCGAAAGCCCCGCGAATGCGGGGTTTTTTATGCCGCTCCTTCCCTGGCCGCCCATGCGGCGCGACTGATCAAGGATGATCCGCATGTCGCAACCCTCCGCTATTTCCCCCGCCGAACTTGAAGCCCGTCTGCGCCTGCACTGCCTGCCGGAGCTGGGCCCCCGGCGTTTTCGCAAATTACTCAGTGCGTTCGGCAGCGCGTCTGCTGCACTCAGCGCGCCCGCCAGCGCCTGGCGTTCGCTGGGTTTGCCACAGGCGTGCAGTGACGCGCGGCGCAGCGCGGCAGTGCGTGAGCGCGCCGCGCACAGTCTGGCCTGGCTGGAGGGCCAGACGCAGCACCTGCTGATGTGGGACGAGCCGATTTATCCCGGCTTGCTGGCCGAACTGGTGGACGCACCGCCGCTGCTGTTTGTGAATGGCGATCCGACGCTACTGGAGCAGCCGCAGCTGGCCATGGTCGGCAGCCGGCGTGCTTCGCGGCCGGGTCTGGATACTGCGCAGAGTTTTGCCCGCAGCCTGGCCGGTGGCGGCTTTGTGGTTACCAGCGGCTTGGCGTTGGGCATAGATGGCGCTGCGCATCAGGGCGCACTGGAGGCAAACGGCAAGACGGTGGCGGTGCTTGGGACTGGTTTGCAGTGTCTGTATCCGGCGCGGCACAAGCAGCTGGCGACGGATATCGTGGCGCAGGGTGGCGCGTTGGTCTCGGAGTTCCCCTTGGACTGCCCGCCGCATGCCAGCAATTTTCCGCGGCGTAACCGCATTATCAGTGGCCTGTCGGTGGGCGTGCTGGTGGTAGAAGCCAGCCCGTCCAGTGGTTCGCTGATCACTGCCCGCCTGGCCGCCGAGCAGGGCCGCGAGGTGTATGCGATCCCCGGATCAATTCACCATCCTGGTGCGCGCGGTTGTCATCAGCTGATCCGTGAAGGCGCGACGCTGGTGGAAAGTATTGAGGATATCTTGCAGGCCCTGCGCGGCTGGCAGGTGCAGCCGCGCACAAGCTCCTCGTGCAAGCCTGAGCCGTCCAGTCATCCCTTACTGGCCTTGCTGCATGCGGCGCCGCATAGCAGTGAGGCGCTGGTGGCGGCCAGTGGTTTGCCATTGGCCGAGGTTCTGGTCGCGCTAACGGAACTGGAGCTGGATGGCCGCGTGGCCTGTGAAAATGGCCATTGGGTGGGCCGTGCGCCTTAAATTCGGCTCAAGGGTTACCGCAGATCGTCTGGTTCGCTAGGTACTTTGCTGCCACCGCGTTTGCGTGCTGACTAACGCAGCGCCGTAGAGAACTCTCGTTCGTCAGGCCTTGTACCGGCTCTTGGCTTGGATACACTGCCCGCCAGGCTTTAGCGGAGAGCAATCAATGGTCAGCAACTGGCAAATACAACAGGCCGCACGGGTCGTGCGCAATGGCGGGGTGATTGCCTATCCGACTGAGGCGGTATGGGGGCTGGGCTGTGACCCTTGGAATGACGAAGCCGTAGAACGCTTACTGGCGCTGAAGGACCGGCCCGTACACAAGGGGCTGATTCTGGTGGCGGCGGATATCGAGCAGTTCGACTTTCTCCTTGAGGACCTTCCGGAAATCTGGCTGGCGCGGCTGGCCGGTAGCTGGCCGGGGCCGAATACCTGGCTGGTGCCGCATCAGAACCGTTTGCCCGAGTGGATCAGCGGTCAGTTCAGCAGCGTGGCCCTGCGCGTCAGTGATCATCCACAGGTACGCGCCCTCTGCCGGTTGACCGGGCCGCTGGTTTCGACCTCGGCGAATCCGGCCGGACGGCCCTCTGCGCGTAGTCGTTTGCGCGTCGAGCAGTACTTCCCTGGGCAACTGGATCAGGTGCTCGGTGGCGCGTTGGGCGGGCGTAAGAACCCCAGCCTGATCCGCGACCTGATCACTGGGGATGTGATCAGGCCATCCTGAAGGCTGCCCGCGCCTCTGCATGGTGGGTTACGCGATGCCCGGGCACCTCACGGGATGCACGTTTTGTGGAAGCATCACTAACCCACCCTACGGATTTTTACGGCAGCAGAATGGTCGAGCCGGTGGTTTGCCGCGCGCTCAGGGCGGTTTGCGCCAGCGCCGCATCCTTGAGGGCATAGCGGTTGCTGATGTCCACCTGCAGCTGACCGCTGCTGATCATCGCAAACAGCTCGTCGGCCATGCTTTGCAGGCGCGTCGGTGTATCGGCGTAGCCCGCCAGAGTCGGCCGGGTGACGAACAGCGAGCCCTTTTGCGCAAGGATGCCCAGGTTGACCCCGCTGACTGCGCCAGAGGCATTACCGAAGCTGACCAGCAAACCACGTGGGGCGACGCAATCCAGCGAGGTTTCCCAGGTGTCCTTGCCGACGCCGTCATACACCACCGGGCACTTCTTGCCGTCAGTTAGTTCGAGTACGCGCTGGGCAACGTTCTCATGGCTGTAGTCGATGGTTGCCCAGGCACCCTGCGCTTTGGCGCGCGCGGCTTTTTCGGCGGAGCTGACGGTGCCGATTAGCTTGACCCCCAGGGCCTTGGCCCATTGGCAGGCCAGCGAGCCGACGCCGCCGGCGGCAGCATGAAACAGAATGGTTTCACCGCCTTGCAGGGCAAAGGTTTGCCGTAGCAGGTACTGCACGGTCAGGCCCTTGAGCATCACCGCTGCGGCCTGCTCGAAGCTGATCGCATCCGGCAGTTTCACCAGCTTGTCGGCCGGCAACACATGCAGTTCGCTGTACGCGCCCAATGGACCGGTGGCATATGCGACCCGGTCGCCGACCTGAAAGCCACTAACGGCCGAGCCCACGGCTTCGACGATGCCCGCCCCTTCGGTACCCAGCCCGGCCGGCAGGCTGGGTGGTGCATACAGGCCACTGCGGAAATAGGTGTCGATAAAGTTCAGGCCAATCGCCTGGTTCTGCACCCGCACTTCATGGGGGCCGGGGGCGCCTGGCTGATAGTCGAGGTAGTCGAGTACCTCGGGGCCACCGTGGTGGCTAAATTGAATACGCATGGGCATTGTCGGGCTCCTCAACGATTGAATAGTTGGATCATGCACGTGCAGGCGCAAGAGTGCCGCTATCCAATCGTCTGCATTGACTGGCGTCAACTGCGAGGTGGTGAGTGCAAATGTTATGCTTGCCGCCGATTTCGCCGCTCAGTCCCTATGTGGCTGAGCCGCTTTACCTGCTTTCAAGGTGCCGCCGTGAGTGACCGTACTGAGGCCGTCAAAGCCTATTTGCTGGACCTGCAAGACCGTATTTGTTCAGCCCTGCAAGCCGAAGACGGCGGTGCCGAATTCTTTGAAGATGCCTGGCAGCGCCCGGCTGGCGGCGGTGGGCGTACGCGGGTGATGGAGAACGGCGCGCTGATCGAAAAAGGCGGGGTAAATTTCTCCCACGTGTTTGGTGACAGCCTGCCGCCGTCGGCCAGCGCCCATCGACCCGAATTGGCCGGTCGCGGCTTTGAAGCCCTCGGCGTGTCGTTGGTGATGCACCCGGAAAACCCTTACGTGCCAACGTCTCACGCCAACGTGCGCTTCTTCAGCGCCGAGAAGGAAGGTGAAGAACCGGTGTGGTGGTTCGGCGGCGGTTTCGACCTGACGCCCTATTACGGCAATGAAGAAGATTGTGCGCATTGGCACCAGGTCGCTCATGACGCCTGCGCGCCCTTCGGTGCCGAGGTGTACCCGAAGTTCAAAGCCTGGTGTGACCGCTATTTTTACCTCAAGCACCGTGACGAGCCGCGCGGTATTGGCGGGCTGTTCTTCGACGATGTGAATCAATGGGACTTCGACACCAGCTTTGCCTTTATGCGCGCCATTGGCGATGCTTATTTGGCCGCCTACTTGCCCATCGTGCAGCGTCGCAAGCTGACCCCTTACGGTGAGCGCGAGCGTGAATTTCAGGCCTTCCGCCGCGGTCGCTATGTCGAGTTCAACCTGGTGTTCGACCGCGGCACCCTGTTTGGTTTGCAGTCCGGCGGGCGTACCGAGTCGATCCTGATGTCGTTGCCGCCGCATGTGCGTTGGGGCTACGACTGGAAGCCCGAGCCGGGCAGCGAGGAAGCGCGCTTGACCGACTTCTACCTGACCGACCGCGACTGGCTGGCACTGGCGCCCTAGACCGTAGGATGGGTTAGCCGCCGAGCCGTGCTTGCAGTCGGCACGCGGTTTGGGCGGCGGCGTAACCCATCACTGCGTTGCGCCTGCTGACGTCATGTCGGGTTACCCGGCGAGTTAAAGCATCGTCGCTGTTGCGCACGTATTCGCCGCCCAACCTACGCAGCATATTGATCAATACAAAGGATGCTCCATGGACCGTTACGGTGTATTTGGCAACCCCATCGGCCACAGCAAGTCGCCGCTGATTCATCGTCTGTTCGCCGAACAATCCGGTGAGCTGCTGAGCTACGAGGCCTTGCTCGCGCCGCTGGAGGACTTCCCTGGCTATGCCCGCGAATTCTTCGCCAGCGGTCTGGGCGCGAATGTCACCGTGCCCTTCAAGGAGCAGGCGTTTGCCCTGGCCGATAGTTTGAGCGCGCGCGCCCAGCGTGCTGGTGCGGTGAATACCTTGAAGAAGCTCGCCGACGGCAGCCTGCACGGTGACAACACCGACGGCGCTGGCCTGGTACGTGATCTGACAGTCAATGCCGCAGTGTCTCTCAAGGGCAAACGCATCTTGCTGTTGGGCGCGGGCGGCGCGGTGCGCGGGGTGCTGGAGCCGTTGCTGGCCGAGCAACCCGCCGCGCTGGTGATCGCCAACCGCACCGTGGCCAAAGCCGAACAGCTGGCCCGTGAATTCGCCGATCTGGGGCCAGTGGTCGCCAGTGGTTATGACTGGATCGATGCGCCGGTGGACCTGATCATCAATGGCACCTCGGCCAGCCTGGCGGGTGATGTGCCGCCGATTGCGCCAAGCCTGATCGAGGCACAGCACACGGTCTGCTACGACATGATGTATGGCAAAGAGCAGACCGCGTTCAACCGCTGGGCCGCTGAGCATGGCGCGCGGCAAACCCTGGATGGCCTGGGCATGCTGGTCGAGCAGGCGGCGGAAGCCTTCGCGCTGTGGCGTGATGTGCGCCCCGCCAGTGCGCCAGTGCTGGCCGAGTTGCGGCGCTTACTGGCTGAGGCTTAGCGCCATGCGATTAAGCCCAGATGAACTGGTGCAGATCAGCGCGCTGACGGTGCGCCATTATCAGGATTGCGCGGAAGACTTTCGTGCTGGCACCCGCGATCACGATGTCAGCCAGAATATCGCCGCTCTGCTGACGCACATCCAGGCGACGGCTCCTTACCAGATTCTTGATTTCGGCTGTGGTCCGGGGCGTGACCTGCGCACTTTCAGCTCGCTGGGCCATACGGCGGTTGGTCTGGACGGTTGTGCGCGCTTTGTCGAGATGGCGCGCACCGACAGCGGCTGCGAAGCCTGGCAGCAGGACTTTCTCGCCCTCGATCTGCCGCCTGCGCGCTTCGACGGGGTGTTTGCCAATGCCGTGCTGTTCCATATTCCCAGCCAGGAGTTGCCACGGGTGTTGAGGCAGTTGCATGCCACGCTCAAGCCGGGCGGGGTGTTGTTCAGTTCCAACCCGCGTGGCGACAATCAGGAGGGCTGGAATGGCGATCGCTATGCCGCCTATTACGACCTGGCCACCTGGCGTGTGCTGCTGACGGCCGCCGGCTTCAGCGAGTTGCAGCATTACTACCGCCCGGCGGGTTTGCCGCGCGAGCAGCAGCCCTGGTTGGCCAGTGTCTGGCGTAAGGCTTGAGCGTTGTAGGGTGGGTTAGCGGTGCCAAGCGCAGGGCGATTAGACACCGCCACCGTGGCGCAGCGTGTAACCACCAGGCAATCTCCCGTGTTGCGCCGATGGTGGGTTACGGCGCAACGGTTCTTGTGGGGCTACCGCTATCGGTAACGTGCGCCTAACTCACCCTACGAGAGGCCGTTTAACCGCAGGCCGACTAGTACACATCGCGCAGGTAGCGCTTTTGTTCGGCCAAGTGCCGAATATGCGCGGCGGCCTGCTCTTCGCTTAAGTGGCCGTGCTGGCGCGCGACATCACGCAACGCCTGATCAACGTCCTTGGCCATCCGGCTGGCATCCCCACACACATACACCTGGGCACCGTCCTGCAGCCAGCGCCAGAGTTCGGCGCCCTGCTCGCGGATGCGCTGCTGCACGTAAATCTTCTGCGCCTGATCGCGGGAGAAGGCCAGGCTGAGGTGGGTCAGCAGGCCGTCGTGCTGCATCGCGGTCAGCTCGTCGCGGTAATAGAAATCGCTGGCGGCGTGCTGCTCGCCAAAGAACAGCCAGTTGTTGCCGGTATCACCGCGCGCCCGGCGTTCTTGCAGGAAGCCACGAAACGGCGCCACGCCGGTGCCGGGGCCGATCATGATGATTGGCACAGCGCCGTCTTGCGGCACTCGAAAGTGTTTATTGGCCTGCACAAATACCGGCACTTCGGCGTTATCCACGCGGTCGGCGAGGAAGGTCGAGGCCACGCCCTTACGCTTGCCATAGCGCACCGCCGACACAGTCAGGTGCACTTCGTCGGCATATTCCTTGGAACTGGAAGCGATGGAGTACAGCCGTGGTTGCAGGCGCTTGAGGCTGCCCAGCAGTTCGTCGGCGCTGTAGTCGCTTGGGCAGGCTTGCAGCACGTCGGCCAGTTGCCGGCCCCACAACCAGTCCTGCAGCTCAGCCTTGCGCTCAGCGAGCAGGCTGCGCAGCTCGGCGTTACCGCTGCGCTGCGCCACCAGCGCCAAGGCTTCGTTGCTCGGCTTTGCAATTTCGTAGTGGCGGCTCAGTGCCTCGCGCAATGGCAGCTCACCGACCTTGGCCACGTTGACCAGTTGTTCGCCGTCCAGACGCGCCAGTTTGATCACCTCCTCGACCAGCTCCGGGCAATTGCGCGGCCACACGCCGAGCGCGTCACCAGCCTCATAACGCAGAGCGGATTCGCCCAGTTGCAGGGCGAGCAGGCGCGTGTCCTTGCTGGCCCCGTGGCTGTTCAGGCGCAGGTTAAGGGCCAGGCGCGCGGCATGGGGCTGCGCTTTGCTGGGCTGCGCTGAAGGGGCCGGCGGGGTCGGCGCCTGCTGTTGGCCGGCTGCTGGGCTGAGCAGCGGCAGCAACTCGGTTAGCCAGGCAGCTGCGGCATCATCGAAGTCACTGTCGCAGCTCAGGCACGGGCGTAATGGTGTGGCACCCAGTTCGCTCAGGCGTCGGTCGAGGTTATTGCCGTGTTGGCAGAACTGTTCGTAGCTGGAGTCGCCGAGCGCCAGCACGGCATAACGCAGGTTCTCCAGTGGAGCGTTATGGGTCCGTAATGCCTCCCAGAAGGTGTGGCCGTTATCCGGCGCTTCGCCGTCGCCAAAGGTGCTGCTCAGCAACAGTACGGAGCCGGCGCTGGCCAGCTGCTCCAGCGGATAATCGGCCATGCAGCTGAACGTCACGCTGAACCCGGCTGCGCCCAGATGGCTGGCAAATTGTTCGGCTAATGCTTCTGCATTGCCAGTCTGCGAGGCCCACAGCAGCGTGATGGCTTGGCCCTGAGCCGGCGCTGTGGCAAGCGGCTCGCTGCGGCTGAACAGGCCGGCGAGCATGCCGTCCAGCCACAGCCGGGTGGTATCGGCCACTGGGGCGTGGGCAGGCAGGCAGGGCACGCCGCCATCCGGGTTGTTGTGCAGCGCGCTGATAAAACCGGCCATGTAGGTGCGTTCGCGTTCACTCAGCGCCGGTGGCGCGGCGAGGTCGACGCCGAGTAACTCAGCACAGGCGGCGAGGCGTGACATCTGTGGTGCCTGGCTCGCTGGCGAGGTTTCGCCGGCCGGGCTATCGAGACGCTGGTGGGCGATCAGCTCAACCCGGCGCAGGCTGACGGCGCAGAACTTGAACTCTGGCTGCTGCGAAATCGCGTCGACGGCATCGCTGGTGACGGCGTTGATCGCCAGGTTGTCGCCGTAGACATCGTTCCAGTGAAAGGGCGCAAAGCAGCCGCCGGGCAGCACGCGGTCGCTGATTTGCACCGGCAGCACGGCATGGCCGCGACGCGAGCGGATTTCCAACGAGTCCTGCTCACCCACGCCGAGGGCTTTGGCGTCGGCCGGGTGCACCTCGATAAACGGGCCGGGGTTGAGCTTGTTCAGTGTGGCGATCTTGCCGGTCTTGGTCAGCGTGTGCCACTGGTGCTGCAGGCGCCCGGTATTGAGCACAAAGGGGTAGTCGGTATCGGGCATTTCCGCCGGATCCAGGTGCGGGCGGGCAAAGAACTGCGCCTTGCCGCTGGGCGTGGCAAAGGCGATGCGCGGCTGGCTGCCGTCGGCATGGGTTATTAAGGTTTGGCTGCGGCCGTCGTTGAGGTAGCGAAGTGGCTGACGCTCTGCCGCGTCCTCGCTTGGGCAGGGCCACTGCAGGGGCGTCTGGCGTAGACGCGGGTAGCTGGCCCCGCGAAGGTCATAACCGGTCTTGGGGTTATGGAAGCGCTTGATCTCATCGAACACCTGCTCAGCTGAGCTGTAGCTGAAGGCCTCGGCAAAACCCATGGCGCAGGCCACCTCGGCGATGATCCGCCAGTCAGCCATGGCCTCGCCGGGCGGCTCGACCGCTTGCGGCATCAGCGTCAGGTTGCGTTCGGAATTGATCATCACGCCTTCGGCTTCGGCCCACAGCGCGCCGGGCAGGAGAATGTCGGCATAGCGGTTGGTTTCGGTCTCAAGAAAGGCGTCCTGGGCGATCACCAGTTCAGCGGCCTTGAGCCCGGCGATCACGCTGGCGCGGTTGGCCATGCTCGCCACCGGGTTGGTGCAGATGATCCAGCAGGCTTTGACCTTGCCTGCCGCCATGTCCTCGAACAGCGCCACGCTGCCGCCACCCACGCGGGTGTGCAGGGTGCCGTGGGGTAGGCCCCAGATGTCCTCGACGAAGGCGCGGTCTGCTTCCACCAGCACGCTGCGCTGGCCGGGCAAGCCGGGGCCCATGTAACCCATCTCGCGGCCGCCCATGGCGTTGGGTTGGCCGGTGAGGGAAAACGGCCCGCTGCCGGGGCGGCAGATCTTGCCGGTGGCCAGGTGCAGGTTGCAGATCGCGTTGGTGTTCCAGGTGCCGTGGGTGCTCTGGTTGAGGCCCATGGTCCAGCAACTCATCCATTCGCCGGCGGTGCCGATCCACTGCGCGGCCTGACAAATGTCCGCCTCGCTCAGACCGGTGTGCGCGGCGACATAGGCGGGGGTGTATTCGGCGAGAAAGTCCGGCATGACCTCCCAGCCTTCGGTGAACTGGGCAATAAAGGCCGGATCGGTATGGCCATTTTTGTGCAGCAGGTGCAGCAGGCCGTTGAGCAGCAGCAGGTCACTGCCCGGTTTGATCTGCAGAAACAGGTCGGCCTTGTCCGCCGTGGCGTTGCGCCGTGGGTCGACCACAATCAGTTTGGCCCCGGCCTTGAGCCGATCCAGCAAGCGCAGAAACAGGATCGGGTGGCAGTCGGCCATATTGCTGCCAATCAGGAAAAACACCTCGGCGCGCTCGAAGTCCTCATAGGAGCCTGGTGGGCCGTCGGAGCCCAGCGATAACTTGTAGCCGCTGCCGGCGCTGGCCATGCACAGGCGCGAGTTGGACTCGATCTGGTTGCTGCCAATAAAGCCCTTCAGCAGTTTGTTGGCCAGGTACTGCGCCTCCAGCGACATTTGCCCGGAGACGTACATTGCGATGGCGTCCTGGCCATGTTCGTCGAGGATGGCGCGCAGCCGAGTGGCGGTGGCGTGGATGGCCGCGCTCATGTCGATTTGTCCGGGGTCGCGCTCACGCTCGCTGCGCAGGTAGGCGTGGCTCATCCGGCCTGGCGCGGTGATGGCCTGGGCGCAGGTGGTGCCTTTGGTGCACAGCCGGCCGAAGTTACTCGGGTGCTGCTTATCACCGAGCACTTTGCGCACCGCGCCATTTTCCACCTGCATGACGATGCCGCAGCCAACGCCGCAATAGGGACAGACACTCCGAACATTGTTGTTTGCCACGCCACTCTCCTGAACCGTAAACGCAAAACGCCATGGCACCCTCCGTCGTAACGGGAGTGACACGGCGTCTTTGTCGTGGATGGGCAATCGGCGTTGATTACCTGTAGAGGGCTATAGCAAGGCACGCGCCAGTCTGTCCTTTCGCCGCCGAAGCCCCCGCCGGGCTTGGCCTGAAGGATTTACCCAGGGTACTGAAGGCGCTGCGCGGGGCGATTCATAATGGGGCGTAGTGCGGCAGGCTGCCTCTTTTTGGGTCTTTATCGCACCGCTGTTCATGGCCTCTTGTGTGTCACAGCCCGCTGCTTGGCGGGCTACAGCGCACTGTACGCAAACTGGCACAAGCGCTGCATACGCTTACCCGAGCCCGCCACATGCGGGCCACCCATTCGATCAACGGCGATCGGCAGCCTTATTAGGCAATGGGCAGCAGGTGCCACTCGCAGGCACCGCATAGAACAGGCAAAGGCGCCTGAAACCGCAAGGTTTCAGGCGCCTTTTTTATTGCCGCAGAAAAACCTGATGAGCTTCGGCCGGGAAACGTCATGAACAGCACAGAGACCTCCACTGACCAGCAACGGCTGATCATCATTGGCAACGGTATGGTTGGCCATCATTGCGTCGAACAACTGATCGAGCGTGGCGCGCTGGCGCAGTACCGCGTGGATGTATTCAGCGAAGAGCCCCTGCGTGCTTACGACCGTGTGCATCTGTCCGAGTACTTCACCGGGCGTGATGCCGAGTCGCTGGCGTTGAGCGCCGCCGAGTTGTATCAGCAGCCGGGCGTAACCCTGCATCTGGGCGCAGCCGTGCTGGAGATCGACCGCGAGCGCCGTGAAGTGCTCACCGCCGAGGGCCGCTTCGCCTACGACCAACTGGTTCTGGCCACCGGCTCTTACCCCTTCGTACCGCCGATCGAGGGCGCGGCCGGTGATTCGCGTCTGGTCTACCGCACCCTGGCCGACCTCGACACCATTCAGGCCGCCGCGAATAACGCGCGCCGTGGTGTGGTGGTCGGCGGCGGTTTGCTCGGCTTGGAAGCGGCCAACGCACTGAAATCGCTGGGCCTGGAAGCCCATGTGGTGGAGTTCGCCCCACGCCTGATGCCGGTGCAGTTGGACGATCACGGCGGTCTGGCGCTGAAGGCGCAGATCGAAGCGCTGGGCGTCAGCGTGCACCTGTCGCGCGCCACGCAGTCGATCACTGCCGGCAGCGAGTACCGCTACCGGATGAACTTCGCCGCTGACGCTGAGGGTAAACACGAGTTCCTGGAAACCGACCTGATCGTGTTTTCCGCCGGCATCCGCCCGCAGGACGCCATCGCCAAGCAGTGTGGCCTGGAGCTCGGCCCGCGTGGCGGTGTGGCCATCGATAGCCAGTGCCGCACCAGTGACCCCGCCATCTTCGCCATCGGTGAATGCGCGGCGTGGAACGGCGGCATCTTCGGCTTGGTTGCGCCGGGCTACCAGATGGCCCGCAGCGTCGCCACGCAACTCAGCGGTGAGGACAGCGAGCCGTTTATGGGCGCGGACATGTCGACCAAACTCAAGCTGCTCGGCGTCGACGTCGGCTCCATCGGTGACGCCCATGGCGCCATCGCCGGCTCGCGCAGCTACCGTTTTATCGATGAAGCCAACGCCAGCTATCGCCGTCTGGTGGTCTCCGCCGACGGCAAACAGGCCATCGGCGCCGTGCTGGTGGGCGACAACAGCTACTACGACAGCTTGTTGCAGTACGTGCAGAACGGCATTCAGCTGCCGGCCGATCCGTCCTGCCTGATCCTCCCGCAAGGTGAAGGCGCGCCGACCCTGGGTGCCGATGCGTTGCCGGACACTGCGACCATCTGCTCCTGCCATAACGTCAGCAAGGGAGCGATCTGCTCAGCTATCGACGGCGGTTGCGGCGACCTCGCCGGCCTGAAAGCCTGCACCAAGGCCGCCACCGGTTGCGGTGGTTGCTCGGCGTTGCTCAAGCAAGTCTTCGAGCACGAGTTGACCGCCCGCGGCGTGGTCGTAGACAAGAGCCTGTGCGAGCACTTCGCCTACACCCGTCAGGAGCTGTACGGCATCGTGCGGGTGGAAGGCATCGAGAGTTTTGAGGCGCTGCTGGCCAAGCATGGTCGCGGTCATGTTGGCTGCGACATTTGCAAGCCGGCGGTGGGTTCGATCCTCGCCTCGTGCTGGAACCGCTCAATCAGCGACCCGTTGCTGGTGCCACTGCAGGACACCAACGACACCTTTATGGCCAACATGCAGAAGAACGGCACCTACTCGGTGGTGCCGCGTATTCCCGGTGGCGAGGTGACCCCGGACGGGCTGATTGCCATCGGTGCGGTGGCGAAGAAATATGACCTCTACACCAAGATCACTGGCGGCCAGCGCATCGACCTGTTTGGCGCGCAGCTGCACGAGCTGCCTGACATCTGGGCCGAGCTGATTGCCGCCGGCTTTGAAACTGGCCACGCCTACGGCAAATCGCTGCGTACAGTGAAGAGCTGCGTCGGTAGCACCTGGTGCCGTTATGGCGTGCAAGACAGCGTGGCCATGGCGCTGCTGTTGGAGAACCGCTACAAGGGCCTGCGCTCGCCGCACAAGATCAAGTTCGCGGTCAGCGGTTGCACCCGCGAATGCGCCGAGGCGCAGAGCAAAGACGTTGGCGTGATCGCCACCGAGAACGGCTGGAATCTGTATGTCAGCGGTAACGGCGGTATGCGCCCACGGCATGCAGAGCTGTTCGCCACCGACCTCGATGACGCCACGCTGGTGCGCTATATCGACCGCTTCCTGATGTTCTACGTGCGCACCGCCGACCGTTTGCAACGCACCTCGGTGTGGCGCGAGTCGCTGGAAGGCGGCCTGGATTACCTCAAGGCGGTGATTATCGATGACAGCCTGAATCTCGCCAGTGAGCTGGAAGCGCAGATGCAGTTGGTGGTCGATCGCTACGAGTGTGAATGGGCTAACGCCCTGCAAGACCCGGAGAAGCTCAAGCGTTTCCGCACCTTTGTGAATGACAAGCGCGGCGATCCGGATATCCAGTTTGTCGATGAGCGCGGTCAGCGCCGGCCGCTGCGAGCCGATGAACAGTCACTTATCCCCGTCTTCGAGGAGGTCGTCTGATGAGCCAGTCGAATGCAGCAGTAATTGGGGCAGCAGACCTGCAATGGCGCACCGTGTGTAGCCGTGCCGACCTGGTGGCCAACTCCGGTGTTGTAGCCTGGGTCGACGGTGCGCAAGTGGCGCTGTTCTATCTGCCCAACGAGGCGAGCGACAAGCAACTGTTCGCCCTTGATAACCGCGATCCGCTGTCCGGTGCCAACGTGATCGGGCGCGGCATCATCGGCCACCTCGCCGGTGATCTGGTGATTGCCGCGCCGTTGTACAAGCAGCATTTCCGCCTGCAGGACGGCAGCTGCCTGGAGTATCCGCAGCAGCAACTGCGCACCTGGCCGGTGCGCCTGCAGGGCGAGCGGGTGGAAATCGGTCTGAGCTAAGGCGTTTCGGCGGCGGTGCGAAGGCGCGGCCGCCGATCTTTTCGGCCTGGTTAACGGTGAGCCAGCAATGTATTGATGCCGCGGTCTTAGTACGGGTGTGCGTGACAGTGTATAAAGCGCTATATATCCCTGAACATAACGGATCGACATTGTATGGAACGTCGTCTATCAACCGTGCTGCTGGCGCTGCTCACTGGCGGACTGTGGAGCAATCACGCCTTGGCCGGGCAGGTACAGGTGGCGGTGGCCGCCAACTTCACCGCGCCGTTGCAGGCGATTGCTGCCGAGTTTGAACGGGATAGCGGACACCACGTGCTTGCCTCGTTTGGTGCCACTGGTCAGCTGTACGCGCAGATTGTGCATGGCGCGCCGTTTGAGGTGTTCCTCAGTGCCGATGCCAGCACCCCGGCCAAGCTGGACAGCGAGGGTTTGGGCGTCAGCGGTACGCGCTTCACCTATGCGGTCGGCAGTCTGGTGCTGTGGTCAGCCGCCCCGGGTTATCTCGACGGCAGCCCGGCTGTGCTCAAGGCCAATCAGTACCAGCATCTGGCCATGGCTAACCCCAAGGCTGCGCCCTATGGCCTGGCCGCCAGCGAAGTGCTGGAAAAACTGGGCCTGAGCGCGGTGGTTAAGGACAAACTGGTCGAGGGGCAGAGCATCACCCAGACCCACCAATTTATTGCCACGGGTAACGCCGAGCTGGGCTTTGTCGCCCTGTCGCAGGTGTACCAAGACGGCCAGCTCAGCAGCGGTTCGGCCTGGCGGGTGCCGGCCGAGCTGCACACGCCGATCAAGCAGGATGGGTTGCTTCTCAAGACGGGTGAACACAACCCTGCGGCGGCGGCCTTTACCGCGTACCTGAAAGGCGCGAAAGCGGCCGCGATTATCAAGTCTTACGGCTACCAGCTTTAACGAGATGTTCTGATGCCACTGACGCATGCTGATGTTGCTGCCGTTCTGCTGACCCTGGAGTTGGCCGCGCTGACCACCGTGGTGCTGCTGCTGCTCGGTACGCCGATTGCCTGGTGGCTGGCGCGCACTGACTCGCGCTGGAAGCAGCCGATAGGCGCGGTGGTGGCCCTGCCGCTGGTGCTGCCGCCGACGGTGATTGGTTTTTACCTGCTGGTGAGCATGGGCCCGCATGGTGTTATCGGTCAGCTGACGCAGAGTCTCGGCCTGGGCACCTTGACCTTTACCTTCAGCGGCCTGGTGATCGGCTCGGTGTTTTATTCCCTGCCCTTTGTTGTGCAGCCGCTGCAAAACGCCTTCGAGGCCATTGGCCGTGGCCCGCTGGAGGCGGCGGCCACCTTGCGGGCTGGGCCGTGGGATGCGTTTTTTACGGTGGTGCTGCCGTTGGCCAAGCCGGGTTTTGTCACCGCCGCAGTGCTCGGTTTTGCCCATACCGTCGGTGAGTTCGGCGTGGTGCTGATGATCGGCGGCAATATCCCCGGCAAGACCCAGGTGGCCTCCGTGCAGATCTACAACCATGTCGAAACCATGCAGTACGCCCAAGCCCACTGGCTGGCCGGCGGCATGCTGCTGTTCTCCTTTATCGTGTTGCTGGCGTTGTATTCCGGGCGCAGCAGCAAGCGGATTTGGCAATGATCTGGCCACTGCAGCGCCGCCCGGCGGCTATTCGTACGGTCGCAGGGCTGGGTGAAATCCAGGCGCGGTTCAAGGTTGAGCACCCCGGCTTCAGCCTGGATGTCGACTTGCACCTGCCCGGTCGTGGCGTCAGCGCGTTGTTCGGCCATTCCGGTTCGGGCAAAACCAGCTGCCTGCGCTGTTTCGCCGGCTTGGATCGACCCACCGAGGGCTACCTGCAGGTCAATGGTGAGCTGTGGCAGGACAGTCAGCGTGGCATCTTCGTGCCGGCGCACCAGCGGGCCGTGGGTTACGTGTTTCAGCATGCCAACCTGTTTAGCCACCTGTCGGTGCAGCGCAATCTGGACTACGGGTTGAAGCGCATTCCAATCGGCCAGCGGCGCATTGCCCTGGAACAGGCGGTTGACCTGCTGGGGATTGGCCATCTGCTGCAGCGTCTACCGGGCAAGCTCTCTGGCGGTGAACAGCAGCGCGTCGGCATTGCCCGCGCGTTGCTGACCAGCCCACGGTTACTGCTGCTGGACGAGCCGCTGGCCTCGCTTGATCTCAAGCGCAAACAGGAAGTACTTCCCTATCTGGAGCGGCTGCATGGCGAGCTGCAGATTCCAATTATTTACGTCAGCCATTCGCCGGATGAAGTCGCGCGCCTGGCCGAGCATCTGGTGTTGCTCGAAGAGGGTAGCGCCAGTGCCAGCGGCCCGCTCAAGGAAACCCTGCTGCGCGCCGATCTGCCATTTGTCTTCGAGGACGACGCCGAAGCGGTGGTGGATGCGCAGGTCATGGCGCATGACGCGGCTTACGGTTTGCTCGCGGTGCAGCTAGCCGGCAGCCGCATCAGCTTGCAGTTGCCGCATGGGCCGCTGCCGTTGGACGCGTCGGTGCGGGTCAAGATCAAGGCGCGGGATATCAGCCTGAGTCTGCAACAGGCGCAAGACAGCAGCGTGCTCAACCTGCTGCCCGCGCGGGTGCTCGATTGGATCAACGTGGCCGAGCAGGCGCATGTGCTGGTGCGGTTGCAAGTGGGTGGCGAGCAACTGATGGCGCGCATCACCCGCTACTCCTTCGACCGCCTGGATATTCAGCCTGGCCAGCAACTCTGGGCGCAGATCAAATCGGTGTCACTGCTAAGCGCCAGTTGAGGGGCTGTCAGCGTGCAGACGCGGCATTACTCGGCTGAACGGCGCATTTTTCCGACGAAATCACTCTTTAGGCTGCTTTTATCGCGTATTCAGTGCAGTACCCTGTGGCGCGCAAATGTACCCGCTGATTCGTTTAGCACTGCTCACAAAAATAATAAGGAGCACCCTCGTATGCGTTCCACCATGCTGTCTCGCTGGCTATTGCTGGCACTTATCGGGCTGTTTTCCGGCCTCTCGCCGTTGACCTTTGCTCAAGCCGTTACCCCTCAGGAACAGGTGCAGGTGCAGGCCAGCCGGGTTACCAGCAGCCTCATGCTGTTACGCGGCGAGGGTTTCCAAAAGAAACACCAAGACGCCCTGGAAGCTGACCTGCAAGCCCTGGCGGCCGCGGTGCAAAGCCTGCCGCAAAGTAGCGATGCCTTGCGCAGTGCACACCAGGAGTTGGTGGTGCAGGTGCGCCGTGGCGTGGCCTTTGGCCCGAACGAAGAAGACATGCCCTGGCGCTACCCGGAAGACCTCAGCAAAGCCTTGCTCGGGGTACTGGAGCAAACCCGTACGTTCTCGGCGGCGGGCGACAATGAACTGTCGGCCAAGCTCGAATATCTCTCCGTGCAGTACCTCAGCCGTTCCTACTTCGGCAACTTCGAGATCGCCCGCGAGCAGACCGATACCTACCTCGGTCAGGACGAACGCAAGATCGTGCCCTCGGTTGATCAACAACTGGCCGCACTCAACGTCAAGAACGACCCGCAGATCAGCAAGCTGAAAACCCGCTGGGATTATCTCAAGGCCGCGCTGGTCGACCTCAACAGCCAGAGCAGCGCCCTGCAGAGTGCCTCGGGCCGGCCGTTTGCGCCGATCACCGTGTATCGCCACACCCGTTCATTGACCAATCAGTGGATGGCGATGTATTGAGCTGAGCCGCCGCTGGCGGCTCAGTAATTATCAGGTGCGGGCTGGCTTTGCGTGGATGCAGGTCGGCCCGGCACGTTCGACGATGGCCTGCTCAAGCGCCTTGCGCAGGCCTAGCAGGAAGGCGGCTTCGGCGACGACGAACAGCGGGCCGATCACCAAACCCATCACATCATCGACGAAGGCCGGCTTGCGGCCTTCGTAATAATGCCCCACAAACTGAATTATCCAGCCGAGCACAAACAGGCCAATGCCGCTGCTCAACCAGATGGTTGTCGACTGCAGCGCCAGGTTTGCCGCCGCCCACAGGCAGAGCCCTAACAGCAATGCCATCAACAGGCCGAAGCGCAGGTCTAGGCGCAGGTAGAATGCGCCCGCTGCCAGGGCCACTAACACGGCCGGGGATAGCCACAGGCCGAGCACCTCGAAACCCGGGCGCGCGAGCAACACCGCCACCGCCAGAACGATCAGAGGAATGCCGATAAAGTGGCTGAGAATATTGCGTGGATCGCGGTGATACGCCGCGTATTGAGCCAGATGGTCGACCAGGGTTTTCATGCTTATGTTCCTCACGCAAGACAGGTGCCCAGCATGAACCCGGGACCACGCGGCGCTCTGTCAGTTAGCCGACAAACCGAGGGTCAGCGATGAACGCCGCCCACAGCTATCAGACCCGCTTGCGCCAGGGTCATTGGTTCAACGCCCTGCCTACCGGGTTGCAAGACACCCTGCTCGCGGCTGCTCAGGTGCAGCAGTTGGCGGCGGGACAAGTGTTGTTTCGTCGCGGCGATCCGCCTTGCGGTTTGTATGCGGTGGTTGCCGGGGGTATGCGCATTGGCGCGGTCAACGCCGCCGGCAAGGAAGCGCTGCTGACCCTGGTCGAGCCGCCCTACTGGTTCGGCGAGATTTCCCTGTTCGACGGCCAGCCGCGCACCCACGATGCCTTTGCCGAAGGTGCCACCACCCTGCTACTGGTACCGCAGGCGCCGTTGCTGGCGCTGCTCGAGCAACAACCGCAGTACTGGCGCGACTTCGCCCTGCTGATGAGCCAGAAACTGCGCCTGGCGTTTATTGCCCTGGAAGAAATGAGCCTGCTGCCGGCGGCCCCGCGCCTGGCCCGGCGGCTGCTGCTGATGGCCGAAAATTACGGCGAAGGTGAGCCGCGCCGGGTCATTCATTTGCCTCAGGAGCAGCTGGCGCTGATGCTGTCGATCTCCCGGCAGACCACCAACCAGATCCTCAAGGAACTGCAAGGCCAGGGCATTGTGCGGCTGACCTATGGCGAGATTGAAATCCTCGATCTGCCGGGGCTGCGCCAGGCCGCACAATGAGCTAAACAGACTTGGCCGGCTGCAAAGACTGAACCTGTGGCGCAAAATGGCGTTCTATTGCCCTTGCGCATGTCACCTGAGCCCAATGCCCTGATGCCGATACCCACCGCTGCTGTCCATGATGACCTCCCCCTGGTGCTGGCCGGTCCGCTGCTGCGGCGCATGCAGCCGCAGTGCCTGGTGCTCTGGTTGGTCGGCAGTCGGCCGCTGAGCCTAAGTCTGCAGCTGGCCCATGGCGACGCTGCAGCGCCGCAGCGCTATCCGCTGCAGGGCGACAGCTGTCAGGTTGTCCAGATCGGTGAGCATGCCTTTATCCACCTGATCGAACTTGCCTTGGATACGCCGCTGCCCTGCGATGTGCAGATCGACTATGACCTGTTGATCGAGCAACCCGATCAGGCGGCGCAGGGCATTGCCGAGTGGGCACCGCACTTGTTGTATGACGGTGTGGCGCAGCCTAACTTCGTCCTGCGTGAACGGCTTGACCACCTGCTTCACGGTTCCTGCCGCAAGCCGCATCATCCCTCGGCCGATGGCCTGCTCTGCGCCGACCGGCTGTTGGCCGAAGCGCACGCCCCTGAACAGCGGCCGGCGTTGCTGCTGATGAGCGGCGACCAGGTGTACGCCGATGATGTCAGCGGGCCGATGTTGCGCGCGATTCATCAGGTTATCGCCCGCCTCGGGCTGTTCGGTGAGCACCTGGAGGGCGCGGTGGTCGATGACAGCACGGCGCTGTATGAGCACCCGGCCAGCTACTACCAGCGTGCCGAATTGCTGCCGGAACTGAAAAGCAACGAAACCCTGCGCGAACGTTTCTTTGGCGGGGTGGAAAAACCGATATTCACCACCAGCAGCGCCGACAACCACCTGGTGACCTGCGCCGAAGTGCTGGCCATGTACCTGCTGGTCTGGTCACCTGTGCCCTGGACCTTGCTGGATGCCGAGATGCCGGCGTTGAGTGACGACGAAGTGCCGCGCTATCAGGCCGAGCGTGAGCACATCGAAGCGTTTCGCGGCGGCCTGGCGCAGGTTGCCCGGGCCCTCGCCCACCTGCCCACGTTGATGATCTTCGATGACCACGACGTCACCGATGACTGGAACCTCTCTGCGCAGTGGGAGCAGACGGCCTATGGTCATCCGTTTTCCAAGCGCATTCTCGGCAATGCGCTGATTGCCTACCTGCTGTGCCAAGGTTGGGGCAATAACCCGCAGGTGTTCGCCAAGCCGTTGCAGGCTGTCCAGGCCATGACGGCGGAGCGTGATGCGGACAACCATATGCACAGCCAGCAGCAGGATGCGTTGATCGACACGCTACTCGGCTTTCACCAGTGGCATTTCGTCTTGCCGACCAGCCCGACACTGGTGGTGCTGGATACCCGTACCCGGCGCTGGCGCAGTGAACGCAAGCGCAAGCGCCCCTCTGGCCTGATGGACTGGGAAGCACTCTGCGAATTTCAGCAGGCACTGCTGGATCAGCCGTCAGCGATCATCGTTTCGGCTGCGCCTATGTTCGGCGTCAAGCTGATCGAAAGCGTGCAGAAGGTGTTCAGCTGGGCGGGTCATCCGTTGATGGTCGATGCCGAGAACTGGATGGCCCACCGCGGCGCGGCGAAGGTGATGCTGAATATCTTCCGCCACTCGCGCACGCCGGGTAACTACGTGATCCTCTCCGGCGACGTGCATTACTCCTTCGTCTACAAGGTGCTGATTCGTCAGCGCAAGCAGGGGCCGCAGCTCTGGCAGATCACCAGCAGCGGTTTGAAAAACGATTTTCCGCAGCGCCTGCTCGACTGGTTCGACCGCCTCAACCGCTGGCTATACGCGCCCTGGTCACCGCTTAACTGGCTGACCAAGCGCCGGCGCATGCAGGTTACGCCGCGCATCCCCTCGCGCAGCAAAGCTGGCGAGCGGCTGTGGAATGGCGCGGGGCTGGGCCAGGTGTTCTTCAATGAGCAGGGCCAGCCGAGCGCGGTGTATCAACACAACGCCGATGGTTCGCCGGCAGTGGCCTTTGTTGATGAGCGCGATGAAGTCCCGGCTACCCAAGCCGCTCTGTCGTGTAATCGAGTGGACTAACGGAGTTTTTCCAGCATCTGGTAGTACCACATGCCTGCCGCCAGCATCGGGTTGCCGAACACATCACCGAGCGGCACCTTGATGTGTTTGCAGGCGGCGAAGGTGTCGTAGTGGCCCATCGTGCCGGTCAGGGCGTTGGCCATGATCTCGCCCATGATGTGGGTGGTGGCGATGCCGTGGCCGGAATAACCCTGGCAATACCAGACGTTGTCCGAGAGCTTGCCCAGCTGTGGGATGCGGTTGATCACGATGCCCATGGCGCAGCTCCACTGAAAATCAATGGCCACCCCCTTGAGCTGCGGGAAGGTCTGCTCGATGCCAGGGCGCAGCTCGGCGGCAATGTCGCGTGAATCGCGGCCGGAGTAGTTGCAGCCACCGCCGAACAGCAGGCGCTTGTCGGCGGTGAGGCGGTAGTAGTCGAGGACGAAACGGCAGTCGTACACGGCGAGGTCCTGCGGGTTGATCTGCTCGGCCAACTCCCCCAGCGGCTCGGTGGTGACGATGCCGCCCATGGCCGGGAAGATCATGCCCTTGAGCTTTTTTGGCTCCAGTTTGTGATAAACGTCGCCTGCCAACAGCACCTGCTTGGCGTTGATCCGCCCTTGCGCGGTGACCACCGCCGGCTTGGCCCCATGAACAATCTCCAGCACCTCGGAGTGCTCGAAAATCAACGCGCCCAAACTGGCGGCGGCGCGGGCTTCACCGATGCACAGATTCAGCGGGTGCAGGTGCATGTTGCGGGTGTTCTTCAGCGCGCCGTTGTACAGGTCGCTGGCCAGGTGGCTGCGCACGCCGTCACGGTCGAGCAAGGTCACGTCAGCGGCCATGCCTCGGCGCACGGCTTCGGCATGGGTGGCTTCCAATTCCTGCATATGCACCGGCTTCATCGCCGCGTGCAGGTGGCCGTGTTTGAGGTCGCACTGAATGCCGTACTTTTCCACCCGATCCTTGATGATCGCGTGGCCACGCCAGCGCAGGTGCCAGATAAAGTCCTCGACCTCCTCGCCCAACGTGTTGCGCATCTGTTTGCTCATGGCCGCATCGCCGGAGAGGCTGCCGGTGACCTGGCCGCCATTGCGCCCGGTGGCGCCCCAGCCAATTTTGTTGGCTTCGACTATGGCGACTTTGAGGCCGCGTTCGGCCAGCTCCACGGCGGATGCGACGCCGGTAAAGCCGCCGCCGATGATCACCACATCGACGCTGACCTCACCCTGCAGGGTCGGGTAATCGGTTTCCTCATTGAGGCTGGCGCTGTAATAGGACGGGCAACGTTCGGCAGCGGGTATTACGGGCTGGGTGGCGGCATTCATAAGCAGCTTCCTGGGTACGGCTGGCAGGTGCTTGAGCGGACAGGGCTCAGCGTCGGCAATCAGAGGGCGGTGCGCCGCGCGTCCGGCGGGCGCGCGTGGCGGCAATGCCAGAGTGCCCAGAAGGCTAGGGTTTTTGGCAGCGTGGCGTTGCTCTGCTGCACGGCGCAATAGTGCCGTTTAGACAGCTGCGCGATGCAGGCGGGGGTGAGCGAAAAGGTGCTGGACGTACACATGGCCAGCAGATTCACACAGGCTAAAGCATGGGTTAAATCTGATTTTTCACATGCTTGGTTGTGGCATGGCTAAACAATCAAGGAGGTGTTCGATCGGTTTAACCATCACCTCGCCCGGCCAGCCGTCGTTCGGCATGCCGTGCGCAGGTTCGCGATTGCGCGCCTGCGGCGGGTGCCACTCAAGGCGGCATGACGGCCCACGCGTATCCGTGCTGTTAATCGCCCAAGTGCCCGGTTTTTACCCAGATCAGGCAGCCCTGTTCGCTGAACGGGGTGTGCTCTGACAGGTGTGGGCTGCGCAGCCAGCTGCCCGCTGGGTAATCACCGAACTCATCCTGAAAGGTGCCCTCCAGCACCAGAATCTCCTCGCCGCCCCAATGCCGATGGCGGCTGAAACGGGTGCCGGGCGCCCAACGTACCAGCGCCACATGCTCAGTGCCGTGCTGGTGCAGCGGTAGTACGCGCAGCCCAGGTACCAGGCCGGGCAGCCATTCGGCGTGGGTGCTGTCGATCACCACGTGCTGCTCATCGGCCGGGTCAAACTGCATAAGTTTGACGAAGATCGTGCAGCCGTCGCGGCTGAACGGCGCGTGCTGGCTGCCAATCGGGTTACGCACATAGGTGCCGGCGGGGTAGTCGCCGCGCTCATCGGAAAACACCCCTTCAAGCACCAGGAACTCCTCGCCGCCTGGATGCTGATGGGCGCTGAAATGCGAGTTTGCCGCATAACGCACGATTGAGGTCGCCCGTGCCACTTCCTCGCCAATCCGGTCGAGCATGCGCCGTTCCACCCCGGGCATGGGTGATGCCAGCCAGGGACTGTCGTCAGGGCGCACCAGCGCCCGTTGGCTGAAATCGGCGTTGAGTTGCATGGTCAAGGTTACCTCTGGCGGCGTTCAGGTGGCGTGGCGGCCTATTTACGGCAACGGCCGCCTGAGCGCCAGTGTGTTTAGCGTTTAGGGCTGTTCAGCAGTGTCATCAGCGCTTCGGCGGTGGCGTCCGAGGAGGCCGGGTTTTGCCCGGTGATCAACAGCCCGTCGACTTTTACATGGCTCTGCCAGTCGTTGACGCTGGAGTAGTGACCGCCGTTGACGATGAGCATGTCTTGCACCAAAAACGGCACCACCTCAGTCAGTTGCACCGCGGCTTCCTCGCTGTTGCTGAAGCCGGTGACCTTTTTGCCGCTGACCAGGGGCTGGCCGTTGGCCGCTTTGACATGACGCAACACGCCCGGCGCGTGGCATACCGCCGCCACTGGCTTGTTTTGCGCATGGAAGCGTTCGATCAGGGCGATGGAGTGGCGGTCTTCGGCCAAATCCCACAGTGGGCCGTGGCCACCTGGATAGAACACCGCGTCGAAATCATCGGCCTTTACTTGGCTCAGCGGCACCGTGTTGGCCAGCACTTGCTGCGCCGCAGGGTCTGCCTTGAAGCGCTCGGTGGCGGCGGTTTGGGCGTCTTTGGCGTCGCTACTCGGGTCGAGCGGTGGTTGACCGCCCTTAGGTGAGGCGAGGGTCAACTGCGCGCCGGCGTCCTTGAACAGGTAATAAGGCGAGGCGAACTCTTCCAGCCAGAAACCGGTCTTCTGCCCAGTGTCGCCGAGTTGGTCGTGGGAAGTCAGAACCAGCAAAATCTTCATAACTTGCTCCTTGTGGGCAAATGCTCATGAGTCGCGTGAGTGGCGTACAGCATAGGAGTCCTGCGGTGATTCGATAATTCAAAAATTTCCATTTTGACTATCGATCAAATGAATACCCCCCCGCCGATCTATACGCGGCGAGCGGTATTCATCAGTGCATCAGAAAGGCTGCGCTGCGGCAGCGCGTACAAAGCCGGTAGCTCTAAGGGTAACTATGCCTCTGGCTTATAACCCAGGCGCAACCCGCCCCAGTGGCGACCTTGCACCATGATGGGCACGGACAGGTCGTGCATCAGCTCACCGGTGTCGCGCATATAGGTCTGCAGCAACAGAGGTTGCTCATGGCTTCCACAGCGGATGCCGGTGCGGTCGTTAAACAGGCGTTTGCTGCGGCTTTTCAGGGTGTCCACCGCCCGATCCCCGCAGGACGGATGGTTGAAGGCGTTGTTGTGGGTCGGCACATAGCCTTCTGGGGTGCAGGCGATGGCGAACACTAGACCTTCGTGCTGACTCAGCAACGGCTCCTGAATGGCCGGCAGCACTTGGTCGGCATAACGGTCGAAGCGGGTGCTGTACTTGGCCGGGAAGCTGCCGGCAATAGGCTGGTAATGGCGGTCGAACAGGTCGCTTGCGCTGATGCGCCCTGCCTGCAGATCCGCTTCGAACTGCGCGGCAATCTGCGCCGCGGCGTGGCGGGCGAGATCAAAAATACGCTGGTGGTAGTCATCCAAACCGACGCCGGCGAGTTGTTCGCTGATGCTTTCTGCCAGACCGACCAAACGCCCGGCGGCGCTGCTGAGCTGGCGCGTCTGCCCTTCGCTGCCGTCGACATCGCTGCGCAATTGACCGACCGCCACCGACAGTTCAGCTAGGCGCTCGTGGTTGTGCCGGGTGCCACTGCCGATCTGCCCGACCTGGCTCTCAACCTCTTCGGCTAGGCTGGCGATGCCCTGCAATTGCTCGCCGGTTTGTTCGACCTGTGTTGCCGCCAGGGTCAGCTGCTCAGCTTGTTGCTGCATATGGCTGACCACCGCCGCACTTTGCTGGCGGATGTCGCTGATCATTTGCGTGACTTCCTCGGTGGCGCTGCTGGTGCGTCCGGCCAGGTTACGCACCTCGTCGGCGACCACGGCAAAACCACGGCCCATTTCGCCGGCACGGGCGGCCTCGATGGCGGCATTCAGCGCCAGCAGGTTGGTCTGGTTGGCTATTGATTGGATCACCTGGGTAACTTTTCCGATCTGTTCGGTGCGGTTGCTGAGGCCATCAATCAGTTCACGGCTGGTGCTGGTCTGCGCGCTGAGTTGCTGCATGGTGGTGATGGTTTCACGCAGTTGCTGTTGCCCGCTGTTGCTGCTCTGTCGCGCGCCCTGCGCTGCCAGCAGGGTCTGTTCGGCGCGCTGGGCGTTGTCGTGTTCAGTGTGGGTGATGGCGTCGGCGGCTTGGTTGATCTGTTCGGTGGCGCTCAGTTGCGACTGCAGTTTGCCGGCCAATTGCTGCGCAGCATGGGCCACCTCAGCGGCCGCCAGGGCGTTATGACAGGTCTGCCGTGACAGATTTTGACTGAGGCGGTTGAACGACTCGTCGTGGCTACTGGGGTGCGCGGGCTGCTCTTCATCCTGGCGCTGCCAGGGACCCAGCCAGGGCCACAGGGCCAACAGCAGAAAGGACGGAATGCTGATAAACCAAGGCAGTTGCATCTGCTGGTAGGCCGCCATCAACCCGGCCAAACCGATTGCGTGCAGCAGACAGGCCTTGGGGTAGGTAATAAAAGCAGAGCGCATGACAAACCTCATTATTTTTATTATGAGCCCAGCGGCAGAGGGTCGCTGTGGCGCGCCATTAAGCCCTGCGTAGGCCATGCTGGCGGACGCCTGAGTGCGTGCAGTTGGATAGGCTTGGCTAGGCAATCGGCTGTTGTCGGCGAATCTGTAGACCATGGCGGCTGATACACCCAGTGAGTAACCGTTAACGGGCGCCTGATTCGAGCAGCCCCGGGCGTATTCAGCTATGGCACTTTGGTCGCAGGCGGGTTAATTCCTTAGCCCTGCTTCTGGCCATGAGTTCGGTTAACGCCGCTAAAAACGATGGCGCTGGATAAAGCCCTTATCCAGCCAGTCCTTCCAGCGGCCGTAGCATTGGCCGCCGGCGCTGTAGCCGTGCCAATCCAGCAGCGCGCCACCATCGCCGGTGGCCAACAACGCCAGGCTCTGCCGTTGCGGGCGGTAGCGCTTGAGCGGCAGACCGCGCAGCGCGGCATTCAGATTGGCGGCGAGCACCGGGCCTTGGCGCACCGCGTAGACCCCGCTTTTGCGCGCTCCGGGCAGGCTGGCGCAGTCGCCCACGGCGAAAATGGTCGGATGGGTGTAGCTCTGTAGCGTTGGTGCAATCAACACAAAGCCGCGCTCATCGCAGCCCAGGCCGCTGTGTGCTGGCCAGGCAAACGCCTCGGCCCCGCTGGCCAGTAACAGCCGTTGACCGCGCCAGACCGGCGCATTACCGCTGAGCAGGCGGTCGTTGTCGATGCGGCTGATCGGGCAGTCTTCGCGGACTTCCACGGCGTGTTGGCGCAGATGGCCCAGCGCCCGCAGGCGTACCCCAGGCGACAAACCATCGAGCAGGTGGCCGGCGCAGAACAGCGACAACTGCGGCACCTTGTCGGCCAACGCCAGCGCCAACTCGACCCCCGCCGCACCGCCTCCGAGAATCGCCATGGGCTGGGGGGTGGCCTGCCATTGCTGCCAGCCGCGGATAAACCGATCGAAGGGTTTTACTGCCAGCAGCTGCATGGCCTCGCCTTGTTGCGGTGGTGCGCTGACTTGCGCGCCGACATTCAGCGATAGCCAGCTCGCATCTAAGGTGCGGCCATCAGCCAGCTGCACCTGCTGCTGGGCGGCGGAGAGGCTTTCTAGCGGGCTGATGAGCAGCTCGACCTTGGCCGCGCGACACAGCGTCTGCAGTTCCACCTGACAGTCTGCGGCGCTGTGCCGGCCGGCCAGCAGCCCCGGCAACATGCCGGAATACCAGGCCACCGGGCCAGGGCTTATCAGGCCAATACGCCCCGGTGGCCGCTCGACCAAGGCCCAGCGGCGCAAGACGCCGAGGTGGGCATGGCCAGCACCGATCAACAGCAGGTCATAGTGATTGCTCAAACGCGCGCATCCATGAGTCAAACGATGAGGGGCTATGGTACGGGCTGTGGCTGCACCTGTCAGGGCTTGCCGTGCAACAGCGGCTGGGCAAAGTAGCTGGTCAGTGACTCGCCGGTGTTGTCGCTGTCGGCGGCAAACACTACGCCGAGAATCTTGCGCGGCGCGCTGCCGAAAGCGGCGATGGCGTCAGCGCGTAGATCACGTGACTCCTCCAGCCACTCACCCAATGGCGCTTCCGGGCCGCGCAGCACGTGCATTTCCACCGTTTCGGTGTAGGCGCTGCGCGCATGCGTGCCGGGTGCTTTGCGGTTATCCCAAACGTAGCTCAAGGTCGCGGCCGGCAGATCGGGGTCGAAGAAGGTGCGTGCCAGGCGCAGCTTCTGCCGGGTGACGAAGCTCAGCGAGTCCAGCGGATAGTCGAGCAGCACATACACCCGCGCGGCGTAGTCGTCGCCTTCGCGGGTGGCGAAACGGGCCTTGTCCAGCTTTTGCTCAGTGCGCCACTGCCAGCTCAGTTGCCAGGCTTGCTCACCGGGCAAGCTCAAGGGATGCACCAGCCCGCCAGCGGCGGCATCGGCTTTGATTTGCAACACGCGCTGACCATCTAACTCGACCAGTGAACGCTCAGACGGCCTGAGCTTGGGAATGTCCGCCAGCTTCCACGGCGTCGACCATGCAGCAGCGGGCGGGCCGGCAGTCCAGGGCGTCAGCCGGTTCTCTGCCTGGGCCAAGGGGGCGGCGAGCAGCAGGCCCAGCACTAAGGCGCGCATCAGCTGCGCCGCCAAGTGTGGAAGCGCTCAACCAGCCGCAGCAACCCTTGCGGGGCATGCGCACGTTTCCACTCGCCGGCGGCGTACTTGTTCGCTTCACTCATGGTCGGGTAGCTGTGGATGGTGCCGAGAATCTTGTTCAGGCCCATGTTGTACTTCATCGCCAGCACGTATTCGGTGAGCAGTTCACCGGCGTGTTCGCCGACTATGGTCACCCCGAGAATGCGGTCCTTGCCGGGCTCGGTGAGCACCTGCACATAGCCATGGGCGGCTTCGTCGGCGATGGCGCGGTCGAGGTCATCAATGCCGTAGCGGGTGACTTCATAGGCGGTGTTTTGCGCCTGGGCTTCGTTCTCACTGAGGCCGACCCGCGCGACTTCCGGGTCGGTGAAGGTGCAGTGCGGAATCACCCGGTAATCGGCCTTAAAGCGTTTGAAGCCGGAAAACAGCGCGTTGACCGCCGCGTACCAAGCCTGGTGGGCGGACACATGGGTGAACTGATACGGCCCGGTGACATCGCCCACGGCATAGATATTGG
The DNA here is from genome assembly GCF_943846705.1 of uncultured Pseudomonas sp. Classification (NCBI taxonomy): domain Bacteria; kingdom Pseudomonadati; phylum Pseudomonadota; class Gammaproteobacteria; order Pseudomonadales; family Pseudomonadaceae; genus Pseudomonas; species uncultured Pseudomonas sp. The sequence continues at coordinate 1,177,860 of NZ_OX044366.1, read as the reverse complement.
GGTAGCGCGTGGCCAGGTAGTCGTCGGTTTCCAGGGTGCCGTTGTCGCGCACGCTCAGGCCCAGCTCTTCGGCGCCGTAGCCGCTGACATTGGCCTTGCGGCCGAGGGCCAGCAGCAGGCAGTCGAAGGCGATGGTCACCGGCTCGCCGGTGTCGAGGTTGCGGGCAATCATCCGGGTTTCGCCGTCGATCACCTCAAAGCGCTCGGCCTGATGGCGCAGGCGTAAGTCGACGCCATCGGCGCGCAGGCTGCTCATCACCGCCTCGCTGGCATTGGCGTCTTCGCGGGGCAGCAGACGAGCGCCGCGTTCTACTTGAATCACCTGGCTGCCGAGGCGCTGGAAGGCTTGCGACAGTTCGCAGCCGATCGGCCCGCCGCCCAGCACCAGCAGCCAGCGCGGTTGCTCACGCAGGGTCCAGATGCTGTCCGAGGTATAGGCACGCATTTGCTCGAGGCCGGGAATATCCGGCACGAACGGCCGTGCGCCGGCGGCGATGATCAGGCTGCGGCTGCTCAGGGTCTGGCCATTGACCTCGACCGTCCAGGGCGTGAGGATTTTTGCTTCACCTTGAATCACTTCGACGCCCAGGCCGGTGTAGCGCTCCACCGAGTCATGCGGCTCGATGTCGGCGATCACCCGCTGGATGCGCTGCATCACCGCCGGGAAATCCACCGTGCCCTGCACTCCGGTGAAGCCCAGGGCTTCGCCTTTCTTCAACTCATTGGCCAGCTTGGCCGAGCGCAGCAGCGCTTTAGAGGGCACGCACCCGGTATTGAGGCAGTCGCCGCCCATCTGGTGTTTTTCGATCAGGCTGACTTTGGCCTTCACCGCCGCCGCGATATACGAGCTGACCAGTCCGCCAGCACCGGCACCAATCACCACCAGGTTGCGGTCGAAGGTCTTGGGTTTGTCCCAGCCGGCGTAAACCCGGCGGGCCTTGATCAGGCCGAGCAGCTTGCGCGCGATCAGTGGGAACACCCCGAGCAGCACGAAGGCGCCGAGCAGGCCCGGCGAGAGGATGCCGCTCAGCGAGTCCAGCTGGCCCAGCTCACGTCCGGCATTCACATACACCAGGGTGCCCGGCAGCATGCCCAGCTGGCTGACCCACCAGTAGGTGCGCACCGGCAAGCGGGTCAGGCCCATGGCCAGATTGATCAAAAAGAACGGGAACAGCGGCACCAGGCGCAGGGCGAACAGGTAAAACGCGCCTTCGCGCTCGACCCCGGCATTGATGTTGGCCAGGCGCTGACCAAAGCGCACTTGTACCCAGTCACGCAGCAAAAAGCGGCTGCTGAGCATGGCCAGGGTGGCCCCGGCGGTGGAGGCGAACGACACCAGCACGAAGCCTTCCAGCAGGCCGAACAACGCACCGGCGAGCAGGGTCATCAACGCCGCACCGGGCAGCGACAGCGCGGTAACGGCCACATAGGCGACAAAGAACAGCCCCGCCGCCAGCCAGGGCTGGGCGCTGACCTGAGCGTTAAGTGCGTCCTGTTGGGTCTTCAGCGCATCGAGGTTGAGGTATTGGCCAATATCAAAAATAAAGAAGCTGCCCAGTAGGGCCAGAATCACGCCCATCAGGGCGAGTTTGCGACTGTTCATCAGTTCAGTGTCTCCAGGGCGCAGAGGCTTTGGCACAGGCTAAAACCGGCCAGCAGGGCTGCTTCGGGGCGGTCTGTGGTGTTGCCGAGAATGCGTGAGCGATAGGACTGCGCTGCCGCGCTATGGGCGGGCCACTGGCGGTCGAAGTCGGCGAGAAAGGCGTCGTGGTCGTAGTTCAGTGGCAGGGCTTCGATAAACAGCCCGTCACGTTGGCAGCGATACAGTGCCGCCGGGTGTGGCGTAGTGGCGACGCGGCTGATCAGGCCATAGCGGCCTCCGGCAAAATTGGGCATGCCGGCCGCGCCGTTATTGATCAGCGCGCCATGGCTTAGGTTCAACGCCACGGCGGCGCAGCTATGGCTGGTGGCCAATACGCGAATGTTTTGCCTGTGCAGCCAGGCATCCAGTTGCTGCTGCCGGGCGGCGTCAGCCATGGCTTCACGGGAACAAGCCCAGCCGGCCAGCGACTGCTCATCGCCATGGCTGATGGCCACGCGTTGGCCGCCAACACTGACCAGGGCGGTGCTGGGGCGTGCCGCCAGGCGCTCGGCCATGCCGGGCAAGACCTGTACGGTTTGGTTTAACTTCTGCTGGATGGTGTTGGAGCGCTCGACCACGGCGTCATCCACGCTCATCGGGTAGGCGCAGCCGCAGCCGGCACCGCTGTCATCGGCGCGGCCCAATTCGGTTTCGACATTGCCGCGCAGCGCCAGGTGTGGATTCACGCCCTGTTCGATCTGCTGGAATAACGCGGGCTCACGGTCAAACCAATGGGCATCACCGTTGAACACCACGCGCGCATTTGGTTCAGCCGCTAAACGTTTCTCCAGAGCGGCCAACGCCTGACGGTTGCCGTACAGGCCGCCGACTACATACAGCGTTTCGCAGTCGAATAGCGGTGAGCCGGCAAAGGCATCCCGCCCCAGGCGGTAGTCCAGCGGGCAGTCACGACCGGCACGCATCAGGCGGCTCCTCGCTGGTGAGTGTTAAACCAGCCGGGAATCAGATAGCCCAGTACACAGAGCCCCAGGCCATACAGGTTGGTGCCGAGCAGCAGGGCATATTTGCCGTCACCGATGGCCCAGCTCTGTGGAATCCAGCCCAGTGTCAGGGCCACGCCCAAGCCCAGGCCAGTCCAGAAACTTAGGTGGAAGCCCAGGCGGGTGGGCGTGGTCAAGCCATGCAGAATAAACACCGGGGACAGGCCGATGACCATGGTGCCGCTGATGGTGGTGGCCTTGAGGATATCGGTACCGGCAATCATCGGCAGGTTGCCGAGCAGGGCGAATACCACCATCACCGCCATGCCGACGCCGATGGCCTTCTGGCCTAGGTCGCGCCCGGCCAGCTTAGGCAGCTCGCGGCCGGCCAGCTTGGCCAGGCTGGAGAAGGTTGAGTCCAGCGTCGAACCAGCCGCGGAGACCATCACCACGGTCATCACCATCAACGCGCCGATGCCCATGGTCTTGGCCAGTGCAGCGGGGACGTTATCCGAGGCCGCTAAACCAGTGAGCTGTGCATGTACGCCGATCAGGCTGAACGCGAGAATGGCGATAAAGCCCAGTACGCCGGCAATCACGAAGGAGCGACGCATGGTTTTCTCTTCGCTGATAAAGCCGCGATCGGTCAATACCGGGTCATGGAAACCGTAGCTAAAGGCTTGCAGGCCGGCCACCAGCAGCAGGTCGACGCCGGCATTCAGCGCCCAGTGGCTGGTGCTGACCAACTCGCTTGGCGAATGCTGTGGCAATACCAAGCCGAGTACCCAAATTAGCGCGACGATAAAGATCGCCGCCTGCGCTGCATCGGTGAGGATCGAGCTGCGCAGACCGCCGCGCAGGCTGTAGGCCAAGGTCACGGCGGTAAACAACAGGGCCGCGCCAATAAATTCGAGGCTGCCGGCGTCACCGTAATAGCCGCCGACCACCGCCGTGTTGCTCCACACCTCGTTAAACAGGCGAATCAGGATGGCGGCGGAAAATGCCAACGCTGCGCCACGGCCGTAATGGCTGCTGAGAAAGCTCACCAGTCCGGTAGCCGCATAGCGGCGACGTAGGCGGTAGATGACAAAGCCGGTGAGCGGAATCGACAGCCAGTACATGGCGTAGGCCAAGCCGCCAATCAGGCCGTAACTGGCTCCCAAATTGGCAGCGTTAGTCACCGATTTGGCGAAGATCCAGCTGATAAAGATGCTTGAGGTCAGCAGCCAGGGCGCTGCGCTGCGACCTTGGCTGTCTTCACCATTAAAGAAGCCGCCGAGGGTCACGGCACGGGGCGACAGCGCCACCATCAGCACGCCGTAAACCAGCAGAAACCCCCAGAAAAACAGCCCGACAGTGCTGCTCATGTGCATGATTGTCCTTATTCAACAGGGCGCTTAAAAACCGAGTGAGCGCAGGCGAGGGCGCGGAGTGAAAGAAATGTGCATAAGCCGCCCGCGCCTGGTTTATTCGCTTCACTCACCTTTGCGGCGGATGCTCGGCTCAAGAGCCGAGTGCAGTCATTGTTCAGTGTCCTGAGGCGTCAGTGAGCCGCCACAGCTGGAACCCTGTCCGGCGGTGCAGGCGTAACAGTGGTCGCGGGTGACGATCGGGTTGCCATCGAGTGTGGCGCTGAGCAGGTCACGCAAATGCGCGCGCTCGCGACCAATCAACTGCCCGTTCAAGGGTAGCGGCAGATCGAGCATCTGGTTGAAATCGCAGTCGTATAGATAGCCCTGCCAGTCGACGCTAATCAGCGCGCGGCACATCAGCGCGTCGAGGTTTTCCGGACGGTAGCTGTCGCGCAGCAACTGCATATAACCGTTGAACTGGCCCTTGCTGACCAGGGTGCTGCCAAAGCGCGCAATCGGCTGGTTGGTGATGGTCAGCAGGTGGTTGAAGACGATGCCGAAATCTTCCGCCAAGTGCTGTTTGTAGTCGGCTTCCAGTGCGACTTGCGGTGGCGGCAGGTTAGCGCCCTGCGGGTTGTACACCAGGTTGAGGATCAGGCCGCTGTCCGGCTGGCCGTAGCCCAAGGCGTTGAGCTGTTGCAGGCCCTTGATGCTGGCCTCGAACACGCCATCGCCGCGCTGCTTGTCGACGTTATTGCGTGAATAACACGGCAACGAGGCGCTGACTTCGACGCCCTGTTCGGCGAGGAACTGGGCCAGGTCTTCATAGCCCGGCTCGCTGAGAATGGTCAGGTTACAGCGGTCGATTACGCGCAGGCCTTCACGGCGGGCGTGCAGGACGATCTCGCGAAAGCGTGGGTGCATCTCCGGCGCGCCGCCGGTGAGGTCCAGCGTCTGCACTGGGTGGGCATCGATCACTTGATGCAGCAGCGCCAGGCTCTCGTCGGTCATTTCCTCGGTGCGGGTCGGCCCGGCGTTTACGTGGCAGTGCAGGCAGCGTTGGTTACAGCGGTAGGTCAGGTTGATCTGCAGCGCTTCCAGCGGGCCGCGGCGGATTGCCGGAAAGGCCAGTTGGTCGAGCAATGGCAGCATAGCGTGCACAGTTGACTCCTTAATGCGGGGTGCCGAGTGGGCGCAGCAGGCTGAGTTGTGCCAGCCCTGTGTAGCCACTATAGAGAGTGCCTGTGGGGTTTTGTTACGCGCTAAGGCAGAAGATTATTACCTGATAAGTTGTACGGATCTTATACAGATAAGGCAGTGCCGGCCAACACTCGTTAACCAGAGAATTGCCGATGCTGCGTTTGCGTCTGTTCTTTTTCGCCGGTTCTCTGGCCGTGAGGTTTTTTCATCAGTTGCTGGAATTGACTGAGGCCGTAAGCGCAATCAAGTCAGCGGTTCTCAGCTAGAATCCCTGAGCGTCAACTCGCCCTAGCCGGCGGGGCGTGTTCACTGAGAACCCTGGCGCACCTCGCAGTTTATTGAGGCGTCAGGATGTTCCATCTGCTCAATCTCCCTCTGTTGGTTCTGTTGCTTGGCTGTGTGCTGGGGAGCGTGTCCGTGCACGCAGATGTGCCATTGCTGGTGCTCAGTAGTGAGCAGCTCAAGCAACCGGTGGACGTGCCCGCGAGCCTGGTATTGGAAGACCCCAGCGGTTACCTGACCGCCGCAGAGGTGCACCAGCGTATTGCTGACGAGGGTAAACCAGTCGATGGCGCGCCGCGCCTGGGCTACTCGGCCAGTGCCTGGTGGCTGGCCTTCCGTCTTGATGCGCCAGTGGCTGAGCGCCTCGACCTGATTATCGACCGGCCCTTTCTCGACGACATTGAAGTCTGGCTGTATGACCGTGAGCGATTGATTGCGCCCTTTTACAGTGGCGACCATCGGGCTTTTCTAGAGCGGGGCGTGCCGTCACCACACTTTCTGCTCAACCTGCCGCGTCTCGGCCAAGGTCCGCACACCCTGTTGCTGCGGGTGCAAAGTGGCTCGGCCTTGAGCGTGCCGATGCAGCTGGTGGCAGCTGAGCAGAGCCCGTTATTGCAGGCCGGGCACTGGATGCGTAGCGGCCTGCTGCTGGGTGCGCTGCTCAGCCTTACGCTGTTTTTTCTGGTGCGTTTCAGCACCCTGGGTGAACCGACGTTGGTGTGGTTCTGCCTGACCCTGGCCAGCGTTACGTTGTACAACGCCAGCCTGCATGGCGTCACCAGCCTGTTGGCGCCACAGTGGGTCTGGCTGTCGACCCAGGCGGCCAACCTGGCCAATCCCGGCATGCTGATTTTTAGCAGCCTGTTTCTCATCAGCGCGCTGAAGCTTGAGTTGGGGCGGCTGCGTTGGCTGGGCCACACGCTGTTTGCGCTGATCCTGCTGGTCAGCGGCTGGACCATTGGCAGTTACGGCGATTACCGCTCCTACCAGGCGCTGAATGGAGTGATCCTGCTGACCGGGGCATTCCAGCTGTTACTGCTGCTGCTCGGGGTGCGCCAGCGTCGGCCCTACGCCATCGGCTACTTAGTGTGCTGGAGTTCGGCGTCGCTGCTGATGCTGCTGGCGCCATTGGCGCGCAGCGGAGTGGTCCCCTTGCCGCCAGGTTTCAACTACATGCACGCTTACTTGCCGGTGCTGAGTATCCTGATATTCGCCGCCATCCTGGATAAACAACTGGAGCAGATCCGCCGTGCCTTGCTGCACAGCCAGGCTCAGGCGCTGGGTAATCTTGAGCAATACCAAGCGCTGTTCAGCAGCAGTGGCGAGGGGATTTTCCGCTGTACCCAGAGTGGCAAACTGCTTGAGGCCAACCCCAGTTTCAGCGCGCTACTGGCCCTGCCAGATACGCTGGCCGACTTGAGCATGCAACAGATACTGGGCCCCCAGCACTGGGATGAATTGCTGGCAGCGCTCGATAACGAGCGCGCCAGTAGCCTGGAGTGCCAGATGCTGGGCTGTGATCAGCAGCTGCTCTGGGTGTACTTATCCCTGCATAAGCGCCCTGCCCAGGACTGCATTGAAGGCATCGTCGTTGACCTCAGTGAGCGTCGTGCGCTGGAAGAGCGTCTGCACTACCTGGCCGCCCATGATTCACTGACTGGCCTGCTCAACCGCCGTGAGCTGGAGCGCTTGTTGCGTGAAAGCCTCAGCGGCCAGGGCACGCGGCGTTTCAGCCACCTGCTGAGCCTTGATCTTGATCAGTTCAAGCAGGTCAATGATCTCTGTGGCCATTCAGCAGGCGATCAGTTATTGCGGCAACTGGCCAGCCACCTGCGCCAGCATCTGCCAGAGCATGCCGAGCTGGCGCGTATCGGCGGTGACGAATTCGCCGTGCTGCTGTGCGCGAGTAACCACCAGGCTGCGCAACAGCAGGCGGAAACCTTGCGGCATTGCGTCGAGCAGTTTGTTTTCAGCTGGCAGGGGCGGCCGTTCCGGGTGCAGGTCAGCATCGGCTTGCTGGAGCTGAACGCTAGCGTCAGCGACTGGGAAGCCGCACTGAACTGGGCGGATAGTGCCAGCCAGTTGGCCAAGCACCAGGGCCGCAACCAAGTGCAGCAGTTCAATCCAGACGATACCGCGCTGCTGGATCAGCAGCGGCAACTGCAATGGATCAGCCGTTTACGTGAAGGTGTCGAGCAGGACCATTTCGAGCTGTTCTATCAACCGGTGCTGGCGCTGCAGGAGGGCACCGAAGGCCTGCGCTACGAAGTGTTGCTGCGCTACCGTGACCCCCACAGTGGCGAGTGGGTAAGCCCTGGACAGTTCCTCGGCGCGGCGCAGCGCTACGGCTTGCTCGGTGCCATCGACCGTTGGGTGGTAATGCATTTACTGCAATGGCTGGCGGATAACCCTAGGCATCTTGAGCAGCTGACGCAGGTGAATATCAACCTGACCGCCAGCTCGCTGCTCAGCGCGAGCTTCCATGAAATGCTGCGCGGCGAGCTACGTCGGCATAACCTGCCAGCGCACAAACTATGCATCGAAGTCACGGAGATGGTCGCCCTGGGTGAGTTGGGGGTTTCTGCGCAATGGATCAACCAATTGCGCAGCCAGGGCCTGAAAGTAGCGCTGGATGACTTCGGCAGCGGCTTTGCCTCCTACGCCTACCTGCGCCATCTGCCGCTGGATATCGTGAAGATCGACGGCAGCTTTATCCGCGACCTGGAGAACGATCCAATCAACCAGGCGATGGTTGGCTCGATGCAGAAAATTGCCCACCAACTGGGGTTGAGCACCGTGGCCGAATTTGTCGAAAGCCAGGCGACCCTCGACTGTGTACGTCAGCTGGGGCTCGACTATGCCCAGGGTTACTGCATCGGCTATCCACAGCCACTGAGCCGGTTGGCCGATACCGCCGCAGGTGAGGTGCAGTACTCGGCCTCGGCGCGGCTATAGCGCGGCGCTCCGCTTGTCTCGCGGCAGCAGTGCAAACGCAAAAGACCCGCCGAAGCGGGTCTTTTTATTGCCGGGTGCAGCTTTACGTTTATGCCAGCTCGTCGAAGCACTCGGCGAGAATCGCCAGGCCCTTCTCCAGTTGTGCGTCGGGAATGGTCACAGGCATCAGGAAGCGAATAACGTTGTAGTGGGTGCCGCACGACAGCAGGATCAGGCCCTTTTCGCGTGCACGGACAACGATTTTGCCGACCAGGGCTGCTGCCGGGGTGCGCTTCTCGTCAGCTTCGAACAGTTCAATGGCAATCATCGAGCCCAGGCCACGGACGTCGCCAATCACCTTGTGCTTGGCTTGGATCGCACGCAGACCAGTTTTGACTTTCTCACCCAGCGCTTGCGAGCGCTGCAGCAGGTTTTCTTCGTCGAAGACCTGCAACACGGCCAAGGCCGCTGCGCAGGCAATCGGGCTGCCCGCATAGGTGCCGCCGAGGCCGCCAGGTGCGATCACATCCATGATCTCGGCTTTGCCGCATACGCCAGAGATCGGGAAGCCACCGCCTACCGACTTGGCGAAGGTAGTCAGGTCCGGAATCACGCCCAGTTGCTCGGTGGCAAAGAAGGTGCCGGTACGACCCGCGCCAGTCTGCACTTCGTCAGCGATCAACAGAATGCCGTGCTCATCGCACAGGGCGCGCAGGCGCTGCATAAATGCTGGGGAGTTGGTGTAGAAGCCGCCCTCGCCCTGCACCGGCTCGATGATGATTGCCGCGATATCTTGCGGCTGCGCATCGTTCTTGAAGATGCGTTCGATGCTGGCGATGGACTCGTCTTCGCTCACCCCGTGCAGTTCGCACGGCGACTGGGCGCGGTACACGCCAGCTGGCATCAGGCCCATGCCGGCAGCATACGGCGCGACTTTACCGGTCAGGCTCAGGGTCATCATGGTGCGGCCGTGGTAGGCACCGGTGAAGGCGATCACGCCGGCGCGGCCAGTGGCGGCGCGGGCAATCTTCACGGCGTTTTCCACGGCTTCTGAACCGGAGGTCACCAGCAGGGTTTTCTTGGCGAAATCACCGGGTACGCGCTTGGCGATTTCTTCACACAGCTCGACATAAGGTTCGTAAGCCAGCACCTGGAAGCAAGTGTGCGACAGCTTGGTCAGCTGCTCCTGTACGGCGGCTACCACCTTCGGGTGCAGGTGGCCGGTGTTGAGTACGGCGATACCACCGGCGAAGTCGATAAACTCACGGCCTTCGACGTCCCATACAGTGGCGTTTTCCGCGCGCTCAGCGAAGATCGGGTGGATCTGGCCCACGCCGCGTGGAACGGCAGCGGTGCGGCGTTGCATCAAAGATTCGTTGGTCTTGCTCATACAGTCCTCATTCACCGCTCATCGGTCGGTGTAGTTCAAGGATGAAATAGCTGGGTTAGCGCCAAAGCAGCATTCGATGATCGACTGCTACAGCCCTCCCGGCCACAGGGAAAATTCTTTTGTCTTACTGGATACAGCACTCTAACGGAGCGTAGCGAGCGCAGGTCAGGCAAGGCGGCGGGGCTGGGAAAATGCGGAGTGGCTGTTGCCAATGAGCATTTCCCCCGGCCCTGCCAACGCAGCATCACCGAAGCGCAGTAGCGACTACCTAGATGCCCAGGCAGAGGTACTTAATTTCCAGATAGTCCTCAATGCCGTACTTCGAGCCTTCGCGGCCCAGGCCGGAGGCTTTCACGCCGCCGAACGGCGCGACTTCATTGGATATCAAACCGGTGTTAACGCCCACCATGCCGTACTCCAGCGCTTCCGCTACACGGAACACACGACCGAGGTCGCGGGCATAGAAGTATGAGGCCAGGCCGAACTCGGTGTCGTTGGCCATGGCGATCACGTCGGCCTCGTCCTTAAAGCGGAACAGCGGCGCTAGCGGGCCGAAGGTTTCTTCCTTGGCGACGGCCGCGTTATTCGGCACGTCGACCAGAATGGTCGGCTCGAAGAAGCTGCCGCCCAGGGCGTGTGGCTTGCCACCGGCGAGCAGGCGTGCGCCTTTGCTCAATGCGTCGGCAATGTGTTCCTGCACCTTGGCTACGGCCTTGTCGTCGATCAGTGGCCCGGTGGTGGTGCCGTCTTCCAGGCCATTACCGATTTGCAGCTTGGTTACGGCGGCGGCCAGCTTTTCGGCGAAGGCGTCATACACGCCGTCCTGAATGTACAGACGGTTGGCGCAGACGCAGGTCTGGCCGTTGTTGCGGTACTTGGAAATGATCGCGCCTTCTACCGCCTTATCCAGATCGGCGTCGTCGAACACGATGAACGGCGCGTTGCCGCCCAGTTCCAGGGAGACCTTCTTGATGTCCTTGGCGCATTCGGCCATCAGCTGGCGACCGATTTCGGTGGAGCCGGTGAAGCTCAACTTACGCACGATCGGGTTGCTGGTCAGTTCGCTGCCGACTTCGCCGGCGCTGCCGGTGACCACGCTGAACACGCCTTTCGGGATGCCGGCACGTTCGGCCAGTTCGGCCAGTGCTAAGGCAGAATAGGGGGTTTGCGACGCCGGCTTGAGCACCATGGTGCAACCGGCAGCCAGTGCTGGGCCGGCTTTACGGGTAATCATCGCCGCCGGGAAATTCCACGGCGTGATCGCCGCGGTCACGCCGATTGGCTGCTTGATCACGATCAGGCGTTTGTCCGGCTGATGGCCAGGAATCACGTCGCCGTAGACGCGCTTGGCTTCTTCGGCGAACCACTCGAGGAAGGACGCTGCGTAGACAATCTCACCCTTGGCTTCGGCCAGTGGCTTACCTTGCTCCAGGGTCATCAGACGACCGAGGTCGTCCTGGTTTTCGATCATCAGTTCAAACCAGCGGCGCAGTTTGTTCGCACGGTCTTTGGCGGTCAGTGCACGCCAGGCCGGCAACGCACGGTCGGCGGCTTCGATGGCGCGACGGGTTTCGGCGGTGCCCATCTTCGGCACGCTGCCAATTATCTCGCCGGTGGCTGGGTTATTGACCTTGATGGTCTGGCCGCTGTCGGCGTCCAGCCAAGTACCGTCGATATACGCCTGCTGACGGAACAGCTGGGTGTCTTTCAATTGCATGGCAGTCTCCTCAAATCCGACACCCTGGCATCGGTACGTGTCATCGAATGGGCCGCACTGCAGCGCAGTAAGGCTTTATCATTGGGCTCATATTGCTGATGTGCGGTAAAAAAGCGTACTGCACATGGTTTCAGCTAGAGCGTTTGAAATCTCAAACGAATCCTAGGGTCGCGAGGGGTAAAGGGCAATAGCCTGTTCGAAAAAATTAACGATACATGCAGGTATTTGCTGTTTATGGCAGCTCAACAGCGAGGCGGCGGTCTGCGTGCAGAATCACGAACAATGGAGCGGCATGGACGCCCGCCAGCGAGATGCGTATGATTGCGCCGCGCTGCACCAGTAGCTCAGCTGGATAGAGTACTGCCCTCCGAAGGCAGTGGTCGTGGGTTCGAATCCCGCCTGGTGCGCCATACAAATCAAGGGCTTAGGTGAAAACCTAGGCCCTTTTTGTTTGTGCTATGCCCATCAGTATTCATTTTGTCCTTATACAAATAGGCACTCGGAACCTATCCACAGCAGCGTGGCCAACGCCCTCAGCTTCCGAGCGCCGGTGGACGTTCTGGTTCAGGGATTGTTTAGCTCGGGGCGGCGATCTAGGAAGTAGCGGTTGGCTGCTCTGGAGTCGTTCATCAGCTGACGATCCAACTCGCCGACAATCAGTGTCTCATCGAGCCCGGCCTGGGCGAGGCGGCTGCCGTCCGGCGCTGCAATGCTGCTTTGGCCGCAGTAATGGATGTCGCCCTCGCTGGCGCAGTAGTTGGCGTAGGCCACGTAACACTGGTTTTCGAACGCGCGGGCACGCACGGTGACGTCGGCGATAAAGTCATAGGGAGTCATGTTCGCGGTTGGCACCAGGATCATCTCGGCGCCGGCCAGGGCCAGACGTCGGGCGTTCTCCGGGAACTCTAGGTCGTAACAGATGAGCAAGCCGAGCTTCCAGCCATGGAATTCGATCAACGGGCAGTCATTGTTCCCGGCACTGAACATCGAGTGGTCCAGTTCGCCGAACAGGTGCGTCTTGCGGTAGTTGCCCAGGCGCTGGCCATGGGCGTCGATCAATTGCACCGCGTTGTAGATCTGGCCGTCGTCGGCGCGCTCGGGGTAGCCATACACAATGGCGAGCCCCACCGTTTTGGCGATGTCGGCGATCTGCTGGGCTGACTCACCGTCGCACGCTTCAGCCAGTCGGCTGACGGCATCACTGCCGATGTTGTAGCCCGTCAGGAACATTTCCGGCAGCACCAGCAGGTCCGCGCCTTTGGCTTGCCGCGCGAATTGCTGCAAGCGCTGCAGATTGCCGGCGACATCCAGAGGCTGCGGCGGGCATTGGTAAAGGGCTACGCGCATGGCTGTTCCTTTTACTCGGGCAGGGCAATCGGGCCGATTTCGTTGAATACATCGCCGGGCCCCGGGTTTTCGACGTGAGTGGCACCGCCGAAGTGTTTCATGATGCCCCACACTGCGTTGAGCGAGGTCTGTACCGCGCCTTCGACCCAGGCTGGCGTCCATGACACATCGTCACCGGCGATAAAGATGCCGCGTTGCTCGGCGGGCATATCGTCCTGCATAAAGTGTGCGTACATACGCTGGTTGTAACGGTAATGGCCGGGCAATGCGCCTTTGAACGCACCGAGGAAGTGCGGGTCGGCTTCCCATGAAACGGTGATCGGGTCGCCAATGATTCGTGCGGCAATGTCGACCTTTGGGTAGATTTTTTTCAACGCATCCAGTGCCAGTTTCACCCGCTTTTCCACGGGGTGCGGGAGCATTTTCAGCGCGTCACTCATCCACGAATACGACAGGCAAATCACCCCGGGTTTGTCGTCGCCGTTGTCGAACAGGTAGGTGCCACGAGTCAGGCGATCGGTGAGGGTCATGCTCATCAGGTCGCGGCCGGTTTGCGGGTCCTTGTCCTTCCAGAATGGCCGGTCGACCATCACGAAGGTTTTCGATGATTGCATGTAGCGGGTGCGATCCAGAGCCATCCACATTTTCTGCGAGAACAGGGTTTCGTCGCATTCGATCTGGGTGGTCAGCAGCCAGCTCTGGCAGGTGGTCAGGACGGCAGCGTATTCGCGGGTATCGCCCCAGTTGTCGGTGACGGCGAAACGGCCGTCAGCCGCATGGGCAATTTTCTTCACGCCGGCACGCGGCGCGCCGTGGTGCAGGCTGCTGAGGCTGGTGCCCTCTGGCCAGTGCACGCAGCGCTCGGGCACATGCCGCCAGATGCCCAGCGGCACCTGCTCGACGCCACCGACGACCAGGTGCTGGTGGTCATCGCAGTTGGTCATCACTACGCGGAAGATTTCCAGCATCGAGTTGGGGAAGTCCGAGTCCCAGCCGCCGGTGCCGAAGCCGACCTGGCCGAATACTTCGCGGTGATGGAACGAGAGCTTGGCGAAAGCTTTCGAGGTGGCGACGAAATCGTAGAAGGTGCGGTCGTCCCACAGCGGCACCAAGGTGTTCCACAGCTCTTTGAGGCGTGGCACGTCACGCTCGCGAATCGCCTGCTGGATATCGGCGAACTGCGCGCCGGCTTCCAAAGCATCGGCCCAGGCGTCAGCCACTTCTTGGAACAGCGCAGGGAGATCCGCGAGCTTTTCGGCGTAGTGGGTTTTGCCTTCAAGGTCGATGACGGTGCTGCCTGATGCAGGCGTCAGCGGGTTGGGGAAGGGTTTGGTTTCCAGGCCGAGTTTGTCGACGTAGTGATAGAACGCGGTGGACGATACCGGGAAGCGCATGCCGCCCAGTTCGGCGATGATGCCTTCGGCGCCGTTGAATGCCTGCGAGCGCAGGCGCCCGCCCATTTTCGAGGCCTCGTAGACGACGGGCTTGAGGCCCATTTTCATCAGCTCGTAGGCGGCCACCAGGCCGGCGATGCCCGCGCCAATAATCGCCACTTCGGCGCCATGGTTGTGCGCAGGAATGCTGCCCAGACCTGCCGGGTGTTCGATCCAGTAGTCAAAGGCGAACGGAAAGTCCGGGCCGAAAATCGTGACTGGTTTCTTACCGTCTGCGGGATGGCGATTTTTCGTGTTCATGGCTGACCTTGAGGGCGACTCGATGCGTCATACGCAGCTGAGTATAGGAGCGGATGAAGCCATTTTAGAGCGCGTGGAACACGTTAATAAGACGCAAAGTGTCGTCGTAGTGAAAGCTTATTGATCACTATGACGAGTAAATATTACAAATTGTCCGGCTTGTGATCCTCAGGCCTGCTTAAGCGCCGAGGTTGCCGTTTAACACTTAAACCGGCTGCCCGCGATCAATCTTGCTGCTGAGGATGATGGACGTGGTGGTCTTCTCCACGCCATCTACGCTGCCGATCTGATCGAGCAGCTGATCCAGTTGCTCCGGTGAGTCGGTGCGCAGCCACGCGACGTAATCAAACTCGCCACTGACCGCGCACAGTTGTTGAACCTGGGCCATGGCGCCGAGGCGACGCAGTACCTCTTTGCCGGAGCGCGGTTGCACCTTGATCCCGACATACGCCTGCAGCCCGCCATCCACAACTCGTTGACCCAGCCGCACGCCGTAACCGGTAATGACGTTGGCCTTTTCCAGCCGCGACAGCCGGGAGGTCACGGTGGTGCGGGCAATGCCCATCTGCCGGGCGAGCATGGCCACGCTTTCACGGGCGTTGATCTGCAGAGCCGCGATCAATTGGCGGTCAATTTCGTCAAGAAAGGGCGGGTGGATGTCAGGCAAGGGGCTTCATCTCCAGCATTACGGTTCCATGGGCCAACATGGTACAGGCGCCACGTCTGCTTGCAGTACATCCAGTGTGCTGCGACCTCGCGTATAGAGCCTGGACTTGGCGCCTGGCAGTCACCGCTGAATACGGCAAGGCGTCGTCGGCCTGGCTTACGGCAGACCCAGGCGCTTGGCCAAGCGGATCAGGTTGGCGCGGTCGATGCCCAGCTCGCGCGCAGCGGCTGCCCATTTATGTTGATGGCGGTGCAGCGTTTGGTTAATCAGCTGTTTCTGAAAGCTATCGATAGCTTCACGCAGCGGCATGTTTTGGGTGGGTGGCGCGTTTTCGACTGGCGCCTCTGCTTGGCTGCTGTACCCCTGCGGCAGGTCGAGGTGCGGGCTGTCGATACTGAGAATGCGTGGGCGTTCGCTGCAGCTGGCCAATGCCTTGAGCGCGGCGCGGCCGATCAGGTGTTCCAGCTCGCGCACATTGCCCGGCCAGTTGTAGGCCAGCAGGCTGGTTTGCGCCGCCTGGGTCAGGCGCAGGTTGCGCAGCCCCAAACGCGCGCGATTTTCCTCAAGAAAGTAGCCAGCCAGTAGCAGCACGTCGCGGCCACGCTCGCGCAGCGCCGGGACTTTTAGCGGGTAAACGCTGAGGCGGTGGTAGAGATCGGCGCGAAAGCGTCCGGCGCGTACTTCCTCGGCCAGATCACGATTACTCGCGGCCAACACGCGCACATCCACATGCTGTTCCATGTCGGCGCCGACGCGCTGCAATTGGCCGCTCTGCAACACGCGCAGCAGTTTGGCCTGCGCCGCCAGCGGCAACTCACCTATTTCATCGAGGAACAGGCTGCCGCCATCGGCCAGTTCGAATTTGCCGCGGCGTTCGTTGTGCGCGCCGGTAAACGCGCCGCGCACATGGCCGAACAGTTCACTCTCTACCAGGTTATCCGGCAGCGCCGCACAGTTGAGGCTGATCAGCGGCCGGCTGGCACGCAACGAGGCGGCATGCAGGGCTTCGGCAACCAGCTCTTTGCCAACCCCAGTTTCACCACTGATCAGCACGTTCAGCTCGCTGTTGCCGACCAGGGCAATTTCTTGCTGCAGTTGTTTGTGTACAGCGCTCTGGCCGATCAATTCGCGGGGTCGATGCTGTACGGCGGCCTGCTTGTAAGCTTCGGCCAGTTGGTGCTGATCTTCGACGCGTTGCAGCAGGGTGTTGATCCGTTCATTGGCCATTACCGTGGCGGCGGCCAGGCTGGCGAAGGCCTGCAGGTTGTCCAGGTCGACTTTGCCGAAGCTGGAGGGGTCGAGCGAGTCGAGGGTCAGCAGCCCCCAGGGTTGATCCTGCACGTACAGCGGGCAACCCAAGCAGTCATGTACCGGCAGGTGACCACGATGGCCGTCAACCAGACCGTCATAGGGGTCAGGCATGTCGCAGTCGGTGGCAAAACGGGTGGGCCCGCGTTGCGCCAGTAACGCTTGTAGGCGCGGGTGCTCGTCGAGCTTAAAGCGTCGGCCGAGGGTGTCGGTGCTCAAGCCTTCGACCGCTAAGGGGATAAGCGTGTCGCCGTCGAGTTTGAGCAAAGCCACCGCATCGCACGGCAGCAATTGCCTGAGCGCTTGCAGCAGACGGCGATAGCGTTCGGCTTCTGGCAGTTCGCGAGATAGGTCGGCGACCAGGGGAATCAATGCAGTAACGAGCGGGTTTGCTGTCATAAGGACACTGTTTATGTCATTAAGACTCAAATAATTAGCTGTCTAAAAGACACGATAATATATAAGTCTTTGATTATTAAGTTAAAAATAACTGGCACGTTTCCTGTAATAGTCAGGGTGATATGAACAGAACCGCTGCGCAAGTGCAGCGTGTCGCCCTGATGAGGAAACCTCTATGTTGACCCCCGCCCAAACCGCGCTGATCAAAGCCACTGTGCCGTTGCTAGAAAGCGGCGGCGAAGCCCTGACTCGGCACTTCTATGAGCTGATGCTCGGCGAATACCCCGAGGTGCGTGTCCTGTTTAACCAGGCGCACCAGGCCAGCGGCGGTCAGCAGCGTGCCCTGGCCAACGCGGTGCTGATGTATGCCCGTCACATCGACAAGCTGGAAGCGCTGGGCCCTCTAGTGGGGCAGATCGTTAACAAGCATGTGTCGTTGCAGATCCTGCCCGAGCATTACCCGATTGTCGGCAGCTGCCTGCTGCGGGCGATTCGTGAAGTGCTGGGTGCCGAGATCGCCACCGATGCGGTGATCGAAGCCTGGGGCGTTGCCTATGGCCAGCTCGCCGACATCTTGATTGGCGCCGAAGAGATTGCCTACGCCGCCAATGCCAGTGCCGAAGGTGGCTGGCGTGGGGCGCGTGAATTTCGCCTGAGCCGCAAGGTGGTGGAGAGCGAAGAGATCGTCTCGTTGTATCTGGCTCCGGCTGACGGTGGCGCGGTGGCGGACTTCCAGCCCGGGCAGTACATCGGCCTGCGTTTGCTGTTGGATGGTGAAGAGCAACGCCGCAACTACTCGCTGTCGGCCCTGAGCAATGGCCGCGAATACCGCATCAGCGTTAAGCGTGAGGTCGGCGGCAAGGTCTCTAACTACCTGCATGACCAGCTACAAGTCGGCGACAGCCTGGAGTTATTCGCCCCGGCCGGTGACTTCGTCCTGCGTCAGTCAACCAAGCCGTTGGTGTTGATCAGTGCGGGCGTGGGCATTACTCCGGCGTTGAGCATGCTCGAAGCCGCGCGTGACAGTGGCCGCGACATTCACTTTATCCACTGTGCGCGCCATGCCGGCGTACATGCGTTTCGCGACTGGGTTGAGGCGCAGCGCAGTGAGCGCCCGCAGGTGCGGCAATACGTGTGCTACAGCGAGCCTCGCGACGGTGATGCGGGCGATGCCGAAGGCTTCCTCAGCCAAGAGCAGTTGAGCGAGTGGTTGCCGCAGGAGCGCGACCTGGATGCGTACTTCCTCGGCCCCAAGTCGTTTATGGCGCAGGTCAAACGGCATTTGCACAGCCTCGGCGTACCGGCTGCTCAGAGTCATTACGAGTTCTTTGGCCCGGCCAGCGCGCTGGACAGTTAAGCAAGGGCGTAATGCCCGGGAGGTCAATATGCTGGGGTATTTCGCGTGTCCGCAGCGGGCGTTGCAACTGGCGACACAACTGCTCTGGGTCGGCTTGCTGTTGCTGCTGTGCGGGTTGCTCGGCGCTTATGGCCTGACTGCGCAATTGAGCATCGGCAGCCAGGTGGCGGCGCATAGCCTGACCATTATCGGCCCGGCCCTGCTCAAACTGGGTTATGTGCTGCGCCTGGCGGCGCAGCAGCAGATGCGCAAACACAAGGAGCCTTGCTGCGTGGCGGCGTGATCGCCGGCAAATGCTTGTCGGCCGGGGTTGCGCTGGGCTCAGAGCACTCCGGCTGCACGCAGGGCGTTGATCTGTTCGGCGTTCAGGCCAAGCTGGCGGCTGAGTACCTGCTCGGTGTGTTCACCGAGCAGCGGTGGCGCGTTGCGGTATTCCACTGGGGTGGCGGACAGGCGCAGCGGGCTGGCCACTTGCGGTGTGGTGCTGCCCAAGCTGTTGGGTAGATCAATGCGCAGGCCACGCGCCTGTACCTGGGGGTCGGCGAACACCTGAGCCAGGTCGTTGATCGGCCCGCAGGGCACGCCGGCGGCTTCCAGCAGTGCCACCCATTCGGCGGTGGTTTTGAACACCGTGGCTTGGCGCAGCAGGGGGATCAGCTCGGCGCGATGAGTGACACGCGCCTTGTTGGAAGAAAAACGCGAGTCGTTGGCCAAAGCCGGAAGGCCGACAACCTCGCAAAGTTTGCGGAATTGCCCGTCGTTGCCCACGGCGATGATGAAATCGCCGTCGGCCGAGGGGAAGTCCTGATAGGGCACGATATTCGGATGGGCATTGCCCAAGCGTTTAGGCGCGATCCCGGTGTTGAGATAATTCATCGCCTGGTTGGCCAGGCAGGCCACCTGCACATCGAGCAGGGCCACATCGACATGTTGGCCGAGCCCCGACTGATCACGTTGATTCAGCGCAGCCAGCACGCCGACCGTGGCATACAGGCCGGTAAGAATATCGGTGAGGGCGACGCCGACCTTCATGGGGCCGGCACCCTCCTCGCCGTCGGGCTTACCGGTCAGGCTCATCAGCCCGCCGAGCCCCTGGATCATAAAGTCATAACCTGCCCGCTTGGCGTAGGGGCCGTTTTGCCCGAAACCAGTGATGGAGCAGTAGATTAGCCGCGGGTTAAGCGCCTTGAGGGAGGCGTAGTCGAGGCCATAGGCTGCCAGGCCGCCGACCTTGAAGTTCTCCAGCAGCACGTCGCAGTTCTGCACCAGCTCGCGCACCAGGCGTTGGCCTTCGGGCTGGGTGAAATCCAGGGTGACCGATTGCTTGTTGCGGTTGGCGCTCTGGAAATACGCCGCCTCGCGGGAATCATTGCCCTCGGCATCTTTCACATAGGGCGGGCCCCAGTGGCGGGTGTCATCGCCGCTGCCGGGGCGCTCGACCTTGATCACCTCGGCGCCCAGGTCACCGAAAATCTGCCCGGCCCAGGGCCCGGCAAGAACGCGGGACAAGTCGAGAACACGGATATGCGATAGGGCGCCGGACATGTCATCTGCTCCAAGGACGGCCAGGCTTGCAGGCTCGCTGCGTTGCCCGGTGCGTGCGGGTACACGCGAGCATTGAGCCTAGGGCGACGCAGGCGCTAGGGCAAACGAGGATTTGGCACGCAGCTGTGCGAAATCATCACTCCGTAATAAGCAGAACTGCAGAAACGCATGCTCTGAGTCGTTCAATTGTGCGCAATACGCCTATTAGGCAGCTGCCTGTTAGGTCTTTAGCAGCTCACTGATGATGTTGACCGGCCCCAGCAGATGTTCGCGGATCATCGCGCAGGCGCGTTCGCTATCGCGCTGCAGCGTCGCCTCAACCAGTGCCGTGTGCTCCTCGCGTTTGGCCTGCAGCGCTGCGGCGGAAAACACCGTTTGTTGCAACCACAGGTGGCGGTAGCGCTCGGCTTGATCGAATAGAGCCCTACGTACCTGCAGCAGATGCGGCGAGCCACAGCCGGCGGCAAGTGCACTGTGAAAGGCCTGATGACGGGCGTCCCAGAGGCTGAGCATCTCATCGGTATCCTTGATTGCCACCACCTTGGCCAAGCTGTGGGCGTGAGCGAGGATCTGCGCCTCCCAGGCATCGTCGCCCCGGGCAATCGCCAGGCCGAGAATCAAGGCCTCCAGGTGCGCGCGGGCATCGTAGATATCCGCCAGTTCGGCCAGTGACATCGGTGCCACGCGAAAGCCACGCTGACTGATCGCCACCACCAGGCGCTCCGCCACCAGTTGCGACAGAGCTTCGCGCAAGGGGCCGACCCCCAGGTCATAGCGCGTCTTCAGTGTGCTCATCAGCAGTTTTTCGCTGGGTGCGAAGACGCCGCGAATGATGTCGCGTTTAAGCAGTTGGTAAGCGCGGATCGCCAGATTCTCTCGGGAGCCGGGAGTTTGCATCACACCATCCTTGCACGGGTTTGTGCCCATCATACCGAATCGGCGGGGTGGATTTGCGCGCAGAGCAGTTTGCATAAAGCGTGGTTTATTTTTGACACATTGTAAAAATGTAGATATTTTGAAATTACGTCGACATAAACCGTCGCATCACCTCGCTCACTCTTTTTCCCGTCCCGGAGTATTGCCATGAGTACCGTCGTTGCCCTGAAGAGTCTGGCTGTTCCTGCTCCGCAGAAAATCTGCGGTTTCACCTTGCAGCCCAGTGCGCAATCACCGCGCCTGCTGCAGCTGGAGTTCAGCCAGGCAACCGTGCAGGCTTTCCTTGCGGCCGTCGCTGAATGGCCGATCCAGGCGCTGGAATACAAGTCGTTCCTGCGCTTTCGCCTGGCCAAAATTCTCGATGAGCTGTGCGCGGGCAGCCTGCAGCCGCTGTTGATCAACACCCTGATGGACCGCGCCAGTGGTGGTTTGCTGGTCAGCGCTGAAGGCCTCGACCAGCTCACCCAGGCTGATGACATGGTCAAGCTGGCCACCGCTGTGGCCCACCTGTTCGGGCGCTCAAATTTCGACGCGATGAGTGGCCAATACTATGCCCGCTTCGTGGTGCAGAACGTCGATGCCTCCGATAGCTACCTGCGCCAACCGCACCGGGTGCTGGAACTGCACACCGATGGCACCTTCGTCGAGCAGGACACCGATTACGTGCTGATGATGAAGCTCGACGAGCAGAACATGGACGGCGGCAACTCGCTGCTGCTGCACCTGGATGACTGGGAAGACTTAGCCACCTTCAATCACCATCCGTTGGCCCGCCGAGAACTGCGCTGGACTGCGCCGCCGAGCAAGCGGGTAGACAAAGATGTATTCCATCCGGTGTTTGACAACGACGCCGAAGGGCGGCCGATCATCAGCTACATCGACCAGTTCGTGCAGCCGAAGAACTTCGAGGAGGGCAACTGGTTGACCGACCTCAGCCAGTCGCTGGAAAACAGCCAGAACAAGTTGTCGATCCCGGTACCGGTGGGCAGCTTCCTGCTGATCAACAACCACTTCTGGCTGCATGGCCGCGACCGCTTCACTGCCCATCCGGGCCTGCGGCGTGAGCTGATGCGCCAGCGTGGCTACTTTACCCATGCCAAGGTGTTGCGCGAGCCACGCCAGTAATCGTTTGCAAGTAGGCCGTGCAGGCGTGGTGTTAGTCGCGATGGTTGCGTCGCTCCCTTCCTGCTCCGTGCGACAAACATTTCCAACCCTTAACCATAGGTGATCCGGTGTACGACTTCATCATTCTCGGTGGCGGCATTCTTGGCATGTCCACTGCCATGCAGCTGCTGCGCAGCTACCCCGCCAGCCGCATGCTGCTGCTGGAAAAAGAATCCGCGCCGGCACGCCATCAGACCGGCCATAACAGCGGGGTGATCCACGCCGGTGTGTACTACACCCCGGGCAGCCTCAAGGCCAAATTCTGCCTGGCCGGCAATGTGGCGACTAAGGAATTCTGCGCACAGCACGGCATCGCTTATCAGGTGCCCGGCAAGTTGCTGGTGGCGACCAATGAGCTGGAAATGCAGCGCATGCAGGCACTCTGGGAGCGCACTGCGGCTAACGGCATTGAGCGTGAATGGCTGAATGCCGAGCAGTTGCGCGAACGCGAGCCGAACATCCAGGGGCGTGGCGGTATCTTTGTACCCTCTAGCGGTATCGTCAATTACGCCGAAGTCACTGCGGCGATGGCTCGTGAATTCGTCAAGGCCGGCGGCGAAATCCGTTACGGTGCTGGCGTCAGCGGCCTGCACGAGAGCGCGGAGGAGATTCGCGTGCAGAGCAGTGAAGGCGATTTTGCCTGCCGTTTCCTGGTCACCTGCGCCGGTCTGCATGCCGACCGCGTGGTGCGTATGCTCGGCATAGATCCGGGCTTCAGCATCTGCCCGTTCCGCGGTGAATACTTCCAGCTGCCGGCCGAGCACAACCAGATCGTCAACCACCTGATCTACCCCATCCCCGATCCGAGCATGCCGTTCCTCGGTGTGCACCTGACGCGGATGATAGACGGCAGCGTCACCGTCGGCCCCAATGCCGTGTTGGCACTCAAGCGCGAAGGTTACCGCAAGCGCGATATCTCCCTGGCCGACAGTTGGGCGATGCTGACCAACCCCGGCATCCTCAAGGTGCTCAAGGCCAACCTGCGCCCTGGCCTGGGCGAAATGAAGAACTCGCTGTTCAAGCGCGGCTATCTGCAACAGGTGCGCAAGTACTGCCCGAGTATCCGGCTCGAGGACCTCAAGCCCTACCCGGCCGGCGTGCGCGCCCAGGCCGTGTCGGACGATGGCCGACTGATCGACGATTTCCTGTTCCGCCACAGCCGCCGCAGCCTGCATGTGTGCAATGCACCATCACCGGCCGCTACCTCGGCGCTGCCCATTGGGGCGCATATCGTCGAGCAGGTCAGCAAGCAATTGCAGGGCCTGCTCTGCAGTACCGTCAAAGTCGTCCACGCAGACGCTGCTTGAGGTGATCATGAGCCGTACCCGCACGCTGGCCGATAAAGACCGCCAGTATCATCTGCACCCCTACACCAACGCCCGTCTGCATGAGCAGGTCGGCCCGCTCGTGATCGAGCGAGGTGAGGGCGTTTATGTCTACGATGACCAGGGCAAACAGTACCTGGAGGCCATGTCCGGTCTATGGAGCGCCGCGCTGGGCTTTAGCAACCAGCGTCTGATCGCCGCTGCCGAACAGCAATTGCGCACCTTGCCCTTCTACCATGTGTTCGGCCACAAGGCGCATCGGCCGAGTATCGAGTTGGCCGAGAAGCTGATCGACATGGCACCCGTGCCGATGAGCAAGGTGTTCTTTACCAACTCCGGCTCGGAAGCCAACGACACCGTGGTCAAGCTGGTCTGGTACTACAACAATGCCCGTGGCAAGCCACTGAAGAAGAAGTTCATCAGCCGCCTGAATGGCTACCACGGCATCACGGTGGCCAGTGCCAGCCTGACTGGCCTGCCAGCCAACCAGCGTGGCTTCGACGTGCCGCTGCCCGGTTTTCTCCACGTTGGCTGTCCGCATCACTATCGCTATGCCCTGCCTGGGGAGTGCGAGGAACAGTTCGCTGATCGCCTGGCCGCGGAACTGGAACAGCGCATCCTTAGCGAAGGTGCCGAGACCATCGCGGCCTTTATCGGTGAGCCACTTATGGGGGCTGGTGGGGTGATCGTGCCGCCGCGCACATACTGGCAAAAGATTCAGGCGGTGTGTCGGCGCTACGACATCCTGGTGATCGCCGACGAGGTGATCTGTGGTTTCGGCCGCACCGGGCAGATGTTTGGCAGCCAGACTTTCGGCATTCAGCCGGACGTGATGGTGCTGTCCAAGCAGCTGTCTTCGTCTTACCAGCCGATTGCTGCTGTGCTGATCAACGATGCGCTGTACCAGGGCATCGCCGAGCAGAGCAACAGCCTGGGCACCCTGGGTCACGGCTTTACCGGCAGCGCCCATCCTGTCGCCAGCGCCGTAGCCCTGGAAAACCTCAAGATTATCGAGGAAGAGCAGTTGGTACAGCACGCGGCGGCCATGGGTGAGCGCTTGCAGAGCGGGCTGCGCGAGTTCGCCGATCACCCGCTGGTCGGTGAGGTGCGCGGCTGCGGGCTGATTGCCGCCGTGGAACTGGTGGGCAACCGACAGACCAAGCTGCCCCATGGCAAGCCTGGCACGCTCGGCCGCTACCTTGCGGGACGTGCGCAGGAGCATGGCATGATCACCCGTGCCATGGGCGACGCGCTGGCCTTCTGCCCGCCGCTGATCAGCCGCGAGTCGGAGATCGACCTGCTGCTTGAGCGCTTCGCTTATGCCCTCGACGACACCCACCAATGGCTGCATAGCTGAGCGCAAGTCACCCGCCGCGCCGGTCAGCCACTGACCCGCGCGGCAGGCCGATGAGTGCTGGAGATAAACGCAAAAGCCCGCCGAAGCGGGCTTTTGCGTTATGCCTGTTGGCGCGCCTAGGCTGCGGGTGTTTGCCCCTGTGTCACGAAGCGCAGCATCCACTCGGCGACGATTGCGCCCTGATGCGCCTGCTCCAGGCTGTCGAGGGCTTGCCGGTATACCTGTTCGCCCCAGTGCTCGCGGCGGATCTCGAGGATCGCCCGTGAGTAGTCCGCCACCAGTTCCGGGTGCCCCTGCCAGCACAGCACCTGGTCGCCAATGCGGTAGGCGGCGATTGGGCAGAACGCGTTACTGGCCAGGATGGTGGCATTGGGCGGTGCTTGGGTGACCTGGTCCTGATGGATGATCAGCATCGACAGCTGCTCGCTGCGTGGCTGCATCCAAGGCTCCTGCGCGATCACCGCATAGTGCTGTACACCGACGCCCCAGCCCTGGCTCGCGCGCTCAGTCTTACCACCCAGTAACAAGGCCAGCAGCTGGTGGCCGAAACAGATGCCCAGCAACTTGTCGCCAGCGGCGTAACGCGCCAGTACGTAGTCACGCAGGGTTTGGATCCAGGGCTCGGTGCCAAAGGAGTCGTACTTGCTGCCGGTGATCAGGTAGGCGTCGTAGCGCTGACCGTCATCCGGGTACTCGCCCTGGAGCACATTGAATACCTCGAACTCGGCGTTCACCGGCTGCTGCGCAAACAGCTGCTTAAACATGCGGCCATAGCCGTGGTACTGCTCGACTAACTCGGGACGAATTTGGTCGGTTTCGAGGATGCAGATGCGCGGTGTCATCGAGGCTCCTGAGTGGTGATGTGGGAAAGAGCAACGTGCTCGACTAGCCAGCCTAGCCTCACAGCGTGGCGGGTTGCCACGCTGTGAGCGCCATTCTGAAGCCTGTTCAGGCAAGAGCCGGTCACCCTAGAGGCCAATGTCTCTGACTTCTAGGGTGATGGCGGCTGGAGTAACCGTCAGCAGGCGCTTAGCCCTGCAGATCCTCTAGGGTCAGATCCAGGCATAGACGTGCCTTGCTCACCAGTTCGTCGATCTCGCTTTTGCTGATCACCAGCGGCGGCGCGATGATCATGGTGTCGCCGACGGCGCGCATGATCAGCCCATTGTTGAAGCAGTGGCCGCGGCAGATCATGCCGGCGCCCTTATCTTCATAACGGCTGCGGCTGGTCTTGTCTTTGACCAGCTCGATGGCTCCGAGCATGCCAACACCACGCACCTCACCGACCAGCGGATGATCCAGCAGCTCGCGCAGACGCTGTTGCAAGTAGGGCGCGGTTTCTTCGCGCACGGTTTCGAGGATCTTCTCGTCGCGCAGGATGCGGATGTTTTCCAGGGCAACGGCAGCCGCCACCGGGTGACCGGAGTAGGTGAAGCCGTGGTTGAAATCGCCACCAGTCTTGATCACATCGAACACCTTGTCGCCGACGATCAAGCCGCCCATGGGGATATAACCGGAGGTCAGGCCCTTGGCGATGGTCATCAGGTCAGGGCTGTTGCCATAGTAGTCGCTGCCGAACCATTCACCGGTGCGGCCGAAGCCGCAGATCACTTCGTCGGCGACAAACAGGATGTCGTATTTGTCGAGAATTTCGCGGACCTTCGGCCAGTAGGTTTCCGGCGGCACGATCACGCCGCCCGCGCCCTGGATCGGCTCGGCGATAAAGGCCGCTACCTTGTCCACGCCGACTTCAAGAATCTTCGCTTCCAGCTGCTCGGCCGCCCAGATGCCGAATGCTGCAGGGCTCATGTCGCCACCTTCAGCGAACCAGTATGGCTGGGCAATATGCACGATGTCTGGAACCACGCCGCCCTGGGCGTGCATGCCAGCCATGCCACCCAGCGCGGCACCGGCCACAGTGGAGCCGTGGTAGCCGTTGTGACGGCCGATGATCACCTGCTTCTGCGGTTGGCCCTTGAGCGTCCAGTAGTGGCGCACCAGGCGCAGCATGGTGTCGTTGCCTTCCGAGCCAGAGCCGGTGAAGAACACATGGTTCAGCCCCTTCGGCGCGATCTCGGCGATCACCTTGGCCAGTTCTAGCACCGGCGGGTGGGCGGTCATAAAGAAGGTGTTGTAGAACGGCAGCTCTTTCATTTGCTTGCTGGCGGCGTCAGCCAGTTCATCGCGGCCATAGCCAATGGCGGCGCACCAGAGGCCGGCCATGCCATCAAGAATCTTGTTGCCTTCGCTGTCCCACACGTACACGCCATCACCCTTGACGATTATCCGCGGGCCGCTGTCGCTCAGCTGTTGATAGTCGCTGAATGGTGCCAGGTGATGGTCGCGACTCATGGCTTGCCATTTCTGGGTTTGCGGGTTGTTCTGGGTAGTGCTCATAGCGCCTCCAAAGTCGTGGCAGGGCGGCGACCGATCGGGTCGCCAGCAAATTAGCTTCTGGCTAGCAAATGCTTGATGGCGAAGTCCGCGTCGGCGGCCTGTTCGCTCAATTCATGTTGTTTGATCATGCTGTACAGCTCGATAAACGGTGCCCCGAACGCCTCGCCGAGGATCGGGCATGCCTGCAAGTCCACCAGCGCCTCGCTCAGGTCCGCCGGCAACGCGCCGCGTTCAGACACCGCCGGACGGTCGCTGACTTCCGGGCCGGGTTCGATCTGTTGCTGCATCCCGCTCAGGCCCGCGCTGAGCATCAGCGCCAAGCACAGGTAAGGGTTGGCATCGCCACCCGGCAGGCGGTGTTCGACCCGGCGGTTGGCCGGGTCGGAGTGCGGTACCCGAAATGCCGCCGTGCGGTTGTCATAGCCCCACTCGATGCTGGCCGGCGAGGCATCCGGGCGCTGCAGGCGGACATAGGAGTGGGCATAGGGCGCAAGAATCGCCATCGAGGCCCGGGCCGAGGCCTGCCAGCCGCCGATAAAGTGTTGCAGGCGCGGGTGCGGCGAGCTGTCGGCAGCGGTAAAGGGGTTGTTGCCTTGTGCGTCGGCCAGGCTGATATGCCAGTGCAAGCCGTTACCCGGTTCGCTCAAATAGGGTTTGGCCATAAAGGTCGCCAGACAGCCATGACGACGGGCAATTTCACGGCTCAGACGTTTGAAACGGAACACGGCGTCGGCCTGGGCCAGCGGCTCACCGGGGGCGAAATTGACCTCGTATTGCCCCAGCGCCGACTCATGGCCGTAGCCGGTAATCGGGATGCCTTGCGCTTCGCAGGCCGCCCACAGCTCATCGAAGAACGGCGCGAAGGTGCTAGCGGTTTCCGCCGAGGCCAGGTCATGCGAGCTTTCGATATGCGGCACCTGGGCCGACATGCCGTGGGCCACTTGCAGGCCACCATCGGCGGCACGCTGCGGGTGTACTAGGAAGAATTCCAGCTCCGGTGCCACCTTGGCGGTGTAACCAGCGGCCTGCAGGCGAGACAGGGTGCGCTTGAGGATCTGCCGAGGTGACAGTTCGGCGACCTCGTACTGGCAGTGACCATCGGCGGCGGTGAAGCTCGCTTCAATATCGCAGATCAGCGTGGCCGTCGGTACGCCAGCCAGAGGGTCGCGTACCAGGGTGCGCCAGTCAGGACGCATGGCCATATCGGGGAAGGTCGGCGGGAAGATCCGCTTGAACACTTGCGGTGGCTCGCTGCCAGTGACGGTCAGACCGAGGAACAGCGAGGGCATTTTCGCCCCCTGCGTCTCGATAAAGCTGGCGGTGCTCATGATCTTGCCGCGAGCCACGCTGGTCAGGTCGGCGAAGACCAGCTCAACCCGACGTATATCGTTAGCCTGCAGCCAGTTCATGGCCTCGGCCGCGGTGGAAAGCTCAGGGTGCATGGACGGTAAACCTCGAAATCTAGTCGCAGCGTCAATGCTGCTCTAGGGGGTATTCAATTGCTGCCCGGTTTTTCTCTCAGCCGTCGGCCTCACGGGGGACGAGTGCAACACAGGGCACACCGGCCCAACGCAGAGCGGCGACCCATTCTGCGGTGCGATGCTCTACCGTGTGGCGGCGCAGCAGGGCAGTCAATTCGGCCTTGTGCTGATAACGAGCGTGCTGGCTGGCGAAGCGCGGGTCATTTTTCCACTGCTGCTGGCCCGCCAACGCGCTCAGTTCGGCAAATTGCTGGTTATTGCTGACCGCGAGAAAGAACGCCCCATCGGCGCTCGGGAAGATATGGCAGGGTGCTGGATTTGCCACCCTACCCACTGTGCAAGCGAGTGTGCCTGGCATTTTCAGGTTCTCTCACGCGGAGTCTGCATGCAGATGGTCTGGGCAGCTCAGGGGCCGATACGACAACGGACGAATAGTTTGGCCACTCGTCCGTTGTTGCTGTTGCGTCGCTG
The DNA here is from genome assembly GCF_943846705.1 of uncultured Pseudomonas sp. NCBI lineage: Bacteria > Pseudomonadati > Pseudomonadota > Gammaproteobacteria > Pseudomonadales > Pseudomonadaceae > Pseudomonas > uncultured Pseudomonas sp. The sequence continues at coordinate 1,148,954 of NZ_OX044366.1, read as the reverse complement.
ATCAGAAGAACGCTTGCAGGCCGGTCTGCGCGCGGCCGAGGATCAGCGCGTGGACGTCGTGAGTGCCTTCATAGGTGTTCACCACTTCCAGGTTGACCAAGTGGCGGGCCACGCCGAATTCGTCGCTGATGCCGTTGCCGCCGAGCATGTCGCGGGCCATACGGGCGATGTCCAGGGACTTGCCGCAGCTGTTGCGCTTCATGATCGAGGTGATTTCCACCGCCGCCGTGCCTTCGTCTTTCATCCGGCCGAGGCGCAGGCAGCCTTGCAGAGCCAGGGTGATTTCAGTCTGCATGTCGGCCAGCTTCTTCTGGATCAGCTGCGTTTGCGCCAGCGGGCGACCGAACTGCTTGCGGTCAAGGGTGTACTGGCGCGCGGTGTGCCAGCAGTCTTCGGCGGCACCCAGTGCGCCCCAGCTGATGCCATAGCGGGCGGAGTTGAGGCAGGTGAACGGGCCTTTCAGGCCGCGCACGTCGGGGAAGGCGTTCTCTTCCGGGCAGAACACGTTATCCATAACGATTTCACCGGTGATCGAGGCGCGCAGGCCGACCTTGCCGTGAATCGCTGGGGTGCTCAGGCCCTGCCAGCCTTTTTCCAGAACGAAACCACGGATTTCGCCGGCATCGTCCTTGGCCCAGACCACGAATACATCGGCGATTGGGCTGTTGGTGATCCACATTTTGGCCCCGGTCAGGCGATAGCCGCCGTCGACCTTCTTGGCACGGGTGATCATGCTGCCTGGGTCGGAGCCGTGATCGGGTTCGGTCAGGCCGAAGCAGCCGATGTACTCGCCGGTGGCCAGCTTGGGCAGGTACTTCTGCTTGGTGGCTTCATTGCCAAATTCATTGATTGGCACCATCACCAGGGAGGATTGCACGCTCATCATCGAGCGATAGCCGGAGTCGACACGCTCGACTTCGCGGGCAATCAGGCCGTAACACACATAGTTCAGGCCGCTGCCGCCGTAGGCTTCGGGGATGGTCGCGCCGAGCAGGCCGGTGTCGCCCATTTCGCGGAAAATTTTCGGGTCAGTCTGCTCGTGGCGGAAGGCTTCGATCACCCGTGGCTTGAGCTTGTCGGCGGCAAACTGCTGGGCGCTGTCGCGCACCATGCGCTCTTCTTCGGTGAGCTGTTGATCCAGCAGCAGCGGGTCGATCCAGTTGAAGCTTGCCTTGGCCATCGCGAAAACCTCGAGTTCAGACAGTAATAGGGCAGGCGTCTGTGCAGTTGTGCTGCGCCCGCGGGTCAGTGTGATTGATCCTAGGCGGCTTATAACCAGCAGGCAAACGAGTATTGCGCACGCTGTTGTGCGGTTTGCTCACTTCGGGATAGTGTTAGTGCTGGTATTTGACCTGTTTAAGTGAGAGTGACGCACAGATGCGCCGAAAGATCCCCAGCACTGCCGCTTTGATTGCTTTCGAGTCCGCCGCCCGGCATCAGAGCTTCACCAAGGCGGCTGAAGAGCTGAGCTTGACCCAGGGCGCGGTGTGCCGGCAGATCGCCGGGCTGGAGGCCTTCCTTAATATCGAGCTGTTTCGCCGTTCGCGGCGGGGCGTGGTGCTTACGGAGGCCGGGCAATCCTATGCGCGTCGCGTTGCCGGGCAGCTCGATGCGGTGGAACGCGACACCCTGGCGGTGATGGGCCAGCAAGGGGCCATGAGCATCGAGTTGGCAGTGGTGCCGACCTTCGGTACGCAGTGGTTGCTGCCACGCCTCAAGGACTTTCAGCGCCTGCATCCGGAAATCACCGTCAACTTGACCAACCGTACGCGACCGTTTCTGTTTGCCGATACCGAGTTTGATGCGGCAGTGTATTTCGGCGACGGCGAGTGGTCGGGTACCCAGGCCCATCTGCTTATGGCGGAGAACCCGATGCCGGTCTGCAGCCCGGCGCTGCTCGGTGAACAGGCGCAGTTCAGTGTCGAGCAGATTGCCACGTTACCGCTGCTGCAGCAGACCACCCGGCCCTACGCCTGGCGGCAGTGGTTCAGTGCTCAGGGGGTCAACACGGCGCGGGATATGACGGGGCCGCGTTACGAGCTGTTCTCGATGCTGGCTCAGGCGGCGATGCATGAGATGGGCATCGCCTTGATCCCGCCCTTTCTGATCCGCCGTGAGCTGGATGAGGGGCGCCTGGTGATCGCCTTCGACACACCGCTATCGGACAACGACCGCGCGTACTACCTGATCGTGCCGGAACGTAAGGTTGAGTCGGCAGCTCTCTCGGCGTTCCGTGATTGGTTGGTCAGTGAGGCGGCGCGCTACCGACATGCGTAAGCGCTAAGCCGTCGTGGTGCGCGTCGTTCAAGGCGATTAGGTAACCGTCCGCTTGATCTTTTGCTTAGCAAATCACCGATCGATCGGCGCAAAAACAGCTGCGCCGGGCCCTCGCGCCGGTATAGCGAGCAGGTAGTGCGCGAGTTAACAGACTACATAAAATGCGTGCGACAAAAGCCGCTAAGGCCCGTCGTTGCTGTCGTGTAGGGTATTTTTTACACGCTGTTCGCTACCTTTCACGTATCAGAGGATTCAATCAGCTGTCATCTATCAAACGGATGGCTTTTTTCTCTGAAAGCACCGCCATTACAGGCTTAGGCCAGAAACGACGCGGCCTGCGCCAGGTATGAAAAGTAGTCATAGACCTATAACTTGTAGTAATGCAAATTTCTTACTCCATAACTTCTTGAAGGGACTGGCGTTCGCCGGCAGAATGCGGGCCCCGCCACTTTGCAGCGGGATTGTGCTGATCCTCCCCAATGCCCGCGTGCCACCCGCAGTGCGCCGGTTCACCAAAAAGATCACGCAGGAGAATTGAAGTGCACATCGGTGTTCCTCTCGAAACCCATGCTGGTGAGACGCGCGTTGCCGCAACTCCCGAAACCATCAAGAAGCTGATCGGCCAAGGCCATCAGGTGACTGTACAGAGCGGTGCTGGCGTTAGCGCGAGCATTCCGGACAGTGCCTATGAAGCGGTTGGCGCGGCTATCGGTAACGATACCGCGGCCTTCGGTGCCGATCTGGTGCTGAAAGTGGTTGCGCCAACGGAGGCTGAACTGGCCCACATGCAAACTGGCGCTGTGCTGGTTGGCATGCTCAACCCGTTCAGCAACGAGACCATCGCGCGCATCAATGCCCGCGGCGTGACGGCCTTCGCCCTGGAGGCCGCACCGCGTACCTCCCGCGCGCAGAGCCTGGACGTGCTCTCGTCGCAAGCCAACATCGCCGGCTACAAAGCCGTGCTGCTGGCGGCGCACCACTATCCGCGCTTTATGCCGATGCTGATGACCGCTGCCGGTACCGTTAAGGCCGCGCGCATTCTGATTCTCGGTGCGGGTGTGGCGGGCTTGCAGGCCATCGCCACGGCCAAGCGCCTGGGTGCGGTGATCGAAGCTTCGGACGTGCGTCCGGCGGTTAAAGAGCAGATCGAATCGCTCGGCGCCAAGTTCGTCGATGTGCCGTTCGAGACCGATGAAGAGCGCGAATGCGCCCAGGGCGTTGGCGGCTACGCGCGGCCGATGCCGGCTTCGTGGATGGAGCGTCAGGCCAAGGCGGTGCACGAGAAGGCCAAGCTGGCTGACATCGTCATCACCACCGCGCTGATTCCGGGCCGCAAGGCACCGACCCTGCTGCATGCCGCCACTGTCGCGGAAATGAAGCCCGGCTCGGTGATCATCGACCTCGCCGCTGCGCAAGGCGGTAACTGCCCGCTGACCGTCGCCGAGCAAGTGGTGGTGGAACATGGCGTGACCATCGTCGGCCACAGCAATCTGGCGGCCCTGGTGCCGGCCGATGCGTCGGCGCTGTATGCACGCAACCTGCTGGACTTCCTCAAGCTGGTTATCGACGGCGAAGGCAAGTTCCACCTCAACCTTGAAGACGACATCGTCGCCGCGTGCCTGATGTGCCGCGACGGCAACGTCGTGCGCACCAACGGCTAAGGGGAGTACCGCACATGGATATGATTTCCGACGGCATCTACAACCTGATCATCTTTGCGCTGGCCATCTATGTGGGTTACCACGTGGTGTGGAACGTGACCCCGGCTCTGCATACCCCGCTGATGGCGGTGACCAACGCGATTTCCGCGATCGTTATCGTCGGCGCCATGCTGGCTGCTGCCCTGACCGTGACCCCGCTGGGTAAAACCATGGGCACCCTGGCGGTGGCTCTGGCTGCGGTCAACGTGTTCGGTGGCTTCCTGGTCACTCGGCGCATGCTGGAAATGTTTAAGAAGAAAGCGCCGAAAGCCGCTGCAGGGGAGAAGCATTGATGAGTATGAATCTGATCACCGTGCTCTACCTCGTTGCCTCGATCTGCTTTATTCAGGCACTTAAAGGCTTGTCGCACCCGACGACCTCGCGTCGCGGCAACCTGTTCGGCATGCTCGGCATGGGTTTGGCGGTGCTGACCACCGTTGCCCTGATCTACAAGCTCGGTGCGGAAATCGCCACCGCTGGCATCGGCTACGTGATTGTCGGCCTGCTGGTCGGCGGTACTGTCGGTACCGTGATGGCCAAGCGTGTGGAAATGACCAAGATGCCAGAGCTGGTCGCCTTCATGCACAGCATGATCGGCCTGGCTGCGGTGTTTATTGCCATTGCCGCCGTGGTCGAGCCGCAGTCCTTGGGTATCGTTGCCGCACTGGGCGATGCGATTCCGGCCGGTAACCGTCTGGAACTGTTCCTCGGTGCTGCCATTGGTGCCATCACCTTCTCCGGTTCGGTGATCGCCTTCGGCAAGTTGTCGGGCAAGTACAAGTTCCGCCTGTTCCAGGGCGCACCGGTACAGTTCAAAGGACAGCACTGGGTCAACCTGGCCATCGGCCTGGCGATCCTCGGTTTGGGTCTGGTGTACACCTTCACCGGTGATCTGACGGCCTTCGCCATCCTGCTGGCCTTGGCCTTCGTGATCGGCGTGCTGATCATCATCCCGATTGGCGGTGCAGACATGCCGGTCGTGGTGTCGATGCTCAACAGCTACTCGGGCTGGGCGGCGGCCGGTATCGGCTTCTCGCTGAACAACTCGATGCTGATCATCGCCGGCTCCCTGGTGGGCTCCTCCGGCGCTATCCTCTCGTACATCATGTGCAAGGCGATGAACCGCTCGTTCTTCAACGTGATCCTCGGTGGTTTCGGCGGCGCTCCAGCAGAAGCTGGCCCAGCCGGAGCCAAAGAAGCACGTCCGGTTAAATCCGGTTCGAGCGACGATGCGGCCTTCCTGCTGACCAACGCCGACACCGTGATCATCGTGCCGGGTTACGGCCTGGCAGTGGCCCGTGCCCAGCACGCGCTGATGGAGCTGGCGGAGAAGCTGACCCACCGTGGTGTGACCGTGAAGTACGCGATCCACCCGGTTGCCGGGCGTATGCCGGGCCACATGAACGTCCTATTGGCTGAGGCCGAAGTGCCTTACGAGCAAGTGTTCGAGATGGACGACATCAACTCCGAGTTCGGCCAGGCCGACGTGGTGCTGGTGCTCGGTGCCAACGACGTGGTCAACCCGGCGGCGAAGAACGACCCGACGTCGCCGATCGCCGGTATGCCGATCCTCGAGGCTTACAAAGCCAAGACCGTGATCGTCAACAAGCGCTCGATGGCCAGCGGCTACGCCGGCCTGGACAACGAACTGTTCTACCTCGACAAAACCATGATGGTCTTCGGCGACGCCAAGAAAGTCATTGAAGATATGGTTAAAGCGGTCGAGTAAGGGGCGCTGTTAGGTCGTACAAAAAGCCCGGCTTACTCGCCGGGCTTTTTTATGTCCGCTCGATCAGGAAAGTGTTTTGCGCGGGCAAAAACCTATAAAACAGGTCAGCTGTTTTAGGGGGTCAATTTATAACTGTACCTGTCGACGATCACTGCTTTTACTACATAAAAGCAGTAGTTTTAGCTGCCTCTATGTGTTTGTCAGGTTAAAGCACTTATGGCCAATACAGTTGGTGCTAATTTAGCTAAAACAGTTACAAAGCAAGCTATCTATTCTGGCTGCAATTTCATCCAGCTGTGGCTACGGTGAGCCGGAGACAACCCGGATAATTCTTCCATCGCAACACACCACTGACCCGCCACAAGCGGAAGGATGAGCATCATGGAACGCACCCTAAGTTCCGACCTGTTTTTTGATCACAGCCAAACCACCGTCACCAGCGCTCTGCCGCTGCGCATGCTGTCTTCTGTTCTGTTATGGCAGCGCCGCGCCGTTAGCCGCCGCCAGCTTGCTCGCCTGGATGCCCGTCTGCTCGCAGATGCTGGAATCAGCGAAGCACAGCGTCAGGCCGAACTGAGTAAGCCTTTCTGGCGTTAACTGCTGCCAGGCACCGATTTCTGCTCCTCCCTTTATGGGATTTTTGAAAGCTCCAGCGCCCTGCGTGTTGGGGCTTTCTTTTTATTTGCGCTGCAAAAAATTGCGCCAATGGATTGTTTATCCGCAACAGTCTGCTGTGCTGTTCGTCAGTACAGTTGTAATAAAAATATAACTGCACCATAACAATTCCCAGGTCTGTCTCTGCCCTCTCTTCTCCCAGGCGCACACCCTAGGCTGCCGCCCTTGCTGTTGACGAGGTATTGCGCCATGGAGCGCACGCTTGTCTGCCCCCACAGCCTACCCAGGTAGACCGCCCGCGATGGTTGCAGCTGTATGCCACGTGGCGTGGTTGGTCGCGCAATCTGCACACCTGGCGCCATTTGGCGCGTTTGGATAATCACCAGTTGGTGGATGCCGGGATCAGTCACGCGCAGCGTCAGGCCGAGCTAGAAAAGCCGTTCTGGCGCTGAGTACCTGGCAACCAACCGCGGTACTCAGTGTCTATAATGCTTGGGCCTGTCTGTCGGGCTTTTTCAGGAGCGTGGATATGAGTGCGATCAAGATTTTTAGCCTTGCGGCACTGCTGGGGCTGGCCGGCACGGTTAGCGCCACCAGCTTTGTGGTGACCACCGATGCGCTGGTGGGGGCAGTTGCTGCAACCTCGGAAGCGACGTCTGATGTGTCGTCTTCGTTTGGTGACGATAAGGTCGTGCTGGCCGCACGGGATGACGCCGCTGCTTTTGTTGCCAGCCAAGGTGGCATTCGGGGCGTACGTCTAGAGGCCGCCCTACAACATATTCGTTTGCAGGCACCGACGCTGCAAGGTGACGATATGCAACTGGCGACTGCCATTCTCAGTCTCTGAGCTTGAACAAGGCCTGCGCTTAGCCAAAAACGCGGCGAAATTGTTTAGCAGAATGTCCGTCACAATCGACGTAATGACTAATTATTGGAGACGCATATGCACCCTGTCGTGCTCAGTGCTGTAGTTGCGGTTGCTCTGTTCAGCGCCACTGCCCAGGCGCAAACGCTGGTGGCTACCAGCAATATTATTGTGCGCGCGTTGGACCGCACCCTCGACTTCACCTCGGATACCACCACCTCGGTTCGCGATTCGAAAATCGTTTTGGCGGCGCGTGACGATGCTGCCAGTTTCGTCGCCAGCCAAGGGCAGATTCGTGGTGCGCAACTGGAAGCTGCCATTAGCACTATCCGTAGCCAAGTGCCTGAGGCGCAAGGTGCTTCTGACTTGGTCCTGGCTGAAGCTATTTTGGCGCTGTGAGTTGGTCGCGTTCCTGGCTGTTGCTACTGGCATTGCTCGCCAGTACCCACAGCCAGGCCGAGTTGCGCCTGCAATTGCATGGCAGCGCGCTTAGCTCTAGTGAGCGCCAGGCTAGTCAGCAGCTGTTGCAGGAAGCGCTACAGGCCCTGCCGCCGCGCTTCAGGCAGCGACTCGACCGCCGCGTCAGTGTGCGCTGGCGTGACCTGCCCGCGCAGGTCTATGGCCGCGCCGGCCGCTTCAGTGGTATCGAACTGAATGCTGCGTTGCTCCCAGCCTTAAGCGACGGTAGCAGTGCGACCACCGCAACCTCGCGTCCACATGGCAGCCTACGCCGCGAACTGCTGGCAACCGTGCTGCACGAACTCACCCACTTGTATGACCGTGGCCAACTCTGGCCACCGGCGAACAGGCAGTTGCAGCGCCAGTGTCGTCAGCGTGAACAGAGCCTGGGTGCCGTTGGTTTGCCGGACTATTGTCGTGGGCAGACGGCGCGACGCTTTACCCTGAATGACGATCCGTTGCTGCTCGACCTGGCGGGCTGGCCCCAGCAGGTCGGCCGACGTGGCGCGCGCGCGCTGGAAAATCACCAGGTCGAGCGCAGCCCGGACAGCTATGAGCTGAGTAATCCGCGCGAGTTTCTTGCGGTGAATATGGAGTACTTCCTCCTTGACCCCAGCTACGCCTGCCGGCGGCCCTCGTTGGCCCGCTACCTAAGCGCGCATTTCGCCTGGACGCCGGAGACCCAGCAGCCCTGCGCCGAAGGCTTGGCCTACCTAAATGCTGGCCGGGACTTCGCGCGCCAGCCTCTGGGTAGCATCGACCCCGAGCGGGTCTATCAGGTGGATTACCTACTGGCTGAGGCCAACGATGCGCTGGCCAGTCGTTGGGGACACAGCATGTTGCGCCTGGTGATCTGTGCGCCAGGGCGGCCGCGTGGGCCTGCCTGCCGGCTGGATCTGCAAGAGCATCTGGTGCTGTCTTACCGCGCCTTTGTCGGCGATGTGCAGTTGTCCAGTTGGGATGGTTTGACCGGTGTTTACCCGTCCCGGCTGTTCGTTTTGCCGCTGGACCAGGTGATCGAGGAGTACACCAAGGTTGAATTGCGCAGCCTGGCCTCGGTGCCGCTCAAGCTTGATCGCGCGCAGCTGGAGCAGCTGGTGACTCGTGCCGCTGAGCAGCATTGGAGCTATGACGGTGATTACTGGTTTCTCTCCAACAACTGCGCCGTGGAAACCCTCAAGTTGCTCCGCAGCGGCAGCCAGCACCCGCGCCTGCATGCGCTCGACAGCATTATGCCCAATGGCCTGCTCGATACCCTGTCGGCGCGCGGCTTGGCCGACCGCAGCGTGCTGAACGATGCGGCCGAGGCGTTGCGTCTGGGTTATCGCTTTGACTCGTTTCGTGAGCGCTACCAGGCCATGTTCAGCGTGCTGCAGGCGCAGTTGCCGATTGAGCAGGCACAGGTCGAGGACTGGTTGACCTTGCCGGCCAAGCAGCGCCAGCCATGGTTTGCCCGCGCCGATTTACCCACCAGCGCGGCGTTGCTGCTGCTTGAGCAGGCGGCATTACGCCGGCAGTTGTTATTGGCGCAAGATGAGCTCAAGCGCCGCTATCTAAGCGGTCATGAGGGCACTGACCCGAGCCTGAACAAGGCGGGTGGCGCGCTGCAGCAGATACTCGCCAACAGCGGCTTTCTCAGTCGCCCGGCTGAGTTGCTTGAGGGCGGCTATGGCCTGCCGCAACACGCGGAATGGCAACGTTTAGAAGCCGAAAGCCAGGCCCGTCAGCAGCAACTGCGCCAGCTCAGTGACAATCTCGACCAGGAAGTCCGCACCCTACTGGAGCCAGCTCGTCTCGCCGAGCTGCAGGCTGCTGAAGCCAACCTGGCGCAGCTGGGTCAGCATCTGCGTGCCTTACACAAGGCTGGTGGCGGCCTGCAATTGCCCTAGATAGAGCAGTCCAGGCTCGAGTCGGCCTTGCATCAGGCGGTATGGCTGCTCAAGATGGCGGCTTGGCTGTGTCTGGAGGTTGCCGTGCTGGAGTTGTTATTGGCCTTGTGGCCGCTGTTTGCCTTGATTGTGGCCGGTTATTACCTACGCCACTGGGCGTTTCCCAATGAGGCGTTCTGGCCGGGTGCCGAACGGCTGAATTACTTCATCTTGTTCCCGGCGCTGCTGTTCAGCAGCCTGGCCAGCGCACCACTGGATAACCCGGCGTTGCCGCGCCTGGCTTTGGCGGTAATGCTGGCACTGGCTGGCGCCTGGTTGGTGCTGTTGCTGGTGCGTCGTCTGCGTGGCTGGCCGGCGGGGCGCTTTGGGGCATTTGCCCAGGGCATTCTGCGCTTCAATACGTACCTCGGATTAGCCGCCGTCGGCAGCTTGTTTGGTCAGCCAGGTTTGACCCTGGCCGCCCTGATGCTTGCCCTGATGGTGCCAACGGTCAATGTGCTATCGGTCTGGTCGCTGACTGCTGAGCGTGGCGTCAGTGTGCGCAGCTTGTTGCTGCCGATCCTGAAAAACCCGCTGATTCTCGCCTGCCTTGGCGGGGCACTGGTTAACCTCAGCGGTATTGGTCTGCCGGGCGGTAGTGATCGTCTGCTCGGTTTGTTGGCGGCTGCCAGCCTGCCGCTTGGCCTGCTGTGCGTTGGCGCGGCATTGAAACCCGAGCAGCTGAGTGGCGAAGTTCCGGCCCTGGCGAGCAACAGCCTGTTGCGCTTGTTAGCCATGCCGTTGCTGGCTTGGGCCGTGGCGTATGGATTAAAGCTGCCGGCCATGGAAAGCACTGTGCTGGTGCTGTTTTTTGCCCTGCCGACAGCCCCGACGGCCTATGTATTGACCCGTCAGTTGGGCGGCGATAGCCAGTTGATGGCGGGTATCATCACCTTGCAAACTTTATTGGCGGCGGCCAGTTTGCCGCTGTTGTTAATGCTGGTGGCTGCTTAGCCTAGGTGGCGTGCAGAAAAACGAGTTTAGCGAAGAGGTGTTTGGGCCTGCGCTAGAATTTGGCATGTGACTCGCTGGCGGCCATGGCTGTCGTTTTAGCAGCGATTTTTCAGGTTCACAGAGGTCGGAAACATGCCATACAAGCATCAGTTGATCCCGTTGCAAGGTCGCACAGGCAGTGAAAGTGCCGAAGAGGCCCTGCAGAGTATCGTGGATGGCTTCCAGCGCTTTCGCACTGAGATATTCCCGCAGGAGGAGGAGCTGTTCAAGAAGCTGGCTACGGCGCAGAACCCGCGGGCGATGTTTATCACTTGCGCCGATTCGCGCGTGGTGCCGGAGTTAATCACCCAGAGCTCGCCTGGCGATCTATTCGTCAGCCGCAATGTTGGTAATGTGGTGCCGCCTTACGGGCAGATGATGGGCGGGGTGTCCACGGCTATCGAGTACGCGGTGATGGCCCTGGGCGTGCAGCACATCATCATTTGTGGGCATTCCGATTGTGGCGCAATGAAGGCCGTACTCGACCCTACGGGCCTAGAGCGCATGCCCACGGTCAAAGCCTGGCTGCGCCATGCTGAAGTGGCCAAGACGGTGGTGGCAGACAACTGTGGCTGCGCCGACCACAACACCCTGGGCATTCTCACTGAGGAGAACGTGGTGGCCCAACTCGACCACTTGCGCACTCACCCCTCGGTGGCATCACGCATGGCCAGCGGGCAGGTGTTTATTCACGGCTGGGTATACGACATCGAAACCTGCGAGATCAAAGCCTACGACGCGGAGAAGGGCGAGTTCCGCTTGGTCGGCGACGGCCCGCTGCCAATGGCCACGCCTCGCCCGCGTTATTTGCCGAGCTAGGCGACAGCCGCGTGAGATTGCGCGTCGCTAGCCAGCGGCGCGGCTTTCATCCAACTGCAGCTCAACCCCGAGCTGGCTCGATAAGCACGGCCAGCATTGCCAGGCGGCATCGGTCTGTGGACTGTGCAGGCGCTCGCGATAAGCTTGCACCGAGTCCTGGGCAAAGCTGGCGTCGTCGAGCATGCCATCGACGGCATGCTGTACCGCTTCATCCAACTGATTGGCAAAGGGTTCACCGATCAGTTGGTGAGCGATCAGGTTGGCCACCGTGGTATCCAGTGGAATCAACGGTGCGCCTAGGTGAGTGATATAGCGATCATTCACTTCTTCGACCAAGCGATGGGCCAGGTAGGCTTCATCGAGCAACCCTTCAAGCCCCTCATGGCCGGCCATCAGCGCCGGCGGTTGCAGAAAAAACTGCTCGGCAACCTTGAGCACCGGTTTGATCTGCGCCTCGATTCCCGCTTCTTGGGCGACCTGATTGGCGGCCTGTAACAACTCCGGCACCTGCTCGATGTAGGCGCTGACAAAGCGCAGCAGCACGCCCTGGGTGTCTTCCTTGGGCAGGCGGATGGAGGGGTGCAGTTGTCCCAGGTGGGACTGCATCTGGCTGGCCAGATGACCCGTGCTGACCTCGTGTTGGTGTGCGCGCTGAATCAATGCGTGCAAAGCGGCGATGTTCATGACTGCTCCTGAGATGAGGACATGGGCGAGAACCTTAGCTGGCGTGGCGCATCGGCTAAGACCCAATTGTCATAATTTTTAAACAGTTATGCGAGTCGGCTATATGCGGCCGCCACCATCTCGACCGATCCCGCGCCAGCCGCGGTCTTTAGCACGTGCCTTGTGGCGTGTTGTTCATTTCGGCTTTCACGTTGCCAGGTGCAAGTCCCTGTCTATACTCGAACTCGAAAGGCAGTACCTGATAACTCCGAATCAGCGGCGGCACGGAAAGCCCTTACACAGGTTCAGATGTGCAAGGGCTCAGCCACTGACCGATTCGGCGGGATAACAAGAAAAATTAAGGGGAACCCGCAATGATGCGACATCCACGAGTCTGGATGGGCCTCCTGTTGTGGTTGGTATTCAGCACGGCGCACGCCGGCTGGGGCATCAACATGACGCCCGGGGCCACCGATGTCAGCCGCTCAGTCTTTGATTTGCACATGACCATCTTCTGGATCTGCGTCGTCATCGGCGTGATCGTGTTTGGTGCCATGTTCTGGTCGATGCTCGTCCACCGCCGCTCCACCGGCCAGGAACCGGCGCACTTCCATGAGAGCACCACCGTCGAAATTCTCTGGACGGTCGTACCCTTGGTGATTCTGGTGCTGATGGCCATCCCGGCGACCAAGACGCTGATCGAGATCTACGACTCCAGCGAGTCGGAGCTGGATATTCAGGTCACCGGCTACCAGTGGAAGTGGCACTACAAGTACCTGGGTGAAGACGTCGAGTTCTTCAGCAACCTGACCACCCCCAAAGACCAGATCAACAACAAGGCGCCCAAGGGCGAGCATTATCTGCTTGAGGTTGATGAGCCCTTGGTGGTGCCGGTCGGTACCAAAGTACGCTTCCTGATCACAGCTGCCGATGTGATCCACTCTTGGTGGGTGCCAGCGCTAGCGGTGAAAAAAGATGCCATCCCCGGCTTTGTTAACGAGTCCTGGACGCGCATTGATCAGCCCGGTATTTACCGCGGCCAGTGCACCGAACTGTGCGGCAAGGATCACGGCTTTATGCCCGTGGTGGTTGAAGCCAAGTCGAAAGCGGACTACGCCGCCTGGCTGGCCGAACGCAAACAATTGGCGGCGGCCGAGAAGGAGCTGACCAGTAAAGAGTGGACCATGGATGAGTTAATGGCTCGCGGCGAGAAGTCGTACCAGACCAACTGCGCGTCCTGCCACCAACCGACAGGGGAAGGCCTGCCGCCGATGTTCCCGGCGCTCAAAGGCTCGAAGATTGCTACCGGTCCGGCTGCGGGTCATATCGACATCGTGGTCAATGGCAAGCCAGGCACCTCGATGGCCGCCTTCGGCAAGCAACTCTCGGAAGTCGATATCGCTGCCATCATCACCTACGAACGCAATGCTTGGGGCAATGCGCTAGGCGACATGGTTACGCCGAAAGACATCCTCGCGTTCAAACAGGCTCAGGAGTAAGGACATGAGTGCAGTGATCGACCACGGTCATGCCGGACATGACCATCACCACGGCCCGGCCAAAGGCCTGATGCGCTGGGTGTTGACCACCAACCATAAAGACATCGGCACCATGTACCTGTGGTTCAGCTTCGCCATGTTCCTGCTGGGTGGCAGCATGGCCATGGTGATTCGTGCCGAGTTGTTCCAGCCAGGCCTGCAGATCGTGCAGCCGGAGTTCTTCAACCAGATGACCACCATGCACGGCCTGATCATGGTCTTCGGTGCAGTCATGCCGGCCTTCGTCGGCCTCGCCAACTGGATGATCCCGTTGATGATCGGCGCGCCGGACATGGCTTTGCCGCGCATGAACAACTTCAGCTTCTGGTTGCTACCGGCGGCCTTCAGCATGTTGGTCAGCACCTTGTTTATGGAAGGTGGCGGGCCTAACTTCGGTTGGACCTTCTATGCGCCGCTGTCGACCACCTACGCGCCGGAGTCGGTGACCTTCTTTATCTTTGCCATCCACCTGATGGGCTTCAGTTCGATCATGGGCGCGATCAACGTGATCGCCACCATCCTCAACCTGCGCGCCCCCGGCATGACATTGATGAAGATGCCACTCTTCGTCTGGACCTGGCTGATCACTGCATTCCTGCTGATCGCGGTGATGCCGGTGCTGGCGGGTGTGGTGACCATGATGTTGATGGACATTCACTTTGGCACCAGCTTCTTCAGCGCTGCCGGTGGTGGTGACCCGGTGCTGTTCCAGCATGTGTTCTGGTTCTTCGGTCACCCCGAGGTGTACATCATGATCTTGCCGGCATTCGGCGCGGTCAGTGCCATCATCCCGGCCTTCGCCCGTAAGCCGCTGTTCGGCTACACCTCGATGGTCTACGCCACGGCGGCGATTGCCTTCCTGTCGTTTATCGTCTGGGCACACCACATGTTCACCGTCGGCATACCGCTGACCGGAGAGCTGTTCTTTATGTACGCCACCCTGCTGATTGCCGTCCCCACCGGGGTCAAGGTGTTCAACTGGGCCAGCACCATGTGGCGCGGATCGATGACCTTCGAGACGCCGATGCTGTTCGCCGTGGCGTTCGTCATTCTGTTTACCATCGGCGGTTTCTCCGGCCTGATGCTGGCCATCGCTCCGGCGGACTTCCAGTACCACGACACCTATTTCGTGGTGGCGCACTTCCACTACGTGCTGGTGCCGGGGGCGATCTTTGGCATCTTCGCCTCGGCCTACTACTGGCTACCGAAGTGGACCGGGCACATGTATGACGAGACCCTCGGCAAGCTGCATTTCTGGATGAGCTTTATCGGCATGAACATGGCGTTCTTCCCGATGCACTTCGTTGGCTTGGCTGGCATGCCGCGGCGGATTCCTGACTACAACATGATGTTTGCCAACTTCAACATGGTCTCTTCGATCGGGGCATTCATGTTCGGCGCCACCCAGTTGCTGTTCCTGTTTATCGTCATCAAGTGCATCCGCGGTGGTAAAACGGCGGCGGCCAAACCTTGGGACGGTGCTGAGGGATTGGAGTGGACCATCCCGTCGCCTGCGCCTTATCACACCTTCCAGACGCCACCGGATGTGAAATAAGGACATGTGCCATGAGTGAGACTCTGCCGACTCGCCGCTTGGTTATCCGCCTGATACTGGTGGTGGTGGCTATGTTCGGCTTCGGTTTCGCCCTGGTGCCGATTTATGACGTGATGTGCCAGGCCTTCGGCATCAACGGTAAAACCGCTGGTGTTTACGAGGGTGAACAGATGGTGGACGAGCAGCGCCAGGTGCGCGTGCAGTTCTTGGCCACCAATGCTGCCGATATGGTTTGGGAGTTTGCCCCCCAAGCTGACGAGGTGGTGGTGCACCCGGGTGACAGTACGCAAATGCTGTTTGTTGCGTACAACCCGACGGAAAAACCGATGACCGCCCAGGCGATCCCCAGCGTGGCACCGTCCAAAGCGGCTGCTTATTTTCACAAGACGGAATGCTTTTGCTTTACCCAACAGGTACTGCAACCCGGCGAGCGCATCGAGATGCCGGTGCGCTTTATCGTCGATAGAGACTTACCGGCAGATGTTCGCCACTTGACCCTGGCTTACACCTTGTTTGATGTCACCGCGCGCAAGCCGCCGGTGGCGCAAGTGACCCTTACCCGGGCGGCTCCATAAGGAGAATAATAATGTCGAGTCACGAAACCCACGAAAGCTATTACGTCCCGGCCCAGAGTAAGTGGCCGATTATTGCCACGCTGGGCATGCTGCTCTCGGTCTATGGCGTGGGCACTTGGTTCAACGACATGAAGGCTGAACGTGCCGACTCCAACGGCCCGCTGATCTTCTTTGTTGGTGGCCTATTTCTCGCCTACATGCTGTTTGGCTGGTTCGGCAATGTGATCAAGGAAAGCCGCTCGGGCATGTACAGCCCGCAGATGGATAGATCGTTTCGTTGGGGCATGAGTTGGTTCATCTTCTCCGAAGTGATGTTCTTCGCGGCCTTCTTCGGCGTGCTGTTCTACGTGCGAACCTGGGCTGGGCCGTGGCTCGGCGGTGAGGGCGACAAAGGGGTGAGCAACATGCTCTGGCCCGGCTTCGAATACAGCTGGCCACTGCTCAACACGCCAGACCCAAAACTTTACCCGGCACCGAGCGGCATCATCAGCGCCTGGGGCTTGCCGCTGATCAACACCATTCTGCTGGTGAGCTCCAGCTTCACCCTGACCTTTGCTCACCACGCGCTGCGTAAAAACCACCGCAAACCGCTAACCCTGTGGCTGGCCCTGACGGTGATTCTCGGCATCGCTTTTCTGGTGCTGCAGGTCGAGGAATATATCCATGCGTATAGCGAACTGGGGTTGACCCTCGGCTCGGGCATCTACGGCGCTACCTTCTTTATGCTCACCGGCTTCCATGGCGCCCACGTGACCTTGGGTGCGTTGATGCTGAGCATCATGCTAATTCGCGTTATTCGCGGCCATTTCAGCCCTGAACAGCACTTCGGTTTCGAGGCGGCGGCCTGGTATTGGCACTTCGTCGATGTGGTATGGATAGGTCTGTTTGTCTTTGTTTACGTGCTATGACGCATTACCAGGTGACATGTGAAACCAGTTGGCCGCTGTAGAAGCCCCAGGCAATGAGGGCAACGGTCAAGGCGGTGAGGCTCACGCGCACAGTCAGCGCGTTGACCACCCGCGAGGTGCGGCCTTCATCCTTGACCAAAAAGAACAAGCCACTGAAGAGGCTGACCAGAGTGGCCAGTAGTAACAGGATGATCGCGGCTTTGAGCATGCGTAACTTCCATAGGTAACGTCGGGGGCAGGGAAATGCGCTTCAGCTGCAGTATAGCCAGCATGCTCAGTGTTCCAGGACGGTGGCGATGAGCGCCTTCCGTCCCGGCCTGCTGCCCAGCCTCCTGGTGCTGCTGATGTTCCCTTGCTTGATCGCCCTGGGATTTTGGCAGCTGGCCCGCGCCGATGAAAAGCGCGACCTGCTGGCGGCTCATCAGGCTCAGCAACTGTTAGCTCCTATCAGTATTGATGAGCTGGAGCAGCATCCCAACCCGGCCTACACGCGTGTGCAGTTGCAGGGCTTCTTCGACGCACAGCACCCCCTGCTGCTGGATAACCGCACCCGTGATGGCAAGGCCGGTGTTGAGGTGTTGCAACCTTTCTATGATCAGGCCAGCGGCCTCTGGCTGCTGCTTAATCGTGGTTGGTTGCCCTGGCCCGATCGCCGCGTGATGCCTATCTTCGCCACCCCGGATACACCGTTGCGCCTGCAAGCCACGGTGTATGTACCATTGGGTGAAGCGTTCCAGTTGCAGGGCGAACTACCGGCTACAGGTTGGCCGCGCCTCGTCAGCGAGGTCAAACCGAATGCTTTGTGGCAGCAACTGGGCCGTGCTGGTCTTGGCTATGAAGTACGTCTGCAGCCAGGCCCTGCCTCATTCCAGAGCGACTGGCCGGTGGTTGCGCTGAGCCCCGACAAACACATTGGCTATGCCGTGCAATGGTTCGCCCTAGCGGCGGCCTTGCTTGGTTTGTATACCTATTTAGGTTTATCTAACGCGCGGGAGACTCTCCATGAACCCAGCCATCGCCCTGCCTGATGCCGCACCTGAAGTGCCACCCAGCCAGCGCCGCCGTGGGCGTCTGCAGCTGATCCTGATTCTGGCCATCGTGATTGGCCCGATGATGCTTGCTACGGCCATGTACCAATGGCGCTTCTGGGTCCCGGAAACCCGCAGCTACCACGGTGAGCTGATTGGCACCGGGCAGAGCCGCGCGGATCTCGGTGTAATAGGCGCCGATGAGCAGCGTTGGCAGCTACTGGTGACCGTGCCGGCTGCCTGCGACGACGCCTGTAAGGAGCTGATTTTTCTCGCCCGCCAGGTGCACATCGGCTTGAACCGCGATGTTGCTCGTGCGGCCCACGGCTTGGCCAGTGCCCAACCGTTGAGCGACGACTATGACGCCCAGCTGCGCCGCGAGTACCCGCAATTGACGCGCTATTCGCTGCAGCTTGATGCCTACGGCAAAACCGCTGGCAAGGTCGAAGGCGCACAGCTGTGGATCGTCGACCCGCGCGGCAATCTAGTGCTGCGCTATGACGCTACCAGCAAGGGCAAGGCGATTCTCAACGACCTGCGCCACCTGCTGAAAATCTCGCAAATTGGTTAGTACGGTTAAGGATTGACGATGAGTAAACCCGGCTATCGTTTTGCCCTGTTCGCCACCGTATTGGCTGTGGTTGTGGTGTTGCTTGGTGCCTATACCCGCCTGACCCATGCCGGCCTCGGCTGTCCGGACTGGCCCGGTTGCTATGGCTTTATCGGTGTGCCGATGAGCGAGCATAAGCAGACGCTGGCTGAAGTGCGCTTTCCCGAAGCACCGGTTGAGGTGGCCAAGGGCTGGTACGAGATGATTCATCGCTATTTTGCCGGCAGCCTGGGCTTGGTGATTCTCGGTTTGGCGGTACAAGCCTTGCGCCGCCGTCATCAACAAGGACAGCCACTGAAACTGCCGCTGTTGTTGCTTGGCCTGGTGATTGTGCAGGCGGCGTTTGGCATGTGGACGGTGACCCTGAAGCTCTGGCCGCAAGTTGTCACCGCGCACCTGCTCGGTGGTTTTGCCACCCTCAGCTTGCTGTTTCTGCTGACGTTGCGGCTATCTGGCAAGGCAGCAGCCTTGCGTAACCTGCCGACGCGGTTACGCAGCCTGGCGGCATTGGCGCTATTGCTGGTGATCGGACAGATCGCCCTCGGTGGTTGGGTCAGCAGTAACTACGCAGCGGTAGCCTGCGTCGACCTACCGACTTGCCATGGCGAATGGTGGCCGCAGATGGACTTTGCCAACGGCTTTCACCTGACTCAGCACATCGGCCCGAATTACCTGGGTGGCCAACTCGACAGTGATGCGCGTACCGCCATTCACCTGACTCATCGACTCGGGGCGCTGCTGGTGACGCTGGTGCTGTTGCTGCTGGCGTGGCAACTCAAGCGCCATGGCCTGTCACGCCTAGCCGGACTGTTAGTGCTGGCGCTTACGGTGCAGGTCAGCCTGGGCATCAGCAACGTGGTGTTCCATCTACCGTTGCTGGTGGCGGTGGCACACAACCTCGGCGGTGCAGCCCTTCTGTTGACCCTGGTGTTGATCAATTATCGGCTGCGCAGCCCGGTATCGCTGGCATACCCGGCAGCAGAAGCGCAGGCTGGCTTTGCAGCGTTGCCGAGCAAATAACAAAAACAATCGAGGAGAGACCATATGGCTACTCTAGCGCGCGAACAACATGCCCACGCCAGCTGGCGCGATTACCTTGAGCTGACCAAGCCGCGGGTGGTGGTGTTGATGCTGATCACCTCGCTGGTCGGCATGTTCCTCGCCACCCGTGCAGGCGTGGCGTGGCAGGTGCTGATTTTCGGCAACCTGGGCATCGGCTTGTGTGCCGGCGCGGCGGCGGCGGTTAACCATGTGGTCGATCGGCGGATTGACTCGATCATGGCGCGAACCCTCAAACGCCCAGTCACCTCGGGACGTATCTCGCCCAGCGCCGCACTGGGTTTTGCTCTGCTGCTGGCAGTGGCGGGGATGGCGCTGCTGCTGACCTTTACCAATGAGCTGGCGGCCTGGCTGACCCTGGCCTCGCTGCTGGGCTATGCGGTGCTCTATACCGGATTTCTCAAGCGAGCCACGCCGCAGAATATCGTGATTGGCGGTTTGGCAGGGGCGGCACCGCCGCTGCTTGGCTGGGTCGCAGTGACCGGGCATATCAGCGCTGAGCCGCTGCTGCTGGTGCTGATCATTTTCGCCTGGACGCCGCCGCACTTCTGGGCCTTGGCCATTCACCGCAAAGCGGAATATGCCAAGGCCGATATTCCCATGCTGCCGGTGACCCATGGCGAGCACTACACCAAGGTGCATATTCTGCTCTACACCTTGGTGATGTTTGCCGTGACCCTGCTGCCGTATGCCATTCACATGAGCGGGCTGCTCTATCTGGCATGCGCGGTGATCTTGGGTGGACGCTTCCTGCACTGGGCCGTGGTGCTCTACCGTGACAGCAAACCGCATGCGGCGATCAACACCTTCAAGTACAGCATCTGGTATCTTTTCGCGCTGTTTATCGCCCTGCTGGTCGATCACTACCTGCTGCTGAATATCTGAGGCCCCATGTCCCGAACCCAGATCACCGTTTTTGTCCTCGTTGCCATCGTCGCCTTGGTAATGGGGCTGACCGTCAATAAGGTGCTGACCAGCCAAGGCCAGGGTGATCCTACCGCGCTGCTGGATGCCGGCATCGTGTTGTTGCCGCAAAGCCGCAGTTTGCCGGCGTTGAGCCTGACCAATCAGGACGGTGAGGTTGTCGCGGTCGATCAACTCAAGGAGCAATGGAGCCTGCTGTTTTTCGGCTACACCTTCTGCCCAGACATCTGCCCGGCCACCCTCGCCCAGCTGCGCCAGCTGCAAGGCCAGTTGCCGCCGGAAACCCTGAGCAAGCTGCGTGTGGTCCTCGTTACGGTTGATCCTAATCGCGATACACCGCAGCAGTTGAAAAAGTACCTAGAGTATTTTGACGCCGGCTTTATTGGCTTGACGGGCGACCAGGCGACGCTACAGAAGCTGGCCAATAGCGTGAGCATCCCCTTTATCCCAGCGGATACCAGCGAGCAAGACTACACCGTCGACCACAGCGGTAACTTGGTGCTGATTGGCCCCGACGGCAAGCAGCGCGGCTTTATTCGTGCGCCTATCAATAACACCAAGCTGGCCGCGCAGCTGCCTGCGTTGTTTGAGCGTCCTTAAGCGTTATTTGGCAAACAACTGGCCGATATCCTTGAACGCCTTGAACTCCAGGGCGTTGCCACAGGGGTCGAGAAGAAACAGCGTGGCCTGCTCGCCGGGCTGACCAACAAAGCGGATATAGGGCTCGATCACGAACGCCGTGCCCTTGGCCTTTAAGCGCGCCGCCAGTATTTGCCAATCCTCCCAACCGAGTACCACGCCGAAATGCGGTACGGGCACGTCGTGGCCGTCCACCGGGTTGCTATAGGCAGCCTCCTGATAGGCCATCTTCGGCGCTTGGTGAATCACCAGTTGATGACCGAAGAAGTCGAAGTCCACCCAATGCTCGCTGCTACGACCTTCTGCGCAGCCAAATACTTCGCCGTAGAAATGCCGGGCGGCGCTCAGGTCGTCTACGGGAATAGCCAAGTGAAACGGGGCGAGTGCCATGTGAGTGCTCCTATGATCATTGTCAGTGGATTCTCAGCAACAGCATGTTTGATATAAAGCGCATATTCTTTCTTCTGAGCACCAATAAAATTGATCAGTCGAGGCGTCGATGCTGCGTGAGTTGAAAACCTTTGTGACGGTCGCGCGGTATGGCACCTTCGCGGCGGCGGGCCAGCAGGTCGGCCTGACTCAGTCGGCTGTGAGTGCGCAGATGCGTGTGCTGGAACAAGGCTTGGGTGTGCGCCTGTTTGATCGCAGTGGCCGCTCGGCCACCTTAAATGCGGCCGGCCGTCATGCGCTGCCTTTGGCGGAACAGATGCTGGGGCTGTATACGCAGATGGCGTTGCCGACCAGCGCAGCCGAGTGGCAGGGCGAGCTGCGGGTCGGTGCGATTGCCACGCTGCAGACGGGCTTACTGCCTGAAACGCTGCCGGCGTTCCGCATGGCTGCACCCCGGGTTGAGTTGAAACTGGTGCCGGGCGTGTCGCTCAACTTGCTGGGTCAGGTTGATGCCGGCGAGCTGGATCTGGCGCTGCTGATCAAACCGCCATTCGAGCTGCCCAAGGAGTTGCTGCAGATTAGCCTGGCGCGTGAGCCCTTTGTGCTGATCGCGCCGCTCGGCGTGAGCGGTGATGATCCGTTGCAGATACTCGGCGAGCAGCCCTTTGTGCGCTACGACCGACGCTCGTTCGGGGGGCGGCGGGTCAATCAGTTCCTCCGTGAGCAACACCTGCAGGTGCAGGAGGCGCTGGAGCTGGATGAGTTGGAAGCCATTGTGCGCATGGTCGAGTGCGGCCTCGGCGTATCGCTGATCCCGCGAGCGGGGCTGTGGTTACAGCGTCCCACGCAGTTACGGGTGATTGAGCTGGGCGCGCTGACCTTTCACCGCGAGCTGGTCGCGGTGTTGCGCCGCGCGCAGCGTCAGCCGGCACTGGATTGCCTGTTGGATTGCCTGCGCGATGCCGCCAAGGCATAAATGAGCGTGGGTTAGGCCACGCCGTCGATAGCCAGCCTTCAGCAAGAACCGTTGCGCCGTTAACCCACCCTACGAAGTTTGCGTGAGCCTCGCCCATAAACGACAAACCCCGCACGAGGCGGGGTTTGTCAGATGGAGCAGAAGTGCCGGTTCTTAGAACGCCGGTACTACGGCACCCTGATACTTCTCGGTGATAAAGGCTTTCACTTCGGCGCTGTTCAGCGCTTTGGCCAGTTTCTGCAGCGCGGCGTTGTCCTTGCTGTCGGCACGGGCGACCAGGATGTTGACGTAAGGCGAGTCGTTGCCTTCGATGGCCAGGGCATCTTTGGTCGGGTTGAGCTTGGCTTCCAGCGCGTAGTTGGTGTTGATCAGCGCCAGGTCAACCTGGGTCAGTACGCGCGGTAGGGTAGCGGCTTCCAGTTCACGCACCTTGATCGCTTTAGGGTTCTCGGCGATGTCTTTCGGCGTGGCGAGGATGCCTGCCTCCGGCTTGAGGGTGATCACCCCAGCCTTTTGCAGCAGCAGCAGGGCCCGGCCGCCGTTGGTGGCGTCGTTAGGGATGACCACATTGGCACCTTGCGGCAGGTCAGCCAGGGTTTTGTGCTGGCTAGAGTAAGCGCCGAAGGGCTCAACGTGTACGCCAGCGACACTGATCAGCTCGGTGCCACGGCTCTTGTTGAACTCGTCCAGGTACGGCTGGTGCTGGAAGAAGTTGGCGTCCAGGCGCTTTTCCGCGACCTGTACGTTGGGCTGCACGTAATCGGTGAACACTTTGATGTTCAGCTCAACGCCTTCTTTGGCCAGCACTGGCTTTACGAATTCGAGGATTTCTGCGTGGGGTACGGCGGTAGCCGCGACGCTCAGGCTTTCGGCCTGGGCGGAGAAGGCTGCCAGGGCAGCGATTGCAGCGATCAGTTTTTTCATCATAAAGCTCCTTGTGGGATGTGTACGGTGTCCGGCAGGTAGCCGGCGGCCCGCTGCCTTTTGCGTCTGTTAGACGCTTTATTTACGGGAGAAGTGCACCACCAGCCTGTCGCCGACGGTTTGTAAAATCTGTACCAGTACCAGCAGCAAGACCACGGTGACCAGCATCACGTCCGGCTGATAGCGCTGATAGCCATAACGTACCGCGAGGTCGCCAAGGCCACCGCCGCCAATCAGGCCGCTCATGGCGGTGTAGGACACCAGGGTAATGGCGGTCACGGTGATGGCCGCGATGATGCCGGGCATGGCCTCGGGCAGCAGGGCGTTGACGACGATTTGCCGGGTGGTTGCGCCCATGGCTTGGGTGGCCTCGATAATGCCGCGGTCCACTTCACGCAGCGCAGTTTCCACCAAGCGCGCGAAGAACGGCGTAGCCCCGACCACCAGCGGCGGGATTGCCCCGGCAACGCCTAGCGAGGTACCGGTGACGATCACGGTAAACGGAATCATCACGATCAGCAGGATCACAAACGGCACCGAGCGCAGGACGTTCACCAGCAGCGACAGCACACCATACAGGGCTTTCTGTTCGAACATTTGCCGTGGGCCGGTGAGAAACAGCAACACCCCCAGCGGCAGACCGAGCAGTACGGTGAGCAAGATAGAGCCGCCGAGCATGCTCAGGGTGTCCAGGCTGGCGTAGCCGATTTCTATCCAGTCGACATTGGGCAGCAGGCGAGTGAGTAAGGCTTCCATTAGCGCAGCACCTCCAGATGCACGTCGGCGCTCGCAAAGCGCGCCAGTGCGGCGTCCATATCGCCGCCGGTCAGGGCCAGGGTCAACTGGCCGTAAGGCGTGTCTTTGATGCGGTCGATACGTCCGGCGAGGATGCTGTAATCAACCCCGGTTTCGCGCGCGACGGTACCCAGCAGCGGCGCGTAGGTGGCTTCGCCCTGAAAGGTCAGGCGCAGGATGCAACCTTGTACGTGGGCGAAATCGTCACGCTGTGCATCTTCTTCAATCTGCTCGTCTTCCTGCACAAAGCGTTTGCTGGTGGCGTGTTGCGGGTGCAGAAACACCTCGGCTACTGGCCCAGACTCGACAATCACCCCGGCATCCATCACCGCCACGCGGTCGCAAACACGACGGATCACGTCCATCTCGTGGGTGATCAGCACGATGGTCAGGTTCAGCTCGCGGTTGATCTCGGCCAGCAGTTGCAGCACCGAGGCGGTGGTCTGTGGGTCGAGAGCGCTGGTGGCTTCGTCGCACAGCAGAATCTTTGGCTCGGTGGCGAGGGCGCGGGCGATGCCGACGCGCTGTTTCTGACCGCCGGAAAGCTGCGCCGGGTATTTATTGGCGTGATCTTGCAGGCCAACGCGGGCCAGCAACTCGCTGACGCGCGCGTCGATGGCGCTGCGTGGCAGTTCGCCCGCCAGTTTCAGCGGCATGGCCACGTTGTCGGCCACGGTTTTCGAGGACAGCAAGTTGAAGTGCTGGAAGATCATCCCGACACGCTGGCGGAAGCGCCGCAGGCCATTGGCGTCGAGGGCGGTGACGTCCTCACCATCGACCTCGATACGGCCGCCGCTGGGCTCTTCCAGGCGATTGATCAGGCGCAGCAGGGTGCTTTTGCCTGCACCGGAGTGGCCGATGATGCCGAACACTTCGCCACGGGCGATGTGCAAGTCACTTGGCTGTAAAGCGGGGATGTTCTGGCCACTGACGCGGTACGCCTTGTGGACCTGATGGAAATTGATCACGCGTTAAACCTTTTGGGTTTCAGAGTGGCCGGATAGGCATAAGCGGCCGGCTAGTCTACCCGGCGCTGTTTAGGTCGTAAAAATCTTTGTAGACCTATGTTTATAACTAAAAAGAATTAAAAGTCGAGCTGTTCAGCCCTGAGTCACCAGAGCCAATGCAAACGACCGGGCAAGCCCGGTCGTCGCCTCTGTGCAGTGGTTTAGCGTTTGGGGCTGAGCACCAACTGCGGTACCTGAGCAGGTTTGATCACCTGGCTGATACGTGGGCTGAAACTTGGATCCAGCCGCTTGATCCGGGCATTGAGCAGCGAGGCGACCCAGGGGAAATCCTTAGCCTGGCGTACTTCGATGCGCACCGTGCAACGGAACGTCACAACATCGGCTGCGACAGCGTCGAGCAGGCTGCGCAGGCGTTCATTATCCTGGTTGTCGAGCATCGGCATGCTGATCACGCTGCTGGCCGCCGCTGGGTTGATCAGCTTGGCTTGGGGCTTGGCTGGCGCTGGTGCAGCAACTGGCGGCTGTTTCGCCTGATTCACAGCGGCTTGACGCTCGGCAGCAAGGCGCTGTTGACGGGTTTGTTCTAGACGAGCCGCTTCAGCGCGAGCGGCGTTCAATGCCTTGGCTTGGCGCTGCTGTTCGGCGGCGGCCAGTTCGGCCTTGCGAGCCTGGGTGATGGCGCCATCCAGACCGGTGGTCAGGGCTGGGGCCTGCGGCATCAGGCTACGAGCGTGGCTCAGGGCTTTGGTGGCGTTATCCAGGTCACCGCTTTGCAGGGCCTTTTGCCCTTGTTGCAGATGCGCTTCGGCGAGCTGTCGCTGGTAGTGCTCCAGGCGTGTATCACCCGCCGCGCGTTGCTGCAGGTTTACCAACTGGCTTTCAGCACGGCTCAAGTCGCCGCGAGTAAGGCTCTGATCGAGTTGGCGAAAAGCGCTGACCAGATCATCCACCGGCAGGTTGGCCGGTTGCGGCGCGCTTTGGCAGCCGGCCAGCAGTAGAACCAGCACCAGGGTCACGCCACGGAAAACGAACGATTTCATTGCTGCGCGTCTCGGGTTGAGCAAAAAACGTGCAAGTTTACACTGCGCTCGACGGCATCACCAACAGTTCAGGCGGTGCGCCGCGGTAAGGCAAAAGAAAGCAAAAATAGGCCGGCGGCGGTAACCACAATCGAAGGCCCGGCCGGGGTGTCCTGAAACCACGACAGGCTCAGGCCGCCACACACCGCGACAATGCCCAGCAGGCTGGCACCGAACGCCATCTGCTCCGGGGTGCGCGCGTGACGCTGGGCGGCGGCGGCGGGGATGATCAGCAGGGACGTGATCAGCAGCACGCCGACTATCTTCATCGCCACGGCAATCACCACGGCGATCAACAGCATCAGGCTCAAGCGAATCGCCGCCACCGGCAGGCCTTCGACCTTGGCCAGCTCTTCATGCACGGTAATCGCCAGCAAGGGCCGCCATAGCACTGCCAGTAGCACCAGCACCAGCGCGCTGCCGCCAACGATCCAGGCCAGGTCAGTCGGGCCGACAGCCAGCAGGTCGCCGAACAGGTAACCCATCAGGTCGATGCGCACGTCCTGCATAAAGCTTAGTACCACCAAGCCTAGGGACAAGGTGCTATGGGCGAGGATGCCGAGCAGGGTGTCGGAGGCCAGCGGTTGGCGGCTTTGCAGGGTGACCAGCAGGGTCGCCAGGAGCACGCAGCCGACCGTCACCGCCAGGGTCGGGCTGACGTCCAGCATCAGCCCGAGCGCCACGCCGAGCAGTGCGGCGTGGGACAGGGTGTCGCCGAAATAGGCCATGCGCCGCCACACCACGAAGGAGCCGAGCGGCCCGGCCACCAGCGCCAGGGCCAGGCCGGCGAGCAGGGCGTTGAGTAGAAAATCAGCCATGCTTGCAGCCATCTCCGTGAATGTGCGGTTTAACCGGGCCTTTAATGCTCAGGCCAGAGGTGTTTTCGCTGACCACCGCGCCATGCAGGTCGTGCTCATGGTCGTGGTGGTGGGTGTAGATCGCCAGGCTCTTGGCATCCTGGCCGAACAGTTCGACGAAGGCCGGATCAAAGCTGACTTGCTCCGGATGCCCGGAACAGCAGACGTGGCGGTTCAGGCAAACCACCTGGTCGGTGGTGCTCATCACCAGGTGCAAGTCGTGGGAGACCATCAGCACCCCGCAGCCATAACGGTCACGCAGTTGGGTGATCAGCCGGTACAGCTCGGCCTGACCGGCGACATCGACGCCCTGTACCGGCTCATCCAAGACCAGCAATTCCGGTTCGCGCAGCAGTGCACGGGCCAGCAGTACACGCTGCAGTTCGCCGCCGGAGATGCTTTGCAGCGGGCTGTCGATCACCTGTTCGGCGCCGACTTCGGCCAGCGCCGCTTGTGCGCGGGGGCGATCAACCCCCGGCACCAGGCGCAGAAAGCGCAGCACCGAGAGCGGTAAGGTGGCATCCACATGCAACTTTTGCGGCATATAGCCGATGCGCAGCTTGGTTTTGCGCCAGACGCTGCCGCTGTGGGGTTTGAGCAGGCCGAGTACGGCGCGAACCAGGGTGGTTTTACCGGCACCATTGGGGCCGATCAGGGTGACAATTTCGCCGGGCTTCACGCTCAGTTGCACATCGTGCAGCACGTTTTGCCCGGCGAAGGTCACGCCGACGCCTTCGAGGCGGATCAGCGCATCACTCATGCGTGCTCCCGGCAGCCAGCGCACAGCCCAACCACTTCCACGGTTTGGCTTTCGACGACGAAGCCGACCGCCGCTGCGGAGCTGACAATGGCGTTGCTGATGACGGCTTGTTCCAGCTCGATGGCCGCACTGCAGGCTCGACAGATCAGAAACTGGCCTTGGTGCGGATGCTCTGGATGGCTACAGCCGATAAAAGCGTTGAGCGAAGCAATGCGATGCACCAGGCCGTTTTCCAAGAGGAAGTCCAGCGCCCGATAGACCGTTGGCGGCGCGGCGCGGCGACCGTCCTCTTCACTCAATACGCCAAGAATGTCATAGGCACCCAGCGGCTTATGGCTGTGCCAGACCAGTTCCAGCACGCGTTTACGCAAGGCGGTCAGGCGCAGACCTTGGCGCGTGCAGATGCTTTCTGCTTCAGCCAGGGCGTGGCTGACGCAGTGGGAGTGGTCGTGTGGGCGTGAGGCCAGGGGCGCTTGAGTCATGGGCAACGACGAATTGGCTAAGAGACGTTATTATATTACCTGTTCCTTTGCCTATGAGTGTTCCCGTGTTGCGTCTTTTTTCTGCTGCGTGCCTGTTGTTCGCCACTCTTTCTTTCAGCGCTGTTGCCCAGAGCGAGGCCTCGGTGCGTGTGCTGACCAGCATCAAACCGCTGCAACTGATTGCGGCGGCAGTGCAGGACGGGGTGGGTCAGCCGGACGTGCTGCTGCCGCCGGGCGCCTCCCCGCACCATTACGCGCTGCGTCCCTCCGATGTGCGCCGGGTGCGCGATGCCGACCTGCTGTACTGGATTGGCCCTGATCTAGAGAGCTTTTTGCCGCGGGTATTGGCCGGTCGCGATAAAGCCAGTGTGGCGGTGCAGGATCTGCCAGGCATGAGCCTGCGCCATTTCGGCGATAGACCGGCGCAACACACCGAGCATGATGATCACGCAGATCACGCAGATCACGCAGATCACGCGAGCACCGCCGCCGATCAGCATGACCATGCGCACCGCCCCGGGAGTCTGGATGCCCACCTGTGGTTGTTGCCGGCCAATGCCCGGGTTATTGCCGGCAAGATGGCAGCCGATTTGGCGCTGGTCGATCCCGCCAATGCGGCGCGTTACCAGGCCAATGTCGAGGTGTTTGCTGGGCGGTTGGACGCGCTGGATCAGCGCTTGCAAACCCGTCTGGCCGGTTTGAAGGGCAAGCCGTACTTTGTATTCCACGAAACCTATGATTACTTCGAGGCTGCTTACGGGCTCAGCCACGCTGGCGTGTTGAGCGTACTCGGTGAAGTGCAGCCCGGCGCCCAGCATGTTGCCGCCATGCGTGAGCGCTTGCAGCAAGCGGGGCCGACCTGCGTGTTCAGCGAGCCACCGTTGCGCCCGCGCCTGGCGCAAACCCTGAGTGCGGGTTTGCCAGTCACCCTGGCCGAGTTGGATGCCATGGGCGGTGCCATGGCGGTCGATGCGCAGGGTTATACGGCGTTGCTGGAAAACCTCGCGGGTGAACTGGCGGGTTGTTTAGAGGCGTTGTAATAGCAGGCTGGCTTGCTAGAAGGCGAATGGCAGGCCCAAATCGACCTGTTGGCGCTGCGCCAGGCGGCGCTGGAACTCATTCGGATCATGGATCAACACCTCTTGCCCGGCGAAGGACTCGGCGGCAATCAGCCGTGACAGCCAGAAGCGCACGCAGGCGATACGCAGCATCGCCGGCCATAGTTCGGCTTCCGCTGCAGTAAAGGGTCGCAGCGCCGCATAAGCACCGAGCAGGACCTGAGCGCGCTTGTGATCGAGGCTGCCATCTGCATGCGAGCACCAGTCATTCAGGGCGATCGCCAGGTCGTAGAGCATCGGCCCGCAGCAGGCATTGTAGAAGTCGATCACCCCGGCCAGATGGTTGCCGTCGAACAGTACGTTGTCGCGGAACAAGTCGGCATGCAGGTTGGCTTGTGGCAAGGCCTGGATGTGCGCCGTGAGGCCGTGAATTTCCGCCAGTGCATCACGCAGCAGCGGCAGTTGCTCATCGGGCAGTTGTAAGGCCAGGCTGGGTCCTTCGGCCAGCATCCAGGCTAAGCCGCGATCACTTTTGCGCGGCAGCGGTTGGGCGTGGGTGGCCAGGTGGATGCGCGCCAGCAGTGTGCCGACTTCCTGGCAATGATGCGGGTTAGCGGCCTGCACATGCTTGCCGGCCAAGCGCGGCTGGAGCAGCGCCGGCTTCTCCGCGAGGCTGCGCAATGCCTCGCCGTCGCTGGTGCGCAGGGCATAAGGCACGGGCAAGCCGGCGTCATGCAGCACGTCGAGCAGCTCGATAAAGAACGGAAGGTCGGCGCTTGGGCCCCGCTCGATCAGGGTCAGAACAAACTCGCCCTGCTCCAGGCTGACGAAGAAATTACTGTTCTCGCTACCCGCGGCAATACCCTGGAAGTCGCGCAGGCGACCCAGGTTATAGGGGGCGAGAAACGTCTCGAGCTCGTGGCGCTCAAGCGGGGTAAACACCGACATGACTGAACTGCCTTATTACCAGCTGAAAATTTCCCAGGCCGGAATCAACATATCCGGGCTGTCCGAACGAACAAAGTTGCCATCACTGCCATCGGCGCGCACCAGAAAGTACGGCTTGCCGCCTTTGGGGATGACTTTGACGGCGTACAGAAAACCGTTAACCCGGTATTCCTGAATGGTGCGGTCGCCGTCCTGGCGAATGGTTACATCCGGGTCTGCCGAGACTGGGTCTTCGGCTTGGACGGCAAGCGTGGTGAATGCCAGCAGGCTGGCCAGCAACAGGCGATTGAGTGTGCGCATGGTAACCTTGTCCCTTTGCTTTCAATGGTGTGGCCATTCTACCGCCGCCCCCGCCGAAAAGGTTGATCCTGCTCATGAGTCAAAGCCCTTTAGTCTTGGTTGACGGTTCTTCCTATCTTTACCGCGCCTTCCATGCCCTGCCGCCGCTGACCACCTCCAAGGGCTTGCCCACAGGGGCGGTGAAGGGCGTGCTGAATATGCTCAAGAGCCTGCGCAAGCAGTACCCGAAAAGCCCGTTTGCCGTGGTGTTCGA
The DNA here is from genome assembly GCF_943846705.1 of uncultured Pseudomonas sp. Classification (NCBI taxonomy): domain Bacteria; kingdom Pseudomonadati; phylum Pseudomonadota; class Gammaproteobacteria; order Pseudomonadales; family Pseudomonadaceae; genus Pseudomonas; species uncultured Pseudomonas sp. The sequence continues at coordinate 1,118,280 of NZ_OX044366.1, read as the reverse complement.
CGCCAAGGGCGGGACGTTTCGCGATGAAATGTTTGCCGACTACAAGGCCAATCGCCCCTCGATGCCGGACGACTTGCGCGTGCAAGTTGAGCCGCTGCACGCCAGCGTTAAGGCCATGGGCTATCCGCTGCTGTGCGTTGAGGGCGTCGAGGCCGATGACGTCATCGGCACGCTGGCCCGCCAGTGCGCCGCCGAAGGTCGCGATGTGGTGATCTCCACCGGCGACAAGGACATGGCTCAGCTGGTGTGCCCGCACGTGACGCTGGTCAACACCATGACCGGCAGCGTTTACGACATCGAGGGCGTGAAAACCAAGTTTGGTGTCGGTCCTGAGCTGATCATCGACTACCTGGCGCTGATGGGTGACAAGGTCGACAACATTCCCGGCGTGCCGGGTGTGGGTGAGAAGACCGCGCTGGGCTTGCTGGTCGGTATTGGCGGCGGCCTGGATGTGCTCTACGCCAACCTCGACAAGGTGCCGGGGCTGCCTATTCGTGGGGCCAAGACTCTGCCCGCCAAGCTCGCCGAGCATAAGGACATGGCGTACCTGTCCTACGCCCTGGCGACCATCAAGCTGGATGTACCGCTGAATATCGAGATCGAGTCGCTGCACCCGGCTGCGATGGATGTGCCTGCTTTGGTCGAGCTGTACGCCGAGCTGGAATTCAAAACCTGGCGTGATGAACTGCTGCGCAGTAATCCTGCGCCGGTGGCTAAGCCGCAAGCCAAAGCGGCCGCTGATGATCTGTTTGCCCTGGCGCCGAGCGCCCAGGCGGTGCTCGAAGAGGTTGCCGTTGCAGCGGCTGCCCCGGTCGCTGATGAAGCGCAGGTTGAAGCTCAGGCCCCTGAGGCGCTGGGCGATTACCAGTGCATTCTCGAGCAGGCACAGTTCGACGTTTGGCTGGAGAAGCTGCGTAACGCCGAACTGATCGCCTTCGACACCGAAACCACCGGTCTGGATGCGCAAAAGGCGCAGTTGGTTGGGTTGTCGTTTGCGGTTAAAGCTGGCGAAGCGGCCTATATCCCGGTGGCGCACAGCTACATGGGCGTGCCGACCCAGCTGGACCGCGATGCGGTACTCAATGCGCTAAAGCCGATCCTCGAAGACCCGAACAAGGCCAAAGTCGGCCAGCACGCCAAGTACGACATCAATATCCTCGCCAATGCCAGTACGCCGATTCAGGTGCAGGGGGTGAGGTTCGACACCATGCTCGAGTCCTATGTGCTGGACTCCACCGCCACCCGTCACGACATGGACAGCCTGGCGCTGAAGTACCTGGACCACAGCACCGTGCGCTTTGAAGACATCGCCGGCAAGGGTGCGAAACAGTTGACCTTCGACCAGATTGATCTGGCTCAGGCGGCACCCTATGCCGCCGAGGATGCCGACATCACCCTGCGTCTGCACCAGCACTTGTGGGCCAAGCTGGATGCCGAGCCAAGTCTGGCCAAGGTCTTGGGCGAAATTGAAATGCCGCTGGTGCCGGTGCTGGCGCGAATTGAGCGGCAAGGCGCGTTGGTCGATGCCAACTTGCTCGGTCTGCAAAGCAACGAGCTGGGCGAAAAACTGGTGGCGCTGGAGCGTCAGGCGTTCGAGATTGCCGGTGAGGAGTTCAACCTCGCCTCGCCCAAGCAGCTTGGGGTGATTCTCTACGAAAAACTCGGCCTGCCGATTATCAGCAAGACGGCTAAAGGTCAGCCATCGACAGCCGAGGCGGTGCTGGCCGAGCTGGCCGAGCAGGACTACGAGCTGCCCAAGCTGCTGATGCAGTACCGCTCCTTAAGCAAACTTAAGAGCACCTACACCGACCGCCTGCCGGAGCAGATCAACCCGCGTACCGGGCGTATTCACACCAGTTATCACCAGGCGGTGGCCGCGACCGGGCGCTTGTCGTCGACCGATCCGAACCTGCAGAACATCCCGATTCGCACCGCCGAAGGGCGGCGGATTCGCCAGGCGTTTGTTGCGCCCAAGGGCTACAAGCTGCTGGCGGCGGACTATTCGCAAATCGAGCTGCGCATCATGGCCCATCTGGCCAAGGATGAGAGCTTGCTGGATGCCTTCCGCCACGGCCGCGATGTGCACAAAGCTACTGCCGCCGAGGTGTTTGGTGTAGCGCTGGATGACGTTACGACTGATCAGCGACGCAGCGCCAAGGCGATCAACTTCGGTTTGATCTATGGCATGAGCGCCTTCGGTTTGGCCAAGCAAATTGGCTGTGATCGTAAACAGGCTCAGGCCTATATCGATGTGTACTTTGCCCGCTATCCCGGCGTGCTGGCGTATATGGAGCGCACCCGCGAGCAAGCCTCAGAGCAGGGCTATGTCGAGACGCTGTTCGGCCGCCGGCTGTATCTCCCGGAGATCCATGCGAAAAATCCTGCGCTGCGTAAAGGTGCCGAACGCACGGCGATCAACGCGCCGATGCAGGGTTCTGCAGCGGACATCATCAAGCGCGCCATGGTCACGGTGGACAACTGGCTGAGCGAATCCGGCCTGGATGCCAAAGTCATCTTGCAGGTGCACGACGAACTGGTGCTGGAAGTGCGCGAGGATTTGCTCGAGCAGGTGCGTGAGCAGATCAAGCCGTTAATGGGCAATGCCGCCGCGTTGGATGTGCCGCTGCTGGTTGAGGTGGGCGTGGGCAATAATTGGGATGAAGCGCACTGATGAGCGCCGCGCAACCTGGCGGCAGCGCTGGGGTGGCGGGGTAATATTTTGAGTATCGACGCGGGTGTTTTTATAACTAATTAATTATTCCGCGTGCCTGAACTTTGTTTTGTCTCAACCACTCAGAGTTTATGGATGGCCTAGACAACCATCCGATACTCCTTTGTTGTGTTAAGTGTTGGCAGATTCTGAACCCCGCCCTAGCGGTTCAGATGTTGAGCCCCGAACTTCCCTCCCCCCATAGAAGTTCGGGGTTTTTTTATGCTCGCCAGCCTTGGGCCTGAGCCGATTCAGGCGTGGTTTTCTTGATCGTCCGGCAGGGCAAACTCACCCAGTTGCATCCATTCGGCCAGCACGGCCTGAGCGTCTTCGATGCCAATGCGCTTGGGCGCGGAGAACAGTTGGATGCTAACGCGGTCGCCCCAGCGTGCCTGAATCTCCTTGCGCACCTCTAACAGAACGGTTTTCGCGGCGCCAAAGGCCAGCTTGTCGGCTTTGGTTAGGAGGATGTGCATGGGCATTTCGCTGGCAGCTGACCAATCGAGCATGAGGATATCGAACTCAGTCAGCGGTTTGCGGATATCCATCATCAGCATCAGTCCGCGCAGGCATTCGCGGCTGCCGAGGTAGGCTTCCAGGTGCTTCTGCCAGTGCAGTTTCAGCGGGATTGGCACTTTGGCGTAACCATAGCCAGGGAGGTCAACCAGGCGGCGCTCTTCATCTAATTTGAAGAAGTTGAGCAGCTGAGTGCGCCCCGGCGTCTTTGAGGTGCGCGCCAGGCTGGCGTGGGTCAGGGTATTCAGGGCGCTGGATTTACCCGCATTGGAGCGTCCGGCAAAGGCCACTTCATGGCCGAAATCTTCCGGGCACTGGTCGACTTTGGCGGCGCTGATAAGAAAAGTGGCTTGCTGGCACAGGCCGATAATTGGGTTCTTGGGTTGCATCTGGGTATCCGTAAAGGCGAGCGTAGGGTGGCGTTACAGGCGCGATGCCCTTGCGACATTTGCGCGCAGCCTGCCTGCTGTTGCTTAGTGCGGCAAGCTGCGTCGTTTCCGTTTCAATGACGCCAGTATATAATGGCGCAGATTTTGTGTGCGCTTTCTCCCTATTGTTGGATAAGTGAGCACGGGAACGATTTAGATCATCTGCCCATAGAAAGCAGTACGTTCCCCTCCCTGATGAGGTTGATCTGATGAAAAAATTGCTGATTGCAGCCAGTGCATTGATGCTGTCGTTGAGTGTTCAGGCTGCACAAGACCCTGAAGCCGTATACGCTCGCTCCTGTGGTGTATGCCACAACGGTCAGATCCCCACTGCGCCACAACGCGGTGATAAGGCCGCTTGGGAGCCGCGTTTGGCCAAGGGCACTGATGCCCTGGTGCAAAGCGTCACCAATGGTCTGAATGCCATGCCGCCTCGCGGTCTGTGCATGGACTGCTCGGCCGAGGATTACCAAGCGGTCATCAAATTGATGGCCGAGTAAGCCGGGCTTATAAACTCTTTTCTTAGTCGCAAATTGGATTAGCTGATGAACAAAGTACTCGTGAGTCTGCTGTTGACCCTGGGCATTACCGGCCTGGCACAGGCCGCAGGCAATGCCGAAGCTGGTCAGGGTAAGGTGGTTGTATGTGGTGCGTGCCATGGTGCCGACGGCAACAGTGCAGCCCCAAACTTCCCGAAACTGGCTGGGCAAGGCGAACGTTACTTGCTCAAGCAGTTGAATGACATCAAGTCCGGCGCGCGCCCTGTGGTGGAAATGACCGGGCTGCTCGATGGTCTTAGCGACCAGGATCTGCAAGATATCTCCGCCTACTTCGCCAGCCAGCAGATGAGCGTTGGCGCTGCCGACCCGAAACTGGTCGAGCGTGGTGGCGAGTTGTTCCGTGGCGGCAAGCTGACTGAAGGCATGCCGGCCTGCATCGGCTGCCATTCGCCTAACGGCGCGGGCCTGGATGCGGCGGGTTACCCACAGCTGGGCGGTCAGCACGCGACTTACGTGGCTAAGCAGTTGACCGACTTCCGTGAAGGCAACCGCACCAATGACGGCGACAGCATGATCATGCGCGCGATCGCCGCCAAGCTGAGCAACAAGGATATCGAAGCGGTATCCAGCTTTATCCAGGGTCTGCATTGATCCGCTAGCACCGCGACATGCAGTAATGAAATAGGGTGGCTCAGGCCACCCTTTTTCGTTGTGGGCATCGCTACAATGCACGGAACCCCAGTCTGTCATGCGGGTCGAACTTCAGTTCGACATCACGCACCGTTTATAGCCAAGGAGTAACGCATGCGTAACCTGATTTTCAGTGCCACTCTCGTCACCGCCAGCCTATTTGGCCTGAGCGCACATGCCGAGCCAATTGAAGCAGGCAAGCAATATGTTGAGCTGAGCAACCCGGTAGCGGTTTCCAAGCCTGGCAAGATCGAAGTGGTGGAGTTGTTCTGGTACGGCTGTGGGCATTGCTATCAGTTCGAGTCGACCATCAATCCGTGGGTCGAAAAACTGCCGGAAGATGTCAACTTCGTGCGCATCCCGGCCATGTTCGGCGGCATGTGGAACGTGCATGGCCAGCTATTTATCACCCTCGAAGCGATGAAGGCCGAGCACAAGGTACATGCCGCGGTATTCGATGCCATCCACAAACAGGGCAAGAAACTCGCCACCCCCGAAGAGATGGCCGACTTCCTGGCGGCTGAAGGTCTCGACAAGGATGCCTTCCTCAAGACTTACAACTCCTTTGGCGTGAAGAGCCAGCTGGAGAAAGCCAAGAAACTGGGTATGGCCTACCAAATTACGGGTGTGCCGGTGATGATCGTGGGCGGCAAATACCGCTTCGATATCGGTAGCTCGGGTGGCCCACAGCAAGCCCTGCAAGTGGCCGATCACCTGATCGCCAAAGAGCGCGCCGCACAGTAAGCGGTTTACGCGGGTAACGCGTTGATGCTCAGGCGCTGGCCAGCCAAGCGGGCGATTGGCCTGTGCGATGCACGGGTCAATCCATGTTGTCCGCCAGCGGATGACTGGCCGCAGAATGGCAGTCTGCGCCTGCTCAGTTTCAATATTCAGGTGGGCATCAGCACCCAGCGTTACCACCATTACCTGACGCGCAGCTGGCAGCATCTGCTGCCACATGCCGGGCGCAGCGGCAATCTGCAACGGATTGGCGAGCTGCTCGGGGATTTCGATCTGGTGGCGTTGCAGGAGGTCGACGGCGGCAGCCTGCGCTCGGGCTACGTCAATCAGGTCGAGCACCTGGCGCGTCTTGGTGCCTTCCCTTATTGGTACCAGCAACTCAACCGCAACCTCGGCCGCCTGGCGCAGCACAGCAATGGGCTGTTGAGTCGTTTGCAGCCCAGTTTGCTGGAAGACCATCCGCTGCCCGGCCCACCCGGTCGCGGCGCGATGCTGTTGCGTCTTGGCGAAGGCCAGGATGCGGTTGCCGTGGTGATGATGCACCTGTCCCTCGGTGCGCGAACGCGGACTCGCCAGTTAGCCTATATCCGCGAGTTGCTCAGCGACTATCGGCATATCGTCCTGATGGGCGACATGAACACCCATGCCAATGATCTGCTGCAGTATTCGCCGCTGCGTGACCTTGAGCTGTTCGCGCCGCAAATCGAGGCGACTTTCCCCAGTTGGCGACCGCAGCGCTGCCTCGACCATATCCTGCTCAGTCCCAGCTTGCCGCTGGAGCGCTGCGAGGTGTTGTCGCAGCCGATTTCCGATCACTTGCCGGTGGCGGTGCAAATCCGCCTGCCCACTTCACTCTTTGGCCCTGCAACGCCTATGCTGATTGAGCCCTGAACGTGGACTGCGACTATGACCGATGATGCCCAGCGCTGGAAAAGTAAGTACCTGGAAAGCCTGGAGCAGCAAGAACAGCTCGAGCGTCGCTGGGATGCACGCCTCGACCTGCTAAGGCGCGGGCTGGTACGCAGCTCGCTGGCGGCCGAGGGCAGTGACAAGTCGGTTGACCAGTGCATGCAGGAGCTGCGCGATATTTTGCGCCGCAACGATATCGATACCGGCCTGTCGGCGCTTATTCCGCGGCTGGAAAAGGCGGTGCTCGACTCTGAGAAAAGCCGTCAGAGTCGACTTGAATTGAATGTGTCTGGGGTTGCCAGCCTGACTGATCAGTTGCTCGCCCTGGACCCGCCGCGCGAGGTGCGCAAAGCCCTGAAGCAGTTTGCCAGGCGCATCGAAGAGCGTGCCAGCCAGCCGCGCGAGCTGCCCACATTGCTCGGTGAGTTAAGCCGTTTGCAGCAGCAAGCCCTGGCGACGATTGAGCGTGAGGCCGGCACGGCGCGCCCGGGTTTGCTACAACGCCTGTTTGGCGGCAAGGAGGCGGCACCTGATAGCTCGGCTGCCAGCGAGCCGGCAGCGGTGGATAGGGCGCAACCGCAAACGGTTGACCAGGCCGCAACGCCAGCGCAGAGCCGCCCAGCGGTAGCTGAGGTGCTGCTGAATCCGGCTGACGAAGAGCCTGCACTCACCTCGGTAGCTGCAGTCAGGCTAAACCCTATGTCTGAGCTGCCATTAGAGTTGCAGATAGCCGCGGCGACAGAGCAGGGTGCCGCACCTGAAACACCTGAAACACCTGAAACACCTGAAACACCTGAAACACCGGAGCCAATGGACGATGTGGGCGATCCGGCTTACGCCCTGCCGCCAATACCCGAGCCGGGTTACAGCGCCGTCGCCCCGCATATCAGCGGCAGCCTGCTGGGCCTGCTCGATGAACTGGAACTGCCTACGCGCCATCAGCCGCAGGGCGAAGCCTTGCGCCAGCGGGTGCAGGGCGGTCTGAACTGGTACGAATTGGTTTCGGTGCTGGATGATTTGGCGGTGCTGGTGCTGGCTGTCACCGACAGCGGTCAACGTGACTTTGCCAGCTATCTGAAGCAACTAAACGAACGTCTGGCAGCGTTTCTCAGCACCCTCAGCGAAGCGCATGAGGGTTATAGCGAGTCTGTAGAGAGTGCCCGCAGCTTTAACCAGGAACTGCGTGAGCAGGTCAGCGACTTGCAGAGCAGCGTGCAGACGGCGGTCGACCTGCCGACCCTCAAACACGCCCTGGAAGCACGTCTGGATGGCTTGCTCAGCACGGTCAGTGAGCACCAGCAGCACCGCGATGGGCGGGAAGAGCAAGTGGCCCTGCGCCTGCAAAGCCTGACCCAGAAGGTCGCTGATATGGAGCAGGAAGCGCAGGGCTTTCGCGATCATCTCGAAGAGCAGCGGCAGAAGGCGCTGATCGACCCGCTTACCGGTCTGGCCAATCGCGCTGGCTGGAGCGAGCGTTTGGAGCTGGAGATGGCGCGCTGGAAGCGCTATGGCGGCGAGTTGTTGCTGGCAGTGCTGGATATCGATTACTTCAAACGCATCAATGACAGTTACGGCCACCTGGCTGGCGACAAGGTGTTAAAGATCATTGCCGGTGAGTTGGCCAAGCGCCTGCGCAAGACCGATTTTATTGCGCGCTTTGGCGGTGAGGAGTTTGTCTTGCTGATTCCCTCGACGCCTATGGAGGGTGGTCATCAGCTGCTGCAAACCCTGCTCGATGGCATTGAACAGTGTCCGTTCCACTTTCGCGGTGAGCGGGTGACCATCACCCTGTCGGCCGGTCTGGCGGCCTTTACCAGTGATGAGAGCGGCGACCAGGTGTTTGAACGGGCCGATCAGGCGTTGTACCGTGCCAAAGACGCTGGGCGTAATCAGGTCGTACTGAGCTGAAGCCAGCTCAGGCCACGGCGTGTGGCTCGAGAGGCATCCGGCTTTGTGCAATGCTGTTTGGCTGCGGCATCGGGCCACGTGGCTGCTTTGCAGGATCAACGGCGTTTTCTGCTGTGACAGGCATTAAACTCTGTCGATCTGTAGAGGAGTAGTCATGGATATTTTCGGCATTGCCGCGTTGATCTTTCTGGTCACCGACCCCTTCGGCAACATCGCCATCTTTATCGCCGCACTGAAGAACGTCCCGGCGCAGCGCCGCTTATGGATAGCCGCCCGTGAGTTGTTGTGCGCCCTGGCCCTGTTGCTGCTGTTTCTTACCTTTGGCGACAACGTACTCAACGCCCTGGGCCTGTCGCGGGAGGCCACCGCGATTGCCGGCGGTATCATCCTGTTTGTGATTGCCATGCGCCTGATTTTCCCCGGTCCCCAGGGGGTATTGGGTGATGTGCCGGATGGCGAACCGATGCTGGTGCCGCTGGCGACCCCGGCGGTGGCCGGGCCTTCCGCCCTGGCCGTATTGATGACCCTGCGCAATACCCATGAAGGGCCGCTCTGGGAACTGTACGCTGCGGTGTTGCTGGCTTGGGCCGCGACCGCATTTATTCTGTTGCAGGCCTCGTTCCTGCAGCGTTTTCTTGGACCCCGCGGGTTGACCGCAGTGGAGCGACTGATGGGCATGCTGTTGATCATGCTGAGTGTCGACATGCTGCTGGATAACCTGCAAAGCGTGTTGCATATCAGCCCATGAAATTTCTTTGTTTAAGCGTCTTTGCCCTATTGCTGGTCGGTTGCAGCAGCGCCCTACGGATCGATGACCGCTACACCGCGATTGGCCAGAACAGCCGCGTGCAGTACATCGTGCTGCACTACACCTCCACCGATCTGCCGCGCTCGCTGCAATTGCTCACCGAAGAAGAGGTGAGCAGCCATTACCTGATTGGCGAGGCACCGGCGACCATCTACCGTCTGGTCGATGAGAACCGCCGTGCCTGGCATGCCGGTGACAGTCAGTGGCAAGGCCGTACCTGGCTCAATAGCACGACCATTGGCATCGAGTTGGTCAACCAGGGGTTTTCTGACACCCCCAACGGGCGTCACTGGCAGCCCTTTGCGCCGGCGCAGATCGATGCCCTGATCGTGTTGCTCAAGGACATCATGCAGCGTCATCAGCTGCCGCTCGGCAGCATTATCGCGCACAGCGATATTGCCCCGCAGCGTAAGGTTGACCCCGGCCCACTGTTTCCCTGGAAGCGCCTCGCCGATGCCGGTTTGTTGCCCTGGCCAGACGCCGAGGCGGTCGCGCGTCAGCAAGCCTTATTTAGTCACAGCCTGCCGAGTGTGCAGTGGTTTCAGGAGCAATTGGCCCGCCAGGGCTATGCGGTGCCCAGGCATGGTGAGCTGGATCAGGCCACGCGCAACGTAATTGCCGCGCTGCAGATGAAGTACCGCCCGGCACGCTATGACGGTGAGCCGGATGCGCAAACGGCAGCGCTATTGGTGGTGTTGGCCGCGATGGCAACGCAGCACTGAGTGCAGCACTAAAGCGCTATTTATTAACCAACGCCGAGGCCGTGAACGCCTCGGCGTTGTTTTGTGTGTGCACGTGTGTTTTTAGACTGTTCGCTTATGGAGCGTTCTACTGAGGTTGTTTTTTGCAGGAATGTATACAAAGTTGTAGCCAAGAGGTTTTCAATTTGTCTACATTGCACCTACAAGAACAACAGCGAGTTACTCAGCATGACGACTTCACCTGTTACGCCGTCCTCCACGCAGCGTCCGGAAGACGAAAACCTCGGTATTGGAGCCAACTTCGCCTATGGCCTGCAGCATGTGCTGACCATGTACGGCGGCATCGTTGCGGTGCCGCTGATCATTGGGCAGGCGGCGGGTCTGTCGCCGGCGGATATCGGTCTGCTGATCGCGGCTTCGCTGTTTGCCGGTGGCCTGGCAACCCTGCTGCAAACCCTCGGCCTACCCTTTTTCGGTTCGCAGTTGCCGCTGGTACAGGGTGTGTCCTTTGCGGGCGTGGCGACCATGGTCGCGATCCTCGGCAGCGGCGGTGAAGGTGGTCTTCAGGCGGTGTTCGGCGCGGTAATTGCCGCCTCGTTGATTGGGTTCCTGATCACCCCGGTGTTTTCGCGAATCACCAAGTTCTTCCCACCCTTGGTCAACGGCATTGTCATCACCATCATCGGTCTGACCTTGATGCCGGTAGCTGCGCGGTGGGCGATGGGGGGTAACAGCCAGGCCGCCGACTTCGGCAGCATGGCCAATATCGGCCTGGCCGCGCTGACGCTGGTTACGGTGTTGCTGCTGAGTAAGGTGGGCAGTGCGAGCATCTCGCGCTTGTCGATCCTGCTCGCCATGATCATCGGCACGTTGGTCGCTGTGGCGCTGGGTATGGCGGATTTCTCCAAGGTGACGCAAGGGCCGATATTTGCCTTACCGTCGCCGTTCCATTTCGGTATGCCGACCTTCCATATCGCCGCGATCATTTCCATGGTGATTGTGATCATCGTGACCCTGGTGGAAACCTCGGCGGACATCCTCGCGGTCGGTGACATCATCGAAACCAAGGTTGATTCCAAGCGCCTCGGCAATGGCCTGCGCGCTGACATGATCTCCAGCATGCTCGCGCCGATCTTCGGCTCCTTCACCCAGAGCGCGTTTGCCCAGAACGTCGGTTTGGTGGCCGTGACCGGGGTTAAGAGCCGTTATGTGGTGGCGTCGGCGGGGTTGATTCTGGTTACCCTGGGCCTGCTGCCGATCATGGGTCGCCTTGTAGCTGCTGTGCCAACCTCAGTGTTGGGTGGCGCGGGTGTGGTGTTGTTCGGCACCGTGGCGGCGAGTGGTATTCGTACCCTGTCCAAGGTTGATTACCGCAACAACATGAACCTGATTATCGTCGCCACCTCGATTGGCTTTGGCATGATCCCAATCGCTGCGCCGGCCTTCTATCACCAGTTCCCGGCCTGGTTCGAAACCATTTTCCATTCGGGCATCAGCTCGGCAGCGATCATGGCCATTGCGCTCAACCTGCTGTTCAACCACTTCAAGGCCGGTAACTCGGATCGCCAGTCGGTATTCGTTGCCGGTAGCGAGCGCACCCTGTGCTATCAGGACATTGCCGCACTGAACGACGGCGACTACTTCAAAGGTGGCAAGCTGTTCGATGCTGAAGGCAAAGAAGTGCCGCTGGTCAAGAGTGCGGCTGGCCATTAGGCCGGCAGCGCGCGACTTAAGCTGAACGGTTGATGAGCTACCGCGAGTCGCCGGACTGCTGAGAAACGCCGCCTGTGGGGCGGCGTTTCTTATTGCCTGGAGTCAGCCGCGACTGTGCTGCGCGGCTTGGCTTGCGCCCAAGCATGTCAGGCACCAGAGGTTGAGGCGCGGTCATTGTGGTTAAGCTGGCAGCAGTATGTAGAACTGTGTGCCCTGACCGACCCGTGATTTCACCCCGATATAACCACCGTGCAACTGCACGATCTCCTTGCACAGCGCCAGGCCCAAGCCCGCGCCGCCCTTCTTGCGGCTGACTTGGACGAACGGCTCGAAAATCCGCGCTTGTTGGCGAAACAGAATGCCTTCGCCATTGTCGGTTACGCTCAGCTCGACCCGCTCATCCTGCTTGCGGGCGCGCAAGTGCACCGTGCCGCCCGGATGGCTGTGACGCAAGGCGTTGCCGATCAGGTTGTCGAGTACCCGTTCGATTTGCAGGGGGTCGATCAGCAGCAACGGTAGTTGATCGTCTACTTGGTAATGCAGCGCCACCTGTAACTCCGCCGCTTGCACGGCAAAGCGCTGCTGGGCCAGGCGTAGCAGCGGCTCAATGCTGCATTCGACCCGCTCAAGGCTTTGCAGGCCGTTCTGGTAGCGGGAGAAATTCAGCAGGTCATTGATCAGGCGCAACAGGCGCTGCATTTCTTCATCCACAGTGCTGAGCAGGTCAGCCTCGCGGCTTGCTTCGGGGAATTTCAGGCGCTCCTGCAGCAGGGAGAACGCCATCAGCATGCCGGTGACCGGTGTGCGCAGTTCATGCGAGGCACGCAGTACAAACTCGCTGCGTACCCGTTCGAAGGTGCGCTGTTCGGTAACATCGCGCAGCACCATTACCGCGCCAGTCGGTTGTTCGCCGTCGTGGCTGACCGCGGCCAGGCTGTAGGCCAGCAGGCGTTGTTCGCCATCGATATCGACTTGCAGGTCTTCCAGCGCCTGTTCCAGCGGTTTGCCTTGCAGCACGCGGTACAGCTGGGTTTGTAAATCTGAGTGCTGCAGCGTCAGCGCCGCTTGTTGGCCGAGCTGGCTTTCGTCCCAGGCTAACTGGCGCTGCGCCACGGGGTTGAAATGCTCGACGTTGCCTTGGCGATCGAAAATCAGCAGGCCGTCGTCGATGCTGTCGAGTACCGCGTTAAGGCGTTGCTGTTCGGTTTGCAGGGCCTGGATATCACTGTTTTTGAAGGCCCGCAGCGCTTCGGCCATTAACCCGAAGCGCCGGCTTAATGAAGCGATTTCGGTGACCGGGGGAGTGGGCAGGTTGACGTGAAAGTTGCCACGGCCGATCTGGTCCGCGGCAACGGCCAGTTCCTCAATCGGTCGGCCAAGCCGGCGGGCAACGCTGTGCGCCGTGACAAAGCTGATCAGTAATACTGCCAGGCCGATCAGGCCGAGCAGTGCAGTAATCAGCCAGGTGCGCTCACGGACGTTCTGCTGCTCAAGCTGTACCTGGCTGACGTAGTGCATTTGCATGGCGTTGATGCGGTCACGGAGCGCGCGCAGGGCCAGGGTGAAGTCGTCATCCTTGAGCAGGTGACGGCGTACTTCTGCCGGCGAGTCGAGAAACTTTTGGTAAATACCATACGTGCGCTCAATCTCGATCACGGCCTGGCGATCGTTGCTATTCAGCGCACCATCAGCGGCTTTCTGTAGCCATTCATGGAAGCGTGCGTCCGACTCCTTCAATGCTTGCCGGTCGAGTTTGTCGGCAATCATCAGCAGTACCTGAGAGCCCATCTCCTGGCGCAGCCCGAGTGAGGCATCAATGATGCTCATGTTGCGGGTCATGGTTTGGTTCTGGGTTTTGTTCAGCTGCCAGACGCTGAACATACCCAGCAACAACCCGATCAAGGCGGCAGTGACCAAGGCCCCGCCGCTGATAAACAGCTGGTTGCGTAACCTCATAGGTCGAGCTGCTTGCGTTTGCGGTACAGCGTTGAGGCGTCGATGCCCAGTGTTTTGGCCGCTTGATCAAGGGTGCCGCTATTGGCCAGCACCGCGCTGATATGGGCTTTTTCCAATGCCTCCAGGCTCATATCAGCGCCGGCATGGGGGCTGTGCAGTTCGCTATTAAGGCTGAGCCCCAAGTGGCTGACCTGCACCTGCTCTTCTGCACAGAGGATGCTGGCGCGCTCGACCACATTGCGCAGTTCACGAATGTTGCCCGGCCAGGCATAGCTGAGCAGCGCCGCGCGCGCTTCATCGCTGAAGGCCCGTGCGGGGCGGGCATAGTCGTTAACAAAACGGGCGAGAAAACGCTCGGCCAGCACCATGATGTCTTCGTGGCGCTCGCGCAATGCAGGCAGTGTCAGGGTGATTACATTCAGGCGGTAGAGCAGGTCTTCGCGAAACTGACCATTCTTGGCCATTTCGTCGAGGTTGAGGTTGGTCGCCGCGAGGATGCGCACATCCGCCTGGCGGGTTTGCGGGTCGCCAATGCGTTCGTACACCTTGTCCTGGATAAAGCGCAGCAGCTTCGGTTGCAGGGGCAGCGGGAAGTCACCGATTTCATCGAGAAACAGGGTGCCGCCATCGGCCTGGCTGACCCGGCCCTGGGTGCTTTCGGTAGCGCCGGTAAAGGAGCCGCGGTTATGCCCGAACAGTTCGCTCTCCATCAATTCGGCGCTCAAGGACGGGCAGTTGATGGTCACGCAGGACTTTTTCGCGCGCTTGCTCCAGCCGTGGATGGCCTGGGCCAATTCACCTTTACCGGTGCCGGATTCGCCGAGAATCAGGATGTTGGCGTCAGTGTCGGCGACCTGCTTCGCCGTTTGCAGCACCGTCATCATGGCCGGATTTTCTGAGTCCAGGCCCTCGCCGGGCTTACGTGCATGACCTTCCAAGTGCTCCAGACGCTCGGCCAGTTGCCGCGCTTCTAGCTGTTTACTCGCGGCCAGGCGCAGCTGCTCAGGGCTGCAGGGCTTGACCAGGTAATCGGCCGCGCCCGCCTGGATCGCGTCCACGGCGGTGTCTATCGCCGAGTGCGCGGTAATCATCACCACGCGCATCCACGGTGCTTGCACGCGCATGTGGGTGAGTACTTCCATGCCGTCATCGTTGCCCAGACGCAGGTCGAGAAAGCACAAATCAAATACTTGCCGCAGCAATAACGCGTCGGCTTGGGCTGCGCTGTTGGCCGTACTGACCTGATAGCCCTCGTCTTCCAGGCAGTAACGAAAGGTGCGCAGGATGGCGGGTTCGTCATCGACCAAGAGGATGCGGCCAAGCGGCTGTGAAGGGGTGTCCATACTGCTCTCCTTAGCTGAGGGTGCCGAGGGTTAGTCCGCGATCTGTCGTGCAAGTTGCACGGCGCAGAATAGCCAATCATGCAGCTTGCATACTGGTGTGGCTCGCCGATCTCCTATAACTGATTGATTTTTATGAATTTAATGATCGGTTAAATGCTGGCACAGGGCTTGCGATGGTAAGGGGGAAGTCGCCCAGGCGACTAAACGACTGCAATCCATTGGAGGAACTGCCATGCATAAGTTGAAGACTCTGGCCCTGGCCACCGCGACCGCCGGGATGATCGGCCTGGCGCCTTTCAGCGCATTTGCCGCAGAGGGTGATATGAGCCGTGAGCTCAGTGAGGCTCGCCAGGAAGGCTCGGTGTGGACTGCATTCGCACTCAACCGTCATCTCAACCCCTTCGCCATTGAGGTGGATGTAGAGCACGGCACGGCGACAATCACCGGCACCGTGGAAACCTCGGTAGAGCGTGATTTGGCTGAGCAGATTGCCCTGGGTGTTGAGGGTGTGAACAAGGTAGACAACCAGCTCAAGCTGGACCCCAAGTTCGAGGCCAAAGCCAGCAGCGAGCCGAGCATGTCGCAGCGTTTTGAAGACGCCACATTGGCCGCCACCGTCAAATCCAAGCTGCTGTGGAACAGCAATACCGAGGGCTTGGACATCAATGTCGATGCCGAGAACGGCAAGGTGATTTTGAACGGTAGCGCGCAGACCCCAGAGGCCAAAGAGCTGGCCGGCCGCCTGGCCGCCAATACCGATGGCGTGCGTGAGGTGAGCAACCTGCTCAGCGTGAGCAAGGCGGACAGCTCGGCGGCCAAGGCACAGAACGCCGCCGATGATGCCGCTGCAGCCATCAGCGATGCGTGGATCACCAGTAAGGTCAAATCCAGCCTGATTTATAGCCGCAACCTGGATGGCCTGGGCATCACGGTGGACACCCAGCAGGGCATGGTCAACCTGAGCGGCAAGGTGCTGAGCAACGCCGAGAAGCAATTGGCCGTGGAAACGGCACGCAACATTCGCGGTGTGCGCGGTGTAGATGCTGACGCATTGCGCGTCGACAGTTAATTCAGCGGGCTGTCACAAATCGCAGGCAGCCAATTTTTAAGGCGGTTACCACCGCCGTTACAGCCAGAGGAGAGTCACCATGACTGACAAAATCCAGCAACTGAACGAGCTGATTGAAATTACCCGTGACGGTCAGCGCTTTTATCAGCATGCCCACGAAGAAGTGAAAGACCAGCGCCTGCAGACGCTGTTCCGGGACATGTCGCAGAGCAAGACCGAGCTGATTCGCGCGTTGTCGGTAAAAGTGGCCGCCAACCAGCACAAGCCCGCCGATGGCGGCACGGTGGTGGGCAAGTTGCGTCAGGTGTATGCCGACACCAAAGCTACACTGGTTAGCGACGAGGAGGCCACCTACGTGGCGCAGCTGGAGGAAGCGGAAGACCGCATTCTGCATGCCTTCGAAGCGGTACTGCAGGAGGCTGACCCAGATGTGCATGCGTTGCTTGCGGCGCAAATGCCGACCGTGCGGGCCAACCATGACCGCATGCGTAATCTCAAGCAGTCCATGCAGTAAGGCATGCGTGGCGCGGCCTATGCCGCGCCACGCCATCGCTGCGCATCAGCTGCAGCCCGGTAAACAAGGAGAATCACCATGTTGGGTTGGGCCATCACCTTTCTGATTATTGCCATCATCGCTGCCATATTGGGCTTCGGTGGTATCGCCGGCACCGCGACCGGGATCGCGAAAATTCTATTCCTGGTCTTTCTGGTGCTGTTCATTGTGTCGTTCATCATGGGCCGCCGGCCGAAGCTTTAAGGAGTGTGCATGCATCCTTTCAAGACGCTGCTTGTCGCCCTGCTGTTGGGCGGCAGTGCGGCGGCTTTGGCCGCCGACACCTCTCGCTCCTCCAGCACCGCAGCAACCTTTGAGCCGACGCCGCGCTACGCCCAAGGCTGGCCCGCGCTCCGGAAAATTGAGCATGTCTGGCCGCAGTGGATGCGCAATCTGCAAGGTGCTGTGCTGGCCCTGGATGCAGGAGCCAATAAGCGCTGGAACACGATGCCTTGTGCCGAACAGCGTTGCACCGAAGCGTCAGCTCAGACCGTGCCCGCGTTGCGCAACGCCGACACCGACCAGCATCAGCTTGACGACTTGCCGCAGGTGCATCCCGCCACTTTGCTGTGGCATTCGGAGCAACCGCTGCAGGCACCACAGCGTTTGAGTTTCTGATGGCCAGACGTCTTCACGCCCCAGCGCTTACCGCGCACCTGCCTGACGCCGCTCAGCTTATGGTTGCCACGTCACCACGACTGATTTCGCAGATCACACCATCTTTCTTAACGTTGCTTATTTGATTGCTGCGCAGTGCATGCGCAGCGGATTGACTCGCCTCGGCGGTCTTACGTGCAGCTCGACGATTTAGACCTACGGCGTGCGCCGCGCCGGTGAATGAGTGCGGTTCGATCCGTCATGCAACTTGCACGATAGAGTGAGGCTGATCATGCAGCTTGCATGCTCCAGGCTGATCAATCTGTTTGATAAGTTATTGAAATACATGGATTTAATCGATTCGTAAAAGCTGGCATGAGCTCTGCAATAGTTCTCTTACGGTTGCCCCGGTAATCATGCAGGTCAACCTGTGAAGGTGTCTGTGACCCCTTTCGTTCTGCCGCAGCGCCTCCGCTGGGGTGTGTTCTACATAAGGAGAATCACCATGTTGAGTTGGGCCATTACCTTTCTGATCATTGCCATCATCGCCGCCGTCCTGGGCTTCGGTGGTATCGCCGGCACCGCCACCGGGATCGCGAAAATTCTATTCCTGGTCTTTCTGGTGCTGTTCATTGTGTCGTTCATCATGGGCCGCCGGCCGAAGCTTTAAGGAGTGTGCATGCATCCTTTCAAGACGCTGCTTGTCGCCCTGATGCTGGGTGGCAGTGCGGCGGCCTTGGCCGCCGATACGCAATTTCATCTCAATGAACTGCTCTCCAGTGATGTCGCCTACCAACAAACATGGCAGGCGTTGGTGGAGGACGAGAGCCGCTTGCCTGAGTGGGTGATCAACCTGAATGGTGTCGCCAGCCCCATGGAAGGCTTGGAAGACGATGGCGACAGGTACTTGGTGGGCGAGCTGTGCCAAGTGCAAAACTGCTTCAATCAGCGCCTGTACGCGGCCTTCACCTGGGATAAAGACGCCGCTTACGCACTTTATGTGCAGCTGCCGGAAGGTCTGCCAGCTGACCGCGCGCCGAGCGCGCACGCCAGCCTGCGTTGGTTAGGCGAGCCGGACGAGACGGTGCAGAAGCTGTTGCTTGAGCAACTGCAAAACGACCCCAACTGGTATTGAGCATTGCGCTAACGCTCCCTGAGCAGCCTTGAGCTGCTCCTTTGCCCCCCAGCTGCGCCAGCCGCGCTATCATCCAGCCCATCAACAGGGGGATAGGTATGCTCAACGGCTTGTGGCTGGGTTTTTTTTTGGTGGCGGCCATTGCCGGCCTGTCGCGCTGGTTGTTGGGTGATGATCCTGCGGTGTTTGCCGCCATGGTCGAAAGCCTGTTCGCCATGGCCAAGCTGTCGGTCGAGGTCATGGTGCTGCTGTTTGGCACCCTCACGCTGTGGCTCGGCTTGCTGCGCATCGCCGAGAAAGCCGGCCTGGTCGACGCCTTGGCGCGGGTGCTGGGGCCGCTGTTTGCACGGCTGATGCCCGAAGTGCCGCGTGGCCATCCGGCCCTCGGCCTGATCACCATGAACTTCGCCGCCAATGGTCTGGGCCTGGACAATGCGGCCACGCCGATCGGCCTGAAAGCCATGCGTGCGCTGCAAACCCTCAACCCCAGCAGCACCACGGCGAGTAATGCGCAGATCCTCTTTCTGGTGCTCAACGCCTCGTCGCTGACCCTGCTGCCGGTAACCATTTTTATGTACCGCGCCCAGCAGGGTGCAGCGGACCCAACCCTGGTGTTTCTGCCGATTCTGCTGGCCACCAGCGCCTCGACCCTGGTCGGCCTGCTGTCGGTGGCGCTGATGCAGCGCCTGCGTTTGTGGGACCCGGTTGTGCTGGCCTACTTGGTGCCGGGCGCGCTGGCGCTGGGGGCGTTTATGGCGCTGTTGGCCACCATGTCGGCCACGGCGCTGGCGGCGCTGTCGTCATTGGCGGGCAACCTCACCCTGTTCGGCATCATCCTGCTGTTTCTGCTGATCGGTGCGCTGAAAAAGGTCGCGGTGTATGAAGAGTTTATCGAAGGCGCGAAAGAAGGCTTCGACGTAGCCAAAAGCCTGCTGCCCTACCTGGTGGCGATGCTTTGTGCGATTGGCGTGCTGCGCGCGTCGGGCGCTCTGGAGTTTGGCCTCGACGGCATTCGCTGGCTGGTCGAGGCGATTGGCTGGGACACGCGCTTTGTTGAGGCGTTGCCCACGGCCATGGTCAAACCCTTTTCCGGCAGTGCGGCGCGCGCCATGCTGATCGAAACCATGCAGACCCAGGGCGTCGACAGCTTCCCCGCGCTCGTTGCCGCCACGGTGCAGGGCAGCACGGAAACCACCTTCTACGTGCTGGCGGTGTACTTCGGCGCGGTGGGTATTCAGCGTGTGCGGCATGCCGTGGGTTGTGCGCTGCTGGCCGAGTTTGCCGGGGTCGTGGCCGCGATCAGCGTGTGCTACTGGTTCTTCGGCTAGGCGGCCGGCAACGATCTGCTGCGCGTCGGTCCTGCGGCGTTAAAAATAGGCTTGGAGTGCTCATGTACAAAAGTACACTCCGCTTCCTCGCCTCTTTTTGCCTAGCAGGACTCTAGCTCGCGAGAGCTTAATCAGGTCATGAGGGCCGTTACTCAACTACCTGAAAGCGCAGCACACCGATCATCTGCCCGGCTTCGGTGAGCACCTGCACCTGCCAGCGGCCGACGGCATCGGTGGGGAAGTTCTGCTTCTGGGTCCAGGCGCGGTAGCCCTCTTTACGCCCGCCGTGGATGTCCAGGGCGATGCGTTCGATCTCACGGCCATTGTGCCGCCAGACGTGGTAAATCCGCTCGTTCAGCCCACGTGGTGCATTAATCGCGGTGTAGGCGAACAGGCCTTCGCTGCGCAGTTGCGCCACGCTCAACTGCTTGAGGCTCGCGCCCGGTGCGCGGTTTTGGCTATCAAATTGACGGGTCACCGCCACCTCGGTCAGCCACAGCGTTGCGGGCGGCACCCAGACACGCGCTAGCCAGCCCCCAGCGCCGAGGGCTAGGGTCAAGCCGACCAGCAATAATCCGCGCCACCAACGTTGCACGGTAATGATCGCAAACAGTGACGGGAACGACAGCAGCACCGCAGCAGCCAGCGCCAGCTGGTAACTCTGCGGGGTGGTTAGCTTGAAGATAATCGGCAGCGCCGTGAGCAGCACGGCGAATAGCGCCAAGGTGTGATACGCGAGAAACAGCCAGCGCTTGGGTGCCAGCCATTTGTAGTACAGCGGGTCGATGATCGAAACCAATGCCGCGGCCGCCAGCAGGCCGCTGAACAATAGTTGCCCGCTGTTCCAGGTGGTAGTGATAAAGAAAAACGGCAGGACGAAGAACAGGCTTTCCTGGTGGATCATCTGCGTCGCATAGCGCAACAGCGGCGGCGGCAGTTCGAAGCCGAACCAGAGTGCGATGCGCTCGCGCAGGATGTTCTCCAGAATCAGCCACAACCAGCTGACCAGCATCACCAGCCCCAGCACCTGCGCCAATTCGGCTTGGCGCTCCACCAGCACAAAACTCGCCAGCCCCGAGGCAAAGCCAAAAATCGCCACCATGCCGGGGTGCCGTTGAGCCAGGGCGATGAGCCAGAAGACGAGTTGTTTGAATGCCGGCATAGGTGGCTCGTGTGGGGTCTTGTTCGGGTTTCGCGGGCTGGCGCCAATTCGGCGCAGCCACCAACAGCCGAAAGCCTGTCTCTGACCAATAAAAAGTGGCAAAGCATAACGCGGCGTACGCTCAATAAGGTGAGAGCGTTGCGCCTTTGGTCACTCTGTTTGCTCCGTGCTACCTCTGCGGCACCGCAGCACGCTGGATAGCCTACGATGGGTAGACGCAGTCTGTGTAAATGTAAGCATTGTGCGGCAATGGGGCGCGAGGCGTATGGAGAGGTTCATGCGTGTTTTGATCACCGGGGCCGGCGGTTATATCGGCCAGCAGCTGCTCAACCAACTGGCTATTCAGCAGCCGCATTGGACACTGATTGCCGCCGACGTTCGCCCACTCAAGCGTGCCGGCCTGAAGCTCAATATTGAGCCACTGCTCCTCGATATCAGCCGACCGGCGGCCGTGAAGCGCTGCGTGGCCACCTGGCGACCGCAGGCGGTTGTTCACCTGGCGTCGGTGAGCGCGCCGCCACCCGGCATGAGCGAGGCGCAGTTGCATGCCATTGATGTCGGCGGCACCCAAACGCTGATCCAGGCAGCGGTGGCGCATGGTGTCGAGCAGTTGATCGTCACCAGCTCGGGCGCGGCCTACGGCTATGACCCGTTAAATGCCGAATGGCTGGATGAAGACCAGCCGCTGCGTGGCCATGCCCAGTTCACTTATGCCAAGCACAGGCGTGAAGTCGAGTTGCTGCTGGCCGAGGCGCGTGGGCAGCACCCGCAACTCAAGCAGTTGGTGCTGCGTCCGGGCACCATTCTGGGTAAGCGGCTGAGCAACCCGATCAGCGAGCTGTTCAAGAGGTCCACGATACTGGGCATCCGCGGTAGCGACAGCCGCTTCGTGTTTATCTGGGACCAGGATGTAGTGGACATCCTGTGTCGGGGCTTGCGTCAGCAGAGCAGCGGCATCTTCAACCTGGCCGGCGATGGCGCGTTGTCGCTCAAGGAGATCGCCGAGTTGCTCGGCAAACCGTATCGCGCCTTGCCGGTCTGGCTGATTCGCGCCGCGTTGGGCGTGCTCAAGCCGCTGGGCCTGAGCCCCTACGGCCCGGAGCAGGTGGATTTTCTGCGTTACTGGCCGGTGCTCAGTAACCAACGGCTCAAACGGGATTTCGGCTTTAGTCCGCGCTACAGCTCGCGTGAGGCGTTTCTGGCGTTTTTGCGCGCGCAGGGGATTTCATAAGTGGGCTTTAGCTTGAGCAGAGTGGTCGAGGTGAAAGTCGTTGAGCTTTGCGCTGCAGCCGCTAACCTTCGCCGCCGCCGAGTACGCCGGCCGGCGCAAGCAAACCCGCCAAGCACTATTGCTGATCGAAATGCATCGAATCGTACCGTGGAAGGGGCTAATTGCCTGGTTCGACCCACATTGCTCCGTGGTTGAAGGCGGTCGTGCGGCCTATCCAGCGGCGCGGTAATAAATACCTGGTTAACCGTGTTGTGGGATTCCGTCGTGCAACCTGGGCCTTAGCGGTTAGACTCTTGCATCCGGGCGCACTCAAAAGGGGCGTTCGGTTAAACAATAAACAGAAAAGGAGAACTCCCATGAAAGGTAAATCCCTGGCATGGGCCCTGTCCGCTGCACTTGCAGGTATCACCCTGAGCAGCGCCGTACAGGCCGAAGAGCAATTCGTCACCATCGGCACCGGCGGCCAAACCGGCGTTTATTACGTAGCCGGTCAATCGATCTGCCGTTTCCTCAACCGTGGCGCTACTGAGCACGGCATCAAGTGCAACGCACCCGCCAGCGGCGGCGGCGTGGCCAACGTCAACGGTATCCGCAGTGGCGAATTCAACTTCGGCATCATGCAGTCGGACCACCAGTTCAAGGCCATGAAGGGTGTCACGCCGTTCGAGAAAGAAGGCGCGATGGATGACATCCGCGCGGTGTTCTCGCTGCAGAGCGAAGTGTTCACCATCCTTGCGCGTCGCGACGCCAACATCACCAGCTTCGATGAGCTCAAAGGCAAGCGCGTCAACATCGGCAACCCAGGTTCCGGCCAGCGCGATACCCTCGACGAAATCATGCAGGTCAAGGGCTGGGAGCGTTCGGTGTTCTCCCTAGCGGCTGAGTTGAAGCCCGCCGAGCAGGCCTCTGCGCTGGGCGACAACAACATCGATGCGATGACCTACTTCGTCGGCCATCCGAATGGCGCGATCCAGGAAGCCACCACCACCACCGATGCAGTACTGGTGCCGGTGACGGGTGCGGAAATCGACAAGTTGCTGGCTGAGAAGAGCTACTACACCAAGGCCGATATTCCCGGCGGCGTGTACAAGGGCAACGACAAGCCGACGCCATCGATTGGCGGCAAGGCGGTGCTCTCCACCTCGGCCAAGGCCAGCCCGGAAGTGGTCTACCAGCTGGTTAAGTCGGTGTTCGACAACATTGATCGCTTCAAGCGTCTGCACCCTGCATTTGCCGACCTGAAGGAAGAAGACATGATCAAGGTTGGTCTGAGTGCACCGCTGCACGAAGGCGCTGTGCGTTATTACAAAGAGCGCGGCTGGCTGTAAAAATCTGATTACGATCTACTGCGTGCCGGCCTTCTAGGTTGGTGCGCGAGGTCGTAAACAGGTTTAAGCCGGCTCAGTTGAGCTAGCCTCTTTAGATCAGCAAACCCGCAGTCGTGAGGCTGCGGGTTTTGCCGTTTCCGTACCCTCGAATGCAGGTTCGACCCATGCATGACAAGCAACTGTCCACTGAAGAACTGATCGCCCAGGATGTCGGTGCACGCACCCCGCTGGGGGCAATGGCCCAGGTGATCACCGGCCTGGCCCTGCTCTGGTCGCTGTTTCAACTGTGGATCGCCTCGCCGCTGCCGTTCGTCTTCGGCATTGGCGTGTTCAACGACACCGAAACCCGCTCTATCCACCTGGCGTTTGCCCTGCTGCTGGCGTTTCTCGCCTACCCGGCGTTTAACAAGTCGCCGCGCGATCGTGTACCGCTGTTGGATATCGCCCTGGGCTTGGTCGCTGCCGCCAGCGCCGCCTACCTGTTTATTTTCTACCAGCAGCTGGCCTTGCGCCCCGGTAGCCTGACTACGGCGGACATGCTCACCGCCTGTATTGGCATACCGCTGCTGTTGGAGGCCACGCGTCGGGTGCTCGGCCCACCGTTGGCGATCATTGCCGTGCTGTTCCTGATCTACAGCCTGGCCGGGCCCTATATGCCGGGGCTCTTGGCGCACCGTGGGGTTAGCCTCAATGCGCTGGCCAACCATCAGTGGATCACCACCGAAGGGGTGTTCGGCATTGCCCTTGGGGTGTCCACCAGCTTCGTCTTCCTGTTTGTCCTGTTTGGCGCACTGCTGGATCGCGCCGGCGCCGGGCATTACTTTATTCAGCTGGCCTTCAGCATGCTCGGGCATTTCCGTGGCGGCCCGGCCAAGGCCGCTGTGGTGGCATCCGGCTTGACCGGGCTGATCTCCGGCTCGTCGATTGCCAACGTGGTCACCACCGGTACCTTCACCATCCCGATGATGAAGCGCACCGGCTTCTCGGCGGAAAAGGCCGGGGCCGTGGAAGTGGCCTCGTCAGTGAATGGCCAGATCATGCCGCCGGTGATGGGCGCGGCGGCCTTTCTGATGGTCGAGTACATCGGCATGCCCTATGTTGACATCATCAAGCACGCGTTCCTGCCTGCGGCGATCTCCTACATCGCCCTGCTGTATATCGTTCATCTGGAGTCGCTCAAGCTTGGCCTGCAGCCGATTGGCGGCCATCAGCCCAAACCGTGGTTGCGCCGCCTGACCGGCTTTGCCTTCGGTGCTGCGCTGATCAGCGGCCTGTCGCTGGCGGTGTACTACGGCCTCGGCTGGCTCAAGCCGGCATTGGGCGATTTCGCCTTGCCGGGTATCGGCGCACTGCTGGCACTGGTTTACCTCGGCTTGCTGAAAATTGCCGCCAGCGTGCCGGTGTTGCCCGCCGAAGACCCCGACGCGCCGCTCGACAAGTTGCCGCAAACCCGCGCTGTATTACTCTCCGGCCTGCACTTTCTGTTGCCGGTGGTGGTGCTGGTCTGGTGCCTGATGATCGAGCGCCTGTCCCCAGGCTTGTCGGCCTTCTGGGGCAGCGTGATGCTGGTGATCATCCTGCTCACCCAGCGCCCGTTGCTGACCTGGCTGCGCACCGATGGCACGCATGCTCACGGCTCGTTTATGGATGGCGTGATCGACTTGCGTGAAGGCCTGATTGCCGGTGCGCGTAACATGATCGGCATCGGTATTGCCACGGCTGCCGCCGGCATGATCGTCGGCGCGGTGTCGCAAACCGGGGTTGGCCTAGTTTTGGCCGATCTGGTTGAGCTGCTGTCGATGGGCAACCTGCTGCTGATGCTGGTGCTCACCGCGATTTTCAGCCTGGTGCTGGGCATGGGCTTGCCGACCACCGCCAACTACATCGTGGTGTCCAGCCTGTTGGTGCCGGTGATCGTCACCCTCGGTCAGCAGAACGGCCTGATCGTGCCGCTGATTGCCGTGCATCTGTTCGTCTTCTACTTCGGCATCATGGCCGACGTGACGCCGCCGGTGGGGTTGGCCTCGTTCGCCGCGGCGGCGGTGTCCAAGGGCGATCCGATCAAGACCGGCATCGCGGCGTTCTACTACAGCCTGCGTACGGCGATCCTGCCGTTCCTGTTTATCTTCAACACCGACCTGTTGTTGATCGACGTGGACTTCTGGCATGGCGTGCTGATCTTCATCATCGCCACGACGGCCATGCTGATCTTCGCCGCTGGCAGTCAGGGCTTCTTCCTGGTACGCAGCCGCTGGTACGAGAACGTCATGCTGCTGCTGGTGGCCTTCACCCTGTTCCGCCCGGGCTTCTGGATGGACATGGCACACGACCCTTACCGTGACATCCCGCCGGCACAACTGGCGCAAGCCTTGGGTGACGTTGAGGCGGGCAGTCAGCTGCGCTTGCGCATCAAAGGTGAAGACGCAGTAGGCGAGGCGCGTGAATTCAGCCTGCTGTTACCTGTGCCTGAGGGCGATAGCGGCGAGGAGCGCCTGCAGAAGCTGGGCCTGCTGACCTATGAAGAGGGAGACAAGGTGCTGGTCGACAGCGTGACCTTCGCCAGCCCAGCCGCCGAAGCGGGGCTGGAGTTCGATCAGCAAATTCTTAAAGTTCGCGCGCCTACCCAGCGTATGACCAAAGAGCTGATGTGGATTCCCGGCTTCCTGCTATTTGGTCTGGTGGTCTGGTTGCAGCGCCGCCGTCGCGCCCGCGAGGCTTGAACCAACACAGAGCGCTGCGCAGTATATTGCGCAGCGCTCTGTGGGTAAGTGTGTGGGTAAGCTGTTAATCACCTTTGTCTGCGGGCTTGTAAGCGCTCAGGCAACTTATTGCGCAAGGTTGCGCAATAAGTTGCGCAGATTTAAGTGATCTGCCGCACAGTCGCTTTCTAGCCTGATAGTAAACCATTATAAGTCGTTGTTTTATAAGGGTTTTATTTTAATGGCACGCTTATCGCTTTAGGGAGGGTTCCCGGATCACTGCAGATCCATGACCCAAGGCAAGGAAAGCACTCATGCCAACTCCCGCGTATCTGTCCCTCGAAGGCACCAAGCAAGGCCTGATCACCGCCGGCACCTTCACCGAAGATTCCGTCGGTAACATCTTCCAGGAAGGTCATGAAGACCAGATTCTGGTTCAAGCCTTCAACCACCAGGTCATCATCCCGCGTGACCCACAGTCCGGCCAGCCGACTGGCCAGCGTGTGCACAAGCCGCTGATGATCACCAAAGTCTTCGACAAATCCTCGCCGCTGATCTTCAACTCCCTGACCTCTGGCGAGCGTTTGAACAAGTGCCGTCTGGAGTGGTACCGCACTTCCTCCACTGGTACTCAAGAGCACTACTTCACCATCGAGCTGGAAGATGCCGTGATCGTTGACGTGCAGTCGCGTATGCCGAACTGCCAGGATCCGAACATGTCTCACTTCACTCACCTGGAAGACGTGTACTTCACCTACCGCAAAATCGTCTGGACTCACGAAGTCTCCGGCACTTCCGGTTCTGACGACTGGCGTACCCCGATCTCCGCCTAAATACAGGCTGAGTTCGTACGCTCCGCACCGGCCAGGCATCGTCCTGGCCGCTGCGTTTTTAGTGAGACCTGTTTCGCCAAACGCTGACAGGCATCGCGAAA
The DNA here is from genome assembly GCF_943846705.1 of uncultured Pseudomonas sp. Classification (NCBI taxonomy): domain Bacteria; kingdom Pseudomonadati; phylum Pseudomonadota; class Gammaproteobacteria; order Pseudomonadales; family Pseudomonadaceae; genus Pseudomonas; species uncultured Pseudomonas sp. The sequence continues at coordinate 1,091,321 of NZ_OX044366.1, read as the reverse complement.
AAGCACGAGTACGCACGGCTACCTAGGCCAGGCCTGGGTTAAAACTGCGCAGTGGTTTGATTCATGGACGAAACAAGAGGAACAACGAATGTTCGCCGCCGCCAACCAGACTCATTTCAGCCTGAGCATCGAAGGCGTTAGCCACGATCTGCAGGTGCTCGAATTCAGCGGCCGTGAGGCGATCAGCCAGCCCTTCGAGTTTGAACTGGAGTTGGTCAGCGAACGCCCTGATCTCGACCTGGAAAGCCTGCTGCACCAAGCCGCTTTTCTGGCGTTCAACCAAGCCGGCAACGGTATTCATGGGCAGATCTGCCGCGTTGCCCAAGGCGAGTCCGGCAAACGCCTGATCCGCTACCATGTGACCTTGCGCCCGCAACTGGCCTATCTGGCGCACCGCACCAACCAACGCATCTTCCAACACCTGACGGTGGAAAAGATCATCAGCCAAGTGCTCGAAGAGCATGGCATCCAGGCCAACGCCTACCAATTCCAACTCGGCTCGATCTACCCCGAGCGCGAGTACTGCGTGCAGTACGACGAGACCGACCTGCACTTTGTGCAGCGTCTGTGCGAGGAAGAAGGTATCCACTACCACTTCCAGCACAGTGAGCAAGGCCATGTATTGACGTTCGGCGACGATCAAACGCCGTTCCCCAAGCTGGCGCCAACCGCCTACCAGCAGGACAGCGGCCTGGTCGCCGATGACCCGGTGATCAAACGTTTTGGCGTGCGCGTGGAAACCCGTACCAGCCGGGTGACCCGCCGCGACTACGACTTTGAAAAACCCAAACTGCTGATGGAAGCGGACGCCAAGAGCGAATTCAAACCCGACCTAGAGGATTACGATTACCCCGGCCGCTTTGTCGACCGTGAGCGTGGCAAGCACCTCAGCCAGCGCGCGCTGGAACGCCATCGCCACGACTTCGAGCAGGCCCAGGGGGACAGCGACCAACCGCTGCTGGTCAGTGGCCACTTCCTCGCCCTAACCGAGCACCCACGCACCAGCTGGAACGACCTGTGGTTGCTCACTGAAATCAGCCATGAAGGCAAGCAGCCGCAAGTGCTGGAAGAGTCAGTCACCAGCCATACCGAGGTCAGTGACGGCTTCCAGCAGGGCTACCGCAACTACTTCCGCGCCACCCCCTGGACGGTGCTCTACCGCCCAGCGCTCAACCACCCGAAACCGCGCATCCTCGGCAGCCAAAGCGCCGTGGTCACCGGCCCGCCCGGTGAGGAAATCCACTGCGACGAATACGGCCGGATCAAGGTGCAATTCTTCTGGGACCGCGAAGGCCAAGCCGACGATAAAACCAGCTGCTGGCTGCGCGTGAGTTCAAGCTGGGCCGGCGACCGCTACGGCGGCATCGCCATTCCACGGGTCGGCATGGAAGTCGTGATCACCTTCCTCGAAGGCGATCCCGACCAACCGCTGGTCACCGGCTGCCTGTACCACGCCGAACACGTGGTGCCCTACGACCTGCCGGCGAACAAAACCCGCAGCCTGTTCAAAACCCTCAGCAGCCCCGGCGGCGACGGCTATAACGAGCTGCGTATCGAAGACAAAAAGGGCGCCGAGCAGATCTACCTGCACGCCGAGCGTGACTGGGACGAGAACATCGAGCACGACCAGAAAATCCGCATCGGCAACGAACGCCACGACACCGTCGAAGCCAATAGTTACAGCGAATTCAAAGCCGAAGAACACCGCACCACCCACGCCGACCGCAAAAGCGAAGTCAAAGCCAACGACCACCTTACCGTCGGCAACAACCAACACATCAAAATCGGCACCGGCCAATTCATCAACGCCGGCCAAGAGATCCATCTCTCCAGCGGCCAGAAAGTCGTACTCGAAGCCGGCAGCGAACTCACCCTCAAAGCCGCCGGCAGCTTTATCAAGCTGGATGCCAGCGGCATCACAATGGTCGGCCCAATTATCAAGATCAACTCCGGCGGTGCGCCGGGAAGTGGCTCGGGGGCTGCGCCGATTCGGCCGGGTAAGGTTAAGGAGGCGGATAGCGATCAAGCAGGTAATTTACTGGAAAGAACCGAAGCCGGGCTGAGGCTGGCACCGCCCCAAGGGATATGTCTCGAGTGCTTGCGCAAGGCCATGCGTGAAGGTAGCGCGACCCTTGCAGGAGCGTCTGTATGACTGAGCAAACCGCAGCACGCACTGATTGGGACGCCGCGCTGGAGGCCGACCAGACCCTGGTAATGGTGGTAGAGCTTGGGCTACTTTCTGATGAATGCCGCCTTAGCCTTTTCACCGAGCATGCAGTCTGGCCGCTGCTGCTCCAACCGGGCGTAACGCATTTAAGCAATGACGGCCCTGCCCTAATTGAGCTGAGTGGCCAGCCGTATGCCAACTTAATACAGCTTCATGAACAGCTCACTCGGAGCGCGCAACATGGTTGGTTGATCAGCCGGCTGGACATAATCGAACTGCAGAAACACCTGGGTGATGCCCTTGTCTGCCGCAACATTGACGGCGACACACTGTTGATCCGCAGTTATGCCCACAACGTATTGCCCGTCCTGCATACACGGCAGGAACAACCCTGGCACACCTGGTTGTTCGGCCCCATTGTCCAGTGGTGGTTGCCGACGTCACAGGGCTGGCAGCCTTTGCAAGGCTTGGCGCAAAACAAGGTGCCGCCCTATCACCCCATTGAGCTCGACCAACCGCTTGTGGATGCGCTGGGCATTGACCCTCACGCCCAGGCATTGGTCGCTGAGCTGCAGGCCAACGTCCCCGAGGTTTTCGTCAGCAAATGCCACGGTGAGCGGCTGAACCAGGCTGGGCAAGCATTGTCACAGGCGCGGGAGGCCGGCCTGACGCGCGAGCCTGATCAATATTTTTATGCGCTCTATAGCCTGCTGGGCGGCAAAACCATCAGCCAGAGCCCGAACTGGCCCGTCATACTGCAGTGCGTAGAACAGGACGGCCAGGCACTGGCTCAGGTCCAAGCGGAACTGGACGAGGACAGCCAAGGGTGAATTGGCAAAAAATCATGCAGCGCAAGGGCATGCTAAGCACAGCATCCGTGGCCCTGCTGGCGCTCGCTTATATGGCCTGGGCTTACACCCAAATGCCAGGGGCCATGCTCTATGTGCATAACCATACGGACCGGCCCATATCCGGGTATTCCGTAAATGAAGCTTGGGGTGGAAATGCCTTCGCTTATGGCGGTGGGAAGGTTACTTGCTGCTCGCGCATTGAGGGCGATGTGCTGACGGTGGAATGGATAAAGGGACGTACCGGAGAACAAGTCCGCCAAGGCGTGCAGAAAGAGACCGTGACGCTGGAAATGCCCAATCCACCGCGTACCCGGCAAGACAAATACCTGCACGTGCACTTCTTCCCCGGCGACCAGGTTCGCCTGTTTTGGAGCCCCAATTTGGATAGTCCCTTTGAAGATCTCAAGGAAGCACCGTATCAAGAGGTTCAGCAGTGAAGCATGTAAACGTATTACTTAAACGCTGGAAATCGCTACCCACACTCGCTAAATCCCTGTTTAGCCTGGCGCTTTTTGGGCTATTGGTATTTGGCTACGTGGCTTGGGCCTACACCCAAATGCCCGGTGCCATTCTCTATGTGCATAACCATACGGATCGGCCCATCTTCAGCTACGCCGTCAACGAAGCCTGGGGCGGTAATGCATCCGCCTATGGCGGGGGCGGCGCTAGTTGCTGCTCGCGCATTGAGGGCGATGTGCTGACCGTTGAGTGGATTAAAGGTCGTACCGGAGAACAAGTCCGCCAAGGCGTGCAGAAAGAGACCGTGACGTTGGAGGTACCCAATCCGCCCCGCACTCGTCAAGACAAGTACCTGCATGTGCACTTCTTCCCAGGCGATCAAGTGCGTTTGTTTTGGAGCCCTACCCCAGGCAGCCCCTATAAGGGGCTCAAGGAAGCGCCTGATAGCAAGGAGCAAACACCATGAGCAATCGCATCACCGAACAGGCGGCAGCCATGGCCGCTCGCTGTCGTCCCTCGCCAGCCACCCCGCATATCACGACCTGCGAACATATCCTGCGTATCGGTTTTTTCTTCGACGGCTTTGGTCGTCATCGTATTCAGGACATGCAATCAGGTCGCATCAGCAATATCGGCAAGCTCTATATGGCTCACTCCGACTATGGTGAAGATGATGCATCTTTTAGCTACCGCAAATTTTATGCATCTGGCCTGGGCGAAGACTTTTCTGCCGATCTGAATGTTACCGCCAACAGTGCTGTGACCAGTTTTGGCGATACGGCCAGCGAGGTACCTGCCGATGTGGCCAAGGAGCAAGCCATAGAATCGGCCAAGGATGTGCTCGACCCTAGGCGTAATTGGTGGGAGCGCATCGGTCGCAACCTTAAGGAGCTGTTGCACAAGCCGCTCAAACTAATGGGCCTGCTCAAAGGTGCCGTTATCGACGCCACCCTCGAAGTCTTGGCCCCGGTGCGCGATAACCGCTTTGTTGCCGAGCTGCTAAAAACCGGCGGTGATACCCGGATTCAAGGCGCAATCGATTTCCTCAGCGGGGAAATTCGAGAAATCGAGTCGCTCCGCGATCGCCCTCCGCTCAAACATATCGAGTTGACCGTATACGGCTATGACTACGGGGCTACCCTGGCCCGTGCCTTTCTCCACGAATTACTCAGCCGCGAACCACAGCCTGCTGGTGACGCCTATCGCTATCAGGGCATAAAACTGACCATTCTGTTTGCCGGCCTGTTCGATGGCGTTGACCGTAGCCATGTCGACTTCCCTTATTTGCCCTTGCCACTCAGAACAGTACTTGATGACGGTGGCCCACTACCCGACCGAGTCAAGCAGGCGCTGCATCTGGTGGCCGCTCATGAGCGGCGCTTTTACCGGCGCGCGCGCTTGCTTGGCAGTGGTAAGGCAAATTGGCGAGAAAAATGGGTGCCTGGTGTGAGTGAGGATGTCGGCGGTAGTCTGCTGCCAGGCGAGCAGAAGCCCAGCGCCGAGCTGGCATTGGTTAGCCTGCACACAATGTACAGTGCCGCCCGCCACGCCGGAGCGCCATTTCCGGAACTGGATCAGTTGTACGAGAAAGATGCAGACACTGCCGAACTCTTCGTTTTCAACGACCACATCGATCAAGTCAGCGCCAAAGGACTAAGCCGGCATTATGAGCGCGAAGCGCAGTTCAGCCTCGCAGAGATCAAAGCGTTTAAACCCCGTTTCTCTGGAGCACCTTTGCGCCGCGAACAGCAGCTGTTTGCTGCTCACATGCGTGTGTACATCCGCTGGCTGGCCGCGATCTGGAAGCCCTACCAGGCGCGCTTGCAGCAGCTCAACGAAGAGGAAGACCAATTGCGCGCCGGCGCACTGGGCAGCATGACTGGCATGCTGGGTATCTCGCGAGAAAGTGCCGCGCAACGCCAGGCGCGCGAACAACGCCTGCAGGCCATCAGCCAGGAAAGAGCGCAACTGCGCGCCGAGCTGGGCTGGCTGGAGGAGGTCAACGAAGAGGCCAACGATATGTACTCTGCGCTGAAAAACCCTGCGCGTGGCTGGCGCGTCGCAGGTACAAGAGAGCAGGCAGATTTATGGGTAGTATTACTCTCGGCATGGTTTGACCAACCATCGAGAGCATTCAGTGAGCCCATACACCGGCTATTTGGTCACTTCGTCCACGACCGTCTTGCAGTGAGTGCGGCACAGCGTTCAGTAACTCAGTTGGCCGGGCAAAACTTCTTTGATATTCGTGGGTTTGATCTACCCAGTTAGCCATGGAACTAAACGGCCATATACTCCTGGAAGGCCTTACTCTACGCGTTATTGAATCGCAACGGGTTTCGTGGAGCCCTCAATTCTTCAGAAGATGAGGTTATGAAAAGCCTGATCCAGCAAGTGCGGGAAAAGTACGGGCAAGCCCCTAGCGTTCTCTTGGTCGCCGTGTTTGTTGTGGCTCAATGATTCTGGACACCCCGATAGGGCGTTAAGCTTCGCCCTGCAATTAGATGGCCTTGGAGCGCATCAATCCAACTCAGCGTGGTTCGCGCAGTTTAATTCAATCGATCGGTCTTACTCAGTGCCGCTGTCTTCGTGGGGGAGCGCACCTGTTTCGCCGCTCTCCAATACCGCATAAGCACTGCTGCAAAACAGCGAGTTGAGGCGTTTCATGTCGGCGATTAGCTCCATGTGCAGGCCGCTGGTTTCGATGCTTTGCACCACTTGATGGTGCAAGCGGCCGACGTGTGAGTGGGCCAGGCGGCGCTCTTGGGCGCGGAAGCGGCGTTTCTCGCGCAGCAGCTGGCGGGCGCTTTCCTTGTCGCCCGAAAGAAACACCGAGAGCCCCAGGCGCAGGTTGGCTGTCAGCTGCTGATGCAGGCTGGCCAGTTCCTCCAAACCGCTGTCGGAGAACGAGTGGCGCTGGGCGGTTTTCTGATCCTGCACTTTCCCGAGCATGCGTTCGATGATGTCGCCGGCCTGTTCCAGGTTCACCGCCAGCTCGATGATCTCTGCCCAGCGCCGGTTGTCGTGATCGCTCAAGGCTTCACGCTGCACTTGGGCAAGGTAGAGTTTCACCGCGCTGTAGAGGGCGTCGACGTCATCATCGAGGCGGCGCAGTTCCTTGCTTAAGGTTGTTTGTCCGCCTTGCAGCACTTCCAGCAGGTGGCTGAGCATGGTCTCGATCAGGTCGCCGATGCGCAGGGTTTCGCGCACCGCATTGGCCAGCGCCAGGCTCGGGGTAGAAAGCGCGGTGGGGTCGAGGTGGCGTGGGCGGGCTACGCCGTTTTCCTCGGCGCGATCCGGCAGCAGCCAGTTGCAGAAGCGCGCCATCAGCCCCACGGTGGGCAGCATCAGCACGCAGCGCAGACTGTTGTAAAGGACATGAAAACCGATCACCAGCTCTTCAGGCCGCCAGTTCAGGCTGTCCAGCCAGTTCGCCAGTGGGTCGAGGAAGGGCATCACCAGCAGCAGACCGATCAGCTTGTACAGCAGGCTGCCCAGCGCCACACGCCGCCCGGCTGGGCTTTGCAGGCTGCTGGTAAGAAACGCCAGCACGCCGCTGCCGATATTCGCGCCGATCACCAGGCCGATGGCCACGGGCAGGCTGATCAGCCCGGCACCGGTGAGCATGGCGGTGAGCAACACGGCGGCCAGGCTGGAGTAGGAAATCAGCGCAAACAGCGCACCGACCAGGGCATCCAGCAGCAGGTCACCGGTCAGTGAGGCGAACAGCACGCGGATGCCTTGCTCCTCGGTGATCGGCGTGGCCGCGGTGACGATCAGCTGCAGCGCCAGCAGCATCAAGCCCAGGCCGATAGCGACGCGGCCGAGTTGGCCGGCGCGGGTTTGTTTGCGCGAGAGAAAGAAGATCACCCCGAGAAAGATCAGCAGCGGGCTCAGCCAGCTCAGGTCGAAGGTCAATACGCGGGCCATCAACGCGGTGCCGACATCCGCGCCGAGCATGATCGCCAGGGCTGGCGTCAGGGTCATCAAGCCCTGGGCGACAAAGGAGGTCACCAGTAGCGCGGTGGCGTTGCTGCTCTGCACCAGCGCGGTCACGCCAATGCCGGCGGCAAAGGCCATGGGGCGTTTGCTGACGTTATGGCTGAGCACCTTGCGCAGGTGCGAGCCGTACACCCGCAGGATGCCGGTGCGGACGATGTGCGTGCCCCAGATCAGCAGGGCAATTGCGGATAGAAGATTGAGCAGGGTAAGCATGGTGCGACTACCTAGCCGGCCGCGCTGTTACAGCGGGGTGCGTGGCTTTAATGGTTATAAAGGGACGAGCATCGACCCTACCATTAAGCTTTAGCTGGGGTCGACGCTATGCGCTAGCGCAAGGTACAGACTGGCGCGCAATCCCGTCTGGGTGATTGACCTGATAACCTTAGCCGTTACTGAACGGATGCGGTCCCTGCCCATGCTCACGCTTTATCACGCCCCAGACCTAGAAACCCTTGGCGAGCTGGCCACCACCTTGTTGGCCACGCCGATGCGTGAGCCTTTTGCCCCGGCCTTGGTGGTGGTGCCGAGCCAGGGCATGGGCCGCTGGCTGACCTTGGAGTTGGCGCGCAAGCAGGGCATTGCCATGCAACTGGAGGTGCAGCTGCCGGCCAAGTTTGTCTGGGATGTATCACGGTTGGCGCTGGGCCAGCTGCCGGAGCAGTCGGCCTTCAGCCCGAGCAGCCTGAGCTGGCGACTGTACGATTGGCTGTGTGAACCCGAGCAGCTGGCGCAGGCACCACGTCTGGCGCATTACCTGGACGGTGGCGATGAGCGCCGAAGGCTATCGCTGGCGGTGAAAATCGCCGACGTTTTCGACCAATATCTGCTGTATCGCGACGACTGGCTGGCGGCCTGGGAGCGCAACGAGTTGCTCGATCTCGGTCCGGATGAAGCCTGGCAGGCGTTGCTGTGGCGCGAGCTGACCAAAGACGGCCACCCGCACCGCGCGCGCCTGCTGGAAGACTTGCTGGCACGGCTGTACGACGCCGCCCCCATCACTGGCCTGCCTGAGCGCGTGCTGGTGTTCGGCATCAGCAGCCTGCCGCCACACCATATGCGCGTGCTGGAAGGCCTGGCGCGGCACACCGAGGTGGTGATTTTTGCGCTCAACCCGTGCCGTGAAGCCTGGGGCGAGATTCGCGATATCCGTGAACTGGCGCGTCAGCCTGAGCTGAGTCCTGATGACTGGTACCTGGACGTCGGCCACCCGCTGCTGGCGAGCCTGGGCAAGCAGGGTCGCGATTTCTTCGACAGCCTGTTCAGCCTGGCTTCCAGCGAAGGCAGTCAGGAAATCGGTCTGTATTCCGAGGATGCCGACCTGCACGACGCCAGCCTGCTGCAAGCGCTGCAAAACGACATTTTGCGCCTGCATACCCGCACGGCCGATGAGCGCCTGCAACTGCGTGATGACGACCGCTCGCTGGAGCTGCACATCGCCCACTCGCCGCTGCGCGAAGTGGAAATATTGCATGACCAACTGCTCGCGCGCTTTGCCGTCGAGCCCGAACTGACGCCCGATCAAGTGGTGGTGCTGACCCCGGATATCGAGCGTTATGCGCCCTATATCGAAGCCGTGTTCGCCCCGCGTGAAGGCGTGCCCCGCGTGCCGTTCAGCCTGGCCGACCGCAGCCTGCGTGCGGAAATTCCGCTGATCGAGGCCTTCCTCAGTCTGCTGGCGCTGCCGGACAGCCGCTTCACCGCCGAAGAAGTGCTCGCCCTGCTGGAGCAGCCGGCCGTCGCTCGGCGGGCCGGAATCGAAGCCGAAGACCTGAGCCTGCTCCGCGACTGGTTGCGCGAGGCCGGTATCCGTTGGGGTCGCGATGACGCGCACCGCGAGCAGCTGGGCTTGCCGGCCGATGCCGCGTTCACCTGGCGGCAAGGGTTGGATCGCCTGCTATTGGGCTTTGCCGCGCCGCCGCAGCTGGCCGGGTTGGCGGCACCCTTGCTCGGCAACAACTGGCCGCTGGATGCGCTGGAAGGTGGCCGTGCGCAATTGCTCGGTCGCCTGTCCGGCTTTGTCGAACGCCTAGCCGCGCTGGCGCAGAGCCTGCAACGGCCCCGGCCTTTGGCTGAGTGGGCCGAAGCGCTGCAAGTGCTGATTGATCAGTTGTTTGATGAGCGCGAGGCCGGCGACACCCTGTTGCTGCTGTCCAAGGCTTGCGCCGCCTTGCAGGAGCAGGCCACGGCGTCCGGGGTTGAGCGGCCGATTGAGCTGGCGCTGATCCGTCAGCAACTGACGGCGGCATTGGAGCAGGGCAGTGCGACGTCGGGCTTTCTCACCGGGGCGGTGACCTTCTGCACCATGGTGCCGATGCGCAGCCTGCCGTTTCGTCTGGTTTGCCTGCTCGGCCTGGATGACGGCGCGCTGCCACGGCGTACCCCGGCCGCCGGTTTCGATTTGATCGGGCAAAAACCGCGGCGCGGCGACCGGGCGCGGCGCCTGGATGACCGTTACCTGCTGCTGGAAACCCTGCTCTCGGCCCGTGGCGGCTTGTACCTCAGCTATGTCGGCCGCGACCCGCGCAGCAATGCCGAGCTGCCGCCGTCGGTGCTGGTCAGCGAGCTGCTCGATGTGGTCGATCTTATGGCCGTCGATGCCAATGGCCCGGCCAGTGCGCGCATCAGCCATCAGCACCCGCTGCAGCCTTTCGCCCCCGGCAACTTCGCCGGCGCGCGGCATGCCGGCTTCGCCGCGCCCTGGTTTTATGCGGCGCAGCGCCTGAGTCAGGCCGTGGAGAGCGCGCCGCCGTTTGCCAGCCGGTTGGCGGAACCCGACAAAGACTGGCTGAGCATTGAGCCGAGCCAGTTGCTGCACTGCTTCAAACACCCGGCGCGCTATCTGCTGGAGCAGCGCCTCGGCTTGCGCCTGGCGCAGAGTGAAGAAGCTCTGGCTGGCGATGAGCCATTCAGCGTCGAGTGGACCAGCCAGCATGGCTTGCGTCAGTTGGCCTTGCAGGCGGTCGAGCGCGGCTGGAGTGAACGTGAGGAGCGTGCCGTAGCGGCTGCCTCTGGCTGGCTGCCGGTGGGCGAGTTGGGCCAGGCGCACTGGGGGCAGATTCGCGGGCCGATCCGCGCCTTCGCCCCAACCCTGTTCGATGAGCGCCCGGAGGACACGCCGCAGCCATTATTAGTGGATATCGAATTGGCCGGTGTGCGCATTCACGGCTGGCTGGATGGTGTGACCAGCGAGGGCTTGTTCGACTACCGCCTGCGCGACCTCGGTGCCTGGGAGCTGGCGCCATTCTGGTTGCGCCATCTGCTGCTTAACTGCGCCGCGACGCCGGGCAGCAGCCGTGACAGCCGCTTGCTGTCGCCGAAAAGCGAATGGCGGCTGGGGCCGCTGGCCGATGCTCGTGGGCTGTTGTTGCCGTGGCTGGAGGCCTACAAGAGCGCGCTGTGCGAACCGCTGCCACTGTTCGCCAAATGCAGCCATGGCTTCGCCCGCAAGTGGCGCAATCCCGGCCGCAAGGAGCCGATTGATGCGGCGCGCAGCGAGGCGCGGTTGATGTGGCAGGGTAACGACTACATGACCGGCGAAGGCCAGGACCCCTGGAATGCCCTGGCCTTCCGCGACCGCGAGCCGCTGGATGAACGCTTCGAAGTACTGGCCGAACAGCTCTACAGCCCGGCGCTGGATGCCCTGCACGGCAGTGAAGAGGACGAAGCATGAGCAGCGCAGCGTTAAACCTATTACACGACAGTTTCAGCGGTCGCTCGCTGATCGAGGCCAGCGCCGGCACCGGCAAAACCTGGACCCTGACCGCGCTGTACGCCCGTCTGTTGTTAGAGAAACAGCTCAGCGTCAGCCAGATTCTGGTGGTGACCTTTACCACCGCCGCCACCGCCGAACTGCGCGAGCGCATCCGCAAGCGGCTGGCCGAACTGTTGGCGGTTTATGACAACGGTCTGGGTGACGACACGCTGCTCAACGACCTGCATATGCAGTACCCGGATGCCGCCAGTCATCGACGTTTGCTGCTGGCCGTGCATGGCTTTGACGAGGCGGCGATCTTCACCATTCATGGCTTCTGCCAACGCGCCTTGCAGGACGCCGCGTTCGAGGCCGGTGGCGATTTTGACAACGAATTGACCCACGACGACCGTGAAATTATCGACGCGTTGCTCGCCGACCTCTGGCGACACGAACTGGCGGCGGCCGAGCCGGAGTGGGCGGCGTTTCTGGTGCAGCAGAAGATCACCCCGCAGAGCCTGCGCAAGCGCCTGCGTAATCACCTCGGTAAACCCTATCTGCGCATCGAACCGCAACCGGGTACACACAGCGACATGACCGCATTGCGCGCCGCCTGGCAACAGGCGCAGCGCCTCTGGCAGGGCGAGAGCGCCGGATGGCTGGAGCAGCTCAAGGCCTTCGACGGCTTCAAGAGCAATATGTGCAATGCGGCCAAGCTGGGCGTTTGGCAGGCCGAGCTGGACGGTTATTTCAGCGATGCCGCCGCGCTGTTCAGCAAGACCGAGGCGCACCGCCGTTTGGCTCGCGAGGGGCTGAACAAGGCCAGCAAGAAGGGCTGTGAGGCGCCGGCCAACCCGCTGGCGGCAGCCTTGCAGGAACTCTGCGATGCCCTCGATGCCGCGCAGCCCGAAGCCGAGCAACGCCTGATCGACTTACAAGTACGCCTGATCGCTCAGCTCAACGAGCAGTTGCCGCAACGCAAGGCGGCGCAACGCCTGCTGGCCTTCGATGACCTGCTTAACAAACTGCAGCAGGCGTTGCAGGGCGAGGGCGGCGAACACTTGGCGACCACCCTGCGCAGCCAGTACCCGGTGGCGCTGATCGATGAATTTCAGGACACCGACCCGGTGCAGTACCGGGTGTTTCACCGGATCTACGAAGGTGCTGGGGATTTATGTTTTGTCGGTGATCCTAAACAGGCCATTTACGCTTTCCGTGGCGCCGATCTAGCAACTTACCTGCAAGCCCGCAGCGAAGCCGCGCGGCAGTACAGCCTGACCACCAACCACCGTTCCACGCCTGAGCTGATCGCCGCACTCAATCAGCTGTTCGACCGGCCCATGCCGTTTGCCGAGCCGGGCCTGGCCTATCAGCAGGTCGGTGCCAGCGCCAAGGCGCGCGCGCAGCTGGTGTTGCCGCCGATTGAGAATGAGCAGGACGCGCCGCTGGCGCTGGTTTGGCTGGATGACGACTACCTCGGCAAGGGCGAAGCCGGCGCGCTGGTCGCCCGTGACACGGCGCGGCGCATCGCTGCCGTGCTGGCAGCCAGTAACCGCGGCGAGGCGTACTTTGCCCAAGACAACGCGCGCACGCCGCTCAAGGGTGGCGATATAGCCGTGCTAGTCGCCAGCCACCGTCAGGCTGGCGAGGTGGCGCAAGAACTGGCCGCGCGTGGTGTACCCAGCGTGCGTCGCGGCAAGGAGAACGTCTGGCACAGCGAGGAGGCGGATGAGCTGAGTGCGGTGCTGGCCGCTTATGCCGAGCCGGGCCGTGAAGGGGCGTTGCGTTATGCCCTGGCCAGTCGCCTGCTGGGCCGCAGCGCCGCCGATCTGGCCGCCTGCACCGAGGATGCCCACGCCTGGGACGCCGAGCGCGAAGCGGCCGAGCGTTATCACCAGCTGTGGCAGCAGCAGGGCTTTATGCGCGCCTTCCGCGCCTGGCTGGATGAGCAGAGAGTCGCTCAGCGCCTGCTCGCCTTAGTCGATGGCGAGCGCCGTTTGACCAACCTGTTGCACCTGGCTGAATTGCTGCAAACCGAGAGCCTGCAGCGCCCCGGTTTGGAGCAGCTGCTGAGTTGGTTCAACGCCCAGCGCAGCGCCGAAGCCCACGGCGAAGAAGCCTTGCTGCGCCTAGAGAGCGATGCCGAGCGGGTGCAGATCGTCACCATCCACACGTCCAAGGGGCTGGAGTATCCGTTGGTGTTCTGCCCCTACCTGTGGGACGGCGCGCTGCTCTATCAGCATGAGGACATCAGCTGCCACGCCGACGATGGCACGCCGTTGCTCGACCTCGGCAGCGAGCAGCTCGACGCACACCGTGAACGCGCTCGGCACGAGCGCTTCGCGGAAAAGCTACGGCTGACCTACGTCGCCCTGACCCGCGCCCGTGATCGTCTGTGGCTGCACTGGGGGCCGGTGGACTGCAAGCCGAAGAAGGACGGCACGCTGAGCGAGTCCGGCCTGCACAGCAGCGCCCTGGCCTGGCTGCTGCACGGTCGCGAGTTGCCGGGTGAGGATGCCCTGGCTGAGCTGGCTGTCCATATGCAGAGCCTGAGCCCGCAGGGCGTGCACGCAGAAATCCAACAGTTGGCGGACAGCAGCTCCGGCCAGATGAGCATCCAACCGTTGCGTGACAGCGAAGCCAGCGCCGCCGGCGAACAGCGCGCCCCAGCGCCGCAGCAGTTGGCGCCGCTGCAACGCAGCCTGCACAGCGCCTGGCGCGTCGGCAGTTTCTCCGGCCTGGCCGCCGGCATGCACATGGAAGCGCCGGACCGCGATGGCCTGGTGATCCCCGATGCCAGCGAGCCGGGTATGGGTTTTTTTGCCTTCCCCCGTGGCGCGCGCGCCGGTACCTGCCTGCACGCCATTCTCGAAGACTGGGCGCGCGGTAAGGCGGCGTTGGCAGAGTTGATTGAGCCGGGGCTGAGCGGGCATGGCATCAGCAATGACTGGAACGCCGTAGCGCTGGAGCAACTGCAACAGGTGATCGACTGCGACCTGGACGGCCAGGGCCTGACTCTAAGCGGGTTGAACCCTGCGCGCCGCCTACCTGAGCTGGGCTTTACCTTCCCGGTGGCCGGGCTGGATATGCAGCGCCTGCGGGCGATTCTCAGTGATCCGGCCCACGGCCTGCCAGCGCCGATGCGTGACGCGGCGGCGCGTCTGGAATTCGACAGCCTCAAGGGCTTTCTCAAAGGTTTTATCGACCTGACCTTCGAACACGACGGGCGCTGGTACATCGCCGATTACAAGTCCAACTGGCTCGGCCCCGATGCCAGCTACTACGGCGGTGATCGCCTGCTGCACGCCCTGGCGGCGGAGCATTACTACCTGCAATACCTGATCTACCTGGTGGCGCTGCGGCGTTTCCTGCGTCAGCGTGTGGAAGATTTCCACAATGAGCAGTTGGGCGGTGCCTACTACCTGTTTCTACGCGGCATGCCGAGCGCCGGGGTGTATTTTTCCCGTCCCGCCGATGGCTTGCTGGATGCGCTGGATAACTTGTTTGCGGAGGGCGTGTGATGGCCGATGTGGCCGTTGTAGGATGGGTTGAGCCCGCGATACCCATCAATCGGGATACTGCACTTGTTTTGGGTATCGCTTTGCTCAACCCAACCTACGGGAAGGCAATATGAGCCTCGTTGATCTGCCTCTCGGCCCATTAGAGCGCGCGCTGGTCGACAGCCTGCAGCGCCTCGACCCGAGCGCTACGCCTGTGCTGTTGGCTTCTGCGGCGTTGCTCTGTATGGCGCTGGATAAGGGCGATGTGTGCCTGCCATTGGCGCGTCTGGCCGGGCAGCGTCCGTGGCCAGAGCATGCCTTTAACCTGCCGAAACTGGTGGACTGGCAGGCGCAGCTGGAAGCCTCAGCACTGGTTGGCGCTGATGGCGATTTCACCCCGCTGATTCTCGACCATGGCCGCCTCTACTTGGCGCGCTATCAAGCC
Organism: uncultured Pseudomonas sp.; assembly: GCF_943846705.1. Classification (NCBI taxonomy): domain Bacteria; kingdom Pseudomonadati; phylum Pseudomonadota; class Gammaproteobacteria; order Pseudomonadales; family Pseudomonadaceae; genus Pseudomonas; species uncultured Pseudomonas sp. Next base: position 1,076,209 of record NZ_OX044366.1, on the reverse strand, counting down.
TATGAACGGCAGCTGGCGGCGCAGTTGCTCGGTCGCGCGGCAGCGTTGCCCGAGGTCGATGAGGCGCAGCTGAGTGAAAGCCTCAGCCGTCTGTTTGCCTTCAATCAGCAACAACCGGACTGGCAGCGCTTGGCCGCCGCCCAAGCGGTACGGCGCAAACTGGCGGTGATTTCCGGCGGCCCGGGCACCGGTAAAACCACCACCGTGGTGCGCCTGCTGGCTGCGCTGCTCGAACAACCCGGCGGCGACCGCTTGGCGATTGGTCTGGCCGCGCCTACCGGTAAAGCCGCTGCACGCATGGCCGAAGCGATCCGCAATGCCAAGGCCGAATTACCTGTCAGCGAGGCGCTCAAGGCGGCGCTGCCGGATGAGGCGCGCACCTTGCACCGCCTGCTCGGTAGCCGTGGCGACAGCCCGCAGGTACGGCATAACGCGGCTAACCCGCTGGCGCTGGATGTGCTGGTGGTGGACGAAGCCTCGATGGTCGACCTGGCGCTGATGGGCAAACTGCTCGATGCCCTGCCACCGACTGCACGGCTGATTCTGCTCGGTGACAAAGACCAACTGTGCGCCGTGGAAGCCGGTGCGGTATTCGCCGAACTGTGCGAGGGTCGCGGCTTCGACGCTCAGGCTGCCGCCGACTTGCAGCGTATTACCGGCCAGCCGGTTCCGGTGTCTGAGCCTGGCTCGCAGTTGGGCGATGCCGTGGTGTTGCTGACCCATAGCCACCGCTTTGCCGGCGACAGCGGCATCGGTGAACTGGCGCGGCGGATTAATGGCGGCGATGTCAGCGGCACGCTCAATCTGCTCAAGGAGGGTCGCAACGATCTGACCTGGAACGCCGAACCGACAGCCGCTGAACTGCTGGAACGGCTGGATCAGGGCTATGCGCCCTACATGGCCGCCGCCAAAAGTGCGGATGCCGCCGCTGCATTCAGCGCCTTTAATGCCTTTCGTGCGCTCTGCGCCCAGCGCGAAGGCGTCTGGGGCGTGGCGGGGATCAACGAAGCGCTGGAGGCGCGGATCAAGCGCCGCAGTCAGGTGCCGAGCCGCGAGCGGTGGTACGTCGGTCGGCCGGTGATGGTGCGGCAGAACGACTACGCCCTAGGCCTGTTCAATGGTGATATCGGCATTTGCTTGCACACCGAATACGGCCTGCGCGTGTTCTTTGAAGGCGAGGACGGCTTTCGCCCCTTCGCCCCGGCGCGCCTGCCCAGCCACGACAGTGCCTTCGCCATGACGGTGCATAAAAGCCAGGGCTCTGAGTTTGCCGAGGTACTGCTGGTGCTGCCCGAGCAACCCAGCCCGTTGCTCAGTCGCAGCCTGTTCTACACCGGCATCACCCGCGCCAAGCACAAGGTGGAAATCTGGGGCCTGCCGCCGCGCCTGGCTGAGGCGGTGGCAACCCGCGCCGAGCGTGCCGCTGGATTGGCGCAACGGCTGGCGCTGAGTCCGGCACCGGCAGCGCAGCCCGCGCGGCAACAGGCCAGCACCCAGGGTGAGCTGTTTGAATAGGCCACCAGCCCACCTACACTGTGTGAAAGGGCGCAACTGGCTAATCACTGAGGTTGAGGGTTGATGCAAGGATCAATAGTTGCCTGCCTGCTGTTAAGCATGACGCTCATGAGCAGCGCGGCGGCTGATACCTGGCGTTTGGTCACCGGCGACGATTACACGCCCTTTACCGGCAAGACGCTCCCCGCTGGCGGCATGCTCACGCAGGTGGTGCAGGCGGCTTTGGGTGCCAGCGGAATCAACAGTACCTTGGACTGGCATCCCTGGAACCGCGGCTATATACAAACCCTGCGCGGCGATTACGACGCCACCTTTCCCTATGTGCACAGTCCACAACGCGACCAGGAATACCTCTACTCCGCGCCTTTGTTTACCCCGGTACAGCATATTTTTAGCCGTGCCGGCGAGGTCATCGAAGTAACAGATATAGCCAGCATGCTCGGTAAGCGGCTGTGTTTTCCTCTCGGTTGGCAGCCGCCACTGGTGCTTCAGCAAATGCTCGACGGTGGTCAGTTAATGCGCCATTCACCGACCGGACTGGATGAGTGCGCCAAGCTATTACTGCTGGGCCGGGATGATTTTTTTATTGCCGATCGCCGCCTTGGTTTGGCCGCCCTGCACGCTTCTGGCGTGCCGAGCAGTGCATTTCGCCGCTCCACTGAGACCTTGAGTAGCAGCGCCCTGCATCTGATTGTGCCGCGCAACCATCCACGCGCGGCGGTTCTTATCGAGCAATTCAATCAGGGCCTGGCCCGCTTGCAGACCAGCGGCGAATACCAGCGTTTGATTGAGCGCTATTTGCAGCAAATAGACGAGCCTTAGCGCAGGCGCTCGCCTGTTCTACAGCGCCGAATGACGTGCCGGCGCTGTGTGGGGTTCAGCCTGAGGTATGGTTATTTTTTCAGCTTGGGATTGGGGAAAAACTGCACCGTCTGCACCTTGGGGTTGGCGACTTTTGGCTTGAGTGCGCTGATATTGACCCGCGTAGGAATCTCTTTGGGCACCGAGTTGCCGCGCTCATCCAGGGTGTCGGCGTAGCCACAGGCCACGCATTCGCGGTGCGGCACGTCATCGACACTCCACATCTGGATCTTGTCCATTTCGCTGCACGCCGGGCACACCGCCCCGGCGATAAAGCGTTTTGCGGTGATGTTTACTGGTGTATCGCTCATGCTGCCTCCTGGCTCAGGCCGAGGTGACGCAGCAGGGCATCGATGCTCGGCTCGCGCCCGCGGAAGTCGACAAACAGCACCATCGGTGCCTGCGAGCCACCGCGTGCCAGAATCGCCTCACGGAAGGCACGGCCGGTGGCGCTGTTGAATACGCCTTCCTCTTCAAATTTGGAGAAGGCATCGGCCGACAACACTTCCGCCCACTTGTAGCTGTAATAACCAGCCGCGTAACCACCGGCGAAGATGTGCGCGAAGCTGTTGGGGAAGCGGTTGTAGGCCGGCGGACGCAGCACCGATACCTCGTCACGAATCCCTTCCAACACCTCCAGCACGCTGCGGCCGTCACCGTGGGTGGCGTGCAGTTCGAAGTCGAACAGGCTGAACTCGATCTGCCGCACCATCATCAAGCCGGACTGGAAGTTTTTCGCCGCCAGCATCTTGTCCAGCAAGTCCTTGGGCAGCGGCTCGCCGCTTTGATAATGACCGGAGATCAGCGCCAGGCCTTCCGGCTCCCAGCACCAGTTCTCCATAAACTGGCTCGGCAGCTCGACCGCATCCCAGGCCACGCCGTTGATGCCCGACGCACCAGCATGTTCGACGCGGGTCAGCAGGTGATGCAGGCCGTGGCCGAACTCGTGGAACAGGGTGGTGACTTCATCGTGGGTTAGCAGCGCCGGCTTGCCGCCGACCGCCGGGGTGAAGTTGCAGACCAGGTTGGCCACCGGGCTGATCAGCTCACCCGCGGCATTGCGGCGCTTGTCGCGCGCGCCGTCCATCCAGGCACCGCCGCGCTTGTTGGCGCGGGCGTAGAGGTCGAAGAAGAAGCGCCCGACGTGTTGGCCGTTCTCGGTGATCTCAAACAGGCGCACGTCCGGATGCCAGCTGTCGAAGCCGGACAGTTCCTTGATCTGGATGCCGTAGAGCTTTTCGACTATGGCAAACAGGCCGCTGAGCACCTTGTCGATGGGGAAGTAGGCACGCAGGATTTCCTGGGAAATGCTGTAACGCTGCTCGCGCAGCTTCTCGCTGTAGTAGCCGACGTCCCAGCTTTGCAGCTCAAAGCAGCCTTGTTCGGCGGCGAAGGCTTTTAGCTCTTGCAGGTCCTGCTCGGCAAACGGCTTGCCGCGTACTCCGAGGTCGCGCAGGAAGTGCAGCACTTGTTCGGTGGTCTCGGCCATTTTGCTGGCCAGGCTCAGCTCGGCGTAGTTGGCAAAACCCAGCAGCTTGGCCAGCTCCTGACGCAGGGCGAGGATTTCCAGCATCACCGGGCCGTTGTCATGCTGCCCGGCATTCGGCCCTTGATCGGAGGCGCGGGTGCAATAGGCGGCATACAGCTCTTCACGCAGGGCGCGGTCGTCGGCGTAGGTCATCACCGCGAAGTAGCTGGGGAACTCCAGGCTGATCAGCCAGCCGTCCAAACCCTTGGCCTCGGCGGCTTGCTGCATCTGCGCCTTGGCTGAGTCGGTGAGGCCGGCCAGAGCGGCTTCGTCGGTGACGTGCTTGGTCCAGGCCTGGGTGGCATCCAGCAGTTGGTTGGAAAACTTGCTGGCCAGCTCGGAGAGCTTCATCTGGATCTCGCCGTAGCGCTTCTGCTGCTCAGCCGGCAGGTCGATACCGGACAGGCGGAAGTCGCGCAGGGCATGTTCGAGGATCGTGGTCTGCGCCACATCGAAGCCGGCCGCTGCCGGGCTGCTGGCGAGTTTTTCGTAGGCTTGGAACAGCGGCTGGTTCTGGCCGATTTCAGTCCAGTACTCGGACAGCTTGGGCAGGCAGGCCTCGTAGGCGGCGCGCAACTCGGCGCTGTTGCACACGGCATTCAGGTGGCTGACCGGGCTCCAGGTCTGGCTCAGGCGTGCGCCCAGCTCATCCAGGGTTAACACCAGGCCGTCCCAGCTGGGTGTGCCAGACTGTAGTTCAAGCAGACGTGTCATGGCAGCCCGGCTCTCGGCCAAGATGCTGTCCACCGCTGGCTCGACATGCTCGGGGCGGATGGCGGAGTAGGGCGGCAGATCAAAGGCTTGCAGCAGTGGGTTGTTGGCGGTCACGTCGGGTTACCTGTAACGAAATGGATATGTAGCTGTGACCCCCGGTGGCAGTGAACACTCCTAGGGGCAGGCTTGAATGGATACCGGCCGTTGTTAAAACAGCGCGCTTACCCTGAACATGGGTGCCATCTTAATTACAATCAAGGGCTGACGCAGCTTAAGAGGTTTCTATCGTGGCGATTCGTACTTACCAGCAATTCACTCCACAGCTTGGTGCGCGGGCATTTGTTGATGCTTCGGCGGTGGTTCTCGGCGATGTGGAAATTGGCGCAGACAGCTCGATCTGGCCGTTGGTGGTGATCCGTGGCGACATGCACAGCATCCGCATCGGTGAGCGCACCAGCATTCAGGACGGCAGCGTGCTGCACATTACCCACGCCGGCCCGTTCAACCCGCGCGGCTACCCGCTGAATATCGGCGACGATGTGACCATCGCGCACAATGTCACCCTGCATGGCTGCAACATTGGTAACCGTGTGCTGATCGGCATGGGCAGCATCGTCATGGACGGCGCGGTGATTGATGAAGAGGTGATGCTCGGCGCGGGCAGTCTGGTGCCGCCTGGTAGCCACTTGGAGAGCGGTTTTCTTTACCTCGGCAGCCCGGCGAAAAAAGCCCGCGAGTTGAGCGAGAAGGAGCGCAGCTACTTCCGCTACAGCGCCGACAACTATGTGCGCCTGAAGGACCAGCACCTGATGGAAGGCTACGGTACCTCCTGATGTTGCACTACACCAATATCCTGTTCGACCTCGACGGCACCCTCACCGATCCGCGTGAGGGCATTACCCGTTCGGTGCAGCATGCGCTGGCCAAGCTGGGGATCGCCGAACCTGACCTACAGGCGCTGGAGCACTTTATCGGCCCGCCGTTGCTGCAGTGTTTTATGCACAGCTACGACTTCGATGAGGCCACGGCCTGGCAGGCGGTGAACCATTACCGCGAGCGTTTCCGTGAGGTGGGTTTGTATGAGAATCGGCTGTTCGACGGCGTCGGCGCGTTGTTGCAACTGCTGCAGAACCAGCAGCGCACCTTGTACATCGCCACCAGCAAGCCGACGGTGTTTGCCGAGCAGATTGCTAAGCACTTTGGTTTCGCCCAGCACTTCAAGGTGATTTACGGCAGTGAACTGGACGGCACGCGCACCGACAAAGTCGAGCTGATCGCTCATTTGCTGGAGCAGGAGCAGTTGCCGCGCGACGGCACGCTGATGATCGGTGATCGCAAACACGACCTGATTGGCGCGCGGCGCAATGGCCTGCATGCCGCGGCGGTGGGTTATGGCTTTGGCAGTTTTAGCGAGTTACAGGCCGAAGCACCGACCTATCACTTCAACAGCCTGGCCGAGCTGCATCAGGCGTTTGTGAAGTAAACCGTAGGATGGGTTAGGCGCGTAGCGGCGTTACCCATCGTATGAGTTGCATGGGTATCGCTGCGCTCAACCCATCCTACGGTTAGCCATTTTTCTGATAGATGATTTTCTTGGTGCCGCCGGCGCAGCTGCCGACCACCATGTTGGGGTCCGTGGCTTCGTCATTGGGCACGATTTCCAGGGTGTAGCTGGCAACGCCGGCGGTCTGGATTTTCACTTCAATTTCCGCACGCAACTCTTCGCAGTCTTTCGGCGCGGCCAATACGCTGCTGCTGAGCAGGCCCAGCGCTACGCTCAGGATGAGTTTGTTCATGGCATCACTCCTTTGGCGTGAACAGGCACTACAAAGTTTGGAGTGGGTTTTAGCGCGCTAAGTTCTCGCTGCCCGGGGATAACGCCGCCAAGCGCTGACGTCGCTCGCTGGCCGGTAGTCTGCCGAGGGCCGCGACGCGCTGATAAAAGCCTGGCCAGTCGCGCCCGACCTGCTCGAACAGCGCGGCAAAGGCCGGCACCCATTGATCATAGAGGCCAAACGGCAACAGTTTGGCGTTGTTCAGCGGCGCGTTGATCCAGTTGTCGTACGGGCCAACGCCCTGCCATTCGCGGTCGCGCAGTGAGCGGTATTCAGTGCGCAGGCGCTCGAATTCGGCCTGCTTGCCCAGGCGCATCTGTGCCGGTGGCAGATCGCTGCCGTAGAGCTGTTGCAAGCGCGCCCTACTGGCCAGAACCAGGGCGATAAATTGCTCGCGCTGTTGTTCGCCGCTGGCGTCGCCGGGCGGTAAGCCTTGCGCGGCACGCCACTGGCGCAGGCCTGCATGCTCAACAAAGCTGGCGAAGGACTCATTGAAGGCCGTGTCGTCCTGCACATACAACTGCTGGTGCGCCAGTTCGTGGAAGATCACCGCCACCAGACGCTCATCACTCCAGCGCAGCATGCTGTTGAGAATCGGGTCATCGAACCAGCCCAGCGTCGAATAGGCCTCGACGCCGCCTAAATAAGTATCCAGGCCCTGCTGTTTGAGCAAGGCCGCTGCACCGCGCGCGCGGCCCTGGCTGTAGTAACCGCGATAGGCCACGCAGCCGGCGATGGGGAAACAATGCAGTTCAGGGCTGAGGGAAAACTCCGCGGTGGCGAACACGTTCCACACCACGAAGGGCCGCTGGATATCGGCGTACAGGCGATAGCTTTGGTTGTCCGGCAGACCCAGTTCGGCACTGGCGAAATCCCGTGCCTGCTGGGCCAAGGCCAGACGCTGCTTGAGGCGAGGGTCGACAGTCGGTTTGTTCAGCAGCGCGGCAATGGGCTCGCGCGCCTTTAGCAGCTGCAACTGTCCGGCGGCCAGGTGGCTGTAATAATCCAGGCTGCTGCAGCCGCTCAGCAGCAAGGTGGCTACGGCTAGCAGCGGAACCCAGCGCCTGCGCAGAGCGTCGAACATTGCGATTACCCATGAAGTGACAGGCTGCCACGCTACCAGCGCAGGATCGGCGTAGCCTAGCAGGCAGTGAAAATGTGGAGGTGTCTGATGCGTTATCTGGCCTTGCTTGGCAGCTTGTTGGTGCTCAGTGCGTGCGCCTCGCCGCTGCCGCCGCCTGACCCTCACCAGGCCTGGGTTGAGTTGTACAGTCCTGCCGGCAACCTACTCATGGCCGATCGGCTCGATGGCCGGCGGTTGAATGATGGCCGTTATTTTCAGGTGCCAGCGGGCGCGCATGAGCTGCAGGCGCGTTTTCAGTTTGAAGTGAACAGTGGCGGCGGCCTGGATGGCTTGAGTGAGCCGCGCCAGGTCACCTGCGAGCTGCGCGTGCGCTATGACAGCTTCGTCGCCGGTCAGCGCTACCGACTCGAGGCCAGGCCCATGCAGATGAAAGCCCAGGCCTGGCTCTACGATGCGCAGCGCAACGTGCTGGCGCGCGCCAAGGTGCTGCGCTGCGGCACCTTCTGATGCGCGCCGTGATCAGTTGTCGAGTATCGCCTCCAGAGTGATGGTGGCGTTCAGTACTTTTGACACCGGGCAGCCGTTCTTCGCGGTCTTCACCGCTTTCTCGAAAGCTGCGCGGTCTGCCCCAGGGATTTTTGCGCGCAAGGACAGGTGCACGGCGGTGATGGCAAAGCCGCCATCCTGTTTGTCGAGGGTCACTTCGGCGCGGGTATCGATGCTCTCGGCAGTCATCCCAGCGTCGCCAAGCTCCTTGGACAGGGCCATGGAAAAACAGCCGGCATGGGCGGCGCCGAGCAGCTCTTCCGGGTTGCTGCCGGGCTGATCGGCAAAGCGCGTATTAAAACCATAAGGTACTTTTTCCAGCGCGCCGCTTTCGCTCGAAATAGTGCCTTTGCCATCCTTGATGCCACCTTGCCAGTGGGCTGATGCGGTCTTCTTCATCGGGCTTCTCCTGTGCGTGGGGTTACAGGGTTGAGAGGTCTATTCGCCGTACAAGTTCGCCGAATGATCCGGCGCACCTATTCAGCGCAGCTGCGTGACCAGCTCGAAGGCATGCAGCCGATCGGCAAAGTCATACAGGTCGCAGGTGAAAATCAGCTCATCGGCGCCGGTCTGCTCCAGCAACATCTCCAGACGGGTACGGATCTTCTCCGGGCCGCCGATCATCGCCAGGCCAAAGAAGCTGCTCACCGCTTCTTTTTCATGCGGCAGCCACAGCCCCTGCGTGCTGTTGACCGGCGGTCTTTGCACCAGGCTCTGGCCGCGAATCAGCGCGAGAATGCGCTGATAGGCCGAGGTGGCCAGGTATTCGGCCTGCTCATCCGTGTCGGCGGCAATCAGCGGCACGCCGAGCATCACGTAGGGCTTGTCGAGCACCGCCGAGGGCTTGAAGTGGTTGCGGTAGACGCGAATCGCCTCATGCATATAGCGCGGCGCAAAGTGCGAGGCGAACGCATAGGGCAGGCCTTTTTCCCCGGCCAGCTGGGCGCTGAACAGGCTGGAACCGAGCAGCCAGATCGGCACATTGGTGCCCGTGCCAGGCATGGCAATAACCCGCTGATCCGCCGTGCGTGGGCCCAGGTAGCGTTGCAGCTCCTCGACATCCGCAGGGAAGTCATCGGCGCTGCCAATCCGGTCACGACGCAGCGCCTGGGCGGTGAAGTGATCGGCCCCCGGCGCGCGCCCCAGGCCCAGTTCGATGCGCCCCGGATACAGCGTGGCCAGGGTGCCGAACTGCTCGGCAATCACCAGCGGCGCGTGGTTGGGCAGCATCACCCCGCCCGAACCCAGGCGAATGCGCGTGGTGCCGGCCGCCAGATAACCCAGCAATACCGAGGTGGCCGAACTGGCGATGCCATCCATGTTGTGGTGCTCGGCCACCCAGAAGCGCTCGAAGCCCAGGCGTTCAACATGCTGCGCCAGCGTCAGCGAGTTATGCAGGGCCTGGGCGGCGTTGCCGTCATCACGAATCGGCGCGAGGTCGAGGGTGGAGAGTTTGATTTGTGCGAGTGCGCTCATCGGGCTGCCTGTTAGTTGTCCGTTTGCACGGCGCAACAATGCGCCAATACCTGAGTTAGATAGTGGGGCTTATTCTGTGGATTCCAAGGGGCAGGGCGGTTTGTCGGGCGGGCGAGCCGCACCTGGCCAGCCGTTAGGCGGCGGCCAGGCTATTGGCGGGCGGGTTAGCTGTTGCTCATGCGAAAACCGATTTTCAGGGTGACCTGATAATGCCCGACCTTGCCATCGACGATATGCCCACGGGTCTCTACGACCTCGAACCAGTCCATATTGCGGACTGACTTGGCGCATTCGGCCAGGGCGTTTTCGATGGCATTTTCGATGCTGGTTTTCGATGAACCGACGATTTCGACTTTCTTGTAGGTGTGATGATCGGACATGCGCGTTCTCCTCTGGCTGTTGTTTAACGCTAGCCGAGGTGCTGGCAGTTTGCCCGCCGAGCGTGTGTTAGCGGTCGAGTTCGCTGCGCAACCATTCGGCTAGGCGTTGCGCGCGTCTGTCCAGATGGCGTGCCGGCACCCACAGCGCCAGGCGGGCCGAGGTCGCGACAAAGCCCCAGGGCGCAACGAGGCGGCCGGCGGTAAGGTCGTCGGCGACCAGCTGTTGCGGCGCGATGGCCACTCCCAGGCCGGCGGCGGCGGCTTCCAGCAGGTAGTAGAGGTGTTCGAAGCCCTGGCCGAGTTTCAGCGTTGTGACATCCAGGGCATTACTGCCGGCCCAGCTTGGCCAGGCCTGGGGGCGAGAGCTGGTGTGCAGTAGCGGTTCGCTCAGCAGCGCCGCAGCGGGTGCCTGATGCAGCTCGGCAAAGCGGCTGTAGCGCGGGCTGAGCACCGGGCCGATGCGTTCGGCGGCCAGCTCGAACACCTGCATGTCCGCAGGCCAGGGTGGTTCGGCGAACCACAGGGTGGCATCGACGCCAGCGCGACGTGGGTCCAGTTCACCTTCGCTGGCCGACAACTGCAGGCGCAGTTCCGGCAACTCGCGGTTAAGCCGGTCCAGGCGTGGGATAAACCAGCGCGCCAGCAGGCTGCCGGGGCAGGCCAGCACGAAGGGCGCATCGGCCTGGCCCTGCTGCAGCTCGGCACAGGTGCTGCGCAGGCGGTTGAACAGATCGCCGCTGACATCGCGCAGGCGAATCCCTGCATCTGTGAGTTTAAGGCCGCGCCCATCCTTGCTGAACAGGGCAATCCCGAGGTGCTCTTCCAGGGCCCGAACCTGCCGGCTGACCGCGCCATGCGTGACATGTAATTCATCGGCGGCCAGGCTGATGCTGTTCAGGCGCGCGGCGGCTTCGAAGGCGCGCAGGGCGTTAAGCGGTGGAAGGTGCTGGCTCATGTGTGAGTTTTCCTGACATATTGAGGCGATCTTATCGCTTTTGCCGCGCGCGCCACAGCTTTATCCTGTGGCCATTGCAGTAGCAGCAGGGGCGTCGAGTCGCCATGCCCACGCCCTACCGCGCCACTTTCTCAAGGAGAACGCCATGACTTCCTTCCGCGCTGGTCCTGATGCCAACGGCCTGTTCGGCTCGTTCGGCGGCCAATATGTCGCCGAAACCCTGATGCCGCTGATCCACGACCTGGCTGCCGAATACGAGAAGGCCAAGCTCGACCCCGAGTTCGCGAAGGAGCTGGCGTACTTTCAGCGTGATTTCGTCGGCCGCCCGAGCCCGCTGTATTTCGCCGAGCGCCTGACCGAGATGTGTGGCGGCGCGAAAATCTACTTTAAGCGTGAAGAGCTCAACCACACCGGTGCGCACAAGATTAACAACTGCATTGGCCAGGTACTGTTGGCCAAGCGCATGGGCAAGAAGCGCATCATCGCCGAGACGGGCGCCGGCATGCACGGCGTGGCCACGGCCACCGTATCGGCGCGCTTCGGCATGGAGTGCGTGATCTACATGGGCACCACTGACATTGATCGCCAGCAGGCCAACGTGCTGCGCATGAGGCTGCTCGGTGCCACCGTAATCCCCGTCGTTGCCGGTACTGGCACGCTCAAGGATGCGATGAACGAAGCCCTGCGCGACTGGGTGACCAATGTCGACAGCACCTTCTACATGATCGGCACCGTGGCCGGCCCGCATCCGTACCCAGCGATGGTGCGTGATTTCCAGGCGGTGATTGGCAAGGAAACCCGCGAGCAGATGCTCGCCCAGGAAGGTCGCCTGCCCGACAGCTTGATCGCCTGCATCGGCGGTGGTTCGAATGCCATCGGCCTGTACCATCCGTTCCTCGATGATAAGGATGTGCAGATCATCGGCGTGGAAGCGGCCGGTTATGGCATCGCCACCGGCAAGCACGCCGCCAGCCTGAACGGCGGTGTACCGGGCGTACTGCACGGCAACCGAACCTTCCTGCTGCAAGATGATGACGGTCAGATCATCGACGCCCATTCGATTTCCGCCGGCCTGGATTACCCCGGCATCGGTCCCGAGCACGCCTGGTTGCATGAGGTGGGTCGCGTTGAATACACCTCGGTCACCGACGACGAAGCCCTGGCAGCGTTCCACACCTGCTGCCGTCAGGAGGGCATTATCCCGGCCCTGGAAAGCGCCCACGCCCTGGCTGAAGTGTTCAAGCGCGCCCCACAACTGCCCAAGGATCACCTGATGGTGGTCAACCTGTCCGGGCGTGGCGACAAAGACATGCAAACCATCGTGCACCACATGGAAAAACAGGAGAAGCACGCATGAGCCGCCTACAGAGCCGCTTTGCCGAGCTGAAACAACAGAATCGCGCCGCCCTGGTGACCTTCGTGACCGCCGGCGACCCGAGCTATGACGCCTCCCTGGCCATTCTCAAGGGCCTGCCCGCAGCCGGTGCCGATGTGATCGAGTTGGGCATGCCGTTTACCGACCCGATGGCCGATGGGCCGGCGATCCAGCTGGCGAATATCCGTGCCCTGGAGGGTGGCCAAAATCTGGCGAAAACCCTGCAAATGGTGCGCGAGTTCCGTGCCGGCGAGCAGGTCACGCCGCTGGTGCTGATGGGCTACTTCAACCCGATCCACAAGTACGGCGTCGACAAGTTTATTGCGGACGCCAAGGAGGCTGGGGTCGATGGCCTGATCGTGGTCGACCTGCCACCTGAGCATAACGTCGACCTGTGCGACCCTGCCCAGGCCGCCGGCATCGACTTTATCCGCCTGACCACCCCGACCACCGATGATAAGCGCTTGCCGACCGTGCTCAACGGCAGCTCAGGCTTCGTCTATTACGTCTCGGTGGCCGGTGTCACCGGTGCCGGCTCGGCCACCCTGGAGCACGTCGAGCAGGCCGTTGCCCGCCTGCGCCGCCACACCGAGCTGCCGCTGTGCATCGGCTTCGGCATTCGGACGCCGGAGCATGCGGCGACTATCGCCCGCCTAGCGGATGGCGTGGTGGTCGGCTCGGCGCTGATCGATCAGGTGGCCAATGCGGCCAGCAGCGAGCAGGCGGTGGCGGGGGTACTCAACCTCTGCGCCGCCTTGGCCGAAGGCGTGCGCGGCGCGCGTAGCTGATAACCGTGGCACGGGCGGGCGTGTGCGCATGCCCACCGGTGCTGGTGGTTGCCGCTTGTGCACGGGCGGCTGCCTAGCGTCCAATAGCGCCTTTGGTTTTCGAGTCTTCTCATGTCCCGTCCGCCTACCGCCCGCAAACCCCGCGCCAGTAGCCAGAGCCGCATTGCCGGAATTCTTGCCGCTGCTCGCGAACTGCTGGCCGAGCAGGGTGTGGCCAGCCTGTCGATCTACAGCGTGGCTGAGCGGGCGCAGATCCCGCCGTCATCGGTGTACCACTTCTTCGCCAGCGTACCGGCGTTACTGGAAGCCCTGACGGCGGATATCCACGGTGCGTTTCGCGCCTGCCTGCAGGAACCGGTGGAGCATGCCAGCCTGCGCGACTGGCGTGATCTGTCGCGGTTGGTCGAGCAGCGTATGTTGGCGATCTACGCGGCCGATGCCGCTGCACGCCAGCTGATTCTGGCGCAGCATGGTCTGGCCGAAGTGACTCAGGCTGATCGCCAGCACGATATTGAGTTGGGGCAGTCCATGCAGGTGGTGTTCGACCGTCACTTCCCCTTGCCGCAACTGCCGGAGGATGTCGACGTGTTTGCCCTGGCGATGGAGCTGGGTGACCGCGTGTATGCCCGCTCGATACAGCTGCACGGCGCAATCACCCCGCGCATGGCTGAGGAGGGTATGCGCGTGTTCGATGCCTATCTCGGCTTGTACCTGCCGCCCCATCTGCCGAAACGCATTCTGTAGGCTGGGTTGGGCGCTTATCGCGTGGCGAACAACTCACGCGTAATCGGTGCGCCTTAACCCGCCAAATGGGCTGATGCTGCTGGGTGGGTTACGCGACAGCCTTTTACCGCAGCCTTCCTTGAGGCATACGCTAGGTGTCGCTAACCCACCCTACAGCGCTTTTTCAAACACCTGCGAGTTGCGCTGGAAGTTGTACAGCGAGGCGCGGGCGGCGGGCAGGCGGTCGACGCTGCTCAGCTCAAAGCCGCGCTCGCGGAACCAGTGGGCGGTGCGGGTAGTGAGTACGAACAGGGTTTTCAGGCCTTGAGCGCGGGCGCGTTCCTCAATGCGCTCAAGCAGCTCGTCACCCCGCCCGCCATGGCGGTAAGCCGGGTTGACGGCCAGGCAGGCCAGCTCGCCAAAATCCGAGTCGGCAATCTGGTACAGCGCGGCGCAGGCAATGATCAGGCCTTCGCGCTCGACGATGCTGAACTGCTCGATCTCGCGCTCCAGTACCTCGCGTGAGCGGCGCACCAGAATGCCCTGGTCTTCCAGTGGGGTGATCAACTCCATCAGCCCGCCGACATCTTCGATGGTCGCTTCACGCAGCGATTCGAACTGTTCCTGCGCCACCAGGGTGCCGTTGCCGGTGCGGGTAAACAGCTCGCTGAGCAGCGCACCGTCTTCGGCGTAGCTGACGATATGGCTGCGGCGTACCCCGCCTTTGCAGGCTTCGGCGGCGGCGTCGAGCAGTTCCGCCTGGTAGCTGTTACCCAGGCGCTGCAAATGTGCTGGTACTTGCTGTGGGCGCAGTTCGCGCACCAGCTTACCGGCCTCGTCGAGTAGGCCGGACTCGGCACCGAACAGCAGCAGCTTGTCGGCGTCCAGGTCGATGGCGGCGCGGGTGGCGACGTCTTCGCAGGCCAGGTTGAAAATTTCTCCGGTGGGCGAATAGCCCAGCGGTGACAGCAGCACGATGCTGCGCTCATCCAGTTGGCGGTTGATGCCCTTGCGGTCGATGCGCCGCACTTCACCGGTGTGGTGGAAATCGACGCCATCGACCACGCCAATCGGTCGCGCGGTGACGAAGTTGCCGCTGGTCACGCGCATGCGTGAGCCCTGCATGGGTGAGCGCGCCATGTCCATTGACAGGCGCGCCTCAATGGCGATGCGCAGCTGGCCGACGGCATCGATCACACACTCCAGGGTCGGCCCGTCGGTGATGCGCAGGTTGTGTTGATAGCGCGGCGTCAGGCCGCGCTCGGTCAGGCGCGCCTCGATCTGCGGGCGCGAGCCGTGCACCAGCACCAGGCGCACGCCCAGGCTGTGCAGCAGCACCAGGTCGTGAACGATATTGCCGAAATTCGGGTGGGCAACGCCCTCACCGGGCAGCATCACCACAAAGGTGCAGTCGCGGTGGGCATTGATATAGGGCGAAGCGTGGCGAAGCCAGTTGACGTGGTCGTGCATTACCTGAAGAACCTGTGTCGAATGAAGAACGCATGGATTGGCGTGGGTGCGCCAGACGAGGCAGCCGGGAGCGCTTTTATCGTCGCAGTTGGAGCAGCTTCACGCGTTCTCTCCTGCAGGTGGCACGGTCGGTTGGTTGGGTTGCAGGCAGTAATGATTGATCAGCCCGCGCAGTAGTTCGATGGTCGGCTGCAAACGTGAGGTGTCTAGGTATTCACCGGGCTGGTGGGCGCAGTCGATATCGCCGGGGCCGAGTACCAGGGTTTCGCAGCCAAGTTGCTGAAGGTAAGACGCTTCGGTGGCAAATGCTACTGAGGCGGCGGTGTGTCCGGTCAGGCGTTCGGCGACCCGCACCAGTTCGGCGTCGGCATTTTGCTCGAAGGGCGGCACGCTGGGAAACAGCGGCGCATAGTCGATTTTCACCTGGTGTTGCTCCGCCAGCGGTCGCAGCTTTTGCCGGATCACCGCGCGCAGCGCTTCCGGCTGCATGCCGGGCAGGGGGCGCAGGTCGAACTCCAGCGAGCATTGGCCGCAGATACGGTTGGGGTTGTCGCCACCATGAATACAGCCGAAGTTCAGGGTCGGCAGCGGCATAGTGAATTGCGGGTTGTTGAATTCGTGCTGCCACTGGCTCCGCAAGCTGCGCAGCTCCAGCATGACGTCCTGCATGGCTTCCAGGGCGCTGCGGCCCAGGCTCGGATCGGAGGAGTGACCGCTCTGCCCGAGGATGTCGATGCGCTCCATCATGATGCCTTTGTGCAGGCGAATCGGTTTCAGCCCCGTTGGCTCACCAATCACCGCCGCGCGCCCCAGCGGCTGTCCGGCTGCGGCCAGCGCGCGGGCGCCGGACATCGAGCTTTCTTCATCGCAGGTGGCGAGAATCAGCAGGGGTTGTTTAAACGGCTGTGCCAGTAACGGCTGCACAGCTTCGATGATCAGGGCGAAGAAGCCCTTCATGTCACAACTGCCAAGGCCCACCCAGCGCCCGTCGACTTCAGTGAGCTTGAGCGGGTCGGTCTGCCAGAGCGCGGCGTCAAACGGCACGGTATCGCTGTGTCCGGCCAGCACCAGGCCGCCTGGGCCACTGCCATAGCTGGCGAGCAGGTTGAATTTGCCCGGGGCAACTTGCTGCACGTCGCAGCTGAAACCGAGGTCGCCGAGCCAGCTTGAGAGCAAGTCGATGACCGGGCGGTTGGACTGATCCCAATGCGCCTGAGTACAGCTCACCGACGGGGCGGCGATCAGGGCGGCGAATTGGTCTTTGAGGGAAGGCAGGGGCATCAGCTATCTCCGCAAGCGAGACCCATCATAGGGCCAACGCTTGCAGAGATAAAACCGAAAAGGACTTTCTTAGAGGAAGATGCTGCGCAGGATATAGAAGAAGAAGATCGACAGCGCAGCGCCCACCGGCAGGGTGATCAGCCAGGAAATAAAGATTTTACCGATCACGCCCAGGTTCAATGCACCGATGCCGCGGGCCAGGCCCACACCCAGTACCGCACCCACCAAGGTATGGGTGGTGGATACCGGTAGGCCCATGGCCGAGGCACCGACCACGGTGGTGGCGGTGGCCAGTTCGGCAGCAAAACCACGGCTAGGGGTCAGCTCGGTGATTTCCTTGCCGATGGTGGCGATCACCTTGTAGCCGTAAGTGGCCAGGCCGATGACGATACCCACGGCACCAAGCAACAGCACCCAGCCCGGTACGGCAGACTTGGCACCGATCACGGCTTCACCGCCAGATTGGATCACCCCGACAATCGCCGCCAGTGGGCCGACCGCGTTGGCCACATCGTTGGAACCGTGGGCGAAGGCCATGGCGCAGGCGGTGAAGATCATCAGGACGGCGAAGACCTTCTCCACGCTGGCGTAGTGGAAGTCTTTGTCGGCTTCGACGTCGATCTTGATCCGGCTGAGCAGGGCGATGCCCAGCAGCATGACAGCGCCACCTACGCCCAGAGAAAGGAAGAATCCTTCACTGGTGGAGAGGTTCAAACCGATGTGCTTGAGGCCCTTGGTCAGGGTCATGATGCTGACCATAAAGCCGGTGATAAACATGTACAGCGGCACGAAGCGCTTGGCATTAAGGAAGGGATTGTCGGTGTCGATGATCAGCTTTTGCACGCTGGTAAACAGCCAGAAGGCGACAAAACCCGAGAGCAGTGGCGACACTACCCAGCTGGCCACGATCGGACCAACACCACCCCAGTTGACTGCGTCCATGGACACACCAACCGCGGCAAAACCGATCACCGCGCCGACGATGGAGTGCGTGGTGGAGACCGGCCAGCCTTTGGTTGAGGCCACCAGCAGCCAGGTGCCGGCCGCTAACAGGGCCGACATCATGCCCAGAACCATGAGGTCCGGGGTGATCATCGTGGCATCGACGATACCGTTCTTGATGGTTTCAGTGACTTCGCCGCCGGCTAGATAGGCACCGGCAAACTCAAACACCATGGCGATCAGGATCGCCTGTTTGATGGTCAGTGCGCGCGAGCCCACCGAGGTGCCCATGGCGTTAGCGACGTCATTGGCGCCCACGCCCCAGGCCATGAAAAAGCCGAAGAGGCAGGCAAGCAGCAGCAATACGAGGCCGTAGTCCGCAATCAGAGACATAAATAATTAATCCGTAGATTCCAGAAAGGACACTGGCGCATTAGCGCGCCAGCAGTTGTTCCAGTCGGTTGCCGACACGTTCGGCACGGTCGGCAACGTCGCCGACCCATTCGATGATCTTGTAGAGGAACATCACATCGACCGCAGGGAGATCCTTTTCCAGTTTGAACAGCGCCCGACGTACTTCGATTTGCATCTTGTCGGTGTCGCGTTCGATTTGCTCCAGCTCCATGACCATGGATTCGACCAGTACCGCTTCGCGGCCACCAAAGCCGGTTTCCAGCAACTCATCGAGTTCGTTCATGGCTTTCAGCGCCTGGGCGCTGGCATCCACGGTGCGTTGTACAAACGCGCGCATCAGCTGTTGTAAGTCTTGCGGAATGGCCATTTGCCGACCGAGCATAAGGCCGGCGATGTCCTTGGCGCGGTTGGCGACTTTGTCCTGTACACTCAGCAGTTCAAGCAGATCCGAGCGCGGGACCGGCAGGAACAAGCTTTTCGGCAGGTGTAAGCGCACGCTCTTCTTGAGCTTATCGGCCTCTCCTTCGAGGCTGGCCATTTCCTGTTGAACCTGTTCCACCTTGGCCCAGTCTTCAACCATCACGGCTTCGAAAAAAGGCACCAGGTTCGCTGCGCACTCATGAGCCTTGGCAAAATGTTTTTGCATCGGTCCGATGGGTGAACGGCCAAACAGGCTGGCAAATGGATTGACTGGCATAGGGTGAACCCCGGCGTTAAGAAGTTGGCAAGTATACGGATCAGTCCGCAGGCTCGCCAGCGCAGGTAATCGGACTGAAACAATTTCATAGTAGGCGTTGATTCCCATCATCATGAACAAAGAAACCGAAATTAAACTGCGGGTTAGCCGTGCAACCCTGGCCGCCCTGCGTGACCACCCGTTGCTGAAGAAACGCAACAAGAGTGGTTGGGAGCAGCGCGAACTGTTCAATCAGTACTTCGATACGCCTGCGCGCGATCTGGCGGCGGCCAAGGTTGCCCTGCGCGTGCGCCGCGATGGCGAGCAGTTTATCCAGACCCTGAAAACCCGCGGGCAGAGCGTGGCCGGTTTGTCCGAGCGCAACGAATGGGACTGGAACCTGGCCAAAGCCAAGCTGGACCTGAAAAAGCTCGATGACAGCTGCTGGCCAGCGGCCCTGGCCGAGCTGGACAAGAAGCAGCTGGTACCTATTTTCACCACCGACTTTGTCCGCGAGAAGGCGGAAATCGCCTGGGGCCGTGGCAAGGCCAAGGTGGTGATCGAGGCCGCGCTGGACCTGGGTAAAGTGATTGCCGGTGAAGGCCAGGAAGAAATCTGCGAGCTGGAGCTGGAGCTGCGCCAGGGTGAGCCCGAGGCGTTGCTGGAGCTGGCCGCCGAGCTGGCTGCCGATTTGCCACTGATGCCATGTGACATCAGCAAGGCCGAGCGCGGTTATCGCTTGTTCGATGCCAGCAGCTACAGCCTGAATTTGCCGGCACCTGCGCTGAACGCCGAAACCAGCCTGGATGACAGCGTAGTTGCGTTGGGCTGGCACTTGCTGGGCAGCAGCCAGCGTTTGGCTGAGCAGTACCGTTTCAATGGTCACTGGCGTTTGCTGGTCGAGTGGCTGGAGCAGTTGGTCGGTTTGCGTGCCTTGCTCGGCAGCCTCGGCCAGGCCGCGCCGCGTGCCAGCAGTCATGCCCTGCGTGAGTTGTTGGATGCGTTGCTGCTGGAATGGCGGCCACGGCTGCTGGCCGGTCAGCTGGATGAGCAGGTGCGTAAAAATGCCCCGGCGCAGTTCGCCGCCGAGCTTGAAGCCACCCGCTGGGGGCTGTTCTCCCTGATCACCTCGCGCTGGTTGCTGGCGCGCAGCTGGACCCTGGAGCGCAATAACCGCGGCAACCGCCAGGGTGCTGCGGTGCTGGGTAACTGGTTGCCGACCCTGATTGCCGATGAGGGCGCTGCGCTGCAGTTGCGTCGTTATCAGCAGCAGCCGGAAGACCTGGCTGAGCAGCTGCCGCGCATCGAGCGCCTGCTGGTTTGGCTGCATCTGGCGCGTGAGGTGCTGGAGGTGCTGGAAGTCGACCGTTTGTACGGCGAGCTGAACAAGCTGGTCGAACTGGCTAATCAGGCCATTGATCCGGATGTGCTGGCGGCGCGCAAGGCGCAGCTATTGACCATCGGCTCGTTGAAGGCTTGGCGTCAGCTGGTCAAATAACCATCACGCTGGCGGCAACTGAGCGCCAGCATGGGGAAAAGCGAAGGCTTGCCCGCTCTGCCCACCCACCCGGTGGCCGTCAGCGCGGGCAGGCCTTCTGTGTTTTTAGCGGATGCTGGGTGTGGCAAACCGAGGGGCGATTGATCACTCAGCTGCCACCACGAAAGCGCGCCCACACGGCGTCGACGGCGGCTCTGTGTTTTTCTGGCGGGGTTTCCAGTGCGTGCAGACGGCGTTTGGTGTCGCGGTTGGGGTAAAGGCCGGGCTGGTTGCGCAAGGCTTCGTCGAGGAACTCCCTGGAATCGGCATTGCCGCTGGGATACAGGGTTTCTGCGGTGATCAGCGCGGCTACTTTGGGTTGCATCAGGTAGTCGATAAAACGATGAGCCAGGTCGGGGCGCTTGGCGGTGCTGGGGATCACCAGGCTGTCGATAAACAGCACCGAGCCTTCATCCGGCACGAGAAAGCGTACTGGCTGGCCGGCATCAGCGGCAGCCAGTGCATCGCCGACCCAGGCCATGGCCACGCAGAGTTTGCCCTGGTTGAGGTCGTCGATATAACGCTCGCTGTCGATATAGCGCAGGTTGGGGCGTAAACCATCCAGGACCCGGCTAGTGCGCTCGATGCGGCTCGGCGCGCTGCGTACCAGGCTGCGACCCTGGTAGTTGAGCAGCACGGTGAGGGTTTCATCGGCAGCGTCGAGCACGCTGACGCCACAGCTGGCCAGGCGTGAGCTCTGTTCGGCGTCGAATAGCAGGCTCCAGCTATCTGGCAGTGGGCCGCCAAACGCGGCTTCGGCTTGCGGTGTGTTGATCGCCAGGCCTACCGCGCCCCACAGGTAGGGCAGCGCATGGCGGTTGGCTGGATCAAGGGCGACCAGGGTGCTGAGCAGTTGCTTGTCGATGTGTTTACGGTTCGGTAGCAGGCTGAAGTCCAGCGGCTGCAGGGTGCCGTTATTGATCAGTGCTGGCAGGGCGTCATGCGACGGCACGGCGATGTCGATGGCTTCGCCGCTGGCCAGTATGGTGTCTAACTCTGAGTCGGTGCTGTAGGTGCGATATTCCACGCGGATGCCGCTCTCGGCCTCGAAGTCCTTAATCACCTGGGGGGCGATGTAGTCGTTCCAGTTGTAGACGCGGATCACCTCCTCGGCGCTGGCCAGCAGCGGCGTCAGGGTAAGCAGCAATACGGCAAACAGGCGAGGCATAGTGATCTCCCGAAGAGGTTGATGTGGCATCAGCAGGAATTCGCGGCGCAACTTGCCCGTCTTCGCCTGAGGGTGCGAATAAAGGTAGGTGGCGCGTTGTACGGAATAAAAAAACGCCGGCTCGAAGGCCGGCGTTGGGTGTTGCATCAAACCGTGTGCAAGTACCAGTTGTACTCAAGGTCGGAGATTGAGTTCTCAAACTCGGCCAGCTCGCTTTCCTTGCAGGCGACGAAGATATCGATGTATTTCGGGTCGATATAGCGCGCCAGAACTTCACTGTCGTCCAACTCGCGCAGGGCATCGCGCAGGTTGTTCGGCAGGCTTTGCTCGTTTTGTTCGTAGGAGTTGCCTTCGATAGGCGCGCTCGGCTCGATCTTGTTGGTCAGGCCGTGGTGAACGCCGGCCAATACCGCTGAAAGCAGCAGGTACGGGTTGGCGTCAGCGCCCGCGACGCGGTGTTCGATGCGCACGGCATCAGCTGAGTCATTTGGCACACGCAGGGCGACGGTACGGTTGTCGATGCCCCAGCTCGGCGAGTTCGGCACGTAGTACTGCGCACCGAAACGACGGTAAGAGTTGACGTTAGGGCAGAGGAAGGCCATCGATGCCGGCATGGTTTCCAGGACGCCGCCAATTGCATGGCGCAAGGCATCGTTCTGCTCGGGGTCTTCGCACGAGAAGATGTTCTTGCCATCTTTGTCGAGAATCGAGATGTGCACATGCAGACCGTTACCCGCTTGGTTCGGGTACGGTTTGGCCATGAAGGTGGTGTCCATTTCATGGTCGTAGGCGATGTTTTTCACCAGGCGCTTGAGCAGCAGCGCGTAGTCGCAGGCCTTGATCGGGTCGGCGACGTGGTGCAGGTTCACTTCGAACTGCGCCGGCGCACTTTCCTTGACGATGGCGTCGGCAGGAATGCCCTGCTCTTTGGCACCTTCAAGAATGTCCTGCAGGCACTCGGCATATTCGTCGAGGTCGTCGATCAGGTACACCTGAGTTGAGTGTGGGCGTTTGCCTGATAACGGTGACAGTGGCGGCTGCGGACGGCCGTTCACGTTAGCCTGGTCAATCAGGTAGAACTCCAGCTCGAAGGCCGCACAGATGGTAAGGCCCAGTTCGTCGAACTTCTCAACCACCTGACGCAACACTTCCCGCGGGTCGGCAAAGAACGGCTCGCCTTCCAGCTCGTGCATGGTCATTAACAGTTGCGCGGTTGGGCGCTTCTGCCAAGGCTCGTAGCACAGGGTGTTGGGGATGGGGTAGCAGACACGATCGGCATCGCCGATATCCAGGCCCAGGCCGGTGCTTTCCACCGTCGAACCGTTGATATCCAGTGCGAATAGAGAAGCCGGGAGATTGATGCCGCGTTCGTAAACCTTGTGCAGGCTCGCGCGCTCGATACGCTTGCCGCGCACCACACCATTCATATCTGCAATTAGAAGGTCG
This sequence comes from uncultured Pseudomonas sp., assembly GCF_943846705.1. NCBI lineage: Bacteria > Pseudomonadati > Pseudomonadota > Gammaproteobacteria > Pseudomonadales > Pseudomonadaceae > Pseudomonas > uncultured Pseudomonas sp. The sequence continues at coordinate 1,053,495 of NZ_OX044366.1, read as the reverse complement.
ACGAACAAGACCTCTGGGTGTTTCTTAAGGAACGCGTTCGCTTCGTTAAGCTGAACGACACGCGGGGGTACAGACATGATGCAACACCTTTTATGTTAAAAATATCAATCATGCAATTGCACAGGTGTGAGTCAATCTTAAACACCTGATGCTGTCAAGAGAGGCGTGTTTTGCCCCTGATTGGGGCGTTATGAGCATTTTTAGGGCGTCACAGGGCAGTCATGACCTGCTGCGGCCCTTGTTTTTCGGGGTGCTCAGTCGGGTGTGTTCAATTTTTTACATGACTGTTGTGAAAAAAAATGAACAGCGCTAAGCTCGGTTAAAACCTATAACAGCAATAAAACGGGTGTCTCATGTCGCGCCAGCCGATAATCGGCGTTAGTGCCTGTACCAAGCAGATCGGGCACAACATCTACCACACCGCCGGTGACAAATACCTACAGGCGATTGTGCATGTTGCCGGTGGTATGCCTGTGATTATCCCTGCACTGGCTGAGCAAATTGATCAGGCTTACTTGCTGCAGCACCTGGATGGCTTGGTATTCACGGGTTCGCCATCCAACGTCGAGCCCCACCATTATGCAGGCGACGCTAGCGAACCGGGCACTGCCCATGATCCGGCGCGCGACAATACGACAATTCCTCTGATTAAAGCAGCAATTGCCGCCGGCATCCCGGTACTGGGTATTTGTCGCGGCTTTCAAGAGATGAATGTGGCGTTCGGTGGCGCGTTGCACCAGCGTGTGCACGAGATTGATGGGCTGATGGATCACCGCGAACCCGCGGACCTGCCTGCCGAGCAGCAGTATGGTTTACGTCACGCGCTGCACATACAGCCGGGCGGGCTGCTTGCTGGTATCGGCTTACCGAACGAGATTCAAGTCAATTCTATACATGGTCAGGGCGTTCAGCGTCTGGCGCCGGGCCTTCGCGTAGAAGCTCTGGCACCTGACGGGTTGATCGAAGCGTTTTCCGTCAGTGGAGCCAAAAGCTTCGCATTGGGGGTGCAATGGCACCCCGAATGGCAGGTACGATCCAACCCGAATTATCTCGCCATCTTCCAGGCCTTTGGTGAGGCTTGCAGGAAGACGGCGGGGCAACGTTGAGCCAGTTATATATAGGCTGGCTTATATCAACCCTGAGGTCTCTATGAGCACCAAATTAGACCAGCTTTCGAGTTGGCTGAAAGAGCGCAAAATCACCGAAGTTGAATGCATGATCAGCGACCTTACCGGCATCGCCCGCGGTAAGATTTCGCCGACCAATAAGTTCCTCGACGAGAAGGGCATGCGACTCCCTGAGAGTGTGCTGCTGCAGACCGTGACCGGCGACTACGTCGAGGACGACATCTATTACGACCTGCTCGACGAGGCGGACATCGACATGTTCTGCCGCCCCGATGCGGATGCGGCTTTTCTCATCCCTTGGGCGCTTGAGCCGACGGCCATGGTCATCCATGACACCTTCGACAAGCAGGGCAACCCGATCGAACTGTCGCCGCGCAACATTCTCAAGAACATTCTCAAGCTGTATGCCGATAAGGGCTGGAAGCCCATCGTTGCGCCGGAGATGGAGTTCTACCTGACCAAGCGTTGCAGTGACCCGGACTTCCCACTGGAAGCGCCGATGGGCCGCTCCGGGCGTCCGGAAGTGGGTCGTCAGTCATTCTCCATCGATGCCGCCAACGAATTTGACCCGTTGTTTGAAGATGTTTACGACTGGTGCGAAATCCAGGGGCTGGACCTCGATACGCTGATTCACGAAGACGGGCCGGCGCAGATGGAAATCAATTTCCGTCACGGCGAGGCGCTGCATCTGGCCGACCAGATCACCGTATTCAAGCGCACCATGCGTGAAGCCGCGCTCAAGCATGATGTGGCGGCGACCTTTATGGCCAAGCCGATCACTGATCAGCCCGGCAGCGCCATGCATATTCACCAGAGTGTGGTGGACATCAAGACCGGTAAGAGCCTGTTCTCCAACGCCGATGGCAGCATGAGTGAGTTATTCCTCAACCATATCGGCGGCATGCAGAAGTACATCCCTGAGTTGTTGCCGCTGTTTGCGCCGAACGTTAACTCGTTCCGCCGCTTCCTGCCGGATACCTCGGCCCCGGTGAACGTTGAGTGGGGCGAAGAAAACCGCACCGTGGGCCTGCGCGTACCGGAAGCCACGCCGCAGAACCGCCGCGTGGAAAACCGCCTGGCCGGTGCCGATGCCAACCCTTACCTGGTCCTGGCGGCGTCCTTGCTGTGCGGCTACATGGGCATGGTGGAAGGCCTCAAGCCGAGCGCGCCCGTTAAAGGGCGGGGCTACGAGCGCCGTAACCTGCGCTTGCCGATCACCATCGAGCATGCGCTGGAGCGTATGGAGGCCTGCAAGGCTGCCGAGAAGTACCTGGGCGAGAAGTTCATGCGTGGCTATGTCGCGGTTAAGCGCGCCGAGCACGAGAACTACCGGCGGGTGATCAGCTCCTGGGAGCGCGAGTTCCTGCTGCTGTCGGTGTAACAGTCAGGTGCCTGGCGCAGGTGATCCTTGCGCCGGGGGGCCATCAAACATTTTATCGGGCTGTCAGGCACAGCCCGCGTCATCAAGGTGTTGTTATGAACAGTCAAGTGACCAACCCGAAAACCCGCGAATGGCAGGCCATGAGCCGCGAACACCATCTCGCGCCGTTCAGTGATTTCAAGCAGCTGGCGCAAAGCGGGCCACGGATTATTACCCAGGCCGACGGCGTGTACCTGTGGGACAGCGAGGGCAACAAGATCCTCGATGCCATGGCCGGGCTCTGGTGTGTAGCCATTGGCTATGGTCGCAAAGAGCTGGCAGACGCCGCCGCCAAGCAGATGCAAGAGCTGCCCTACTACAACATGTTCTTCCAGACCGCCACGCCACCAGCGCTGGAGCTGGCCAAGGCGATTTCCGAGCTGACGCCGTCAGGTCTGAACCACGTGTTCTTTACCGGTTCCGGCTCGGAAGGCAACGACACCATGCTGCGCATGGTGCGCCATTACTGGGCGGTCAAAGGCCTGCCGAACAAGAAAGTCATCATCAGCCGCATCAACGGTTATCACGGCTCCACCGTGGCCGGTGCCAGCTTGGGCGGCATGAAGGGCATGCACGAGCAAGGTGATTTGCCGATTCCGGGCATCGTGCACATCCCGCAACCGTACTGGTACGGTGAAGGCGGCGACATGAGCCCGGAGGAGTTCGGTATCTGGGCGGCCGACCAGCTGGAGCAGAAGATTCTCGAAGTCGGCGAAGACAATGTCGCAGCCTTTATTGCCGAGCCGATCCAGGGCGCGGGCGGTGTGATCATCCCGCCAGACAGCTACTGGCCGCGCATCCGCGAAATCCTCGCCAAGTACGACATCTTGTTTATCGCCGATGAAGTGATCTGCGGTTTCGGTCGTACCGGCGAATGGTTCGGCAGCGACTATTACGGCAACACCCCACACATGATGACCATCGCCAAGGGCCTGACAAGCGGCTACATCCCCATGGGCGGGCTGGTTGTGCGTGACGACATCGTCGATGTGCTCAACCAGGGGGGCGACTTCAACCACGGCTTCACCTATTCGGGGCACCCGGTGGCTGCTGCTGTCGCCCTGGAAAACCTGCGCATCCTGCGTGAAGAAAAGATTGTTGAGCGTGTTAAAGCAGAAACGGCACCGTATTTGCAAAAACGCTTACGTGAGCTGGCTGATCACCCGCTGGTGGGTGAAGTGCGCGGTGTTGGCATGTTGGGTGCCATTGAGTTGGTGCAGGACAAAGCCAGCCGCAAGCGTTTCGCGGGTGATGTGGGGGTGGGCATGATCTGCCGCGGTCACTGCTTTAATAACGGACTGATCATGCGCGCCGTAGGCGACACCCTGATCATTTCGCCGCCGCTGGTAATCAGCCATGCGGAGATCGACGAATTGCTAGAGAAGGCGCGTAAGTGCCTTGATCTGACCGCCGCAGAGGTGTTGGTTTAAGGTTATATATTCCTTGTTTTTCAGGCGTTTACGTCTGAATGTTGAAACACTGGAGTGACCTTGCCAGACTGCGCCAATGCGTGTGTCAGGCTCACCGGAAGGTGCTGCAGAGGGCTGCGCACTTTCTGGAAAACGACTACAACAACAGGAGCTGTACGCATGAAAATATTCGGCAAAACCCTTCTCGCGTTGTCCCTTGCTGGGGCTGTGGTGAGTGCCGCTCAGGCGGATGACAAAGTTCTGCACATCTACAACTGGTCCGACTACATCGCAGAAGACACCATCGACAACTTCCAGAAAGAAACCGGCATCAAGGTCGTCTACGACGTCTTTGACAGCAACGAAACCCTGGAAGCCAAGCTGCTGGCCGGCAGCTCGGGCTACGACATTGTCGTGCCATCCAACCCTTTCCTGGCTAAGCAGATCAAGGCCGGGGTATTCCAGAAGCTGGACAAGTCCAAGCTGACGAACTGGGAAAATCTCGACAAGAGCCTGCTCAAAGCGCTGGAGCCGAGTGACCCGGGTAACCAGTATTCGGTTCCCTACATGTGGGGCACCATCGGTATTGGCTACAACGCCGACAAGGTAAAAGAAGCGCTGGGCGAGAATGCCCCGGTCAACGCCTGGGACCTGGTGTTCAAGCCGGAAAACATGGCCAAGCTGAAAGGCTGCGGCGTGACCTTCCTGGATTCGCCGACTGAAATCCTCCCGGCTGCGCTCAGCTACCTGGGCTTTGCACCGGACAGCACCAACAACGCTGAGTTGAAGAAAGCCGAAGCGCTGTTCCTCACCATCCGTCCTTATGTGCGCTACTTCCACAGCTCCAAGTACATTGGCGACCTGGCCAACGGCAACATCTGCGTAGCCATCGGTTATTCGGGGGACGTGTATCAGTCCAAGGCCCGTGCTGAAGACGCCAAAAACGGCGTGAAAATCGGCTACAACATCCCTAAAGGTGGCGCTGGTAGCTTCTTTGACATGCTGGCCATCCCGGCTGATGCGAAGAATGCTGAAGAGGCCCATGTGTTCCTCAACTACCTGATGCAGCCAGAAGTCATGGCCAACATCACCAACTTCGTCCAGTTCCCTAATGGCAACGCCGCCGCTACGCCGCTGGTGGATGAGGTGTTGCGCAACGACCCGGGCATCTACCCGGACGCCGAGACCATGGCCAAGATCTACACCTTCCCGGATCTGCCATCCAAGGTGCAGCGCACCATGACTCGCAGCTGGACCAAGATCAAATCAGGTCAGTAATGCCATAGCCCTACGGTATGCGGTGGGTTCGCCCACCGCACTGCCTACAAAAATAAGGACATCACTATGCGTCGTACTCCTCTTTTGGCCGGTCTGTTGGCCGCCGCCGTCAGCGTCTCCGCCGTGCAAGCCGCCGAGCCTGTGGTCAAGGTCTACAACTGGTCTGACTATATTGGCGAAACCACCCTGGCTGACTTCCAGAAAGCTACGGGTATCAAGGCCCTGTACGACGTCTTTGATAGCAACGAAACCCTGGAAGGCAAACTACTGGCGGGCCGTTCCGGCTACGACGTCGTGGTGCCGTCCAACCATTTCCTCGGCAAGCAGATCAAGGCGGGCGCATTCCAGAAGCTCGACCGCAGCCAGCTGCCGAACTGGGAAAACCTTGACCCGCTGCTGCTCAAGCAGCTGCAAGTCAATGATCCCGGTAATCAGTACTCGGTGCCCTATCTGTGGGGTACCAACGGTATCGGCTACAACGTAGCCAAGATCAAAGAAGTGCTGGGTGTCGACAAGATCGATTCGTGGGCCATGGTCTACGAGCCTGAGAATATGAAGAAGCTCGCCAGCTGTGGCGTCAGCTTCCTCGACTCGGCCGACGAGATGCTCCCCAGCATGCTCAACTACATGGGCCTCGACCCGAATACCCGCAGCACTGAAGACTTCGCCCAGGCTGAAGCCAAGCTGCTGGCCGTGCGTCCTTACGTGCGTTACTTCCACAGCTCCAAATACATCGGTGATCTGGCCAACGGCAATATCTGTGTAGCCGTCGGCTTCTCCGGTGACATTCTGCAAGCGGCCGACCGTGCTGAAGATGCCGGCAAGGGCATCGAGATTGCCTACAGCATCCCGAAAGAAGGCGCCAACCTGTGGTTCGACATGATGGCCATTCCGGCCGATGCCGGTAACCCGAAAGAGGCGCACGCCTTTATCAACTATTTGCTCGACCCGGCTGCGATTGCCGGGGTCAGTGATTACGTCGGCTACGCCAACCCGAATATCAAGGCGGGTGAACTGATGGATCAGGATGTGCGCAATGACGAGGCGGTGTACCCACCGCAGGATGTGCTCGACAAGCTGTATATCTCGGCGGAACTGCCGGTGAAAGTACAACGATTGATGACACGTAGCTGGACCAAGATTAAGTCCGGCCAATAAATATAAAAAAGCCCAGCCAGTCTGGCTGGGCGCTACTGTTGCGGGAGTGTTGGGAATGGCAGTTGCTTCCAGTGCCTATAAGAAAGTGCTTGAAGGCGATCAACAACCAAAAGAGGTGTTGGTCAAGATCGAGCGAGTGTCGAAGAAGTTTGATGAGGTTGTGGCCGTTGATGACGTCACGCTGACCATCAACAAAGGTGAGATTTTTGCCCTGTTGGGGGGGTCCGGTTCAGGCAAGTCGACCTTGCTGCGCATGCTCGCCGGTTTCGAGCGGCCCACCGAAGGGCGGATCTTCCTCGATGGCGAAGACATCACCGATCTGCCGCCTTACGAGCGGCCGATCAACATGATGTTCCAGTCCTACGCGCTGTTTCCGCACATGAGCGTGGCCGAGAACATTGCCTTCGGCCTCAAGCAGGACAAGATGCCCAAGGCGGAAATCACTGCCCGCGTCGACGAAATGCTCAAGCTGGTGCACATGACCCAGTACGCCAAGCGCAAGCCGCATCAGCTCTCTGGTGGTCAGCGCCAGCGTGTGGCCTTGGCCCGCTCGCTGGCCAAGCGGCCGAAACTGCTGCTGCTCGACGAGCCGATGGGCGCGTTGGACAAGAAGCTGCGTTCACAGATGCAGCTAGAGCTGGTCGAGATCATCGAGCGCGTCGGCGTAACCTGCGTGATGGTGACCCACGATCAGGAAGAGGCCATGACCATGGCCCAGCGTATCGCCATCATGCACCTCGGCTGGATCGCCCAGATCGGCAGCCCGGTCGACATCTATGAAACCCCGACCAGCCGCCTGGTCTGCGAATTTATCGGTAACGTCAACCTGTTCGACGGCCAGGTGGTGGTCGATAAAGAAGATCACGCACTGATCGACAGCCCCGACCTTGAGCGCAACATCTACGTCGGCCACGGGGTTAATACCTCGGTGCAGGACAAGAGCATCACCTACGCCATTCGCCCGGAAAAACTGCTGTTTACCACCGAGCAGCCCAGCTGTGAGTACAACTGGTCGCGCGGCACCGTGCACGACATCGCCTACCTAGGCGGTCACTCGGTGTTCTACGTACAGCTGCCGAGCGGCAAGATCGTCCAGTCATTTGTCGCCAACGCCGAACGGCGCGGCGCACGACCTACCTGGGACGACGAAGTGTACGTCTGGTGGGAGGACGACAGCGGGGTGACATTACGCACATGAATATCAGCCGAAGCATTAGCCGCCGTATGCCCAAGGGCCGGCACCTGGTAATCGGGGTGCCCTTCCTCTGGCTGTTCCTATTCTTCCTGCTGCCCTTCATCATCGTGATGAAGATCAGCTTTGCCGAAGCCGACGTTGCCATCCCGCCCTACACCGAGGTGTTCAGCTGGGTGGACAACACCTTCACCCTGATCGTTAACCTGAGTAACTACATTTTCCTCAGTGAAGATGCGCTGTACCTGGCGGCTTACCTGGGGTCATTGAAAATAGCCGCCGTCAGTACGCTGCTTTGCCTGCTGATTGGCTTCCCCATGGCCTATGCCATCGCTCGGGCCGACAAGGCCAAGCAGATGGTGCTGTTGCTGCTGATCATGATGCCGACCTGGACGGCCATCCTGATCCGCGTGTATGCCTGGATGGGCATTCTCAGCAACAACGGCCTGCTCAACAGCTTCCTCATGTGGCTGGGGGTGATCAGCGATCCGTTGCAGATCCTCAACACCAACCTGGCGGTGTACATCGGTATCGTTTACTCGTACCTGCCGTTTATGGTGCTGCCGCTGTTCGCCAACCTGGTCAAGCATGACCAGAGCCTGCTCGAGGCCGCTGCGGACCTGGGCTCGAGCACCTACAACAGCTTCTGGAAAATCACCGTGCCGCTGGCCAAAGGCGGGATCATCACCGGCTGCATGTTGGTGTTTATCCCGGTGGTGGGTGAGTTCGTGATTCCTGAGCTGCTCGGTGGCCCGGAAACCCTGATGATCGGCAAGGTGCTCTGGCAAGAGTTCTTCAACAACCGCGACTGGCCGGTAGCTTCCGCCTTGGCCGTGGTCATGCTGGCGATCCTGATCATTCCGATCATTCTGTTTAACCGTCACCAAGCTAAAGAAATGGAGGGCCGGCCATGAAGCGTTTCAGTTTCTCCAACTTTATGTTGTGGGCGGGCTTTGCCTTTATCTACCTGCCGATGTTGATCCTGGTGATCTACTCGTTCAACGGCTCGCGGCTGGTGACGGTCTGGGGCGGTTGGTCGATCAAGTGGTACGTCGGCCTGCTCGACAACACCCAGCTGATGAACTCGGTGATGCGCTCGCTGGAAATCGCCTGCTACACCGCGATTGCCGCCGTAGCGCTCGGCACCATGGCCGCCTTCGTGCTGACCCGCGTCACGCGCTTCAAAGGCCGCACGCTGTTCGGTGGCCTGGTCACCGCACCGTTGGTCATGCCCGAGGTGATCACCGGTCTGTCGCTGCTGTTGCTGTTTGTGGCGATGGCCCAGCTGATCGGCTGGCCGGCTGAGCGCGGCATCATGACCATCTGGATCGCCCACACCACCTTCTGTTCGGCCTATGTGGCCGTGGTGGTGTCGTCGCGCTTGCGCGAGTTGGACCTGTCCATCGAAGAAGCGGCCATGGACCTCGGTGCCAAGCCGTGGAAGGTGTTCTTCCTGATCACCATCCCGATGATCGCCCCTTCGCTGGCGGCCGGCGCGATGATGTCCTTCGCCCTGTCGCTGGACGATCTGGTACTGGCCAGCTTCGTCTCCGGGCCGGGTTCGACCACCTTGCCGATGGAAGTCTTCTCCGCCGTGCGTCTGGGCGTGAAGCCGGAAATCAACGCGGTCGCCAGCCTGATCCTGTTGTCGGTGTCCTTCGCCACCTTCCTGGTGTGGTTCTTCGCCCACCGCGCCGAAGAAAAGCGCAAGAAGGCCCTGCAGGAAGCGATGGATGAAACCACTGGTGTCCTCCAGCAGGACGGTCCCGATAACCGTCGTGACCCCTCGCAAGTGCATGCCTGATCGCACCCTGCGGTAATGCACAAGGGCCACGTATGTGGCCCTTGTGCATTCTGCTTCGCCTGTTCGGCAGCGGCTAACGTCGTCTGCCAGCGGCTGCTCGGGCTAACCATTTCAGCGAGCGCTCAGCTGTATTGCCCGCATAAACGACCCGCGAAGTGCGCCCTGTTAAGGGGCTACAGCCGCTGCGGCGAAGCCAGCCAAGGCTTTTTGCAGCGTCTGTGTTACGGGGCAATCGGCTAGTGCATGGCGCTGCGCCAAAAACTCGGGGTCGTTGTAGCCCAGCCATACCTGCGCTGAGGCGTCTTCCCAGACCAGAGCCTTCAGTGGCAGGTCAATACCCACCGATTGTGCGCACTGCATAAAGGCGGTGCCGCCCTGCGGATTACCAAACAACAGAACCTCGGTGGGCCGCAGCGTCTTGCCGACCTTGGCTGCCCCGGCGGCATGGTCAATGCGCGCGAAGACGTGCAAACCCTTGGCCTTAACGATGGCCTCGAACTTGTCCATGGTCGCTTTCGCGGCATGGGGGCTCTTGAGCGCAATCAGGCCGTCAGCCGCTTGTGCATGGCTAAACAACGCAAACAGGGCGAGGGTGGCAAGGAGCTTGATGGTTTTCATGGGGTTTCCTTGAGCGCGTGAACATCGAGTGAAGGCCGTGTGCCACAGGCGGTCTTTGGGTCTGTATGGGCTATTGATCCAGATGAAATTTATGCAACAGCCGATGCAGGATGGGGGCTATCACGATAGTGCTGGTGGCAATGTAGACATAGCCAGAGAAAATCCCGAAAAGACTGGTGAACAGCTTTCCAGCCGTAGACTCTGGAATAACCGACAAACCCAGCCCACTGGTTAAGGTAATCGACGCCACCAGCGCCGCATCCAGCGCCATGTCGTCAAAATAAACATGCCCGGCGATGCCCAGCATTAACGTCAGCACGACCAGTGTAAAGGCGACCAGCACATGCAGGCCAACCCGCCGCCGGAAGGCTTTTTTGTCGATTAAAAGGCTGCTTTTACTTTCGTACATGTTCCCTCCCTGATAACTGACATACCCCATAACTCGTAGGTTATGAGGTGAGCGTTACTGTGTAGAGCCTAACCGGCGGCTTGCATCACCCACCACCGCTATTACTTACCGTAAAAGGATTAAGCGATAATTTTTAACGCGATATAAGGCGCGAGGTTAAATACAAGAAAGATGACTTTGTAAAAAGCCAGGTACTGAAAATATAAATATGGCAGCTGGTTTTTAGTTACACCCATAAGGCGACTATGCATAGCTGAAATAGGCCCTCGGCCAAGCATCAGTATGAGTGAGGTGATGCCGAACACAGCGATGTTGATAAAAGTACACCAACCGAAAAACGCAGTGAGTTGAGCGAGTGACATGGCAGGGGCCTCCAGTGCTGGCGTGCGAGCGGTGCCTGGAGTTTAGGTCAAGCGCCGGGCTTTGGCCCGTGCCGGAGAGCGGCGGTAAAGCCGGACACTGCAGAGCAGGCGCCGCAGTGTCCGGCAGGGCATAAGCGCCGATGGCTTATGTCAGGTCTTTGATTGTTTCCGACGTACCGTTATTTTTTACGGACTCAATGCCCTTATCACGAGACGCCGCAGTCGCATACATTTGGCTGGAGCCAATAATCTGATGGTTAGCCGCCTTTAAATTAAAGTACGCCTTATGGTTTGCCGACTCTTTTCTATCGTAACGCTCATCGGCCTGACAGTTCTTTTGCACCGAGGCAATACCGTTCTCGGCGCTTGCTCTCGACTTATACAGCTCGCTTGTGAGGATGGTCTCCGCATTGCCCGCTTTAAGCACAAAGCGGAACTGCCCGTCACTGCTATTCGTCAATTCATACCAACCAGCCATAGACATCTCCTTGTTTAGATTGCTGATGTGCGTGATGAGTGTAGTCGAAAGAATAAGGCTGGGCGGCGGATAGCAATCATGATCTTCGTGATCGATTGAGCCCTGGCCACCACTGCGCGAACTACAGAGTGGCCAGGGCGGTAAAGCCAAAAATAGGCCGGATATACGAATGCAACCGCTGACGACAAGTGCAAAAACAAAGCTTTGCTCACTACTTGTGGCGAGAGTTCATATACACTTATTAGGCTAATGGTTAGCCATTACTTTATTAATGAATGCGTGAAATTTATATTTAAGATTTCGTTTTTTGAGTGATGTGAGATTTTCACTTGGATACGCACCGGTTGTGATCATACGGAGTAAATCTCTGTCGTTTGGTAGTCGATAGCCAGACGAAACGCAGTGTGAGTTTAGCCAGTGCTCAGTTTCTTTAACAAAGATACTTAGTTGGTCACATTTGTAGCGGGCATCAACATGTTTCCACCACAGCATAATCGAAGATGCTAATCGCCGTTGAATGTCGTCCAGATAGTCTTGGCTAGTTGGGGCGATACTTGCCACAATGTGCTCTACGATCTTGTGGGTATAGAAAAGTAAATATGGAAGCCGACTATATAGATAGTTCCACTGTGTGATTTTTTGGCTCCAGCCAGAAAAAATAAAATTAATATTTAGTTGCTCAGTACGAATCGCTTTGTGCTCAGTAAATAAATGCATGGCGTGATTGCACACGCCGTCAAAACTATCGCCGCTGCTTTTGTCATATCTGAGCTGTGCTATATATTCGGCATCTAACCGAGATGATTCGCCAATAATACCGAGAACATTGTTAATGCGCGTGGCATGACCTGAAACCCCGCCTGCATTTTGCGACCTAAGCTTCAGCGGATCTGCCGCTAATGTTTCTGAGAAATTTAATTCATCGAGCACTATTGATTCAAGTAAATAAAGACTTTCCTGTAGTGGCTTTCGTATGAGCATAAAAGAGATCCCTAGTTTGGCTTTTCTGGAGTTTTCTAGGCACTCAAATACACAATGCATCATGTCTGATAGAACTGCGGGCAATATCGTGGTCTTTAATATATTTGCTCGATCATTTAGACGATTTTCTTTTTCGAGCCATGAAAAAATATCATCGGCGTCTACAAGAGATTTATGTTCTTCATCGCTCTTTAATTCAACTCTCGTGGTAAAAAAATTTCCTTCTTCACCTGATACTAAGATTTGCACCATTACATCATGTATGGAAAAGCACAAATCATGAGCATTATCAAAGGTGCTTGGCAGGAATCTTCCTTTTTTGTTTTTTGATGCGGAAGTCAATAGAGCACCTTTGTAAGGGGAACCTAACTATTAATTAGGCGACACGTGTGTCGCGGTCTGTCGCGAAGCGTGTCGCATAAGCTTCCTTGCTGTCAGCTAAGCCCTAGTCTCGCTTGAATGCGGTCGGGATAAACGCGATATGCAGGACGCAAGCCTAAGCGGCTGGATCAAGTGCACCAGCCAATTTGTGTACGAAGCTATGCCATCCGCATTGAGGCTGTCTACGCCGAGTGGGTAAAGCGCTTTAGTCCGCGCGTGGTTGCAGTACTAACTGGCTGCGGCTATTGGCTTTAATCGCCTCAGCATCCAGGTGCATCGGCACGTACTCACCGCGCATATAGCCTTCGGCCTGGTCCTGGTAATGCGCGTCGAACAGCACGCCACTTTGCCCGACCGGGTTTATGCCCAAGGCCGTGCTGGCGTCGGCCAGATCAATCAAGCGGCGGGTCGAGGGGCCGTAGACTACGGACCAAGGCGCGGGGCCGATGGGTTGCGAGAGGTTGTTCGGCGTTTCATGGCCGCCCGGTGCGGCGAACGGGCCGACGTTGAACAGCTTATCCAGCGGCTGCTGCTGGCCCAGCGGGTGGTTGTGGGTAAGGGTGTGGACGTTGCGCCAGGCCCACTTGGCTGAGTCATTACCCAGGGAGCTGCGCAGGTGAGCGAGGCTGGCTTGCCAGGCGGCTTTGACCGTATCCGCGCGGCTTTCCACGGCGTCGCTGCCGCGCTTGTCCCACCACGGCGAGTGGGCATCGGCGACCAGGCGCGGCAGGGCGCTGTCGAGTACCCGGGTTTGCAGCAGGTTGTTGAAGAAGGCTTCGCTCAGTTCATCGGCCATGGCTGCGCGGGTTAACTGGTAAACCAGTTGGTTGAATAGCGTGGCGGCCGTGCTGTCGAGGCTGTGCTGGCCATCCCAGCTGAGCAGTTGCTCGACCAGCGCTTGCTCTTCGGCATCGCCAGCGGCGGCGCGTAGGTCGGCAGCCAGCGGGGCGAGCAGGCGCTGCGGGTAGCCGGTGCCGGGTTCCAGTTGCAGCGCCTGGCTGTTGTTCAGGTCCCACTTCACGCTGCTGTCGCTAAGGCGCTGATTCAGGCGTTGGCCACGGTCGGGCAGGTTGTAGTAGCCGGGGATGGCCATACCGGTGGGCGATACGGGCTGGTAGTTGGCCGAGACGATATAGCCACGCGCCGGGTTCTCTTCCTGCGGGTTGGCGCTGAAGGGGTAGTAACCGTCTTTGTCGGCTTCGCCGCTGGCACCGTCGAGGATAAAGCTTGGGTTGACCCCGGCCGGGCGGCGCGGCAGTTTCGCCGCCGCCCACCAGCCGATATCGCCAGTGGCATTGGCCCAGACAATGTTCAGGCCCGGCGCTTCGATGTTTGCCACGGCGCTGCGCGCTGCTTCCAGGCTGTTGGCGCGGTTGAGTTGGTAGAAGCCGTCGAGAATCGGGTTGTCGGTTTCGAGGAACGCCCACCACATGGCAATCGGTGTGCTACCGGCGGTTTCGCCCAAGGCGCTGTTGATGATCGGGCCGTGCGGCGAGCGGCGAATGGTCAGGCTGACGGGGTCGGCATCCTTAACCTTGATCTGCTCTTCGCGGCTGTGCAGTTCGACCCACTGGCCGCGATACCAGACCTGACTGGGGTTGTCCGGGTTGGTCTTTTCGGCGATCAGGTCGAGGTCGTCATTCTGGAACATGGTGATGCTCCAGGCGAACTCGCGGTTATGCCCCAGCGAGGCGACCGGGTTGAGCGCCTGGTGGTGGCCATACAGGCTGAAACCGGGGTAGCTGAGGTTGGCTTCGTACCACACCGACGGTACGGCGAAGCGGATATGCGGGTCGCCGGCCAGCAGCGGTTTGCCGCTGGCGGTGCGGCTGCCGGCAACGGCCCAGGCGTTGCTGCCTTCGAATTGCGGCAGGCCGGCATCTTCCAGGGCGGCCAGGCTGAGCTTGGCGATGGCGTTGAGGTCTTGCCAGTCGCCGGCGGCGAGGTTCTGCCCAACCACGCCCTGCGGGTGCCAGTCGAGGTCGAAGACCTTGAGGTAGTCCGCGCCCAGTTGGTCGCGGATATGCGTCAGCACTGGCTCGGTGCGGAAGGCGGCGGCGAAGCTGTAGGCCATATAACCGGCGACGCTGAGGGTGTCGGCAGCGGTGAAGGGGCGCTTTTTGATGCCCAGCACGTCGAACTCAAGCGGGGCCGGATGGTTGGCCTGGTAGTGGTTGATGCCGTCCAGGTAGGCCAGCAGTGCTTTGCTCGCCGGGGTGCTCATGTCCAGTTTTGCCGCGTAACGGTCGGCATGTTCGCGGATGCCCAGGGTGCGGAACAGGCGGTCGGTGTCGAGCAGCTTGCTGCCGAGAACCTCGGCCAACTCGCCACGCGCCAAGCGGCGCAGAATTTCCATCTGAAACAACCGGTCCTGGGCGTGCACATAGCCGAGGGCGCGGTACATATCGGCTTCATTTTGCGCCTGAATATGCGGTACGCCGCGCTCGTCGTAATCCACTGTGACTGCGGCCTGCAGGGCGCTCAATTGCAGCTCGCCAGTACGTTGCGGCTGCTTGCTGTCGATGTACCAGTAAGCGCCGCCAGCAGTGGCGGCAACTATCACGGCCAGGGCAGTCAGGGTGCGTTTCATTGGGTCTTCCTTGTTAGCGGTTTGCGCGCATTGTGCGGGCTGGCTGCGGTGCAGGCATTGACCGAATACAGCAAGAGTGAAAGTCTTTGGTCAATTAACGGGAGTTGTATGGCCACCGATCCGCATAACAGCATCGCCAGCATCGCCAGCATGCTGACCCATTCTTCGACCCTGCGCCGTTTGCTCTATGAGGCGCTGGCGGCGTTGCACCTGGACCCCACCGATACCTACCGGCAGGCCTATCAGGGCGTGGTACTCGCGCCGCCGCTGCTCAACGCGCGTGAAGACCACGACAACGCGCCGCGCTTTTGGCAGGCGCTGGCGGGTATCAGCGGCGATGTGGATATCGGCCTGCACCTGGCGGAAACCATGCAGCCGCGGCCGATGGATGTGGTCGGCTATCTGCTGTTGGCCAGTCGGGATCTGGGCCAGGCGCTGGAGAGTTTTCTGCGCTTTCAGCACATCCTTTCCGGCGGCTTTGCCGCACGTCTGGAGCTGGAGGGTGAGCAGGCGCGGCTGATTTTTGACCTGAATTACCGTGGCGTCGGTTCGCTGCGTCAGCAGATGGAGTGCCTGGCCCTGCTGCTGCAGAAGATGCTCGCGAGCATCAACAACGACGGCAGTTTTCAGCTGTCCGGGGTGGAGTTCCGTCACCCTGCGCCGCGCCGCCTGAGTGAGCATCGACGTTTGTTTGGCCTGCTGCCGCGCTTTGCCCAGGCCCATGATGCGCTGATCTTTCCGCGTGCCTGGCTTGGCCGGCCGTCGCGCAGCGCTAACCCACGGTTGTTCGCGGTGCTGTGGGCGCAGGCCGAAGTGGAGCTGGCCGAGCTGCAGGAAAACCAGCTGCTCAACCGCGTGCGTTACTGGCTGGAGGTCAACCTAGGGGTGCAGTTGTGTGACCTGCCGAACTGCGCCAAAGCCCTGGGTTTCAGCGTAGGCGCATTGCAGCGGGCGCTGGCCGAACAGCAGCAGAGCTTTCGCCAATTGCACGATGAAGTGCGCCGTCTGCGCGCGCAAAGCCTGCTGGAGCAAGGCTTGGCGATCCGCGAAGTGGCCCGCGCCTGCGGCTTTGCCGAGTTGTCGCCGTTCTACCGCGCCTTCCGCCGCTGGCGGGGCGACACGCCGCAGGGTTATCGCACTAGCGGCTGACGCGAAAGCGCCGGCTCAAATTGCTCAGGCGTGCGGCTAGCTGGTTGAGTTGCTGGCCGTCGTTATTCAGCTGCTGGGCATCGCCGAGGGTTTGTTCCGCCACCTGCTGCACGCTGTGCAGATGCTGGCTGACTTCCGCACTGGTGGCGGCTTGCTCGTGGGTGGCGGCGGCAATCAGCTCGTTCATCTGGGTGATGGCGCTGATGTCATGGGCTACCGCGCCGAGCAGTTCAGCAGTGGCTTGGCTGTCCTGCACGCAACTGCGTACGCTCTCGCGGCTTGCCTGCATGGCGCTGGCCGCCTGGCGACTGCCTTGTTGCAGGCCGCTGATGATCTGCTGGATTTCCGCGGTGGACAGCGCGGTTTTCTGCGCCAGGTTGCGCACCTCGTCCGCTACCACGGCAAAGCCACGGCCATGCTCGCCCGCGCGAGCGGCTTCAATCGCCGCGTTAAGGGCGAGCAAGTTGGTTTGCTCAGCAATTGAGCGGATCACTTCCAGCACTTTGCCGATTTGCTCGGACTGGGTGGCCAGCGCTTGCACCTCGCTTTCCGTCACGTCGATTTGTGTGGCCAGCCTGCCGATTTCGCTGCGTATATGGTTGACCGAGCGGCTGCCCTCGGCGGCCTGCTGGTTGGCGGTTTGTGCGGCGGTGGCGGCACCATCGGCGTGCCCGGCCACCTCATCAATCGCCGTGCTCATCTGCAGCATGGCCGAGCTCATGTAGATGATTTCACCTTGCTGCTGATCAGCCCCGGTGCGCAGGTGGCCGGTGGCCTGCAGCAGGCTGTCACCCATCTGTTGCAGGCCTTGGGTGTCCTTGATTACTTCACCGACCAGCTCATCGAGGATGTCGAGGAAATGGTTGAAACCCTGGCTGACTTTGCCCTGCGCGGTGCTGCGGTAGCTGAGGTCGATTTGCTCATCGTTTTCCGTGAGTTTTTCGGCGGCCTGCATCAGCGCGGCACCTTCGACGGCTTCCGCGTGAGTCTGCAGGGCCAGGTAGATCAGAATCGCGCTTTCCACCACGACGTACAGCGCATGCAGAAAGATCAGCGGCCAGCTGCCATTCTTCACCACCAAGACCTCGACACCCTGCGCTTGCAGGGCGAAGAAGCTCAGGTGGTGCACGGCAATCACCACGGCGGCGACCACGATTGGCAACCAGTCGCGGTAATACACCAGAAAGGCCAGGAGCACGAAGATGCCGAAATGCATTTCTAGCATGCCGCCTGACTGGTTGATGTGCAGCGCCGACATCACCATAAAGGCTGCGCCCATCACGCAGCGCAGTAACCGTTGGCCGCTGATCAGCTGGTTGAGCACGCTGACCACCACGGCCGTACCGCCACCGACCAGCAGCGCCTGGCCCCAGGTGCCATGCCAGGCCGCGAGGCCGAGTGAGTAGACAAACATCAACCAGAGCACACCCAGCATGATGCGATCCGCTTTGCGGTAGTGCTGTTGCAGGGGGGAAAGGCGAGTAGGCATGGCGGGGGACCCGAAAGGTTGCGTTGCAGTCACGGTGAGTGTGGCAACCATCCTTGGCGAGTCGCTCATGTTGAGCGTTAAGTTGTACATGCTATTGCATTTGTATAATTCTAGTCGAGGGTTGTTGGGCCGAGATTAGCCCGTCGGAGCCCGCGGCAGGTGTTGTATCGGCATGCCGAATCTAGACATGAGGTCGCTTCTGCGTGTACTCACGCAGCACTGGCCTGCAGCCGTCAGTCGTTCTGCCAGTCGCAGAAGCAGCCCACCGCCAAGGTGTTGCTGGCGTTTACTGGGCGACCTGCGATCAGGGCATCGAGAATCGGCTCGATAAAACTGTTGCTGGAGGTGCAGGTGGCGCCTTCGCTGTAGGGGCCGAAGTAGGCCAGTTGGCCTGTGCGGTCCCAGACGGCCACCGCCGGGCTGGCCGGAATTTGCCCGCTGCCGGGCAGTGCCGCGAGCGGTTGCAGGGCGCTCAGGGTGCTCGGCAGCTGGCCCGTGCTGCCGGGCTTCTGCACGGCATAAAAGCTCACGCCTTGCGGGGCAAAACGTTCGGTCAAATCGGCCAAGTGCTGCTGGTTGCCGATATTGCACGGGCAGGCCGGATCCCAGAAATGCACCAGACGAATCGGTCCCGGGCCGGCCAGCTCGTCAGGCAGGCGCAGTTGCTCCCCGTAGAACAGCGCGGTCTGCTCGCTGAAACTGCGCAGGTAGCGCGCCTCATACCACCAGTAAGCGGCGAGCATGGCGGCGCCCCAAAGCAAAATCAGCAGGCTGGCGAGCAGGGTGTTGCGCGAGGGTCGGGTCATGGGCAGTCTTCACTTAACAGGCGCGCAGCTTGCCATGGCTGGCGTGACAGCTGAATATCCGCCCCCTGATAAAGCCGGCCCGGATGGCCTGCGAATATTCTCCTGTGATCGATGGAAGCCCCATGCCTGAGCCGTTTCAGCCGCAAAACCTGATTGCCAGTCTGCGACCCTTGGCCGCAGCCGGTGCGCTGTCGCCGGCTGAGCAGGCGTACCGACAGTTTTATGGGTTTAGCGATGCGCTGGCCGCACGCAGCCGCATGGGCTGGTTGCAGACGGGTGGTTATCAGATTGCCACGCAGCTTTGGTGGCCAGAGCAGCCGCGCGCCACCTTAGTGTTGCAGCACGGTTATTACGATCACGTTGGCTTGTACCGGCATGTGATCGAGTGGGCGCTGGGTCAGGGCTTTGCCGTGCTGGCCTGCGATCTGCCGGGGCATGGTCTGTCCAGCGGCGCACGTGCCAGCATCGGTGATTTTGCTGAGTACCAGACGGTGTTGCGTGCGCTGCTGGGCGAAGCCGCTGAGCTGGATTTACCAACGCCCTGGCACCTGTGTGGGCAGAGCACCGGCGGGGCGATCCTGATCGACTATCTGCTGACCGCTGAGCCTGTCGCGCAGGTTGGCGAAACCATTCTCCTGGCCCCGCTGGTGCGGCCACGGGCGTGGGGCTGGTCGCAACTCAGCTACCGGGTGATGCGCCACTTCGTCAGCGAGATTCCACGGCGCTTCAGCGTCAACTCCAGCGATGCGGCCTTTATCGAGTTCGTCCAGCACCACGACCCGCTGCAGCCGCGCAACCTGCCAACTGCCTGGATTGCTGCGCTGAGCCGCTGGGTGCCGCACATCGAGGCCGCGCCGCGCAGCACGCGCAGCCCGCTGATCATTCAGGGTGAGGCGGATATGACCGTGGACTGGCGGCACAACCTCAAGGTGCTGCAAGACAAGTTCGCTGCGCCGCAGATTCTGCGTTTGCCCGAGGCCGGGCATCACCTGGCCAATGAAGCGCCGGCCTTGCGCCAGCGCTATTTTGACTGGCTCAGCCAGCGCCTGGGTTAGATCCCGCGGGGTGCCGGGGCCAGGTTGGCGGTGCTCTGGCCAACCGCCAGACCGCCGCGGATAGCACTCAGCGCTGCTTGGTAGTAGGCCTTGCCGACGTCGGACTGAGCAAAGCTGACAAATTCCTCCAGCTCGGCATCACTCAACTCACGGTAAACGTGCAGCAGGGTGTTATCCAGGTCCGCACCGATCTGCTCCATCAGGCGCTGGCGCTGACCATTGAGCAAGGCTTGCGCGCTGCCGCCACCGAGCAGGCCGGGGAGCATCTGGCTGAGGCTGTCAGCGGCCACGCCGGCGAGCGCCAGGCTGACTTCGGCACCGGCTTCCTTGGCCGGCAGGGCCTGGGCCAGGTGGCGAATCAGCAAGCGACGGGTGGCACTGGCCTCAGTGCGCGGCAGGCCGTCGGCATAACGCGCCAGTTGGTCGCTGCGGGTGGCGAGCAGTTCGGCATCGACAATCTTGCGGCCCAGCGCTGACTGGAAAAACTGCAAGGCGCTGGCCGGTTGGCTGAGGCTGTTACGCAGGCCCTGTTGCGCGCGCTGGTCGACGGCGGCGGCGGCAAAGCGCTGGTTGCTGTTGTTCACCAGCGCCTGGTGTACCGCCGGCGGCAGGCTGCTGCGGTAGCGCTCCTGGGCGGCTTGCAGGGCATCGCTGAAGTGCATGCGCTGCTGCGGCCAGCCTGCCGCCTGATACAGCTGCAGGTAGTCATCGGCCAGGGCGGGCAGGCTCAGCAGCAGGGTTAGAACAACGGCAAGGGCGCGCATAGTGACTCCATTCTTGGGGCGGCTATTTTCGGTGTGCATTAAGAGCTTGTCGAGGTCAGTCGGCGGGCTGCTAGAATCGCAAACCTATATTTAGGTAGGTACTCATTCCTTCGGGGCGATCATTGAACACCTGCTCATCTAACGACCTCAGCGCCCGTGTGGCGTGCATTATCGATGACCTGGCCGAACGCGGCTGGTCACTGCAAACACACTTCATTGTCCCCACTCTGACCCTTGAACTGGCCGAAGAGTGCCGTAAGCGAGCAGCCGCTGGTTTATTGGTGCAGGCCGGTGTCGGCCGCAGTGCCCTGGCGGTTATCAACGAGGGGCTGCGTGGTGACCATATCCAATGGCTGGAGCCCGGGCAGAGCGCCGCCTGCGATCAGTACCTGGCGGTTATGGACGAGTTGCGTGGAGCCTTGAATCAGGCGCTGTATCTGGGGCTGGAGGATTTCGAAAGCCACTTTGCCCTGTATCCGCCTGGCGCCTATTACAAGCGCCACCTGGATCGTTTTCGTGATGATGACCGGCGCGCGGTCTCCGTGGTGTTTTACCTCAATGAGGCGTGGCAGGCCGAGCAGGGCGGCGCGCTGCGCCTGCACTTAGCCGATGGTAGCCAGCACGACGTATTGCCCCAGGCGGGCAGCTTGCTGGTGTTTCTCTCGGCGGACATGCCCCATGAAGTGCTGCCGGCCACCCGTGAGCGCCTGTCGCTCACGGGCTGGCTGCGCCGCCGTGGAACTGGGCTGCTTTAGCCTGCTGAATGTGAGGCCGTTATGCAGAAAATACTGATCAGCCGGTGCCTGCTGGGCCAGCGCGTGCGCTATGACGGCGGTGCCCATGGCCCATTTGCCCTGCTTGAGCGTTGGCAGCAGGAAGGGCGGGTGGTGGCGTTGTGCCCGGAAGTCGCCGGTGGCCTGCCAACCCCGCGTGCGCCGGCAGAAATCCTCGGTGGCCAGGGCGCGCAGGTGCTCGATGGATTGCTGCCAGTGCTGACCGTAGACGGTGAGGATGTCACCGCCGCCTTTGTTTCCGGGGCCGCGCAAGCGCTGGCCTTGGTCGCGCAGCATGGCATCCGTATCGCCCTGCTCAAGGCGCGCAGCCCGTCGTGCGGTAATCAGGAGAACTACGACGGCAGTTTCAGCGGCACCAAAGTGGCGGGCGAAGGTGTGACGGCAGCGGCTTTGCGCCGCGCCGGGGTGCAGGTGTTTAGCGAAGAAGAGCTGGCGGCTGCCGAAGCGGCGCTGGGCGCGCTTGAAGCCCAGTCGCTTGCGTAGGATGGGTTGAACTCAGCGATAGCCATGCTGTTGGGTTACACGGCGCATGAGATTCGTGGCGACTGTGGATAAACCACAGGCGCCGCTAACCCAACCTACGTGACGTCCGTTTTACGGGCATAAAAAAGGGAAGCCGAAGCTTCCCTTTTTCTTGCGTGGCGCGCGGCTTAGAACAGTACGCGGCTACGGATAGTGCCTTTCACGTGTTGCAGCTTCTCCAGCGCCAGGTCGGAGTATTCGGCGTCGACGTCGATCACCACATAACCCACTTTGGCATTGGTCTGCAGAAACTGGCCGGAGATGTTGATGCCGTTCTCGGCGAACACGTTGTTGATTTCGCTCATCACGCCCGGGATGTTAGCGTGGATGTGCAACAGGCGGTGCTTGCCCGGATGCGCCGGCAGGGCCACTTCAGGGAAGTTGACCGAGGACACCGAGGTACCGTTGTCGCTGTACTTGACCAGCTTCTCGGCCACTTCCAGGCCAATGTTGGCCTGCGCTTCGGCGGTAGAGCCACCGATGTGCGGAGTGAGAATCACCCGGTCCAGGCCACGCAGCGGGCTTTCGAACTCTTCGTCGTTGGACTTGGGCTCGACCGGGAATACGTCGATGGCCGCGCCGATCAGGTGCTCGTCCTTGATCGCTGCAGCCAGGTGATCCAACTCGACCACGGTGCCGCGAGCGGCGTTGATCAGGATGCCGCCCTTCTTCATTGCACGGATTTCCGCCTCGCCGATCATCCACTGGGTGGACGGCAGCTCAGGTACGTGCAGCGACACGATGTCGCACAGGCCCAGCAGGTCATGCAGTTTGGCGATCTGGGTGGCGTTACCCAGCGGCAGTTTGGTCACGGTGTCGTAGAAGAACACCTGCATGCCCAGGGACTCGGCGAGTACCGAGAGCTGCGTGCCGATCGAGCCGTAACCGACGATACCCAGCTTCTTACCGCGGATTTCGAAGGAGTTGGCTGCCGATTTGATCCAGCCGCCACGGTGGCAGGAGGCGTTCTTCTCGGGGATGCCGCGCAGCAGCAGGATCGCTTGGGCCAGCACCAGCTCGGCGACCGAACGGGTGTTGGAGAACGGTGCATTGAACACCGCGATACCGCGCTCACGAGCGGCTTCCAGGTTGACCTGGTTGGTGCCGATGCAGAAGCAGCCGACGGCGACCAGGCGCTTGGCGCAGTCGAGGACTTCTTCGGTCAGTTGGGTGCGCGAACGGATACCGATAAAGTGCGCGTCGGCGATCTTTTCTTTCAGCTCGTCGTCGGAGAGCGCGCCCTTGAGGTACTCGATGTTGGTGTAACCAGCGGCCTTCAGGGTATCCACTGCATTCTGGTGGACGCCTTCAAGAAGAAGGAACTTGATCTTGCTCTTGTCGAGAGAGGTCTTGCTCATCGGAGTACCTGTTGTCCCACGTAATGGTGTCAGGGAAGGGTCAGCGGCAGTGCTGACTGCACCCGCAGATCGGCTAAGAGGCATGATTCACGGGGGGCGTATGCTAGCATACGAGCCCCGCGAAACACCTACCCTGGCAGATGAAGCGTGCTCAGGGTGACCATGAATCGTATGAGAGTTCCGTAGATGACCAACCCTGCGCTGATCGAAGAGCTGAAGACCCTGGTTGAGCCCGGCAAAGTGCTGACCGATGCCGATTCCCTGAATGCCTTCGGCAAGGACTGGACCAAGCATTTCGCCCCAGCGCCCTTGGCAATTGCCTTCCCCAAGAGCATCGAGCAGGTGCAGGCCATCGTCCGTTGGGCCAATCAGCACAAGGTCGCGCTGGTGCCATCGGGCGGGCGTACCGGGCTTTCTGCTGGCGCAGTGGCGGCCAATGGCGAAGTGGTGGTGTCGTTCGACTACATGAATCAAATTCTCGAATTCAACGAATTCGACCGCACCGCCGTGTGTCAGCCAGGCGTGGTGACCAAGCAGCTGCAGATGTTTGCCGAAGATAAAGGCCTGTATTACCCGGTGGATTTCGCCTCGGCGGGCTCCAGCCAGATTGGCGGCAACATCGGCACCAATGCCGGCGGGATCAAGGTGATTCGCTACGGCATGACCCGCAACTGGGTGGCTGGGCTGAAAGTGGTCACCGGCACCGGCGAGTTGCTGGAGCTGAACAAGGACCTGATCAAGAACGCCACCGGCTATGACATGCGTCAGCTGTTTATCGGCGCCGAAGGCACCCTGGGCTTTGTCGTCGAGGCCACCATGCGCCTTGACCGTGCGCCGAAGAACCTCACCGCGATGGTGCTCGGCACGCCGGACTTCGACTCGATCATGCCGGTGCTGCACGCCTTCCAGAACAAGCTGGATCTGACCGCCTTCGAGTTCTTCTCCGACAAGGCCCTGGCCAAGATCATGGCCCGCGGCGATGTGCCCGCGGCGTTTGAAACAGAATGCCAGTTCTATGCGTTGCTGGAATTCGAAGCCAGCACCGAAGAAGTCGCCGAAGCGGCCCTGGCCACCTTCGAGCATTGCGTCGAGCAAGGCTGGGTGCTCGACGGCGTGATGAGCCAGAGCGAGCAGCAGCTGCAGAACCTGTGGAAGCTGCGCGAGTACATCTCCGAGACCATCAGCCACTGGACGCCGTACAAGAACGATATCTCGGTCACTGTGTCGAAAGTGCCGGCGTTTCTGCACGATATCGACGCCATCGTCGGTGAGCATTACCCGGACTTCGAGATCGTCTGGTTCGGCCATATCGGTGACGGCAACCTGCACCTGAATATCTTGAAGCCGGAGAACTTGTCCAAGGACGAGTTCTTCGCCAAGTGCGCGACGGTGAATAAGTGGGTGTTCGAGACCGTGCAGAAGTACAACGGCTCGATCAGCGCCGAACATGGCGTGGGCATGACCAAGCGCGATTACCTGACTTACAGCCGCTCGGACGCCGAGATTGGCTATATGAAGGCGATCAAGGCGGCGTTCGACCCGAACGGGATTATGAACCCGGGCAAGATTTTCCCGCTCTGAAAGCTACTGCACTCGGTCATGCTGCGTTGGCGGAGTCAGGAAAAATGCTCATTGGCACTAACCAACTGCGCTTTTTCCCGACTCCGCCGCCTTGCCTACCTTCGCTCGCGACGCTTTCAGCAAGCTGATTTAATCTTTCGTCGAAGCGACAGTCCGCGCTGAGTTGCCCACTATGGGCGATCAACTATGCAGATCGTAGGGCGGCTTCATTCGCCCCGCATAACTGCTCGCACAAAGAGCCGAGCACCGTATTCCCATAAGGAGTTGCCCATGAGCTACCAGCATCAGTATGTCGATGGCACCCACATCCACTTTCCCATGGGCAAAGTGGTGTGCATCGGTCGTAACTACGCCGAACACGCCAAAGAACTGAACAATCCGCTGCCCACCGAGCCGTTGCTGTTTATCAAAGCCGGCAGCTGTGTGGTGGCGCTGGATGATGGCTTCACCCTGGTCGAGGGTAAGGGCGACGTGCATTACGAGGCGGAAATCGCCGTGCTGATTGGCAAGCCGCTGTCGCGTACGCCGAATGCCGAGGAAGTGCTGGACGCCATTTCCGGCTTCGCCCCGGCGTTGGACCTGACCTTGCGCGACCTGCAAGCCACGCTCAAGGCCAAGGGCTACCCCTGGGAAACCGCCAAGTCGTTCGACGGCGCCTGCGTACTCGCGCCCTTCGTGCCGGGTGATGCGGTTGAGGACCTGAGCGATATCGGTATTCGCCTGGCGATCAACGGTGAGGTGCGGCAGGACGGCAACAGCCGCGACATGCTCAATCCGATTCTGCCGATGATCCAGCACATCTGCGGCCATTTCAGCCTGCAGCCGGGCGATGTGATTCTCACCGGCACACCCGCTGGTGTGGGTGCGCTGCATAAAGGCGATGAGCTGGTGCTGGAGTTGTTGGGCCATAGCCGCTTCGCCAGTCGCGCCCTGTAACCAGCGCTTAGCCCTCAGCTATACGTGGCGGGCACTTGGAGGTGTCCACTGGCTGGGGGGTTAACAGAAACTTAAGCGTTGCTCGCTAGTCTGATGGCCATCGTTCTTATGAGTAGTGTGCGATGTCGATCTGGATTTTCCGGCTGGTGCGTCTGCGCTGGCTGCTGCTGTGTGTGCTGCTCGGTGCTGGCCTGTTGGCGGCGAATTATCTGCACTGGGATGACCGACTGTCGTTCTGGGCCAAAGAGCAGCGTGTGAGCGCCGCCGAGCAGGCGCAGAGTATCTGGTTGCCGGGGTATCGGGCGGTGCTGCAAGGCAAGCCCTTGCAGGGCCTAGAGCATGATGAGCTGTCCGGGCTGACTTACAGTGCCGAGAGCAACACGCTGTTCGCTGTCACCGGTAAGTCCCCACAACTGATCGAGCTGAGCCTGGATGGCCAGGTGATGCGGCGTATCGATCTGCATGGTTTTGCCAATCCCGAAGGCGTGGAGGTGCTCTCCGGCGGTCGTTTGGCGATCATCGATGAGCGCAAGCGCACCCTCACCACTTTCAAACTGGGCGCACTGACTCGCAGCTTGGAGTTTACGGATCACCCCTCCTATGACCTGGGCTTTGCCGATGCTGGCAATAAGGGCTTCGAGGGTATTGCCTGGGACTCGCGCAATGAACGCGTGTTGCTGGGCAAGGAGCGTGGCCCGCTGGGGCTGTTCAGCCTGCCGTTCCCCGGCGAGGATGGGGCGGCCGGTACCTTGCAACCGCTCGCCTCCGAGCAGCTGTTTCTGCGCGATATTTCCTCGTTGACCTACGACGCCCGCACCGGCCATGCGTTGGTGCTATCGGATGAGTCGCGGCTGCTGCTGGAGGTGAACGAGCAGGGCGAGCCGGTCAGCTTTATCAGCCTGGCCCGCGGCATGAACGGCCTGCAGCGTGGCATCGGTCAGGCCGAAGGGGTGACCATGGATGCGGACGGCAATATTTATATCGTCAGCGAGCCCAACCTGTTCTATGTGTTGCGCAAAGAGCCGGCCAAGGTACAGCCACGTGAAGTGGATTAAGTTCGACTTCGGCGGCACCCGCAGCTCTGCTCCCACCCTCAGCAAGCGTAAAAAATATTGGACTCATTGATTGGGGTTTTTATATTTTTATTGTTGTATATCAACGATTTATGATTTTTTACAACGATTTGTGCGGGTGTTCTTAGGCACTATCGTCAAACGATTTGCACTTATTTGTTTGACATATTTTACGGCTTTGGCAGACTTGCTCGCAGGGTGTAGGGGCTTTTAGGCCCTTATGCCGAGCGCACAACAGGGTGCGTGCAACAGTGCTCAGCGCCCTGCATAGCAATGGCCGGTTGTCCGGCCCCAAGGTGAAGTATGTCCAGCAACGATAACAACAAGCGTCCAGCATCACGCAAACCGGTGGTCCTGATGTCCATGGGCACCCAAGAGCGCAAAGGTCACGCTTATCAAGTCATGACCCACAAATACATCACGCCAGTGGCCGAACTATCCGGCTGTGTGCCGTTGTTGGCGCCGAGCTGCTGTGGCGTCGATGACATTGACCAATACCTGTCCATGGTCGACGGCGTGTACCTGACCGGAGCAGGCAGCAATATTGACCCGGCGCTGTACGGGCAGAAGAACAAAACGCCGAGCAAAGGCCAGGATAAAGACCGCGACCTGTTCGATATTCCCCTGATTCGCGCGGCACTCAAGCGCGGTTTGCCGTTGTTTGCGGTATGTCGTGGCATGCAGGAAATCAACGTGGCGCTGGGTGGCACCATCCATCAGAAGGCCTATGAAGTGCCGGGCTTTAATGATCACCGCGAAGATTCCACCGATCCGGTGGCGGTGCAGTACAGCGACAGCCATACCGTACGTGCGCTGCCCGGCAGCTGGTTTGCCGAGCTGATGGGCGAGGAAGCGTTCCCGGTCAACTCACTGCACGGCCAGGCGGTCGATCAGTTGGGTGAGGGTGTCGAGGCCCTGGCCCATGCCGAAGATGGCTTGATCGAGGCGTTTCACCTGCCGGGCGTTGAGCAGTTCACTCTGGCGGTGCAATGGCACCCGGAGTGGCAGGCGGCGCAGAACCCGCACTCGGTGAAAATCTTCAAGGCATTCGGCGATGCCTGCCGTGAGCGTGCCGCTCTGCGCGACCAGTAAGCGCCTGTTTCTGTCTTGCATGTCTCTGGCTCGCGAGATCGTAAGGAGACGCTACGCGCTACAGCTCCACATAAAGAAGCCCCGCATGCGGGGCTTCTTTATGTCTGCGATTTAGCCGGCACTGCCGCTGGGGCGGTACTGCAAGGCTTCACCCAAGTGAGCGCGGCTTATATGCGCGGCGCTGTCCAGGTCGGCCAGGGTGCGCGCGACCTTCAGCACGCGGTGCGCGGCGCGCAAGCTCAGCCCCAGGCGCTCGCAGGCGTTTTCCAGCCATTGGCGGTCTGCATTGGGCAGGCTGCAATGCTGCTGCACGCCATTCAGGTCGAGATGGGCATTGGCGCAGCCTTGCCGATTCAGCTGCTGCTGGCGCGCCTTTACTACCTGAACGGCCAGCTCTGCACTGCTCGGCCCAGGCGCTGCGTCGGCGTTAAGTCGGGTGGTTTCGCGTGGCACTGTCAGGTGCAGGTCAATGCGGTCGAGAAAGGGCCCGGAGAGCTTGTTACGGTAGCGTTGGACCTGCTCGCTGCTGCAGCGACAACGCCCGGATGGATCGCCCAGATGGCCGCAGGGGCAGGGGTTCATTGCCGCCACTAGTTGAAAGCGTGCGGGGAAGCGCACCTTGTCGCGGGCGCGGGCAATCACGATATGCCCGCTTTCCAGGGGCTCGCGTAGCACCTCCAGCACTTTTCTATCGAACTCGGGCAGTTCGTCCAAAAACAGCACGCCTTGGTGGGCCAAGGTGATTTCGCCCGGTTGCGGGCGACTGCCGCCACCGACCAGCGCCGGCCCCGATGCACTGTGATGCGGGGTGCGAAACGGCCGTTGTGGCCAGGCGCTCAGCGGCGTGTGGCTGGCCACCGAATGAATGGCGGCGACTTCCAGTGCTTCCGCTTCGTTCAGCGCGGGTAACAAACCCGGCAGGCGGCTGGCCAGCAGGGTCTTGCCGGTGCCGGGAGGCCCGGTAAACAGCAGGTTATGCGAGCCCGCGGCGGCGACCAGTAGCGCGCGTTTGGCGGCAATTTGCCCCTGTACTTCGGCTAAATCCGGGTAGGGCAGCAGCTGACGCAGCAGGCCTTGGGCTTGATACGGCGCGATGGGCGTTTGCCCGTTGAGGTGCGCGGCGACTTCCAGCAGATGCTCGACGGCAATCACCGTCAGCCCAGACGCCAGGCTGGCTTCCTCGGCATTGGCCTTGGGCACCACTAAGGTGCGTCCGGCGGCGCGGGCGGCCAGGGCTGCGGGTAATACGCCTTGCACCGGGCGTATGGCTCCGGAAAGTGCCAGCTCGCCCAGGCATTCAAGCTGTTCCAGTGCCACCGCCGGCACCTGGCCGCTGGCGGCGAGAATGCCGAGGGCGATGGCCAGGTCGAAGCGACCGCCATCCTTGGGCAGGTCGGCCGGGGCCAGATTCAGGGTGATGCGTCGGGGTGGGAAGTCGAAGGCGCAATTGAGAATCGCGCTGCGCACGCGATCCTTACTTTCCTTTACCGCTGTTTCCGGCAGCCCGACCAGTGCCAGTGATGGCAGGCCGTTGGCCAAGTGGGCCTCGACGGTGACGGCGGGCGCTTCAACGCCGACTTGGGCGCGACTGTGGACTATGGCCAGGGACATCGATCACTCCTTGATCGGCAGATGCATCCGCTCGGGCGTTAGGCGTTGCTTGCGGTGGCGTCTGCGCTGCGGGTTTCCATCTCGGCGACCTTGGCTTCGAGGGCTTCCAGGCGCGCGCGGGTGCGGGCTAATACGACCATCTGACTGTCAAATTCATCCCGGCTGACCAGGTCGAGCTTGCTGAAGGCGCTTTGCAGTAGCACCTTGAATTGGGCTTCGAACTCGCCGCGCGGCAAGGGTGCGTCACCGTTAAACAGGCGCGAGGCGTGGGAGGTCAGGGCGTCTAGCAGGGCTTTAGGTGGCAGCATAATCAGGTTCCGTTTACAGATGGCGGCAGTGTAGCACGCAGCTTTATCCGGCTTGCCGGGTGCGCCTGGCGCAGGCTAGGTGCTGTTTGCACGGTTTTTGCGCGTTGCGCGGCCGGCCGTTGCACCGTTGTAGTGCGGTGGGTGTCGCTAGCGATCGGGTAAAAACCGCCGTGTTACCTGTAAGGCCATGAAATAAATAGATTTTTTATGACCTGGCAAGCTTTCTGCTTTGTCTCCTGTGACACATGCACCGATGCAGTTCCAGTAGGTCAGGCGAAGCGAGGAAGTGTTTCGTTGGAGCGGTTGCTGAGCATCGATGCCGCTGGATCAGGGCGGCGATGCATTACAAAAGCCAGGCACTGCGCTTAGACTTGAGCCGGGTTCGTAATTCCTGGGGCAAGTCCACCATACACGGGAGAGAGTTACATGAAGCTAGTCACTGCCATCATCAAGCCGTTCAAGCTGGACGACGTTCGTGAGTCACTGTCGGAGATCGGCGTGCAGGGCATCACTGTCACTGAAGTCAAAGGCTTTGGGCGTCAGAAGGGCCATACCGAGCTGTACCGCGGCGCTGAATACGTGGTCGATTTCTTGCCAAAAGTGAAAATCGACGTGGCCATCGCCGACGACCAACTCGATCGCGTGATCGAGGCCATCACCAAGGCTGCCAATACCGGCAAAATCGGTGACGGCAAGATTTTCGTTGTAAACCTGGAACAGGCGATCCGCATCCGTACCGGCGAAACCGGCACCGACGCAGTTTAAGCCTCCGCACGAACCCCACGCCCCAGGAGTTAAACCATGACTCTGCGAAAAATCGCAGGGCTAGGAGCCCTATTGTCTCTCGTTCCTGGCTTTGCCATGGCCGAAGAGGCAAGCCTGAACAGCGGCGACACCGCTTGGATGTTGGTCGCCACTGTACTGGTGCTGTTTATGACCATCCCCGGTTTGGCGTTGTTTTACGCCGGCATGGTGCGTTCGAAGAACGTGCTGTCAGTGTTGATGCAGTGTTTTGCTGTTACCGGGTTGATCAGCATTCTGTGGGTCGTCTACGGCTACAGCCTAGCCTTTGATACCACCGGCATGGAGCAAGGGGTGGTTAACCTCAACTCCTTTGTCGGCGGCTTCTCGAAAGCCTTCCTATCTGGTTTGACCCTGGACAGCCTGGTGGCTGGAATCCCTGAGAGCGTGTTCATCACCTTTCAGATGACCTTCGCCATCATCACCCCAGCCTTGATCGTCGGTGCCTTTGCCGAGCGCATGAAGTTTTCGGCCATGCTGATCTTTATGGCCGTGTGGTTCACCCTGGTTTATGCGCCTATCGCGCACATGGTCTGGGGTGGCGACGGTGCGCTGATGTGGGACTGGGGCGTGCTCGACTTCGCCGGTGGCACCGTGGTGCACATCAACGCCGGTATCGCCGGTCTGGTGGCCTGCCTGGTGCTGGGCAAGCGCAAGGGTTTTCCGACCACGGCTATGCCGCCACACAACCTTGGCTACACCCTGATCGGTGCCAGCATGCTCTGGGTCGGCTGGTTCGGCTTCAACGCAGGTTCTGCGTTGGCCGCTAACGGCAGCGCCGGTATGGCCATGTTGGTCACCCAAATTGCTACGGCAACGGCGGCGCTGAGCTGGATGTTCGCCGAGTGGATCACCCATCGCAAACCTAGCGTATTGGGCATTGCCTCGGGTGCTGTGGCAGGTCTGGTGGCGATTACTCCGGCATCCGGTACGGCGGGGCCGATGGGCGCTCTGGCGATTGGTCTGGCCAGCGGCGCGATCTGCTTCTTCTGCGCCACCAGCCTGAAACGCAAGCTGGGCTATGACGACTCCCTCGACGTGTTCGGCGTGCATGCCGTAGGCGGCATTGTCGGCGCGATTCTCACTGGGGCGTTCGCCGCGCCGGCCTTGGGCGGCTTCGGCACGGTGGAAGATATTCCAGCGCAATTGTGGATCCAGTTCGAGGGGGTGGCCTTCACGGTGCTGTACACCGCGCTGGTGACCTTGGTGATTTTGAAAGTGATCGACCTAGTAATGGGCCTGCGGGTCAGTGAAGAGGAAGAGACCATTGGCCTCGATCTCGCCCTGCATAACGAACGCGGCTACAACCTGTAAGCACACGGAGCGCGTCCGGCGCCAACCCGGACGTCTTAACCGAATAGCGCTATAAAAGCGCAACGGCAAGAGGTGAACCATGGACAACACAGCATTGACTGCACTGCAGTACGGTTTTGATACCTTCTACTTTTTGGTTTGCGGCGCCTTGGTCATGTGGATGGCAGCGGGTTTCGCCATGCTCGAATCGGGCCTGGTGCGCGCCAAGAACACCACCGAGATTCTCACTAAAAACATCGCTCTGTACGCCGTGGCGAGCATCATGTACCTGGTGATCGGCTACCACATCATGTACTCCAGCCCGGAAGGCGGCATCCTGCCAAGCCTGGGCTTTTTGATCGGTGACGAGAACAGCGTTGAGTCGGTCCTCGGCGGTGGTGACGATGCGCCGTATTACTCGGCGCGTTCGGACTTCTTCTTCCAGGTGGTGTTCGCCGCGACCTGTATGTCGATCGTGTCTGGTGCCGTGGCTGAGCGCATGAAACTGTGGGCCTTTCTCGCCTTTGCGGTGGTCATGACCGGTTTCATCTACCCGGTACAGGGCTTCTGGAAGTGGGGTTCGGGCTTCCTCAACGAAGCGGGCTTCCTCGACTTTGCCGGTTCCGGTGTGGTGCACATGGCGGGTGCGAGTGCTGCTCTGGCGGGTGTGTTGCTGCTCGGTGCACGTAAAGGCAAGTACGGCCCGAATGGCCAGGTTAACGCCATTCCTGGCGCCAACCTGCCGATGGCGGCGCTGGGTACCTTTATCCTGTGGATGGGCTGGTTCGGCTTCAACGGTGGCTCGCAGCTGAAGATGAGCACCGTCGAAGACGCTAACGCCGTGGCCAATGTGTTCGTTAACACCAACATGGCCGCTGCCGGTGGCCTGATTGCGGCGCTGATCGTGGCACGTATCCTGTTCGGCAAGACTGACCTGACCATGGCCCTTAACGGTGCGCTGGCGGGCCTGGTGGCGATTACCGCCGAACCGCTGACCCCGACTGCCCTGCAGGCCACCCTGATCGGTGGTGTGGGTGGCGTGCTGGTGGTGTTCTCGATCCTCGGTCTGGACAAGCTGAAACTCGACGACCCTGTCGGTGCCATCTCGGTGCATGGTGTGGTCGGGATCTGGGGCCTGTTGGCGGTTTGCCTGACCAATGGCGATGCGACTCTCGGCGCGCAGCTGCTGGGTATTGGTGCGATCTTCGCCTGGGTGTTCATCACCAGCCTGATCGTCTGGTCCATCATCAAGCTGGTGATTGGTCTGCGGGTAACCGAGGAAGAGGAATACGAAGGCGTGGACATTGCCGAGTGCGGCATGGAAGCCTATCCGGAATTCACCAAGCGCTGATTTCCGCTGGTTTGAACAAGGGCGCCTAATGGCGCCCTTTGTTTTTTCTGCGAGAGTTAAGGTCTGTTTGTTGTGATCAAATGGCAACAGACCCTAAAATGCGCGCCGTTGAGTGCAGATCGCCGATGCGCAGCGCTCAGCCAAGGCAGGACCCCCTGGATTTTTTATCAGCGGCGTTAGAAAGCTGACGCAGCTGGGCTATAACTACTCTGCTTTTCGCAAGTCATGAGGTTGGAACATGAGCGACGATGATCTGGAAAACGACGAATTAGAAAGCGCTGACGAAGACGAAAGCGAAGAATTGGCTGCCGCAGATGACGACAGCAGTGATGATGGCGACGGTGACGACGAAGTCGTACCCGCCAGCAAAAGCAAAAAAGCCAAGTCCGCTGTCTCGGTAGACGAACTGCCGAGCGTAGAAGCCAAGCAGAAAGACCGTGATGCCTTGGCCCGCGCCATGGAAGAGTTCCTCTCGCGTGGCGGCAAGGTGCAGGAGGTCGAGCCGAATGTGGTCTCAGATCCACCGAAAAAGCCGGAAGGCAAATACGGCAGTCGCCCTATCTAAGCGCTTGCGGTAAACCAAAAAGCCCACAGGTCAAAAGCCTGTGGGCTTTTTTGTGGTGGCTCGGATCGTAGGATGGGTTAGCCGCCGTGGCGATATTTGGCAATGTGGCATTTGGGGCGTAACCCTTCACTGCTGCGTGCCTGCCGGCATGCTGTGGGGTTACGCGGCAGCAGAGTCTGTGAGGTGCGCGGGATGGCGTTGGCCGCTAACCCAGCCTACGCCTGACGCCCTATAGGCTCGCCGTTCAGCTCCAGCTGTGCAGCAGTGCGGGCAGTTCGGCCAGGCTGCGAACCTGCCCATCCGGCAGATTATCGGCCTCCCAGGTTTTGCCCTGAGGGTTGAACCAGATGGCGCGCAGCCCGGCAGCCTGAGCCCCGGCGATGTCATCGCTGGGATGGTCGCCGATATGCACCGCGTGCTCGGCGGCAATACCGGCGCGTTTCAGCGCTTCGGTAAAGGGTTTCGGGTCGGGCTTGCCGACGCCCAGTTCCTCGGCGCACAGGGCGAACTGGAAGTAGTCCGCCAGACCGAGGCGGCGCACATCGGCATTACCGTTGGTGATCACCCCGAGTTGGAAACGATTGGCCAGTGCCTCGAGTGTGGGATGCACTTCGGCGAACAGTTCGACCTGATGACGCGCCGCGAGGAATATCTGAAAGCCGGCCTCGGCCAGCACCTGCGCGTCGCTGTGCGGGTAGCCTGCGTCTGTCAGGGCATGCAGGAGGATACGCCGACGCAGCTCGCTGAGGCGATGCTTGAGCATTGGTTCGGCCTGCAGCAGGCCGGCGCGAATCGACCACAGGTGCTCCACCGGCACTGCGCCGAGGCGCGGTGCGTGCAGGGTCAGCCAGTTGCGCAGCGCCGCCTCGGCGTCCTGCATCACCGGGGTGACATCCCACAGGGTGTCGTCGAGGTCGAAGGTGATTAGCTGAATAGTCATTCTGTGCCGCCTTTGCGTTTAGCCCTGGGGTGAGCCTGGTCATAGACGGTGGCCAGGTGCTGGAAATCCAGGTGGGTGTAAACCTGGGTGGTGGCGATGTCGGCGTGGCCGAGCAGTTCTTGCACGGCGCGCAAGTCCTGCGACGACTCGAGCATATGACTGGCGAAGCTATGGCGCAGCATATGCGGGTGCAAGTGCTGGCCCAGTTCGCGCACGCCGGCCTGGCGTACCCGCAGCTGCACCGCGCGCGGGCCGATACGGCGGCCCTGCTGGCTGATAAACACCGCGCCGTCGGCAGGCTTCGCCAGGGCGCGTAATGGCAGCCATTGCTCCATGGCCTGACGTGCCATCCGGCCGATGGGCAGCTCGCGGGTCTTGTTGCCCTTGCCCGTCACCCGCAGCAACCCGGCGGGCAGGTCGAGGCCGTCGAGGTTCAGGCTGACCAGTTCCGACAGGCGCAAGCCGGATGAATAAAACAGCTCAAGCATGGCCTGGTCGCGGCGGGCGATAAAGTCGTCTTCCAGCGCGCCATCAAGCAGTTGCGCGGTGCGGTCGGCGTCCAGGGTTTTCGGCAGGCGGCGCTCGCCCTTGGGCGGCATCAAGCCGCTGGCGGGATCACTCTGGCAGTGGCCTTCGCGGATCAGGTAGCGGTACAAGCCGCGAGTGGCTGACAGCAGGCGTGCCAGGCTGCGGCTGGACTGGCCTTGCATGTGCAGGCGGCCGACCATACGCCGCAGGTGCGCGCTGTCGAGCGCGCTCCAGCGGTCAATTTGTTCAAGCGTGCACAGCGCCAGCAGCTTGCTCAGGTCGTGGCGGTAGCCGATCAAAGTATGCGAGGACAGCTGGCGCTCACTGCGCAGGTGCTCGAGGTAGGCGTCCAAGAGGTCTTGCATGCAAGCTCCCTGCGGTGCGCTCGTTGCGCGGCTTAGCGTACCGAGCGCAAGGGGGTGGCGAAACCGGGTAAAACCCGCGCCAGGACTTCGGCGATATAGCCGAGGAACAGGGTGCCCAGCGAGCTTTTGTAATGCTGTGGATCGCTGCTGCCAATTGCCAGCACACCGTGCAGGCCTTGATCGGAGATGCTGACCACTGCTGCCGAACCGACCTGTTTGGCGTTTTTGCTGCCGAACAGGAAGTTCAGTTCATGCTCACGCAGCACGCCGCAGATGGTCTTGCCGCCGGCCAGCAGGCCGCCGATGGCCTGATGCGCTTCGGCGCTGCTGACGGAGCGGCCCACGGGCAGCGGCGCGTCACTGAACAGGATCAGGCTGACAAAGGGCACCTGAAACTCACTGCGCAGGCTGTCTTCCACGCAGCTGACCACCTCTTCCAGGCTGTTGGCATCGAGCAGATCAAGCACCAGGCGGCGGGTTTTGTCGAACAGGCGGTCGTTGTCGCGGGCCACGTCCATGAGTTGTGAGAGGCGATGGCGCATTTCGATATTGCGCTCGCGCAGCAGTTTTACCTGGCGCTCAACCAGCGACACGGTATCGCCGCGCTGGTGCGGAATACGCAGTTCGGGGATCAACTCGTCGTGGTCGATAAAGAATTCCGGATGCAGGCGCAGGTAGGCGGCAACTGTTTCCGAATCCAATGGCTTGGGTAAATCCTGCTTGTCGGTCATAAACGGACCTGTCCTTCGTAAACACGAACGGCGGGGCCGGTCATCATAACGGGCTGGCCTGGGCCTGCCCATTCAATGCTCAGCTTGCCGCCGGGCAATTCGATCTGCACCGGAGAGTCCATCCAGCCTTGGCTGATCGCCGCTACTGCCGCCGCACAGGCGCCGGTGCCGCAGGCCTGGGTCTCGCCGGCACCGCGTTCCCATACACGCAGCTTGGCGCGTTGGCGGTCGACTACTTGCAGGAAGCCGACATTGACCCGCTGCGGGAAGCGCGGGTGGTGTTCCAGCTTCGGCCCCAGGCAATGCACCGGGGCGCTGTCGACGCTGTCGACCCGCAGCACGGCATGCGGGTTGCCCATGGACACGGCCGCCAGTTCAACCTGTTGCTCGTCCACCGCCACGCGATAGCTCAACGCCTGCTGTTCGGCCTGGAACGGAATATCGGCAGGCACCAGGCGCGGTGCGCCCATGTTGACGCTGATCTGCCCATCGCTGCGCACGTCCAGCTCGATGATGCCGCCCTTGGTTTCCACGCGTATCTGCTTCTTCACCGTCAGGCGTTTGTCCAGCACGAAGCGCGCGAAGCAGCGTGCACCGTTACCGCACTGCTCTACTTCAGAGCCGTCGGCATTGAAGATGCGGTAGCGGAAGTCCACGTCCGGGTTGCTCGGCGGCTCGACCAGCAACAACTGATCGAAGCCGACGCCGGTGTGGCGGTCGCCCCACTGCTTGGCGTTTTTCGGCTGAATGTGCGCGTGCTGGCTGACCAGGTCGAGGACCATAAAGTCGTTGCCGAGGCCGTGCATCTTGGTAAAGCGCAATAACATGAGCGTGTCCTTTTAGCTCGCGGGCGGCAGGCTGCTTTCGCCTGCAAAAAGCTCGCTGAGCGTCTCGCGACGACGCACTTCGAAGGCCTGTTCGCCATCCACCATCACCTCGGCGGCGCGGCCGCGGGTGTTGTAGTTGGAACTCATGACAAAGCCATAAGCACCGGCCGAGCGCACCGCCAGCAAATCGCCTTCAATCAGGGCCAGATCGCGGTTCTTGGCGAGGAAATCGCCGGTTTCGCAAATCGGCCCGACGATGTCGTAATTGCGGGTGGCGGCATCGCGCGGTTGCACCGGCACCACGTCCATCCAGGCTTGATACAGTGCCGGACGGATCAGGTCGTTCATCGCCGCATCGACGATGGCGAAGTCCTTGTGCTCGGTGTGCTTGAGGTACTCGACCTGGGTCAGCAGGACACCGGCGTTGGCCACAATCGAACGGCCCGGTTCAAACACCAGCTTCAGGTCACGCCCGGCAATGCGCTCACGCACCGCCTTGATATAGTCGCCGGCCAGTGGTGGTTGTTCATCGCGGTACTGCACGCCGAGGCCGCCACCCAAGTCCAGATGCTTGATCTGGATGCCTTGGCCGGCCAGGTTGTCGATCAGAGCGAGCAAGCGCTCCAGGGCGTCGAGGAACGGCGGCAGCGTGGTCAGCTGCGAGCCGATATGGCAATCAACACCGACCACCTGCAGGTTCGGCAAGGCCGCTGCGCGGGCATAGACCGCAGGTGCATGCTCGATATCGATGCCGAACTTGTTTTCTTTCAGCCCGGTGGAAATGTACGGGTGGGTGCCCGCATCGACGTCCGGGTTGACCCGCAGCGAAATTGCCGCGGTCTTGCCCAGCTCAGCGGCGACAACCTGTAGGCGTTCCAGCTCGTCAGTGGATTCGACGTTAAAGCAATGCACGCCCACTGCCAGGGCGCGGCGCATATCGTCGCGGCTCTTGCCCACACCGGAGAAGACGATCTTGCTCGGCTCACCGCCGGCGGCTAGCACCCGTTCCAGTTCGCCGCGCGAGACGATGTCGAAGCCGGCGCCGAGGCGTGCCAGGACATTCAAAACGCCGATATTGGAGTTGGCTTTGACCGCAAAACACACCAGATGCGGCATGCCCTGCAAGGCATCGGCATAGGCGCGGTACTGCGCTTCGATATGTGCACGCGAATAGACATAAGTCGGCGTGCCGAAGCGTTGGGCGATGGCGGACAACGCCACCCCTTCCGCGAACAGCGCACCGTCGCGGTAGTTGAAGGCGTTCATGCGCTGTCCTTATTCGGTCTGGGCAGGTTCGGCTGCGGGTTCGG
Organism: uncultured Pseudomonas sp.; assembly: GCF_943846705.1. Classification (NCBI taxonomy): domain Bacteria; kingdom Pseudomonadati; phylum Pseudomonadota; class Gammaproteobacteria; order Pseudomonadales; family Pseudomonadaceae; genus Pseudomonas; species uncultured Pseudomonas sp. Next base: position 1,015,039 of record NZ_OX044366.1, on the reverse strand, counting down.
CCTGGGCCGGCGCGGGCTGGCTTTCTTCTGGCAGGAACAGCGGGCCTTTCTGGCCGCAGCCAGCGAGCAGGGTGCTGAGAGCAACCACGGTGAAGAGGGCAGTAAACAACCGCTTCATGATGAAATCCCTATAAAAAGCATAATGCGCTGGAGTATACCGAGGCCCCGACGCCTTGCCTATGCGCTGGGTTTCCCGTCTGGCGGGGCCTGCCTGTATCTTTGGTGCAGGCGCCAGCAGCGCAGATCAGGCGACTGGATGGGCACGCTCGCAGCGCTAAACCCTTGGTTTCAATCGCCGGCCTACAGGGTTTGCTCGATTACTTGGGGCGATAACGTGCTCGATGACGCGCCTGCAGCAAATCGCCGGGCGTTTGCTGCTGAGTCCGCGTACCCTGCAGCGGCGTTTGCCCGAAGCCGGGTTATGCTTTTGCCCGTTGCTGGGTGAACTACGCCCGCAACGGGTGCTGTATGGTCGGCGTGATCCGGCGTTGAACCGGGCAATGCACCGGTGAGTATCAGCCGTCAGCTGAACAAACATTTATCACCACAGCCCAAGACTGTTGCAGTCGCTGAACTTTTTTTGAGGTACGTCGCAATGAGTTTGACCGAAGCCCGCTTTCACGATCTGGTCGATGCCACCCAGCAGGCGGTGGAAGATATTTTCGATGACTGCGACCTGGACCTTGATCTGGAAAACTCGGCCGGAGTGCTGACCGTACGATTCGAGAACGGCACTCAGCTGATCTTCAGTCGCCAGGAGCCATTGCGCCAACTCTGGCTGGCGGCCCGTTCCGGTGGTTTTCATTTTGATTACGACCAGGCCAGCGAGCGCTGGATGTGCGACAGCAGCGACGAGCAGCTGGGTGAAATGCTCGCGCGCATCACCCTCGAGCAATCCGGTGCCGACCTTGAGTTCGAAGAGCTCTGAGGCGGTGGGCGAGCCGATTGACTCGCCCTGCCGTCGCCAGTGCTGCCTGGATGATCAGGATATCTGCCTGGGGTGCGGGCGTACGCTGCAGGACATTCTGGACTGGAGTAAAGCCGACCAGCCGCGCCAGCGCGCGATTTGTGCGGCGGCCGAGGTGCGCCTGCAACAGCGTGACGATAACCCTTGACCGGGTGGTCTTGTTTATTTAGGTAGCTGTGGTACGGTCAGCAAAATCTTGCAAAACCCCGTCTTCGTGATGGGGTTTTGCTTTTTTCACCATCCGTAAAGGGGACATACCCGCACCATGACCAGCCCATCTTCGCTCATCATCACCCGTCTTGATCTGCAGCGCTTGGAGCATTTGCTCGACAGTCTCGATGACTTCGGCCCCAATGCCGTGGCGTTGCAGGCCGAACTCGACCGTGCCGATGTGGTGGGGCATGACGAGGTGCCGGCCGGGGTGGTGACCATGAATTCGCGCGTGCATTGCCGCGAAGAAAGCAGTGGCAAGGATTACCACCTGACCCTGGTCTATCCGCAGGATGCCCGCAGTGAAGGCAGTGTTTCGATCCTCGCGCCGGTCGGCACGGCCCTGCTCGGTCTGTCCGTCGGTCAACATATTGACTGGGTCGCGCCCAGCGGCAAAGTGCTCAAGCTGACACTGTTGGCGGTGGAATATCAGCCGGAAGCTGCCGGCGAATACAGCCGCGGCTGAGTCGTGCGCTCAGGCTTTTTGCAGCGCCTGATTCAGCGCCGCCTCAAGGCGGCTCTTGTAACGCAGGTAATGCACGCTCTGCATATGCCCTTCGCCGAGTACCGCCGACAGGTCTAAGTCGGTGATATAGCAGGGGTAGCGCGCGCTATCGCGGCGTTGCGCGAGGATGTGTTGGGCGACGGCGGCGAACAGATCGCCAGCGTATTCCAGTTCAGAAAACTCTCGGTGATTACAGTACAAGGTGACGTGCGAGCGTCGGCCATCGCCGGGTTCGACGATGGCCTGCACGTCATAAAACGGGTGGCTGATCGGTGACAGCGGCGGCGAGCGGCGTTCCAAACTCTGCGCGCGCAGCGGTGCATCCGGCAGCACTTGGTAGTAGATAATCTCCAGCGGCTGGTGCGCCGGCAGGTTATCCAGCGGCAGCAGGGCATTGCGCCGGTACAGCACTGATTGCAGAAAGCGTTGCAGTGGGGTGAGCAAGCTCTGCTCATCACGGTACGGCAGTTGTTGGCGCCACAGCGCGTTGTGTTCGTCGAGCACCGTCAGCTCGGCCTGCTCGCTGGCTTCGTTCAGTCGGTAGAACACTTGGATGCACTGCGGCCGGCCGAGCGGCAGGATCAGCGCCAGGTCCTCACCTTGCAGAGCGCTTCGATCCAGATGTAAATCACTGTAGCCGGGCAGCTCTGCGCCCAGGTGTTCGATTAGCGTGGGCAGGTCTTTCAGGCTGGTGTGGCTGACGTGCCCGGGCTTTAGTTCAAGCAGGTGGTACTGCTGCTTGATCTGCAGCAGGTAGCGATTGGCCTGTTTGCTGCTGAAGCTGCCGAGGGTTTCGCGGAACAGTTCCTCGACCCGCTCAGCAATCGCCGTGGCGCGGTTGCGGCAAAAGCAGCGCACCCGCAGGTTAGGTTTACGGCCGTTGGCGGGGAGGTTGTTGAGGAAGTCGCGCAGGCAGTCGAGCAGTGCAGTGGGGCCGTCATAGCGGGTCACCAGCACTTCGTTCCAGCTGTTCAGGGTGACCTGGTCGAGGGTCAGAATCAGGTTCTCGCGCACCCCGGAATAACCCAGGGCATCGGTGCGCTCGCTGGTCATGTGCATGTTCATCTGGCTGAACTGCTTAAGCGGATCGATGCCGACGTTGACCAGTAACAGCACCTCGCTGGGGATGCTGGCGCTGAGCAAGGCGCTTTCGTCGATTGCCGGCAGTGGCAAGGGGATCGCCTGCTGCAGACTACTGAGCAGGTTGGACAGTTCAAACTCGCTGAGGTCGCTGCTGCCAGGGTGCAGCGACAGGCGTGTGCTGCTGTCGATCACGCCATTGCGCTGGCACCACGCGAGCAGCTCGATCAGCTCGCGTGAGCGCTTGAGCGGTGAGAAATCGGCCAGCTCTTGTGCGTTGACGTTGCCGCTGTAGAGGGCCCAGAGGGTTTCGTTGGGATCATCCGGGCTGGGGCTCTGGGCCAGGGTTAGGGTGTCTTCGGCGAGGTCGGGGGCGATGCCGGGGTTAATAAATTCGATCTTGCCGGCCTTGCGCTCGAATGCCGCGTACAGGCGGCGGCCGAGGATACCGAGGTCGCGACTGTTGAGCGAACTGCCCACGGCGGCGTTACGCGCGAACGCCGACAGAAAGCGATAGCTGTAGGTCAGTTCATTGACCAGCATGCGCCGCTCCACGCTGACCTGGCGGACCTTCCACTGGCTACGGCTGTCGAGCATGGCCAGCTGGCGACTGTCCCAGTTCCAGTCATGGGTCAGGCGCTCCAGCAGCAGGCGTTGCCAGCTCTTGCGGTTGTGGCGCGGCGGCCGGCTGAGCTTTTTATCGACCTTGAGGTACAGGCAGCGGCGGATCAGCTCTAGGCGTTCGTGTTCGCCACGGCCGAGCAAGTATTCCTCTAAACGACGATACACCACGATATAGGGGTCGAGCTCATCGACATCCAGGCGGTTGGCGAACACGGCCTGCTTGAAGCGCAGCGACAGGCACTCGACCTTGGGGTGTTCGCTGGCGTAAACCTCGGTCAGCAGCAGCTTGAGCACCGACTTGTAGGGCGACTCGATGCCCTTGAACAGCTGCCACATGCCCGCGCCGATAAACTCTTCCGGCGGGATGCGCGCCAGGTGCCCGAGGTCGATGACGTCCTCGCTGCGGACAAAGCGCTTGGCCAGCAGGGTGCTGGTGTAGTGCTGATAACGCTGTTCTTCATACACGGGGACCAACCACCACAGCGGAGTGCGCCCGCCGAGCCAGATCGCAGTGCGGTAGAACTCGTCGAGCAGCAAGTAGTGCTGGGTGGTGCCGCAATCGTCCGAGGTCAGTTGCGATTCGCGCTCGCCGAGGATGAAGCGTGCGGGGTTGATCAGAAAAAAATGCGCCTCGGCACCCAGGGTTGCCGCCCAGCTTTCCAGCAGTGCGCATTTCTTATGCAGCTCATGCAGCTGTTGCGGGCTGAGGTCGCTGGCGTGGCACACCCAGAGGTCCATGTCGCTCTGCTCGGCCTGCGCGACGGTGCCCAGGCTGCCCATCAGAAACAGGCCGTGGATAGGCAGCTGATCTTGGCTGCGGTAAGGCTTGTAGGTGAATGAGCGCGTCAGGCGCTGCACCTCGGCCAGCAGTTCGTCATCCGGGGTGAAGCCGCTGAGGCCGGCCGGGGTTAGCCCGGAGACGTAGCCAGGGAGCAGCGGATGATTGACGTGGAACAACAGCGGCAGCAGTTTCAGTACCAGCTGCTGGCGCGTCGACAGCGCCTGCATGGCACGTTGCAGGCGGCCCTGGTTGAGAGTGAGGAAGCGCGCGCGCAGCTGCGTGAGTACCTTGCGGTCGATACCGTCATCAATGTCCGGGCGAATTTCCTCGGTGCGACTCATGCTCAGGCTCTGCGGGGCTATACGTGATCATGCCTGGCCAGGTGCTGGCGGACGGCTGTGGATACAGGGTTGTCGCCTGCGTCGCGGGCCGCGTGAACGTGCCGCTACAACGCAGGCTGGGGCGGGTTAGGCGGCTTCGGTTACGTTGAGAATGGTCAGTAGGGTTTGTGCGTGTTGCGCTGCATCCAGGCCAAGGCTGGTCAGGTAGCCACCATCGGCTTGGCTGATCAGGCCTTTGTCATGCAGGCGGATCGCGGCGGCAATCGCCGAGGGGCTGGCCGTGTGGTGAACCTTGATGCCTTCCTGGGTGGTGCCCAGGTTGAACAGTGCGAGGATTTCCAATTCGGCAATCAGTTCGGGGGTAAAGGCCATAAGTACTCCAGCTTCATGTTTTAGTGAGCTGCGGCCGGCGGCTGCAGCACCCGCTGCGGTAAATCGGCTGAAACAAGGCAGCCTGCCATGGCAGTGTAGTGAAGCGCCGCACAGTCTGCTGTGGCTTGATGCTGCCAGAACTCGGCAGGCAGTGGGGTAAAAATCTGCGGACTTTTTACGGTGCCTGTTCCGGCAGCTCGGGCAAGGCGCGCAGGCCTTGCTCGTAGCGGGCGAGGTCGAAGGCGCGGTCATCGCGCAGCATCACCTCGATTTCATCGGCCAGTACCAGCGCCATCAGCTCGATGATCGCTTCGCGCTCGTAGCCGACCAGCGTCAGTTTGTTCAGCACGGCCTGGACGAAGGCCGGTTCGCCGGCTTCGAGCTGGTTTTCAATGGCCTGAATCAGGGTGTCCTCGGCAAAGGCCTCGTCGTCTTGCTCGCTCATGTACTACTCCGGAAGGTGGCTGCTTCAGCCCTGGGCAAAGTCCAGCAGGGCTTGGCCAGTAAGGCGGTAGGTGGTCCATTCGTCTTGGGGTTTGGCGCCGAATGATTCATAGAACTCGATAGCGGGCGTGTTCCAGTCCAGTACTGCCCACTCCAGACGGCCACAACCTTTGCTCACGGCCAGTTGTGCTAGGTGCCGGAGCAATGCCTTGCCAGCGCCGATCTTGCGGTGAGCGGAGTGGACGTAGAGGTCTTCGAGGTAGATGCCGTGTTTGCCTAGCCAGGTCGAGTAGCTGAAAAAGTACACGGCATAACCAATCGCTACGCCATCGGCTTCGCAAATCAGCCCATGCGAAGTACTGTCAGGGCCGAACAGGCTCGCTTCTATGCCGGCTACGTCGGTTTTTACCTCGTGTTCGGCTTTTTCGTAGATGGCCAGGTCGGTGATAAAACCCAGGATTAGGGCCGCGTCTGCGACTGTGGCGGGACGGATGTGCAGGGGCATGTGGAGCTCGCAGCAAGGGCTAGTTCAGCCGTAGAAAAATGCCAGCGTAACTAGAGCTAGGGCAATCAGGCAAAGAAAACCGCACGCAGTGATCCCGCAGGCGTCTGGGGCTTCCGGGTCGCTGGCCGTTAAAAAGAGTCGCGGCTAGCGACCGAGGCCGAGCAGGCACACTGCAAGCCCGCCCGTGCCCCGGCCATCGAGCACCGAGGATGATGCGCGCGTGGCGGTATTACTCGGCTAGGTTGATGCCCGATCCGCCCATCTCCTTGGGCACGTCCTGCCACTTGGGCAGGCCGTCGGTGATCCGCAGCATGGCCTCTTGGTAGTGCACATGCAGCTCTGGGCTGAAGGTGAGTTGCGGCAGCAGCGCGGCATACACATCGATCAGATCCATGCCCGGATGTTCGGTGAACAGGTGGCCGCCGCAGCGCTGGCACCATTGGCGCTTGCTCTGCGCGGTCTTGTTGTAGTGGCCGATATGTTCTGCACCCTGGGTTATCTCGAGCGCCTGTGGTGGCCAGAGGGTGAAAGCATTAACCGGTCCGGCGGACCACTGGCGGCATGACTCACAATGGCAATAGCCCATGGCGGCCGGCTCGCCACTGACGGTGAAGCGCACTGCGCCGCAAAAGCACTGGCCCTGATAGCTAGGTTGGCTGTTCATGAGTGTTCTCCTCTCATTGGCCAGGCGCAGTGCGTCTGGCCCTGGCTGGGTTTTATTGATCAATAAAGTGCGCCGCTTCCAAGGGTGCGCGCCGCACGTGCAGGTCGAAGATGTCCGGGCGTGCGTAGTGGCCGCACACGTCCAGGGCTCGGCGTGCCGGGGCTACCCGGCTGCTGTCGATCTGCGCGTAGAGAATGCCGCTCTCGCGGTGCAGGGGGCCGGCGACGCTGTGGCCTTGAGGGTCGATGACCACTGAGTCGCCGTCGTTGATCCATTCGTCTGCCTCGGGAAACAGTTGCGCACGTCCTGGCAGGCCCTTGGGAATATCGCTGCCGCGCAGCACGGTACCGCTGCCGAGCACCCAGCAGCGGCCTTCGAGGGCGATGTGGCGCAGTGTTGCCAACCAGCCCTCGCCGCTGTCATAGGTGGGCGCCACATAGACCTGTACGCCTTCGGCATACAGGGCGTAACGCGCCAGTGGCATGTAGCTCTCCCAACAGATCAGCGTGCCGAGGCGGCCGACTGGGGTGTCGAGCGTACGCAGGCCAGAGGCGTCGCCCAAACCATGCACCATGCGTTCGGGGTTGGTCGGCATTAGCTTGCGATGGCGATTGAGCAGCGCACCGTCCGCAGCGATCACTACCACGCTGTTGTAGAGAGTGCCGCCACCTCGGCTGCTGTCGCACTCGTTGAGGCCGCACACGATGGTCACAGCGTGGTGGCGGGCGGCTTGCTGCAAGGGGGCCAGATCGCCGCGGGCGATATCCACTGCGTTGGCCAGCAACTGTTCGTGCAGCTGGCCCATCAGTGCGCCGTCCTTGCCGGCCGCCAGGCGCCAAATCCACGATGGGTAGCCGGGAATGAATTGTTCCGGCAGCACCACCAATTCGGCACCTGCGGCGGCGGCCTCGGCTACCGATTCCACTGCCCTGACCAGGGTCGCCTGGCGATCGAGCAATACCGATGGACGCTGAATGATTGCAATCATGCTCATGGTCGTTCTCCTCATTGCGGTGAACTCATGAGTCTCAGCCTGCGCCTGGTTTAATCGCGCAACTAGTCCAGAATCTGAAGTGTTCCTACGCGGAGGGTTGAAGATGGACAACAGCTACGGGCAGTTCTGCACCGTTGCCCGCGGCGCCGAGGCGCTGTGCAGTCGCTGGACGCCCTTGGTGGTACGTGAGCTGTTGTGCGGCAGCAAGCGCTTCAATGATTTGCATCGTGGCGTGCCGCGCATGTCCAGCAGCCTGTTGGCCCAGCGCCTGCGCCACCTGGAAGAGGTCGGCGTGCTGCAGCGCACAGCCGTCGGTAATGTCTGGGAGTACAGCCTGACGGCGGCCGGTGAGGACCTGCGACCGATCGTCATGGCCCTCGGTCACTGGGGTGCCCAGTGGATCGGCAGTCGCCTGCGTGACGATCAACTTGATGCCGGACTGCTGATGTGGGACGTGCGCCGATTTGTCCGCCTCGAGGCGTTTCCATCTTGTCCGGTAGTCATCCATTTCAGCTTTCGCGACGCGCGTCCGGGTGAGGGACGTTGGTGGCTGGTGGTCGAAGAGGGGGTTGCGGACCTGTGCCGTGACGATCCTGGGCGCGAGCTGACCCTGCTGGTCGATGCCACCGTGCGCGCCTTGACCGAGGTGTGGGCGGGGGATCGAACGCCGAAAGAAGTTATCCACAGCCATGAATTAAGCGTAGACGGGCGAGAGGCGGATGCGCAGAGCCTTTGGCTGTGGCTAGGTACCAGCGCCTTCGCCGAGACCCGGCGCAAGCGTTCTGACCCACTGGCCAGCTGAACATGCTGCCGACGTGGGCGACAGCAGCGTTATGCCGGCGGCGCATTGCGCGCCGCCGTGTACCGCCGGACTAGCGCTCGCCTAACAAGGCTAAGCCGCGCTTGACCGCTGCACGCACCTGATTCGGCGCGGTGCCGCCGATATGGTCGCGGGCATTCACCGAGCCTTCCAGGGTCAGTACGGCGAACACGTCCTGTTCGATCTGCTCGCTGAACTGGCGCAGTTCTTCCAGGCTCATCTCGGCCAGGTCCTTACCGCTGTCGACGCCGTACTTCACCGCATGGCCGACAATTTCGTGGCAGTCGCGGAACGGCAGACCTTTGCGTACCAGGTAGTCGGCCAGGTCGGTGGCGGTGGAGAAACCACGCAGCGCCGCCTCGCGCATGATCGCGGCTTTTGGCTTGATCGCCGGAATCATGTCAGCAAAGGCACGCAGGCTGTCGCGCAGGGTGTCGGCGGCGTCGAACAGCGGCTCTTTGTCTTCCTGGTTGTCCTTGTTGTAGGCCAGCGGTTGGCCTTTCATCAGGGTCAGCAGGCCGGTCAGGGCGCCGAATACACGGCCGGTCTTGCCGCGCACCAGCTCAGGCACGTCGGGGTTTTTCTTCTGCGGCATGATCGAGCTGCCAGTGCAGAAACGATCCGGCAGATCGATGAACTGGAACTGCGCGCTGGTCCACAGCACCAGCTCTTCGGAGAAGCGCGACAAGTGCATCATGGCAATCGAGGCGGCGGCGCAGAATTCGATGGCGAAGTCGCGATCCGATACGCCGTCCAGCGAGTTGCCGCCCACCGCGTCGAAACCGAGCAGTTGCGCGGTCATCTCACGCTGAATCGGGTAGGTGGTGCCAGCCAGTGCCGCCGAGCCCAGTGGCATGCGGTTGGTGCGCTTGCGGCAATCGACCAGGCGCTCGTAGTCACGGCTGAGCATTTCAAACCAGGCCAGCAGGTGATGGCCGAAGGTCACTGGCTGCGCGGTTTGCAGGTGGGTGAAGCCGGGCATGATGGTCTCGGCTTCACGTTCGGCCTGTTCCAGCAGGCCCTGCTGCAGGCGGGTGATCTCGGCGAGGATCAGGTCGATCTCGTCACGCAGCCACAGGCGGATGTCGGTGGCGACTTGGTCGTTGCGGCTACGGCCAGTGTGCAGTTTCTTGCCGGTGACGCCGATGCGGTCGGTCAGACGCGCCTCGATGTTCATGTGCACGTCTTCCAGATCGATGCGCCAGTCGAACTGGCCGGCTTCGATCTCGGTCTGGATGGTCTTCAAGCCGTCGATGATGCTGTCGCGCTCGGCATCCGTCAGCACGCCGACTTGAGCCAGCATGGTGGCGTGGGCGATGGAGCCCATGATGTCGTGGCGATACAGGCGCTTGTCGAATTCGACTGAGGCAGTAAAGCGGGCAACAAAGGCATCGACGGGCTCGCTAAAACGGCCGCCCCAGGATTGATTGGTTTTTTCAGTGCTCATGGGCTTCGCTCGGCTGGTGCGCAATAACAGCCTGACCGCATGGCGCGGCCGGCAAGACAGAAAGTCCGTCGATAATAACAGGCTGGCAGACAAAATCGCCGCATCGCGTTGCCTGGGGCCACAGCTAGGCTTAGCCCTGGCAATGTTGCGTCGGTCACAGTTTTATTGGTCCAGGCGTATTTCGGTGGTTTATTTTGCCCGACCGGAGCGGTCTACCTTGCCGCTGGGGCGGCCCACGCGGAAACTGCGGCGATGAAAATAAAAAGCCTGTTATCAGAAACACAATCACCTGCGGTCGATGACTTTTTCGTGCCAGAGCTGTGCGAGCCGGAAGCGTTACTGAGCATGGTGCTGTTGGCCGAGTTGCTGGTGCTGGTGCTGGTACTCGCCGAGCCGATGCTGCCGGGCTTCGACTGGGTGCGCCTGGCGCTGACCTCGCTATTTGTGCAGTGGATCGTGCTGCTTTCGGCCGCCGTGCTATGTCGCTTGCGCCCGTTAATGGCGCGTATGCCGGCGGCCACGGCGGGAACCTTGTGCTGCGCGATTGTGGTGGCCTTGAGTTTGATGTGTACCGCCGTCGCCGATTATTACCAGTTGGGCGGGCCGCTGCCGCGTAATGGCGAGGCCAATCTGTACCTGCGGCATGCCCTGATCAGCCTGATTATGTCGGCCCTGCTGTTGCGTTATTTCTACCTGCAAAGCCAATGGCGCAAGCAGGAGCAGGCGGAGTTGCGCGCGCGGATTGAGTCGCTGCAGGCGCGTATCCGTCCGCACTTTTTGTTCAATAGCCTGAACAGCATTGCCAGCTTGGTGGTGGTTGACCCGTACAAGGCCGAGCAGGCGGTGCTCGACCTTTCTGACCTGTTCCGCGCCAGCCTGGCCAAGCCCGGCAGCCTGGTGCCCTGGCGGGAGGAGCTGGAGCTGGCACAACGATATTTGTCGATTGAGCGCTATCGGCTCGGCGAGCGTCTACAGTTGCAGTGGGAGGTTGCCGGTGTGCCGGATGATCTGCCGATTCCACAGCTGACGCTGCAGCCCTTACTGGAAAACGCCTTGATTTACGGCATTCAGCCGCGCATCGAAGGCGGCTTGGTGCAGGTCGAGGCGAGTTATCACGAGGGGGTATTCCAGTTGTGCGTGAGCAATCCATACGAGCAACTAGGCGAGCCGCCGCCGTCGCGCGGCACGCATCAAGGGTTGAGCAATATCGATGCGCGGCTGGTGGCACTTTTCGGCCCGCGGGCCAGTCTTAGCGTAGAGCGCCGTGACGGCCGCCACTTCACGTGTCTACGCTATCCTTGTGTAAGACCCAAGCAGGAAGTCCGTGCATTATGAATGTCCTGATTGTCGATGACGAACCCTTGGCCCGTGAGCGCCTAAGCCGAATGGTGGGCGAGCTCGAGGGCTATCGCGTGCTTGAACCCTCAGCCTGCAACGGCGAGGAGGCCCTGAGCCTGATCGACAGCCTGAAGCCGGATGTGGTGCTGCTGGACATCCGCATGCCGGGTCTGGATGGTTTGCAGGTAGCGGCCAAGCTGTGTGAACGTGAAGCGCCGCCGGCCGTGATTTTTTGTACCGCCCATGACGAATTTGCCCTCGAAGCCTTCCAGGTCAGTGCGGTGGGCTATCTGGTCAAACCTGTTCGCACGGAAAGCCTCAGCGAAGCCCTGAAGAAAGCCGAGCGGCCTAACCGCGTGCAGTTGGCAGCCCTAACCCGGCCGGCTGCGGACAGCAGTGGCGAGCCGCGCAGCCACATCAGTGCACGGACGCGCAAAGGTATTGAGCTGATTCCGCTGGATCAGGTGATCTACTTTATTGCCGACCACAAATACGTAACCTTGCGCCACGCCGGCGGCGAAGTGCTGTTGGACGAACCGCTGAAGGCACTCGAGGACGAGTTTGGTGAGCGCTTTGTGCGTATTCACCGCAATGCCCTAGTGGCCCGTGAGCGTATTGAGCGTCTGCAGCGTACGCCGCTCGGGCATTTTCAGCTGTTTCTCAAAGGCATGAACGACGAGGCGCTGATCGTCAGCCGCCGGCATGTGGCGGGCGTGCGCAAGTTGATGCATAACCTCTAAGTCAGGAGCTGCAATCCAGATAGCCCGGGTTGCAGGCCTGACAAGGGCCAGCCTGTTATGATCTTAGGCAGTTTGTTTTCTGGAATTGCCCATGTCTCGCGAAATCCGCATTGCCACCCGTAAAAGTGCCCTGGCCCTGTGGCAGGCCGAACACGTCAAAGCCCGTCTGGAGCAGGCGCACCCTGGCCTCAAGGTCAGCCTGGTGCCGATGGTCAGTCGTGGTGACAAACTACTCGACGCGCCGCTGGCGAAGATCGGCGGCAAGGGCCTGTTTGTCAAAGAGCTGGAAACCGCCCTGCTGGAGAACCAGGCTGACATCGCCGTGCATTCGATGAAGGATGTGCCGATGGACTTCCCCGAGGGCCTGGGGCTGTTCTGCATCTGCGAGCGCGAAGACCCGCGTGACGCCTTCGTCTCCAACACCTATGCCAGCCTCGATGCGTTGCCGCCCGGCAGCGTAGTCGGCACCTCCAGCCTGCGTCGGCAGGCGCAGTTGCTGGCGCGTCGCCCGGACCTGAAAATCCAGTTCTTGCGCGGCAACGTCAACACCCGCTTGGCCAAACTGGATGCCGGTGATTACGACGCCATCATCCTCGCCGCCGCTGGCCTGATCCGTCTTGGCTTTGAGAGCCGCATCCGCGACTCGATCAGTGCCGAGGACAGCCTGCCCGCCGGCGGCCAGGGTGCGGTAGGAATTGAGTGCCGCAGTGCCGACAGCGAGATCCATGCCCTGCTGGCCCCCTTGCATCACCGTGACACCGCATTGCGGGTGACTGCCGAGCGCGCGCTGAACAAGCACCTGAATGGCGGCTGCCAAGTGCCGATTGCCTGTTATGCGGTGCTGGAAGGTGAACAGTTGTGGCTGCGTGGCCTGGTCGGTCAGCCGGATGGCTCGCAACTGCTGCGCGCTGAACAGCGGGCCAGTAGCGCCGCGGCCGAGCAGTTGGGCGTGCAGGTGGCTGAAGCCCTGCTGGCGCAAGGCGCAGGCGCTATTCTGCAAGCCGTATACAGCGAGGCGGGCACGGAGTGAGTGGCTGGCGTTTGCTGCTGACACGGCCGACCCAAGAGTCCGCCGCGCTTGCCGCAACCTTGGCCCAGCAGGGCATTTACAGCAGTAGTTTGCCGCTGCTGGCCATTGAAGCCCTGAGTGAGCGCGTCGAGCAGCGTGCCACGCTTGCCGATCTGCACCGCTACTGCGCGGTGATTGTGGTGAGCAAACCGGCGGCACGCCTGGGCCTCGATCTGCTTGGGCGCTGCCAGTTATCCGTACCTGCCGGGCAGCCTTGGTTCAGCGTGGGTGCCGCCACCGGGCAGATACTTAGCGAGCATGGCCTGCTGGTGCATTATCCCGAACAGGGCGATGACAGTGAGGCGTTGCTTGCCCTGCCGCAGTTTCAGCAAGCGCTGCTGACGGCCGCTAACCCGCAGGTACTGATTTTGCGCGGCGAGGGTGGCCGGGAGTTGCTCTCCGAACGCTTGCGCGGCCAAGGCGTGCAGGTGGATTATCTACCGTTGTATCGTCGGGTGCTGCCGGCTTACCCGCCCGCCGCGCTGGCCAAGCGGGTTGAGGCTGAGCGTCTGAACGCCCTGGTGGTCAGCAGTGGGCAGGGCTTTGTGCATTTACGCGAGCTGGCCGCCGAGGCCTGGACGCAGCTGGCCCTGCTACCCTTGTTTGTACCCAGCTCGCGAGTCGCCGAAATGGCCCGTGCAGCGGGTGCGCAATTTGTTGTGGATTGTCGTGGCGCGAGTGCCGCGGCGTTGCTGGCAGCGTTGCAAGCGCAACCTACCCCTGATCTCTGACGCAAAGGATGGATACGTGAGCGAAGCAACTACTCCGAAAGACCAAGGCCCGCAAGAGCCTGAACAGACTCTGGTGGATGCCGCCATGGACACACCGGTCACGCCTGAACCCAGCGCGAAAGAGCCAGCCGCACGTGGAAACGGCCTGGCGCTGCTGGCGCTGCTGATCGCGGTGGCAGGTGCCGGAGCTGGGGGCTGGGGGCTGTGGCAGTTACACGGGATGGATGCCCGCGCACAACAGCAGCTGAGCCAGTTGCAGGAGGCGCGTACTGAAGCGCAGAACGCGGCGCAGAGCCTGGCGCAGGTTGGTCGGACGCTGCAATCGCGTATGGATCAGCTGCCCGGCGTCGATGACCTAGAGTCTCGTCGCCTCTTGCTGACGCAATTGCAAGGTGGCCAGCAGTTACTCAGTCAGCGTTTGGAAACCGTACTGGGGGCCAGCCGCCAGGATTGGCGTTTGGCCGAGGCTGAGCATTTGCTGCGTCTGGCCAGCCTGCGTTTGTCCGCCTTGCAGGATATCAACAGCGCCTCCGCACTGGTTTCGGCTGCCGCTGAAATCCTTCAGGAGCAGGATGATCCCGCCGCATTTACCGCGCGTGAACAGTTGGCCAAGAGCCTGCAAGCATTGCGTTCGACCCATAACCCCGACCGTACCGGGCTGTTTCTCCAGCTCGGCGCGTTGCGTGAGCAGGTGGCGCAACTCAATGCTCAGGCCCCGAGTTTCAGTGGCGAAGGCGGTGTGCTGAGTGAGCTGGCGGCTGCCGATGGTGCGCTTGAGCCGGCGTGGTGGCAGCGTGGCCTGCAGACCTTGTCGGAATATTTCCGCCTCGACTTCAATGCCGATCGCAATATCCGGCCTATGTTGGCCGGCCAGAGTCTGACCCAGGTACGTTTGGCCCTCAGCCTGGCGCTGGAGCAGGCGCAGTGGGGGGCGCTGCATGGCCAGAGCGATGTCTACCGACAGGCTTTGCAGCAGGCGCGTGAGGTGTTGGATGCGCACTTTGATCTGGATAACCCCAATAGCCGGGCCTTGCGTGCGCGCGTCGATGAACTGGCCGAGCAGCCGATTGCAGTGACGCCACCGGACTTGAGCCCGGCGCTGAACGCCGTGCAGGCATACATGCAGGCCAAGCAAGACGCGCGCCTGCAGCCGCCAAGCGAGACTAAGCCTGCGGCTACGGCAGACGGTGCTGCCGCGGCAGCATCGCAGGAGGCGCGGCAATGAAGCGTATCTACTGGTTGCTGCTGATCTTGGCGGTTGTCGCCGGCGTTGCCAGCCTAGTGTTGTTCGGCCTGCCGTTGGCCGAGCATAAAGGCTATGTGCTATTTGCCTTCCAGGGGTTTCGCTATGAATCCAGTCTATGGGCGTTCGTTGCCTTGCTGCTGGCCCTCTGGTTACTGGTCTACCTGGTGCGCTTGAGTGTCAGGTTGCTGGTGACCTCCGGCGGTCTGCTCAACCCGTGGTCACGCTTACACAGCCGTCGCCGTGTCCGCCAGGCATCCGAGCAGGGCTTTCTCGAGCTGGCTGAAGGTCGCTGGGCGCGCGCCCTACGTCACCTGACGCAGGCGGCAAAGCATTCGCCGCAGCCGCTGAGTTATTACTTGGGTGCTGCCCGTGCGGCGCACCAATTGGGGCAATACGAGGACAGCGATGGTTTGCTTGAGCAAGCCCTTGATCGTCAGCCGCAAGCGGAGCTGGCGATTGCGTTGTTACATGCCGAGTTGCAGCAGGCGCGCGGCCAGAGCGAAGCGGCGCTGGATACGTTACAGGTCATGCGCGCGCGCCATCCGCACCATCATCTGGTGTTGCAACAGTTACAGCAGCTCTATCTGCAGACCGAAGACTGGTCAGCCTTGCTCGGGCTGTTACCGGATCTACGCAAGGAAAAATCCCTGGGAAATGCCGAACTAAGTGAGCTGGAGAGCCAGGCCTGGCGTGGACGCTTGTTGCAGGCTGGGCAGCCGCTAGGTGGTGATACACAAACTGCTCTGGTCTTGCTGCAACAGGCCTGGCAGGCGATGCCAGCCGCGCAGCATAAGCAGCCTGAACTGGTGGCCGTGTATGCCGAGCAATTGCGCCAGTTGGGTGCCGAGCATGAGGCGGAAGAGCTGCTGCGGCCGTTCCTCAAGCAGCATTACGACACGGCCCTGGTGCGACTCTACGGCTTGCTGCGTGGGCGTGATCTGAGCCGGCAGTTGCAGGCGGCTGAGGGCTGGTTGAAGCAGCATCCTGATGATGCCGGTCTGCTCCTGACGCTGGGGCGGCTATGCCTGCATAGCCAGTTGTGGGGCAAGGCTCAGGATTACCTGGAAAGCAGCCTGACATTCGAGCGTCACCCGGAAACCTGCACCGAACTAGCGCGCCTGCAAGCGCAATTGGGTGATCTGGAACGCAGTAACAACCTGTATCAGGAAGGCCTGCGCCTGCTTGACTCGCGCTTGTGTGCGTCGGCGTTACCCGCAGCGAGCTGATCGAGTTGTTTGCTGAGGCCTGATGCGGGCGGTGTTGATGGTTTGCCTGGCACTGCCGATGACATCGTGGGCGGGGCTGTCGGCCAGGTCTTTTTGAGCGTTTATAAGCCCGCAATGACTGAGGAAGTTGAGCGAGCGCCGGTTAAACGCTTGTATGAAATTATCTCCGGTGCTGCCTTGAAGGCTTGGGCCTGCGGGAATAGTCTGGCCTGCAGTACCGCCGGAAACTTGCCGTTTCACGGCTGTCTTCCCAGACCTTGCTCCGACTGACAAGAAACTGTCTCGGTGCAGGCGAACAACACTAATAGTAATAGGGAAGTAGAGGTCATCATGCTCGAGAGTTGTCAGAACGCACAGGAACGCTGGGGTGGAGTTCACCTGCTGATTGACCGCTGGCTGCAAGAGCGCAAGGAACTGGTGGATGCTTACGCAGCCCTTACCGGCTCAGCGCAAGCGCCGAGTGCCGATGCCTTGCAGCACTTCTGCGAGATTCTTGTCGACTATGTGTCGGCTGGGCACTTCGAGGTCTACGAGCAGTTGACCAGCGAAGCCAAGGCATTTGGTGATCAGCGTGGTCTGGATCTGGCCAAGAAAATCTATCCGCGCATTGAGGTGATCACCGAAGCGGCGCTGGCCTTCAATGATCGCTGTGACGCTGGCGACTGCAATGATTCGGCTTCGTTGCTCGATGAATTGAAACGTCTGGGCCAGTTGTTGCACGAGCGTTTCGAGCTGGAAGACTGCCTAATCGAAGTCCTGCATAACGCCCATCAGGAACAGGCTTCGCCTGCTCTCTGAGGCACTGGCTCGCTACGCCTTGGTGTCGAGCAACTCCAGCTCGAACACCAGGGGCGAGTAGGGTGGAATCAAATCCCCCGCACCTTCTTCGCCATACGCCTGCGCTGATGGAATGACTACGCGCCATTGCGCGCCCACCGGCATGTGCTGCAGCGCACTGCGCCAGCCAGCGATGACGCTGTCTAGGCGAAACCACTGGGCGGTCTGACTTTCGTCGAACTGACTGCCATCTGCGAGAAATCCGACATAACGCACCTGAATACGGTCTGTCGGGCCGGGCTTATGACCGTTGCCGGGGCGTAGCTCCTGCATCAACACACCATCCTGCAGCACACGAACGCCGGTTTTGGCTTTCTCGGCGGCGAGAAAGCGTTGCTCTGCAGTCTTGGCTTTTTCGGTTGCCTCCGGTGCGTTGGCGAGCTGTGTTTCGTGTTCGGCCAGCAGGTGTTCAATGCGCGTGGCATCCAGTGCCAGTGGTTGATTGCGATAGGCCTGACGCAAACCATCGAGTAGGGCTTGCAGTTCCAGATCAGGCACCTCGTCGCGCAGCCGCTCACCGAGTTTTACCCCCAGACTGTAAGCCAGGTCATGCGCCTGCTCTTGCGCTTGAACGAAGGGGGCGAGCAAACAGAGTAGTAGCAAGGTGAAGCGTGGCATGAGCGTACTCCGGCGAAGGGGGCACGATTATGCCAGCTCGGCCCGTGCGCTCAATGTGTGAGGTGGCAAGGCGAGTAAAAGGCGGTCTAGTATGACGCCATCTTCACCCGCCTGGAGGCGCGTCATGTCGGCCACAAAGAATGCAAAGAAGAAATCAGTGAGTACGCCGCTGCACCTGTTACAGCAACTTTCCAGCAGCCTGCTTGAGCATCTCGAAGATGCCTGCACGCGCGCCTTGGTTGATGCCGAAAAGCTCCTCGCCAAGCTGGAAAAGCAACGTGGCAAGACCCAGGAAAAACTGCACAAAGCCCGCAGCAAAATGCAGGATGCAGCCGTCGCTGGTAAGGCCAAAACCCAGGCCAAAGGTAAAGAGGCCGTGGCCGAGCTGGAGCAGTTGCTCGACATTCTCAAAGACCGCCAGAGCGAAACTCGCAGCTATATTGCCGGGCTAAAGCGTGACGCTCAGGAAAGTCTGAAATTGGCGCAGGGCGTCGGCAAGGTCAAAGAGGCCGTTAACAAAGCGCTGGACAGCCGCTCGGCCAAGGCGGCTGCCGCCAAAACGGCGGTTAAGCCTGCGCCGCCTAAAGCCCCAGCCAAGCCTGCGGCCAGAAAAGCTGCCGCCAAGCCGGCCAGCAAGGCGGTCACTGCGGTGGCCAAAGCACCCGCCAAACCCGCTGCAAGAGCGCCTGCCAAGGTGGCCAAACCAGCGGCCAAGGCACCGACCAAAGCGGCAGCGAAAAAGCCTGCAGCGGCGAGCAGTGCCAAGCCTGCCGCCAGCAAGCCGGCTGCATCTAAGGCCGTCGCAAAGCCTGCGGTGAAGAAGGTCGCAACGGCTAAGCCAGTCAGCCAGGCTGTAGCGAAGCCCGCTGTGAAAAAAGCCCCAGCCAAGCCAGCGGCTAGAAAAACTGCAGTTAAACCGGCCGTTGTCAATGCGCCGGTTGCCGAAGCGGCGGCGCCTGCCGCGAGCACTGGCGGCACGCCACCAAGCGCGGATTAAGCGCTAAGTTGCGCCGCTGCGCTGTGCAGCGTTTGCAGGGCCTCGCGGCTGGCCAGCTCAGGCGCGAGGCTTTGCAGCCAGTTCGGTGGCGCGTTCGCCGTATTACTCGGCCAGTGTTGCGTGCACGCCGCCAGGCGCTCTAGCTGCTGGCGCTCGGCATTCAGTTCCAGTCGTTTGATGTGTTCACGTAGCGTCGCCAGCGCCTGATCGCCCTGTGCGGCCTCACGCCAGCTTTGCCGCAAATTGCGCAGCGGCAGGACTACTTGCTGTTGCCAGGGCTGCGCCAGGATGCGCAAGGCCGCGGTACGTTCTTCGTCACAGGGTATCTGCCGCGTTTCCAGCCACGCGCCGCAGAGCAACAGGCACACATCTGCCCCCTGGGCTTGCAGTTGCAGGCACGCGGCTTCGACGCCCGGGCGTTGATAAAGCGTTTCGGCGAATCGCCACAGATCAGTGGGCATGGTGCTTTCCGGATTTCTCAAGGGGGACTCTGGTAGACTCCGCCGCCATTATGATCCGACTCCTGAACCTGACTTTACAGCGTGGCCCTCAGCGTCTGCTAGAAGATGCCGAGATGACCCTGCACCCCGGCCACAAAGCCGGCCTGATCGGCGCCAATGGTGCCGGCAAATCCAGCCTGTTTGCCCTGTTTCGTGGCGAGCTGAGTGCGGACGCGGGCGATTGCCTGATTCCCGCCGACTGGCGCGTGGCCCACATGCGCCAGGAGATCGACGCGGTCGAACGCCAGGCGGTGGATTACGTGCTCGACGGCGATGTGCACCTGCGTCGAGTGCAAGCTGACTTGGCCGTGGCCGAAGCCGCGCATGACGGCGCGGCGGTGGCGCGGTTGCACACCGAGCTGGATACCCTCGACGGCTACAGCGCCGATGCCCGTGCGCGCAAGCTGCTCGCCGGCCTGGGCTTTGACAGTGCACAGATGGACCGCCGCGTTGGCGATTTCTCCGGTGGCTGGCGCATGCGCCTGAACCTCGCGCAGGCGCTGATGTGCCCGTCCGATCTGTTGCTGCTCGATGAGCCGACCAACCACCTCGACCTCGACGCGATCCTGTGGCTTGAAGGTTGGCTGAAAAGCTACCCCGGCACCTTGCTGCTGATTTCCCATGACCGCGATTTCCTCGATGCGGTGGTGGATCATGTGGCCCACCTCGATCAGCAGAAGCTGACCCTGTATCGCGGCGGCTATTCGGCGTTTGAACGCACCCGTGCCGAACGCCTGGCCCAGCAGCAACAGGCGTACGAGAAGCAGCAAGTGCAGCGCGCGCACATGGAAAAGTACATCGCCCGCTTTAAGGCCCAAGCCACCAAGGCGCGTCAGGCGCAGAGCCGAATCAAGGCACTGGAACGCATGGAAGAGTTGTCGGCGGCGCATGTCGACTCGCCGTTTGATTTCAGCTTCCGTGAAGCCGACAAGATTTCCAGCCCGCTGCTGGACCTGAGCGAAGGTCGCCTCGGTTACGGCGATAAAGTGGTGCTGGAGAAGGTCAAACTGAACCTGGCGCCCGGCGCGCGTATTGGCTTGCTCGGACCGAACGGGGCGGGTAAGTCGACCCTGATCAAAAACCTGTCGAACGAGCTGCAGCCGATTAGCGGCCGCTTGCAGCGCGGCGAGAACCTGGTGGTCGGCTACTTTGCCCAGCATCAGCTCGATGCCCTGGATGACAAGGCCAGTCCGCTGTTGCACTTCCAGCGCCTGGCCCCGACCGAGCGCGAGCAGACCTTGCGCGACTTCCTTGGTGGTTTCGACTTCCGTGGCCCGCGCTGCGATGAGCCGGTGTTAAATTTCTCCGGTGGCGAAAAAGCCCGTCTGGCCCTGGCGTTGATTGCCTGGGGCAAGCCCAACCTGCTGCTGCTCGATGAGCCGACCAACCACCTCGACCTGGAAATGCGCCTGGCGCTGACCATGGCCTTGCAGGAGTTCAGCGGCGCCGTGGTGGTGGTCTCCCACGACCGGCATTTGCTGAAAAGCACCACCGATGAATTTCTGTTGGTTGCCGACGGCCAGGTTCAGCCGTTCGACGGTGACTTGGAGGACTACGCCCGCTGGCTGGTGGACTACCGCACGCGGCAGGCACCGACGAGCGGCGGTGAGAGCGCCCCAGACAAAGCCGACAAGCGTGTGCAGCGCCAGGCCGCTGCCGCTCTGCGCCAGCAATTGGCCCCGCACAAGCGCGAGGCCGACAAGTTGGAAAAAGAGCTGGGCCAACTGCATAGCAAGCTCGCGGCCGTCGAGGCTCGCCTGGGTAGCAGCGAGATTTACGAAGCGGCACAGAAAGACCAACTACGTGAGGCATTGGCCGAACAGGCCGCGCTGAAAGTCCGCGAAGCCGATCTGGAAGAGCGCTGGATGGCGGCGCTGGAAACCCTCGAAAGCTTGCAGGCCGAACTGGAGGCCGCCAGTTGAGCATCACCCTGCCAACGCTGGAGTGGCTGCTGGCCTGGCGCGAACCGTTGCTCAGGGCCGGGCAGATCATACTGATTTTGCTGCTGGCCTGGCTGGTTCAGCGCATTCTCACTCGCGGTATCACCCGGCTCGGTAACCGCTACCCACAGCTGCCGGCAGAGTTGCTTATGCCGCTGCGCGGCTTACTGCGCTGGTTGATTCTGGGCAGTGCTTTTATGCTGGTGCTGGAGCGCCTAGGCGTTTCGGCACAGGTGCTGTGGACTGCACTGACCGGTTTTGCCGCCGTGGCCGCGATTGCCTTTTTCGCGATCTGGAGCGTGCTGTCCAATATGTTCTGCGCGCTGCTGATCTTCGCCATGGGGCCGTTTCGCATCGGTGATTGTGTCGAAGTGCTGGAAAGCGCCGACAAGCACGGGGTGCGCGGCCGGGTGATTGCGATCAACCTGTTCTACACCACCCTGGAAGACGTCACTGGCGATGCGCCCGGCGCTTGGGTGCAGATCCCCAATAGTCTATTTTTCCAAAAAGCCGTGCGCCGCTGGCGCAACGGCCAACTCCCCCCTGAACGTACTAGCGAGATCTGATTCCTATGGAATGGCTGAGCAACCCTGAAATCTGGGTCGCATTTCTGACCCTGACTGCCCTGGAAATTGTCCTTGGCATCGACAACATCATCTTTATCTCGATCCTGGTCAGCCGCCTGCCAAAGCATCAGCAACCCAACGCGCGTTTCTTCGGCCTAGCCCTGGCCATGGGCACGCGAATTCTGCTGCTGCTGTCGATCAGCTGGGTGATGCGACTGACCAACGATCTGTTTCACCTCTTCGGTGAAGGCTTCTCCGGGCGTGACCTGATCCTGTTCTTTGGTGGCCTGTTTCTGTTGTTTAAGAGCACCGCCGAGATCTTCCATAGCCTGGAAGGCGAAGAAGAAGCGCAGGCCAACGGCGGCAAGGCCTACGGCTTTATGGGGATCATCGTGCAGATCGCGATTATCGACATCGTGTTCTCGCTGGACTCGGTGATTACCGCAGTCGGCCTGGTCGATAACGTGCCCGTGATGGTTGCGGCCATCGTCATTTCGGTGATCGTGATGATGCTCTCGGCAGGCACCATCAGCGATTTCATCGATAAGCACCCGAGCTTGAAGATGCTTGCCCTGTCGTTCCTGATCGTGGTCGGCACCGTGCTGATCGCCGAAGCCTTCGACGTGCATGTGCCGAAGGGTTATGTGTACTTCGCCATGGCCTTCTCGTTGGCCGTTGAGGCCATCAACATCCGCATGCGCACCGCCCGCGCCCGTGCGCGCAAGGAAGAGCTAGGCCCGGTGCAACTGCGCAAAGACATGCCGGACTGATTCGCCCGCTAGGCGAGTAACACAACAAGGGGTAGGCTTCGGCCTGCCCCTTTTTCTGGCCTGCTTTTAATTGGAGATTGACGCCATGGCTCTCGAAACCTGGCTTGCGTTCTTTGTCGCTTGTTGGGTGATCAGCTTGTCGCCAGGTGCCGGGGCGATTGCCTCGATGTCTGCGGGGCTGCAATACGGGTTTCTGCGCGGCTATTGGAATGCGCTGGGCTTGCAGCTGGGCCTGGCGTTGCAGATTGCCATTGTGGCGGCCGGTGTGGGGGCGATTCTGGCGGCGTCGGAGCTGGCCTTCAGCCTGATCAAGTGGTTCGGCGTGGCGTACCTGGTGTACCTCGGTTATCGCCAGTGGCAGGCGTTGCCCAGTGATATGACGGCGCAAACCGAGCGGCCCATCGGCCGGCCGCTGACCTTGGTGTTGCGCGGTTTTCTGGTCAACTTCAGCAACCCCAAGGCGATTGTCTTTATGCTCGCGGTGCTGCCGCAGTTTCTCAATCCACAAGCGCCGTTGCTGGGTCAGTACCTGGTGATGGGCGTGACCATGATCTGCGTTGACCTGATTGTCATGGCCGGCTACACCGGCCTGGCGGCGCGGGTGCTGGGTGCGCTGCGCTCGCCCCGTCAGCAGCAGTTGATGAACCGGACCTTTGGCGCGTTGTTTATCGGCGCAGCGGCGCTGCTGGCCAGTGTGCGCCGCGCGGCGGTTTAGTTACACGTCGGGCTACCAAGGGATCGGCTGTCCATCCCAGCCCCAGAATGTGCCGGTTTGCTCTGGGCCGTGCCGCTCAATCTGCGCCAGCAGGCATTCGGCGGCATAGCTCGGGGTGAACAACTTGTCGGCCGGCACATTGGCCTGAAAGGGCTTCGACAACGCCGTATCGGTGGTGCCTGGGTGCAGGCTGAGTACGCAGCTGTTGCGGTTGAGCCGACTCAGCTCGATGCTGGCCGTGTGCAGCAGCTGGTTCAGCGCGGCTTTGCTGGCGCGGTAGCTGTACCAGCCGCCGAGGCGGTTGTCGCCGATCGAACCGACCCGCGCCGAGAGCGCCGCCACCGTGCACGGATGCTTTCCGCGTAACAACGGCAGTAGGTGCTTGAGTAGCAGGATGGGCGCAAAGCTGTTGCGCTCAAAGGTCGCTAGCAGCCCCTCAAGATTGAGCTGCGCCAAACCCTTCTCGGCTTTCGCGGCACCGTCCTGCAGCACCCCGACCGTGCACAGCAGCAGATGCAGGCGTGGTATCGCTGCGCGCATCTGCGCGGCCAGTTCACTTAATGCCTGCTCGTCGCATACGTCCACATCCAGGCAGTGCAACCGCGTGCCGTGCTGCGCGCCTAGCGCCTGCAACTCAGCTGACTGGCTCGCCTGGCGGGCGACAGCCCAGACCCCGGCGATATCCTTGCGCGCCAGCAGTTGCGTGGTCAGTGCCAGGCCAATGCCGCGGCTGGCCCCACAGATCAACGCAAAAGCCGGTTCTTCTAGGCGTTGCGAAAAACTCATCGAATGACTCCTGCGCGATTGCGACTATCTGTCGCGGGCAATGGCCGATCAAAGGTTGAGGAATGCCATTGAGAGGATGACAATGAAATCGTCATTCATTCGTATTTGGGATCTGCTCCTATATGACTACCGTATTGCGTTACTTCAGTTGGTTGCTGCTGCCCGTATTGGCGCTGTGCAGCCTGACTGCCATGGCCGAGCCCATTGAGGGCGCGGCGCAAGCCCTGCATCTGCTCGGTTATCTGGGCGCTGACTACCCGGCCACTGTGGCCAATGGTCAGGTTGTCGACTCCGGCGAATACCGCGAGCAACTGGAGTTTCTCACTGTACTGCAAGGGTTGCTTGTCGCGCTGCCGGCGCGGCCTGAGCAGGTTCAATTGCAGCAAGGCGTAGCCCGTCTGCGTGAGGGCATTGAGCAGCGGGTAGGCGGTGCTCAGGTGGCGCAGCAGGCGCGCCAGTTGGCCGCGACCTTGGCCGCGGCCTATGAGGTCAGTCAGGCCCCGGCGATCACCCCCGACCCCAGCCGTGGCGCACCCTTGTTCGCCCAGCATTGCAGTGTTTGTCATGGCGACAGCGGTGCGGGTGATGGGCCGGCGGGTATCGGCCTGGAGCCGCCACCGGCCAACCTGGGTGACCTGGCGCGGTTGAATCGGCTGAGTCTGTACGACCTGTTCAACACCATCGGCCTGGGCATCGACGGCACCGATATGGCGGCCTATGCCGATCAGCTGGACGATCGGCAGCGCTGGGATCTGGCCAGCTATATCGCCGGCTTTAGCGCTGCGCCTGTTGAGCAGGGCGAGTCGTTCGGCCTGGCGGCGCTAGCCGGCATGACCCCGGCCGAAGTCGCCGCCGCACAAGGCGACGCGGCCGCTGCACGGTTCCGCGTTCAGCGCGCACAGCCGCCGGCGCAGCAGCGCGGCCCGCAGCAGTTGATTGCGCACACCCAAGCGATGCTTGAGCGCAGCCTTAGTGCGTACCGCGGCGGTGAGCATGAGCAGGCCTATGACCTGTCGGTAGCCGCCTACCTGGAAGGCTTCGAACTGGTTGAAGGGGCGTTGAACAACCTCGATCCGGCGCAGCGCAAGACCACCGAGCGGGCGCTGATGGCCTATCGGCAGGCACTCCAGGATGGTCTGTCGGTGCCTCAGGCTGCGCAGCGTTTAGAGCAGGCTAAGGCCGAGCTGGTGAGTTCTGCGGCGTTGCTTGAGGGCAATGGCTTGTCGGATTCGCTGAGCTTTTTCTCCAGCCTGTTGATCCTCTTGCGTGAAGGCCTTGAGGCGATTCTGGTGCTGGCGGCGATTCTCGCGTTCTTGCGCAATACCGGCCAGCAGCAGGCGGTGCGCAGCGTGCATCTGGGCTGGGGCTTGGCTTTGCTGGTGGGTGTTGGCACCTGGGCGCTGGCTGCGTATCTGATCGACGTCAGCGGCGCTCAGCGTGAGTTGCTTGAGGGCCTTACCGCCCTGTTTGCCAGCGTCATGGTGCTCTGGCTCGGCGTGTGGATGCATGACCGCCGGCATGCGGCGGCTTGGCAGGATTACATCAAGAACAGCCTGGTTGGCGGTGGCGGTCGTTTCGGCTTCGCCGTGCTGGCGTTCTTCTCGGTCTACCGCGAGCTGTTCGAGGTCATCCTGTTCTACGAAACCCTCTGGCTACAGGCTGGGCCGCAAGGCCATGGCATGGTTCTGGCCGGCGCGGCAGCGGCCTTGGTGCTGCTGCTCGGGCTGGCTTGGGTGATCCTGCGGGGCTCGCGCAAGCTGCCTTTAGCGACTTTCTTCGGTGCTAACGCGCTGTTGCTCTGTGCGCTCTCGGTGGTATTTGCCGGGCATGGCGTGGCTGCCTTGCAAGAGGCCGGGGTGCTCGGTACGCGGCCGCTGGCGTTCTTTGAGTTCGACTGGTTGGGCATCCATGCCGATGCTTACGGCCTCTCGGCCCAGGCCGCCGCGCTGCTTGCGATTGTCTTGCTCTACGGTCGTAGCTGGCTGGGTGAGCGTCGGCGGCTGGCCGTCTAAGGCCCCAGGCGTTGCCGGCATGGCTTACCATGTCGGCTTTAGCGCCTAAGGAGAATGCTGCGCCATGCGAGTCTGGATTGATGCCGATGCCTGCCCTAAAGCGGCCAAGGATCAGGTGGTTAAATTCGCCTTGAAACGACGTTTTGAGGTGCTGCTGGTGGCCGGTCAGTCTCAGGTTAAACCGACGTACAGCTGTGTGCGCTTGATCGTGGTGCCCAGTGGCCCGGATGCTGCCGATGATTACCTGGTCGAGCATGCGCTGCCCGGCGAACTGGTGATCTGCAGTGACGTGCCGCTGGCTGATCGCCTGGTGAAAAAAGGCGTGGCGGTGCTTGATCCGCGTGGGCGTGAGTTTGATGAGCGCAATATGGGTGACAAGTTAGCGGTGCGTAACCTGTTTACCGAATTGCGTGAGGCGGGCCAGGTCGGTGGTGGTCAACCGCCGTATGGCGAACGCGACAAGCAAGCGTTCGCCAACAGCCTGGACCGTATTCTCACGCGCCTGCAGCGCCAGACCTGAGGCTTAGCCGCAGAGGTAGGTGCCGGTGCCAACCGCCACTAGGGTGCCGTCATCGCTGTGCAGCTCGCTGCGCACCACGGCCACCTTGTTACCGCTGCGCAGCAGCACGGCATTGGCGGTAAAGCGCTGGCCGCGCCCTGGGCGCAGATAGTCGATACGCAGGTCAATGGTGCCGAGCTTGGACAGCCGCGCCATGCGTTCGGCGCTGGAGAGGTGTTGGTGTTTGTCGAAAGCACCGATCAGCGCCATGGCCCCGCCGGCCACATCCAGCAGTGAGGAGATCACCCCGCCATGCAAAATGCCGTGGACGAAGTTGCCGATCAGCTCAGGCTTCATCGGCAGGTGCATGGTCACGCGCTGCGTGCTCAGCTCATCCAGCTCAATGCCGAGCATCTGGTTAAAGGGGATGCGCTGGAAGAAGCTGCTGACGGCTTGTTGCAACTCGTCGGTGAGTTCGAAAGGGCGGTTGTTCATGGGGATGCTGCCAAGGCTGAGGGATGACCAACCTGCCGCACGGCGGATGATCTGACCAGTGGCGCGGCCGGAGTGCCGCGCGCATTGGCATGATTGGCCTGATCAGTGGCTGATCAGGCCTCTGTTTCACACGGGATGGCTGAGCTCTAGGACCCGGTCAACCAGCTTGTTGATCCCCGAGGCGGCTTCGCTGATCGACTGCGCCAGCATATAGGCCGGAGTGCTGACCAGTTTGCGCTCGCTGTCTTCGACCAGCTCACTGACTTCACACTCATGATGCTGTGCGCCCATTTTGACCAGCGCGGCAGCGGTCTCATGGTCGTTGCCGATGGTGCAGATTACCCCGCTGCCAAAGATTTTTGCCGCCAGCGCCGGGGCGATGCACATCAGTCCCACCGGCTTGCCGGCGCTGACAAAGGCCTGGGTGGCGCTCAGCACGTCCGGCTGCACCGTGCAGTTGGCACCGCTGATGGCGAAGTCGGAGAGGTTCTTCGCCACGCCGAAGCCGCCGGGCATGATCAGCGCGTCGAAGTCGCCAACATGCAGCTCTTTGACGTCCTTGATCTTGCCGCGGGCGATACGCGCCGACTCGACCAGTACGTTGCGCGTCTCGTCCATCTCATCGCCGCTGTAGTGATCAACCACGTGCAACTGCGCGACATTGGGGGCGAAACACTGCACCACTGCGCCGCGCTGATCGAGGCGCAACAGGGTGATCACGCTTTCATGGATTTCCGCGCCGTCATAAACGCCACAGCCGGAAAGAATTACCGCGACTTTCTTGTTCATTAAATTCTCCTGAGTTACCAGCTGTAACCGGTTGAGTTGTGTCCCTGGCGCCTGTTAACGCTGTAGGCCCGGCGTGCAGCCGAGCGCAACCAGGCTCTGGCTGTCGCCAAATGCTACCCAGGTTGGCATGGTATGCCGCTAGGGCAGGTGCCCTGCTGCGCTAGGCTTGATTGAGCAATCCTAGCCGTTAGCCGCGTGCAGCGATATGACGTTTTATGCCCTGGGTGAAACCATGAATTACATTTTGTATGCCATACCGTTTTTCCTGGTTCTGATCGGCTTAGAGCTGCTGCTCGACCGTTGGCGCGGGGTCAGCACCTATCGCTTCTCCGATGCGCTCAACAGCCTCAGCGCAGGGCTGCTGTCGACCACTGTGGGCCTGCTGACCAAGGCCGTCGGCGTGCTCAGCTACACCCTGGCCTGGCAACAGTTGGCGTTGTTCGAGTTGCCGGCCAACAGCTGGTGGGTGTGGTTGTTGGCCTTCGTGTTCTACGACTTCTGCTATTACTGGAACCACCGTCTGGGGCATGAGCGCAATGTGCTCTGGGCCGCGCATTCGGTGCATCACCAAAGCGAGGACTACAACCTCTCCACTGCACTGCGGCAAACCAGCAGCGGGTTTATCTTCGGCTGGATCTTCTACCTGCCGATGGCCGTGGCTGGCGTGCCACCGCTGGTATTCCTGACGGTGGCGGCACTCAACCTGCTCTATCAGTTTTGGGTGCATACCCGGCATATCCCCAAGCTGGGCTGGTTTGAATGGCTGTTTATCACGCCGTCCAACCACCGCGTGCACCATGCGCAGAATACGGCGTATATGGATCGCAATTACGGCGGCGTGTTGATTCTCTGGGACCGATTGTTTGGCACCTTCCAGGAGGAGCTGGACGAGGAACCGGTGATATTCGGTGTGACCACGCCACTGGCCAGCTGGAACCCGCTGTGGGCCAATGCGCAGTTCTATGTAGCGCTGTGGCGTGATGCGCGGCGGGCTGAGTCCTGGTGGGACAAGCTGCGCATCTGGTTTATGCGCACCGGCTGGCGGCCCGCCGATGTGGCGGCCAAGTACCCGCAGAGCAAGGCGGATCTCAGTCAGTTCGTTAAATTCGAGGTGCCCTTGAACCTGGCGCAGAAAGTCTATGCCGGGGTGCAGTTCAGCCTGTATGTGCTGGGCGGTACGCTGCTGATGGGCCAGGGCGCTGAGTTGAGCCTGGCGCAGGTGCTGCTGGGCGTGGCTTGGATGGCCGTGGGGCTGTATATCATCGGCAGCTGGTTAGAGAACCGCCCCAGCGCCAAGCGCCTGGAAGTGCTGCGGTTGCTGCTGAACCTGCCGGCTGTCTGGTTGGCGCTGCAGCTGGGTTTGCTGACGGCGCAGCCGCTGCTCTGGGTGTTGTTGCTGGGTTACAGCCTGCTCAGCCTCGGCGCGCTGTTCTGGGCGCCGCGCGGGCAGGCGGTCGTGCCTGCTTAGCGGCGCGATGTAACCTGCGCAGACTCAAGCACGGTGGGCCGGCGCAGGCTGTTACAGGCTGATTGGATTCAGGTCCGAATCGGTGAGTGTGCCCGGTGCGCCTGCCACATAGCTTCGTCAGAGCCCCGGCGCTATGCTGGCTGATCTTGCGGCAAGCGGTCGCAGTGCAGTGATGCGTTGTCATACTTTGGTCATAATGGCCGCTTATAACTGTCACACTCGCCCGTCGCTACGGGCCTTGGAGTCTGCCGTGAGCTTTACCCCTGCAAGCCGCCTGTTTCCCGCCACCCGCCTGCGCCGTAATCGCCGTGATGATTTTTCCCGCCGTTTGGTGCGTGAAAACCGCCTGAGTGTCGACGACCTGATTTTGCCGGTGTTCGTCCTCGACGGCGAAAACCGCCGTGAAGCGATTGCCTCAATGCCGGGTGTCGAGCGTTTATCCATTGACCTGCTGCTCAAGGAAGCCGAGCACTGGGTGGCCTTGGGTATTCCCGCACTGGCCTTGTTCCCGGTGACGCCGCTGGAGAAGAAGTCGCTGCTGGCTGAAGAGGCCTGGAACCCGGACGGTATTGCTCAGCGCGCGATTCGTGCCCTGCGTGCCAAATTCCCCGAGTTGGGCGTGATCAGCGATGTGGCCCTGGACCCGTTTACCACTCACGGGCAGGACGGCATTCTTGATGCTGACGGCTATGTGCAGAACGACATCACCGTTGATGCGCTGGTCAAGCAGGCGCTCTCGCATGCTGATGCCGGTGCTCAGGTGGTCGCGCCGTCAGACATGATGGATGGCCGTGTGCAGGCGATTCGTGAAGCGCTGGAGCTGGCCGATCACACCAATGTGCGGATCATGGCCTACTCGGCCAAGTACGCCAGCGCCTATTACGGCCCGTTCCGCGATGCGGTGGGTTCGGCGGCCAATCTGGGCAAGGCCAACAAGGCCAGCTACCAGATGGATCCGGCCAATGGCGACGAAGCCCTGCATGAAGTGGCCGCTGACCTGGCCGAAGGTGCGGACATGGTGATGGTCAAGCCGGGTATGCCCTACTTGGATATCTTGTTCCGGGTTAAAGCGGAATTCAAAGTGCCGACCTTTGTCTATCAGGTCAGTGGTGAGTATGCCATGCACATGGCGGCTATCCAGAATGGTTGGTTGAGCGAGGCGGTGATTCTCGAATCACTGACCGCCTTCAAACGTGCGGGTGCCGATGGCATCTTGACGTATTTCGCCGTGCGCGCGGCAGAACTGCTGAAACAGGGGTAGTAACCCCTCCAGGACTTTGCAATGAACACCGAAGGACTCAGTACCCCTGAATTAGCAGACGCCCAGCCGGTCGTCGACGAGGTTTTAGCCGTGGAAACGCCTGTCGTTGAGGCTCCAGCGCCGGTTACACCAGCGCCGGTGGTGACCCACAATCTGGATGACAGCAGCCTGTATATCCACCGTGAGCTGTCGCAGATGCAATTCAATATCCGCGTGCTGGAGCAGGCGCTGGATGAGTCCTATCCGTTGCTCGAACGGCTGAAGTTCTTGCTGATTTTCTCCAGCAACCTAGATGAGTTCTTCGAGATACGCGTCGCCGGGCTGAAGAAGCAGATCACCTTCGCTCGCGAACAAGCCGCCGCCGATGGTTTGCAACCGCACCAGGCGTTGGCGCGGATTGCCGAGCTGGCGCACGAACAGGTCGAGCGCCAGTACGCGATTCTCAACGACACACTGTTCCCCGCGCTGGCCAAGCACAACGTCAACTTTATTCGCCGGCGCTTCTGGAATGCCAAGATCAAAGCCTGGGTACGGCGATATTTCCGCGATGAGATCGCGCCGATCATCACCCCGATCGGCCTTGATCCGACGCATCCGTTCCCGCTGCTGGTGAACAAGAGCCTGAACTTTATCGTCGAGCTTGAGGGGGTCGATGCCTTTGGCCGTGACTCGGGTCTGGCGATCATTCCGGCGCCGCGCTTGCTGCCGCGGGTGATCAAGGTGCCGGAAGATGTCGGTGGCCCGGGCGCCAACTACGTGTTCCTCTCGTCGATGATCCACGCGCATGCCGACGACCTGTTCCAGGGCATGAAGGTCAAGGGCTGCTACCAGTTCCGCCTGACCCGTAACGCCGACCTGTCGGTGGACACCGAGGACGTTGAAGACCTGGCCCGCGCCCTGCGTGGCGAGCTATTCAGCCGCCGTTACGGTGATGCCGTGCGTCTGGAGGTGGTCGACAGCTGCCCGCAACCGTTGCTCGACTACCTGCTCAAACAATTCAATTTGACCGAGTCCGAACTGTATCGGGTCAACGGCCCGGTCAACTTGACGCGCTTATTCAGCGTCACCGGGCTGGAGAGTCACCCGGAGTTGCAGTACACCCCGTTTACCCCGGTGATCCCCAAGCTGTTGCAGAACGCCGAGAACATTTTCAGTGTGGTCAGCAAGCAGGACATCCTCTTGCTGCACCCCTTCGAGTCGTTTACTCCGGTGGTCGATTTGCTGCGCCAGGCGGCGAAAGACCCACACGTTCTGGCGATCAAACAGACCCTGTACCGCTCCGGGGCTAACTCGGAAATTGTCGATGCGCTGGTGGACGCCGCGCGCAACGGCAAGGAAGTCACCGCAGTCATTGAGCTGCGCGCGCGTTTCGATGAGGAGTCCAACCTGGCCCTGGCCAGTCGCCTGCAAGCGGCCGGCGCGGTGGTGATCTATGGCGTGGTTGGCTTCAAGACCCACGCCAAGATGATGCTGATTCTGCGCCGTGAAAACGGCGATATCGTGCGTTACGCGCACCTTGGCACCGGTAACTACCACGCTGCCAACGCTAAGCTGTACACCGATTACAGCCTGCTCACCGCCGATGTGGCGCTGGGTGAGGACGTGTCGAAACTGTTCAGCCAGTTAATCGGCATGGGTAAGACCCTGCGCATGAAGAAGCTGCTGCATGCGCCGTTCACCTTGAAGAAGACCCTGCTCGACATGATCGCCCGCGAAACCGCGACGGCCGCCGACGGCAAACCGGCGCATATCATGGCCAAGTTCAACTCGCTAACCGATGCCAAGATCATCCGCGCGTTGTACAAGGCCAGCCAGGCCGGGGTGAAAATCGAACTGGTGGTGCGCGGCATGTGTTGCCTGCGCCCGGGCATTGCCGGGGTCTCGCACAATATTCAGGTGCGCTCGATCATTGGCCGCTTCCTCGAGCACACACGGGTGTTCTACTTCCTCAATGGCGGCGAAGAGCAAATCTACCTGTCGAGTGCCGACTGGATGGAGCGCAACCTCGACAAGCGCGTTGAGACCTGCTTCCCGGTAGAGGGCAAGAAGCTGATTTTGCGGGTCAAGAAGGAGCTGGAAAGCTACCTGAGCGACAACACCCAGGCCTGGGTGCTGCAGTCAGATGGGCGCTATGTACGCTGCAGCCCGAGCGGCAACCAGAACCCGCGCAGCGCTCAGGCGGGTTTGCTGGAGAAGCTCACCGCACCGCTGATTAGCGCGCGCTAAGCTCGATGCCGATCCGCTTGAGCCAACCGGCTTCCTGAGTGAAGTCCGCTTTGGTCAGCGGGTTGTTTTCCAGCCAGCCGTCCGGGAAGTGAATTTCCAGGCTCTGTTCGCGGGCCTTGAGCTGTACGTCAGGCATCTCATGGTTGCCGCGAATGTGGTGGAACAGGATGGCGAAGCGCAGCAGCACGCACAGGCGGATCAGCTTGATGCCCTCGGCGCCGAAGTCGGCGAATTTATCCTTGGGGATATTGCGTCGATGGCCGCGCACCAATAGGGCGAGCATCTGCTGATCTTGGCGGGAGAAACCGGCCAGGTCGGAGTGTTCAACCAGGTAGGCGCCGTGCTTGTGGTACTGATAGTGGGCGATATCCAGGCCCACCTCATGCACCTTGGCCGCCCAACTGAGCAGCTCGCGGTGCCAAACATCTTGCAGTTGCCAGTCGCGGGCGACGTTTTCCAGGGCCGCCAGGGCCTTGCTTTCAACGCGGGCAGCCTGCTCCTGATCAACGTGGTAACGCTCCATCAGCGAGCTGAGGCTGCGCTCCCGTACGTCCTCATGCTGATGGCGGCCCAGCAGGTCATACAGCACGCCTTCGCGCAGGGCGCCTTCGGAGTGGCTCATGCGCTGGATGTCGCAGGCGTCGAAGATGGCTTCAAGAATCGCCAGGCCCGCCGGGAAAATTCCCCGGCGATCGGCTTTGATGCCATCGAGATCGAGTTTTTCCGCCTCGCCAATCTTGAATAACTTGCGCTTCAGCCAGGCCATGCCCTCGGCGTTGACTTCACCGTTGCCGAGGCCGGCGGCTTGAATGGTCAAGCCAATCGCCTTGATCGTACCCGATGCACCGACCACATCTTCCCAGCCGAGGCGGCGCAGGGCGTGCTCGATGCCCATGATCTCCAAACGCGCGGCGGTGTAAGCCTGGGCGTAGCGTGCCGGGGTGATTTTGCCGTCTTTGAAAAAGCGTTGGGTAAAGCTCACACAACCCATCTGCAGGCTTTCGCGCAGTAAGGGCTCAAAACGTTGGCCGATGATGAATTCGGTGCTGCCGCCGCCAATATCGGTCACCAGGCGCTTGCCCGGCGTGTCGGCAATGCTGTGTGACACACCGAGGTAGATCAATCGGGCTTCTTCTCGGCCAGAAATTACCTCAACCGGGTGACCGAGGATTTCTTCAGCGCGGCGGATAAACTCCGCGCAGTTGCGTGCTTCACGCAGGGCGTTGGTGCCGACTACACGCACCGCGCCATCTGGCAGGGTGGCGGTCAGCTGAGCGAAGCGGCTCAGGCAATCGAGCCCTCGCTGCATGGCCGCTTCGCTGAGCAGGCGCTGCTCATCGATACCGGCGGCCAGTTGGACTTTATCGCCGAGGCGTTCGAGGATGCGGATTTCGCCGTGGTTGGCTTTGGCCAGCACCATATGGAAGCTGTTGGAGCCCAGGTCGATAGCTGCAATCAAAGGGAAAGACTCGGCAGGGGTATGCGGCATGGTAGAACAATCTCAATGCGGAACCGTGTCATCGTGCCACGATAGCCTAGCTCAGCCAACGCATACTGGTGTCGCATGCACACCTCGCGGGTGTTGTTCAGGGGGCTATGCGGCGCTATGGCGAGGCCTGCCGGCTGTCTGAATAAATTGTCATGCGAGCGCCCGAGCGGCTGATTTGTGGTCACGCCATAGAGAAGCTCAATTGTCGCCGCCTTCCTGTGTGGGGAAAGCCGGGCTATGATGTCGCCCATCTTTTGCTTCCGAACACGGAGACTTCCATGAGCGAATTCATCACCAATGTCAGCGATGCCAGCTTCGACCAAGACGTCCTGCAAGCCGAAGGGCCGGTGCTGGTCGATTACTGGGCTGAGTGGTGCGGCCCGTGCAAGATGATTGCGCCGGTACTCGATGAGATCGCCCAGGCTTACCAGGGCAAGCTGAAAGTGTGCAAACTGAACATCGATGAAAATCAGGACACCCCGCCGAAGTTCGGCGTGCGTGGTATTCCGACTCTGATGCTGTTCAAGAATGGCAATGTCGAAGCGACCAAGGTCGGCGCACTGTCCAAGTCACAACTGGCAGCCTTCCTCGACAGCAACATCTAAGTTGCGCTGAGACGTCAGTACCGGCTGAAAGCCCTGCACATTGCGGGGCTTTTTTCTGCCTGGGCGCTAGACGTGCGAATAAAACCGGTGTTACATTCGGCCTCGCTGTATTTCCTATGCAGCCCCCCTGCAAGCCGTCACCGACGCATTCCTTTCTGAATCCTTCGATACATAAGCAGGCGATCATTCGCCTTCTCAGCGGCGCGGGCTTCCAAGCTAAATAGCTTATCTTCCCTCCTTCATGAATTACGTCATTCCTATGAATCTGACCGAACTCAAGCAAAAGCCGATTACCGAACTGCTGGAACTCGCTGAACAACAAGGCCTGGAAAACATGGCCCGTTCGCGCAAGCAGGACGTGATTTTCTCCCTGTTGAAAAAACACGCTAAAAGCGGTGAGGAAATCTCCGGTGATGGCGTGCTGGAGATTCTCCAGGACGGTTTCGGCTTTCTCCGCTCTGCGGATGCCTCGTACCTCGCTGGCCCCGATGACATCTACGTCTCGCCGAGCCAGATCCGCCGCTTCAACTTGCGCACGGGCGATACCATCGTCGGCAAGATCCGCCCGCCGAAAGAAGGCGAGCGCTACTTCGCGCTGCTCAAAGTTGACACCATCAACTACGACCGCCCGGAAAACGCCAAGAACAAAATTCTCTTCGAGAACCTGACGCCGCTGTTCCCGACCAAGCGTCTGGTCATGGAAGCCGGTAATGGCTCCACCGAAGACATTACTGGTCGCGTCATCGACCTGTGTGCGCCGATCGGTAAAGGCCAGCGCGGCCTGATCGTGGCACCGCCGAAGGCCGGTAAAACCATCATGCTGCAGAATATCGCGGCCAACATCGCGCGCAACAACCCCGAGTGCCACCTGATCGTGCTGTTGATCGATGAGCGCCCGGAAGAAGTGACCGAAATGCAGCGCACCGTGCGCGGCGAAGTGGTTGCCTCGACGTTCGATGAGCCACCAACCCGCCACGTGCAGGTTGCCGAGATGGTGATCGAGAAGGCCAAGCGCCTGGTCGAGCACAAAAAGGATGTGGTCATCCTGCTCGACTCCATCACCCGTCTGGCGCGTGCCTACAACACCGTGATCCCAAGCTCTGGCAAGGTCCTCACCGGTGGTGTTGACGCTCACGCCCTAGAGAAGCCGAAACGCTTCTTCGGCGCGGCGCGGAACATCGAAGAAGGCGGTTCGCTGACCATCATCGCCACCGCGCTGGTAGAAACCGGTTCGAAGATGGATGAAGTGATCTACGAAGAGTTCAAAGGCACGGGCAACATGGAGCTGCCGCTGGACCGTCGTATCGCTGAAAAGCGTGTGTTCCCGGCCATCAACATAAACCGCGCCGGCACCCGTCGCGAAGAGTTGCTGACCGCCGATGACGAACTGCAGCGCATGTGGATTCTGCGCAAGCTGCTGCACCCGATGGATGAAATTGCCGCCATCGAGTTCCTCACCGACAAGCTGAAAGCGACCAAGACCAACGACGAGTTCTTCCAGTCGATGAAGCGCAAGTAACATAGGCGGTCTGCAAAAGCCGGGGAAACCCGGCTTTTGTGCATCTGGGGGTTACTCAACCTTCTGAAAGACCGAGTTCGGCGCTAAACTTTACGGCCCTATTGCTCGGCCCGAAACGAGGCATCTGCATGCAGTATCGTGATCTGCGCGATTTTATTCGCGGTCTGGAAGCGCGTGGTGAACTCAAGCGCATCCACACGCCGGTTTCCCCTGTGCTGGACATGACCGAAATCTGCGACCGCACCCTACGTAAAGGTGGGCCGGCGCTGCTGTTCGAAAACCCAGCAGGCTTTGATGTGCCGGTACTCGGTAATTTGTTCGGCACACCCAAGCGTGTGGCCTTGGGCATGGGTGCGGAAGAGGTCAGCGAGCTGCGTGAAATCGGCAAGCTGCTGGCCTTTCTCAAGGAACCCGAGCCGCCGAAAGGCTTGAAGGATGCCTGGAACAAGCTGCCGATCTTCCGCAAGGTGCTGGCCATGGCGCCCAAGGTCGTCAAGGACGCGCCCTGCCAGGAAGTGATCGAAGAGGGCGAGGATGTCGACCTCGGCAAGCTGCCGGTGCAGACCTGCTGGCCTGGCGACGTAGGCCCGCTGATTACCTGGGGGCTGACCATCACCAAGGGCCCGAATAAAGAGCGGCAGAACCTCGGGATCTATCGTCAGCAGGTGATTGGCCGTAATAAAGTGATCATGCGCTGGCTCAGCCACCGTGGCGGCGCTCTGGATTTCCGTGACTGGTGCGAGAAATACCCGGACCGCCCCTATCCAGTTTGTGTGGCGCTCGGCGCTGATCCCGCGACCATTCTCGGCGCGGTGACGCCGGTTCCGGACAGTCTTTCCGAATATGCCTTTGCCGGCCTGCTACGCGGCCATCGCACTGAGCTGATCAAGGCGCGCGGCAGTGACTTGCAGGTTCCGGCCAGCGCTGAGATCGTCCTCGAGGGGGTGATACATCCAGGCGAGATGGCCGATGAGGGGCCGTATGGCGACCACACCGGCTACTACAACGAGGTGGATCGCTTCCCGGTGTTTACCGTCGAGCGCATTACCCGTCGGCAAAAGCCGATTTATCACAGTACCTACACCGGTAGGCCGCCGGATGAGCCGGCGATTCTTGGCGTGGCGCTGAATGAAGTGTTCGTGCCGATTCTGCAGAAGCAGTTTCCTGAAATCACCGACTTTTACCTGCCGCCCGAGGGCTGCTCGTACCGCATGGCGGTAGTGACCATCAAGAAGCAGTATCCCGGTCACGCCAAGCGCGTGATGCTCGGGGTGTGGAGCTTCCTGCGCCAGTTTATGTACACCAAATTCGTCATCGTCACTGATGACGACATCAACGCCCGCGATTGGAATGACGTGATCTGGGCCATTACCACGCGCATGGACCCTTCGCGCGACACGGTACTGATCGACAACACGCCGATCGATTATCTGGATTTCGCCTCACCGGTCTCCGGTCTCGGCTCGAAGATGGGCCTGGATGCCACGCACAAGTGGCCAGGGGAAACCAATCGCGAATGGGGCCGCGCTATCGTTCAGGATGAAGCGGTCAAGCAGCGCGTTGATGCGCTGTGGTCTGAGTTGGGAATTGATTGATGAACGTTACCCTGAAGCCTTCAGGTGCAGTGCTGGCGGTACGAGCCGGCGAGCGCATTTTGGATGCCGCGCGGCGGCTGGGTTACGACTGCCCACAGAGCTGTCGTAACGGCAATTGCCATATCTGCGCGGCGCTGCTGGTTGAAGGGCGAGTGCAGCAAAATGGCGTTGAGCTGAACCATGGTGAGCTGTTTACCTGCCTGGCCGAGCCGCTGCAGGACTGTGTGTTGCATTGGGATGATGTGCTCGCGCCCGGTGAATTACCGGTGCGTGAGCTGGCTTGCCAGGTGGTCGGCTGCGATGAACTGGGTGGCGATGTGTTTCGCCTGCGTTTGAGCGCCCCGGCCGGTAAGGTGCCGCGTTACCACGCCGGGCAATACCTGTTGTTGCAGCGCGATGGCGATGATTATGCGGCATTTTCCCTGGCGTCGGCGCCGCAATGCGGGCGCGAGCTGGAGCTGCATGTGTTGGCCCGTGACGAGGCCACGCTCGGGCTTATTACCCAACTGCGCAGCAGCGGTTTGGTGCGGGTGAAGATGCCGTTCGGCGATACCCATCTGGCCGAGCTTCCGGATGGTCCGCTGGTGCTGATTGCCGCGGGTACGGGTATGGCGCAGATGAATAGCCTAATCGAGCACTGCCGCGCCAGCGGCTTTGCCCATCCGGTGCATCTGTACTGGGGCGCACGTCGTCCGGAGGACTTTTACGCGTTGGAGCATTGGCCACAGTGGCAGCAAATGGCCAATTTGTTTCTGCACCAAGTGGTCAGTGATCAATGCGGCTGGCAGGGGCGTTGCGGCCTGCTGCATGAAGCGGTGCGTGAAGATTTTGCCGACCTCAGTGCGTTGCACGTTTATGCCAGCGGCTCGCCGGCGATGGTTTACGCCACCCTGGATGCCTTGGTGGAGGCGGGGATGGATGCCCAGCAGATGCGTGCCGATGTGTTCGCTTACGCCCCGCGCACTTAATCAACGCAACTAAAAAGGCCGCCCTTGAGGCGGCCTTTTTGACTAAGCGAGCTTAACGTACCTGAACCACAACTTTGCCCACGGCTTTACGTTGGCCGAGCATATTGATCGCGTCGGCGGCCTGCGCCAGTGGGAAGGTCTGTGAGACCAGTGGCTTGAGTTTGCCCTCGGTATGCCAGGCAAATAGCTGTTGGAAGTTGGCGGCATTGTCCTGTGGCTGGCGTTGTGCGAACGCCCCCCAAAACACCCCGACCACGGCCGCGCCCTTGAGCAGGGCCAGGTTGACGGGCAGCTCGGGGATGCGTCCGCTGGCGAAACCGACCACCAGCAAACGGCCGTTCCAGGCGATGCTGCGGATGGCGGCATCGAACAGGTCGCCACCGACCGGATCATAGATCACATCCGCGCCCTGGCCGCCGGTCAGGCGTTTCACTTCATCCTTGAGGTTGCTTTCGCTGTAGTTGATCAGCTCATCGGCGCCTGCGGCCTTGGCCACTTCGAGCTTCTCGGCGCTGCTGGCGGCGGCAATCACCTTGGCACCCATGGCTTTGCCGATTTCTACTGCGGCCAGACCGACACCGCCGGATGCGCCGAGCACCAGCAGCGTCTCCCCTGGCTGCAGGTTGGCGCGCTGCTTGAGCGCGTGCATCGAGGTGCCGTAGGTCATGCCAAAGGCGGCAGCGCTGGCGAAGTCCATGCTCGCGGGCACAGGCATGACGTTGTAGCCGGGTACCGCGACTTCTTCGGCGAAGCTGCCCCAGCCGGTCAGGGCCATCACCCGGTCGCCGACTTTCAGGTGACTGACTTTCTCACCAACCGCCTTGACCACGCCGGAGGCTTCACCGCCCGGAGAAAATGGGAAGGGTGGCTTGAACTGGTATTTACCTTCGATGATCAATGTGTCGGGAAAGTTGACCCCGGCCGCATGCACTTCCAGCAGCACTTCGTTCTTCTTCGCTTCGGGGCTGGCGATTTCTTCCAGTACCAGGGTTTCGGCGGGGCCGAAGGCTTTGCACAGCACGGCTTTCATCGGGCTTTTCCTCTGCGGTTAATAGCCTTGCAGTGTAGGTGTGAGGGGAGGGCGGTCAATCAGCATGCCTGCGCCTGATGGTCATGTATAAGCCTGGGGCTTGGGCCGCCGCCTGACAGTGGCTATGCTAGGCGCTGAATTCTTGAGGAATACCGCCTGTGAAAGTCTGGATCGCATTGCTGTTGGCTCTGTCCCTGCCCTTGATGGCCCAGGCCTCGGAAAGCAAAGAAGAAGCCGAAGGTAAAGAGGGCGCTGCTCCGGCGGTGTCCTACGTCACCCTGGTGCCGGCGTTGGTGGGCAATTTCGGCGATGGCCCCAAGCTCAAGTTCTTCAAGGCGGACTTGTCCCTGCGGGTGAGCGGAGCGGATGTCGAGGCCAAGGTTAAGCACCATGAGCCACTGATCCGTAACCAGTTGGTCATGCTGTTTTCCCAGCAAACCGAGGCGGCCATGGCTGCCCCTGGCGCCCGCGAAACGTTGCGTGGCGAGGCGCTCAAGCAGGTGCAGGATGTGCTTAATCAGGAAGAAGGCCAGCCGCTGGTTGAAGACCTGCTGTTCAACAACCTGATCATTCAGTAAGCCCTCACCAGGCGCTGCGCTGTTTTAGTGCAGCGCCTGGATGGCCGCCCATTCTTCGGCACGGACTGGCATGACCGAGAGGCGGCTGCCTTTGTGCACCAACGGCAACTCCAGTAGCGCACTCTGGGCTTTCAGTTGGGCCAGGGGAATGATGCGTTTGAACGCCTCGACAAAGACCACATCGACTGCGCTCCAGGGGTTTTTCTCGCTGCTGGCTTTGGCGTCGTAGTAGTGGCTGTTGGGCTCTAGCGCAGTGGGGTCGGGGTAGGCGGCGCTGGCGATGCGGGCGATGCCGGCAATTCCTGGCTCAGGGCAGCTGGAGTGATAGAAGAAAAACAAATCCCCTGGCTGCATGCTGCGCAAGAAGTTACGCGCTTGATAATTACGCACGCCATCCCAGCGTGTTTGTTCAAGGCGCTGCAGGTCGTGGATCGACAGCTCGTCGGGTTCTGACTTCATTAGCCAATAAGGCATGAACTTTGCTCCTGTGTTCCAGTCCTTTAACGGGCACCGGCTTTCTGCTGGGTTTTAGCCGTTTGCCATATCGGTAAATGGGTTGTGTGGATGGCCGCCGTTGCTGGACCTATAACAATAATTGCCGCGGATACACCGTGCGCCATGCCTTCAAGGGGGAGGCATTCGATGAAACGTAAACCAGATGTGTTGTGGGTATTGGTGATTCTGTTCAGCCTGGGCGTGGTAACCACGGGTTACACCCAGAGCATGTGGGAGCATCAACCCGCACCGGTTACCCGGTCCAACGTGGCAGGCTGAGCCGGTTTTGTACCGCAGGGAGCGCGGTACCAACCTCGCCAGTCAGTACCACGCCTTGTCCGTCACGGTGCCTTGTAACGGCACGTCCCAGCTGGCCATAGCCAGTCGCTCAACCTGCTGACACTCATGCGCCAGGCCCAGCAAGGTCGGTTTGTGCCAATTTTTGCGCTGCCCGCGATAGGCCAGGCTACGGTCATAGAACCCGCCGCCCATACCCAGGCGTGCGCCATGGCGGTCGAAGCCGACTAGGGGTAGCAGCACTAAATCCAGCGTCCAGACCTTGCGCTGCTGTTTGCCGTTGCGCCGAGGTTCGTAAATACCGAAGCGGTTCTTGCGCAAGGGCTCATCGGCGCGGACACGTTGAAACACCATTTTGCTGCGCGGCCAGGGGCTGAGTACCGGCAAATAGGTCGCCTTGCCACGCTGCTGTGCTGCACGTAGCAACGGGCGTGGGTCGATCTCACCGTCATTGGGCAGGTATAAGGCAATGTGCTGTGCGCGGCGAAATAGCGGGTGTTGCGCCAGCTGTTTATACAAGCCGAGCGCGGCCTGCCGTTGAGCGTGGCGGCTGAGTGCGCGTCGCTGTGCCCGCAGATGGCGGCGTAGCTGGGCGCGACTTAAGGCAGTGGTATTGAGCATGGGCTATTGCAGTAGCAGTTGCCGCGAACGGGCAACCGGCTGGAAAAAAGTGACTCCCCGACGTGCCGCTGTCGGCTTGGCCCTTGAACCCGAAAGTTCAAGGTGGAGGTTGCAGGAGACCTTAAGGCTTTCCGTCGAGCGGACATGCACACCGGCCTCAACTTGCAACCTCCGGGGTTGTGCGAATCGGCTCAGGGACATCACCAACTGGCGCACACTCCAGGGAGCTGCGGGCAGTATACCCCAAACTGCCGCTGTGCAATTAGCCGCCGTGTTCATCGCTATCCGAGCTCAGGGCATTATCAACCCGGTTCAGCAGGTTACGCACCTGCTCACGGTTGGCTCCGGCCAGTTGATCAAGATGTTGCTGTTTGTGTAGCAGGTCATGACTGATGTTCAGTGCGGCCATTACGGCGACGCGGTCGGCACCGACAACTTTGCCGCTTGAACGGATCTCCCGCATCTTGCCATCCAGGTAGCGCGCAGCGCTTTCCAGGTTGCTGCGTTCTTCGCTCGGGCAAGCGATGCAATATTCTTTGTCCAGGATCTGGACGGTCAAGGTATTCGACTGGGACATTAATCCTGCTCCAAGGCTTTAAGGCGCGAAATCATGGATTCGACCTTATGCCGGGCCATTTCGTTCTTTTCAATTAAGTGGGCACGCTCTTCACGCCAGGCTTTTTCTCTCGCCAGAAGCTGTCGGTTTTGCGCTTTGAGCTGCTCGGCACGCTGGATCAGCACGTCCAGTTTGTTCGCAAGAGCCTGCAGGTCGACGTCTTCCATGGTTCTCTACTCGTACTAGGTGAGTGGGCTGCAAGTGAAAAATAGCGTCTTTAGGGTGGTTTCGACAGTGCCGGACGGTTCGCGGTGCTGTTGATTGGCGTGTTTTGCAGTGTCGGGCAGGTTGGCGCCAGCAGTTGAGGCTTTTCCCCGAGGATCACGGGGTGACCTGTGCATGCCTGCCGAGTCGCTTGCATAGTCTTGGGGCGCTTGCCGGTGCTAGGATACAGGGCCTCCATTCTAGTGATTGCGCAGCTTTGCGCCTAGTTATCTATGCCAACTTCAAATTCGCCGTACTCCGCTTTTGCCGCTCTGCTTGCCAGCAACGGCCACACCGTTTCCCCTGCCGAGTTGCATGGCCTATTACTCGGCCGTAGCTGCGCGGGTGCGGGCTTCGAAATCGACTCCTGGCTGGTGGATGCCGCCGAGTTGCTTGGCGCAGCACCGGAAGACAGCGTGCGTCAGGCGCTGATTGGCCTGCAGGAAATGATCAAGGGTGAACTGGGCAGTAACGATGTCACCGTCGTGCTGCTGTTGCCCAGCGACGATGCGCCGCTTAGCGAGCGCGCCGTGGCTCTGGGACAATGGTGTCAGGGCTTCCTCGGCGGCTTTGGTTTGACCGCCCGTGACAGCGCCTTGAGCGCTGAAGCCATGGAAGTGCTGCAGGACCTCGCGGCGATTGCCCAGGTGCAGAATGCCCTAGAAGAATCCGAGGACGGTGAGAGCGACTACATGGAAGTGATGGAATACCTGCGCGTTGCGCCGCTGCTGTTGTTCAGCGAGTGTGCCAAGCCTGAGGTGGTGGCGGCGAAACCGTCGCTGCATTGATTTTCAGCCTATAGAAGTGGACGCAGCCTGCCCATGATCAGCATCCCCAAGTCGGAATACGCCCGTCGGCGCAAGGCGCTGATGGCGCAGATGGAACCCAACAGCATCGCGATTCTGCCGGCCGCGCCGGTGTATATCCGCAACCGCGATGTGGAACACATCTACCGTCAGGACAGCGACTTCCAGTACCTCTCCGGCTTCCCCGAGCCGGAGGCGGTGATTGCGCTGATTCCCGGCCGTGAGCATGGCGAGTACGTGCTGTTCTGCCGCGAACGCGACCCGCTGCGCGAGCTGTGGGACGGCCTGCGTGCCGGCCAAGACGGGGCAATCAGCCAGTACGGCGCCGATGACGCGTTTCCGATTGGCGACATCGACGACATTCTGCCGGGGCTGATCGAAGGTCGCGACCGGGTCTACTCCTCCATGGGCACTAACCATGAGTTCGACCGCCAGTTGATGGAGTGGATCAATATGATCCGCTCTAAGGCGCGCCAGGGTGCCACACCACCGAATGAATTCATCACCCTTGAACACCTGCTGCATGACCTGCGGCTGTACAAGTCGGCGGCGGAAGTCAAAGTCATGAAGGAAGCGGCGGAGATTTCCTGCCGCGCACACGTGCGGGCCATGCAGGCCAGCCGTGCCGGGTTGTTCGAATACCACCTGGAAGCCGAGCTGGATTACGAATTCCGCAAGGGCGGGGCAAAGATGCCGGCCTATGGCTCGATCGTCGCGGCAGGCAAGAATGCCTGCATCCTGCATTACCGCGAGAATGATGCACCGCTGAAAGATGGCGACCTGGTGCTGATTGATGCCGGTTGCGAGATCGATTGCTACGCCAGTGACATCACCCGCACCTTCCCGGTCAGCGG
This sequence comes from uncultured Pseudomonas sp., assembly GCF_943846705.1. Taxonomy (NCBI): domain Bacteria; kingdom Pseudomonadati; phylum Pseudomonadota; class Gammaproteobacteria; order Pseudomonadales; family Pseudomonadaceae; genus Pseudomonas; species uncultured Pseudomonas sp. Next base: position 970,779 of record NZ_OX044366.1, on the reverse strand, counting down.
TACGTTCTCCCCCGAGCAGAAAGCCATCTACGAGCTGGTGCTGGCTTCGCAGGAAGCCGCATTCAAGGAGATCGGCCCAGGCAAACACTGGAATCAGGCCCATGAAGCCACGGTGCAGGTGATTACCGCCGGGCTGGTCGAGCTGGGCCTGTTGCAGGGTGATGTCGCTGAGCTGATCGCTGCAGAGGCCTACAAGCCGTTTTATATGCACCGTGCCGGTCACTGGCTGGGTATGGATGTGCACGATGTCGGCGAGTACAAGGTGGGCGGCGAATGGCGCGAGCTTGAAGTCGGCATGGCCATGACCGTCGAGCCGGGTATTTATATCGCCGTGGACAATCAGGATGTGGCGAAGAAGTGGCGCGGTATTGGCGTGCGCATCGAGGATGATGTGGTGGTGACCAAAACCGGCTGTGAGATTTTGACCAGTGGCGTGCCGAAAACCGTGGCTGAGATCGAAGCGCTGATGGCCGCTGCTCGTAGCGCGGCGGCCTAAATGATTCAGCGTGTGGATATCGCCATCATCGGCGGTGGCCTGGTCGGCGCCAGTCTGGCGCTGGCCCTGCAAGCCGAAGCCAAGCAGCGTGGTTGGCAGATTTGCCTGATTGAGCCGTTTACCCCGGGTAGCGGCTACCAACCGAGCTACGACGCGCGTTCGACAGCGCTGTCGTTCGGCTCGCAGCAGATCTATCAACGCCTCGGCTTGTGGCCGCAGATCAGCCAGCGCGCCGAGCCGATCAAGCAGATTCATGTCTCCGACCGTGGTCGTTTTGCCGCTGCGCGCCTGAGCGCCGAGGAAGAGGGCGTGCCGGCGCTGGGCTATGTGGTGGAAAACGCCTGGCTCGGTGAATGCTTGTGGCAGGCGCTGGACCCGCATGCGGTGAGCTGGCGCAGCCCGGCTCAGGTTGTGCGTATGCAGGCGCTGGCGGATGGCTATCGACTGGTGTTGGACGATGGCAGTGAGCTTGAGTGCAACCTGGCGATCATGGCCGAAGGTGGCCGCTCTGGCTTGCGTGAGCAGCTGGGGATCGATGTCAGCACCACGCCCTATGGGCAGAGCGCGCTGATCGCCAACGTCAGCCCGCAGGATGCGCACCACGGCTTGGCCTTCGAGCGGTTTACCGAAGAAGGGCCGATGGCCCTGTTGCCATTGGCGGATAAGCGCTGCGCGCTGGTGTGGACTCGCGCCACGCTTGAAGCCGAGCGTTTAATGGGGCTCGCCGATGCGGCGTTTCTCACCGAGCTGCAGCAGGCCTTTGGCTACCGCCTGGGCAGCCTGCGCCAGGTCGGTACCCGGCATCTGTATCCGTTGGCCCTGACTGCCGCTAAAGAACAGGTGCGCAAACACCTGGTGGTGCTCGGCAATGCCGCGCACAGCCTGCATCCGATTGCCGGGCAGGGTTACAACCTGTCGCTGCGCGATACCCTGGTGCTGGCCGAAACCCTGCTGGAGAGCACCGCGCCGCTGGGTGATTTAGCCACCTTGCAGCGCTACCTGAGCCGTCAGCAGAGCGATCAGCAGCTTACTGTAGGCTTCTCCGATCAGGTCACACGGCTCTTCAGTACCGCTCAGCCGTTGTTGGCGACCGGACGCAATCTCGGTCTACTTGGTCTGGATTTGCTGCCCCCGGCGAAACGCTGGTTCGCCCGCCAGGCCATGGGCCTCGGCACCCGTTCGGAGTCTTGAGCAATGTCAGTGAAGAAAATGGCGCGCAAAGCGCGGCTGCTGCGCTGGGCGCTGAACCTGTATCCACCGTATCTGGGCGCTGGCGTGCGGGTGCGCCACATAGGCGCGGACTTCCGGCAGGTGCAGGTGAAGATGGTGCTGGGTTGGTATAACCGCAACTATGTGGGCACCCAGTTTGGTGGCAGCCTTTACTCGATGACCGACCCGTTTTTCATGCTGATGATCATGGAAAACCTCGGCCGTGAGTTTATCGTCTGGGACAAAGCCGCCCGTGTCGACTTTATCGCCCCGGGCACAGGCCCGGTGTACGCCGATTTCAGTATCGACGAGGCGCTGCTCGAAGACATTCGTCAGCACACGGCAGGCGGCGATAAGTACCTGCCCGAGCTGCATGTAGAGGTGCGCGATGGCAGCGGCACCCTGGTGGCGCGCGTGCATAAAACGCTCTACGTGCGGCTTAAGCCGCGCGCCCGACAGGCCGCCTAAGGAATGGACATGCACGCAGATTTGATCATCGTCGGCGCTGGAATGGTTGGCAGCGCGCTGGCGCTGGCCCTGCAGGATCAGGGCCTGGATATTCTGCTGGTCGATGGCGGACCGCTGAGTGTCGAACCCTTTGCCCCGCAGGCGCCGTTCGAGCCGCGGGTCAGCGCCTTGTCAGTCGCCAGTCAGCGCATTCTCGAGCGCCTCGGCGTGTGGCCGGGGGTCGCTGCCCGGCGGGCCTGTGCTTATGGCGAGATGCAGGTGTGGGATGGCTCTGGCACGGGGAGCATTCATTTCAGCGCGGCCAGTGTGCATGCCGAGGTGCTTGGCCATATCGTAGAGAACCGTGTGGTGCAGGATGCGCTGCTCGAGCGCCTGCACGACAGCTCGATTGGCTTGCTGGCGAATGCCCGCGTCGAGCAGCTGCGACGCTCCGGTGACGGCTGGTTGCTGAGCCTGACGGATGGTCGCGAATTGCGCGCGCCGCTGCTGATTGCCGCCGATGGCGCCAACTCGGCTGTGCGCCGGCTGGCGGGTTGCGCCACCCGTGAATGGGATTACCTGCATCACGCCATCGTCACCAGTGTGCGTTGCGCCAAGCCGCATCAGGCTACCGCCTGGCAGCGCTTTACCGATGACGGGCCGCTGGCCTTTCTGCCGCTGGAGGGGCCTGAGGGTGAGCATTGGTGCTCGATCGTCTGGTCAGTCACCCCAAGCGAAGCCGAGCGGCTGATGGCGCTGGATGACGGCGACTTTCGCCGCGCCCTGGGCTTCGCCTTCGAGCATCGCCTCGGCGAGGTGCTGCAGGCGGATGAGCGCCTGTGTATTCCGCTGCGTCAACGGCATGCCAAGCGCTATGTTGCAGAGGGCCTGGCGCTGGTCGGCGATGCCGCGCACAGCATCCATCCGCTGGCCGGGCAGGGGGTTAACCTGGGCTTTCTCGATGTCGCGGTGCTGGCTGAGGTGCTGTTGCATGCCGCGCAGCGCGGCGAGCGCCTGAGTGATGTGAAGGTGCTCAGCCGTTATGAGCGTCGCCGCATGCCGCACAATCTGGCGATGATGGCGGCGATGGAAGGCTTTGAGCGGCTGTTCCAGGCTGACCCATTGCCGCTGCGACTGCTGCGCAACAGTGGCCTGAACTGGGTCGATAGCCTGCCTGAGGCCAAGGCGCTATTCGTGCGTCAGGCGTTGGGTTTGTCGGGCGACCTGCCGGATCTGGCACGGGCTTAACCCCGGACTTTTTTACCCTGATGAGTGCTGCCGAGGTGCGACTGCGGCTAGTAAGGCGCGCTCGCGCCTCCAGCGGCTGAGTTCTTCCGGCCGCGGCGCATGCAGGTCTGGATTTTCCACGGGCAAAAAAAGCCCGGCACTAAGGCCGGGCTGAACAATGTGTAGATTAAGTACACATGGAGTCGCTGTCAGTTCATCCCCAGCCAGTTAGGCAGCGCCATGGACACGGCAGGCACGTAGGTGATGATCATCAGGAAGCCGAGCAGCAGCATCAGCCACGGCCAGGCGGCCTTGATCACCGACGTCAGCGGCATACCGGTCACCGCCGAGGTGACGAACAGGTTGAGCCCCACCGGCGGGGTAATCAGGCCGATCTCCATGTTCACCACCATGATGATGCCCAAGTGAATCGGGTCGATGCCCAGCTGTACGGCAATCGGGAAGAGGATCGGCGCGAGAATCAGGATGATCGCCGACGGCTCCATAAAGGCCCCGGCCACCAGCAGCACGATGTTCACCACCAGCAGGAACTGCCACGGCTGCAGGCCCATCTCGATCACCCAGGCGGTGATGGTCTGGGGGATCTGCTCGGTGGTCAGTACGTGGGCGAAGAGCATGGCGTTGGCGATGATGAACATCAGCATGATGGTCAGCTTGCCGGAGTCCAGCAGCACCTTGGGGCACTCGCGGATGGTCATGTCTTTGTACACGAACAGCGCGACGAAACCGGCGTAAACCGCGGCCACAGCGGCGGCTTCGGTCGGGGTGAACATCCCGGAGTAGATGCCGCCGAGGATGATCACCATCAACAGCAGGCCCCAGATCGCCTTGCGTGCCGTGCTCAGCAGCTGGCGCAGACTGGCGCGTGGCATGGCGGGCAGGTTCATCTTCCGCGCGACGATATAGATCGCCACCATCAGCGCCACGCCCAGCAACAGGCCCGGCACCACACCGGCCATAAACAGCTTGCCCACCGACTGCTCGGTGGCGGCGGCATACACCACCATGACGATCGACGGCGGAATCAAAATACCCAAGGTGCCGGCGTTACAGACGATGCCAGCGCCGAAGGCCTGCGGGTAACCCGAGCGCACCATGCCGGCGATGGCAATCGAACCCACCGCCGCCACGGTGGCGGGCGAGGAGCCCGACAGCGCGGCAAACAGCATGCAGGCCATTACCGCGGAAATCGCCAAACCGCCACGGATATGGCCGACGCAGGCGTTGGCAAAGTCGATCAAGCGCTGCGCGACACCGCCGGTGGTCATAAACGCACCGGACAGCAGGAAGAACGGAATCGCCAGCAGGGTGTAGTGCTCGGAGGTTTCAAACAGCTTGATCGCCAGCGAGCGCACTGAGTCCGGGCTGAACAGCATGATCGTCACCGAGCCGGCCAGGCCCAGCGAAGCAGCAATCGGCACGCCGATAAACATCAGCAAAAACAGCAGGAGGAAGAGGAACAGAATGGTCATTAATTGTGCTCCCCGTGTTCGTTGATTTTCAGCGCGTCGGCGGCCTCATCAGCCAGGCCCAGACCGGTCTGCTCATTGCGCAGAATGCGTACGAAAATTTCCAGAAAACGGATAAAAACCATGGCGTAGCCGAACGGCACGATCGCGGTGATATGCCACTGCATGATGCCGTAGTGGCCGAGGTCTTCCGCGCCGATGCCGGCGGTAAACAGGGTGTGTACCCAGTCGAAGCTGGCCACGGCAATTAGCCCGGCATAACCCAGGCAAGCCAGGCAGGCGATCACGCCGATCACCCGCTGGATCGGTTTGCTGGCCAGTTTTACCAGCGCATCGACGCCGATATGCCCGGCGGTGCGCACACCGTAGGCCAGGCCGAAGAAGATCAACCAGGCGAATAACGCCTTGGTCAGGGCAATGCTCCAGGTCATCGACTGGGCCATGCCGAGAATGCTGTCGCCAATGGCGAAGAACAACTCACTGCTGCCTTCCCAGCGATCGGCCAGGTTGTAGAACAGCGTGTAGAGGTTATTGAGGATCACGTAGACGAAGGTCACCAGCGTCATGGCGGCCAGCAGAAAGGCGATAAAACCTTCCTCGAAGTGGTCCCAGACGCGCCGCAAGGCGTTCATCATTTGAGTCTCCAGGGTGTGGGCGGTACACCCGGGCGGGATGGCTCGGGTGCTCAGTCAAGGTAGGTGCGGGCCGCAGGGCGACCCGTGCAGCCTTACTGGTTGGCCGCGTCGGCCGCTTTGATCAGGTCTGCGCCGATTTCTGCTTCGAACTTGCTCCACACCGGCTTCATGGCTGCGCGCCACTCAGCACGCTGCTCAGGCGTCAGGCTGATGATCTCGGTGGTCTTGGCGTCAAGGATGCGCTGCTTGTCGCCGTCGTTGAGGGCGCCAGCCTGCTTGTTCACTTCAGCGGTCACTTCGACGATGATCTTGTCCAGCTCGCTGCGTACATCGGCAGGCAGGCCGTTCCAGAACGTGGTGTTGGTGATCAGCATGTAGTCCAGAACACCGTGGTTGGATTCGGTGATGAACTTCTGCACTTCATGCATTTTCTGGCTGTAGATGTTCGAGTAGGGGTTCTCGGCACCGTTGACCACGCCAGTCTGCAGGCCTTGGTAAACCTCGGCGAAGCTCATTTTGCGCGGGTTGGCGCGTACGGCTTTGAACTGCTCTTCGAGTACGGCAGAGGCTTGTACACGGAACTTCAGGCCGCGGGCATCTTTCGGCTCATGCAGCGCCTTGTTGGCGGACAGCTGCTTGAGGCCGTTGTGCCAGTAGGCCAGACCGGTGATGTTCTTTTCTTCCATGGATTTCAGCAGCGCCTGACCTTCCGGGCTCAGCTGGAAGCGGTCGACGGCGGCCATGTCCTGGAACAGGAACGGCAGGTCGAAGACCTGGATTTGCTTGGTGTACTGCTCGAACTTGGCCAGCGATGGGGCGATCAGCTGTACGTCACCGAGCAGCAGGGCTTCCATCTCTTTACCGTCGCCGAACAGTGAGGAGTTCGGGTAAACCTCGACCTTGACCTTGTCGCCCAGACGCTCTTCGGCGAGCTTCTTGAACAGCGCCGCGCCTTGGCCTTTAGGGGTGTGGTCGGCGACCACGTGGGAGAACTTGATCACGATCGGGTCGGCCGCTTGGGCCATACCGGCGATGCTCAGCGACAGGGCGCAAGCCAGCGCCTTGGCAGTCAGTTTGAACATGGAGTCTTTCCTCTTGTTTTTGTGTCACGTGATGCGCCGTAGCGCTGCAAGTCGGGCGAACATGCTCAAGTCTAGGCGGCCTGTCAGAAAATGACGGGCGCTGGGCAGCGTTGGCCTAGATTTGTGCGTCTGTGAGTCGCCGGCAACAAGCTAGAGCAACCGCCATGCCAGGCGCTTGAATAAAGGCCGCAAAGCTGATGCAGCGCAGCGCCCGCAAGGCTTGGCGGGCGGCTGCATCAGGGTTGAGGGCGCTCTGTTAAGAGGCTGTATTGGTGATAAGTGGCGGGAATTCGCCAGTTAGTCGGGGCTGCCTGGCGAGCTTCCGCCAGTATCGGCAAAGCTCAGCCCGTGTTTACGCAGTTTGTCGTGCAGGGTTTTGCGCGGCACGCCGAGGGCTTCGGCGAGGCTGCGCAGCGAGCTGTGCGAGCGGCTTAGTTCGGCACTGATCAGGCTGCGCTCGAAGGCTTCAACCTGAGCGTTCAGGCCACTGCCATGGTGCTCTTCGGTAGGCGTGGCAATCTGCGGTTGCAGGTCGAGGTCCAGTTCCAGGCCGAGGGCGAAACGCTCAGCAGCGTTCTGTAGTTCACGTACGTTGCCCGGCCAAGAGTGGCGCAGCAGGGCGGCGCGTTGGCCCGGTTGCAGGTGACGTTCGGCCAGGCCGTGGCGGCTGCTGGCGGCTTCAGCGAAGTGCTGGAATAGCAGCAGGGCATCTTCGCCGCGTTCGCGCAGAGCGGGGATACGCAGCGGTGCAACGTTCAAGCGGTAATACAGGTCGGCGCGAAAGCGGCCCTGATCGGCCGCCTGGCGCAGGTCTTCCTTGGTCGCGGCGATCACCCGGATATCCAGCGGGATCAGCTGATTGCCGCCCAAGCGTTCAACCACCCGCTCCTGCAGCAGGCGCAGCAGCTTGACCTGGACTTCCAGGCTCATGCTTTCGATTTCATCGAGGAACAGGGTGCCGCCATTGGCAAATTCGAACTTGCCGATGCGGCGCTTTTGCGCACCAGTGAACGCCCCTTGCTCGTGGCCGAACAGCTCGCTCTCGACCACCGACTCGGCCAGTGCGCCGGCGTTAATCGCCACGAACGGCCCACTGCGCCGGTTCGACAGGTCGTGCAGGGCGCGGGCGACCACTTCCTTGCCGGCGCCGGTTTCGCCGAGGATCAGTACATCACTGTTGATCCCGGCCAGTGCGCCAATCTGCTCGCGCAGGCGCAGCATGGCGGGGGATTGGCCGACCAGGCGCGCCGACAGCGTATGCCGGTCGGCCAGGGCCAGGCGCAGGCTGCGGTTATCCAGCACCAGGCGGCGCAGGGCCAGGGCGCGACGCACGCTGTCGAGCAGGTCGTCGCTGGCGAAGGGCTTTTCCAGAAAGTCATAGGCCCCTGCGCGCATGGCCTGTACCGCCAGTGGCACGTCGCCGTGACCGGTTATCAGCAGCACCGGCAGTTCCGGGTCCTGCTCCTGCAGCTGTTGCAGCAGTTGCAGGCCGTCGATGCCGGGCATGCGGATATCGCTGACCACCACGCCCGGCCAGTCGCGCTCGATCCGCGCCGCTACGCCGTGGGCGTCAGCCAGGGCGCTGACCTTGAGTCCGGCCAGGTCGAGGGTTTGGCTCAGCGCCTGACGCAGGTGCGGGTCGTCGTCGATCAGCAGCACCTGGGTGCGGGAGTCGATCATGCTCATACCACAAAGTCCTCTGGCGACTGGGTTTTGATGCCTTGGTCCGCGGCGCGCAGGCGCAGGGTCAAGAGCGCGCCGCCATCAGGGTGATTGGCGAACAACAGCTCGCCGCCTAGGGCGCGCATCAGGGTATCGCAAATGGCCAGGCCAAGGCCGAGGCCTTGGGCGCTGGTTTTGGTGGTGAAGAATGGCTCGCGGGCGCGCTGCAGTGCTTCCTGGCTGAAGCCGGGGCCATTGTCGCGCAGGTGCAGGTCGACGCCGTCGGCGCTGAGTTCGGCGCTTAACCAGAGGCGACGTGGCGGCGCTACTTCGCTCAGGGCATCGAGGGCATTGGCCAGCAGGTTGCCGAGCACCTGACGCAGGCGGGTTTCCCCGGCCTGTACCCACAGGGTGGCGTCTGGCAGGTCGCGAATCAGCTCGACCTGCATGCTCCGGCGGCGCTTGGCCAGTAGCGCCAGGGCATCATCGATGGCCGGTTGCAGGGCCACGCTTTCAGGCGCGTGACGGTCACGCCGGGCGAAGGCGCGCAGGTGAGCAATGATCGAGGCCATGCGCTCGGTCAACTGGCTGATCAGCTTGAGGTTGGCGCGGGCGTCTTCGCTGCGCTGGTGGTCAAGCAGCACGCCGGCGTTGTCGGCATAGCTGCGGATCGCCGCCAGCGGTTGGTTAAGCTCATGGCTGATGCTCGCACTCATGGTGCCGAGGGCTGACAGCTTGCTGGCCTGTACCAGTTCGTCCTGGGCTTGCACCAATTCTTGCTGCGCCTGCTCACGTTCCAGCACCTCCTCTTTAAGCCGGCTGTTGAGCCGCTCCAGATCCAGGGTGCGCTCGAGCACGCGCTGCTCAAGTTGTTGGCGGGCTTGGCTGTCGAGGGCGATATGTTCCAGGTAGTGGCGGCGGCGCTGCATCAACAGGCCGATCAGCAGAACCAGGGCCAGCAAGGTGCTGCCGCCCACGGCCATGGTCGTGCGCACGGGCTGATCGAGCTGTGAGCGCGGGGTGAGGATGCTCACGGTCCAGCCGATCTCATCGAGTGTCTGGCCCTGACGCAGCCAGGCACTGGGGTTGAGCTGCAGCGGAGGTGGTGACTGGATGCGATAGGGCAGGGTGTCAGCAATCGCGACGCGCTCAGCATTGTCCAGCTCACGGGTGGCGTGAAAGCGCCAGTCAGCCTCTGAGGTAAGAATCACCACGCCATAGCTATCCGTGACCAGCAGTTGCTCCGGGCGATTGCCCCAGAGTGTTTCGGTGTGGTCGAGGTCAACTTTGACCACCATCACGCCAAGGATTGTCTCGCCCTCGCGGATGGCCGCAGCGAAGAAATAGCCGCGCTTGCCGGAGGTCGTGCCGAGGCCGAAAAAACGTCCAGTGCGGCCTTGCATGGCCTCGCGAAAGTAGGGGCGGTAGGAAAAATTACGCTCTACGAATGAGTCTTCCTGCTGCCAGTTCGACGCGGCCAGGGTGGTGCCATCTGTGCCCATCAGGTAGATGACATCGGCCCCGGTTTGCTGGCGGAGCTGCGCGAGTAGCTGGTTGGCTGAGGTGCGCAGCGATGTTTGCTCGGGGTGTTGCAAGACGCTGCGTAAGGCGGGCAGGTCCGCCAGGATGGGCGGCAAGACCTCGTAGCGGCGCAGGGTTCCCAGCAGGTTGGCGACGTAGAGGTCGAGCGTCTGCCGGTTCTGTTCGACCAGCACCCCACTGTAATAACGCTCGGTCAGGTGCTGCAGTGGCCACAACAGTGGCGCCAGCAGCAAAACCAGAACGGCCAGGCTTCTCCAGCGTGGACGGCGAGGGTGGGGTGACGGGACTGGCATGCGCTTACTCGGGCAATGGCATTGGTTGAGAGTGGCGCTTATGCAATAAACGGGCAAGCCCGCTTATATCGCCACTACGCAAAGCGGACATCCAGCCACCGCGCTACCGGCCGCAATGAGTAGGCCGGCGATGCGGGCCATTAACGAACAGTCAGGCAGTCGTTCAGCGCGCTCTGCCAGGTGGGCAGTTGTATGCGCCAGTCCTGTTGCAGCTGGCTGCAGTTCAGGCGCGAGTTGAGTGGCCGTTGTGCGGGGGTCGGGTAAGCGCTGCTGGGTATCGGCTGCAGCGTTGCCACGGGCTTTCCCTGGCCTTGCAGGTGCGCGGCAATCGCGCTGGCGAAACCGAACCAGCTGGTCTCGCCCAGCGCGGTCAGGTGATACACCCCCCAGGGTCCGGCGTGACCGCTGCGCCAATGCACAATCAATTGCGCTGTGGCCTGGGCAATGCTCCCGGCCCAGGTTGGCGCGCCGATTTGGTCGGCGACGATATTCAGCGTTTCGCGCTCCTGCAGCAGGCGCTGCATGGTGAGCAGGAAATTTTTGCCGTGCTGCGAATACACCCAGCTGGTGCGCAGAATCAGGTGCATGCCGCCAACCGCCTGGATCGCCTGTTCCCCGGCCAGCTTGCTGCGGCCGTAGACGCTCAGTGGCTGGGTGGCATCGCTTTCGCGGTAAGGCTCGGCTTGACGGCCATCGAAGACATAGTCGGTGGAGTAATGAATCAGCGGAATATTTAGCTCGGCGGCGGCTTCAGCAAGGATGCCGGGCGCTATGGCGTTGATCGCAAAGGCCCGTTCGGGCTCGCTCTCGACCTGATCGACGGCGGTGTGCGCGGCGGCATTGATGATCAGCGCAGGATGCAGGCTGAGGACGTGCTGGCGAATCAGCTCGGGCTGAGCCAGATCCAGTTGGTCGCTACCCAGTACCGTCAGCGCGCATGTGCCGCTAAGGCAGCGCTGCAGCTCCTGGCTGACCTGGCCATGCTTGCCGAGCAAGAGGATCTTCATGGGAAAACCTGCGCGTCGACAAAGTTGAGGCCTGCCTGGTCTTTGGCTGATAGCTGCGGAGCCTCACCTAACGGCCAGTTTATGGCCAGTGTCGGGTCATCCCAGCGAATGCAGCGCTCGTGTTCGGGGGCATAGTAATCGGTGGTCTTGTAGAGAAACTCGGCGTATTCGCTGAGCACCACAAAACCATGGGCAAAGCCTTCCGGCACCCACAGCTGGCGATTGTTGGAGGCGGACAAATGCACGCCGACCCAGCGGCCGAAAGTGGGCGAACTGCGGCGCAGGTCCACGGCGACGTCATACACTTCGCCGGCCGTGACCCGCACTAGTTTGCCTTGCGCTTGCTGCACTTGGTAATGCAGGCCGCGCAATACACCGCGCTGTGAGCGCGAATGGTTGTCCTGGACGAATTCGCGCTGCAGGCCGGTGGCGTCGGCGAAACTGCGGGCATTGAAGCTCTCGAAGAAGAACCCGCGCTGATCGCCGAACACCTTGGGCTCTAGAATGATCACCTCGGGGATGTCAGTGGCAATAGCCTGCATGCTCACTCCTCAGCCAGTTTGAACAGGTACTGGCCGTAGCCGGTTTTACCGAAAGCATTGGCCTGTACCAGCAGTTGTTGGCGATCAATCCAGCCCTGTTGGTAGGCGATTTCTTCCAGGCAAGCAACCTTCAAGCCCTGGCGGTGTTCGATGGTTTGTACGTACTGCGAGGCTTCTAGCAGGCTGTCGTGGGTGCCGGTATCGAGCCAGGCGAAGCCGCGGCCGAAGCGCTCGACGCGTAAGTCGCCGCGCTGCAGGTAGGCGTTGTTAACGTCGGTGATTTCCAGCTCGCCACGCGGCGAGGGCTTGACCGCCTTGGCGATCTCGATCACGTCGTTGTCATAGAAGTACAGGCCGGTGACCGCGTAGCTGGATTTCGGCGCTGTAGGCTTTTCCTCGATGGAAATAGCCTTGCCCTGGGCGTCGAACTCGACCACGCCGAAGCGTTGCGGGTCATTGACCCAGTAGCCGAAGACCGTGGCCCCTTTGGGTTCAGCGGCCGCGCGCAGCAACTTTTCGGTGAAGTGCTGGCCATGGAAAATATTGTCGCCGAGGATCAGGCAAACCGAATCGCTGCCAATAAAGTCTTCGCCCAAGACAAAGGCCTGGGCCAAACCGTCGGGCGAGGGCTGCTCGATGTATTCGAAGCGCACGCCAAACTGGCTGCCATCGCCGAGCATCTTGCGAAAGTTTGGCAAGTCCTGCGGCGTGGAAATAATCAGGATTTCGCGCACACCGGCGAGCATCAGCACTGAAATCGGGTAGTAGATCATCGGCTTGTCATAGATCGGCAGCAGCTGCTTGGATACGCCCAAGGTGATGGGGTGCAGGCGGCTACCGGAACCGCCGGCGAGAATGATGCCTTTCATGTGCTGCTCCTTAAAGTGCGCCGAGGCGTTCGCGCTGGTAGCTGCCATCTTGCACGCGGCGGCACCAGTCAAGGTTATCCAGATACCACAGCACGGTTTTCCGTAGACCGCTGGCGAAGGTTTCTTCAGGCTTCCAGCCCAGTTCGCGTTCGATCTTGCTGGCGTCGATGGCGTAGCGCAGGTCATGGCCGGGTCGGTCGGTGACGAAGCTGATCTGCTCTTTATATGAGCCACTCTGGCGTGGGCTTAACTCATCCAGCAGCGCGCAGATGCTTTCCACCACGTGCAGGTTCGTCTGCTCGTTGTGCCCACCTATATTGTAGGTTTCGCCAACCTGACCCGCGCTGACGACTTTAAGCAGCGCGCGGGCATGGTCTTCCACATACAGCCAATCACGCACCTGTTGACCGTTGCCATACACCGGCAGTGGTTTGCCATCCAGAGCATTGAGGATGACCAGCGGAATCAGCTTTTCCGGGAAGTGGTAGGGGCCGTAATTGTTCGAGCAGTTGGTGATCAGCACAGGCAGGCCATAGGTGCGCTGCCAGGCGCGGACTAAGTGGTCCGATGCTGCCTTGCTTGCCGAGTAGGGCGAGCTGGGCGCGTAGGGCGTGCTCTCGGTAAACAGGTCGTCTACGCCATGCAGGTCGCCATACACCTCGTCGGTGGAAATATGGTGGAAGCGAAATGCCGCCTTGCGCGCAGGATCCAGCTGCGACCAGTAGCTGCGCGTGGCCTCAAGCAGTGCGTAAGTGCCGACGATATTGGTCTGGATAAAGGCCGAGGGACCGTCGATGGAGCGATCGACATGGGATTCGGCCGCCAGGTGCATGATCGCGTCCGGCTGAAATTCGCTCAGCGCCTGGCTGACTGCCGCGCTATCGGCAATGTCTGCGTGTAGGAAACGATAGCGGGGATGGCCTGTAACGCTGGCCAGCGACTCGAGGTTGCCGGCATAGGTCAACTTGTCGAGATTGAGCACCTGATGCTCGGTGTTGCTCAGCAGGTGACGAATCAGCGCCGAACCGATAAAGCCGGCGCCGCCGGTGATGAGAATGTGCACGGGCCTGTACCTTTTTATAAAGGGAGGTCGGTAAGAGTTGCCAGGCAGTGTTACAAGTTGAGCCTAGGCCGGCAAGTCATCCGCCTTTTCAATACGCATAAAAAAACCCCGCATCGCTGCGAGGCTTTCTTTATATGGTGCCGGCACCAGGAGTCGAACCCGGGACCTACTGATTACAAGTCAGTTGCTCTACCAGCTGAGCTATACCGGCATTTCAGGGTCGCCATTATATCCATTCATTTTCAGCTGTAAAGCTGTCTGAGCGTGGTTTTATACGGGTCTTGTTATCAGCAGCGAAATGCTTATGCACATGCGTGGTGTATTTAGTACGTTCGTGTTCGGGCTTTGTGATCTGCTTCTCGGTATTTCATAAGTGCATGTTTTCACAAGAAATATTTTTAGGTTAAAAAATGTGCAGCTCGGCAGTAGCGTGCCGTGGCGGGCGTTTGCGTTGTTTGCTCAGAATCTGTCAACAGAGTTATCCACAGATGTTGTGGGCAACTTGGGTTAGCGTTCGGCGAGCAGCAGCAGGTTGCGTGGGCTCTGTTGGTGCGTGCAGAACGTGCCTAGGCGCACGCTGTAGCCCTGCTCTTGTAGGTATAGGGCGCGGTCGAGCAGTAACCAAATTTCCAGAGGGCGGCGAAAGAGGCCGCGCAGCAGCTCCAGGTTGCGCACCTCGGCCAGGCGTTGCCAGCCATACTGCTCAAGCTGCTGCCAGTTCTGTGAAGCCGGTGTGGGCAGGTGTTTGAGGGCGGCGAGATCTATGCAGTACTCGGCAAAGGGCTTGTCCAGCCAGGCGGGTGGCAGAGAGGGAGTTGGCAGGTAGTCGTCGACGCCGCGTAGCTGACGTTGCAGCAGGTCGAAGGCCAGGCGTCTGGCCATCGACTGGTCGCGCTGGCGGCGTACCCGTGCCCCTGCGGTAACGGTTTCGCTGAGTGGCAGGCCGAGGTCGTCGATCGATAGCTGCAGCGTCGAGGCTTGAGCCTGTGTCGACAAGGGCTGATAGCGCTCTGTGCTAATGCGGTTGTAGCAGCAGGGGGCCACTGCCAGCTGTTGGCAGCCGGCCTGGCTGGCCAGTTGCAGCAGGCGCGTGTGCAGCTCGCCACAGGCATGCAGCGCCACCGGTGTGTGCCGCGCCTTGATTTGCGTTAATGCCTCGTTAGCCAGTACATCCTGCTCGATATGCTCTGCCCTGATACCGAGCTTGTGGCTGAGCTGCTGGCCGCTGCTGACCAGTTGTGGGTTGTATTCCAGGCAAGTCAGTGCTGCGCCGTTGTGCGCCAGCCGGCGACCGAGGTGGCCTTTGCCGGCGCACCAGTCCAGCCAGTGTCGCGGCGTCTCGGTAAAGCTCAGGCTGCGCGCGAAGGCGTCGATCTGTTGCCATTTGCGGCCGGGTACGTCTGCGCTAAAGCGTGCGGGCAAGGTGCTGGCGGGTGAGTGGGGCAGCTCACCAATCTGGCTTAGTGCATGCGCTGTCGTAGCCAGTTGCGGGAAGGGTGTGGGGGCTGGCAGTAGATGCGGTTGGTTATGCGCGGCTTCGGCGTGTTCCAGGCTTTGCGCTCGGAGCCAGGCCCCCAGTTGCGGATGCTCGGTTTCCCAGGGCAGGGCTGGATAGTGCACAAAAGGTCGAGGTCGCCACAGCGCCTGATGCTCGCGCAGGAAGCTGTCGAGCGCCTGGAAGCGCTGCAGCAAGGCCGCGTCTTGCAAGGGTTGAACTGCTGAAGTCGTTGGCATATGGAGTGTTGCCGAGGGCGTGTGCCCCGGCAATCAACGGCCCTGGCAGGCGTCGACGCGCAGCCAGCGCTCCAGCAGCTTGAAGCCGCGTACCAAGAGGAAGGCGATCAGCAGGTAGAACATCCCGGCGGCAAAGAAGATTTCCACCGGCATGTAGGTGCGAGCAATGATGGTGCGCGCCATGCCGGTCAGCTCAAGGAGGGTCACGGTGCTGGCCAAGGCGCTGGCCTTGAGCATCAAGATCACTTCGTTGCTGTACGCCGGCAGGCCGATGCGCGCGGCGCGTGGCAGGACGATGTAGAACATGGTCTTGGCCCGTGACATGCCGAGCGCGCGTGCCGCCTCGACTTCGCCCGGTGGCACGGCCTGGATGGCACCGCGCAGGATCTCGGCGATATAGGCGGCGGTGTGCATCGTCATGGTCAGTACCGCGCACCAATAGGGCGAGCGCAAATAGGCCCACAGCGGGCCTTCGCGCACTGCGTCGAACTGCGCCAGGCCGTAGTAGACCAAGAACAGCTGAACCAGCAGTGGGGTGCCACGGAAGAAGAAGATGTAGCCATAGGGCATGGCCCGGACGTACCAGTGCCGGGATGAGCGTGCGATACCCAGTGGAATGGCCAGGACCAAGCCGGCAAAAACGGCGATGGCCACCAGCTCCAGCGTCAGGGCTGCGCCTTCGGTGAGGCGGGGCAGCCACTTGATAATCACGTCCCAGTTCATGAGGCGCTCCTGACAAAGCCACGGCTGGCGCGTTTTTCCATCAGGTGCATGCCGATCATCGCCAAGACTGTCAGGCTCAGGTAGATAAAGGCTGCAACGAGATAGAAGGTGAACGGCTCTTTGCTTGAGGTCACGGCAATTTGTGAGCGGCGCATGATTTCTTCCAGGCCGATTACCGAGACCAGAGCGGTGTCCTTCATCAGGATCATAAACAGGTTGCCCAGGCCGGGCAGGGAGATGCGCCACATCTGCGGCAGGATCAGTCGCCAGAATATCCGTGGTTTGGACATGCCCAGCGCTTGGCCCGCTTCGCGGTGGCCTTTGGGGATCGCCAGGATTGCGCCGCGAAATACCTCGGTGGCGTAGGCGCCGAAGCAGATACCCAGGGCGATGGTGCCGGCGGCGAAGGCATTTAGCTCAAGGCTTTCGATGCCGAGCAGGTCCGCCAGGTTGCGCATCAGCTGCACGGTGCCGAAATAAATCAGCAGCACCCAGAGCAGCTCGGGAATGCCGCGCACGATGGTCGAGTAAGTTCCGCCAAGCCATTGCAGCGGCTTGTACGGGGAAGTCTTGGCCAATGCGCCGAGCAAGCCGAGCACCAGACCCAGGCACAGCGCGCTGAGCGCCAGCTTGATGGTCATCAGGGTGCCAGCAGCCAAGGCTGGGCCGAATCCGTAGAGATCGAAGGTCATAGGGGCTCAGAAGCCTGCGTCGCCCACGGGGCGACGCAGTGCCGGCGGCTTAGTAGATGCTGAACGGGAAGTACTTGTCGTTAATCTTCTTGTAGGTGCCGTCAGCCACAATCTCGGCCAGGGCGGTGTTCAGCTTTTCGCGCAGGGCGTCGCCTTTGCGCACGGCAATGCCGATCTTGTCGTTATCGAATACCGGGTCGCCTTTGAATTCGAAGCCTTTGCCGGCATCGCTCTTCAGCCACTCCCAGTTGACGAAGGTGTCAGCCAGTACGCCATCAAGGCGACCCGAGGTGAGGTCGAGGTAGGCGTTTTCCTGGGTGTCGTACAGCTTGATATCGACCACGCCATCGAGGTTGTCTTCCAGCCAGGTGCCGGCGATGGTGGCGCGCTGGGCGCCGATGATTTTGTTTTGCAGGCTGGCTTTGTCAGTTTTGAAATCGCTGCCTTTCGGGGCGATAAACTGCAGTTTGTTGGTGTAGTAGGGCTCGGTGAAGTCGACTGCCGCTTTGCGCTCGTCGGTGATCGACATGGAGGCGATCAGGAAGTCGAACTTCTTCGCGTTGAGCGCCGGGATGATGCCGTCCCAGTCGGAGGTGACGACTTCGCACTCGGTCTTCATTTTGGCGCACAGGGCCTGGCCGATTTCTACGTCGAAACCGCCGACCTGGCCACTGGCGTCGATCAGGTTGAACGGCGGGTAAGCGCCTTCGGTACCCAGTTTCAATTTGTCAGCAGCGACGGCGCTGGTGCCGAAGGCCAGGGTGGCGGCTGCGGCCAGCAGGATCTTCTTATAGTTCTGCATGCGTAGTTGCTCCGTGTTTTCAGTGATTACTGGACATGAATTGTTTGCAGCGCGCCGAGTTCGGGTTGTCGAACACTTGCTCCGGAGAGCCTTGCTCTTCAACCAGGCCCTGATGCAGAAACACCACCTCGCTGGAGACCTGACGGGCAAAGCCCATTTCATGGGTCACCAACAACATGGTGCGGCCTTCATCGGCGAGTGCGCGGATCACATTAAGCACTTCTTGTACCATTTCCGGGTCGAGAGCCGAAGTGGGCTCATCGAACAGAATGACTTTCGGCTGCATGGCCAGAGTGCGGGCAATCGCTGCGCGCTGCTGCTGGCCGCCGGAAAGCTGATTGGGGTAAACGTGGCGCTTGTCGGCGATGCCGACTTTGGTCAGCAGCGCTTCGGCCACCTCTATGGCTTCGGCCTTGCTCTGGCCGAGCACGCGGCGCGGGGCTTCGATAATGTTATCGAGCACGCTCATGTGCGGCCACAGGTTGAAGTTCTGGAAGACAAAGCCGATCTCGCTGCGCAAGCGATTGATCTGTCGGCTGTCAGCGGCAACCAGCTCGCCATTTTTCGCCGCTTTGAGCTTGAGCTCTTCGCCGGCGACGATGATCTGACCCTTGTGCGGGTTTTCCAGCAAATTGATGCAGCGCAGAAAAGTCGATTTGCCGGAACCGGAGGAGCCGAGGATGGAAATCACATCGCCATCGCGAGCGGTGAGCGAGATGCCTTTAAGCACCTCAAGGTCGCCGTAGCGTTTATGCAGGTCGCGAATTTCCAGCGCAGGCGTGGCCTCGGCCATGGGGTGTCCTCTTGTTATTCGTGGCGCTCAGGCGTTATGCGACGTTCCTAGCGAGGCGCCAAGCTAGCATAGCGTTTCGCTGACCGCCAAGCCGTTTACCGGCCTCGTGGTGCTTAGCCGGCCATGCTTGTCGCTTGGTTGCAGTTGGCTGTCGCGCAGGTGCAATTTCTCCGCTCCCAGGCAGATTGCTGGGTTGCTGTATGAGGAATCGCAGGCAAGAAAAAACCCCAAGGAATTTAACTTCGCTTGGGGTTTCTCGGTATTTTGGTGCCCGGGGACGGAATCGAACCGCCGACACGGGGATTTTCAATCCCCTGCTCTACCGACTGAGCTACCCGGGCAACGGGGCGTATTAGACGGATTTGCAGGCTGGGTGTCAAGCGTGAGTTTGAAAAATATTTAATTAATACGGGCGGTTAGGGGCGAAGGAGGGTTTTTCGGGGGGTGAAAGCTGTGGAATGGGCTGAGTGCAGGCCATTCCACAGATGATGCGCCGACTTATTCGCTGGGCGGCACGTAGCCTTCGGCCTGGGCGTACTCTTCGCCGGAGAGGAACTTGTCCATCTCGGCCTGGAGGAATTTGCGGTCTTCGGCGTTCATCATGTTCAGCCGGCGCTCGTTGATCAGCAGGGTTTGGTGCTTTTGCCATTCTTCCCAGGCTTGTTTAGAGACGTTGTTGAAGATGTCCTCGCCTTTGGCGCCTGGATACGGTGGGCGCTCCAGGCCGGGAAGTTCCTGTTTGTGTTTGCGGCACTGTACGGTGCGGGTCATGGCGTTTCTCCAAAGTTCGGTGCGGTTGCAAGTGCATCGGCCGCACGTTTCAGCAGTTTCTTGACTGGGGCGGCTAGCCCTAGGCGCGGCGGGGTGGCGAGGTTATACCAGAGCCAGTCGGCCTCGGCCACGACGTGCGGCGCGGCCTCGACCCGGATCAGCCAGGGTTCGATGGCCAGTTGGAAGTGGCTGAAGGTGTGGGTCAGTGCGGCCTGCTCTTGGCGTGCGCCTAAGCGTAACTCGTGGCGGCTGGCCAGGTCGTCCAGGCTTTGCAGGTCGTCCAGTTCAGGCAGGCTCCACAGGCCGCCCCAGAGGCCGCTGGACGGGCGGCGATAGAGCAGTACTTCGCCGTGGCGGTTGGCGAGGATTGGCATCAGCGTGCGCTTCTGCGGCAGCGCCTTGCGCGGCTTGGGGATGGGGTAGCGAATCTCCAGGCCGAGCAGGTGCGCCTGGCAGCCGCTTTTCAGTGGGCAGAGCAGGCAGCTGGGTTTGCTGCGGGTACAGAGCGTGGCACCGAGGTCCATCATCGCCTGGGTGTAGTTATTTACCCGCGTCTGCGGGGTGAAACGCTCGGCCACTGCCCATAGCTGTTTGGCCACTTTCGGCTCGCCCGGGTAGCCTTCCTGGGCGACGTAGCGTGCCAGTACGCGCTTGACGTTGCCGTCGAGAATCGGCGCGCGCAGGCCCATGCTCAGGCTGGCGATAGCGCCGGCGGTGGAGAGGCCGATGCCGGGAAGTTCGGTGAGCTGGTCGACATCGCGAGGAAATTCGCCGGCATGTTCGCGCATGATGATTTGTGCGGTTTTCTGCAGGTTGCGTGCGCGGGTGTAGTAGCCGAGGCCCGTCCACAGGTGCAGCACTTCGTCCTCGGGTGCTGCGGCCAGGTCGTTGACCGTTGGCAAGGCAGCCATAAAGCGGTCGAAGTAGCCGAGCACGGTGCTGACCTGGGTCTGCTGCAGCATGATTTCCGAGACCCACACGCGATACGGGGTGATGCCCTGTTGCCAGGGCAGGTCCTTGCGCCCGTGACTGTCATACCAGTCGAGTACCGTGGTAGAAAACTGCGTCGGGCTCATCGGTTGAACAGGCCCTTGAGTGCATCTTTCAGTTCGGGGCTGACCTTGTCGCCGAGTTTTTCTTCGAGCTTTTCGTTGAGCTTGTTGCCGGCCAGCTTGGCGGCAACCTTGCCCAGGCCGTCCTGATCCAGGCGGCAGGCCTTGCCGCCCATTTCCAGCGGGCCGCGGCAGCGCACTGGCCATTCGATGCCGACATAACGCTCATTGACCTGACAGGCTGGGTCGGGCATCTCGCGCTGGTCGCCGATGACGGTGATGCCTACGCGGTAGTCGAGGCCGAGGATGCGCAGGTCGACATCGCCCTTGCCGTTGACCGCCAGGCCGGGAATGCGTGCCTTGAGGTCGGGGTTGTGGGCAACCCCGTTGCGCAGGGTCAGGCTGCCTTGCAGGCTTTCAAAGGGCGTGTCCTTACCGCGCGGGTCGCCGCTCAGGGCTTTGCGGTTGAGGGTGGCGATGCCGCGGCACAGCTGCTGCTCCAAGTTGGCGCCGACCAGCACGCCGTCATTCAGCAGGAAGCTGGCGTCGCCATTAAGGCCGTCGATCCAGGCGCGCTGGCTGTTACCGCTGGTGCTCAGGTTGGCATTGAGATCAAGCAGGCCTTTGACCGGCGAAGGCTGCTCGGGCTTTTTCAGGAAGGGTTCGAGCTGAATGCCGCGCAGATTATTTTGCACACTGAGCAGCGGCACAGCTGGGCGTAAGTCGATGCTGGCCTTGGCGTCGAAGCTGCCGCTGCCGATGCTGCCGCGCACATCTTGCAGGGTCAGCAGGCCGCCTTTGCCCTGCGCCTTGGTGCTGAATGTGTTGATGGCCTGTTGCTGGACGGTGAGCTGGTCGAGGCTGAGGTTGAGCTGTACATCCAGCTTGCGCAGCGTTGCAAGCGGCAGCACTTCGCTGCTGCTCCAGGCGTGCTGCGTTGGCGCATCGGGCAGCGGTGTGCTGCCGCTCTCGCCGGCGCTGGCGACGCTGGCCTTGACCTCTGCCTGGCGCGCCGCAGCGGCATCGTTGCTGTCTTTAGCCGGTGCAGGCAGGTAGCGGTCGAGATTCAGCTGGTCGCCCTTGAGTTGCACGCGCAGGGCTTGCTTGGCGAAGTCGGCAATCGCCAGCTGGCCGCTGAAGTGGCTGTCATCGAGGGTCAGCTTGAGGTCTTCGAAGGTCAAGCTGTTGGTGGTGCCGCTGAGGCGGGTGACCAGTTCGAATTGGCTAAGGGTTTTCTCATCATTCATCGGCGGCAGTTTCTGGCCGATGGTGCTGAGGAACTCACGCAGGTTGAGCGGAGCAATGGACAGGCCGCCGCTGAGCTTTGGCTGCTTGTCGAGGTCACGTACTTTCAGCTCGCCAAGGGCGCGCAGCTGATTGCCGGAGAACTTCAGACTGTTCCATTCGGCGACCTGGGCGGCCAGGTCGACCAGCAGCTGGCCTTGGGCGGAGTAGGTCAGGGTCTGGCCGTCGAAGGGCTCGCCGGAGACTTCGCCGGAGAACTTGGCGTCTTCCAGTTGGTAGCGCTTGAGGGCGCGGTCGAAGCGCAGTTCGCCTTGCAGTTCGCTTCGCGCGCGCAGCACTGGCTTGTTGAGGCCAAAGAAGGCGCTGAGCTTAATTGGGATGCCGGCACCCTCGCGGATCGCGCCGGTGGTCAGCTGGATGCTTTCGGCGCTGAATTGCTGGCCTTTCTGCGCGTCGTGGTAGTCGATGCGTGCGCTGTTGACGATCAGGCTGTCGATGTCCAGTTTCAGTGGCTGGCTGCTGTTCTCTGCTTCAGGCGTTGTGTCGGCAGCTGGCGTGTTGTCGCTAGCTTGGGTGTCGCGGGTGGTTGCGGCGGTTGCCGGCTTGCCGACATCTTCCCAGTTGCTGCGGCCTTTTTCGTCGCGCTGCAGGTTGAGGTTGAGGCCGTCGATGCGGATGTCGCTCATCTGCACTTCTTTGCGCAGCAGCGGCAGTACCCGCACCGATAGGCCGAGCAGGCGCAGGTCGGCAAAAGGCTTATCCGGGGTGCTCAGGCTGGCGAGGCTGGCATCGGTCAGCTCCAGGCCGAGCCAGGGGAACAGGCTCCAGCCGATATCACCCTTGAGGGTCAGCTCCAGGTTGGCCTTGTCGCGGGCTAACTGGCGGATTTCGTCTTTGTAATCGTTGGGATCGAACAGGTGGGTGAGGGCAAAGCCCAGCGCCACGATGATCAGCAAGAGCCCTAGAAAAAACAGGCCAATGATTTTGCCGAGCGCTTTCATGTGCGAATCCTTGTTTCGAAACTGAAGAGTGAAAAACAGCAATTTGAGCCGGCGAGTATAGCGCCAGTGCTTTGGTTCGGGCCGTCGACAGTTCTGTTTGCCGAGTGTTTTTGCAAGGGGTTTTTACGCTGAAGCTTAGGCGCTGAGCCTGCGCGGGCAGGCTCAGCGCATGACTGGGTGGCCTGGCCTGGGCATTTGGATTGGCAAGTCGGCGGCCGGTTCCCTGTGGTTTGCCCGTATGCAGGCGCTCGGTGTAGCGGCGGCTGTCCAGTTTCGAGGTGTTTTCGCTGTTGCTGGCTGCTTTGGCGCTGGGCCGGATGGGCTGTGTGTCGAGCGAGGCCTTGCTGTGGCGGTGGCTGTCAGCGCAAATATCCGGGCAGGTCTATACGACTAACGAACATTGCCTCATATGCCCGGGGCATAAGAGGCAATGTTACGCTCTCGGCGCGCGGGCTATTCTGCACGCGCTTCAAGGTCAGTGCCTTGCCTGCACACTAATAAGAAGAGAGCATTTCTATGACTGACGCCCTCGTCCTGGACGGCGCTTCGGCAGCGCCTGCATTCCTGTCCAAGGAACGCATCATCGCCCAGCCCGGCTTCAACCGCTGGCTGGTGCCGCCCGCTGCCCTGGCCATTCATTTGTGTATTGGTATGGCCTATGGATTTTCGGTCTTCTGGCTGCCGCTATCGAAAGCCATTGGTATCGATGCGCCGCTGGCTTGCACGGCCGATATTGGCTTCTTCGAACAGCTATTCGCCAGCAATTGCGACTGGCAGATCTCCATGCTGGGCTGGATCTACACGCTGTTCTTCGTCTTCCTCGGCTGTTCTGCGGCGGTTTGGGGTGGCTGGCTGGAGCATGCAGGTCCGCGCAAGGCCGGTCTGGTGTCGGCGTTGTGTTGGTGCGGTGGTCTGCTGATTTCTGCGCTGGGCATTTACAGCCATCAAATTTGGCTGTTGTGGTTGGGCTCCGGAGTGATCGGTGGTATTGGCCTTGGCCTGGGTTACATCTCGCCGGTGTCAACGCTGATCAAGTGGTTCCCGGACAAGCGCGGCATGGCCACTGGCATGGCGATTATGGGCTTCGGTGGCGGCGCCATGGTTGGCGCACCCTTGGCGGCTGAGTTGATGAGCCACTTCGCCAGCGACACGGGCGTCGGCGTATGGCAGAGCTTCGTGGTCATGGCGGTCATCTATTTCGTCTTTATGGCCGGTGGCGCGCTGTCCTACCGGGTGCCGCCCACCGGCTGGAAACCGGCTGGCTGGAAGGCGCCTGCGGCCAAAGCGGGCAACAGCATGATCACCAACCGTCATGTGCACGTCAGCGTCGCCTGGAAAACCCCGCAGTTCCGCCTGGTCTGGGCGGTGCTGTGCCTCAACGTATCGGCGGGTATCGGTATCATCGGTATGGCCTCGCCACTGTTGCAGGAAGTGTTCGCCGGGCAACTACTGGGTAACGACCTGTCCTTCAACGAATTGAGTGCTGCGCAACTCGGCCAGATTGCTGCAATCGCGGCTGGCTTCACCGGCTTGCTCAGCCTGTTCAACATTGGCGGGCGTTTCCTTTGGGCCTCTTGCTCGGACTTTATCGGCCGTAAAGCCACCTACTTTGTGTTCTTCGGTCTGGGCTTTGCGCTCTACGCCGCAGTGCCGCTTCTTGGGCAGCTGGGTAGCCTGGCGCTGTTCGTGCTGGCGTTTGGCATCATCCTGTCGATGTATGGCGGTGGTTTCGCTACGGTGCCGGCTTACCTGGCGGATCTGTTCGGTACGCAGATGGTCGGTGCCATTCACGGTCGCCTGCTCACCGCGTGGGCGGCTGCCGGGGTGCTCGGCCCGGTGCTGGTCAACTACCTGCGCGAGTACCAGTTGAGCATCGGCGTTGAGCGCGCTGCGGCGTACGACATCACCCTGTACATCCTCGCTGGCCTGCTGGTGTTGGGCTTTATTTGCAACCTGCTGGTGCGCCCGGTGGCGGATAAGTACTTTATGAGCGAAGCCGAGTTGGCCGCCGAGCGTGCGCTCAGCCATGACGCCGGTCGTGGTGAAGTCGCGGTGCTGGAGTGGGCGGCTGATCCGGCTTCCAAGCCGCTGGCCATTGCCGCCTGGTTAGCGGTTGGGCTGCCGCTGGCGTGGGGTATCTGGATCACCCTGCAAAAGACCGCGACGCTGTTCCAGTAAGGCGCGCGCGGCACCCCAGAATCCCGCTGGCGAGGCTGTTCGTCAGCGGGTTTTTTGCTATCTGCTGGCCTTGCTTCAAGGTTGCGCGCTTATCGGCCTATAATGGCCGCCCTTTGGCACAACGACTTTGTGGAGCTGGTGATGATCGAGCGTACGGCATCTGTCGAGCGCAATACCCTGGAGACCCAAATCAAGGTCTCGATCAACCTGGATGGTACGGGCAAAGCCAAGTTTGATATTGGCGTCCCCTTCCTTGAACACATGCTTGATCAGATTGCCCGACATGGCCTGATCGACCTGGATATCCAGTGCAAGGGCGACCTGCATATCGACGACCACCACACCGTGGAAGACGTCGGTATCACCCTCGGCCAGGCATTCACTAAAGCCATCGGCGACAAGAAGGGCATGACCCGATACGGCCATTCCTATGTGCCGCTGGATGAGGCGCTGTCACGCGTGGTCATCGACTTCTCCGGGCGTCCCGGCCTGCAGATGCATGTGCCGTTTACCCGGGCCACCGTGGGCGGTTTCGACGTGGATTTGTTCCAGGAGTTCTTCCAGGGCTTCGTCAACCATGCCTTGGTCAGCGTGCACATCGATAACCTGCGTGGCACCAACACCCACCACCAGATCGAAACGGTGTTTAAAGCCTTCGGTCGCGCGCTGCGCATGGCGGTGACGTTGGATGAGCGTATGGCCGGGCAGATGCCGTCGACCAAGGGCTGCCTGTAAATGCAGACCGTTGCGGTAATTGACTACGGCATGGGCAACCTGCACTCGGTGTCTAAGGCCCTTGAGCACGTAGGGGCAGGCAAGGTACTGGTGACCAGCGATGCCCAGGTGATCCGCGAAGCCGATCGCGTGGTGTTCCCCGGTGTTGGCGCGATCCGCGATTGCATGGCCGAGATCAAACGCCTGGGCTTTGATCAGCTGGTGCGTGAAGTCAGCCAGGATCGGCCGTTTCTCGGCATCTGTGTGGGCATGCAGGCCTTGCTGGAGCACAGCGAGGAGAACGACGGTGTCGATTGCATCGGTCTGTTTCCCGGCAAGGTGCGTTTCTTCGGCAAGGGCATGGTCGAAGACGGTGAGCCGCTGAAAGTGCCGCACATGGGCTGGAACGAAGTGGCGCAGTCGGTCAAACACCCGCTGTGGCACAACATCCCGGATCTGGCGCGCTTCTACTTTGTGCACAGCTACTACATCGAGGCCGGCAACCCCAAACAGGTGGTGGGTCGCGGGCATTACGGCAAGGATTTCGCCGCAGCGCTGGCCGATGGCTCGCGCTTTGCCGTGCAGTTCCACCCGGAGAAGAGCCACACCCACGGCCTGCAATTGCTGCAGAACTTCGCCGCCTGGGATGGGCGCTGGTAAATGAGTCGAGGCAAGCTGAAGCCGCCGATCATGACCCTCAACGCCGAGCAGGAGCGTGAAGCCTGCCAGGCGATCAAGCGCTTTATGGCCGAGCGGTTTGAATTGGAACTGGGCAGCTTCGAAGCGGCCGAGGTGCTCGAGCTGTTTGCCCGTGACGTGGCACCGCACTACTACAATCGGGCGATTTTCGATGTGCAGACTCACCTGAAAGAACGGTTCGAGAGCATCGAAAGCGACCTCTGGGCACTCGAAAAGAGCTGACCCACCGAATTCACACGACTTGAGCAGGTTCAACCGATGCTGATTATCCCCGCTATCGATTTGAAGGACGGCGCCTGTGTGCGTCTGCGCCAGGGCCGCATGGAAGACTCCACGGTGTTTTCCGATGACCCGGTGAGCATGGCCGCCAAGTGGGTTGAGGGCGGCTGCCGTCGCCTGCACCTGGTTGACCTTAACGGAGCCTTTGAAGGTCAGCCGGTCAATGGTGAGGTGGTGACCGCCATCGCCAAGCGCTACCCGCACCTGCCGATCCAGATCGGCGGTGGCATCCGTTCGCTGGAGACCATCGAGCATTACGTCAAGGCTGGCGTCAGCTACGTGATCATCGGCACCAAGGCGGTGAAAGATCCGCAGTTCGTCACCGATGCGTGCAAAGCCTTCCCCGGCAAAATCATCGTCGGCCTGGATGCCAAAGATGGCTTCGTTGCCACCGACGGCTGGGCTGAAGTCTCCACGGTACAGGCCACCGATCTGGCCAAGCGTTTTGAAGCCGATGGCGTCAGCGCCATCGTTTATACCGATATCGCCAAAGACGGCATGATGCAGGGCTGCAACGTCGAGGCCACCGTGGCGTTGGCAGCGGCCAGCCGCATTCCGGTGATTGCCTCGGGCGGCATCCACAACCTCAGTGATATCGAGAAACTGCTGTTGGCCCGCTCGCCAGGCATCGTTGGGGCGATCACCGGTCGGGCGATTTACGAAGGCACTCTGGATGTCGCCGAGGCGCAGGCCTTCTGCGATAGCTTCCAGGGCTGATCTGAACGTAGGGTGGGTTAGCTGCGCTGCGGCGTAACCCACCGATGGAGTCATCCGTTGACGCGACGATGGGTATCGCTGCGCTCAACCCATCCTACGAGTGCATTGTTATGGCTTTGGCAAAACGCATCATCCCCTGCCTCGACGTCGACAACGGTCGCGTGGTCAAGGGCGTGCAGTTCGAGAACATTCGTGACGCCGGTGATCCGGTGGAAATTGCCCGGCGCTATGACGAGCAGGGTGCCGATGAAATTACCTTCCTCGACATTACCGCCAGCAGTGATGGTCGCGACACCACCCTGCACACGGTTGAACGCATGGCCAGCCAGGTATTTATCCCGCTCACCGTCGGTGGCGGTGTGCGCAGCGTGCAGGACATTCGCAACCTGCTGAATGCCGGCGCGGACAAGGTATCGATCAATACCGCGGCGGTGTTCACCCCGGAATTCGTCGGCGAAGCCGCCTCGCGGTTCGGCTCGCAGTGCATCGTCGTAGCCATCGATGCCAAGCGGGTTTCCAAGCCGGGTGAAACCCCGCGCTGGGAGATTTTCACCCACGGTGGGCGCAAGCCGACTGGCCTGGATGCGGTGCTCTGGGCGAAAAAGATGGAAGACCTCGGTGCCGGTGAGATCCTCCTGACCAGCATGGATCAGGACGGCGTGAAGAGCGGCTACGACCTGGGCGTAACCCGCGCCATCAGCGAAATGGTCGGCATCCCGGTGATCGCCTCTGGCGGTGTCGGCAACCTGCAGCACCTGGCCGACGGCATTATCGAAGGCAAGGCCGCTGCCGTACTGGCTGCGAGCATTTTCCACTTCGGTGAGTACACCGTGCCGGAAGCCAAGGCTTATATGGCCAGCCGCGGCATCGTCGTCCGTTAAAGCCTTCTGGCGGGCAGTCCTGCCGGCCACTGCTGCGGGGCAGTCGACAGCAATATGTCGACTGCCCCGCTACAATCACGCCGTCCGTAACTGGCTCGAATGCGTCCGCAATAAGGTGTGTCTGCTTCATCGCCAGGCGGGTGAATGTGTAGGCGTGCCGGCGTTACTTCAGGCTGGGCTAAGCCAGCCGGGCTGAGTATGCTTGCCGCTTAGGCCAACTAACGATGTGAGACGTCATGTTAAAGCAACTACTAGCCGCCCTTGCCGGCACTGTTATGGTGCTCGCAGGCAGTGCGCGGGCGGAAATCGACCCGAACTACCGCATGGTCCTGCTGACCGAGAACTTCCCGCCCTACAACATGGCGATCAACGGCAAGAACTTTGCCCAAGAAGACAATATCGACGGCATCGCGGTGGATATTGTCCGGGAGATGTTCAAGCGTGCTGGCATTCAGTACAACATGACCCTGCGCTTCCCGTGGGAGCGCATTTATAAGCTGGCGCTGGAAAAGCCTGGTTATGGCGTGTTCGTCACCGCGCGTCTGCCTGACCGCGAAGCCCTGTTCAAATGGGTCGGGCCAATTGGCCCGGATGACTGGGTGTTGCTCGGCAAGGCCGATAGCCCAATCACCCTGAACAGTCTGGAGGACGCCAAGCAGTACCAGATCGGTGCTTACAAAGGCGACGCAATTGCCCAGCACTTAGCAGAGCAAGGCCTGCAGCCGGTCACCGCATTGCGCGACACGCAAAATGCCAAGAAGCTGATGGCCGGGCAGATTGATCTGTGGGCCACTGGCGATCCTGCTGGGCGTTACCTGGCCAAGCAGGAAGGCATTTCCGGCCTGAAAACCATTCTGCGCTTCGACAGTGCGGAGCTGTATCTGGCCCTGAATAAAGAGGTGCCGGACGAAGTGGTGCAGAAGCTGCAAGGCGAGTTGGACAAAATGCGCAGCGAAGGCTTTGTTGACGATATTCTGAACAACTATCTGTAATCGCTAAAACCAGCGGGCTGAGCACAAATCAGCCCGCGTCCATGGATGGATGCAGCCACGTGTCATACGTCGCCGGGCCTGTGCCCGAGCAGGGATGCCGCTAGCCATAATCACAATTCATGCGAGCGGAATGACCTATGTTGAAAACCTTGAAAAGCGGTCTGTTGTTGGGCCTTGTGCTGAGTGCCTGTGCGGCCCGTGCAGAGCTCCCAGCCGATTACAAAGTGGTGTTGCTGACCGAGAATTTCCCGCCGTTCAATATGGCGGTGGATGACAAGAACTTTGCCCGTGATGATGGCATCGACGGGATCAGCGCCGAGATCGTCCGGGCGATGTTCAAGCGTGCCGGCATCAACTACACCCTGACTCTGCGCTTCCCCTGGGATCGCCTCTATCGTCTGACCCTGGACAAGGCCAACTATGGCCTGTTCTCCACCACGTTCACGCCTGAGCGGCAGCCGTTGTTCAAGTGGGTCGGGCCCCTGGCCAAGACCGGTTGGGTGCTGTTGGCTGCGCCGGGTAACAACGTCAGCGTCGCCAGCCTAAAGGACGCCGCGCAGTACCAGATTGGCGCATACAAGAACGATGCGGTCAGCCAGCACCTGGAAAGCCAGGGCTTGACGCCGACCAACGCCTTGCGCGATCAGGAAAACATCAAGAAACTGCTCAGTGGCAAGATCGACCTGTGGGCCACCACTGACCCGGTTGGCCGCTACCTGGCCAAGCAGGAAGGTGTCAGTGGCCTGAATACTGCGCTGCGCTTCAACGAAGCGGAGCTGTACCTGGCACTGAACAAGGACACCCCCGATGAGGTGGTGCAGCGCCTGCAGAAGGCCTTGGATGAGTTGCGTGCCGAAGGCTTTGTTGACGAGATGACCAATAACTACCTGTAGAGACAGGGGTTACTAAAAAGCCCGGCCTTGAGTGATCAAGGCCGGGCTTTTTAGTGTTTGCCCGCGCGGGGCATGGCGCCAGTTATCCTCAGTCGCCGCGGGTCACGCTCAGGCCTTTGAGCAGGTTAAGTGCCTGGCTCAGCTGGTAGTCATCGTCCTGCGGGCGTACCGGTGCCCCGGCTTTACTCTTGCTGGGTTTGTCCGCGCCACCGTTGCCGTTGCCCAGGTGGCCCTGCAGATCGGCTTCCTTGATGCTGCTTTCCGCTATCTCACGGGTCAGCTTGGCGCGCGCGACTTCGATGTCCGGGACGATGCCCTGGGCCTGGATCGAACGGCCGTTGGGGGTGAAGTACAGGGCAGTGGTGAGCTTCAGGGCGCGGTCGTTGTTCAGCGGCAGCACGGTTTGCACCGAGCCTTTGCCGAAGCTGTCAGTACCCATTAGCACGCCACGCTTGTGATCCTGCAGGGCACCGGCGACGATTTCCGAGGCCGAGGCGCTGCCGCCGTTAATCAGCACCACCAGCGGTACGCCTTCGCTGGTGTCGGCGGGGTCGGCGTTGAAGCGCAGTTCGGAGTTGGCGATGCGTCCTTCGGTGTAGACGATCAGGCCCTTCTTGAGGAAGTGATCGGTGACTTCCACGGCCGCCTGCAGCACGCCACCGGGGTTGTTGCGCAGGTCGAGGACCAAGCCGCGCAGTTTCTTGCCATTGTCCTTGCGCAGCTTGCTCAGGGCCTTGCCGACTTCTTCGCCGCTGTTGACTTGGAACTGGGTGATGCGCACGTAGCCATAACCGTCGTCGAGCAACTGGCTTTTCACGCTCTTGACCTTGATCACCGCGCGCGTCAGTTCGACCTCGAAGGGTTTGCTGCCTTCGCGTACCAGGGTCAGCTCGATATCTGTGCCGGCTTTGCCGCGCATTTTTTCGACCGCTTCCATCAGCGACAGGCCTTTGGTCGGCTGGCCGTTAATTTTCACAATCAGGTCGCCGGGTTGGATGCCTGCAGCGGACGCCGGGGTGTCATCAATCGGTGACACCACCTTGAGAAAACCGTCTTCGCTGCCGAGTTCAATGCCCAAGCCGCCGAATTCACCGCTGGTGCTTTCCTGCAGGTCGCGGAAGGCTTCCGGCTCGAGGTAGGCCGAGTGCGGGTCGAGGTTGCTGAGCATGCCCTTGATCGCGTTTTCCAGCAGGGTCTTGTCGCTGACCGGCTCGACGTAGGCCGATTTGATGCGGTCCATGACCTCGGCAAAAGTGCGCAACTCGTCCAGTGGCAAGGGCGCGCTGTCATTGACCGTGGCAGGGGCGTCGGCCGGCGCGGCGAAGACGGCCGTGCTGCCCAGCAGGGTAACGGCCAGGGCGAGGGCGGTGAGGCGGAACAGATGCGGCATGTTGAACGTACTCCTGGTCCAGAATCGATAATCGCGGCACTTATCCTTGTGCGCGGCACCATTGAGCGGGGTCAATCGGGCGGCCCTGCTGGCGAATTGCGAAATACAGCGCCGAGGCCTCTTGGCCGCCGCTGTTACCAACAGTGGAGATGGCTTCGCCGGCTTTGACCACGTCGCCGGCGTTCTTCAGCAAGCTTTGGTTATGCCCATAAAGACTTAAATAGCCGTTGCCATGGTCGAGAATGACCAGAAGCCCGGCGCCGCGCAACCAGTCGGCAAATACCACGCGTCCGCCATGCACGGCCTGCACCTGGCTGCCCGCAGCTGCGCCGATCAGTACGCCGTCCCATTTGGTTCGCGCATCGCCACCACGAGGGGTGCCGTAGCGGGCCACAAGACGGCCATTGACCGGCCAGGGCAGCTTGCCGCGGGCTTTGGCGAATGGCCCGCCGAAGCTGGCTCCGGAACTGACCAGCGGGCCGCTACTGGCGGCTTTTGCCGGGCTGCGCGATTGCGCCTCACGTTCGGCGAGCAGAGCCTGCTGGCGCGCTGCTTCGGCTTCGCGGGCCTGGCGGGCGAGGGTTGCCTCGATGGTTTTCAGGACGCGGGCCAGGTTGGCTTGTTCTTGCTGGCGGGCTTTGAGCTTCTGGTCGCGGGCGGAGAATTCCTTGCTCAGCTTGGCCAGGGCCAGCTGGCGCTCTTGGCGCACGCTGGCGAGTTGCTTGCGGCGGCCGTCCAGGGCGCTTTTCTGCTCCAGCAGTTGGTTCTGCTGGTTGACGATTTCCATCTCGACGTTGGCCAGTTGGCGCAGGGTTTCATTGAATGCGCCGAGTTGCTCCATGCGCGCTTCGCTGAGGTAGTCATAGTAGGTCAGGGTGCGCGAGAATTTTTCCGGGTTCTGCTGGTTGAGCAGTAGCTTGACGTACTCCTGGCGGCCGCTCTGGTAAGCGGCGCGGGCCTGGATGCCGATCAGGCGCTGCTGTTCAAGGCGCGCGCCCTGGAGTTTTTTTTTCTCGCTGTCGAGGCGCTGGATCTCCTCTTCGCTGTGTTTCAGGTCCTGCTGCAGGTCTTTAACCTGCTTCTCCAGCTGGCCCATTTCGCTTTCGGTTTTCTTCAGGTCTTTCTGCACGCCGGATTTCTCCTGCTGCAGCTTTTCCAGCAGTTGTTTTAGCTCACTGACATCGGCACGTGCGGCGTCCAGTTGCTTCTGTGCATCACGCTTCTCGTCAGCGAGGGCAGGCGTGAGTAGGACAGTCAGGAAAATAACGGCGAGGGCACGAAACATGGGGCTGACGCTACCTGAATTAAGAACGCGCCTAGTATGCCTAAAAAATGCCTGGGAGCCATTTTTAACATCATGCAATGGCGGTCTAGGGCGCGCGGTTCATGGATGACAGGTTGCCAGAAACGGGCGGCTGGCGGCACACCGTTGGTGTCGCGAGCGGCCTGTGATCGACAGCCTTAAACCGTCAGCACGTGGCCCGCCAGCCAGGCGTTGCACCTGGCTGCGGGCAATGGCTTAGTTCAGCTCGACAATGCTGGTGCCGGTCATTTCAGCCGGTACCGGCAGGCCCATCAGGGTCAGCACGGTCGGGGCCACATCGGCCAGTACGCCGCCTGGGCGAATGCTCGCTGGGCGCTTGCCGACATAGATGAATGGCACCGGCTCACAGGTATGCGCGGTATGCGCCTGGCCAGTGCTTTCGTCGGCCATCTGCTCGACGTTGCCGTGGTCGGCGGTGATCAGTGCTTCGCCACCGACCTTGTCCA
The DNA here is from genome assembly GCF_943846705.1 of uncultured Pseudomonas sp. NCBI lineage: Bacteria > Pseudomonadati > Pseudomonadota > Gammaproteobacteria > Pseudomonadales > Pseudomonadaceae > Pseudomonas > uncultured Pseudomonas sp. The sequence goes on along the minus strand of NZ_OX044366.1, from coordinate 937,889 downwards.
GCGCCGCGACGATACGCCCGACGCAGCTGTCCAGGCACTCCACGGCGGCCACGGCGGCGGCGAACACGCCGGTGTGGCCGACCATGTCGCCGTTGGCGTAGTTGACGATGATCACGTCATAGCGCTGGTTTTCGATGGCATCGACGATCTTGTCGGTGACTTCCGGCGCGCTCATCTGCGGCTGCAGGTCGTAGGTGGCGACGTTCGGCGAGGGGATCAGGATGCGCTCTTCGCCGGCAAAGGGCTCTTCGCGGCCGCCGGAGAAGAAGAAAGTGACGTGGGCGTACTTCTCGGTTTCGGCGATGCGCAGCTGGGTTTTGCCGTTGTTTGCCAGGTATTCGCCGAGCACGTTGGTCAGCGCCTGCGGTTTGTAGGCGCTGGGTGTCGGAATGCTCGCAGCGTACTGGGTGAGCATGACGAACTCGGCCAGCTGCGGCACGCGCTTACGCTCGAACGCGTTGAAGCCGGGCTCGACAAAGGCGCGGGTCAGTTCGCGAGCGCGGTCGGCGCGGAAGTTCATAAATACCACGGCGTCGCCGTCTTCCATCTGCACCGGTGCGCCGATGCGGGTGGCTTTGACGAACTCGTCGCTCTCGCCGCGTGCATAGGCGGCATTCAGGCCTTCCACGGCAGTGGCGGCGTTGAATTGGCCTTCGCCATCGACTAGCAGCTGATAGGCCTGCTCGACGCGCTCCCAGCGATTGTCGCGGTCCATGGCAAAGTAACGGCCACTGAGGCTGGCGATGCGGCCTTTACCCAGTTTGGCGAAGGCGGCATCGAGCAACTCGATAGACGGTTGTGCGCTTTTCGGCGGCGTGTCGCGGCCATCGAGAAAGGCGTGCAGGTAGATTTTTTCCGCGCCGCGTTGCGCAGCCAGTTCGGCCATGGCGACGAGGTGATCCTGATGGCTGTGCACGCCGCCCTCGGAGAGCAGGCCGAGGATGTGCACGGCTTTGCCGGCGCTAACGGCCTTGTCCACCGCCGCGGTGAGGGTCGGATTGCTGAAGAATTCGCCATCACGGATGGCTTTGGTCACCCGGGTGAAGTCCTGGTACACCACGCGCCCTGCGCCGAGGTTCATGTGGCCGACCTCGGAGTTGCCCATCTGGCCATCCGGCAGGCCCACATCCATGCCCGAACCGGAGATCAGGCCGTGGGCTTGGGTGGCGCGCAAGTGGTCGTAGACCGGCGTGTTGGCTGCCATGATGGCATTCGATTCAGGGCTGTCACTGTGGCCAAAGCCATCGAGGATGATCAGTACCAGGGGTTTGGGCGTGGCGCTCATAAAGCTGGCTCGCTTTGCGTGAGGGGCGAATAAAGGCTGGGCATTTTACGGCCAAGTGGCGCAAACGTCACGGTCGGGCGGGGTTTGGCCGGCCTGTGTGGCTGTGTATACTGGCCGACATTTTACCGTTCCGGAACCGCACAATGCTCGCCAACTTGATTGAATTTGCCACTACTCACTATGTACTGAGCGGGTTGTTCGTGACCCTGCTTGCGCTGCTGGTATTCACCGAGGCGCGTAAGGGCGGGCAGAGCCTGAGCAGCCGCGAACTGACTGCGCTGGTGAACAGCGAGCAGGGTGTTGTGCTGGATATTCGCGGGCAGAAAGACTTTTCTGCCGGGCATATCGTCGGTGCATTGAATATTCCGAATGAGAAGCTCGCCGGTCGCATGGTTGAGCTGGACAAGCACAAAGCCAAGACCTTGATTGTGGTCGACGCCATGGGCCAGCACGCCGGTGCGGTCTGCCGCGACCTGAAGAAGGCCGGTTTCACTGCCGCCAAACTGTCGGGTGGCATTGCCAGCTGGCGTGGCGACAACCTGCCGCTGGTGAAGTGAGATGCAGCCTGTCGTCATCTACTCCAGCGATTGGTGTCCGTACTGCACCCGCGCCAAGCAACTGTTGGCGAACAAGGGCGTGGCGTTCGATGAAATCAAGGTCGACGGTCAGCCGGAGGTGCGTGCGGAAATGACCCGCAAGGCGCGCCAGACCTCGGTGCCGCAAATCTGGATTGGCAGCACCCATGTGGGTGGCTGCGATGACCTGTATGCCCTGGAGCGCGCCGGCAAGCTCGACGCGCTGCTCAAGGTTTAACTCCCCTGTTTATCCGTACCTAACGACAAGAAGGCTTTGCCATGACAGAACAAGCTAGCAACGGCGCCGCTCAGGGCGAACAGAACCCGCAATTCTCCCTGCAGCGCATCTACGTGCGTGACCTGTCCTTTGAAGCGCCGAAGAGCCCGGAAATCTTCCGTCAAGAGTGGACGCCGAGCGTCGCCATGGACCTCAACACTCGCCAGAAGACGCTGGACGGTGACTTCCACGAAGTGGTGCTGACCCTCTCGGTTACCGTGAAGAACGGTGAAGAAACCGCGTTTATCGCTGAAGTGCAGCAGGCCGGGATCTTCCTGATCCAGGGGCTGGACGCTGCCTCGATGAGCCATACCCTCGGTGCGTTCTGCCCGAACATCCTCTTCCCCTATGCTCGCGAGACCCTGGACAGCCTGGTGGTACGTGGCTCGTTCCCGGCGCTGATGCTGGCTCCGGTGAACTTCGATGCGCTATACGCACAAGAGTTGCAGCGCATGCAGCAGGCCGCAACGCCAACTGTTGCTCACTGAGCCGCTGTCTAAGCAATAAAAAAGCGCCTGAGGGCGCTTTTTTATTGGCAGGGAGCTACGGCGTTTTATTCCTGCGGCGCTGCGGCGCTGCGGGGGGCGTCTGCGGCATGGCGAAATCATGCTGGCGCCAGGCTTCATAGACGGCTACGGCGACCGTGTTGGACAAGTTGAGGCTGCGGCAGCCGTCGCGCATCGGTAGGCGCAGGCGCTGCTCGGGCGGCAGGCTGTCGCGCACCTCTTGCGGCAGGCCGCGGCTTTCCGGGCCGAACAGGAAGGCATCGCCAGGCTGGTAGCTGACCTGGTGAAACGGCTGTGAGCCCTTGGTGGTGAACGCGAAGACGCGCGGCTGGCCGAGATTTTCTAGGCAGCTGGCGAGGTCACTGTGGCGCTGTAGCGTGGCGTATTCGTGATAATCCAGGCCAGCGCGGCGCAGGCGCTTGTCATCCAAGTCGAAGCCCAGGGGTTCGATCAGGTGCAGGTGGCAGCCGCTGTTGGCGCAGAGCCTGATAATGTTGCCGGTATTGGGCGGTATTTCCGGTTGAAAAAGGATGACGTGAAACATGCGCGGCTCCGAGCGTGAAGGCGAGCAGCATTCTACAGACCTGCGGCCACGTCCGTGGGGGCGGGTTATTGCTTCGTTGGCGGTGTTTGGTTTTCTGATTGGCTTGATGATTGGCCGCATGCTGCAACCCGAGCCGCTCTGGCTGGAGCGCGTAGAGGTGCTCGATAACGGTCTGGCGCTGTGGTTTAACGTCGAGCCGCTGCCGCGTGAAGAGCATGCCGGCGGTGTGTTTATCGTGCGCCTGGAGAGTTTTGGCCGCCAGCAGCAAGGTCAGTTGCGGGTGCAGGGACGTTTAGCTAATTGGCGTTTGCAGCGCGAGCGCAAGGATCTGCTGCTGCGGGTGGTGGCGGCCCGCCCTTTGCGCGGTGAGTGGCGCGCTGAAGAGCTGGACGGGCGCTGGCGGCTGGTGGTCAGCCTGGCGGAGCAATAAAAGTGGGGAATCCCCGGCCTGCCTGTACCAAGGTCCCCAAAACTGGGATTGCTTGAGTCTATGCAGGCTGTGTGCCAGTTTTGTTACGTGGGCTGAATGTCGCGTAAATACTGGGCGTAAGGCTGTTTTAGCAGCTTCTTAGCAGTGTGCCAGCAGCGCGATTGAACCACTGCTGTGCGACAGGCTGATGTGGTGCATTGCCTTGGCGCATTTTCCGTTTGTTTGCCGTAATAAAAGACAACGGGCCCACTGGGCCCGTTGTCTTCTCTGCGTGATGCGCTCACGGCTCAGTCGTCGCCATCGTCCTCGTCGCTGCTGTCGACGTTCATGCCCAGTTCCTTGATCTTGCGCGTTAAGGTGTTGCGGCCCCAGCCCAGCAGCACGGCGGCGTCACGGCGGCGGCCGGCGGTATGCTTGAGCGCCGCCTCGATCATGATCCGCTCGAAGGCCGGTACGGCCGTATCCAGCAAGCTGGACTGACCGCGGCCCAGCGCCTGCTCGGCCCACTGCCGCAAGCCTTGCTCCCAGCTGCTGGCGGGGGCGTTTTCCTGTGGTTGGCTGAGCAGTTCGGGTGGCAGGTCGCCAACATGCACCTCACGGCCCGAGGCCATGACGGTAATCCAGCGGCAGGTGTTTTCCAGCTGGCGTACGTTGCCGGGCCAAGGCAGCTGCGCCAGGTAGTCTTCGGTTTGGTTTTTTAGCAGCTTCGGCTCAACGGCCAACTCCAGCGCGGCGCGGCTGAGGAAATGCCGGGCCAGGGTGGGGATGTCTTCACGGCGGTCGGACAGACGCGGGATGTGGATGCGAATGACGTTGAGGCGGTGGAACAGGTCTTCGCGGAACTTGCCGGCCTGCACCAGGGTTTCCAGGTTCTGGTGGGTCGCAGCAATGATGCGCACATCCACCTTGACCGGGGTGTGGCCGCCGACGCGGTAGAACTCACCGTCGGCCAGTACCCGCAGCAGGCGGGTCTGGGTGTCGGCCGGCATATCGCCGATTTCATCGAGAAACAGGGTGCCACCGTCGGCCTGCTCGAAGCGTCCGCGGCGCAGATTGGCCGCGCCGGTAAAAGCGCCTTTCTCATGGCCGAACAGTTCGGACTCCATCAGGTCTTTGGGAATCGCCGCCATATTCAAGGCAATAAACGAGGAGGCGGCGCGTGGGCTGTGGCGGTGCAGAGCGTGGGCGACCAGCTCCTTGCCGGTGCCGGACTCGCCGTTAATCAGTACGGTGATATTAGAGTGCGAGAGGCGGCCGATGGCGCGGAATACCTCCTGCATGGCCGGTGCTTCGCCGATGATCTCCGGCGTGGGTGGCTGCTCGATCGGTACGCTTAAACCTTGCTGCTCCTGAGCGTGCTGGTTGGCGCGCTTGACCAGGGCGACGGCTTCGTCGACGTCGAACGGCTTGGGCAGGTATTCAAACGCACCGCCCTGGTACGAGGCCACTGCGCTGTCGAGGTCGGAATGCGCGGTCATGATGATCACGGGCAAGCGCGGGTGCATCTCACGAATGCGCGCCAGTAGCTCAAGGCCGCTGGCGCCGGGCATGCGGATATCGGAAAGGATTACATCGGGCTGCTGTCGCGCCAGGCGGCTGAGTACGCTGTCGGCGCTGTCAAAACTTTGGGTGGTTATGCCTTCTTGCTGCAGGGCCTTCTCCAGCACCCAGCGGATGGAGCGGTCGTCATCGACAATCCAGACGGTTTCACTGTTGCTCATGACGGCGTTACTCCTTGTTCCAGCGGCAGGAAGATCGAGAACACGGTATGGCCTGGATGGCTCTCGCACTCGATCAAGCCTTGGTGCTGGCTGATGATGTTCTGGGTAATGGCCAGGCCCAGGCCGGTGCCATCGGCACGCCCGCTGACCATGGGGTAGAAGATGGTTTCTTGCAGCTCAGCCGGGATGCCGGGGCCGTTGTCGATAATCTCGATTTTGGTCACCAGGCGATGGCGGCAATGGCCGATGGTGAACTGGCGCAGGGTGCGGGTGCGCAGGGTGATGCGCCCCAGGCGCAGGTCGCTCTGCGGGGCGAGTGCCTGCATGGCATTGCCGACGATATTCAGCACGGCCTGGATCATCTGCTCGCGATCGATCAGTACATCGGGAATGCTCGGGTCGTAGTCGCGCAGCAGCATGATGCTGCCCTGGGTTTCGGCTTCGACCAGGCTGCACACTCGCTCCAGCACCTCGTGCACGTTGGTCATGGCCAGCGAGGGCAGTTTGTTCGAGCCGAGCATGCGGTCGACCAGATTACGCAGGCGGTCGGCCTCCTCGATGATCACATTGGTGTAATCCTTGAGGCTTTCTTCGGGCAACTGGCGCGCCAGTAATTGCGCTGCACCGCGGATGCCGCCGAGGGGGTTTTTGATTTCATGGGCCAGGCCGCGCACCAGGATTTTCGTGGTCTCCTGCTTGGACAGCTGTGCTTCTTCCTTGGTGATGCGCAGCAGCCGGTCACGCGGGTGAACTTCCAGCAGCAACAGGGTTTCACCCCGGCTGAGCACTGGGGTCACCGCATAGTCGACGGTCAGCGTCTGACCGTTAACCGAGGTCAGTACGGCTTCGCGTTTGTTGAACGGGTGAGCGTTCTGCACGGACTGGCGCAACGCGCTCAGCGCTTCGCTGGACTCGGTAAACAGCTCGCTGATGAACTGACCATGGCTGCGCTGGCCGCTGACGGCCAGGAGCATTTCCGCTGCCGGGTTCATGTACTCAAGACGCAGGTCGTCGTTGAGCAGCAGCGTGGCCGTGGTCAGGTTGTCCAGTAGCAGGCGGTGCAGTGCGTCGTTGATGATCATAGTGGGATGTCAGCAGACCCTTGAGTTCCAGCAATGCAGCTGGAAAATGCAAGAAGCAAACCAAAGCCCCGAAAAGAAGCGTGTTTGGCCGTGGGATGCCGGAAATTAGCTACTTACAGCGCAGCCGGGCCGAATCGAGCGACCCAAAACAGGGAGAGTATAGAAATGCCGGGCAGTAAGTGCACTGACTTGGTGCGCTCGGCTGATTTAGATAAAGGGAACGAAGGGGATGTTTTTCTTTTCGGGTGGTTTGCCGCTGAGCGGGCATTCCGGGCGTACGCCGTAATCGGCCTTTTTACAGGGGTTGATTTTGCGCTTCTGCGTCAGGGAGATGCGCTGCATGTGGAACGGCTGGCTGGGGGTGCGCTCGATGATGCGGCCTTCCTGATCAATCACTTCCACTGCCAGTTGGTGGGTGCCACGGTCGATATTCTCCAGCGGGAACACCGGGCTGCTGCCCGCTTCACCCACTTGTTGACCGTCCATGAGCAGGCGGTAGCTGTGCTGCGGGTACAGGCCCGGCTCGCTGTTGATACTGACAATCAGGTTGCCGGCGCTGTCGCGGATGGTGGCGTCGGGCTGCGGTACCAAAATGCGCAGCAGGCTGTAGCGCTGCGCAGGTTGCGGCGGGGCGCTGAGAGTCTGGGTGGGCGCTGGCGTCTGCATGGCTGGCATCGAGTTGCTGGGCGCCAACTCGACACGCTCGGCATTGCCGGACTTGGGTTTGTCGGTGAAGACGCGATTGCCTTCGGCGTCTATGTAAGTGTAGACCTGCGCCAGTGAGGGCAGGGCAAGCAGCATCAGGCCGCAGAACAACAGGTTGCGCATAGGTCAGGGAGCTGGCTTGGGTTTAGGTGTCGGGCGTAGGGCTGGGCTACTGGTGTTGACCCGCTGTACGGTAAAGGTGCTGGTGGCGCTTTGCTGAATCGAGTGTTCGCCGCTGAGCACTTCCACGGCCAGGCTGTGCTCGCCACGGTCGGCATTGCTCACTTGCAGGCGCGGCACGTTGCTCGGCTGGCCATAAGGCTTGCCATCGAGTAGCAGGCGTAGGCGGTGGTTATTGGCCAGGCGCGGTTCTATCGTCACCCCGACGCTGAAGGTGCCGTTGTTGGCGCGCATGGCTTCATCGTCAGGCAGGCCTGTGAGCTGCAGTGTGCTGTAGGGCGCGGCCTGTACCGTGGTATCGCTTAGCGGCGCTGCTGGAGCGCTGGGGACTGGCATCGACACGCTATTGGTGGCCGGCAACTCGACGCTTTCGCTCGCTTGGCCCTCAGGTGGCTGGTCGGTGAACACCGTATTGCCATTGGCGTCGGTGTACTTGTAGATCTGTGCACTGGCTGGCAACGCCAGGCTCAGCAGCAGGCAGATGAGTAGAGGGCGCATGGCCTGACTCTCCCGGTTAATGTGTCCTAAGCGTTGCACTGGCCAGGCGCTCTGGCAAGCGTGTTGATGACTGCGCGTGTGCCAGCGCAGAAAACACCGGGTTAAACGGTGCTGTTGGGTTCTCACGCAGCGGCCATTAAACGCAAAAAGGCCACCCGAAGGTGGCCTTTTGTGTTGCGCGCTGGCTTAGACGCTGTAGTACAGGTCGTATTCCAGTGGGTGTACGAAGGTGCGAACCTTAACTTCTTCTTCCGATTTCAGCTCGGTGAAGGATTCCAAGAAGTCCTTGGTGAATACGTCGCCCTTGAGCAGGAAGTCGTGGTCGGCTTCCAGTGCTTCCAGTGCTTCTTTCAGGCTGCCGCACACTTGCGGGATCAGCTTGGACTCTTCTGGAGGCAGGTCGTAGAGGTTCTTGTCGGCTGCGTCGCCAGGATGGATCTTGTTCTGGATGCCGTCGATACCCGCCATCAGCAGTGCCGCGAAGCACAGGTACGGGTTGGCTGCCGGGTCCGGGAAACGTGCTTCGATACGACGGCCGCGTGGGCTGGCAACGTAAGGAATACGGATCGAGGCCGAGCGGTTGCGTGCCGAGTAAGCCAGCATCACCGGCGCTTCGAAGCCAGGCACCAAGCGCTTGTAGGAGTTGGTGGCTGGGTTGGTTAGGGCGTTCAGCGCCTTGCCGTGCTTGATGATGCCGCCAACGAAGTAGAGGGCGGTATCCGACAGACCGGCATAGCCTTCACCGGCGAAGGTGTTCTTGCCGTCTTTGGAAATCGACATGTGTACGTGCATGCCCGAACCGTTGTCGCCATACAGCGGCTTCGGCATAAAGGTCGCAGTGCGGCCGTAGGCTTCGGCTACGTTGTGTACGCAGTACTTGAGGGTCTGTACTTCGTCGGCTTTGGTCACCAGGGTGTTGAAGCGCACGCCGATCTCGTTCTGGCCGGCTGCTACTTCGTGGTGGTGCACTTCAACGAACTGGCCCATTTCTTCCAGAGCGTTGCACATGGCGGTACGGATTTCGTGATCCGAGTCAGCTGGCGGAGTCGGCAGGTAGCCGCCTTTCACGCCGATGCGGTGGCCATTGTTGCCCTGGCGGCCTTCGGTGTCGGCGTCGCTGTTCCACGAGGCTTGTTCGGAGAAAATCTTGAACATCGAGCCAGACATATCCGACTTGTACTTAACGGAGTCGAAGATGAAGAACTCTGGCTCCGGGCCGACGAATACGGTGTCGCCGATACCGGTGGTTTTCAGGAACTCTTCGGCACGCTTGGCGATGGCGCGTGGGTCGCGCTCGTAGCCCCGCATGGTCGACGGCTCAATCACGTCGCAGACCAGGATCAGCGTTGGCTCTTCGGTGAACGGGTCCAGGACAGCGGAGCTGTCATCCGGCAGCAGGATCATGTCGGAAGCTTCGATGCCTTTCCAGCCTTCGATGGAGGAGCCGTCGAACATCTTGCCGACTTCGAAGAAGTCTTCATCCAGTGCGTCGCGTGCTGGCATGCTGATGTGGTGCTGCTTGCCGCGAATGTCAGTGAAGCGCAGGTCTACCCACTTCACGTCGTGCTCTTTAATAAGTTGAATCGACTTCGACATGCTGTCCTCCAGGTGGCTAAGGCTCGAATGCTGAGCCCCTCAATTATTTGGTACGGCCGGCGGCATAGTCCACCGGCGCATCCTGCCTCACAAGAGAGCAAATTGCATGCCAGTGCACGGGAGTGGGCGTGAGCCCTGAAATTAAGGGCTTTCCTGGGTCGTATGGCGCAATTCAGGTAATATCGGCACTATAATGGTGCGTAATAATTCTTGAGAGCACCTATATGGTGCGTTATTTGCTGTGTGAGGATTTTTGATCAAAGTGTGAGCAATTTCCGCTATAATCCGCGCCCCTGTTTTTTCGCGGCCTCGGCACTCATTGTTTCCATGAAACTGATCGTTAAAGTCTTCCCAGAAATCACCATTAAAAGTCGGCCGGTGCGTAAGCACTTTATCCGGCAGCTGGCGAAGAATATTCGTTCGGTTTTGCGTGAGTTCGACCCCCAGCTGCAGGTCAGCGGCGTGTGGGACAACCTGGAAATCGAAACCCAGATCAGTGAGCCGAAAACCCTGCAGGCGATGATCGAGCGTCTCAGCTGCACGCCGGGCATCACCCATTTTCTTCAGGTTGATGAGTACCCGCTGGGTGATTTCGATGACGTGCTGGAAAAGTGCAAGCTGCACTTCGCTGATCAATTGCCGGGCAAGATTTTCGCCGTACGCTGCAAGCGTGCCGGCAAACATGCGTTCAGCTCCATGGATGTCGAGCGTTATGTCGGCAGCCAACTGCGTCAGCAGTGCGGTGCGGCCGGTATCTCGCTGAAAGATCCGGATGTTGTGGTGCGCATGGAAATCCGCGACCAGCGCCTGTTCGTCATCCATCACCAGCACGAAGGCCTGGGCGGTTATCCGCTGGGTTCGCTGGAGCAAAGCCTGGTGCTGATGAGCGGTGGTTTCGACTCCACCGTCGCCGCCTATCAGATGATGCGCCGTGGTCTGGTCACGCATTTCTGCTTCTTCAACCTCGGCGGCCGTGCTCACGAGCTGGGCGTGATGGAAGTGGCGCACTACCTCTGGCAGAAATACGGCAGCTCACAGCGCGTACTGTTTATCAGCGTGCCGTTCGAGGAAGTCCTTGGTGAGATTCTCGGCAAGGTCGACAACAGCCACATGGGCGTAATTCTCAAGCGCATGATGTTGCGTGCCTCCACGCGTATGGCCGAGCGCTTGCAGATTGAGGCGCTGGTGACCGGCGAGGCGATCTCTCAAGTCTCCAGTCAGACGTTGACCAACCTCGCGGTGATCGACTCGGCCACCGACATGCTGGTGCTGCGTCCGCTGCTGGCCAGTCATAAACAAGACATCATCAACACCGCCACGCAGATCGGCACCGCCGAGTTCGCCAAGCACATGCCGGAATACTGCGGAGTGATTTCGGTCAATCCGACCACCAAAGCCAAGAAGCTGCGTGTCGAGCATGAGGAAGCTCAGTTCGATATGACCGTGCTCGACCGCGCCCTGGAGCGTGCAACCTTGCTGCCGATCGACAGGGTGATCGATGAGTTGGGCAAGGATGTACAGGTCGAAGAAGTCAGTGAAGCCCTGGCCGGCCAGGTGATTATCGACATTCGCCACCCGGATAACGCCGAAGAGCAGCCTCTCGAGCTGCCCGGCATCGAGGTACAGGCGCTGCCTTTTTACGCCTTGAACAGCAAGTTCAAAGAGCTGGATGCTGCGCGCCAATACCTGCTGTATTGCGACAAAGGCGTCATGAGCCGTTTGCATGCCCATCATCTGTTGAGCGAGGGGCATGCCAATGTGCGCGTTTATCGTCCGACATAAAACGCCTGGGTTGAATGGCGGGAGCATCCGCCATCGCCCTCCCGACATACCGGCGGCGTGAATCAGGCTTTTACGCCGCCGAGCAGAAATCGCATTTAGTTAATACTCGCCCCCTACACTAGGCGGCACACCGAATCCTCTGATTGAGATACACACGTGATCGATAAACTACGCAACATCGCCATCATTGCCCACGTTGACCATGGTAAGACCACCCTGGTTGACGCCCTGCTGCGTCAATCCGGCACCCTGGAGCGCAGCGAGCTCAACGACGAGCGCGTGATGGACAGCAACGACCAGGAAAAAGAGCGCGGTATTACCATCCTCGCGAAGAACACCGCGATCAACTGGGGTGGCTACCACATCAACATCGTTGACACCCCCGGCCACGCCGACTTCGGTGGCGAAGTTGAGCGCGTGATGTCGATGGTTGACTCCGTGCTGCTGGTGGTTGATGCCCAAGACGGCCCGATGCCGCAAACCCGCTTCGTGACCAAAAAGGCCTTCGAAGCCGGCCTGCGTCCGATCGTCGTGATCAACAAGATTGACCGTCCTGGCGCGCGTCCGGATTGGGTTCTGGACCAGATCTTCGACCTGTTCGACAACCTCGGCGCGACCGAAGAGCAGCTGGACTTCAAAGTGGTTTACGCCTCGGCCCTGAACGGTGTTGCTGGTCTGGATCACGCAGAGATGAGCGAAACCCTGGACCCGCTGTACCAGTCGATCATCGACAACGTGCCGGCCCCAGCCGTTGACGTTGATGGCCCGTTCCAGATGCAAATTTCGGCACTGGACTACAACAGCTTCCTCGGCATTATCGGCGTTGGCCGTATTGCCCGTGGCAAGGTCAAGCCAAACACCCCAGTAGTGGCTATCGACGCCAACGGCAAGCGCCGCAACGGTCGTATCCTCAAGCTGATGGGTCACCACGGCCTGCACCGCGTGGACGTTGAAGAAGCCGGCGCGGGTGACATCGTCTGCGTCAGCGGTATGGACCAGCTGTTCATCTCCGACACCCTGTGCGACATCAACAATGTTGAAGCGATGAAGCCGCTGACCGTCGACGAGCCAACCGTTTCCATGACCTTCCAGGTCAACGATTCGCCGTTCTGCGGTAAAGAAGGCAAGTTCGTCACCAGCCGTAACATCAAAGAGCGCCTGGACAAAGAGCTGCTGTACAACGTGGCCCTGCGTGTTGAGGAAGGCGACAGCGCCGACAAGTTCAAGGTTTCTGGCCGTGGTGAGCTGCACCTCTCGGTACTGATCGAAACCATGCGTCGCGAAGGCTTCGAAATGGGCGTTGGCCGTCCAGAAGTGATCATTCGTCTGGTCGACGGCGTTAAGCAGGAACCCTTCGAAAACGTCACCATCGACACCCCGGAAGAATCCCAGGGCAAGGTCATGGAAGAGATGGGCCTGCGTAAGGGCGACCTGACCAACATGGTGCCGGATGGTAAAGGCCGTGTACGTCTGGAATACAACATCCCTGCGCGTGGTCTGATTGGTTTCCGTAACCAGTTCCTGACCCTGACCAACGGTGCTGGCATCCTGACTTCGATCTTCGATCGTTACGACACCATGAAGTCGGGCCACATGTCCGGCCGTCAGAACGGTGTACTGGTTTCGGTTGAAACCGGCAAGGCACTGACCTACTCCCTGGAAACTCTGCAGGCGCGTGGCAAGCTGTTCGTTGAGCACGGTCAGGAAATCTACAACGGTCAGATCGTTGGTCTGAACAGCCGTGACACCGACATGGGCGTCAACCCAACCAAAGGCAAGAAGCTCGACAACATGCGTGCTTCGGGTAAAGACGAAACCATCGCCCTGGTGCCACCGGTTCGCTTCACCTTGGAGCAGGCCCTGGAATTCATCCAGGACGACGAGCTGTGTGAAGTGACGCCGAAGTCGATCCGTCTGCGTAAGAAGATCCTCGACGAAGGCGAGCGCACCCGCGCTGCCAAGAAAGCCAAGAACTGATCCAGTTCTAGCTAACTGAAAAGCCCCCGCCGGCGAGAGCCGGCGGGGGCTTTTTCTTGCGTGGGTAAAAAGTGGCTGACCCAACAGGTTGTTAACGGAATTTTCACAGGCGGGCTGGCATAAAGGCTGCGGTCATTCAGTTGTCATGAGGTTGCTATGTCTGCAGGGCTGCAAGTGTCGCCGGGTAAACGCGTGGATTGGGCTGGGTTGGGTTGGGCGTTTTTGTTCTTCTGGTATTTTTCCGGGGTTACCCAGTTATTGATCCAGCTGACCGGTACGGCAGGGTTTTCCGGCTTTCGTCAGGCGTTTTTGGTCAGCGCTTTGTGGCTGGTGCCCTTGCTGTTGTTTCCGGCGCGAGCTCGGCAATTAGCCGCGGTGATTGGCGCGCTGTTGTGGCTTTGTTCATTGGGCAGTTTTGGTTACTTCCTGGTGTACGGTCAGGAGTTCTCGCAGAGCGTGATCTTTATCATGTTCGAATCGAACATCAATGAGAGCCGCGAATACCTGATCCAGTACTTCGCCTGGTGGATGCTGCCGGCATTTTCTGCCTATGCGTTAGGTGGCTGGCTGCTCTGGCGCAAGGTGCGTCCGGTGTATTTGTCACGCCCAGGCGCCTTGTTCGCCGCCGCGATCGCGGTGTTTGTCTCGGTGGGTTATCCGGCGCTACGCCAGTTCAGCAAGCACGACAGCTGGCAGGCTGGTTTTGACAACTTTACCCAGCGCATTGAAGCGGCCACGCCGTGGCAGCTGGCGGTGGGTTACAAGAATTACAGCGAGCAACTGGCCAATATGCAGGTGCTGTTGGCCGAGAATGCCAGCATTGCGCCCTTGGCCAATCTGCAGGATGCCCACGCCGGGCAGCCCGCGACTCTGGTGTTGGTGATCGGCGAATCAACCAACCGTCAGCGCATGAGCCTGTATGGCTACCCGCGTCAGACCACCCCGGAGCTGGATGGGCTGCGTGATCAGTTGCAGGTATTCGACAACGTGGTAACGCCGCGGCCGTACACCATCGAAGCGCTGCAGCAGGTGCTGACCTTTGCCGATCAGGAGCATCCCGAGCGTTATCTGACCACGCCGTCGGTGATCAACCTGATGAAACAGGCGGGCTATAAGACCTACTGGATCACCAACCAGCAGACCATGACCAAGCGCAACACCATGCTCACCACGTTTTCCGAGCAGGCCGATGAGCAGTTCTACCTGAACAACAACCGTGAGCAGAACGCCCGTCAATACGACGGTGATGTGCTGGCACCGTTTGCCAAGGTGTTGGCCGATGGTGCGCCGCGCAAGTTCATCGTGGTGCACCTGCTCGGTACGCATATGAGCTACCAGTACCGTTATCCACCAGCGTTCGAGCGTTTCACGGACCGCAGTGGGGCGCCGGATAACGTTACCGACGATCAGCTGCCGACCTATAACAGCTACGACAATGCGGTGCTGTACAACGACCATGTGGTCGCCAGCCTGATCAAGAATTTATCGGCGGCGCAGGCTAATGGCATGTTGCTGTACCTGTCTGACCATGGTGAAGCGGTATTCGATGCGCCCAAGCCGGACGTGCTGGGGCGTAACGAGGCGGCACCCACCAGTCCGATGTACACCGTGCCGTTTATTCTGTGGAATTCACCCCAGTGGCAGGCGCAGCAAGCGCGTGACTTCAGCGCGGCGCTGTCACGGCCGTACAGTTCCTCGCACTTTATCCACACCTGGGCCGACTTGGCCGGGCTGCGCTTTGATGAATATGACGCGCATAAAAGCCTGGTCAGCAATGACTTCCAGCCGATGCCGCTATTAATTGGTAACCCGGCGCAGCCAAAGAGCTTGATCGACTTCAGTTTGATCAAGCCGAAGCCGGCTGCCCGCCTCAATCAGCTTGCGCAGCGTGAGAAGGGCTCTAAGGCCAAGCTTTAAGCGCGCTGGAGTAGCGCGAGTGACGGCCACTTGGCTGAAGCTCAGGGCATCAAGCGATTAGGCAGCGTATGACTTGCTGCCTTGAGGCTGAGGTCGGCAGGGGCACCTGTTGAGAATGCTGGCGCCTTGCCGTTGCCGCCGCGGCATGGCGCTGCCGTTGCGCCTTCTCGCCCGCATGTAAGGGCGGGAGCGCCATGCCATGCACACATTGCCGTCTCGGCCGTGTACGCGGTGCTCAGCTTTTCGGCTTATAAGCGCAATAGCCTGGGCGCGGGCCGATTTTCGGATGGTTGCGGCAGGTGTCCGGGCGCTTTTCGTAGATGGTGCACAGGCGGGTCTTGCGGTCCAGGTAGTAGCAGTCGTTATTGCTCATGCGGGTTATGGTGAACGTCCCCGACTTTTGGTGGAAACGCTCGACAAGACCCTCTTTCTGTAAGCGTTTAGCGATGTTCTTCGGTGGCTCGCTGCGCTCGAACTCGTCGACCACGCCAATACGGATCAGGTCGCCTAGGCGCACTTCGACCGGCAGGGTGCAGCAGCTGGACATGCAGCTGTGGCACATGTCGGCGGTGTATTTAGCCCAAGTATCCAGGCGGTCGAGTTCGGCGGCGGCAATCAGGTTGTTTTTCATCGGGCTGGGCGTGTGTCGGTTGGACGGCGGGCGATGATAGCGGGCCTGAAAGATTTTTGAATGACAATCTGCCGGCTGGTTGCATTTTGCCTAGCCGTGGCTGAGCAATAGTTACCTGTGCTGTGATGCGCACGGCATCCGTCTCTTTGGGTAAGGTACGAGCAGCCTCTTATACTGCGGCGACACTCTGGCCGACATTTGTTCGCACGTTGTTCGGGCTATATCTATTTAGGGATGCAGTGCATGCAATTGATTTTCATGCTGCTTGGCCTGGTGCTGGGCGCTTTGGCGGATGAAACACTGAGCGCCGCGCTGATTGGCGCATTGCTTGGCCTGGGGCTTGGTCAGGCACTCAGAATGCACGGATTGGCACGTGAAAACGCCGCGCTAACCGCGCAGCTTAAGGCCGTCACCCAGCGTTTCGAGCAGGGCACCGCCGCACTTTATGCGCGTTTAGAGAAACTGGAGCAGAGTGCCGCTGCTGCGCCTGAGCAACCACCCGCGCCGGAGCCTGTCAGCCCTGCAGTTGAGCCGGCATCTGTCGCCAGTGCTCAGGCGGCTGAGGCTGAACTCGATTGGACGCTGGACTTTGATCAGCCTGAGCCCGGCGCCGAGCCGCTAGCAGCGAAGCAAACAGCGCCTGAGGCGCAAACCGCAGCAGCCACGGCATCTCCTAGGAAACCGTCGACGCCACGTCAGCCGAGCCTGATTGAGCGTGGGTTTAGCGCTGCGAAGAGCTGGTTGCTGGGTGGCAATACGGTGCTGCGCGTCGGCGTGGTGCTGTTGTTTCTCGGGCTGGCCTTCCTCCTGCGTTATGCCACCGAGGGCGTGGTGGTGCCGGTAGAGCTGCGTTATGCCAGCGTGGCCGCCAGTGCCATCGCGCTGCTGGGGCTGGGCTGGTGGCTGCGCGTGCGCAATCCCAGCTATGCATTGATGTTGCAGGGCACCGGCGTTGCCGTGCTGTACCTGACTGTGTTCGCCGCCATGCGCCTGCATCCGTTGCTCGCCCCTGCTGTCGCGCTGGGCTTGCTGGTGCTGGTGACGCTTTTCTCGGCGATTCTGGCAGTCAAACAGGACGCTCTGGGGCTTGCCGCTGCTGCTGCACTGGGTGGTTTCGCCGCGCCGATTCTGACCTCTACCGGCAGTGGCAGCCATGTGGCGCTGTTCAGCTATTTTGCTCTACTCAATGCCGGCATCTTTGCCATCGCCTGGTTCAAGGCCTGGCGCGTGCTCAACATGATCGGCTTTGTCGGCACCTTCGGCATCGGTTTCGCCTGGGGCATCCGCGCCTACACCCCGGAATTGCTCTGGAGTACCGAGCCATTCTTGCTGCTGTTCTTCCTGATGTATGTGGCCATCGGTCTGTTGTTTGCCCGGCGTAAGCTGCGTGAGGCGGCAGATGCGCCCGAGGGTCGTGATCAACTGCTGCGCTGGGCGGCGCGCAAGGGCGACTATATCGATGCCACTGTGTTGTTCGGCCCGCCGCTGATGGGCTTTGGCTTGCAGTTCGCCCTGGTGCAGCATATCGAGTTCGCCGCGGCCTTCAGTGCCCTGGCCCTGGGTCTGTTCTACTTAGTCCTGGCGCGGCTGCTGGTCAATCGTACTGGTGAGCGTGCCGTGCTGCTGGTGGAAACCTGCCTGGCGCTAGGCGTGGTGTTCGCTAGCCTGGCCATACCATTGGGCCTGGATGCGCGCTGGACCTCAGCGGCCTGGGCCGTGGAAGGCGCGGGGATTTACTGGCTGGGCCTGCGCCAACAGCGCGGTTTGGCGCGGGCGTTCGCTCTATTGCTGCAGGTGGGCGCAGCGTTGGCGTTTGCCATCGGTCTACGCGGGGGTGAGCACAGCCTGCTGGACGGTGCGCCGTTGGGCGCGCTGATGCTCGGTGTAGCTCTGCTATTCAGTTACTGGCAATTACGCCAGAACGCCGCTGCAGCGAGCCGTTGGGAAGTGCGCGGCATGCCGTTCTTGGCCTGTTCCGGGCTGGCCTTTCTCTACCTGATCGCGCCGTTACTGTTTGCCGCCCAAGGCAGCGCGATCAGTTGGGCGATTGCCGGTGTGCTGACCTTATGGCTGGGCCTGCGCCTGCAAGCCCGTAGTTTTCTGTTCAGCGGCTTTGCCGTGCAGTTGCTCGGCGGCCTGCTGTTTATGCTGGATATGGCCAGCAATGCCGTCGCCGGGGCGGGCGGTTTTTCCGCCGGCTGGCAGGGCTTGCTGACGTCCTCGCTGATCGGTTTTGGGCTGATTGGCGGGATGCTGCTGGCCGCCCGTGATCCGCAGATCAGCCAGGATCGCCGCTTGTTGCGCGGCCTGTCTGCGGTGCTGCTGGTCGGCCTGGTATTCCTCAACCTGGCGGTGCTGTTCGTCTTGCCCTGGGCCACCGCCAGCGCGGTGTGGGGGGGCGGCGGGCTGCTGATCATCTGGCTGAGCCTGCATCTGCAGCAGCGGGCCAGCTTTATCTTCGGCCTATTGTTGCAGGTGCTGGCTGGCTTGGTGTTTCTCGCGGTCAGCCCGTTGTTGTTTGGTCAGTTGTCTGCCGAGGGTATTCGGCCCCTGGCCCATGTGGACTTCTGGACGCCACTGGTGCTCGGTGTGGCGGCCTTGATCGGTGCCTGGCGCTTGCAGCAGCTGGCGCGCCGCGAAGTGCCGAACGCTTTGGGCAATGTCAGCCTGCTGGGCTTGGCGCAGCTGTTATTGGTGTGGGGCGCCGCCTGGTGGGCCGTGGCCTTGAGCAGCGAAGTGCTGCGTTTTGTCGCCGCCGAATGGCAGGCCAATGCTTTGCTGGCGCTATTGGCGGGCAGTGTGGCGTTGGCGGCGTTCCTTGCGCCGCGCACGCGTTGGGCTGAACTGGCGGTGCTCTGTTGCCTGCTGATTCCGCTGGCTGGCGTGGTGATGCTGCATGCCTGGCACACCACCTATGAGCCCGCCGCGCAGTTCGGCTGGTTGGCCTGGGCGCTGCTGTTTGCCGTGCATTTTTGGGCATTATGCTGCCTGGCTGGGCAGCTGCCAGCGGGCGCTCTTAGCGCGGCACATGTACTCGGTTGCTGGTTATTGCTGGGTGTATTGGCCTTGGAATTGCGTTACCTGTTCTTGGTCATGTCGGAGCAGTACAACGCCTGGCGCTGGTTGGGCTGGGCGCTGCTGCCGAGTGGCTATGTGTGGTTGATGTCGCTGCAGCGGCGCTGGCCTTGGCCGGTGGGCGTGTACCTGCGCGAGTACCGTTTGCTGGCAGCAGCCCCATTGGCGTTGTTGCTGCTGGGCTGGTTCTGGCTGGCTAACGCCGTCAGTGCCGGTGATGCAGAGCCCTTGGCTTATTTGCCGCTGCTTAACCCGTTGGAGCTGGGCTTGTTGTTTGCCCTGGGTGCAGCGTTCGCCTGGGCGCGCATGGGGTTGGCTGAACTGGGCATGAGCACAGTGCGCAGCCAATGGTTGACCCAAGCGCTGGCGGGGGCTTCGCTGTTTGCCTTGCTCACGGCGATGGTCATGCGTACTGCTCATCATTGGGGCGGCGTGCCGTATCAGCTGGATGCGTTACTCGACTCAATGCTGGTGCAGGCGGGCTTGTCGATTGTCTGGACGCTGATAGCTCTGCCGCTGATGGTCTTCGGTAATCGTTTGGCGCGGCGCGAGCTGTGGTTGCTTGGCGCGGCGTTGATCGCAGTGGTGGTGGCCAAGCTGTTCTTTGTCGAGCTGAATAACCGCGGTGGCCTGGAGCGCATCGTGTCATTTATTGGGGTGGGTGTATTGCTACTGGTGGTGGGCTACTTCGCCCCCTTGCCGGCCCGCCCGGCGGATGCGGAACAGCCGCAGGAGCACGCATGATGAGTCGTTTAACCCGCGCAGCGCTGAGCATGCTGTTGGCTGGAGCGCTGTTTAGTGCCCAAGGCTTGGCGCAGGAAAAAATTGATGACTACGCCGTGCAACTGCCGCTGACCCTCGCTGGCGAAGGCCCTTGGTATCGGCTGGATGTGCCAATGGCGCTGCATTTCGCCGCGCGCTATGGCGACCTGCGTGATCTGCGGGTGTTCAATGCTGAAGGCCAGACGTTGGCCTATGCACTTGTCGCCGGGCAGGGCGATTTGCGCGAAAGCCCGCAGGAACATGCGGTGAAGGGGTTCCCGCTGTATGCCGAGCAGGGCGACAGCATAGGCGTGCCCAATCTGCGGGTGCAGCGCAGCAGCAGTGGTACCTTGATCGAGCTGCTCGATGAGCCTGAGGGGGCGGCCAAGCCGGCGCTGTTGCGTGGTTGGCTGCTGGATGCCAGTGCGCTCAAAGAGCCACTGGTGAGCCTGAAGCTGGATTGGGCGGATGGCCAAGACGGCTTTCAGCGCTTCAGTATTGAGGCCAGCGATGACCTGCAAGCCTGGCAGTCTTGGGGTACTGGGCAACTGGCGCGCCTGGCGTTTGCTGGCGAGCGTGTCGAGCAGCGTCAGGTCGAGCTGCCCGGGCGCAAGGCGGGCTACTTGCGCCTGCTCTGGCAGAGCCCGCAGCAGGCGCCGCAGCTGACCGCAATATCCTTGCGCAGCCAGCGCAGTGACCATGTCCCCGCGCCCTTGGTGTGGTCTGAACCGCTGACGGCGACGCTCAGCGCGGACGGTCACTACTGGTGGCAGCTGCCGTTGGCGTTGCCGCTGCAACGCCTGCAGGTTGAACTCAGTCAGGCCAATACCCTGGCGCCTATCCGTGTCACGGGGCGCAGCGAAGGCAAGGGGGGCTGGCAATCGCTGGCTCAAGGCTTGCTCTATCGGCTGCCGGAAAACGGCACGCAAATTCGTCAGGATGAATTACCGCTGCCAGGCTGGGCGGTGCAGCAGCTGCGCCTGCAGATCGACGAGCGCGGCGGTGGCCTTGGCAGCGAACCCCCGCCAATCAAGGTGGCGGTGCGTGCTACGCAGTTGGTATTCCTGCAGCGCGGCAATCCACCTTACCGGCTGGCCCTTGGGCGGGTAGGCGCTGAGTCGGCTGCGTTGCCGTTAACCACCTTGATTCCAGGTTATCAGCCGCAGCGCCTGGCGCAGTTGGGTACGGCTAAAGCGCAGTTGCAGGATGGTAAGTTGCAACAGCAAGCGCAGAGCGTCGATGCCAATAACCAGTGGCGACGCTGGGGGCTATGGCTGGTACTGCTGCTCGGTGTGGGGTTGCTGGCCTTGATGGCGGCCAGTTTGCTGCGTCGGCCCAGTGCCGATTAGCGCGCTATCGCGGCTCTTTTGCTGAAATAAAGCCCAGCTGATTCGGGCGCTTACAGTATTGTTAGCCGATTAATTTGATTGGACTTTGAGGTCAGGAAGGCTCTTGCGTATTACGACGATGAGCAGTTTTGCGATGGTGCGCGCGCGTTTGCCCGTTGGGTTGTGCCGGCGTGATCAGGTGTTTTGTTTAGCGGTGCCCTGCCGATGAATGCCTGCGAGGATTCCGGCTGGGCGCTCAGTGCCCCGGTATTACTGACCGCTGCGGTGTGTGTAGGCGTGCTGCTGTTGGCGCGATGGGTTACCCGGCAGCGCTACTTCCCTGGGCGCGAGAGCTTTATCGTGCTGCATCTGGCCAGTCTCTGGTGGATGGTGGCGGCGAGCCTGGAAATGGCGATGCAAGGCCCGCAGTGCAAGATGTTCTGGGCGAGTATGGCCTGGCCAGGCATTCTCATGACGCCCACCTTCTGGGCGGTTTTCCTCTGGCAGTACATCAACAGCGTGCGACAGCCACTGCCGCTGCGCAGCGGCCTGGGCCTGGCCGTGGTGCCGCTGCTGATCTGGCTGATGGCCCTGAGTAATCCCTGGCATGGGCTGTTCTATGCGGCGGGTACCGCGCCACTGAGTGATGAGTTGGGCGCACCGATCCGCTATCAACACGGTCCGCTGTTTTATGCGGCTGCGGCCTACGTGTATCTATTTATGACCTTTTGCATGGGCGTGGTGTTACGCGCAGCGATCGTCAGCCATGGTGTGCACCGCCGGCATTTCCTGGCATTTGTTTTGGTCACCGCAGTGCCCTGGGCGGCCAATATCAGTTATGTGGTGTTTGGCTGGATGTTATTCGGCTTCGACCCGACGCCGTTCAGCTTTGCCTTTACCTTGCTGGCGTTTGCCTGGCTGATTGTCGGGGTGCGGCTGTTCGACCTGTTGCCGGTGGCCCGCCACCTGTTACTGGAGGCGCTACTCGACCCGGTACTGGTAGTGGATGCGCAGCTGCGCGTGATTGAGGCCAACCCGGCAGCGCTGAAACTAGCCGGTCTGCGCAGAGGTTGGCAAGGGCGGCCACTGGTGGATTGGCCGGTCCTTGGGGCTGATCTACGGTTGTTGCTCGGCGAGCCGGTGTCGGGCGAGCAGGAGCGCCTGCTGACCCTGGCCAATTCGGCGCGTTATTTTGAAGTGCGTGTACGCGCTATCGAGCGCGAGACTCATCGCGGCACCCTGATATTGGGGCAAATGCTCTATCTGCGTGACGTCACCCAGCGTCATCTCAGCGAATTGAAACTGGCCGAAGCCCTGGCCCTGAGCGAGGAGCGTTTGCGCACAATCTCCAACCTGCATGAGCAACTGCAGGAACAGGCCCTGCGTGATCCGCTCACGGGCTTGTATAACCGTCGTTATCTGGATGAGTTCTTTGCCCGCGAACTGTCCGTTGCGCAGCGCGAGCGCACGCCGATTTCCTTGGCGCTGATCGATCTGGACCATTTCAAACGGCTCAACGATGAGCATGGCCACCTAGAGGGAGACGATGTACTCAGGGGCGTTGCACAGCACCTGCGGGATAACCTGCGCAGTTCGGATGCGGTATTCCGCATCGGTGGCGAAGAGTTTCTGCTGATCCTGCCGCGCGCCAATGCACATGAAGCCCGTGCGCGACTGGAAACCATCTGCCGTGAACTGGCAGCCCATCCGTTGCCGACTCGCGGTGGCGCGCGCTACGTGACCCTGTCCGCAGGCCTAGCGCTATGGCCCGAGCAGGGGCTGGTGCTGGATGAGTTGCTGCAGATAGCTGATGCGGCGCTTTATCAGGCCAAGGATGAGGGGCGTAATCGGGTGTGCAGCCTCGCCTGAACCGTTGGGCGCGGCGCGGTGGAGCGCCTTCTATCCAGCGCTAAGGCGCTTTGTCCGCTAAAGGGGTAAACTGCGCGCGATTTCCTATCCTCCGGAGCCCTCCATGTCCCGCGTTACCCTCAGCCGCTACCTGATCGAGCAGACCCGCTGCAACAACACCCCGGCCGATCTGCGTTTCCTTATCGAAGTGGTCGCACGGGCCTGTAAGGAAATCAGCCATCAGGTGTCCAAGGGCGCGCTGGGCGGCGTACTGGGCAGCATGGGTACCGAGAACGTGCAGGGCGAGGTGCAGAAAAAGCTCGACGTGATCTCCAACGAAATTCTCTTGGAGGCCAACGAGTGGGGCGGTCACTTGGCCGGCATGGCCTCGGAAGAGATGGACAACGCTTACCAGATTCCTGGCAAGTACCCGAAGGGTGCCTACCTGCTGGTATTCGACCCGCTGGACGGCTCCAGCAACATCGACGTCAACGTTTCGGTCGGCACCATCTTCTCGGTGCTGCGTTGCCCGGATCGCAACGGCGCTGAGGGTGACCTAGGCGAAGAAGCCTTCCTCCAGCCAGGCACCGAGCAGGTGTGCGCCGGTTACGCCATCTACGGTCCGCAGACCATGCTGATGCTGACCCTCGGTGACGGCGTCAAGGGTTTCACCCTGGATCGCGAACTGGGCAGCTTCGTGATGACCCACGACGACATCAAGGTGCCGGAAGCGACCAAGGAATTCGCCATCAACATGTCCAACCAGCGCCACTGGGAAGCACCGGTGCAGCGTTACGTCAGTGAGCTGCTGGCGGGCGAAACCGGGCCGCTGGGCAAGAACTACAACATGCGTTGGGTCGCGGCGATGGTTGCCGACGTACACCGCATCCTCACTCGCGGCGGTGTGTTTATGTACCCGCGCGACAGCCGTGATCCAGCGATGCCCGGCAAGCTGCGTCTGATGTACGAAGCCAACCCGATGGCGATGATCATCGAGCAGGCGGGCGGCGTGGCTACCAACGGCACCGAGCGGATTCTCGATATTCAGCCGACCTCCTTGCACCAGCGCGTTGCTGTCTTCCTCGGCTCCAAGGAAGAAGTTCTGCGCATCAGCGCTTACCACCGCGAGTAAGCGATGCAGCCCTGGCAGCCGTTACTCGACTGGTGGTTCGGCCCCGGCGTAACGGCTGCCGAGGTGGCGGCCAGCCGCACAGCGCTTTGGTTTGCCAAGCAGGACCAACAGGATGATCAGGCCCGCGAGCAATTTGCTGGCCTGGTCGAGCAGGCTCTGGCGGGGCAGTTGCAAGGCTGGCCGCGTGAGCCGCAGGGCTGGCTGGCGACCTTGCTGTTGCTGGACCAGCTACCGCGCATGATCTTTCGCAACACCCCGCGTGCCTTTGCCGGCGATGCGCTGGCTCGCCCTTTGTCGTTGCATGGGCTGAGTCAGGGCTGGGATCAGCAGTTATTGCCGATTCAGCGCGTGTTCGTCTATCTGGTGCTGGAGCATGCCGAAGAGCTGGCGCTGCAGAATCAGGCCGTGCAGCTGTTCAGTAGCTTGCATCAGCAGGCTGCGACTGCTGAGCGTGAACTGTTTGCCGGCTACCTGGATTATGCCGAGCGCCACCAGCAGGTCATTGCCCGTTTTGGCCGTTTCCCTCACCGCAATCACATTCTCGCTCGCTCCTCCAGTCGCGAAGAATCTGCCTTTCTGCGGGAACCTGGCTCGCGCTTCTAGCATCCAAGCAGGCAAGCTCGGTATTGCTATGCCAAGCTGGTCTTGGTCATTTCCTCAGGAGTTCCTCATGTCTCTGCGCGTCGCCGCACTACTTGCCGGCTGCCTATTGTTAGCGGCTTGCAACAAGGTTAATCAGGATAATTACGCCAAGCTCAAGCCAGGTATGAGCAAGGTTGAGGTCGAGAACTTGCTCGGTAAGCCTTCCGAATGCGCAGGTGCCTTGGGCATCTCCAGCTGCACATGGGGCGATGAGCAGCGCTTTATCAGCGTGCAGTACGCCGGTGAGCAGGTCTTGCTGTTTTCCGGCAAGGGGCTGAAGTGATGCGCTGGCTGGCGGTGCTGGTCGCAGCGGTAACGCTGCTAGGTTGTGCCAACTCAGGCACCGGGGTGGTGCCGCCGAAAACCGTAGAGCGGGTTGATCTGCAGCGTTATCAGGGCACTTGGTATGAGCAGGCGCGTTTGCCGATGTTCTTCCAGCGCCATTGTGCGCAGTCCGAGGCCAGGTATACGCTGCAAGAAGATGGGGCGATTGGCGTGACTAACCGCTGCCGCACCTTCGATGGCGATATTCAGCAGGTGCAGGGCCAGGCCGTACCTCAGGTGCCAGGCGAAACCAGCAAGCTTTGGGTGCGTTTCGACAACTGGGTGAGCAACCTACTGCCGGGGCTGACCAAAGGAGAGTACTGGGTGCTCTATCTGGATGACGACTACCAGGCTGCACTGGTCGGGCATCCCAACCGCCAGTACCTGTGGCTGTTGACGCGTGATCAGGAACTCAGCGCGCCAACCCGCGCGACCCTGCTCGAAGAAGCGCGCCGCCGTGGTTATGACACCGCTGAGCTGATCTGGCGGCGCAGCGATGTGCCAGCGCCGCTTTAACGCTGACGAGGTGGCTCACTATCAGTGCTTCGGTGGATATCCGATGGCGCTATTGCCAACTCAGGCGTGCCAGCTGCCACTGATGATTTTCCAGCCACCACTCCATCTTTACGCTGTAGTGACGGGCGCTGTCGGGGATCAGGCCTTCGGCCCCGGCCAGGCCTACTTGAGCCGCAGTATGGCCTTTCTCACGGTAGTTCGCGTCTAGGTAGCTGTCCTTGCTCAGGGCCAGCACCTTGATGTTTTTGTGGCGCATAAACAGCAGCAACATCGTGCGCTGCGCCCAGTCGCGGTCAAACTCGCCTTGGGCCGAGAACTGTGGGTGCAGTTGCTCGAGTACCGCGCTGTTTTTCTTCGCTTCGAGGTTGTCCTGCAGTTGCTGCACGGCAGCTTCGAGGGCGGCTTGTGGGTCATCTTGATTGCCGCAGCCGCCGAGCAGGCTGCAAAGCATTACGAAAGCGAGGGCAAATATCCGTATCGGCATGTTCAATTCCTGTTTCATGGTTATGATGCCCGGCAGAGCGTCAAATGCCGGCACCCGCTGGTGCCTCGCGCAGGCCGCGACGCTACGCAACGCTTTATTCAGGTCAAGTCAGGAGCATGCCATGCAGACCTTGTATCCGGAGATTAAACCCTACGCCCGCCATGAGCTGGCGGTGCAGGCACCGCACGTGCTGTATGTCGACGAAAGTGGTTCGCCGGATGGTCTGCCCGTGGTGTTTATCCACGGCGGTCCGGGGGCCGGTTGTGATGCCGCCAGTCGGCGTTATTTCGACCCTAATCTATATCGCATCATCACCTTCGACCAGCGTGGCTGCGGCCGCTCCACGCCGCATGCCAGCCTGGAGAACAACACCACCCAAGCGCTGATCACCGACATGGAAGTAATACGCGAGCAGTTGGGCATCGACAAATGGGTGCTGTTCGGTGGCTCCTGGGGTTCGACCCTGGCCCTGGCCTACGCGCAGGCCCATCCGCAACGCGTACATGGGCTGATTCTGCGCGGCATCTTCCTTTGCCGCCCGCAGGAAATCAGCTGGTTTTATCAGGCCGGTGCCAGCCGCCTGTTCCCGGATTATTGGGAGGATTACCTGGCACCGATCCCGCTGGATGAGCGCGCTGACCTGGTGCAGGCCTTCTATAAACGCCTGACCGGCCCTGACCAGATTGCCCAGATGCATGCGGCCAAGGCCTGGTCGACCTGGGAAGGCCGCACTGCCACCCTGCGGCCTAATCCGCAGGTGGTGGATCGCTTTAGCGAGAGCCATCGTGCGCTGTCGATTGCCCGCATCGAGTGCCATTATTTCGTCAACAACGCCTTCCTTGAGCAGGGTCAGCTGCTCCGTGACATGCCGAAGATCGCCCATTTGCCGGGGGTGATCGTGCATGGCCGGTATGACGTGATTTGTCCGCTGGATAACGCCTGGGCCTTGCATCAGGTATGGCCGAACAGCGAGCTGCAGATCATTCGCGATGCTGGCCACTCGGCCGCCGAGCCGGGAATCACCGATGCCTTGGTGCGAGCCGCGGATGACATGGCCAGCCGCCTGCTCGACCTGAGGCCGGACGAAGCATGAAAGCACTGATTCAGCGGGCGCGTGGTGCCCGCGTGGAAGTGGCGGGCGAGGTGGTTGGCGCGATTGATCAGGGCCTGCTGGCGCTGGTCGGGGTTGAGCCGCATGACACCCCGGCCAGCGTCGAAAAAATCCTGCACAAACTGCTCAACTACCGGGTGTTTAGCGACGCGGCGGGCAAGATGAACCTGTCGCTTAGTGATATCGCTGGCGGCCTGTTGCTGGTTTCGCAGTTCACACTGGTAGCCGACACCAAGAGCGGTCTGCGTCCCAGTTTCTCCAGCGCCGCACCGCCGGCCCTGGGCGCTGAGTTATTTGATCTGCTGGTGACGCAGGCGCGGGCTAAACACCCGCAGGTGGCCACTGGGCAGTTCGGTGCCGACATGCAGGTGCACCTGGTCAATGACGGGCCGGTGACATTCTTGCTGGAAAGCTGAGTCGTCTGGCGCCTGCTGCGCTGTTCAAAGCGCACCCGGCGAGCGCCTTCCGCGCAGTGTTAAAACAGCCGCGCCAGTAGTGCAGTGACCGCCGTTTCTACGCGCAGAATGCGTTCTCCCAGCTGCACCGGTTGCAGGCCGGCCTGCTGCAGCTTTTCCACCTCATAGGGGATCCAGCCGCCTTCCGGGCCGATGGCCAGGGTGACTGGCTGCTCGACAGCCCGGGGACAGGCCGGAAAATCTCCGGGATGGCCGGTCAGGCCGAGGGTGCCGGCGGCAATGCTGGGCAGATGGTCTTCGACGAAGGGTTTGAAGCGTTTATCGATGATCACCTCGGGCAGTACGGTATCGCGAGCTTGTTCCAAACCGAGGATCAGCTGTTCGCGAATCGCCTCGGTTTCGAGAAACGGGGTTTGCCAGAAGCTTTTTTCCACCCGATAGCTATTCAGCAAAATCACCCGGGGTACGCCCATGCTGCTGACCGTTTGCAGCACCCGGCGCAACATCTTCGGTCGTGGCAGGGCCAGCAGCAGAGTGAGCGGCAGTTTGCTCGGTGGTGGCTGGTCGAGTTGCACCGACAACTCGGCCTGTTCAGCATCCAGGCGCAGTAGCTGGCCGCTGCCCATCAGGCCATTCAAGCGGCCAACGCGCAGGCTGTCGCCGGCTTCGGCGCGGTGTACTTCATGCAGGTGTTTAAGGCGGCGGCCGCTCAACAACACGCGGTCGGCGGCGATAAAATCGCCGTCTTCGAGTAGCAGCAGGTTCACGGTTGTGCGGCTGGCGGTTGATCGTTGGGCGCGTCTTGGCTGTCGGTTTCGTCCGCCTCATCCTGTTCCGCGCGACGCTTGACCAGGCTGCCGCACAGCAAGCCGGCCTCAAACAGCATCCACATGGGCACCGCCAGCAAGGTCTGCGAGAAGATGTCGGGCGGCGTCAGCACCATGCCGACTACAAAGCAGCCCACCACCACGTACGGCCGGCTTTTACGCAGGGTGGCAACATCTACCACACCAATCCAGATCAGCAGGAAGGTGGCAATCGGGATTTCAAAGGCCACGCCGAAGGCAAAGAACAGGGTGAGGACAAAGTCCAGATACTGACCGATGTCAGTCATCATCTCCACGCCTTCCGGAGTCACGCTGGCGAAGAAGCCGAACATGATCGGGAACACCACGAAGTAGGCGAAGGCCATGCCGCCGTAGAACAGCAAGATGCTAGAAATCAGCAGCGGGATGGCAATGCGCTTCTCGTGCTTATACAAGCCCGGCGCGATAAAGCCCCAGATCTGATGCAGGATGATCGGGATGGCCAAGAATAGCGCCACCATCAGGGTCAGCTTGAATGGCGTGAGGAACGGCGAGGCCACGCCGGTGGCGATCATCGTCGCGCCTTCCGGCAGGTAGGCACGCAGCGGTGCGGCGACCAGCGCGTAGATGTCCTGGGAGAAGTAGAACAGCCCGGCAAACAGCAGGAATACCGCCCCGACAATCCGCAGCAGGCGTGTACGCAGCTCAGTCAGGTGTGAGACCAGGGGCATTTCCTGATCGCTGTCCGTTAGTCGGCTCATGGCTGCGGGCTTTTATCCTGGCTGCTGGTTTCTGGTGCGGCGGGCGTGTCGCCCAAGCTGCTGAGGGGGGCGTTGAGCTTCTGCTTGGCCGCGTTCATTTCACGCTCAAGCTCGAGAATCTGCTCGTTATGCAGCTGGCGGCGAATTTCGTCCGCGCCGATCTCGCGCTCGACCTCAGCTTTGATCGCGCTGAAGCTGCGCTTGATTCGGCCGATCCACAAACCAGCCGTGCGCACCGCGCCGGGCAGGCGATCGGGACCCAATACCAAGAGGGCGACGATGCCGACCAGCAGCAGCTCGGTAAAGCCAATATCGAACATGGCTTAGTCTTTTTTCGCCGGCTCTTCGACCTTGCGCGCCTGGGCGTCAATGGTCTGGCCTTTGGGCTCTTCTACGGCCGGTTTGTCGTCTTCGTTGCCCATGGATTTTTTGAAGCCCTTGATCGCATCACCGAGATCGGAGCCCAGGCCTTTGAGGCGCTTGGTACCGAACAGCATGACCACGATCAGTAGGATGATCACCAGTTGCCAGATGCTAATTCCACCGAATCCCATAACGCGTACTCCGAAGTAAGAGGTTGATCAGCGGATGATTACAAATTACTGCGCTCGGCCATGCTGCGTTGAAATCAGCCTCAGAATGCTCATGTACAGCTCGTACACTACGCTTTTTCGGCTAGTTTCGCCTTGCCTGACCATCGCTCGCTACTTTTGTAAACACCCTCTTAGTTGTGTGGCCGCGCGGCTTTTTCCGCGTGCCCGGACAGGCCAAAACGACGATCCAGCTCGTCCAGTACAGCTTGTGGATGCTGGCCAAGGGCGGCGAGCATGACCAGGCTGTGGAACCACAGGTCAGCGGTTTCGTAGATTACATCGCTGCAGTCACCGCTTAGCGCAGCGTCTTTGGCGGCAAGGATGGTTTCCACCGACTCCTCGCCGACTTTTTCCAGAATTTTGTTCAGGCCCTTGTGGTACAGGCTGGCGACGTAGGAGCTGTCGGCGGCCGCGCCTTTGCGCGACTCGAGTACTTCGGCCAGGCGGCTGAGGGTGTCGGTCATGCCCGTGTCACTCATGTTTGTTCCCTGCGCTATAGATGGCGTGCGGATCTTTGATTACCGCCTCGACAGTTTTCCAGCTGCCGTTCTCGAAGACCCGGTAGAAGCAGCTTTCACGGCCGGTATGGCAGGCGATGCCGCCAATTTGCTCGACTTTAATGATGATCACGTCGGCATCGCAATCCAGGCGCAGTTCATGCAGCTTTTGCACGTGGCCGGACTCTTCGCCCTTGCGCCAGAGCTTGCCGCGCGAGCGCGACCAATAGATCGCACGTTGTTCGGCAGCGGTCAGTGCCAGGGCTTCGCGGTTCATCCAGGCCATCATCAGCACGCGGCCGGTTTTATGGTCCTGGGCGATTGCCGGCACCAGGCCGTCGCTGTTCCAGTTGATTTCGTCGAGCCAGTCAGTCATCGCAATATCCGCCCGTGCAGGGCTACTTGATTCATAAAGCTAGTGTGCCAGTGCGCACCCGGTGTGGCTATCGGCGCAACACCAGATAGACGCCGCCTACGACCATCAGCCAGCTCGGCCAGGCGAGCAGGGTCAAGGCCAAGCCTTGGCTGGCGGCACCGGCAATCAGCGCCGCACCCAATAGACGAGCCGGCCATTGGCGGCTGATCGCAGGTTGTTCTTGGCGCTGCGCCGGTTGCTGGTTGAGGCGCTCCAGCGTCTCGCGGGCGATTTGCGACAGATGCGGCACTTGCTCGGCCTGCAGCTGCAGGTTGCGCAGCAGGTGCAGGGGGCTGATGCGCTCACGCATCCAGCGCTCAAGGAACGGCTGGGCCGTGCTCCACAGGTCGAGATCCGGATACAGCTGGCGGCCTAAACCTTCGATATTCAGCAGGGTTTTCTGCAGCAGCACCAGTTGCGGCTGCACTTCCATGTTGAAGCGCCGCGCGGTCTGGAACAGGCGCAGCAGCAATTGGCCGAAGGAGATGTCTTTCAGTGGGCGTTCGAAAATCGGCTCGCACACGGTGCGGATTGCCGCCTCGAAATCATTGACCTTGGTTTCGGCCGGGACCCAGCCCGAATCAATGTGCAGTTGCGCCACGCGGCGGTAGTCGCGCTTGAAGAAGGCCAGCAGGTTGCGCGCCAGGTAGTCTTGGTCTTCGGCGGTCAAGCTGCCGATGATGCCGCAGTCGATGGCGATGTACTGCGGGTTCCACGGCGTACGCGTGCTGACGAAGATATTGCCGGGGTGCATGTCGGCATGGAAGAAACTGTCGCGGAACACCTGGGTGAAGAAGATCTCCACGCCGCGCTCGGCCAGCAGTTTCATATCAGTACGCTGGTCGGCCAGGGTTGCCAGATCGGTGACCTGAATTCCGTAGATGCGCTCCATGACCAGCACTTTCGGCCGGCACAAGTCCCAGTACACCTGCGGTACATAGAGCAGTGGCGAGCCTTCAAAATTGCGCCTTAGCTGGCTGGCGTTAGCCGCCTCACGCAACAAATCGAGTTCGTCGTAGATGGTTTTTTCGTAATCGCTGACCACTTCCACCGGGCGCAGGCGGCGTGCGTCGGCTGACGACTTCTCGGCCAGTTTGGCCAGTAGGAATAGCCAGGCGATGTCTTGTTCGATCACCGGGGCCAGGCCCGGGCGAATCACCTTGATCACCACTTCTTCGCCGCTTTTCAGTTGCGCGCCATGCACCTGCGCCACCGAAGCAGAGGCCAGAGGCTGTGCATCGAAGCGGGCAAATACTTCGCTGACCTTGGCACCCAGCTGGGCTTCGATCAGCGCCTGCGAATGGGCGGGATCGAAGGGCGGCACCTGATCCTGCAATTTGGCCAGCTCATCGGCGATGTCCGGCGGTAGCAGGTCGCGGCGCGTCGAGAGCAACTGACCAAACTTGATAAAGATCGGCCCCAGTTCTTCCAGCGCCAGGCGCAGGCGCGCGCCGCGTGACAGGTTCAGCGTACGCCGTGACAGCCAGCGCCAGGGCAGGGCATAACGCAGTGCGCGCAGCCAGAATGGCAGCGGCAGGGTGAACAGCAGGTCATCCAGTTGATAACGGATAACCACGCGCTGAATGCGCAGCAGGCGACGGATGGCAAGCAGCTTCATGCGATGGGCTTATGGTGTTGGGCTAGGCGTTCAATGCGAGCATCGAGACGGTCGAGGGACAGCTTTAGCTGGTCGAGTTCGGCAAAGCGTGCGTCGGCTTCGCGCTGGCCGACCAGGCTACGCGACTCTTCGCTGAGGTAATCCGCCAGGTTCAGGCGCAGGCTATCCAGAGTTTGGCTGGTCCAGCTGACGCGGCTGCGTAAATGCCCGCCGAGCAGTTGGCTGCCGACCGGGCCGAGCCAGCGAGACAGCTCGTACTCCCAGTCCAGCTCCAGGTCTTGCAGGATGCCGGCAAGCTCCAGCAATGCGCCGCTGTCGCCCTCCAGGCTGACTTCAGGGCTGTGCAGGATGCTGGTTTTGTCCTTGCTGGTGGCCAGGCGCACGAGGCTGGCGGCGGGCGCGCGCAAACTGCAATCGGCCTCACCGGCCCATTGCGCGGCCAGTTGCAGGCCACTGGCGCTGGGCAGAATAAACAGCTGCAGGTTCGGCGCGGCGCATTCCACGGCAATCACCCGGCCGCTCAGGCGCGCCAGCCGCGGCAGCGCGGTGCTGTCCATGGCCAAGACGCGATTAAGACCGAGCTCGACCCCGGCCAATAGCCCGGTCAGTAGCATTAGGGCTTGATACCACGGTGCAGGGCGACGATGCCGCCGGTCATGTTGTGGTAGGTCACACGCTCAAAGCCGGCCTCCATCATCATCGCTTTGAGGGTGTCCTGATCCGGGTGCATGCGGATCGACTCGGCCAGGTAGCGATAGCTTTCCGCGTCATTGGTGATCAGTTTGCCGGCCAGCGGCATGAACTTGAACGAGTAGGCGTCGTAGAACTTCGACAGCAGCGGGTTGGCGGGTTTGGAAAATTCCAGAACCAGCAGGCGGCCGCCGGGCTTAAGTACTCGCAGCATCGAACGAATGGCGTCTTCTTTATGAGTGACGTTGCGCAGACCGAAAGCGATGGTCACTACGTCGAAGTGGTTGTCCGGGAACGGCAGTTTCTCGGCATCGGCCTGAACGAAGCTGACATTGCCGGCCACGCCTTTGTCGAGCAGGCGATCACGGCCGACGCGCAGCATCGACTCATTGATGTCGGCCAGCACCACTTCGCCGGTCGGGCCGACCAAGCTTGAGAATTTACGGGTCAGGTCGCCCGTACCGCCGGCGATATCCAACACCCGATTGCCGCTGCGTACGCCAGATAGCTCGATGGTGAAACGCTTCCACAGGCGGTGCATGCCGCCGGACAGTACGTCATTCATCAGGTCGTATTTGGCGGCCACCGAATGGAAAACTTCGGCGACTTTATCGGCCTTCTGGCTTTCTGGCACGCTCTGGAAACCAAAGTGTGTGGTGGGTTCGCTGTCGCTGTTCTTGCGCGGGTCGTTCATCGTGCCCTTTCCTAAAACACAGAGGCTGCCTCTAAAGTGGCGGCCATTCTAAACCCAAAAAGCCCCGCTGGGTTTGGGCCTTACACGGCAAAGGACAAAGATGCTCGCCCGCTTTGCCGCCGGAGTTGCTTGCAGCTTGCGGCTTACAGCCTTGCTATAGTCGCAGCGACTTAAGGTCGCAGTTAACTGGCGAGGAGAAATGCCATGGCCAAGATCACTATCGAACGCCCCCACAACCTAGGCCGCGAAGCCGCCCGCGAGAAAGCCGAGCAATTAGCCGAGCGCCTGGCTCGCCAATATGACGTGCGCTACCGCTGGAATGGCGACAGTTTGGAGTTCAAGCGCAGCGGGGCCGATGGCAGCATCGAGGTGCGTGAGAGCAGCGTGCGTGTGCAGCTCAGCCTGGGCTTGTTGCTGTCCGCAATGAGCAGCAGCATCAAGCGCGAAATCGAAGAAGCGCTGGATAAGAATTTACAGGCTTAGTATGCGGTTTCTAATTTTCATCGATACCTTACGTCTAAGCCTGCATTCCGTGGGCGTTTCCTCGAAACACTAGAGTGAGGTGCACCATGTCGAAAGTTGCCGTTAAAAAGAAAGTCGTCGTTGAAGAAAGCACCAGCGTGCTGAGCGACGCCAAAGTTTACGCCCGTAAAATCTGGTTGGCTGGCCTGGGCGCTTACGCCAAAGCCGGTCAAGAAGGTAGCGAGTACTTCAAAGACCTCGTGAAAAGCGGCGAAGGTGTTGAGAAGCAAGGCAAGAAGCTGGTCAACGAACAAGTTGAAGCAGCCAACAGCCAGATCGACAGTGTTAAGAGCACTGTCACCAACAATGTCAGCAGCGTGAAAGGTAAGTTTGAAGTGCGTCTCGACAAAATCGAGAAAGCCTTCGACAACCGTGTAGCCAGCGCACTGAACCGCCTGGGCATCCCATCTAAGCAGGATGTAGAAGTGCTGTCTGCTAAGCTGGATGAGCTGAGCGCGTTGCTCGAGCACGTCGCGCGTACCAAATAAGGAGAGCAGCAGAATGGCCGTCAAAAAGAAAACCGAAAAGCAAACCACTTCCTGGATCGGCGAAGTAGAAAAGTACTCGCGTCAGATCTGGCTGGCTGGTTTGGGTGCTTACTCCAAGGTCAGCAAGGACGGCAACAAGCTGTTCGACACGCTGGTTAAGGATGGCGAAAAAGCCGAGAAGCAAGCCAAGAGCGAAGTCGACAAGCAAGTTGGCGCGGTGAAAAGCACTGTGAACACTAAAGTGGACACCGCCAAGTCGCGCGTTGATGAAGTTAAAGACAAGGCGTTGGGCAAGTGGGGCGAGCTGGAAGAGGCCTTCGACAAGCGCCTGAACAATGCTATCTCGCGCCTCGGTGTACCGAGCCGCAATGAAGTTAAAGCGCTCAACGCCAAAGTTGAAAGCCTGACCAAGCAGATCGAGCAACTGACCGGCGTATCGGTTAAGTCGGTCAAGCCAGCGGCCAAGAAAGTAGCTGCCAAGCCAGCCGTTAAGCCGGCTGCCAAGGCCGCTGCTAAGCCTGCGGCCAAAGCGGCTGCTAAACCAGCCGCCAAGCCTGCCGTTAAGCCAGCTGCCAAAGCCGCGGCGAAGCCGGCAGTAAAACCTGCTGCCAAGCCAGCCGCTAAGCCAGCCGCTAAGCCGGCTGCCAAACCCGCCGCGGCTAAGCCAGCTGCGCCGGTAGCCGCTGCTGCACCTGCTGCACCTGCTGCGGCCGTTGTGCCTGCTGCACCGGTGACACCTGCCGCGCAGTCGTAAGACTCAGCCGCAGTACTCGCAAACGCCCGGCCCAGTGCCGGGCGTTTGCGTTTCTAGCGGTATTTAATTTTCAAGGTAGCGTTGCGCCAGGTGTTCGGCGGCGTAACGGGACTCTTCGGCCAGGTGTGGGGCCACCAGCATCATCACTTGGTAGACCACCAGGCGGCTCTCGCCTTCGCGGCCGATGATGCGTTGGTAGTCGAGGGAGAACATCAGGGTTAGGGTGATCTGCTCGACTAACTGACCCAACGATTGGGTATCGCTTTGCAGTTGACCGTCGATCTGCAGTTGCGCCAGCAGCTCGGCCAGGGCGCGCTTCAGGCTGTTCAGCCAATGGCGCATGCCGCGCTCCAGTTTCGGCAGGCGGCTGGTCAGGTTGGACAGGTCTTGGAATAGAAAGCGGTAGTGGGCCAGGCGCTCGACGATCAAGTGCAGAAATAGCCAGTAGTCTTCCACATCCAGCTGCACATCCTCGGGCGGCGAGAGTAACGGTGCCAGTTCGGCCTGAAAGCGTTCGAACAAACCGAGGATCAGTGGCTCTTTGCCGTGAAAGTGGTAGTAGAGGTTGCCTGGGCTGATACCCAGTTCGTTGGCGATTTCCAGGGTGGAGACGTTTGGTTCACCCTTCTGGTTGAACAGCAGCAGGGCGCATTCAAGGATTCTGTCGCGGGTCTTCATTGGTTCTTCTTATTCTGTCCGCAGAAAGGTTGACGATACCTGGCCCGCAGCAGGCTGCGAGCCGTTTGAGCATGGCTGGGTAAACGCTTAACGCACATGCACATAGGTGCCGGGTGCCGCTTCCATGGCCGGGTAGTTCGGGTTGCCCAGGGTCATTAAGGTGTCGCTCTGTTCGCCGGAGCGCTCCTGCATCCAGCTCAGCCACACCGGCCACCAGCTGCCCTGCAGGTGCTCGGCGTCGTGGTACCAGGCGCGCGGGTCGTCGCTGAGTTTGGGGCTTTCCAGGTAATTGGATTTTGGATTGCCTGGCGGGTTGAGGATGCTCTGGATATGTCCGCTGTTGGACAGGATAAAGCGCCGATTGCCACCTAGTAGCAAGGTCGAGCGGTACACCGCATCCCAGGGTGTGATGTGGTCGTTGATGCCCGCCACGCTGAAACTGTCCACCGTGACCTTCTGCAAATCGACCGGTGTGCCGCAGACTTCCAGGCCGCGTGGCTGGGTCAGTGGATTGTGTTTAAAGAAGTCGATCAGATCGCCATGCAGCGCTGCGGGCAAGCGTGTGTTGTCGTTGTTCCAGTAGAGAATATCGAAGGCCGGCGGCTGCTTGCCGAGCAGGTAGTTGTTGACCCAGTAATTCCAGATCAGGTCATTAGGGCGCATCCAGGCAAATACCCGTGCCATGTCGCGGCCATCCAGCACGCCCTGCTGGTAGGAGCGGCGCTTGGCAGCTTCCAGGGTCTTCTCGTCGGCAAACAGCATGGCCGGACTGTCGATCTGGCTGTCGAGCAGGCTGACCATATAGGTGGCGCTGGCCACTTTGCGCAGCTTTCGTTTGGCCTGCAGGTGGCCTTGCAAGGCGGCGATGGTCAGGCCGCCGGCACAGGCACCGAGCAAGTTGACGTCTTTACTGCCGGTGATTTCACGGCAGGCATCAAGGGCCACCTCGAGTGCTTCCACATAGCTCGACAGCCCCCATTCACGGTGCCGCGGATCAGGGTTGCGCCAGCTGACCACGAAGGTTTGCAGGCCGTTCTTCAGGGCGTATTGGACGAAGCTCTTTTCGCTGGAGAGGTCGAAAATATAGAACTTGTTGATCTGTGGCGGCACGATCAGCAGCGGCTTGGCGTACTGTTTCTCGCTCATCGGCTTGTACTGGATCAGCTCCAGCAGCTCGCTGCGGAACACCACCGCGCCGCTGGTGGTGGCCAGGTTATGGCCAACCTCGAAGGCGTGCTTGCTGACCTGGCTGGGCATGCCGTCGTTGTTCAGCAGGTCATCGAGCAAGTGGCGCGCGCCCTTGAGCAGGCTGCTACCGCCACTGTTGAACAGTTCCTTGATCACCTGCGGGTTGAGCAGGGTGTTGCTGGGGGCTAAGGCATCACCCAGCAAGGTGGCGATAAAGCGCGCACGGGCCCGGTCGTCGGCGTCCAGGTTGCTCTCATCAATCCAGCTGGTGAGCTGTTTCTGGCAGGCCAGATAGCCTTGCAGGCCGCGGCTGAAGAGTGGGTTGTCACGCCACGTCGGGTCGGCAAAGCGCGGGTCGTGCGGGTTGACCTGGAATGGCTGGTCGCCGAGCAGCACGCGGCCCAGTTGGCCACCTAAGGCCAGCGCATGGCGAGCGCTGTGAATGGGTTGCTTGATGCCTTGCAGGGCCAGGCCGCGCAACGTGGAGAGTAGGTCGCGGCCGCGCAGACCGACGACCGCGTTCTGGGCGTTCATCACGCGATTGTTCGCGGGGTAAGCGCGTTTGGCAGGTTGGTCTCGCATTGGGCAACACTCCGTCGTCAAACCGTGAGACTTCAAGGTTGATAGCTCAGCAGCAAGGCTTGTACCAATGCGCGCGCATGTGCATTCCAGACAGCTGCGCGCGAAGACTCAGGTAATACAACGTGCCTGAAAGTGGGTCAAGCGCTGCGCTGCTCGCACTATTCCGGTGCGTGTGGCGGGAACCTCTGTATCAACCAGTGGGTGGTTAGCCGTGAGTGCGTGCCGGCGTGGGCTGGGGGTGCATGATGGCGCGCTGACGTTCCTCTTCCAGGAACTTCATGATGATCGGCGCAACCGCTTCAGCGCGGGTTACCAGGAACAGGTGGCCGTCATCGATCACGTGCAATTCCGAGTTAGGAATGCGCCAAGCCAGCAGGCGCATATTCACCAGCGGGATTAGCGGGTCGTCGTCGCCGGCCATCACCAGGGTCGGTTGGCGAATTTTGTGCAGCCAGTGGATGCTGGTCCAGCCGAGGCCGGCGAACAGCTGCCAGTAGTAGCCCATCTTGCCGCCCGAGCGGACTTTACTGGCATGTGCCAGTGCCAGTTTGGGGTCGCGGCGGAACGCCCCGCCGTAGATTTGCGGGGCAATCTGCACGCCATAGGACGGTTGCACATAGCGCCGCGGGCTGGCCATGCACCAGAGCACTTTGGGTTTGCCGGGAATCATCACCGCGCCGGCCGAGGTGGCAGCAAGGATCAGTTTCTTACAGCGTTCCGGGTAGTCGTGGGCGAACTGTTGCGCCAAGGCGCCACCCCACGACACGCCAATCGCGTTGACTTGGCCGTAATCCAGGTAGTCGAGCATGCGCGCCGCCAGTTTGGCTAAACCTGGGAAGCGATACGGTGTGCTGGGTGTTGATGATCCGCCAACGCCGGGTACGTCGAAGGCGATTACTTCGAGGTCCGGGTCCAGAGCGCGCACGAACGGCATGACCAGCTCCAGGTTGGCCCCGATGCCGTTGAAGATCAGCAGCGGGGTCATTGTGCCGTTGCCGGGGCGAACGGCGGTGCGGAGGGTCTGGCCGTCCAGCTCGATGGTGCGAAATACAAATGGTAGCGACATGCGCAGAAGCCCTATCAGTTAAAACGCTGAGTCAGACCCTCCGGGTCTTTGTCAGAAGCGCCAGGGCGAAGCCTGGTTCGCCCCACCCGCTCAAATGAGTGGGTGGGGAACGACACCTCCAGTGCCGCGGGCAGTGTGCGCAGTGCGCAGGTATTAACGTTCGTGAACGTAAGTGCCGGGGGCTGCTTCGCCGGCCGGGTATTTCTTGTTACCCAGTTGGGTTGGGATCTTTTTAAGCGCGCCGGAGCGCTCGGTGAGCCAGTTTTGCCAATGCAGCCACCAGGAGTCGGTGTGTTTGGTTGAGGTGGCTTGCCAGGTTTTCGGGTCCGCGTGCATTTGCGTGTTGGTCATGTAGCGTGCTTTCGGGTTGCCAGGCGGGTTGAGAATGCTCTGGATATGCCCGCTGTTGGACAGCACGAACTCGACATTGCCGCCGAACAGATTGGCCGACTTGTAGCAGGACTCCCACGGCGTGATGTGGTCGGTGGTGCCAGCCACGCAGAACAGATCGCTGGTGACCTGCTTGAGGTCAATCGGAGTGCCACAGACTTCCAGTCCGCCCGCGCGAATCAACGGGTTGGAGGTGAACATGTCGATAAATTCGCCATGCAGGGCAGCAGGCAGGCGCGTGGTGTCGTTGTTCCAGTGGAGGATATCGAACACCGGTGGCTCGTTGCCCAGCAGGTAGTTGTTGACCCAGTAGTTCCAGATCAGGTCGTTGGGGCGCATCCAGGCGAAGATCTTGGCCATGTCGCGGCCTTCCAGCACGCCAGCCTGATAAGACCGGCGCTTGGCCATTTCCAGGCTTTTCTCGTCGGCAAACAGCGCCACGTCGGTTTCCAGGCGGTTATCCAACACGCTGACCAGCAGGGTCAGGGCATGCACCTTCTTCTCACCCAGCGCGGCGTAATGGCCCAGTAGCGAGGTGGTGGTGAGGCCGCCGGAGCAGGCCCCGAGCATGTTGATGTCTTTGCTGCCGGTCACGGCGCTGACCACGTCGATGGCTTCTTTCAGCGCCTCGATATAGGTCGATAGGCCCCACTCGCGGTGTGCTTTGGTCGGGTTGCGCCAGCTGACTACGAAGGTCTGCACGCCGTTGCGCAACAGGAAGCGCGCCACGCTCTTCTCCGGCGACAGGTCGAACACGTAGAACTTGTTGATCTGTGGCGGTACCACCAGCAACGGGCGCTCGAGTACCTGTTCGGTGATCGGCTTGTACTGAATCAGCTCCAGCAGGTCGTTGCGGAAAATCACGGCGCCATCGGTGGTGGCCAGGGTCTTGCCGACCTCGAAGGCGTTCATGTTGACCTGGCTGGGCATGCCGCCGTTGTTGACGATGTCATGGGCCAGGTGGGACAGGCCGTCGAGCAGGCTTTTGCCGCCGGTTTCGAAGAAGCGTTTGACCGCGGCCGGGTTGGCCATGCTGTTGGTCGGCGCCATGGCTTCGGTCATCAGGTTGATCACGAAGTGGCCACGGCTAGCATCCTGTTCGGACAGGTTGCTGTGCTCGACCCAGTCATGCAGTTCCTTACGCCAGGCCAAGTAGGTCTGCAGGTAGCGGCGGTACAGGGGGTTCTGGCTCCAGGCCGGGTCGGAAAAACGCCGGTCGCCGTCTGCGGCTGTGAGGTCGGATTGACCGAGCATCACGTTCTTCAGCTCGATACTGAAGTGGGCCAGGTGTTTGGCGCTGTGCAGGGGCTGCTTGAGGGCTTGCTTGAGCACAATGCGGGCGGAGGTGAGCAAGTCTTTACCGCGGATACCAATGACCGGGTTGAGGCCCAAGGTGTTTTCGGAGGCCTGGTGCTTCAGGTCATCATTGTTCTTATTTGTCATCTACAACGCTCCATTGTCCTGAGACGAAATACCGGCGGACGGTTGTGCACGGCGACACAGGGCTAAGGGCCAGGTATTGCCCGGATTACCAAGGGCGGATTGCTCCGCAATCTTCCCCGTTGCTGGCCAGGCCAGTAACGCGAAAACTTCCAGCTACTTGGTTACCCGAGTTTATTAATTTGTGCAAGCGAGGCGCAATTTGGGCCGTATTTAGAGGAAGTATGCAGAGAAGGATTAGAAAATGCGCTCTAACCGGGTAGAAACCACTGGCTAGAGGGGCTGTGGTGGTACGGCAAACTGCTGAGCAGCGCGGAGGAGGGTAACGGGAGGTGCTAAGCGCCTGAGTCAGGGGCGGTGTGCGCTCTGGGCACTTCAGAGCATTAACTTGACCACGCTCTCGCTGGGGTCGCGGGACTTGCCGGCGGCGCTCAGTGCGGCCAGGTAATCGTTCCACAGCTCGTTCTGGCGCAGGGCCAGTTGCTCAAGGTAATCCCAGCTGAACAGGCCGCTGTCGTGACCGTCATCGAAACTCAACTTCAGCGCGTAGTTACCGGCCGGCTCGATCTTGCTCAGGCCAACGCCGAGCTTGCCGGTTTGCAGGATGGGCTTGCCGTGGCCCTGTACTTCCGCCGACGGCGAATGCACGCGTAGGAACTCGGCGGGCAAGGTGTAGTGTTCGTCGGCCCCGTAGTGCAGTTCCAGGGTTTTCGAGGCTTTGTGCAGCTTTATCGCGGTAGGAATACGCATGGCGGGTCCGCAGGGTCTGTGGGCGGGCGTGCTGGCGATCATGTTAAATCGCCAGCCGCTCGCGCACTACAGCGTGTTGTTAGAGGATGTAGCGTGACAGGTCTTCGTCCTGCGCCAGCTCGCCGAGGTGGCTGTTGACGTAGGCTGCGTCGATCACGATGGGTGTGCCATTCTGCTGGCCGGCCAGGTCGCCGGCGCTGAAAGAGACCTCTTCGAGTAGGCGTTCGAGCAGGGTGTGCAGGCGGCGCGCACCGATGTTCTCAGTCTTTTCGTTGACCTGATAAGCAATCTCGGCGATGCGCTTGATGCCCTCGGCCATAAACTGGATGCCCAGGCCTTCGGTGTTGAGCAGCGCGGCGTATTGCTCGGTTAGCGAGGCCTGCGGCTCGGTGAGGATACGTTCGAAGTCTTCCGGGGTCAGGGCTTTGAGCTCGACGCGGATCGGCAGGCGGCCTTGCAGTTCAGGCACCAGGTCACTCGGCTTGCTCAGGTGGAACGCGCCGGAGGCGATAAACAGGATGTGGTCGGTCTTGACCATGCCCAGCTTGGTGTTCACCGTGCAGCCTTCGATCAGCGGCAGCAGGTCGCGCTGCACGCCTTCGCGCGATACATCGGCGCCGCTGGTGTTGCCGCGCTTGGCGACCTTGTCGATCTCGTCGATAAACACGATGCCGTTCTGTTCCACGGCTTCGAGGGCCTGGGCCTTGAGCTCCTCTTCGTTGACCAGGCGCGCGGCTTCCTCGTCACGCACCAGCTTGAGCGCTTCCTTGACCTTGAGCTTGCGGCTCTTCTTTTTGCCCTTGCCCATGTTGGAAAACAGGCTTTGCAGCTGGTTGGTCATTTCTTCCATGCCCGGTGGGGTCATGATTTCGATGCCGGCCGGAGCGTCGGCCACTTCGATCTCAATGTCCTTGTCGTCCAACTGGCCTTCGCGCAGGCGTTTGCGGAACAGCTGGCGGGTGTTGGAATCGCTGCCCGACGCGGCTTCCTCGTTGAAACCCGTGCGGGCCGGCGGCAGCAGGGCGTCGAGGATGCGCTCTTCGGCGGCGTCTTCGGCGCGGTGACGGACCTTGATCATCTCCTGCTCGCGGAGCATCTTGATCGCCGCATCGGCCAGATCACGGATAATCGACTCGACATCCCGGCCGACATAGCCGACCTCGGTGAATTTGGTCGCTTCCACTTTGATAAACGGCGCGTTGGCCAGCTTGGCCAGACGCCGAGCGATCTCGGTCTTGCCGACGCCGGTCGGGCCGATCATCAGGATGTTCTTCGGCGTGACTTCGGCGCGCAGCTCAAGCGGCAGCTGCATGCGCCGCCAGCGGTTGCGCAGGGCGATGGCCACCGCGCGCTTGGCGTCGTCCTGACCGATGATGTGGCGGTTGAGCTCGTGAACGATCTCGCGGGGCGTCATGGACATGCGGGTTTACTCCAGCGGAAGCCGCGCCTATTCGGCGCAGTCTTCTTCCTCAATGGTCAGATTTTGGTTGGTGAAGACACAGATGGAGCCGGCAATGTTCAGCGCGGTTTCGGTGATTTCACGGGCGCTCAATTCGGTTTTTTGCAGCAGGGCCATGGCCGCGGCCTGGGCGAAGCCGCCACCGGAGCCCATGGCGATCAGGCCGTGCTCGGGCTCAACCACGTCACCGTTGCCGGTGATGATCAGCGAGGCGTCTTTG
This sequence comes from uncultured Pseudomonas sp., assembly GCF_943846705.1. NCBI lineage: Bacteria > Pseudomonadati > Pseudomonadota > Gammaproteobacteria > Pseudomonadales > Pseudomonadaceae > Pseudomonas > uncultured Pseudomonas sp. Next base: position 894,934 of record NZ_OX044366.1, on the reverse strand, counting down.
TTGGCCACGGCCAGCATGGCTTCCAGGCGGCTCAGCGAGCGGTCGGTGCGCCAGTCTTTGGCCAGCTCGACGGCGGCGCGCACCAGATTACCTTGGTGCTTCTCCAGCTGGCCTTCAAAACGTTCGAACAGGGTAAAGGCGTCGGCGGTGGCACCGGCGAAGCCGGCTAGCACTTGGCCGTGGTACAGGCGGCGAACTTTTTTCGCGTTGCCTTTCATCACGGTATTGCCGAGGGACACCTGGCCGTCGCCGCCCATGACGACTTTGCCGTTGCGGCGTACTGAAACGATGGTGGTCAAAGGAGAGTCTCCACGCAGCGGGGGCGAAAGTGCCCAATGCTGATGAAGTGGGGGCAGCGGCGGCCCGCTTCAAGCCCTGGGGCGCATGCTGTCCGACAAATTGTCGGTGCGCGCGCCGCAGGGCCTGAATTGTGGGGCTTTATTGCACCTGGCGCTGCTGTAACAACAGATTACTGAAGCCGCTGGCGGAAAGGGATTTCTGCGCCTGGCCAAGCTGCTCGCGGCTGGCGAAGGGGCCGACCAAGACGCGGTGCCAGGTTTCCTCACGCACGGTGCCGGACTCCACTTTCACGCTTTGCCCGAGCAGGATGATCTGCGCGCGCAAGCTGTCGGCGTCGTCCTTGCGGCGGAACGAACCGGCCTGGAGGAAGAACTGCGAGCTGATCGGGCCTTGGGCGACCACGGGCGGCGGTGGTGGCACCTGGCCGTTGAGCGCGGCTTGGGCACGGGCGGCATCGATCTTTGCCGCTTCTTCCGGGGTCACCGGTTTCTGTGGTGGCACAACCGCAGGCTCTTCGTTGGCCTGTTGCGGCAAGATGACTTCCGACTCCGGCAGCAGGGTATAGAAATCGTACTTGGGCTTGGCCGGCTCCTGAGTGGCGGGCTTGGCGCTCGCCGCCTTGCTGGCCTGATTGGCGCGGGCTTGTTCGACCTTGCTGCGCTTGATCTCGTCGCGGCCGGGTTCGAGGCTGAACAGAAACACCATAAAACCGCCAATCACCAGGCCGCAGACCAGCCAAAACCAGCCCGGCACCGGCTTTTTCGCCGGGGGCTTATAGCGGCTGGCGCCGCGTTTGGCGGCGGGTTTCTTCTTCGCCGCCACTTACATGCGCTCCAGGGTTTCCAGGCCGAGCAATTCAAGGCCTTGCTTGAGCGTACGGCCGGTCAGCGCGGCCAGGCGCAGGCGGCTTTGCTGGGTCGCCGGGTCTTCGGCGGCGAGGATTGGGCAGTGCTCGTAGAAGCTGGAGAACAGCCCGGCCAGGTCATACAAGTAGGCGCACAGCTGGTGCGGCTCGCCTTTGTCGGCCACGCCGTTCAATACTTCGCTGAACTGTGCGAGCTTGCCCGCTAGCTCGATCTCGTGGGCGGCCTGCAGGTCGAGCTGGCCGTGGATTTCCTCGAAACCCTTGCCCAGCTTGCGGAAGATGCTGGCCACACGGGTGTAGGCGTACAGCAGATAAGGCGCGGTGTTGCCTTCAAAACTCAGCATCAGCTCGAAGTTAAAGCGGTAATCGCTGGTGCGGTGCTTGGACAGGTCGGCGTATTTCACTGCGCCGATGCCGACGGCGTGGGCAATCTGCCGTAGCTCGTCTTCACCCAGCTCCGGGTTTTTGCCTTTGACCAGGCTGTAGGCGCGCTCTTCGGCTTCATCGAGCAGGTCGATGAGTTTTACTGTGCCGCCATCGCGGGTCTTGAACGGGCGGCCGTCGGCGCCGTTCATGGTGCCAAAGCCCATGTGCTCGAGCTGCATGCCGTCATGCACGAAGCCAGCACGGCGGGCGACCTCGAAGGCCATCTGGAAGTGCAGGGCCTGACGCTGGTCGACAAAGTACAGGGCGCGATCGGCCTTGAGCTGCTGGCTGCGGTAACGCATGGCGGCCAGGTCGGTGGTGGCGTACAGGTAGCCGCCGCCGGCTTTCTGCACGATCACCGGCAGTGGATTGCCTTCGGCGTTCTTGAACTCATCCATAAACACGCACTGCGCGCCGTTGCTCTCGCTGAGCAGGCCCTTGTTGCGCAGGGCTTCGATGATCCCCGGCAGCTCGGCGTTGTAGGCACTTTCGCCTTTTACGTCAGCCATCGACAGCTTCACGCCGAGGCGGTCATAGGCCTTCTGGCAGTGCGACAGGGAAATATCATTGAAGCGGTGCCACAGGCGCATGCATTCAGGCTCGCCGGCCTGCAACTGGACTACCAGCTCGCGAGCGCGTTCGGCAAACTCGGCGGAGTCGTCGAAGCATTTCTTCGCCGCGCGGTAGAAGCCTTCGAGGTCAGCCAGCTCGCTTTCGGCGGCCTCCGGATTGGCTTCCATAAAGGCCAGCAGCATGCCGAACTGGGTGCCCCAGTCGCCGACGTGGTTCTGCCGGATGACCTCGTCACCGAGAAACTCCAAGACCCGCGCCACGGCGTCGCCGATGATTGTGGAGCGCAGGTGGCCGACGTGCATTTCCTTGGCCAGGTTCGGCGAGGACAGGTCGATCACCACCTTCTGTGGGTTGCCGGCCTTGCGTACGCCGAGGTTGGCGTCGGCGAGCAGGTCGTCCAGGCGTGCGGCCAGGGCTTGGGTATTCTGGTAGAAGTTGAGAAAACCCGGGCCGGCGATTTCGACTTTGCTGATGCCTGGATCATCCGGCAGCGCGGCAATCAGCTTCTCGGCCAAGTTACGCGGCTTCATGCCGGCGGGTTTGGCCAGCATCATGGCGATGTTGCTGGCGAAGTCACCGTGGGTCTTGTCTTTGGTGTTCTCCACCTGAATGGCCGGGCTCAGGCCCGCAGGCAGCACGCCTTCGGCGGTGAGGCGGGTCAGGGCTTGCTGGATCAGGTGGCGAATGCTGTCTTTCATGGTCTGCTCGGTCGGCCGTTGAGGGCGGCGGCGCACAAAGGCGCTGGTTGAAAACTGCACATTATCGACGCCCTTAGCCTGCAGCTTCAAGCAGCGTGTGGTTTTGCCGGGTTAAAGCTCGACAGTGTGGGCAGTTGGTCACATCAGGGGGCGAGTGACAGGGTCTCTATAAAGAAGCGCCGCAGAGGCTGAGAGCTCCTGCGGCGTGGGGCTGCTTAGGCCGAGCGTTGCGCGGTATTACGTGCGGCGGCATTGCCCGCCACGTAGTAGGGCGCCGTGCTGCGTGGCAGCGGGCTGCGACCACGAATTTTATCGGCGATCTTCTCGGCCATCATGATGGTTGGGGCATTCAGGTTGCCGGTGGTGATCAACGGCATGATCGAGGCATCGACCACACGCAGCCCTTCCAGGCCATGCACACGGCCCTGGCCGTCGACCACTGCCATGGCGTCTTCGCCCATCTTGCACGAGCAGGAGGGGTGGAAGGCGGTTTCTGCGTGCTCACGGATAAAGTCGTCCAGCTGGGCATCGCTCTGCACTTCCACGCCGGGACTGAGCTCACGGCCGCGATACGGGTCCAGCGCCGACTGCGCCATGATTTCGCGGGTGATGCGGATGCCGTCGCGGAACTCGCGCCAGTCCTGTTCGTGGGCCATATAGTTGAAGAGGATGCTCGGGTGCTGGCGCGGGTCCTTGGATTTGACCCGAACACGCCCACGGCTGGGCGAACGCATGGAGCCCATGTGCGCCTGAAAACCGTGCTCCTTGACCGCGTTACTGCCGTTGTAATTAATCGCCACCGGCAAGAAGTGGTACTGGATATTCGGCCATTCGAACTCGGCGCTGGAGCGGATAAAACCGCCAGCTTCAAACTGGTTGCTGGCGCCGACGCCTTTACCCTGAAGCAGCCACTGCGCGCCGATCATCGGCTGGTTCCACCATTGCAGTGCCGGGTATAGCGACACCGGTTGGGTGCAGCTGTACTGCAGGTACAGTTCGAGGTGGTCCTGCAGGTTCTCGCCCACGCCGGGCAGGTCATGCACCAGTGGAATATCCAGCTCACGCAACAGTGCCGCCGGGCCGACTCCGGAGCGTTGCAGGATTTGCGGAGAGGCAATCGCACCGCTGCACAGCAGCACTTCACGGCGGGCCTTGGCGGTGGTCGGTGTGCTGCTGTCGCCCTGCAGGTAGTCGACGCCAGTTGCCCGTTTAGCATCGAACAAAATGCGATCGGTGAGGGCATGGGTGACGATGGTCAGGTTGGGCCGTGCGCGGGCCTGATCAAGATAGCCGCGCGCGGTGCTGGCGCGCCGGCCCTTGGGCGTCACGGTACGGTCCATCGGGCCGAAGCCTTCCTGCTGGTAGCCGTTGAGGTCGTCCGTGCGCGGGTAGCCGGCCTGTACGCCGGCTTCAACCATGGCGTGGAACAGCGGGTTATTGCCGTTCTTCGGCGTGGTTACGCTGACCGGGCCATCGCCACCGTGGTAGGCGTTGGCGCCTATATCGCGGGTTTCCGCCTTGCGGAAGTACGGCAGGCAATCCAGGTAGCTCCAGTCTTCCAGGCCCTTTTCCTTGGCCCAGCCGTCGTAGTCCATGGCGTTGCCACGGATGTAGCACATGCCGTTGATCAGGGACGAGCCGCCGAGGCCCTTGCCGCGGCCACATTCCATGCGGCGGTTGTTCATGTGCGGTTCGGGGTCGGTCAGGTAGGCCCAGTTGTAGCGCTTGCCTTGCAGCGGGAAGGCCAGGGCGGCGGGCATTTGCGTGCGGAAGTCCAGGCGGTAATCGGGGCCGCCGGCTTCCAGCAGCAGCACGCTGACATTGGCGTCTTCAGTCAGGCGGGTGGCCAGTACGTTACCGGCCGAGCCGGCACCGATGATGATGTAGTCGAATTCTTGAGACATGGGCGTCACCTGTAATAGCGGGTCTGCGCAACCCGTAGACTGGGTTAGGCGCAAGACCGGGCTTGGTTATGCAGCCGATCTCGGTGCGCCGTAACCCACCGGGTCGATCGGATTGACGAGCTGGTGGGTTAGCGGCGTCATGCTCCGCTGCACGCATGAAGGTGCTGCGCCGCGCCGCTAACCCACCCTGCGATCTCGCCTAGAACACCGATTCGAAATCGCCCATTTCGAGTTGCACCGATTTCAGGCGGGTGTAGTGCTGCAGGGTGGTCAGGCCGTTTTCGCGGCCGACCCCGGACTGCTTGTAGCCGCCCACCGGCATTTGCGCGGCGGATTCGCCCCAGGTATTGATCCAGCAAATACCGGCTTCCAGCTGGTGGATCAGGCGGTGCGCGCGGTTCAGGTCGGGGGTGACCACACCGGCCGCCAGGCCGTAGTCGGTGGCGTTGGCGCGCTGGATCACTTCGTCTTCGCTGTCATAGACCAATACGCTCATCACCGGGCCGAAGATCTCTTCGCGGGTGATGCGCATGTTGTCGGTGCAGTCGGTGAACACCGTGGGCGCGACATAAGCGCCCTGGGCCAGTTCGCCGTCTTCCAGGCGCTGACCGCCAATCAGCAGGCGCGCACCTTCGGCGCGACCACTGTCGATATAGCCCATGACTTTTTCCAGATGGGCAAGGCTGACCAGCGGGCCGAAGTTGGTGGCTTCATCCTGTGGGTCGCCGACGCGGATGCGCTTGACCCGCTCGAGCAATTTGCTCTCGAAGCTGGCCAGCAGGGCGCGCGGTACGAACACCCGGGTGCCGTTGGTGCACACCTGGCCGCTGCTGTAGAAGTTGGCCATCATCGCGATGTCGGCCGCGCGATCAAGGTCGGCGTCGGCGCAGATAATCAGCGGCGACTTGCCGCCCAGCTCCATGGTCACGTCTTTCAGTGACGAGCTGGAGGCGCTGGCCATGACCTTCTTGCCAGTCACGGTGCCACCGGTGAATGAGACTTTCTCGATGCCCGGGTGCTCGGTGAGCCACTGGCCCACTTGGCCGTCGCCAGTCAGCACGTTGAAGACGCCATCCGGTACGCCGGCTGCGCTGTAAATCTCGGCCAGTTTGAGCGCCGACAGCGGCGTGACTTCGCTGGGTTTGAAGATCATCGCGTTGCCGGCGGCCAGCGCCGGGGCGGATTTCCACAGGGCGATCTGGATCGGGTAATTCCACGCGCCAATCCCGGCAACTACGCCCAGCGGCTCGCGGCGGGTGTAAACGAAGCTGCTGTCGCGCAGCGGAATTTGCTCGCCTTCGATGGCCGGAACCAGGCCAGCGTAGTACTCCAGCACATCAGCACCGGTGACGATATCGACGTAGCGGGTTTCCGACAGCGGCTTGCCGGTGTCGAGGGTTTCCAGTGCGGCCAGTTCATCGTTGCGTTCGCGCAAAATCTCCACGGCCTTGCGCAGGATGCGTGAGCGCTGCATGGCGGTCATCGCCGCCCAGACTTTTTGCCCGGCGGCGGCGCTGCTCACGGCACGCTCGACGTCGGCCTGGCTGGCCTGTTGCACCACGGCCAGCAATTCGCCATTGGCTGGATTGAGGCTGTTAAAGGTGCGGTTGCTGCTGGCGGGGCTATGCGCGCCGTGGATGTACAGGGCTTGCTCGGGGAAGCGGGGCATGATCGTTCCTCTCGTCGGTGAAGCGCGGACGTAGGAGCCGCCCGGCGCGGGGAATTAGGGGTTAAGCCTACGTTATTTTTATTGATCGTTCAATCAATAAAAATCCAGGAAACAGCCGTAGGCCTTGCCTGACATGGCTTGCAGCCCGTTTAGAAAATTTCTTTCGACGCCGTTAAGGCGTGCTGATACCCAGTTGCAGGTCGAGGTAGTCGCAGGCGATTTTGGCGGCCTGCTGGGTGTCGAAAGTTTCTCCGGTGAGGGCGCCGCGCAGCCAGAGACCGTCGATTAACGCCGCCATGCCTCGCGCGGCTTGGCGCGCCTCGGGAATGGGCATTGCCCGGCGGAACTGGCTGCACAGGTTGGAGTACAAGCGCTGGTCATTGACCCGTTGTAAGCGGCGCAGGGCGGGCTGGTGCATGCTGCTGGCCCAGAACGCCAACCAGGTTTTCATGGCCGGGCCGTTGACCTGGCTGCTGTCGAAGTTGCCTTCGATGATGGCGCGCAAATGCGCCCGTGCACTGTCTTCGGGCAGCGCGGCGCGGCGTTCGCGCACCGCCAGCGTGAGCGAGTGCATAAGGTGACGCATGGTCGCCTCAAGCAGGCCGTTCTTGTCTTTGAAATAATGGCTGATGATGCCGTTGGACACCCCGGCCAGGCGCGCGATGTAGGCAATGCTGGCGTCACTCAGGCCGACCTGATCAACCGCCAGCAAGGTGGCGTTAATCAGTTGCGAACGGCGGATGGGTTGCATGCCAACCTTGGGCATTGGGTGCTCCGTGTGCAGGTTATAGGGCGGGCCTGTGTGCCGGTGGCGCAGAGGCCCAGGTGCTTATGCGGTGGTGACGTAGCGCAGCAGTTCGACCACCTGCTCGGGGGTTTGCGCCCAGGCCATGGCGGCGGCGTCGACTTCTTTCAGCGGGTGAATGATGTCGTCGTTGTGCAGGGTGATGTAGGGCTTGCTCAGCGCGGCGCAATAACCGGCGTCGAAGGCGGCATTCCATTGCTTGTACTTATCACCGAAGCGGATCACCGCGATGTCGCATTTTTCAATCAGATTTTTCGTGCGGATCGCGTTGACCTTGGAGGACTTGTGGTCGCGCCAGAAGGGCTGGCTTTCCGCTCCCAGCACGTCGCCGGCGGCGTCGCTGCTGTCATGGTCGGTGACGGCGGAAGTGAAGGCGATGTCCAGGCCGAGTTGTTGCGCACCCGCCATGATTTGCTCGCGCCAGTCGCTGTGGATTTCGCCGGAGAGATATACGGTCCAGGTCATGGGAACCTCTTGCAGAACTAGATGGTGAATGGAGGCGTCACGGCCTTTAACGGTCAGCCAGTTTGCCACGCCAGGCGGGCTTTTTCATGGTGGCGGCTGATGGCGATGCTTGGTCGTGGGGTGTCGAGACGCGCCGACCGTCATCGCTACCCCCGCGCATCGACTAAGCCGTCAGCGGCTGTCAGCAAGTAACAGGGCTAAAAAAGGCGAGCTATAAGCTCGCCTTCTGCATATCAACCAAGGCTGCTTATTTGAGCCACTCGGCCACGCGCTCTGGGTGTTTGGCGACCCAGTCTTTGGCCGCTGCTTTGGGCTCGGCACCATCGCGTACGGCGAGCATTACCGCACCGATCTCTGCGCTGTTCCAGTTGAACTTATTGAGAAAGGCCACGGCTTCTGGTGCCTTGTCCTTGAGGCTTGGGTTGGCCACGGTGTTGACGTGTTCGGCATCGCCAAAGACGCCTTGCGGATCTTCAAGGAAGCGCAGGTTCCACTTGGCGAACATCCAGTGCGGCACCCAGCCCGGTACGACAATGGCTTTTTGCGACTTCTCGGCGCGGGCCAGCGCGGAGGCCATGGCCGGGCCCGAGCTGCTCAGCAGTTTGAGGTCAAGCTTGTATTCTTTGATCGCCTCTTCGGTGCGACGCATGATGCCCGCGCCGGCATCGATGCCGGTGATCTGACCATCGAAGTCATCGGCGTAGGTGTTGAGGTCGGCAATGCTCTTGGCTTTGACGTAGTCCGGCACCACCAGGCCGATTTTCGCACCGTTGTAGTTGGTGCCGAGGGTCTCGACCTTGTCTTTGACCTTGGCGTAATACTCGCCGTGGGTCACCGGTAGCCAGGCGCTGAGGGTCATGTCGAGGTCGCCGCGAGCGACGCCGTTCCACATGATGGCGGGCTCGACCGGCAGCAGTTCGACCTTATAACCCAGTTTGCTTTGCAGGATTTCAGCGGCGACATGGCTGGTGGCCACGCTGTCGTCCCAGCCGTTCACGAAACCGATTTTCAGTTCGGCTTTGTCGGCGGCCATGGCGCTGGACATGCCCAGCGCCAAGGTGGCGGCGCCGAGGCTGGCGAGGCAGATTTTTTTCAGATTCAACATAAAACGGATTCTCTTGTTATGGCAGCTCTGCGGCTGCGTGGGTCTGTTGCAGTCGGGCTTAGAGGCCGACGTGTTGTTTCACGGCTGCCACGGCGTCCTGACCGTCATAGGTGGTGACGCCTTCGAGCCACTGCTCAAGTGCCTGCGGGTTGGCTTTGATCCACGCGCTGGCAACTTCTTTGGGATCTTGCTTGTCGAGTACTTTTTCCATCAGCTGGCTTTCGATCTCGACGCTGAACTGCAGGTTGTTCAGCAGCGTGCCGACGTTGGCGCAGCGCGCTTGGTAATCCTTCGACACCACGGTGTAGACCTTGGCCGCGCCGTAATCAGGGCCGAAGACCTCGTCACCGCCGTCCAGGTACGTGAGGTCGTACTGGGTGTTCATCGGGTGCGGCGCCCAGCCGAGGAAGACCACCGGCTGTTGCTTCTTCACCGCACGTTGCACCTGCACCAGCATGCCGGCTTCGCTGGACTCGACCATGCGGAAGTCGCCCAGGCCGTACTGGTTGTCATCGATCATTTTCTCGATCAGCAGGTTGCCGTCATTGCCCGGCTCAATGGCGTAGATCTTGCCCTTGAGCTGGTCCTTGAACTTGGCAATGTCCTGAAAGCTCTTGAGGCCCGCTTCGGCTGCATAGGTCGGCACGGCCAGGGTGTACTTGGCACCTTCGAGGTTGGCTTTTGGCAGCACTTTTACCCCGTCATCCTTGAGGAACGGCTCAATCACCGCATCCATCGATGGCGCCCAGTAGCCGAGAAAGACATCAATCTGGCCTTTCTTCACACCGGTAAAGGCGATGGGTACCGAGGCCATGACTTTGCGTGGCTGGTAGCCCAGGCCTTCGGTCAGGGTCATGGCCACACCGGTGGTGGCGGCAATGTCAGCCCAGCCGATTTCGGCGAAGCGGACCTGCTTGCAGCTTTCCGGTTCCTGGGCCCAGGCGGCCTGGGTCAGGGCGCAGCTGATAAGGGTGACACTGGCAAGGCTTTTAATCGGGTTCATGGCTAACTCCTTAAGCAAAAAATAGGGTGCTACGGGCGTTGCAGCTTGGCGTTGAGCCAGGCGAACACACCGGGGCGATTGGCGATTTGTGGGTTGCCGAAGCTTTCGGTGATGCGGTCGAGAATGATCGCCAGCAGCACCACAGCCATGCCGCTTTCAAAGCCGAGGCCGATATCCAGGCGTTGAATACTGGCCAGTACCTCGTTACCCAGGCCGCCGGCACCGACCATCGAGGCGATGATCACCATCGACAGGGCCATCATGATGGTCTGGTTAACCCCGGCCATGATCGAAGGCATGGCGTTGGGCAGTTGCACCTTGAACAGCAGCTGGCGTCCGGTGCAGCCGAACGACTGGCCGGCTTCGACGATTTCTTTATTCACCTGGCGGATGCCGAGGTTGGTCAGGCGCACCGCAGGCGGCATGGCGAAGATCACCGTGGCGATGATTCCGGGTACGCGGCCGAGGCCGAACAGCATGGCCGCCGGGATCAGGTAGACGAACGCCGGCATGGTCTGCATAAAGTCCAGCACCGGGCGAATGGTGGTAGCAACCCGCTCACTGCTGGCGGCCCAGATACCCAGGGGAATACCCAGCAGCAGGCTGATGAACGTGGCCGAGAAGGTCAGGCCGAGGGTCACCACGGTCTGCTCCCAGAAGCCGGTCAGCACGATCAGGGCGAAGGAAATGGCGGTAAACACGGCGAACTTGACGCCGATACGCCACAAACCGAGGCCGACGAACAAGGCAATCAACACCCAGGCCGGTGGCCACATCAGCAGGTTTTCCAGGGCTTCGGAGAAACCATTGACCACGCTGCCAATGCTGTCGAACGCACCGCTGTAGTTATCCAGCAGGTATTCCACGCCGTCGTTGACCCAGGTACCTAGGTCGATTTTTTTCTCACTCATTGGATTCTCCCTGCATGCGGCTCAGAAGGCGGCCCTTACTGATGGAGCCACTGTATTGGCCGTCTTCGTCCACCACCGGCACCGGGCCGTCGGTTTCCACTACGCGTTCGATGACCTGCTCCAGCGGCATGTCGTGGGACAGCGGCTCGACCTGCAGCAAGGCATCGTTTTGCAGCGGTTGGGTGGCGTCGCCGTTAACCATCAAGGCAATTTTTTCCAAGCTGATGGAGCCCTGGAATTCGTTGTTTTCATTGACGATAAAGGCGTAGTGCTGGTCTTGCTCCTGCAGGTCCTGGCAGATCTGCGCGGCATCCGGGGCTTCACCATCATGCCCATACAGCGGCACGGTGTCGGTCATGATTTGCCCGGCGGTGAGGTAGCGGCTGGTGTCGACGGTGTCGAAAAAGTTGCGCACATAATCGTTGGCAGGGTGGTCCACCAACTCTTGCGGGGTGCCAACTTGCACCAGCTTGCCGCCTTCCATGATGCCGATGCGGGTGCCGATGCGCATGGCCTCTTCGATGTCGTGGGAGACGAAGATGATGGTGCGCTGATGCTCTTTTTGCAGGTCGAGCAACAGGTCCTGCATCTCACGGCGCTTGAGTGGGTCGAGGGCCGAAAAGGCCTCGTCCATGATCATCATCGACGGGTCGACCGCCAAGGCGCGAGCCAGGCCGACGCGTTGCTGCATGCCGCCAGACAGCTCATGCGGGTACTTGTCGGCGAAGCTGTCCAGGCCAACCTGGGCGAGCACCGCCATGGCTTTTTCTGCGCGCTCCTTGCGGGCCACGCCGGCCACTTCCAGGCCGAAGGCCGCGTTATCGAGCACGCTCAGCGAAGGCATCAGGGCGAAGGACTGAAAGACCATGCTCATGTCGCGGCGGCGCAGTTCCACCAGTTCCGCCTGCGGCATCTTGGCGACGTTCTGGCCGTCGATATAGACGTTACCCGCGCTGGGCTCGACCAAGCGGTTGATCAGGCGAATCAGGGTCGACTTGCCCGAGCCGGACAGGCCCATCAGCACGAAAATCTCGCCTTCCTCAACGCTGAACGACACGTCGCTGACGCCAATTACAGCGCCTTTTTCGGCGAGGATGCGCTCTTTATCCCAGCCCTGCTTGAGCAGGTCGATGGCGTCTTGTGGCTGATCACCGAAGACCTTGTAGAGGTTTTCGACAACTATTTTTCCAGATGGCATGCAGTGTGTGTCCCTTCAAGGGGCCTGCGTAGCTGCGCGAGGCAAATGCCAAGGCAATAACGTACAGCGCGCTGACAAAGGCGAGCGTGGCAGGCTTGAGTGGGTGTAGGCAGGGAGGGGGAACGCGGCGGGTTGACGCGGATGGCGTCGGGCATAGAGGCGGCCCCGCTCCAGGTACGCAATGACCGTGGGCGAAACGCGGGAGTGCTGTTGAGTAAACCGTTCTTTGCCGTATTGCAAACCGTGATCCATATCCTCTGCGGGTGAAACCGCCCGATGATTCGGGCAAACACATCTCGTTAGGAGGTGCGTTGTCAGTTCGATAGTCAGCCAGGTCGCGTTCGCCTCGACGAACAACTTCAGCGGGTCGTGATCAGCGCCAAAAAACCGTTAACGATCAGCGGTGCAAATCGCGTGAATAAGTACGCTGAAGTGCGGCGGCCTAGCGACTGCCTTTAAAAACAATAACAGATGTTTCCCTGTCATGGCCAAGGCTGGAGGCCGCGCCAGCCGTGGTTCGCAGTGTTTGAAATGGCCACAGGTAAGGCGGTTAGGGGGCTGCGCTGCAATCGCAAAAAGCGCTAATTTTTTTTGCGCTAATGCCTTTTTTGGAGGTTTTTGTTGATTGACTGTTCAGTCTAAAACCGAAAAGCCTCTGTATCGCTTGCTAAAAAAACGACCGCGAGAGGGCAATAAATCCGCGCAGAATGGCGACGGCTGACGGGGTAAAAAAAGGCCTGATTATTTCGCGTAGGCTGTGCTCAGGGTGGGTGATTTTTTTGGCTGGATTTAACCGCGATTGCCTGCGGGTTTTGGCGTGCAAAGCCGGGCTGTCGGTCAGTGTTATTGGTTTGCTGGACATCCCTCGACCTGTGGCGGCGATGCTCAGGCGTGCATGAGTCGCGGTTTTAGGGCGATTTCAGCTGCATGGACGGGCGCAAGGCAACGCGTCTAAGTTAGCTTGTTGGCGTGTATTTACAGGAAAACACTGTTACTTCGGCTAAAAGTAGCTAAAAATCCATTTTCAGCGCTGATTTAAGGTGGTTGCATCATGCAGGTGAGCCATCTTTCTGCGCTGATATCTTATTGCCACCCACTCCCTAGGTTCCCAGTAATATAGCCCGCCTGATCATCTACGCTGTTTACAGCCGTTGGTTCTTGTCTTGTCCGGGTGTAATCCATGCTGAAGCGCATCGCTGTTGCCGACGTCCGTGTCGGTATGTACATCCACGAGTTCTGTGGCTCCTGGATGGACCATCCTTTCTGGAAGTCAAAGTTTCGCCTTGAGAGCGAGAAAGACCTGCAGCGGGTTCAAGCCAGCAGCGTTGGCGAGTTGTGGATTGACGTCAGTAAAGGCCTGGATGTTGCCCAAGGCACCGTCAGTGCCAGCACTGAGGAAGTGGCGGCGCAAACCGAGGCAGATCTGTTGGCAGTGGCGCATAGCCAGCCAGAAGCGCTGACCTCGTCGATGGAGGAAGAACTGCAGCGTGCGGTCAAGCTATGTGCCACTGCCAAGGCCGCAGTCATCAGCATGTTTGGCGATGCACGCATGGGCCAGGCCTTGCAGTTTGAGCAGGCCGGCGAGCTGGTCGAGGAAATCTCCGAGTCAGTGTTGCGCCATCCCAATGCCCTGATCAGCCTGGCGCGCCTGAAAAATGCCAATGAATACACCTACATGCACTCAGTGGCCGTCTGCGCGCTGATGATTGCCCTGGCCCGCCAGCTGGGCTTGGATGATGTTCAGGTGCGTGAAGCCGGGCTTGCCGGTCTGTTGCATGACATCGGCAAAATGGCTATTCCCAATGACATCCTAAATAAGCCCAGCAAGCTGACTGACAACGAGTTCGCCACGATGCGCGACCATCCTGTAGCCGGTTCGCAGATGTTGCTCGACAGCAAGCAGGTCGGCGCGCTGGTGCTGGATGTGTGCTTGCATCACCACGAAAAAATCGACGGCACGGGCTACCCGCATCGTCTGGCCGGTGAGCAAATCAGCCTGTACGCGCGGATGGGCGCGGTGTGTGATGTGTATGACGCGGTGACCTCCAACCGACCGTATAAGAACGGTTGGGACCCTGGCGAGTCCATCCGCAAGATGGCTGAGTGGAAAGGCCATTTTGACCCCCTGGTGTTCCAGGCATTTGTCAAAGCTGTGGGCATCTACCCGGTGGGCTCGTTGGTGCGCCTGGAAAGCGGACGCATTGGTGTGGTCATGGAGCAGAAAACCGGCTCCCTGTTGACGCCCATGGTCAAAGTATTTTTTTCGGCCAAGAGCAAAATGCCGATTGCGCGCGAAGTCATCGACCTCAGCCAATTGGCTGGGCGTGACAAAATCGTCGGCCGCGAGACGGCCGAGAAGTGGGGGTTTCGCCATGTCGACGAACTCTGGAGTGGCCTAGCCGGTTAAGCGCCTGCGCGGAGGTAGGCGCCCCGTGCCTCAGTGCTTCCTGTCTTTCACTCCTGCTGCACACATTACGACCGCCAGGCGCGCCGCTTGGGCGTGCTTTTTGCTTTGACTTAGCTTTGGCGCGGCCCGAACTGGCCGCCCTTCTCAGGTTGAGGTGTGTATGACGGGAGTACTCAAACCGGGTGTGCGGTTGTTGGAGCGGTTCAGCTTCGCGCGCAAGTTTCAGCTGGTGTTCGTGTTGTTTGCCTTGCCGTTGGGTTTTTCATTGTGGGTGATCAGCAGCAATAACCTCGATCGGCTCAACGCCATCGAGCATGAGCTGGAAGGCAGCAAGGCCCTGCAGGGCATGGCCGGCGTGCAACAGGCGCTGATTGAGCAGCGCACCCTGCTGGCGCGCTGGAAGGGCACCGAGACGGCCGCCGAAGCGCTGTTGCGTGAGCGCGCCGCTCACCTTGCGCCGGCCTTGCAGGCGCTGGAGCAGCCACTCAAATCAGCGCTGCTGAGTGACCAGGCCCGCCAGCATTGGCAGGGCATCAGTGCTGGGCAGGCCGAGTTGGGTGTTGATGTACTGGGTAAGTTGGCCCTGCCGGATGCCCTCGAACGTTACCAAAAGAACCTCCTGGGCCTGCTTGCCCTGCGTGAACAGGTGGCCACTGACAGCGGCCTGATCCTCGACCCGAACCTCGACACCTACCTGATGATGGAGCAGCTGACCTACACCTTGCCGCGCCTGCTCGAACAATTGGGCGACTTTGCCAGCCAGGGTTATGGCGCTGTGGTGTCGCAGCACTTCACCCTGCAGAGCCGGGTGTTGATTCGTGATCTGCGGCGCAGCCTGGATGAGTCGCACAGTCAATTGCTCAAGGCGCAATCGACCTTGGGGCTTGAAGCACCGCGCGCCATGCGTCAACTGCAATCGCCCTATGACGAGGCGCTGCAAGGTTACCAAGCCTTTCTCGCGGGGATTGACCGCGACATGTTCGAGGCCAGCCCGATGGCGTTGACTCCTGCGCAGTTCGTGCAGCGTATCGAAGCCCTGCAGAGCCAGTTGTTGAATCTACAGGCGGCGCTGTATCAGCAGTTTGCGGCGAGCCTCGGTGACTATCGCCAGCAGGCGTTGAGCACTATGTTCAAGACGATTGGGGTCTTCAGCCTGCTGACCCTGTTGGCGCTGTATGTCTTGTTCTGCCTGAATGCCTCAATCCGCCGCAGCACCGCCGGGATTATCGTCGCGGCCGAAGGCCTGCGCGATGGCGACCTGTGCGCACGCATGCAGGTACACGGAGCGGATGATCTGGCCAGCATCGCCATGGCCCTGAATAGTGCAGTCGACCAGTTGCGCGGCTCGATGCAGGGGGTTAATCAGCAAAGCCAGCAACTGGGCGGCACTGTGCAGGTACTCAATGGCGAGGCGCACAATGCCTTGCAGTCGGTGGAGCAGCAGCAGGCGCAAATGAGCCAGATTGCGGCGGCCGCCACGCAAATGGCGGCCACGGCACAAAGCGTGGCGCAGAGTTGCGAGCAGGCCGCAGTGGAGGCCAAGCAGACTCGCGAGATCGCCAACCAGAGCAATCAACGCAGCAACCGCACCAGCGAAAGCATGCGTCAGCTCAGCAGCCGGTTGGGCGACAGCGCCAGCACCTTGCAGCAGCTGCGCACGCAGACCGAGCAGATCACCCGCGTGGTGGATGTGATCAAGGGCATCGCCGAACAAACCAACCTGCTGGCGCTGAATGCCGCTATTGAGGCCGCGCGGGCTGGCGAACAGGGGCGCGGTTTTGCCGTGGTCGCCGACGAGGTGCGCTCGTTGTCGCAGCGCACGCAGAACTCCACAGCGGAGATTGCCGAAACCGTGGCCAACCTGCACCGCGTGGTCGGTCAGTCGGTGACGCAGATGGAAGATGCGGTGCGTCAGGCCGAGGGTGATGTTGGCAGCGTGCTGGCCATGGGTGATGACTTGGACGCGATTGTTGAGTCGGTGCAACGGGTGACCGACCGCTTGGCGCAGATCGCCACCGCCGCCGAGCAACAAGCCGCCACCGCCGATGAGGTCAGCGGCAATATTCAACAGGTCGACCAGGCCGCCAGTGTCTTGCTTGAAGGGGCGCAGGCGGTGAGCAGTGCCGCCGAACAACTGCGCCAGGGCAGCCAGGTGTTGGCGCAGAACACCGCGCGCTTCAAGCTTGATTGACCGACTCGTCGCGACCGGTAGGGTGGGTTAGGCGCATGTCGGGGTTTTACCGGATGGTGCGCATGTGGCAGCGCCGTAACCCACCAGCGGTCGGCGGGGCTCGCAAGGTGGTGGGTTGCGCGGCGCTCCGTCTGCGTGGATTTTGTTGGGTTCAAGGCTTGGCGCCGCTAACCCATCCTACTGCTCTGCGACCAGCCTTGACGCTGGCAGCGGCCTGCCGCAGGCTCCTCGCCGAGTTGCCACGAGCAGGACGCCCATGCCGCACATTCTGATTGTCGAAGACGAAGCCGCGATTGCCGACACCTTGATTTTCGCCCTGCAAAGCGAAGGCTTCACCACTCGCTGGGTCAGCCTGGCCGAGCAGGCGTTGGCGGAGCAGCAGTGCAAACCGGCTGATCTGCTGATTCTTGATGTCGGCCTGCCGGATATCAGCGGTTTTGAGGCGTGCAAACGCCTGCGGCGATTTTCCGAGGTGCCGGTGATTTTTCTTACGGCGCGCAGCGAGGAAATCGACCGGGTGGTGGGCCTGGAAATCGGTGCCGACGATTACGTGGTCAAACCGTTCAGCCCGCGTGAAGTGGCGGCGCGGGTCAAGGCCATTCTCAAGCGCATGGCGCCACGGCAAGTTGAGGCCGAATGCCTAAGCAACAGGCCGTTTCGGCTAGATGTTGAGCGTGTACAAATTCACTACCACGAGCAGTTGCTGAGCCTGACTCGCCACGAGTTCCGCCTGCTACAAAGCCTGCTGGCGCAGCCCGAGCGGGTGTTCTCCCGCGAGCAGTTGCTTGATGGCTTGGGCGTGGCGGCTGATGTTGGTTACGAGCGCACGATCGACAGCCATATCAAGAGTCTGCGCGCCAAGCTGCGTCAGGTGAGCACCAATGCCGAGCCGATCCAGACTCATCGCGGCCTTGGCTACAGCTATTCGCCGAGACACGCCTGATGCCGCTGGGGATTCGCATCTTCCTGGTGTACTTCCTGTTTGTTGGCCTGGCCGGCTGGTTTGTCCTGAGCACGGTGATGGATGAAATCCGCCCAGGGGTGCGCCAGTCCACCGAAGAAACCCTGGTCGATACCGCCAACCTGCTGGCGGAAATTCTGCGTGACGAGGTCAAGGCCGGGCGCTTGCAGCAGAGTCGCTTGCCGCAGGTGTTGCAGGCTTACGGTCAGCGCCAGCCGCAGGCGCAGATTTGGGGTGTGGAGAAAACCCAGGTCAACCACCGCATCTATGTTACCGATGCTCAAGGTATGGTCTTGCTGGACTCCACGGGCACGGCGGTGGGGCAGGACTATTCACGCTGGAACGATGTACTGCGCACCCTGCGCGGCGAATACGGGGCGCGCTCCACCAAGGAAGACCCCAGCGACCCCGACTCTTCGGTGATGTACGTGGCCGCGCCGATTATGGATGGCGCGCAGATTATCGGCGTGGTCTCGGTGGCCAAACCCAACCGCACGCTGCAGCCCTATATCGAGCGCTCTGAGCAGCGCCTGGCCTGGCTTGGCGGTGGCTTGATCGTATTGGGCTTATTGATTGGTGCATTTCTCTCCTGGTGGCTCAGTGCCGCGCTGCGCAAGTTGACCCGCTACGCGCAGGCGGTGAGTGCCGGGCAACGTGCGGAGTTGCCCAGCGTACGTGGCGGTGAGTTGGCGCAACTGGCCGAGGCCATAGAGCGCATGCGCACTGAGCTGGAGGGCAAGGCCTATGTCGAGCGCTACGTGCACACCCTGACCCACGAACTGAAAAGCCCGCTGGCGGCGATTCGCGGCGCGGCGGAATTGCTCGATAGCGAGATGCCCGCCGCACAACGCCAGCGCTTCGTCGCCAATATCGATCAGGAAAGCGCGCGCATGCAGCAGCTGATCGAGCGGTTGCTGCACCTGGCTCAGGTTGAGCAGCGTCAGGGGCTGGAAGAGCAGGTCGCGGTGCCGCTGCGGGCGCTGGTTGATGCCTTGTTACAGGCGCAAATGGCGCGAATATCCGCCGCTGAATTACGTATTGAGAACCTGATTGCCGCGGAGTTAAGTGCCTGCGGTGAGGCATTTGTACTGCGTCAGGCACTCAGCAATTTGCTGGATAACGCCCTGGACTTCACGCCTCTGGGGGGGCTGCTGCGCTTCAGCGCCGAACGCCTGGGTGAACAGCTCGAACTGCGCCTGTTTAACCAAGGCGAGGCCATTCCGGATTACGCCCTGGCGCGCCTGAGCGAGCGCTTCTATTCGCTGCCGCGCCCCAGCAGCGGGCGCAAAAGCACCGGTTTGGGGCTGAATTTTGTCGAGGAAGTGATGCAGTTACACGGCGGCACATTGCGTATCGGTAATGCCCAGGGCGGGGTCGAAGTGTGTCTGCGCTTACCGCGTTTCGTTGACGATTGAGCGCGGCCTCTGGCATTGCCCTTGCTTGATGCCAAGGGTTGCGTTGAGTCCGGGCAGGTGCTCTGATCGACCCCATGGGTTGGCGACGAGGGCCAGGCCGGGCACTATCCTTATTGTTACTCCCTAATAAGAAACTGAGTAGGAGCCACTGCATGATCACAGTCGCCGAGATCCTCCGTGCCAAGCCACAGGCTGCGGTTTATAGCGTCACGCCGACCACGTCGGTACTCGAGGCCATCAAATTGATGGCCGAAAAGGGCATTGGTGCACTGGTGGTGTTGGATAAGGGGCGCCTGGCGGGCATCGTCAGCGAGCGTGACTACGCGCGTAAGATTGTCTTGTTAGAGCGCTCGGCTGCCGACATTGCGATCAGTGAGATTATGACCGCCGATGTGCTGACCGTCGGTCTGCGTGACACCTCGCAGGACTGCATGCAGCTAATGACCGACCGCCATCTACGCCATCTACCGGTATTGGCTGAGGGCGAACTGATTGGCTTATTGTCGATCGGTGATCTGGTCAAACACACCATCGCCGAGCAGGCCAGCCTGATTCAGCAACTGGAACAATACATTCGCGGCGAGTAGTGCTATTCAGCCTGCTGCGCACCTCAGGCGTAGCAAAGGCTTAGCGGTGGATAGTGCTGTGCGGTTTGGGTGGCACGCGCATACTGGCTGCTCAATAACCCTGAGGTGACGATTATGACCCTTGCCCTGACTCCGCTACTTTCGCTGATCGCCGGTATTCTGATCCTCGTGGTGCCGCGCTTGCTGAATTACATCGTGGCGATCTATCTGATCGTGGTTGGCCTGGTCGGGATATTCGGCACGGGCAATTTCAACCTGCGCTTCTAAGCGTTGCGCCGCCCCGGTTTGCCGGGGCGGCTGCGTTCAACTCGCCTTCTAGTGCCGCCAGGCCGTTTGCCCAGACTCTCCACGCACTCTCCATCTGCCCTCCATAAAACCCCCATCTGCGCTGCCCAGACTCTGCCTACCTAAACCGTATCGGAGAGTTGCACCATGAACCGCATTCTGGGATTCAAGCTGGGCGCTGTCGCGCTGCTGATTTTGCTGCTGTTGATTCCGCTGTCGATGATCGATGGGTTGGTCAGTGAGCGGCAGTACCAGCGCGCCGAGGTGCTGCAGGACATCGCGCGCAGTTCCAGTTACCGCCAGCAGCTCACCGGGCCGATTCTGGTGATGCCGTACACCAAGGTCTGGCACCAGTGGAAAACCCACGCCAAGACCGGTGAGCGCTATATGGAAGAGCAAAGACGTAGCGGCCGTTTGTACTTTCTGCCGGAGCGCTTTGTGCTCAACGGCACGGTGGCGACCGAGGAGCGTGCGCGGGGTATCTACAAGGCGTTGCTGTACCGCAGCGACAACCAAATCAGTGGCGCCTTCAAACTACCGGCGCGGCTTGGCTTGGGTGATGACCTCGGTCTGTATCAATTCGCCACGCCATTCCTCTCCGTTGGCATCAGTGATATTCGCGGTATCAGCAACGATCTGCAGCTGCGCTTTAACGGCGGCAACTGGGGTTTTGCGCCAGGCTCGGGCGATGAGCGTTTGGGGGCCGGTGTGCATGCACCTTTGCCGCCGCTCGATAGCCAGGGCGGACAGGTGCTGGAGTTCGCCTTTGATTTAAAGCTGCAAGGCACCGAGCAATTAAGTATCACCCCGGTCGGCCGTGACAGTCGGGTTGAGCTGAGCGCCGACTGGCCGCACCCGAGCTTTGTCGGTGAGTACCTGCCGAGTAGCCGCGAGGTGCTGGCGACTGGTTTCAAGGCGCACTGGCAGACCAGTTTCTTCGCCACCAACCTGGAAGAGGCGCTGCGTGACTGTGTGCACGAGGACAGCTGCAATGCGCTGACCGCGCGCAACTTTGGGGTGAGCTTTATCGACCCGGTGGATCAGTACCTGAAAACCGAGCGGGCGATTAAATACGCGTTGCTGTTTATCGGCCTGACCTTTGCTGTGTTCTTCCTCTTTGAAGTACTCAAACGTATGGCTGTACACCCGGTGCAATACGCCCTGGTGGGCATGTCGTTGGCGCTGTTTTACCTACTGTTGCTGTCGCTGTCCGAGCACCTGAGTTTTGTTCTGGCTTACGCCATTGCGGCAACCGCCTGCGTGCTGCTGATCGGCTTCTACGTCAGCCATGTGTTGCACAGTGCGCTGCGTGGCGGGGGCTTCGGTCTGCTGTTGGCGGCGCTCTACGGCTTGCTGTTTGCCCTGTTGAATGCCGAGGACTACGCGCTGCTGATGGGCTCGATTCTGGTGTTTGGCGTGCTCACGGGGGTGATGGTGCTGACGCGCAAACTCGACTGGTACGGCGTGGGCAAAACCAGTCCGGCCAGCAGCCTTTGACCAACCAGGGCGCCGCTCAGGCTGCGCCCGCTGGGGAGCCCAATATGATGCGTGTATTGATGCAGTTTTCCGCCTGTTTCGTCCTGGGCCTCGCGGTCGCTCTGCTGGTGCTGCTGGGGCTGATGTTTTGTGGCCAGTTTGATCTGCTCAAGGCGCTGCAGCTGACGGGGCAGCCCTTGGCGCAGTTGAGCCTGTTACTGCTGCCGGAAGCGTTCTGGAATGACCTGACGGGCGTGAGTAACGCCACGCAAAGCCGCGCGGTGCAGTCGTTCCTCAGCCTGTGTGCGGCGCTCGGGCAGATTGGCCTGCTACTGGCCGCCGGCTTCTTTCGCCTGTGGTTCGTGCGATGAGCGGGCATGTGGGGCTGCGTGAGGAGGCGCGTGCGGGGTATCTACTGGCGCGGCGGATTGCTCGGCTGTTTCCCTGCCCGAGTGAGCGCGCTTGGGCGGCTCACCCGGTATCGCTGGATGGAACTCGTGCGCGTGATGCCACGGCCAGGAGGTAAACGGCTTGCTCACTGATGGGTGGCTGAGCGACCCATCAGCGACGCGCAGCGTGGAGGGTGCCTGGGTTAATCGACCCTGGCGTCTGAATCCGCCACGCTGAGCACCAAGTAACGGCAACCCCGTGCGAAGTTTTGCAAGGAAATGACCTCGCCTGATACCGCACCCAGTAACGCACTGCCGAGCGGTGAGAAGATCGAAACCTCGTGGGTTTCGTGGCTGCTCTGGCTGTTTGCCACCAAGGTCAGCTCGGCGATGCTGTCGGCCTCAAGGTCGAGTAGCTTGAGGGTGCTGCCGACGGTGGCCACCTGAGCAATTTTGCCGCTCGAACGGAAGCGTTCGATACGGTCAAGTTTGCCGATGAGCGTGGTCAGGTCACGCGGGCCGATCAGGCAAACGCGGGTGTTTTTTAACAGGGCTTTACGTGCATGCAACGTCATGGTGTCTCCTAGACGCAACAAATCCGGATTAAACCGGGTGAATAAACGGGCGGTGCTGATGTTGTTAATTAGTTTAATCCGCAGGCTGCGGTGTTTAGCGTCGCCGCTAAATTAAACCTCGTCTGTCGTGCAGCAGTATTTAATATATCCACTGGTCGTGCCGCAGCTGAGCAGGTAGTTAGCGTGCTTGCTGGTTTATGTCGGTAAACAAGTGGTTTAAAGAGCGTAACCGGTGGATTGTTTTTATTATTTTGCTCGGCTGTCTATAGGTACTACCATAATGCATCTGGAAATATAAGCAAGCCCTCTGCTTTGGGGGTTATGGGCTGTCTGCCGTTGGCGTAGGGGTTTGTGCGTATTAACGCGTTACCGCGTCAAGTTTAATAGTTTATTGCGCTTCGAACGTTATTGTTCGACGGCATTGTTTAATACAGTCGCTACCCTGTGCAAAGTGACTTGCTTCGTCTGCGCTGTGGCCTTGTCGCAGTTTAACTGTATGGCCGCTGGTTAATTATCTGGATAACCCTCTGACCCTGCAATAAGCCGTGTCGGGCCGCGCGGTCTATTGTTCAAGACGGGTGGGGCGGCGTCATGTTGTTTTGGCGACTGCCGCTTCAGTTGATCGTGCCAGTGACGACGCGCCCTATATGTTCAGCCGCTACGCGCGCCCAGCAGCGGCTATTGCCGACCTTAAAGGAGCATAAAAGGAGCATAGGTTCGGGCACGCCAATAGCGTCGTCTGTGTGCGGTTTGTTTGGCCGGGTTAGCCTGCTGTTGTCCGCGAGCGTCTTCTGCCTGTGCTGCGAGCGCCTGTCGGCTTGCCTGCAGAGTCGCGCGCAGGGCTCTTGTGCGCAGGGATTGGCAGGCGCGCAATGCGCAGGGCGTAAGGTTGGCGTGGTGTGGCGACCCGCTGGGATGCCGTAGTTTTTGGCGAAGTATTTGTTAATTAAGGAGAATTTTAAAAACCAGCACGGCCTAAGCGAGCTAATACCAATGTCTAGCTGTCGGCTTGTGGAATCCGCTGCTAGTTTGAAACGGTACGAGAATAACAATAACCGGAGGAGTTTATGACTTCTGAACAAGCAAACGCTGCAGCATATTGGAAGGCGAATGTTCGGCTGATCACTTGGAGCCTGGTTGTCTGGGCACTGGTGTCATACGGTTTCGCCATACTGCTTCGACCCCTGTTGGCAGGTATCTCTGTCGGCGGCACCGACCTTGGTTTCTGGTTCGCCCAGCAAGGTTCGATCATCACCTTTGTCGGGATCATTTTCTTCTACGCGTGGAAAATGAACAAACTCGATAAACAATTCGGTGTCGAGGAATAACCCATGAGCCAGTTTGTAATCAATATGCTGTTTGTGGGCGCCTCCTTCGTGCTCTATTTCGGCATCGCCATCTGGGCCCGTGCCGGCTCGACCAAGGAATTCTATGTCGCCGGCGGTGGTGTTCACCCCATCACCAACGGCATGGCCACTGCGGCTGACTGGATGTCGGCAGCGTCCTTTATTTCCATGGCGGGGCTGATCGCTGCCGGCGGTTATGCCAACTCCACCTTCCTGATGGGTTGGACCGGCGGTTATGTGCTGCTGGCCATGCTGCTGGCACCTTACCTGCGTAAGTTCGGTAAGTTCACCGTGCCGGACTTTATCGGCGATCGCTTCTACAGTAGCGGCGCACGCCTGGCTGCCGTGGTCTGCCTGATCATCATCTGCGTAACCTATGTAATCGGTCAGATGGCCGGTGCTGGCGTGGCGTTCTCACGCTTCCTAGAAGTGAGCAACTCCACCGGTATCTGGATCGCGGCTGGCGTGGTGTTCTGCTACGCGGTGTTCGGCGGCATGAAGGGCATCACCTACACCCAGGTGGCGCAGTACGTGGTGCTGATCATTGCCTACACCATCCCGGCGGTGTTCATCTCCCTGCAACTGACCGGCAACCCTATCCCGATGTTCGGCATGTTCAGCGAGCACACCGAGTCAGGTTTGCCACTGTTGCAGAAGCTCAATGACGTGGTTATGGAGTTAGGCTTCACCTCTTACACCGGGGATATCAGCAGCAAGCTAAATATGGTGCTGTTCACCCTGTCGCTGATGATCGGTACCGCCGGTCTGCCGCACGTCATCATTCGCTTCTTCACCGTACCGAAAGTGGCTGACGCACGTTGGTCTGCTGGCTGGACGCTGATCTTTATCGCTCTGCTCTATCTCACTGCGCCGGCTGTAGCTTCCATGGCTCGCCTGAACCTGCTGACCACGGTTTATCCGCAGGGTGTTGAAGCGCCAGCGCTGGCGTATGAAGAGCGTCCGGAGTGGGTGAGGACCTGGGAAACCACCGGTTTGATCCAGTGGGAAGACAAGAACAGCGACGGCCGTATCCAGCTGTATAACGATGCTGCTCCAGCCTTTACCCCGACGGCCGAATCACTGGGCTGGAAGGGCAACGAGCTGGTCGTTAACAACGACATTCTGGTACTGGCTAACCCGGAAATTGCCAACCTGCCGGGCTGGGTCATTGGCCTGATTGCAGCGGGTGCGATTGCGGCGGCATTGTCGACGGCGGCTGGGTTGTTGCTGGCGATCTCGTCGGCGGTGAGTCATGACCTGATCAAGAACATGATCAACCCGAAAATCAGTGAGAAGGGGGAAATGCGCGCTGCGCGAATCTCCATGGCGGTGGCGATCTTGTTGGCCACATGGCTGGGGCTCAATCCACCAGGCTTTGCCGCGCAGGTGGTGGCGCTGGCATTCGGTATCGCGGCGGCTACGTTGTTCCCGGCGTTAATGATGGGGATCTTCTCCAAGCGGGTAAACGACAAGGGCGCGATTGCCGGCATGCTGGTTGGCTTGGTGTTCACCGTCGTCTACATCTTCCTGTACTTGGGTTGGTTCTTTATTCCGGGCACGGCGACCTTCGCCAACACCCCGGATAACTGGATGTTCGGCATCTCGCCGCTGTCTATCGGTACTGTGGGTGCGGTGATCAACTTCGCGGTCGCCTACGCCGTGTCGCTGGCCACTGTGGCTCCGCCGCAGGAGATTCAGGACCTGGTCGAAAGCGTGCGGACTCCCAAAGGTGCTGGTGGCGCGTTGAGTCACTGAGCATAATCAGCCTGATCGTGTGTGATCAGGGTCTTACCAGCGGGCCTCCTTAGGAGGCCCGTTTTATTTCGGGAGTGGATTAATGTTGTGGACAATACTCGCCATCGTGGTTGCGGGGCTGGGGGCGGCTGGTATCGCCATGTTGTTGCGCAAGCTGTCGGGTAACCGCTTGCCGAAGTGGATCATTCCGGCGCTGGGTGGCCTGGGTATGCTCAGCTATCAGATTTACTACGAGTACTCTTGGTTTGAGCATCAGCTGCAGCGCCAGCCTGCCGAATCTGTACTGGTGGCCAGTGAGACTGGCGAGGTGTTCTGGCGACCCTGGACCTTCTTTTGGCCGATGACCACCGCGTTTACCGTACTCGACAGCAAAAGCCTGCTGCGTGAAAACGCCGCGTCTGACAACGTTGTGGCCTTCAACCTGTATCGCTTTGAAAAGCAGCACGTTGATCGGGTCAGCCATCAGCCGCATTTGCTCAATTGCAGCACCGCCGAGCTGCTGCCGCTGGATGCGCAAAAGAAGCCGCTGCTGCAGCAGATGAAGCAAATAGACCGTGATGAGGTGCTCTACCGGCGTGCCTGCTCCTGAGTCGTACTCAGGCAGGGGTCGATGTGCTGACTTATTGAGGCGGCGTGTACGCCGCCACTAGATTGAATGTGCCAGCTGGCGGCGTCGGCTATTGAGCTGCTGCAGCAGCGTTGGCAGGCTATCAAGGCCCTGCTGGCGCGCCTTGCTGAGTAGGATCAGCGCCAACTCGGCGGTGACCAGCGCGTCGGCGCTGGCATGATGGCGCTGCTGCACCTGCAGGCCGAAGTGCTGGGTCCAGCCGTCCAGGCCGGCATTGCCCACCGTGGCCTTGGGGCACAGCAGTGGGGCAATTTCTGCGACATCAATAAACGTATGCTGCAAGCGCAAGCCCAGGCTCTGTTTCAGGGCGCGGGCCAGCATGCGTTGGTCGAATTCGGCATGGAAGGCCAGCAGTGGGCTGTCGCCGACGAACTCCATAAACGCCAGCAGTGCCTCCGCAGGCGCTTCACCCTCAGCAATTTCGCTGGGGGCAATGCCGTGGATCAGGGTGCTGGGGTTGGCCTGGTGCCCCTCGCGTTGCAGGGTGCATTCGAATTGCTGGCTAAGGTCGATGCCGCCATGCTCGATTACCACCGCGCCAATCGACAGCACCAGATCGCGGCGCATGTTAAGGCCGCTGGTTTCCAGGTCGAGGACGACGAAACGCTGCTGCTGCAGCGGCTGTTCGTCGAGTGCTGCTGGCGTTGCCAGGTTTTCCCGGCGCTGCAGCTGTGTCTGCGACAGTGCCGGTCTGCGCCCGGTGAGCCAGTTGAATGTGTTCATAGCTGATACCTCGCGGCCAGGCTGCTTTGCAGCCGCTGCGCCTGGCGGAAAGACTCACGCAGGATGCGTCGATCCAGGTGATTGAGGTGGTCGGGGTCGACGCGATTTGAATAAGGCTGACCCTTACGTGCCTGCACCTGGTGTTGCTGCATGCGCGCTTGCTGGATGTAGTGGTAGGCCTCTTCATACGCCGCGCCGTCCTGGGCCTCGATAACGCCCTGGTCGATCAGCCCACGCAGGCGCTCCAGGGTGTTGCAGCTGCTGATACCGTGAGCCAGGGCCAGCAGGCGCGCGCCATCGACGAAGGGCGTCAGGCCTTGCACCTTGAGGTCCAGGGTGTCCTTTTCAACACCTTTACGGGCCACGACAAAGTCGCGGAACAGGCCAACAGGCGGACGCTGGCGCAAGGCGTTTTCAGCCATCATGCGCTGAAACAGGCTATTGCTCGCGACCTGTTTAAGTATGCCCTTGCGCAGTTGCTCGCAGCCCTGCGGATCACCCCATACGCTGCGTAGGTCGAAGTAGATGCTGGAGGCCAGCAGGTTTTCCGGGGTGGTGGCGTGAACAAAGCTGTCGAAGCGCTTGCGCCACTCCTGGTGCGACAGGCATAGCTCGGGGTTGCCGGCCATGATGTTGCCCTTGCACAGGGTGAAGCCGCATTGCGCCAGACGCAGGTTGATTTCATGGGCCACTGGCAAGAGCCGGCCGCGAATGGCGGCGGCCTCGGCGGCGTCAGCGGCCTCGAACAGAATGCCGTTGTCCTGATCGGTGTGCAGGGTTTGCTCGCTGCGGCCTTCGCTGCCGAACACCAGCCAGGTGAAGGCTATGCCGGGGTCGCCGAGGTCTTCCAGGGTCAGCTCAATCACGCGGCACACGGTGTGGTCGTTGAGCAGGGTGATCAGTTGGGTAATCTGCGTCGAGCTGGCGCCGTGGGCGAGCATGCTGTCGACCAGTTGGCGCACGTCACTGCGCAGCGCCGCCAGGGTTTCCACCCGTCCGGCGTGACGAATAGTGCGCGCCAAGTGCACCAGATCAACCCGTTGAAGGCTGAACAGGTCGCGCTCGGATATCACCCCGCAGAGCTGCTCATGCTGCACCAGGCAAACGTGGGCAATATGCCGCTCGGTCATGGCAATGGCCGCGTCGAAGGCGCTGGCGTCCGGCGGCAAGTGGAAGGGCGACGGGGTCATCAGGCGGTCGATGGGCTGGGCCAGGTCGATGCCGTCCGCCACGACGCGGCGCAGGTCGCGCAGGGTGAAAATCCCCAGCGGCTTGAGTGCCGGATCGACAATCACAATGCTGCCGACTTGCTGTTCATGCATCAGTTTGACCGCGTCACGCAGCGGCATCTGTGGGGCGCAGCTGATGGGCGTGCGCATGGCCAGTTCGCCGAGTCGGGTGTCCAGCGAATACTGTGCGCCGAGGGTTTCCACCGCACGCATCTGTACCTGTTGGTTAGCCTGATCGAGCAGGCTGCTGACGCCGCGCAAGGCGAAGTCGCGCAGTGGGTTGGACAGGGCGAACAGTTTGATAAAGGCAGGTTTGTTCAGCAACAGGCAGAAGGTGTCTTCGGCGGCCAGGTGCTCGGTGCGGGTGGCGCGCTCACCGATCAGGGCGGCCAGGGGAAAGCATTCACCAGTGGTGATCTCGAAGGTGGTTTCCGTGCCGCGCCGCGCCGAATGGGGCCGCTCGCCATGCACGCGGCCCTGCTTGACGATAAAAAACTGCTCAACCGGGCCGTCGTCCGGTTTGACGATGGTTTCGCCAGCGCCATAGAAGCGCAGCTGGCAGTTCTCCACCAGATACGCCAGGTGGGCGGTATCCATCTGGTTGAACGGCGGGAATTTCTGCAGAAACGCCATGGTGCCATGGATGTTCTGCAGCACCGCCGTCTTGCCTGCCTGGGCGAATGCGTCCGTTGTGCTCATGGGCATCTCGACAATGATCTGTAGCCTATGCTCGGCCGAGGCAGGAAATGCTGCCATTGGACGTAAGTCTAGACGCCATCCGCTTACGCCCTCGCGCGGCGATGCGCAGGCGTGAGCGGCGACCTTGGCCAATCGTCAGCCAAAAAAAAACCGCCCCGGAGGGCGGTTTTTTCACAGCGACTGCGAATTACAGGCCGTTAGCGGCTTTGAACTCGCGGCGGCGGCGGTGCAGGACTGGCTCGGTGTAACCGTTTGGCTGCTTGGCACCTTCGATCACCAGTTCCAGGGCAGCCTGGAAGGCGATGTTGCTGTCGAAGTTTGGTGCCAGCGGGCGGTACAGCGGGTCGTTGGCGTTCTGCCGATCGACGACCGGCGCCATGCGCTTGAGGCTGGCAACAATCTGCTCCTCAGTGGCGATGCCGTGACGCAGCCAGTTGGCCAGCAGCTGGCTGGAGATGCGCAGGGTGGCGCGGTCTTCCATCAAGCCGACGTCGTTGATATCCGGCACTTTCGAGCAACCAACGCCCTGGTCAATCCAGCGCACCACGTAACCGAGGATGCCCTGCGAGTTGTTATCCAACTCGTTCTGGATTTCCTCAGGCGACCAGTTGGTGTCCTGGGCCAGCGGAATGCTCAGGATGTCATCGACGGACGCCGGCGTGCGCTTGGCCAGTTCGGCCTGACGGGCGAACACGTCAACCTTGTGGTAATGCAGGGCGTGCAGCGCCGCGGCGGTTGGCGACGGTACCCAGGCGGTGTTGGCCCCGGATAGCGGGTGAGCGATCTTCTGCTCAAGCATGGTGGCCATCAAATCAGGCATGGCCCACATGCCTTTGCCGATCTGTGCGCGGCCTTGCAGGCCAGTGGCCAGGCCGACATCGACGTTGTTGTTCTCGTAAGCGCCGATCCACTTCTCGTTTTTCATGGCGGCTTTGCGCACCACGGCGCCGGCCTCCATGGAGGTGTGGATTTCGTCACCGGTACGGTCGAGGAAGCCGGTGTTGATAAACACCACGCGCTCGCTGGCGGCTTTGATGCACGCCTTGAGGTTGACGGTAGTGCGCCGCTCTTCGTCCATGATGCCGACTTTCAGGGTGTTGCGCGGCAGGCTCAGGGCGTCTTCGACACGGCCGAAGATTTCCGTGGTGAAGGCCACTTCTTCCGGGCCGTGCATCTTCGGCTTAACGATGTACATGCTGCCGGTGCGGGTGTTTTTGCGGCTGGTGTTGCCATTCAGGTTGTGTACGGCGATCAGGCTGGTAAACAGCGCGTCCTGGATGCCTTCCGGGATTTCGTTGCCTTGGGCGTCGAGAATTGCCGGGTTGGTCATCAGGTGACCCACGTTGCGAATGAACAGCAGGCTGCGCCCGTGCAGGGTCAGCTCGGAGCCGTCGGTCTGGGTGTAGACGCGGTCCGGGTTCATGGTGCGGGTAAAGGTCTGGCCGCCTTTGACGACTTCTTCGGCCAGGTCACCCTTCATCAGGCCCAGCCAGTTGCGGTAGACCACGACTTTGTCGTCGGCATCGACCGCAGCGATGGAGTCTTCGCAGTCCATGATGGTGGTCAGCGCCGCTTCCATCAGCACATCTTTAACGCCGGCCGCGTCGGTCTGGCCGACCGGGGTGCTGGCATCAATCTGGATCTCGAAGTGCAGGCCGTTGTTCTTCAGCAGCACGGCGATTGGCGCGTCGCTTGCGCCCTGGAAGCCAACCAGTTGCGCGTCATCACGCAGGCCGCTGTTGCTGCCGCCTTTGAGGGCGACGACCAGCTTGCCGTCAACAATGGTGTAGCCGGTGGCGTCGACGTGCGAGCCAGCGGCTAGCGGTGCGGCATCGTCGAGGAAGGCGCGGGCGAAGGCGATAACCTTGTCACCACGAACCTTGTTGTAGCCACGACCTTTTTCCGCGCCGCCTTCTTCGCTGATCACATCGGTGCCGTACAGGGCATCGTACAGCGAGCCCCAGCGGGCGTTGGAGGCGTTGAGGGCGAAGCGTGCGTTCATCACCGGCACAACCAGCTGCGGGCCAGCCAGGCGGGCGATTTCTTCGTCCACATTCTGAGTGGTGGCCTGGAAGTCAGCCGGCTCTGGTAGCAGGTAGCCGATTTCCTGAAGGAAGGCTTTGTAAGCGGCCGCGTCGTGGGCCTGACCGGCGCGGGCTTGGTGCCAGCCGTCAATTTGCGCCTGAATCTGGTCGCGCTTGGCGAGCAGTGCGCGGTTTTTCGGTGCCAGGTCATTGATGACCGCTTCGGCACCTGCCCAGAACGTCTCGGCAGCAATGCCGGTACCGGGGATGGCTTCGTTGTTCACGAAGTCGAACAGCACTTTGGCAACCTGCAGGCTGCCTACTTGAACGCGTTCAGTCATCACTTGCCTCACTCTGCTCAGCTCTACTTAATAGCCGCGTCGGACATGGGTAAAAAGTCATGTAGTCCGAGGCGCGGCATACTACATCAAGATCCGGGGAAAATCAGTCGACGCGCGTCGCTCTGCGACTAAGAGGGATGTTGCAGTCACTCTGCGTGATCTTTTGTATATTTAATCTCGCAATATTGTTTCATATAAATCAAAAAACAGTACACAGTTAATTGTGCGTGCCGCTCTTGGTCGGCCCGTGGGCAGCTTGCCTATACTGCATAGCACCTCTTACGGAATGTGACCCCTATGCAGATAAAGGCCGCCACAGCCGCTGACTTGGATGAATTGGCCGAGTTATTTGGCGCTTACCTTGGCTTTTATGAAGTGAGCAAGCCTCAGGCGCAGGTGCGCGATTTTCTTGCCGCTCGGCTGAGCAACGCCGACTCGACGATTCTGTTGGCCCGCGATGATCAGCGGCGGGCGCTGGGCTTTGTTCAGCTGTATGCCTTCTTTGCTTCGTTAGCGCTGCAGTCCGCCTGGTTGCTTAGTGATCTCTATGTCAGTCAGCAGGCCCGTCGCCAAGGTGTGGGCGAGGCGTTGATGAATGCCGCCCGCGCCCATGCCGAAGCCTCAGGCGCTTGCGGTTTGCAGTTGGAGACGGCAAAGCGCAATCTGCCAGGACAAGCCCTCTACGAGCGCCTGGGTTATGTGCGTGATGAGGTGTTTTATACCTATTGGCTAGAGTTGCATTGAGCCGCTGTTGAACAAGGAGCAAAGCATGGATCATCTGGTACTTACGGTTATTGCCCCGGATCAGCCGGGCTTGGTTGAACGCGTCGCTCAGTGCATCAGCGAGCATGGCGGAAACTGGCTGGAAAGCCGTATGTCACGCATGGCCGGGCAGTTCGCCGGAATACTCCGGGTCGATGTGCCGTTGGCGGGCCACGCTGGGTTGGTCGCGGCTCTGGAAGCGCTGCAGACACAGGGCATACGTGTACAGGTCGCCGCCGGTGGCGACGTGCCAGTGACTGTCTGGCGGGCAATTCGCCTGGAGTTGGTGGGCAATGACCGGCCGGGTATCGTGCGCGATATCACTCGTTTGCTTAGTAGCCAGGGCGTCAACCTGGAGAGCCTGAGCACCGAAGTGCTACCGGCGCCGATGAGTGGCGAGTTGCTGTTTCAAGCCCAGGCCTTGCTGGGCGTGCCGCAGAGCCTGAGCCTGGAGCAGTTGCAGGAGCGCCTAGAAACCCTCGCCGATGACCTGATGGTGGAGTTGAAGCTGCAGGCTGAGGAGTAAGCAGGAGGGTTATCCACGGCCCGTGTGGATAACTCTGTGGGTAGCATGAGGAGCCCCGGAGCAGCGCTTAGTGCTCCGGGGCTTTTTAGTAAGTGCTTAAAAAATGCTCAGGAAGCATTTTTAACGTCGCGTAGCGACGGCCCTGCCAAGGGTGGCTGTCATGGATGACAGGCCATAAAAAATAAGCACTTACTTTGTGGGTTGTGCACAAAGGTCGGGGATGCTCTGTGGATAAGCCGGGGGCAACTGGCTGCAGCCCATGAGCCGTCTGTGCTGCAGTGTGCTGGTTGTTTATTGAACAGGCCGACGTTTGCGCAGGGTTAGCCAGGCGTCGAGGCTGTAAATGGCCAGGCCCGCCCAGATGCAGATAAAGGCCAGCAGTTTGCTCGGGTCGAAATGCTCACCAAACAGGAAGATCGCCTGCAACATCACCAAGGTCGGAGCCAGGTACTGCAGAAAACCAAGGGTGGTG
Source organism: uncultured Pseudomonas sp. (assembly GCF_943846705.1). NCBI lineage: Bacteria > Pseudomonadati > Pseudomonadota > Gammaproteobacteria > Pseudomonadales > Pseudomonadaceae > Pseudomonas > uncultured Pseudomonas sp. The sequence continues at coordinate 862,221 of NZ_OX044366.1, read as the reverse complement.
TAGGGCAGGTGTCGGGCCGCAGCGTTAAAACAGACCAGAGGCACCAAGGTGATTGGGCCGGCGACGATTAGCCAGAGCGCTTCCGGGGTGCTCCAAAAGTCGGCTTGAGTACTCATGGCCACTGGGTTGAGCAGCAGCCAACCGACGGCCAGAGGTATCAGTAGCCAGGTTTCCACCACCAGCCCGGGAAGGGCGGCCACGGGTGCCTGTTTGCGAATCAGCCCGTAGAAACTGAAAGACAGTGCCAACACCAGCGATACCCAGGGAATGCTACCAACCTGCCACAGTTGCTGCAGCACACCCAGCGTCGCCAGAGCCACGGCCAGCCACTGCAGGCGCCGCAGACGCTCGCCGAGAATCAACATGCCCAGTAGCACGTTGACCAGCGGGTTGATGTAGTAGCCCAGGCTGGCCTCGAGCATGCGCCCGTCATTCACCGCCCACACATACACCAGCCAGTTGGTGGCGATCAGCAGGCCGCTCAAGGTCAGCACAGCGAAGCGTTTGGGATTGTTGAGCAGTTCGCGCAGCCAGCCAGGATGTTTCCACACCAGCAGCAGTAAGGCGCCGAACACCGCGGACCAGAGCGCCCGGTGCACGATGATTTCCAGTGCTGGGACGCTTTGTATGGCTTTGAAATAGAGCGGGAACAGGCCCCAGATGATGTAGGCGGTCAGGCCGAGAATGTACCCGCGACGCAGGTTGGCGGTGGCCATGCAGGGTCCTTGCTTAGGTTGCTAACTAAAGAGTCAGGATTCTAGTCGCCACGCGGTGACTTGTCTGGTTGTTCAGCTTCGTGGCCAGTGCTCTGCAGGTAATTACTGTAAATCTGGCTTTACGGGGCGACGGCAACTGTTATGGCGCAGCACCGGCTGTCGCTGAGTCAGAGCTGTAGGATGGGCAGAGCGCAGCGATAGCGATCATGACCGCCCCAGATGGCTATCGCCTTTGGTAGCCCGTCCCGCGCATGGCAGCCGGGCGGGGCCGGCGCGATTCAAAACAGCTTGAGCGGCTCTTCATCCAGTGCGGCCAACTGCTCGCGCAGAATCAGGATCTGATCGCCCCAGTAACGTTCGCTGCCGAACCAGGGGAAGCTCATGGGAAAGGCCGGGTCGTCCCAGCGCCGCGCCAACCAGGCGCTGTAATGCATCAGGCGCAGGGCGCGCAGGCCTTCAATCAGCGGCAGTTCGCGCGGGTTGAAGTCATGAAACTCCTGGTAGCCATCCATCAGCTCCGAGAGCTGGCCGAGACGCTCATGGCGTTCGCCGGCCAGCATCATCCACAGGTCTTGTACGGCCGGCCCCATGCGGCAGTCGTCGAGGTCGACCATGTGGAAGGTGTCGTCGCGGCACAGCAGGTTGCCCGGGTGGCAGTCGCCGTGCAGGCGAATCGCCTGTACCGGATGGTTGGCAAACAGGGCGTCCAAACGCTTGAGCACGTCGCGGGCCACCGACTCGTAGGCGGGCAGCAGGCTACGCGGAATAAAGTTGCCCTCCAGCAAGGTCGCCAGCGATGCGTGGCCGAAGTTGCTCACCTGCAGGGCTTCGCGGTGGGCGAACGGCGTTAACGAACCGACCGCGTGCAGGCGGCCGAGCAGCTGGCCGAGGCGGTACAGTTGGTCGAGATTGCCGGGCTCCGGCGCGCGGCCGCCCCGGCGCGGGAATAGGGCAAAGCGAAAGCCAGCATGCTCAAACAGTGTCTCGCCGTTGAGAATCAGCGGCGCGACGACCGGCACATCGCACTCAGCCAGTTCGAAGGTGAAGCTGTGCTCTTCGCGGATCGCCGCATCGCTCCAGCGATCCGGGCGGTAGAACTTGGCGATCAGTGGTGTTTCGTCTTCGATGCCCACTTGATAGACGCGGTTTTCGTAGCTGTTCAGCGCCAGCACGCGGGCGTCGCTGAGGTAGCCGATGCTCTCCACGGCATCCAGCACCAGGTCGGGTGTGAGTGCGGCAAATGGATGGGACATGGTTGGCTCCGGCAAGTGGGTCGCGAAGTGTACCGCTTCTGCAGGGTCGGGCGGTGTGTGGGCGCTAGGAGGATGCGGTTGAGCGCAGCGATACCCATCGATGATCTTGAGGCCGGCATTCGCTGTGATGGGTCTCGCGATGCTCAACGCCATCCTACGAATCTGTCGCTGCTGTTGCCTCTCAGTCGCCGGGCTTGGGCGTGCGCGCCAGGCAATACACATCGACTCGCGCCGCCCCGGCTTTCTTTAACAGGCGCGCCAGGCTCTCGGCGGTGGCGCCGGTGGTCAGCACATCATCGACCAGCGCCACATGCAGGCCGCTGATCTGGCTGTCCGCTGAGAGGGCAAAGGCCTGGCGCAAATTGCGTTTGCGCGTGGCCGCGTCGAGTTGTTGCTGCGCCGGGGTATCGACAATGCGTTGCAGCCAGTGCGCCTGCTGCGGCAGCTGCAATAAAGCGCTCAGCCACTGCGCGAGCAGCCCGGCCTGATTGAAGCCGCGCTGGCGTTGGCGTTTATCCGCCAGTGGTACGGGCAACAGCAGTGCGGGCTTGCTCAGCCCTTCATCGAACGCATGTTGCAGATGATGTGACAAAAGCTCGCCGAGCAGACGTCCCAAAGGCCACTTGGCTTGGTGCTTGAACCGCGTAATCAGGCTGTCGATGGGGAAGGCGTAGCGCCAGGGCGTTTCGACCTTGCTAAAGCTGGGTGGTTTGTTCAGGCAGGCCCCGCACACCAAACCGTGGCTGGGCAGCGGCAGGGCGCAGACCTGGCAATGCCCGCCGAGCCAGGGCAGCTCGGCTTCACAGCTGGTGCAGATGGCCAGCGCGCCGTCCGTTGTTTCATTGCAGAGCAAACAGATTTGTTTGTTTTTTAACCAGTTGTAAACCGGTCGCCTTGGTTCTGGTTGACAGCGCATAAGCCTTCCATAATTATGCCGAACATCCGTGTCGTGCTTGCTGACTCTAGGTTCTGTGCCAAAAGTTGTCGAGCGAAGGTCAGGCGAGGCAAAAGCTGGCGAGGAAGCGCAGTTTACGAACTGTAAATGAGCATTCCGAGCCGGCTTTTAACGAAGCATCACCGAGCGCAGGCACTTTTCGTACAGAACCGAGCAAGCCACTGCCCCTAACAAGGAACAACCGATGAGCGCCACCACCGCCGCCAACTTGCGTCACGACTGGACTCTTGCTGAAGTCAGGGCGCTCTTCGAGCAACCGTTTAACGACCTGCTGTTCGCCGCACAGACCGTGCACCGCGCACACTTCGATGCGAACCGCGTGCAGGTCTCGACCCTGCTGTCGATCAAAACCGGTGCCTGCCCGGAAGACTGCAAGTACTGCCCGCAGTCCGGCCACTACAACACCGGCCTGGAAAAAGAAAAACTGCTGGAAGTGCAGAAGGTGCTGGAGGCGGCCGCCGAGGCCAAGGCCATCGGCTCTACCCGTTTCTGCATGGGCGCGGCGTGGAAGCACCCGTCGGCCAAAGACATGCCCTACGTGCTGAAGATGGTCGAAGGCGTCAAAGCCCTGGGCCTGGAAACCTGCATGACCCTGGGCAAGCTGGATAAAGAGCAGACCCAGGCGCTGGCCGACGCGGGTCTCGACTACTACAACCACAACCTCGACACCTCGCCGGAGTTCTACGGCAGCATCATCACCACCCGCACCTATGGTGAGCGTCTGGAGACCCTGGCCTATGTGCGTGATTCGGGGATGAAGATCTGCTCGGGCGGCATCCTGGGCATGGGTGAGTCACTGGACGACCGCGCTGGCTTGTTGATTCAACTGGCTAACCTGCCGGAGCATCCTGAGTCGGTGCCGATCAACATGCTGGTCAAGGTCAAAGGCACGCCGCTAGCGGACGAGAAAGACGTCGATCCATTCGACTTTATCCGCATGCTTGCCGTGGCGCGGATCATGATGCCGCAGTCGCACGTGCGCCTGTCCGCCGGCCGTGAGGCGATGAACGAGCAGATGCAGGCCCTGGCGTTCTTCGCCGGTGCCAACTCGATCTTCTACGGCGAGAAGCTGCTGACCACCGCCAACCCACAAGCCAACAAAGACATGCAACTGTTTGCCCGTCTCGGCATCAAGCCGGAAGAGCGTGAAGAACACGCAGACGAAGTGCACCAGGCGGCCATCGAGCAGGCCCTGGTCGAGCAGCGCGATTCCAAGCTGTTCTATAACGCCGCCGTCTGAGGCGCAGAGGTCTTTCCCGTGGGAGCGTTCGCAGTCGCGATGACTAAACAGCATCGCGGCTGAAGCCGCTCCCACGGTCATCAAGGTTGCCCATGTCTTTCGATCTCGCCTCCCGCCTCGCGGAACGCCGTGCGGCTCAGCTCTATCGTCAACGGCCACTGCTGGAAAGCCCGCAAGGGCCGCTGGTGCAGGTCGATGGCCGTGAGCTGTTGGCTTTCTGTTCCAACGACTACCTCGGCCTGGCCAACCATCCACAAGTGATCGAGGCCTGGCGTGCCGGTGCGCAAAAGTGGGGCGTGGGCGGCGGCGCGTCGCACCTGGTGATTGGCCATAGCACGCCGCACCACGAGCTGGAAGAGGCGCTGGCCGAGTTCACCGGCCGGTCGCGTGCGCTGCTGTTTTCCACCGGTTACATGGCCAACCTTGGTGCTGTCACTGCGCTGCTCGGCAAGGGCGACAGTGTGCTGGAAGACCGCCTCAATCATGCCTCCTTGCTCGACGCGGGCTTGCTCTCGGGTGCACGCTTTTCACGCTATCTACACAACGATGCGGCGAGCCTGGCCAGCCGCATGGAAAAAACCACCGGCAATACCCTGGTGGTCACCGACGGCGTGTTCAGCATGGACGGTGACCTGGCTGACCTGCCGGCGTTGTGCGCCGCAGCCAAGCAGAAAGACGCCTGGGTGATGGTCGATGACGCCCATGGTTTCGGCCCGCTGGGCGCAACCGGCGGCGGCATCGTCGAGCACTTCGGCTTGGGCGTGGATGATGTGCAGGTGCTGGTCGGCACGTTGGGCAAAGCCTTCGGTACGGCTGGGGCATTTGTCGCCGGCAGCGAAGAGCTGATCGAAACCCTGGTGCAGTTCGCCCGGCCCTATATCTACACCACCAGTCAGCCGCCGGCATTGGCCTGCGCCACGCTGCAAAGCCTGGAGTTGCTGCGCAGCCAGCACTGGCGGCGTGAACATTTGAACGTGCTGATTAAACGCTTCCGCGAGGGCGCGCAGGCCATCGGTCTTGAACTGATGGACAGCGCCACGCCGATTCAACCAATCCTAATCGGCGACAGTGGCCGCGCCATGCAGCTGTCGCAGATGCTGCGCGAGCGTGGCTTGCTGGTGACGGCGATTCGTCCGCCCACGGTGCCGGCCGGCAGTGCTCGGCTGCGCGTGACCTTGTCTGCCGCCCACAGCCTGGAGCAGCTGGAGCTGTTGTTGGAGGCGCTGGCTGAGTGCTGGCCGCTGCTGGCCGAAGAGGGGGCCGCGCATGCGTGATCGACTGATTCTGCTGCCCGGCTGGGGCCTGGGTACTGCGCCGTTGCAGCCGCTGGCCGACGCCTTGCGCGGGCTGGATCCACGCCTGCATGTGCAGATCGAACCGCTGCCTTTGCTAGATTCCAACGACCCCGCGGACTGGCTGGATGAGCTCGATGCCAAGCTGCCCGAGGATACCTGGCTCGGTGGCTGGTCGCTGGGCGGCATGCTTGCGGCCGAATTGGCAGCGCGCCGAGGCGGGCGTTGTAATGGCCTGCTGACCCTGGCCAGCAACCTGCGCTTTGTCGCTGAACCAGGCTGGTCGGCAGCGATGGAGGCGAGCACATTTAGCGCCTTTCGTGAGGGCTGCGCGGCCAATGCGCCCGCCACCCTAAAGCGCTTCGCCCTGCTCTGCGTACAGGGGGCTGCGGATGCGCGCGGCCTCTCGCGTCAGTTGATAAGCGCTGCGCCGCACTCTCAGGCGGCCACGCTGTTAGCTGGGCTGGATGTACTGGCGGCACTGGACACGCGGGCGGCGCTGCAGGCCTTTGTCGGCCCGCAGTTGCATCTGTTCGCTGGTGCCGATGCATTGGTGCCGGCCTTGGCTGCGCAGGAGCTGTTGGCGTTGCTTGCGGATGTCGAAGTTGGCCTGATTGATCAGGCCAGTCATGCCTTCGCCCTGGAGCGCCCCCATGAAATCGCTGCCGCGATTCAGGCTTTTTTGCATGAGGCCGGTGATGACTGATCTGGCCCAAGAACCACTCGGCGGCCTGCCGGACAAACGCCAGGTGGCGGCTTCGTTTTCCCGTGCGGCCGAGAGCTATGACAGTGTCGCGGCCCTGCAGCGCAATGTCGGCCAGCAGTTATTGGCGCAGCTGCCTGCTGCAATCAGCCCGGCCCGCTGGCTCGACCTGGGCTGCGGTACGGGCTATTTCAGCCGTGCCTTGGCCGAGCGCTTTGCGGCCAGCCAAGGCGTCGCGTTGGATATCGCCGAAGGCATGTTGCAACACGCCCGGCCGTTGGGTGGCGCGCAACAGTTTATCGCCGGCGATGCCGAGCGCCTGCCGCTGCAGGACGAGTCCTGCGAGCTGTTGTTTTCCAGCCTGGCGTTGCAGTGGTGCGCCGATTTTACGGCCGTGCTGGGTGAAGCCGAGCGCGTATTGCGCCCTGGCGGTGTGCTGGCTTTTAGCAGCCTGTGTGTCGGCACGTTGCAGGAGTTGCGTGACAGCTGGCAGGCGGTGGACGGCTTTGTGCACGTCAATCGCTTCCGTCGTTTTGAGGATTATCAGCGCCTGTGTAGCAACAGCGGCTTGGCGCTGCTGAGCCTGCAGGTTACGCCTGAAACCCTGTATTACCCTGATGTGCGCAGCCTGACCCATGAACTGAAAGCCCTCGGCGCGCACAACCTCAACCCCGGCCGGCCGGGTGGCCTGACTGGCCGTGCGCGCATGCTGGCGCTGCTCAAGGCCTATGAACAGTTCCGCCAGCCGGAAGGGCTGCCGGCGACCTATCAAGTGGTCTACGGCGTATTGCGTAAGGAAATTGCCTAGATGAGCCAAGCGTTCTTCGTCACCGGTACCGATACCGAAATCGGCAAAACCACTATCGCCGCCGGCCTGCTGCATGCGGCGCGGCTCGCCGGGCTGTCCACGGCCGCGGCCAAACCGGTGGCCTCGGGCTGTGTGGTGACGGCGGATGGCCTGCGCAATGACGACGCCCTGGCGCTGCTTGGCGAGTGCAGCCTGGTGTTGCGTTATGACGAGGTGAATCCGCAGGCATTCGAGCCGGCGATTGCCCCGCATCTGGCCGCACGTGAAGCCGGCGTGTTGCTGGATGTGGCGGCACTGCAGGAGCCTGTGCAGGCCATTCTGGACAAGTGCGCGGACTTCACCCTGGTGGAGGGCGCGGGCGGCTGGCGCGTGCCACTGGCCGGGCAGGCGACGTTGTCGGACCTGGCGATTGCCTTGAAACTGCCGGTTGTTCTGGTGGTGGGTGTGCGCCTGGGCTGCATCAACCATGCGCTACTGACGGCCGAGGCGATCCTGCGTGACGGTTTGTCGTTGGCAGGCTGGGTGGCCAATGTGGTCGACCCGCACACCTCGCGCCTTGAAGACAATCTCGCAACCTTGGCGCAACGCTTACCCGCGCCATGCTTGGGCTATATCCCGCGCCTGGCCGAAGCAACGCCGGCTGCGGTTGCCAGTTATCTCAATCTCGATCTTCTACGCAGCCCGCTATAAGCCCGCTAAATGCCATAGCCTTTTGCCTGTACGTTTTTCGAGCAATATCTGCTTAAATCAAGGCTATTAGTGGTCAGTCAGAGTAGGAGCTTAGGCATGGAGATTTCAGGAAGCGCCTTCAGTTCGGCTGTCAGCAGCATTCAATCGGGTCAGCGCCGCGTCGATCAGGCAGCAGCAGCGATCGCCAGTAATGCCGTTACCCAGCCGCAACAGCCGACCTCCACGCCGCCCGCTAATCAGGTCAACCCAGCCCCCAGCTTGGCTGAACAGACCCGCCCCGATCTCGCTGAAAGCCTGGTCGCCCTGCGTGAAGGGCAGAATGCAGCACAGGCCGGTGCCAAGGTGATCAAAACGGCTGATGAAATACTCGGCACCCTGATCGACACCACGGCTTGAGTCGCCGCCCCTGGCGCACTCAAGCCCGGTAAAGAGGTAAGCAACGCCGGGCGAGGAGTCATTGCATGCAGATTAGCGGCGCTTCGACTTATTCTGCGCCTGCAGCCAATCCACTGCCGGTTCGCCCCCTGGCGTCGAGTGCTTCCCCTGACGTCTCCCCCGATATCATCCGCGCCGCTCAAGCGCCCGTCACTGCGCCTCAAGCGCTGACCGCTGCGCAGTCCTCCTCGGCGCGTGAAGAAGCCGACAAGCCAACCGATTCGTCGAGCAACTCCGATACAGCTAAACGCACTCAAGGCGAGCCAAGCCCCGAGCAGGCGCGGCGTGAGCAACTCGAAATTGCCGAGTTGCTCAGCCGTGATCAGGAGGTGCGTAGCCATGAGCAGGCGCATGCGGCGGTTGGCGGGCAATACGCAGGTGCGCCGAGCTATACCTATGCGCGTGGCCCGGATGGCAAACGCTATGCGGTAGGTGGCGAGGTGGGTATCGATGTGGCTCCCGTGGCGAATGACCCCGAAGCGACCCTGCGCAAAATGGACGTGGTGATCCGCGCTGCTCTGGCCCCCGCCGAGCCATCGGCGCAGGACCTGCAGGTGACAGCGCAAGCCCTGGGGCTGATGGCTGAAGCCCGCGTACAGCTGGCGCAACAACAGCGCAGTGAGGCGCAGGCCAGCAGTGATGCGCGTGCCGAGCCAGGTAAAGAGGGGGACGATAAACCCGTCGAGGCGCCGGGATCTGCAGGGCCAAACGCGGCTAATCTTGATCTGTACACGCAACTAAGTGGTGTGCAGCAGCCAGCCCCGCTGGTCGAACTGGTGACGTAAGCGGCGCGTGGGGTGCTTGACATTAAATAGGCATAAACGTATGTTTCAAACGCTTGTTTGATTGATTCGATTGCTAAAGAGACAATCGAGCGCCGGGATTGCTCCCGAAATGACCGAATACCCGGTCACCTACACATTAAGAATCCACCGCAGAGGTCAACCGCTATGCCTGATTACAAGGCCCCCTTGCGTGATATCCGTTTCGTACGCGACGAACTGCTCGGCTATGAAGCGCATTATCAGAGCCTGCCTGGCTGCCAGGACGCTACTCCGGACATGGTCGACGCCATCCTTGAGGAAGGCGCGAAGTTCTGTGAGCAAGTGCTGTCGCCCCTGAACCGTGTAGGTGACACCGAAGGCTGCACCTGGTCCGCTGAGGGCGTGAAAACCCCTACCGGTTTCAAGGCAGCCTACAAGCAGTATGTAGAAGGCGGCTGGCCGAGCCTGGCGCACGACGTAGACCACGGCGGCCAAGGCCTGCCTGAGTCCCTGGGGCTGGTTGTCAGCGAAATGGTCGGCACCTCGAACTGGTCGTGGGGCATGTACCCAGGCCTGTCGCACGGCGCGATGAACACCATCTCCGAGCACGGTACCGACGAGCAGAAGCACACCTACCTGACTAAGCTGGTATCCGGCGAGTGGACCGGCACCATGTGCCTGACCGAGCCGCATTGCGGCACCGATCTGGGCATGCTGCGTACCAAGGCCGAGCCTCAGGCTGACGGTTCGTACAAAGTATCCGGCACCAAGATCTTCATCTCCGCCGGTGAGCACGACATGGCCGATAACATCGTCCACATCGTCCTGGCCCGCTTGCCCGACGCGCCGCAAGGCACCAAAGGCATCTCGCTGTTCATCGTGCCGAAGTTCTCGGTTAACGCTGACGGTTCGGTTGGCGCGCGCAACGCGGTGACCTGTGGCTCGCTCGAGCACAAGATGGGCATCCACGGTAACGCGACCTGCGTGATGAACTTTGATGGCGCTACCGGTTACCTGATCGGCCCAGCCAACAAAGGCCTGAACTGCATGTTCACCTTTATGAACACGGCGCGTCTGGGTACTGCTCTGCAGGGCCTGGCGCACGCTGAAATCGGCTTCCAGGGCGGCCTCAAGTACGCTCGTGATCGTCTGCAGATGCGCTCCCTGACTGGCCCGAAAGCGCCGGAAAAAGCCGCTGACCCGATCATCGTCCACCCGGACGTGCGGCGCATGCTGCTGACCATGAAGGCTTTTGCCGAAGGCAACCGTGCGATGGTGTACTTCACCGCCAAGCAGGTTGATATCGTCAAGTACAGCAAAGACGAAGCCGAGAAGAAGCAGGCCGACGCACTGCTGGCCTTCCTCACGCCAATCGCCAAAGCATTTATGACCGAAGTCGGCTTCGAAGCAGCCAACCACGGCGTACAGATCTATGGCGGCCACGGCTTTATCGCCGAGTGGGGCATGGAGCAGAACGTTCGCGACAGCCGCATCTCCATGCTGTACGAAGGCACCACCGGTATCCAGGCCCTCGACCTGCTGGGCCGTAAAGTGCTGCAGACTCAAGGCGAAGCACTGAAAGGCTTCACCAAGATCGTGCACAAGTTCTGCCAGGCCAACGAAGCCAACGACGCTATCAAAGGCCTCGTGGAGCCGCTGGGCAAGCTGAACAAGGAGTGGGGCGATCTGACCATGAAAGTGGGCATGGCCGCGATGAAAGACCGCGAAGAAGTCGGTGCCGCTTCGGTGGACTACCTGATGTACTCCGGCTATGTCTGCCTGGCCTACTTCTGGGCTGACATGGCGCGCCTGGCGGCCGAGAAGATCGCAGCTGGCACTGAAGATGAAGCCTTCTACAAGGCCAAGCTGCAGACCGCACGTTTCTACTTCGCGCGCATCCTGCCGCGTACCCGTAGCCACGTTGAGGCCATGCTGTCCGGCGCCAACAACCTGATGGACATGGACGAAGAGCACTTCGACCTGGGCTACTAAGCCTTAGACCTCATCAGGCCAAAAAAAACCGCCGCCCTTTTGGGTGGCGGTTTTTTATGTCCGGTGTTTTACAGGTCATTTAGTGGCCTTGGCTACGTACCCAAGCCTGCCAGCTAATGACGCTGTATTCAGCATTCGCACGGTGATTGTTGCCGTTCGGCGTGGGCCTTAGCGTAGAAGGCTAATTCACGCTCTAGCTGACGGAGAAGCCAGCATGCCCGAGTACAAAGCCCCCCAGCGCGATATGCAGTTTTTGATCGACGAGGTCTTCGACTTTCATGCGGGTTACGCCGCGATCGGGGCCAGCGATGCCACTCCGGACATGGTCAGCGCGATCCTGACCGAGGGGGCGAAGTTCTGCGAGCAGGTGCTGGCGCCGTTGAACCGTTCCGGCGACGAAGAGGAGTGTCAGATTAACGACGGTGTGGTGACCACGCCTAAGGGCTTCAAGGAAGCCTTTGCCCAATACGTTGAGGGCGGCTGGAATGGCCTGGCCGCCGATCCAGCCTACGGCGGGCAAGGTTTGCCGCAGTCGCTGGCGTTGATCATCAGTGAGATGGTCGGCGCCAGTAACACTTCGTGGGGCATGTACCCCGGTCTGACCCACGGTGCGATGTCGGCGATCCATGCCCACGGCAGCGAAGCGCAGAAGCAGGCCTACCTGAGCAAGCTTACCGAAGGCCGCTGGACCGGCACCATGTGCCTGACCGAAGCGCACTGCGGTACCGATCTTGGCCTGATCAAGACCCGCGCCGTGCCGCAGGCCGACGGCAGCTACGCGGTTACGGGGAGCAAGATCTTTATCTCCGCTGGCGAGCACGACATGAGCGAAAACATCGTGCACCTGGTGCTCGCCAAGCTGCCTGATGCGCCGGCGGGCACCAAGGGTATCTCGCTGTTTATCGTGCCCAAGTTTCTGCCCAATGCTGACGGTCAGGCAGGGGCGCGCAATGGCGTAAGTTGCGGTTCGATCGAGCACAAGATGGGCATTAAGGCTTCGGCCACCTGCGTGATGAACTTCGACAGTGCCACCGGCTACCTGATCGGCGAGGCCAACAAGGGCCTCAACTGCATGTTCACCATGATGAACCACGCGCGCCTGGGCACCGGTATGCAGGGTCTGTGTCTGGGGGAGGCGAGCTTCCAGGGCGCGATCAAGTACGCCAGCGAGCGCCTGCAGATGCGTGCGTTGACCGGGCCCAAGGCGCCGGAAAAAGCCGCCGACCCGATCATCGTGCACCCGGATGTACGGCGCATGCTGCTGACCATGAAGGCGTTCAACGAAGGCAACCGTGCGCTGGCCTATTTCACCGCGCAACTGATCGACCAGGCGCACGCGGGAAGCAGCGCTGAGCAGCGCGAAGAAGCGGAAAACCTGTTGGCCTTCCTCACGCCGATCTGCAAAGCCTTTATGACCGAAACCGGCCTGGAGGTGACCAACCACGGCATGCAGGTGTTCGGCGGCCATGGCTTTATTCGTGAGTGGGGCATGGAGCAGCTGGTGCGTGACTGCCGCATCGCGCCGATTTACGAAGGCACCAACGGTATCCAGGCCCTCGATCTGCTCGGGCGCAAAGTGCTGGGTAGCCAGGGCAGACTGCTGCGCGGTTTTACTAAGATCGTGCACAAGTTCTGCGAGGCCCAGGCTGAGCATCCGCAACTCAAGGGCTATGTCGCCCAACTGGCAACGCTGAACCAGCAGTGGGGCGCACTGACCCAGAAGATCGGCATGGCGGCGATGCAGAACCCGGACGAGGTCGGTGCGGCGTCGATGGACTACCTGATGTATTCCGGCTACGTCACCTTGGCGTATTTCTGGCTGCGCATGGCGGCGGTGGCTGAGCAGAAGCTGGCGGCGGGCACCGGCGAAGCCGCGTTCTACCAAGCCAAACTGGCCACCTGCGAGTTCTACTTCAAGCGCCTGTTGCCGCGCACCGCCATGCACCTGGCGGGTGCAGAGGCGGGCAGCGATAGCTTGATGCGCTTGCCGGCCGAGCATTTCGCTCTCTGACCAGCGGTTAAGTGTCTACCGGGCCCGCCTTTTGGCGGGTTTTGCTTTAAAAGGCGCTAATTGACGCATAGTGACTATTAGGTCATTACGCGACGCTATGTGTCTAAAAAGTTGTTCGGTTAGACTCGTTGCACATCTTTATACCTGCTGGTTCGTCCGAGGATTTGCCCCATGGCTGACTACAAAGCTCCCCTGCGTGATATGCGCTTCGTACTCAATGAAGTGTTTGAAGTTTCCAAGCTGTGGGCCCAGTTACCGGCCCTGGCGGAAGTGGTGGACGAAGACACCGCCGCTGCAATTCTGGAAGAAGCCGGCAAGGTCACTGCCGGTACCATCGCCCCGCTCAATCGCAGCGGTGACGAAGAAGGCTGTTCCTGGGCTGACGGCGCGGTGAAAACCCCAGCCGGCTTCCCTGAGGCTTACCAGACTTACGCCGAAGGCGGCTGGGTGGGTGTCGGTGGTGACCCGGTATTTGGCGGCATGGGCATGCCCAAGGCGATCTCGGCCCAGGTCGAGGAAATGGTCAACTCGGCCAACCTGTCATTTGGCCTGTACCCGATGCTGACTGCCGGTGCCTGCCTGTCGATCAACGCCCACGCCAGCGAAGAGCTGAAAGAAAAATACCTGCCGAATATGTATTCCGGCCAGTGGGCGGGTTCCATGTGCCTGACCGAGCCGCACGCGGGCACCGACCTAGGCATCATTCGTACCAAGGCTGAGCCGCAGGCCGATGGTAGCTTCAAGGTGTCTGGCACCAAGATCTTTATCACCGGCGGCGAGCACGACCTGACCGAGAACATCATTCACCTGGTGCTGGCCAAGCTGCCGGACGCACCGGCGGGCCCGAAAGGCATCTCGCTGTTCCTAGTGCCGAAGTTTATGGTCAACGCCGACGGCTCGCTGGGCGAGCAGAACGCCCTGTCCTGCGGTTCGATCGAACACAAGATGGGCATCAAGGCGTCGGCCACCTGCGTGATGAACTTTGATGGCGCCACCGGCTGGATCGTCGATGCGCCGAACAAGGGCCTCGCCGCCATGTTTACCATGATGAACTACGAGCGTCTGGGCGTGGGCATCCAGGGTCTGTCCCTGGGTGAGCGCAGCTACCAGAACGCCGTCGAGTACGCTCGCGACCGTATTCAGAGCCGCGCGCCGACCGGCCCGGTGGCCAAAGACAAAGCCGCCGACCCGATCATCGTGCATCCCGACGTGCGCCGCATGCTACTGACCATGAAAGCGCTGAACGAGGGCGGTCGTGCCTTCTCCAGCTACGTGGCCATGCAGCTGGACACTGCCAAATTCAGCGAGGACGCCGCTACTCGTAAGCGTGCCGAAGAGCTGGTCGCTCTGCTGACCCCGGTGGCCAAGGCCTTCCTCACCGACATGGCGCTGGAGACCACCACCCATGGCCAGCAGATTTTCGGCGGCCACGGTTATATCCGCGAGTGGGGCCAGGAGCAGCTGATCCGCGACTGCCGCATCACTCAGATCTACGAAGGCACCAATGGCATCCAGGCGCTCGATCTGGTCGGTCGTAAAGTGGTCGGCAGCGGCGGTGCGTTCTACAAGCACTTCGCTGACGAGATCAAAGCCTTTACTGACTCGGCTGATGCGTCACTGGCCGAGTTCGTCAACCCGCTGAAAGAGGCTATCGCCAATCTGGAGCTGATGACCAGCGACTTGCTGGAGCGCGCCAAGGCCAACCCGAATGAAGTCGGCGCCGCCTCGGTCGAGTACCTGCAGGTGTTCGGTTACACCGCCTACGCCTACATGTGGGCACTGATGGCGCGCACTGCCCTGGCCAAGCAGGATCAGGACGAGTTCTACGTGAGCAAGCTGGGTACTGCGCGTTTCTACTTCGCGCGTCTGCTGCCGCGTATCCACTCGCTGACTGCGTCGGTCAAGGCCGGTAGCGAGAGTCTGTATCTACTGGACGCTGCACAGTTCTAAGCGCGTACGGCACTGCAAAAAACCGGCCAATGTGCCGGTTTTTTTGTGCCTGAGAGTCAGTGGTCAGTCTCTGTTGCGTGAGCGCCGACAAGCTGCGTGCTGCTGGCGGCCGATCAGTTGTTGATCTGCTGCTCGACCAGCGCCGGGTTGTCGATAAAGCGATTGCGTGTGCCTTGCAGGGTGGCAATCTTGTCGTTGCGCGCCAGCTCTTCGGCGTCTGGTGGGTCCATCTGGTGCCACTTTTTGTACACCTGCACCTGGCCAACGATGGGCAGGTCGTATTCGACATGCATATAGAAGATCGCCCGGGCAATGTTGCCCTTGGCTTCGTCGCGGGGTTCAACCAGTTGGAAGCTGGTTGGCATGTCGCAGCCGATGTCTTCGAACTTGCTCGACACGCTATCATCCAGGTCAGCGAACTGCGCGTTGCGCCGTACCAGTTCGACGCGGGTCAGGGCCGGATAAAGGTTATGCAGGTCGGAGGCCATATAAACGTAGCGCGGGTTCATGATCCCGCACTGGCGGTTGGTGACGCAGCGCAGGGCGCTTTTCAGCTGTTTGTTGCTGTAGATCGCGCTGGCTTTGAACTGGCCGCTTTCCGCGCTAAAGGTTTTGCCGCAATACAGCGACGTACCGCCCTGGCCATAAAGTTGGCTCCAGAACAGTTGCACGGCGGCTTTGGGATCGGAAATCTGGTTTTGCCCGTTGGCGGATGCTAATGGGCTGATGCCGGCTGCTAGGCAACCGATGGCAAGGAACAATGAGCGCATGTGTAGCCCCAGTGACCGCCGTTGTCGGGGTCTGTTGTTTTTGTAAGACAAGTTGAAGTCTAACAAGACCTGCGTCACAAAATAAAGACAAGCGTTTGCTTGGTTCTGTTCGTGTAGGCAAAGGCTTACACGGCGTGCTGCGGATCGCCACTATGCCGGCAGCCGGCTGGTGGCTAATCTACTGCCCATGGACGTCGCGCAGGAAGCGCATTGAAACACTAGGGATACGTGGGATAGCTGCCAGGATGGCAAGCAGATCAAGGATGTCAGCAAACAGTCTGCAAAAGCCCCGCAATCGCGGGGTTTTCTTTTTTTGGCGCTGGCCAAACGACTTTAACCTTTCTCGAACTCGCTGACGCCGCGCGCCTTCCGCACTGGCTCGGCTTCGCCATGGGTGACGGCAAGCTGCGCAGAGCAAGGGTCGTACTCTTTCGTCAACTATCCCGACCAGCAAGCCTACGCCGGTGAGCCGTTGGGCATTTCCGTTGGCGCTTTTCCGCTACCATCGAACTCTCTTTCGCATGCGATAAGGATTGCCTCATGTCCATTGCCACGCTGATTTTCCTGGCGCTTGCCGCCGCGCTGATTTTTTTCGTGATTGGTATTTACAACCAATTGGTGAAGTTGCGTAACCGCTTTCAAAACGCCTTTGCGCAGATTGAGGTGCAGCTCAAGCGCCGTTATGACTTGATTCCCAACCTGGTGGAGACCGCCAAGGGCTATATGGCCCATGAGCGTGAAACGCTGGAGGCAGTAATTGCCGCACGCAACAATGCGGTAGCCGGGCTCAAGGCCGCTGCGGCGCAACCCGGTAATGCCCAGGGCATGGCGCAGTTAGGCGGCGCTGAGAGTCTATTGAACAGCGCGATGGGTCGCTTGAATGTCACCCTTGAAGCCTATCCGGACCTCAAAGCCTCGGCGAACATGCAGCAGCTCAGCGAGGAGCTGAGCAGCACCGAAAACAAAGTGGCGTTCGCCCGCCAAGCGTTTAACGATGCGGTGATGGCCTACAACAGCTACAAGCAGGCGTTCCCGCCGGTGTTGCTGGCGGCCAGCTTCGGCCATGCGCAAGATGCCAGCCTGTTGGAGTTCGCCGACAGCGCAGCGATTCAGGCCGCGCCGAAGGTGACGTTCTAGATTAGGGGCGCAGTGGCGTGAACTTCTTCGAACAACAGGATCGCGCCCGGCGCAACAGCGGGCGTTTGTTGATTCTTATGCTGCTGGCGGTACTCAGCCTGGTCACCCTGACCAGCTTGGCGCTGGGGCTGATCTGGCAGCTATTCGGCAATAACTCGAACTCGCTGGGCCTGCTTGAGGGCTCCGGCAGCCTGCTGCCCAGTTGGCCGCTGGTGGGGTGTGTGGCGCTGGTGGTGATCGGCGTGGTGCTGCTGGGCAGTCTGTATAAACACCTGCAGTTGAGCCGCGGCGGCCAGGCGATTGCCGAACGCCTCGGTGGACGCTTGATCAACCTGTCGCCACAAAACTTCGAAGAACGCCGGCTGCTCAATGTGGTGGAGGAAATGGCCCTGGCTTCAGGCACCACGGTGCCGCCGGTGTATGTGCTCGATGATGCCGGGATCAACGCCTTTGCCGCCGGCCTGACACCGCAGGATGCGGTGATCGGGATTACCCGTGGGGCGATCTGCCAGCTCAGCCGCGAGGAGTTGCAGGGGGTGATTGCCCATGAGTTCAGCCATATCTTCCACGGCGACATGCGCCTCAATACCCGCTTAGTTGCGGTGCTGCACGGCATTCTGCTGTTGGGCCTGATCGGCGGTTTTCTGCTGCGCAGCAGCGGGCGTGGTCGCCGCTCCAGTCGCGATAACTCGGCGGCGATCGTTATCGCCATCGGCGTAACGCTGTGGTTGCTGGGTTATGCCGGCACCTTTTTCGGCAACCTGATCAAGGCTGCGGTGAGCCGCCAGCGCGAGTACCTGGCCGATGCCTCGGCGGTGCAGTACACGCGTAACCCGGACAGCATTGCCGGCGCCTTGAAGAAAATCGGCGGTAACCTCTACGGCTCGCAACTGCGGGCCGGGCATGCCGCCGAGTTCAGCCATATGTATTTTGCCGCCGGCATCAGCCAGGCCCTGGAAGGCATGCTGGCCACCCATCCGCCACTGGAACAACGCATCCTCCGCATCACCCCCGGCTGGGATGGCCGCTACCCGCATGTGCCCGCGCTAAACGCGGTGCCGGCGGCAGAGAACGCTGCTACGGCCGGCGCGGTGCCTGACCTGAGCGCTTTTCTACCGGGCTTGAGCCCTGCTTCGGCAAGCGCGGCGATTAGCGCCATTGGTGACCCGCAGGCACCGCACTTGGTCGCGGCGCGCAGCACCCTTGCGCATCTGGACGCTGCTTTGAGTGCGGCTGCGCACAGTTGCAGCGGCGCTCAGGCATTGCTCTACGGCCTGCTGCTCGACCCTGCTGAGGTGCAATCGGCGCAGCAAGTGCGACTTCTGCAACCGCGCATCAGCGCCGAAGTGGCCGCGCAGCTTGAGCACTTGCGCGAGCCACTGCGTCAGCTGCCGCTGGGTATGCGCTTGCCCCTGCTGGACCTGGCCATGCCCGCGCTGAAACAGCTGGCTGCCGATCAGTTCAGCGCCTTGAAGGCCAACCTGGCCGTACTGATTCGTGCCGATGGCCGGGTGGCGCTGCTGGAGTGGACGTTGTTGCGCATTGTTGAGCGCAATGTCGAAGGCGTGCGCGCACAGGCCAGCCGCTACTCGCTGCCGGAGCTGGCCGCTGAGGTGCTCGTGGTGTTGTCGTTGTTGGCCCGTGCGGGGAGTATGGATGAGGCTGCCGCACAACAGGCGTTGACTCAGGCTGATAGCGAACTGCCGTTTAAGGTCGGCCAACTGCTCGCGGTCGACGCCAGTGGTTTGTCGGCGCTTGAGCGGGCGCTACGGCGCTTGAGCCTGCTCCAGCCGCTGCAGAAGCCGCAGCTGCTCAAGGCCATGGCGCGTTGCATCGAGCACGACGGCAAGATCAATGCCGCCGAGGCCGAGTTGATGCGCGCTGTGGCGGATATTCTCGACTGCCCGATGCCGCCATTGCTCGCAGCGCGTGGCTGAACGCCTAGCCACGTAACGACAATACGTGCTGGAGCACCGCAGGAGCCGCTAACGCCTAGCCGCTGGCGACAACGCTGAATCAGCGAGTGCCAGCGGCTAGGCGCGCGTCATTGCGCGCTTAGTCACATCATTGCGCCTGCAACTGGTAATGACGCTTTTTACCGAGGCTGATGCGCGCGCCCAAGTGCGCGGTGGTCAGCTTTAACTCGGCATCATCCAACACCTCGCCATTCAGCCGCAGGCCGCCGCCAGCAGCCAGACGACGTACGGCACTGCCAGACGGCTGCAGCTGGTGCTCGAGTAGCAACTGCAACAGGCTCAAGTTGCCATCCAGGCGCTGCGGATCGACGCTCAGCGCCGGCAAGGCGGCTTCGGCAGTGCTGCCAACAAACAGCTCGGCGGCGGTGGCGGCGGCGGCCTGGGCGGCTTGCTCGCCGTGGGCCAAGGCGGTGGCAGCGTTGGCCAGGATGATTTTCGCTTGGTTCAGTTCGGCACCTTCGAGCGCACTCAGGCGCGCGACCTCATCCATCGGCAACTCACTGAACAGGGCGAGGAAGCGGCCGACGTCGGCGTCGTCACAATTGCGCCAGAACTGCCAGAAGTCATAGGGCGACAGCTTGTCGCCATTCAGCCATACCGCACCGGCAGCCGATTTACCCATCTTGCGCCCGTCGCGGGTGGTCAGCAGTGGCATGGTCAGGCCGAACAATGGCTGGCATCCCTGGCGGCGGCCCAGTTCCACGCCGTTGATGATGTTTGCCCATTGGTCGGCACCGCCCAGTTGCAGGGTGCAATTGTGCCGGCGCGCCAGTTCGGTGAAGTCGTGGGCCTGCAACAGGGTGTAGCCGAATTCCTGAAAGCTCAGCGAGTGCTCGCGGTCCAGGCGGTTGCGTACCGCATCGAAGGTCAGCAGGCGGTTGATGGAAAAGTGCCGGCCGACCTCGTTGAGAAACTGCAGGTAGCCGATGCCGTCCAGCCAATCGGCGTTGTCCACCACTCGGCCAGCATTTGGGGCATCGCCGAGTTCAATGTAGCGGGCAAAGCAGCCGGTAATCCCGGCGATGTTCTGCTGGATTTGCGCTTCAGTCAGTACCGGCCGGCTGCTGTCACGAAAGCTCGGATCGCCAATTCGTGTGGTGGCGCCGCCGATCAGCAGGATCGGCTGATGGCCGGCGCGCTGCAGGTGGCGCATCAGCATCAAGGCTTGCAGGTGGCCGACATGCAGGCTGTCGGCGGTGGCATCAAAACCGAGGTAGAAGGTCTGCGGACCTTGGTTCAGCGCCTGGCGCAAACCATCGAGATCCGTGCACTGGTGGATGAAGCCACGGGCGCTGAGCTGGTCGAGTAGGTCGGGGGATGTGGCGGGCATAACAGTCTCCTGGAGTTGGCAAAAAGCCTGAGGAGACCGGTGTAAATCAAGGATGACCGAGCCGCCTCAGGCGGATCGGACATGCAACAACGCATCTACCGCCTGGTGAGAGGTGGCAGAACGTAATAAAACGCAGAGATGGGGCAGATGTGTCTGTGCATGCCCGGCACTTTACGGGCTGGGGTGGGTAAGTCAACTCGCAGCTGACTAATAGCTGCCAGGTTAGTGCGGTTATCAGTCTGGCAAAGCAGTTAGGTTTTCAGGCACAGTGCGCCCTAAATCCACTATTTATGCAGTGGCGAAGCATGTTCTTCCAACCGCAAGACACGCCGGATGATGACAGCAGTGCGGCCGTCAATGATCTGCAGGATGTAGGTCGGCGTTCGCTGGTCCGGATCATCTTTGCCATCACCGGGCTGACGCTCGGGGTGTTCTGCGCGCTGCAGTTTATGGCCGGCAATTACCTGTTCGCCAGCCTGGAGCTGACTCTCAGCGTGTTACTGCTGTGGGGCGCGTGGCGCATCGTCAGGGCGCACAATCTGTTGCCCTGGATCTACCTCTACCTGCTGCCGACCTTCAGCTTTCTGCTGTACATCATCGTCATTCCTAATGCCTCCAAGACAGCATTCGTTTGGGTCTACAGCATCCCCGTCGTCTCCTACCTGCTGCTCGGGCGTAAGCGCGGTAGCCTGCTGGCGCTGCCCTTTGTACTCGGTGCCTGCCTGCTTTACCTGTACACCTACCCGGTGCGCCTGGATGCAGAAGGCTTGATTGACCTGGGGAATGCGCTGTTCTGCGGGGTTTTGCTGATCGTCTTTGTGCACCTCTATGAGTCCCGCCGCGCCTCGGCGCACAAGCAGTTGCGGCGGATGGCCCGCACCGACGCCCTGACTGGCGTGGCTAACCGTGGCTCCTTTCAGCAAAGCCTGGAGCTGAGCATTCGTGAGGCGCAGCGTAGTCAGGCGAAGTTGGTGCTGGTGATTCTTGATGTTGACCACTTTAAGGGGGTCAACGACCAGCATGGCCATGCCGCTGGCGACCAGGCGCTGCGGCATATCTGCAACACCCTCAACCAGCGCCTACGCAGCACCGACACCCTGGGGCGGCTGGGCGGCGAGGAGTTTGGCCTGTTGCTACGCAGTACCGAGCACAGCGCGGCCGAGCCCTTGGTGGAAATGCTGCGTGAGCAAATCGCCAGCACCCCACTGCACTATGGCGACCAGCAGATCTTCCTCACGGTGACCTTTGGCATGGCCGAATGGCCCAGCGATGGGCAAACCGTAGAGCAGCTTTACCACTGTGCCGACCAGCGCCTGTATCGCGGCAAAACGCTAGGCCGCAATCGGCTCGTCGGCCGCGCCATGCCTGAGGTTCAGCTCAGCGCTTTCTAAGCGCCGTCCGCTGCCGCGCAAAGCACTCAAGCAGCGCCGGCTACACTCACTGGTTAATACCCCGTGGCCACTGCAACGCAGGTGCGCCGGCGTACTGTTTGCCGATCAATAAGTTCATCAGGGGTCTTCCATGGCCATTCTTTCGACCTTTGCCAGGCAGGTCGTCACGCTTTGGCATTCATCTGATCTGGTCTTAATCGGTCAGCGCCGGGAGCGGCGCATGCGCCTGCTGGCCAGCCTGGTGTTGCTGTTGGTGGGTGGCTTCTGGTGCATCTTTTTTACCCTGAAAGGTGCTTGGGGCATTGTCCTGATGGACCTGGTGTTGATCCTCAGCGGCCTTGGCGTATTTATCCTGACCCTGCGTCACCAGGCGCGCTTCGCTAATTTGTTGCTGTTCGGCGTGATCATCTCGGTGATCGTCGGCATGACCTTACTGCTGGACCCGCCCAGCGCAGCAGCGCCACGGGCCACCCATCTGTACCTGCTGCCTTTCGCGGTCATGGCGCTGATGGCTTTTCGTGATGAGCCCGTGTGGCTGCGTTACGGCGTCAGCGTGCTGTGCCTGGGGCTGTTCACCGTACTGGCGTCATCCTCCTGGGCCCCGGCCAGCACCTATAGCCTGCCAGATGACGTGCGGGTGATTGGCTCTTGGCTGCAGAGCATTGCGGCGATGCTGATGCTGTTTGTGCTGCTGCATATTCTGCAGAGCGATGCGGCCGAGCGCTCGATACTCGACCGCGACTTGCACCTGGCCCTGCGTGAGCAGCAGTTCGTGCTGCATTACCAGCCTCAGTTGAACCAGACCGGCAAGGTGATCGGCGCCGAAGTGCTGATCCGTTGGCAACACCCGCAGCGCGGGCTCGTGGCACCCGCGGAGTTTATTGCGCATGCCGAGCAGACGGGAATGATCATCCCGATGGGGCAGTGGGTGCTGGAGCAAGCGGTTAAGCAGCTGCGCTGCTGGAGGCATGACCCACTGTACGCAGGGATTAACCTCGCGGTGAACATCAGCCAGAAGCAGTTTCGCCAGCCCGGTTTTGTCGCCGAGGTACTCACACTGCTGGATGCACACGCTATCGATGCGCACCTTCTCGACCTGGAACTGACCGAGACCTTAGTCGTGCAGGACATCGACGACCTGCTACGCAAGATGGCCGCCTTGGCCGAGCGGGGAGTGCGCTTCTCCCTGGATGACTTCGGCACCGGCTTCTCGTCCCTCAGTTACCTCAAGCGCCTGCCCCTCGACACCCTGAAAATCGACCGCTCATTTATCTGCGACGTGCTCACCGACAGCAGCAGCGCCACCATCGTGCGCAGCGTAATTGGCTTGGGGCAAAGCATGGGCATGACCGTAATCGCCGAAGGCGTCGAGACCGCCGCCCAGCAACAGTTCTTGCTCAGTTGCGGCTGCACGCAATTCCAGGGTTACCTATTCAGCAAACCGCTGCCGCTAGAGGCGTTCGCGGCATTCGTCGCCCAGCAAAACGGCTAAGCGAGAGCGAGCCTGCAAGGGCGTGTTGGCGGCAATGAAAAAGCCGCGCAGTGCGCGGCTTTAAAGGTGCTGGGCCCACACGGACTCGAACCGTGGGGCAAAGGATTATGAGTTGCCTAGAAACGCTGCAAGCCCAGTGGAATCGTGCGTAGCTTAACGTAGGTACAGTTAGCTGAAAGTATCGTCGTAGAGCGTGTTAAGCGAGATTTGTAAAAGCTGGTCACTGTACCGTCAGCGTACTGTTTTTTGTACCGTTAAGGCTTCAGATGCCAAGCGATCAGCCTTGCTGTTGAGAAGTGCGGCTTGTCGATAAGCTGATGGCCTACGCGCGAGTCTAGGTGGCTTGGGCTGCGAATTCGCAGTTGTGCCGGTATGAATGCCTGCGTTGGATGAAATCCAGAGGATGAAAGAGAGGGCAGCCCTATCTCTCTCTTCCATGTTTGCGTAAATACACCATCAGCTGATCAAAGCGCGGGTTAGCCTCGAGTTCCGGCGCGGCTGTCCGGATTGCCTCAAGGCAGGTGCCGAGGTCGCGCGGAGGCCATTGGGTCTGATCTCCTATCACCAGACTCAGAAACTCCAGAGCCTGCTCCGGGAATTTACCGCAAAGAGCTGCGTCATGAAGGCGATGCACTAGGTAGTCGGGGTGGGCCGGCGGTTGCAGCCAGGCACGAAGCAGCGCCAAGGCTTCGGGGAACGCATCTTGGGCCGCTACGCACAGGCGGCCGAGGCTTTCTGCAATGGCTGGTGAAATATTGTCCCGGGTTTTGGGCCAGATGGCGTGGAGGTAAGGGACAACGCGGTTGGTCCAGTAGTCGGCCCGTTGATCGCCCGATCCCTCGAACGCTCTCACCAGCGTTTGCGCAGCGCTTTGTAGACCGTCCGGCGGAAGTGAGCGTGTAGCGACGGCCAACTCGACGGTTGTGAACGTATCACCCGGCTCGAGGGCTGCGAATGTAAGTAGAGCAGCGTATTGTCCGTCGTGTTTTCCTAATGCCGCATAGTGACTAGCGGTGACGAGGAAGGCTGGTTTGAGCATTTCCATCAGAGGACGGTATAGGCGTGGTGACGATAGGAAGCCCTCCCACGCCGCTCGTGCTTCGGCTTCGGAACGTCGCCAATCAAAATGCGGCAACAGGTGTTGTGTTGCCCAATCGCCATCTACGCGGAACAGCGCAATGATATTGGCTGCCAGCAGTACTCGGCCATGTCGGAACTTGTCGATACGGGTGTCGCAAAGTTCGGTGAGTGTGGGCTTGAGTTCTTCCGGTAAGCCTTGTCCATCCTCCAGCGAGCGTCGATACCACCAGCGAAGCAGTGCCTCGGTGGCGTGGCCCACTGGATGGTTGATAGCGCGCATTACAGGTTCGTCGGTATCGACGCCGTCCTGATGATCCAGAGCCAGGACAAGGCGAGCGAGCACAAAGAAGAGTGCTTCGTGGCCTTCGAAGGTCTTCGCAATAGCCTGCAGCCACCAGCTGACGCCGTGGGCGAGCGTCTGTAGTACCTCGCCAGGCGCGGTAGCTAGGGTCGGCGCCATGTAGTGCCAAGAGCGCTTCAGGAGCTTCTCCTCTGACCAGGCCTGCAGGGCTTCGCGCCAGTGTCTCGTCGGCCAGATGCCTTCCCGGGCTAATGCGTACAAGGCACACGCAGTGGTGGCGAAGTCATCGCGGCAGCGCTGCCGCCAGTCATCCTCCTGTCTAGGATCTGGGGTCGGTTGCTGCCTCAGCCACTCGATCAGTTCACGCCGAAGACGCGGAGTAGCGATGAACTTGCGCCACTCGTCGCTCTCGCCCATCCAGAAAGGAAATTCATCGCGCTGATCCGCTGCGAGCTTCCACTCCTGATACTTTGCCGAGAGCCCTTTGAGTCGATCATTACCGTCAGCACCCAAGACTGCGCCAGTGTCAGCCATTTTAGCCAGCCGCAGCCAGACCTCATGTCCGACGATACGGGTCCAGCGCTCCGGCTCGATGTCCTCCTTGAACATGTCGCGCGGAGGCCCGGTGAGTACGGCCTGTTCCAGTTCCTGCTGCATCACCTCATCTAAATGTGGCGTCATCGCCACTAGTAAGCGCATGGCTTCCCGTTGGGTTTCCACCGACCACAGCCACCAGTGATCGTCCGCCAACAGCCAATCGAGTGCCTGGCGATGGGGGATCACATTGCCCTGCGCCGCGGCAAAGAAGGCGAGGCGCCGGAACAGCGGATAGGGCGTGTGCCACCAGGACTGTGCCACCAGTGCTGCCAGCGCCTGTGATTGCGCAACAGTGGCGAGCCACGCATCCCGAGTCAGGTCGATCAATGCGGTCCAGTCGTGGAAGTCTTGGTTCTGTGGGTGTTCACTGATCGAGGGGTGATGCATGTAGGACAGGTCGCTCCTGTCCTCTGCACTGCCAAGTTCGCACATAAGATCGAGCGCATCGCGTAACAAGCCGCTGGCATCGGACAGCAGCGCTGGCAATGCGGCGTCCCAGCGCTCATCTTTTGGCAGATCGCGCAGGCTGGAATGGACATGATCCGTCGAGAGCACGACTTCCCATTCCACTAGATCCTTGATGCGCTCCGACTCACTGCTTTCACCGTCATCGGTGTGCCAGCGCAACGGTGCGCGCAAAGATACGCGAGGCGTCAGCATCTCCCGTAGTTCCACGCGTAGGGTAGCGGTGAGCCCATCGCGATTGAATCGGTCCCTCCAGCGGTACAAGTCGAAGTCGCGCAGCCATGACTTCACGCGCCCAGTTAGCAGTAGCCGCCATAGTGTGCGCATCAGCGGACCCGGGATCGCGTTGGGTGCAGCCTCACCAATGCGCGTCAGCTCGGCGGTGTTGCCATCTCGTTCAAGTTTGGCCAGCTCGTCCAGGCGATGTTCAATCCACCACGCTAGGTCGTCATGAAGCTGCCCGCCGTACTTGACCAACCAAAGCAGCAGCGCAGGGTCGTTCAGATGACGGGTCAGCCATCGCGCTAGCTGCCGCATTACCTCGTCCCAGCGGCTGCCGCGCACACCTGCATCGGAGATGCACATCAACGGTGCGAGCGGATAGGGCGAAGGTCGGCGAGTCAGGCTGAATGTGAGCTTTTCATCTACGGTCGTTCTGGACGGGACACCGAAGCGGCTCAGGTCGGTATGCCGGTAGCGTTCCTCGCACAGCGGCTCCAGCCAGTCCAGTGACGGCACTGGATCAAGGTCGGCAAATCGCCTGGCGGGCAGCCCGCCTGGATCGCTCAGAGCCCACAGCAGGCGGCCCACGAAGTCGTCCTGCCGGGTGCTTGCCAAGGGGCGGGCCATGGCGCATTCGACCACGATGCGCTCCTTGCCTCGCACTCCGTCCCGATAGGTTTCGGCCCACGCGCGCAGAGTCTTGTGCAGGTAGGCATGCCGGTTGTGCTCGCGGTAGAGGATGGGTGTGACGTTCTTGGCCCGCCACTCGTTGCTCCGTTCTTCCTCTTTTCCTTTGGAGAAACTGCCGAAGGCGAACATCTCTGGCGGGGACTCACCCAGCAGACGGTCGGCAGCGAGCGCGTCCATCATGTAGCGCAGCACGGGGTCGTTGATGCTGTAACCGACGAAGCATACGGTGTAGTTGCGGAGTAGTTCGCTGACAAAACGTGCTGCCCAGCGTTCGGTGAGATAGGCCAGGCCGAAATCTCCGCTTGATACGACCAGACGATCCAGCTCGCTCCCTGTCGGTGTGGTGCCAAGCTGACCATGCAGATACACCAGTCCATCCCAGCGGTTTTTCGGCACTGGTAAAAGGGGCGCTTTGAACTGCTTGATGGGCAGCGACTTTGCCGCAATCACCTCCTCGAAGAGGCGGTCGAAGTTGGTCGTAATAAGGCGGTTATAGCCATTGCGACACTTGCTCAGGGTCAGCAAGGCTTCATGTGTTGCAGTCGCGTTTGGTGCGCTGAGATTGGGGGTCAGGATGCTGGCCAGTGCCATGCGCACTGTCTCGCGGCCGCCGACGATGTCTGCTTCTAGTAGGCCGATGGCAGTGTCGAACTGCCCGGCCTTGATTGCCGCCTGCTGCACCGCGTTGGGTATGGTGCCCAGGGCTTCATACACCTTCGTTACCAGCCCGGCGAAGCCAGGCAAGCGCGCGGGGTATGAGATGCCTGCACCGCAAAAGAATACGACGCGTCCGTCCTCATGTGCCTGCAGCAGGCGTTCAGGTATATCGGGGCCTTGGCGGACAAACTGCATTCAGAGAGCCTCGGAAGAGATAAGGAGCGCAGATTTATTCGTTGACGGGAACCATCTTGATCGTCTCACCGCTCTACCTCTCAAAGAATCTGCATCGTTCGGCACTTGGGAAACCCCGAGCAGCCCCAAAACTGCTGCCCCAATTTCGCCCCTGATTTCACGGTGCGAATCAGCAGCGCGCTCCCACATTTCGGACATTGCCGCTCGGCTGTTGGATCGCTACGGCGCTTAAGGTTTTGCACGTGCTTACGATGGGTGGCGAGGGCCGGCGCGCGGCGGCCGGTTTGCAGGGCGTGCAGCATGGCGTCGACTTCAGCCGCGCTGAATACCGGCTGCTGGAATGATTGGATATAACGGATAAAGCCGATGCCCTGGGTCACGTTGGCCGGCACTTCGGTTTTGAAGGTGCTGCCGCCGACAAAGGTGATGACCGAGTGCAGGTGCTCGGGGTTTACGTCAAGGGTGGCTTCCAGCGCTTTGAGGTGTTTGTAGTTCTGCCGCAGCGGGTTCTGGAATTTGAACGTGCGTTTGTAGAGCTTCTGCGTCCACTGCGCCTGCTTCTCGCTGCCGAAGATCCAGCCGCTCATGTTCTTCGTTTCCAGCACGAAGATGCCGTAGGGGGAGAGGAAGACGTGGTCGATCTGCGTGGTGCCGTCTGGCGTGCTCAGGGTGACGTTGTGCAGGCGGCGGTAGGTCTGCTTATACAGCTGGAAGTGAGCGAACAGACGTACCAGCAGTTCGCCAATATAGCCCTTGGCCCAAGGCGACTTGAGCAGGCCGATCAGCAATACGCCTGGGATAAGCCAAGCCAGCATGCCCCAGACCTGGGCGATGACAGGGGTGAAGTCCATTTCTCAACCTGCAGTAATCCTGAGTTAACCGGATAGTACCGAAACTAAGCGTAATTGGACGAACGTATTCAACGACGACATTCGGCTTATTGCGTGAGCCGAATAGTCAGGCTATTCGGCTCACAAACCCTTTAGCGCATCCCTGGCTGAGTAACCGCTGCGACGTTGATTTTCTGCTGGGTCAGGTATACGTTACATTCAATCAATTTAGTAACGTATTCATGACATGGACTATTCCCTAATCACGCAACGCCTCGGTGAGCAGCTTCGGCAACGTCGCTTAAATCGCGGGCTAACTCAGGCCGCGCTCGCTTCCCTGGCTGGCATTACCCGGCAAAAGGTTATCGCTATCGAGAAGGGCGACCTCTCGGTGGGGATGATGGCCTATGCACGCGTGCTGGCTGCCCTCGACGCTGAGCTCACTGTGGTGTCGGCAGCCATGCCCACGCTGGATGAAATCCATGGAGTATTCGATTGATGCCAGCCGTGCTGCACGTTGCAACTCCACAAGGCGAGAGCGGGAAGATCCTGACCAGCGCCGGGGACTATTTGTTCCGTTACCACGAGGATGCAAAGGCGCGTGCAGCAATCAGTTTGCTGATGCCGGTGCGCCTGGATGAATACCGCCATCGGGAACTGCACCCAATTTTCCAGATGAACCTGCCGGAAGGCTACGTCCTGGAGCAGCTGCGCAACCGTCTGGCCAAGGTAGCAAACGTTGATCCAATGCTGTTGCTGGCACTGTCTGGCAGCAGTTCGCCTATCGGGCGGGTGGCGGTCAGCTCGCCTGAGGTTGATGCGCTGCTGGCACGTCAGCAGTTCCCTGGCGAAAAGCTGGAAGAAATACTGGCCTGGGATGGTGCAGAGGATATTTTTGTTGGCCTGGTGGATCGCTACATCCTGCGCGCCGGTATATCGGGCGTGCAGCCCAAAGTACTGGTGCCAGAGCATCAGGATTCCGCGCCACAGCGCTTCACCTCGAAAACTTCTGACTTGATCATCAAGAGCGGTCGGGATGAATTTCCGGGGCTGGCAATCAATGAGTTCCTTTGCATGTCTGTAGCAAAGGAAGCGGGCATTGCAGTGCCGGAGTTCTATCTGTCCGATAACGCCAAGCTGTTCGTGATGCGCCGCTTTGACCGAGATGAACAGCTGAACCCGATCGGCTTTGAGGACATGGCGGCACTGATGGGGTTGGCTGCGGAGCAGAAGTACAGCAAGAGCTATTCGGCCATCGCCAAGGCCATCCGTATGTACCGCCCACCTGAGCACGTGCAGGGCTCCTTGGCGCAGCTATTCGCTATGGTCACTTTTATCGAGCGCCCGCAGCACCCCGAGGATGCAGGCCATAGAAGCCAAAGGCCAGGAGCTGTTCCTGGCCGCCAAAAGCTGCGAACAGGCCCAGGGTTTATCATCAGCCGCGCCATCCATAGCGAAGCCATCGCACAAAACTTCCTCACCCCGCGCCATTCGGTTGGCGCTAGCGAGAAGGCCCCGTTATAATCCGCCGGCTTCTGAGGGCCCATAGCTCAGTTGGTTAGAGCAGAGGACTCATAATCCTTTGGTCCACGGTTCGAGTCCGTGTGGGCCCACCAACTCCAAAGCCGCGCACTGCGCGGCTTTTTCATGTCTGCAGCAAGCGCGACGCCGAAGGCTGGGTACGCCGCACCGCAGGCGAAATGGTCGGGGCGGGTGCATCCAGCGCAGCGGCTGCGAATGCATGACCTTGGAAATGGCGCTGAAACGCGACCTCAGTGAAGTCAGCCCGCCCAAGCAGCCGACCACCCAGCGTGCCGAAGTCAGCAAACCCCAGCAACTGATCAGCCATCTGGGCAAATACGTCATGGCCGCCCTCTGCGCTGCAATCATCGCGGCTAAAGCGCAGGTCGTTCGGGTCCATTTGCCAGGCGCTGGCATTCAGGTTTACACCAGGCGTGATAGTGCTGCTCGCTGTTGCGCCGCTCACCTTCCAATAAGGTGTGGTTAAGCACTTTGCTGCATAGGCGGTGGTTGATGCGCAGGATGCTGAAGATGATCAGCAGTGCGCCCAATAGTCCAAGTAAGCCAAACAGTGCAGGGTGCGCCTGGGGGAGGGTTGCAGCATGGGGTGGCTCGTTTGGCGGGCAGTGGGGGCGTGTAGGCCCGTCTGGTTGGTTTTGTTGGATGCCCAGAATGCAAAACCCCCGGCAGGGCCGGGGGTTTTGGTGTTACTCGTCGAGGAAGGAGCGCAGATGCTCGCTTCTCGTCGGGTGGCGCAGCTTGCGCAGCGCCTTGGCTTCGATCTGACGAATCCGCTCGCGGGTTACGTCGAACTGTTTACCAACCTCCTCAAGGGTGTGGTCGGTATTCATGTCGATGCCGAAGCGCATGCGCAGTACCTTGGCTTCACGTGCAGTGAGGCCGGAGAGTACATCGCGGGTCGCTTCTTTAAGGCTCTCTACAGTGGCGACATCGATTGGCGACTGCATGGTCGAGTCTTCGATGAAGTCACCCAGATGGGAGTCTTCGTCATCACCGATCGGGGTTTCCATGGAGATCGGCTCTTTAGCGATCTTCAATACCTTGCGGATCTTGTCCTCAGGCATTTCCATGCGTTCGCCCAGCTCTTCCGGGGTCGGTTCGCGGCCCATTTCCTGCAGCATCTGCCGGGAAATACGGTTGAGCTTGTTGATCGTCTCGATCATGTGCACCGGAATACGAATGGTGCGGGCCTGGTCGGCGATCGAGCGAGTGATCGCCTGACGGATCCACCAGGTGGCATAAGTCGAGAATTTGTAGCCGCGGCGGTATTCAAACTTGTCCACCGCCTTCATCAGGCCGATGTTGCCCTCTTGAATCAGGTCGAGGAACTGCAGGCCACGGTTGGTGTACTTCTTGGCGATCGAGATCACCAGACGCAAGTTGGCTTCAACCATCTCTTTCTTCGCGCGGCGGGCCTTGGCCTCACCGATCGACATGCGACGGTTGATGTCCTTGATCTCAGCCAGGGTCAGCTCGCACTCGGCTTCCAAGGCAGACAGCTTTTGCTGGCAGCGCTGGATGTCGCCTTGCAGGTTACCGATGGCTTCTGCGTACTTGGCTTTGCCTTTGGCGAGGCCGGTAGACCACTCGGGGTCGATTTCATTGCCTGGGAACAGGCGCAGGAAGTCGGCACGTGGCATCCGCGCATCACGAACGCAGAGCTGCATGATGGCGCGTTCTTGGGCGCGCAGGCGCTCAAGGGAGCTACGCACACGCACAACCAGCGCTTCGTACTGCTTGGGGATCAGCTTGATCGGCATGAACAGCTCGGCCATTTCTTTCAGCGCGGCAATGCCTTGCTTACTGTCGCGGCCATGCTTCTTCAGGGCTTTCTTGGCAAGCTCGAGGGCTTCGCCAATCGCGGTGAAGCGGCGCAGGGCCTCTTCAGGATCCGGACCGCCGTCGCCTTCTTCTTCTTCCTCGTCGTCACTGTCATCGCTATCGTCGTCGTCGCTGTCTTTATCAGCGTCGCCGTCTTTGGCGGGCACAGGCGCGGCTGTTTCGGCCGGGGCGATACCATCGTCCGGGTCGATATAACCGTTGAAGACTTCAACCAGGCGACCACCGTCGGTGGTGACACGGGTGTATTCGGCAAGAATGCTGTCGACAGTGCCGGGGAAATGAGCGATAGCGCCCATCACTTCACGGATGCCTTCCTCGATGCGTTTGGCGATTTCGATCTCGCCTTCGCGGGTCAGCAATTCCACGGTACCCATTTCGCGCATATACATGCGCACCGGGTCCGTCGTGCGGCCGATATCCGTCTCAACCGCAGCCAGCGCGGCAGCTGCTTCTTCAGCGGCTGCCTCGTCGGTGTCGGCGTCGGCCAGCATAAGAGAATCCTTATCTGGCGCAACCTCGAATACGTTGATCCCCATGTCGTTAATCATGCGGATGATGTCTTCCACCTGTTCCGGATCAGAAATATCTTCCGGCAGGTGGTCGTTGACCTCGGCGTAAGTCAGGTAACCCTGCTCACGACCTAGTGTGATCAACTCTTTGATACGAGACTGCTGTTGCGCTTTTCCGGACATAACACCCTATCCACTGAAGGTCTTGGCGGGCAAAAAACAAGCCGCGGATTATACCCGAGTACTTCCCCTAAGCGCCAGTTGGGCTTGGGATTACCGGTGACGCATTACGGCTCAGCAAGTTGCGCAGCTGGTCTTTCTCTTCTGCGCTCAACTCACTTTGACGGGCTTTGCGCAGCAAATGTTCCAAGCTGCGCTCGCGTTGGCGGGCTACTAGACTAGTTATAGTGTCGAAAAACTGTTGTTCAAGGTTATCGGCTGAAATTAGCCATTCCTTTTCTGCCAGGGCGCGTAATAAACGCCCCTGCTCGGTTCCGTGCCAGCGGGCGATCAGTTGCAGCGAGCGCATATTGGGATTCTTTTGCAGGGCGCCGAGCAGGGCGACCAGTAGTTGCGCGTAGGTGTCGTCTTCGCCGGCAAAATGACTGACATCTTCGACCTTCTGCGCCAATTGTGGGTGGTGCAGCAG
Organism: uncultured Pseudomonas sp.; assembly: GCF_943846705.1. Classification (NCBI taxonomy): domain Bacteria; kingdom Pseudomonadati; phylum Pseudomonadota; class Gammaproteobacteria; order Pseudomonadales; family Pseudomonadaceae; genus Pseudomonas; species uncultured Pseudomonas sp. Next base: position 829,737 of record NZ_OX044366.1, on the reverse strand, counting down.
GGTGCGTAAGGCGCTCAGATGTGGCGACTCGACGCTGACGGCGGTGCGTGGTGCGCGCGGCGCGAATTCGCCCTGGCCTTTCTTGCTCCACTTGCCGCCGTCTTTCTTCCAGTTGCCTTTGCTTTTATTGCGCTCGAGCTCGGGTGCGGGGCTGGGATTTTCGTATTCGTTGCGGCTTGGCTCGACATCGTAATAGGCGCTGTCGGGAATACTGGTGTAGTCCGGGTAGTCGCTGGGTGGTGCGCTGCTGTGGCTGAGTTGGCTGCTGTGCGCGGCCGGGGTCATCTGCTGCATGGCTTCGCCGGACAGGCCGGTGATCTCGCTCAGGCGCTGGCGCATCAGGGCGCGCAGGTTGTTGCCGGGGATCTTGTCGATCAGCGGTGCGGCCAGGGTCATCAGGTGCGCTTTGCCTTCCAGGGAGCGCGGGTCGGCTTCTTCGCTGAGCTGTTGGAAGAAGTAATCGGCCAGTGGTTGGGCGTGTTGATTGATGCGGGCGCGAAAGGCGTCGGTGCCCTCGCTGCGTACCAGGGTGTCGGGGTCTTCGCCGTCGGGCAGGAACAGAAAGCGTGCGCGGCGGCCGTCTTGCAGGCTCGGCAAGGTGGCTTCCAGGGCGCGCCAGGCGGCGTTGCGACCGGCGGCGTCGCCATCGAAACAGAACAGTACGCTCGGTACGACGCGGAACAGGCGCTTGAGGTGTTCTTCGCTGGTGGCGGTGCCGAGCGTGGCGACGGCATTGCGCAGGCCTTGTTGGGCTAGGGCGATAACGTCCATATAGCCTTCGACTACCATGATCTCGTCGAGGTCGCGGTTATGTTTGCGTGCTTCGAACAGGCCGTAGAGTTCCTGGCCTTTGTGGAATACCGGGGTTTCCGGGGAGTTCAGGTATTTGGGTTTTTCGTCGCCGAGCACGCGGCCGCCAAAGGCGATGACGCGGCCACGGCTGTCGCGAATGGGGAACATGATGCGGTCGCGGAAGCGGTCGTAGCGCTTAACTTTTTCCGGATTGTCGGCGTTTTCAATCAGCAGGCCGGCGTCGATCATGGCCTTCTGCTGCAGGCTGTCGCTGGCCAGGTGCTTGAGCAGGTTGTCCCAGCCGGGTGGGGCGAAGCCCATGCCGAAATCGCGGGCGATTTCGCCTGAGAGGCCGCGGCCTTTTAGGTAGTCGATAGCTGCTTTGCGTTGCGGGTGGCCTTTCAATGCCTGCTTGTAGAACTCGGCGGCAGCAGTCAGTAGCGGGTACAGCGGTGAGTCGGTGGGCTGGCGCGGTTTGTTATTGCGTCCGCCTTCCTCGCGTGGCACTTCCATGCCGGCGCGCTTGGCCAGGTCCTCGATTGCCTGGGGAAAATCCAGTTGGTCGTGGTCCATGACAAAGCCCAAGGCGTTGCCGCCCGCGCCGCAGCCAAAGCAGTAATAGAACTGTTTGTCCGGGCTGACGCTGAACGAGGGGGTCTTTTCTTTGTGGAAAGGGCAGCAGGCGGTGTAATTCTTGCCGGCCTTTTTCAGCTGGATGCGCGAAGCAACCACGTCGACGATGTCGGTGCGGTTGAGTAGGTCATCGATAAAAGACTGCGGGATCAGGCCGGCCATAGGCGCTCAGAATACTGTCATGCGCTGAGGCAGAACAGGTATGGGCAAAAACTAAAAGACTCCGATCGTCACCCGAAGGTTACGCGGAGTCTAAAAGCGAAACCCGGCCGAAGCCGGGTATCAGGCGCTGCTTGTACTGATTAGTACAGGCGAACGCTGCGGCGCTGTTCGCGCTGCACTTTCTTGGCGTGACGCTTAACAGCGGCTGCTGCCTTGCGCTTACGCTCGGAAGTCGGCTTCTCGTAGAATTCACGGCTGCGAACTTCAGCCAGAACACCGGCTTTTTCACAGGAGCGCTTGAAACGACGCAGAGCTACGTCGAAGGGTTCGTTCTCTTTAACTTTGACGGCTGGCATCCAGGGCGTACCTTCTTTCATTACCGGTGAGTAACGTTACTCCTGGCAGATGGCGCTGGAGAACGTAGTTTTTAAGGGTTGCGGATGTTACCGCCTCATCACGAGGAATGCAAAGCCTCTGATCGAAAAGCGCTGGCCGGCGTGCGGTAGCCGCCATTATCATGCGCGCCTTCGAAGTTGCACACTCTACTACAAAGGCACAGCCCATGCTGGTTCTGGGATTGGAAACCTCTTGCGATGAAACCGGTGTCGCGCTCTACGACAGCGAGCGTGGTCTGCTGGCCGATGCGCTGTTCAGCCAGATTGATCTGCACCGCGTTTATGGTGGCGTGGTGCCGGAGTTGGCTTCGCGCGATCACGTCAAACGCATGCTGCCACTGATCCGCGAGGTGCTCGAGGAAGCTGGCAAGCGCAACTTAGACATCGATGCGATCGCCTATACCGCGGGCCCCGGCCTGGTTGGCGCGCTGCTGGTCGGCGCTTCCTGTGCGCAGGCGTTAGCGTTCGCCTGGGGCATCCCGGCGCTCGGCGTGCACCACATGGAAGGTCATTTGCTGGCACCGATGCTGGAGGAGCAGCCACCGGCTTTTCCGTTCGTCGCTTTGTTGGTGTCAGGCGGCCATACCCAGTTGGTGCGCGTCGATGGTATCGGCCTTTACCAGCTGCTCGGTGAGTCGCTTGACGATGCGGCCGGTGAGGCGTTCGACAAGACGGCCAAACTGATGGGTCTGCAATACCCGGGCGGGCCGGAAATTGCCAAGTTGGCGCTGAACGGCACGCCAGGGCGCTTCAAGTTCCCCCGGCCGATGACCGACCGGCCCGGGCTGGAGTTCAGCTTCAGCGGCCTGAAGACCTTTACCCTGAATACTTGGCAGCAGTGCCAGGCCGCAGGCGACAACTCCGAGCAGACCCGCTGCGACATCGCCTTGGCGTTCCAGCAGGCGGTGGTCGATACCCTCACCATCAAGTGCAAGCGTGCGCTTAAGCAAACCGGGTTGAATAATCTGGTAATCGCCGGCGGAGTGAGCGCCAACCAGGCGCTGCGTCAGTCGCTGGAGAAAATGCTCGCTGAGCTGAAGGGCGAAGTGTTCTACGCGCGCCCGGCATTCTGCACCGATAACGGCGCGATGATCGCCTACGCGGGTTGCCAGCGTTTGCTGGCGGGGCAGCATGAGGATTTGAGTATCAAGGTGCAGGCGCGTTGGCCGATGGAGCAACTTCCGGGGCTGTAAGTATGGCGCGCTGCTCGGGTGAAGAGCTGGGTTCAGCGTGCGGGTTTAGAAATGCCGCTCACGGCCGGCATAAAGATCGCGTAAATTGCTCCGGTGCCGCCAGACAATCAGCCCGGTCAGTACACAGACCGGGATAAGCGCCGCGGGTTGTTGCCAGGCTAACAGTGGCAGCGTCAGTGGTGTGGCAATCAGGGCCGCCAGTGAGCTGGTCCGGGTCAGGATGAAGGTCAGCAGCCACGCGGCAATCGCCAGCAAGGCGGCGGGCGGATACAGGCCCAGTAGCATGCCGGCAGCCGTGGCGACGCCTTTGCCGCCATGGAAGTTAAAGTACAACGGGTACATGTGGCCGATGATCGCGGCTAAACCGATCCAGGCTTGCTGCTGCAAGCTGAAGTCGAGCAGGTTGGCGATCAACACCGGTAGTAGGCCCTTGAGCAGGTCACCGATCAGCGTCAGGATGGCCAGGCGTCTGCCAGCTAGCCGGAACATATTGGTGGCACCGGGGTTGCCTGAACCGCTGGCGCGCGGATCGGGTCCGCCGGCCAGGCGGCTGAGCAGAATGGCAAAGGACAACGAGCCGAGCAGGTAGGCGAGGGTCGCCAGCAGCCAAAACATGGTATCCATTCCGGGCAAGGGAGCCCTGATTCTAACTAGGTGCGACAGCCTTGTCGTGCCGCGGAGAGCGTGCTTGGACACAGTTTTTATCGAGGGTCTGGAAGTCGATACGGTGATTGGTGCCTACGACTGGGAGCGGACCATTCGCCAATGTTTGCGTTTGGACCTGTATCTGGGCTGGGATAACCGTCCAGCGGCGGCCGGCGATGAGCTGGACAAAGCGCTGGATTACGCCAGCGTATCGCAGCGTATTCAGGCGTTTGCCAGCGAGTCGCAATTCATCTTGGTGGAAACCTTTGCCGAGCGTCTGGTGCAGGTGCTGATGAGCGAATTCCATATCCCTTGGGTACGCCTCAAGCTGACCAAGCCTGGCGCGGTACCCGCAGCCAGTGGCGGTGTTGGTGTGGAGATCGAGCGCGGATGTCGCTAACTCGGGTTTTTTTGGGGCTGGGTAGCAATATCGAGCGCGAGGCGCACCTGCATGCCGGGCTCGAAGCCGTTGCCGATTTATTGCGCGAGATGCGTTGCTCGCCGGTATTCGAAAGTCAGGCGGTAGGCATCAAGAGCGGGCCGTTCTTCAATCTCGTGGTGGCCGGTTACAGCGAGCTGTCGCTGGCGGATCTGGACCGGCGGCTGAAATTTATCGAAGCCGACAACGGCCGCTATGCGCCAGAACGCAAAGGCCTGCCGCTGGACATTGATGTATTGCTGTATGGCGATCTGGTCGGCAACTTTGACGGCCTGATTCTGCCGCGTGCGGAAATTCTGAAGAATGCCTTTGTGCTCTGGCCGCTTTCGCTGCTCGCGCCGGATATTCTGCATCCGGCGCAACAGTGCAGCTTTGCCGAGCTCTGGCAGACGGCACAGATTGAGCAGCAGCTGTGCCCGGTGGCGTTCAGCTGGCGTGACCAGCCGTTGACCCCGGCGGAGTTGCTCCAGGCGCATCCCGCCTGTTAGTTAGCTCCGTGCGGCATGGGTTGCGCGGCAGCGTTCGCCTTGTAGGCGCTGAGTGCATTCAGCCGCTCTCGATTTAACGCCTCACCCAGTTCCGCGCCCTTGAACCCCTGCGCCAGCAGTGGCGGCACAGCCACCGCGCGGGCTGCGTGCATGGCGGCGCGCAGATAGTCGGCCTGCGGGTAGGGGCGTTGCTCCAGGCCTAGCCGACCGCGCGCATCCATTTCGCAGGCGGCGATAAACTCTTCAAAGCGTTGCGGGCGGCGAAACACATCGAAGCCTTGCAGCAGCTTGAGCAGGGTCGCGGCCTTCAGCTCCAGAGCGCGGTGGCCGTGTGTGTGGAATTCGCCGACTTGCAGGGCCAGTTCCTGGCAATCCTTGGGTGCCTTGCAGCGCTGGTTGATCGCGCGGATCAGCTTCAAGCCTTTGACCTCATGGGCGATATGCCGCGGCCACTCGGCCTCGGGCGTCAGCCCCTTGCCGACATCATGCAGCAGGCAGGCCCAGCGTACCGTCAGCGGTTGTTGGTGCTCGGCGCACTGGCGCAGCACGCTGAGGACATGCACGCCGGTGTCGATTTCCGGGTGATGGGCAGGTGGCTGCGGGATGCCGAACAGACAGTCGACTTCAGGCAGCAATACGCGCAATGCGCCGCAGTCACGCAGCACCTGGATAAAAACGTCCGGGCGCGGCTCCATCAGTGCGCGGGATATTTCCTTCCAGCTGCGCTCGGGCGTCAGCGCGGTCAACTCACCGGACTCACTCAGCTCGCGCATCAGGCCCATGGTCTCGTCGGCCACACGGAAGCCCAGCGGCGCGTAGCGTGCGGCAAACCGCGCGACGCGCAGCACGCGCAGGGGGTCTTCGGCAAAGGCCGGGGAGACATGCCGCAGCAGCTTGGCGTCGAGGTCGTGCTGGCCGCCATAGGGGTCGATCAACGCGCCCTGTGCGTCTTCAGCCATGGCGTTGACGGTGAGGTCGCGGCGAATCAGGTCTTCTTCCAGGGTGACTTCAGGGCTGGCGAAGAAGGTAAAGCCGCCGTAGCCGTGGCCGCTCTTGCGCTCGGTGCGCGCCAGGGCGTACTCCTCGCCGGTTTGCGGGTGCAGAAACACCGGGAAGTCGGCACCGACCGGGCGATAACCTAATTCGAGCATCTGTTCGGCGCTGGCCCCGACGACGACCCAGTCGATTTCACTGATGTGTCTGTGCAACAAACGATCGCGTACTGCGCCGCCCACTTTGTAAATCTGCATGCCAAATCCTCCGTTGCGCAAAGCATAACGGCTGGCTGGCGTGGTTGTCTGGATAGTGCCGTGGTCGAGCACGATTTTCCCCGCTTAAGCCACACCGAGGCTTGCCCATTGTGGGGCTTAAGGCGGTTGGTTGCGCCGCATCAACGCGGGCAAGCGCTCAAATGGGCGGAATCATCAGGTCGAGGCGTGGATAGTCGCTGCCTTGTTCCGCGTCATGCTGGGGCGGTACGTGCTGGGTGCCGATCAGCTGATCGCCTTGGTACATCTCCAGGTGGATATTGAAGCCCCACAGGCGATGCAGGTGCTTCAGTACTTCCTCGGTCGAACTACCCAACGGTTTGCGCTCGTGCTGCTGGTGGCGCAGGGTTAGCGAGCGGTCGCCACGCCGGTCGATGCTCCAGATCTGCACGTTGGGCTCACGGTTGCCCAGGTTGTATTGCGCCGCCAGGGTTTCGCGGATGGCCTGGTAGCCGGGTTCATCGTGGATCGCCGGGACATAGAGTTCATCTTTCTGGTCGTCATCGAGAATGCTGAACAGCTTGAGGTCGCGAATCACCTTGGGTGACAGGTACTGCAGGATAAAACTCTCATCCTTGAAGCTGCTCATGGCGAATTTCACGGTGCTCAACCAGTCGCTGCCGGCAATCTCCGGGAACCAGCGGTGATCTTCTTCGGTCGGCTCTTCGCAGATCCGGCGGATGTCGCGGTACATCGCAAAGCCCAGGGTGTAGGGGTTGATGCCGCTGTAATGGGGGCTGTCGAACGGTGGTTGGTAGACCACGCTGGTGTGCGACTGTAGGAACTCCATCATGAAACCTTCAGTAACCAGGCCCTCGTCGTACAGGTCGTTCATCAGGGTGTAGTGCCAGAAGGTCGCCCAGCCTTCGTTCATTACTTGGGTCTGGCGTTGCGGGTAGAAGTATTGGGCGATCTTGCGCACGATACGAATGATCTCGCGTTGCCAGGGTTCCAGCAGCGGTGCGTGTTTTTCCAGGAAGTAGAGGATGTTTTCCTGCGGTTCGGCGGGGAAACGCGTGTTGTCTTTATCGTCGTTCTTGCTGGCGCTCTTCGGAATGGTGCGCCAGAGGTCGTTGATCTGTTTCTGCAGGTGTTCTTCACGGTCCTTCATGCGCCGCCGTTCTTCCTCGGCGGAGATTGGGTAGGGGCGCTTGTAGCGGTCGACGCCATAGTTCATCAGGGCATGGCAGGAGTCGAGCAGGTCTTCCACGGCATCGATGCCGTGGCGCTCTTCGCACTGCATGATGTACTGCTTGGCGAACACCAGGTAGTCGATGATCGAGCTGGCATCGGTCCAGGTGCGGAACAGGTAGTTACCCTTGAAGAAGCTGTTGTGGCCGTAGCAGGCGTGGGCAATCACCAGGGCCTGCATGCAAATGGTGTTTTCTTCCATCAGGTAGGCGATGCACGGGTCGGAGTTGATCACGATCTCGTAGGCCAGGCCCATCTGCCCGCGCTTGTAGCCTTTTTCGGTGCTGAGGAAGTGTTTGCCATAGGACCAGTGGTGATAGCCCAGCGGCATGCCGACCGAGGCGTAGGCGTCCATCATCTGTTCGGCGGTGATCAGCTCGATCTGGTTCGGGTAGGTGTCCAGCGCGTAGCGTTCGGCCAGTCGGCTGATTTCGCGGTCGTACTGGCGAATCAGCTCGAAGGTCCACTCCGAGCCCGTTGAAATCGGTTGGCGTCGTTTCTCTTGGCTGTTGCTCATGTGGCAAGCCTCCGCTGGAACAGGTCGCGGAATACTGGGTAGATATCACCGGCGGAAACCAATTGCTGTTGAGCGAAGGTGTCGGCGAATGCCTCGCTGACCTGTTCGTACTCGAACCACAGCGCCTGGTGCTCGCGCGGGGTGATTTCCACGTAGGTGAAGTACTGCACAAGCGGCATGATCTGATTGATCAAGATATCCCGACACACCGGCGAATCGTCATTCCAGTTATCGCCATCCGAGGCTTGGGCGGCATAGATATTCCATTCATTGACGGGGTAGCGCTCGACCATCACCTCCTGCATCAATTTCAGGGCGCTGGAGACGATGGTGCCACCGGTCTCGCGTGAGTAGAAAAACTCCTCTTCGTCGACCTCTTTGGCGCTGGTGTGGTGGCGGATAAACACCACGTCGATCTTGTCGTAATTGCGCTTGAGGAACAGGTACAGGAGGATAAAGAAGCGCTTGGCGATGTCTTTGGTCGACTGGGTCATCGAACCGGAAACGTCCATCAGGCAGAACATCACCGCCTTGGAGCTGGGGTTGGGTTGTTTGACCAGCAGGTTGTACTTGAGGTCGAAGGTGTCGAGGAACGGCACCCGCTTGATCCGCGCGCGCCACTTGCAGATGTCTTCTTCAAGCGCCTGAATGTCGCCGAGATTGTCCGGTTGCTCCAGTTTGAGTCGCTCAAGCTCGGCCTCGGCGTCTCTCAGTTTGTGGCGGCTGCTGCCGGACAGGGCAATGCGTCGGGCGTGAGCCGAACGCAGGGTGCGGACGATATTGATGCGCGAAGGGTTGCCTTCGTTGCTGATCCCCGCGCGCACGTTTTTAAACGTATCGCTGCCGGTTAGGTGGCGTTTGATCAGGTTGGGCAGTTCCAGGTCCTCGAACATAAAGTCGAGAAACTCTTCCTGGGTGATCTGGAACACGAATTCATCCAGGCCTTCCCCGGAGTTGCTCGCCTTGCCCGCGCCTTGCCCGCCACCGCCGCCTTGCGGCCGGGCAATGTGTTCGCCGGTGGTGAATTCACGGTTGCCGGGGTGCACGGTGGTCTGCCGGCCACCGCGGCCGTGGTGCAGCACCGGCTCGTCGATGTCGCGGCCGGGAATGCTGATTTGCTCGCCGTGCTCCATGTCGGTAATGGAGCGGCGGCCGACCGCCTCTTCCACGGCCTTCTTGATGTGGTCACGGTAACGCCGCAGGAAACGTTGGCGGTTCACCGTGCTCTTGTTCTTGCCGTTCAGGCGTCGGTCGATCACATGGCTCATAACTGCCCTCCGTGCGCTGCAGGCATCAGGCGCGGATACGGCAGAGTGGCTGATATCTACTCTGCACGAATCCGCGACCTGGCGCGTCAGGCCGTTTTATTGCGATTTACGAACCCGCAGGTACCACTCGGAGAGCAGGCGCACCTGCTTGTCGGTGTAGCCGCGCTCGACCATGCGTGTGACGAAGTCGTTGTGTTTCTGTTGATCCTCCTTGCTGGCCTTGGCGTTGAAGCTGATGACCGGCAGCAGATCCTCGGTGTTGGAGAACATCTTCTTCTCGATCACCACGCGCAGCTTTTCGTAGCTGAGCCAGGTTGGGTTCTTGCCATTGTTGTTGGCGCGGGCGCGCAGCACGAAGTTGACGATCTCGTTGCGGAAATCCTTGGGGTTGCTGATGCCCGCAGGTTTCTCGATCTTCTCCAGCTCTTCGTTGAGCGCCACACGATTGAGGATCTCGCCGGTTTCCGGGTCGCGGTATTCCTGGTCCTGAATCCAGAAGTCGGCGTACAGCACATAACGGTCGAAGATGTTCTGCCCGTACTCGCTGTAGGACTCCAGGTAGGCCGTCTGGATTTCCTTGCCGATAAACTCGATATAGCGCGGCGCCAGGTATTCCTTGATAAAGCGCAGGTAGCGTTCGCGGGTTTCTGCGGGGAACTGCTCTTGCTCGATCTGCTGCTCCAGCACATACAGCAGATGCACCGGGTTGGCGGCGATCTCGTGGGGGTCGAAGTTGAACACCTTGGAGAGGATCTTGAAGGCAAAGCGGGTCGACAGGCCGTTCATCCCTTCATCAACGCCGGCAGTGTCGCGGTACTCCTGGATCGACTTGGCTTTGGGGTCGGTGTCCTTGAGGTTCTCGCCGTCATACACGCGCATCTTCGAGTAGACGTTGGAATTTTCCGGCTCCTTCAGGCGGCTGAGGACGGTGAACTGGGCGAGCATTTTCAGCGTGTCCGGCGCGCAATGGGCCTTGGCCAGGGAGCTGTTGAACAGCAGCTTGTCGTAGATTTTGATCTCGTCAGTTACCCGCAGGCAGTACGGCACCTTGACGATGTAGATGCGGTCGATGAAGGCTTCGTTGTTCTTGTTGTTGCGGAAACTGTGCCATTCCGACTCGTTGGAGTGGGCCAGCAGAATGCCGCTGTAGGGGATCGCACCGAGGCCTTCGGTGCTGTTGTAGTTACCTTCCTGGGTGGCCGTGAGCAATGGGTGCAGCACCTTGATCGGTGCCTTGAACATCTCGACGAATTCCATCAAACCCTGGTTGGCTCGGCACAGTGCGCCGGAGTAGCTGTAAGCGTCGGCGTCGTTCTGTGGGTATTCCTCCAGCTTGCGGATATCTACTTTGCCGACCAAGGCGGAGATGTCCTGGTTGTTCTCATCGCCCGGTTCGGTCTTGGCCACGGCAATCTGGTTGAGGATCGAGGGGTAGAGTTTGACCACGCGGAACTGGCTGATGTCGCCACCGAACTCCTGCAGGCGCTTGGTCGCCCAGGGCGACATGATGCTGCCGAGGTAGCGCCGTGGGATGCCGTAATCCTCTTCGAGGATGGCACCGTCTTCGGCGTCGCTGAACAGCCCCAGCGGCGACTCGAACACCGGCGAGCCCTTGATCGCGTAGAACGGTACTTTCTCGATCAGGTGCTTGAGCTTCTCTGCCAGCGACGATTTACCGCCGCCGACCGGACCGAGCAAATACAGGATCTGTTTCTTCTCTTCCAGGCCCTGCGCGGCATGGCGGAAGTAGGAGACGATCTGGTCGATGCATTCTTCCATGCCGTGGAAGTCGGCAAAGGCCGGGTAGCGGCGGATAACCTTGTTGGAGAAAATTCGCGACAGCCGCGAGTTGTTCGACGTGTCGAGCAGTTCGGGCTCGCCGATGGCCATCAGCAGGCGCTCGGCCGCTGAGGCATAGGCGCTGCGGTCCTGCTTGCACAGTTCGAGGTACTCCTGGAGGGAGAATTCCTCCTGGCGAGTCGCTTCGAAACGTTGTTGGAAGTGGCTGAAAATGCTCATGACTTCACCTCGCTCGATGCGCAGAGCCGGTGCGGGGTCGGTCAGGTGCTTGGTTGCTCCGGTGCGAATGCAGCCGGGATGAATTCCCCAGATCACCTAAAAGTCATACCGATGGCCCGATGCCGTTTGGCCGGCTCTACCTTGTTTTGGATGGCCTGAGCTAAAGGATAGTTCGAATTCGGCGGGGGCAAGTGGCGCGCAACGATAACAGGATATTACCGTCGGTCGGGAGTCGCCGGCAGGCCGCTGCTGGTGCGGCCTGGGCACTGGGAAAATTTATTCTTCAGGTGCTTGGGCGGTGTCGTCAGGGAAGGTCGCTCGCCACAGCTCGAAACCGCCATCGAGGCTGTAGACCTCAGTGAAGCCCTGGCCGATCAGGTAGGCGGCCGCGCTTTGGCTGGAGTTGCCGTGATAGCAGGCGACAATTAGCGGCGCATCGAGGTCGGCCTGGGTGATAAAACCGTGCAGTGAGTGGTTATCGAGGTGTTGCGAGCCACTGATGTGGCCAGCGGCGAAGCTCTGCGGGTCGCGGATATCGACCACCACTGCGCCTTGCTGACGTAAGGCCTGAGCCTGCTCGGGGGGAATGCGTTTGAATTCGCTCATCGTTGCTCCTTACAGTCGCAGCTGTATTTCTCGCCGCTGTCGATATTCATCAGGGTCATGCTGGCGCCCCATACACAGCCGGTGTCCAGGGCTACCACGTCGGGTTCTTGGGCGTGGCCTTCGAGCGCTGCCCAGTGGCCGAAGATGATCCGCTGGCCACGGGTTTTACGCTGTTTGTAACTGAACCAGGGGGCGTAGCCGGCTGGCGCGCTGCCTGCGCCTTCCTTGGTTTTCAGGTCGAGGGTGCCATCGGCTTTGCAAAAGCGCATCCGCGTGAAGTAATTGGTGATTACCCGCAGGCGGGTTACGCCTTGTAGATCACCATCCCAGCGGGCGGGCTCATTGCCATACATGCCGTCGAGAAATAGCGGCATGCGTGCATCGTCGCGCAGTGCTTCTTCGACTTCGGCGGCGCGCTTGAGCGCTTTGCCCATGGTCCATTGTGGCGGGATGCCGGCATGCACCAGTGCGGTGTCGCGGGTTTCATCGTAGTGCAGAAGCTTCTGCTGGCGCAGCCAGTCGAGCAGGTCGGCGGCATCCGGCGCATCAATAATCTCGCGCAGGGTGTCGCCTTTTTTCAGTCGCTCGATATTGTGCGCCACGGCCAGCAGGTGCAGGTCGTGATTGCCCAGCACACAGGTCAGGGCGTCGCGGATGCTGTAGAGAAAGCGCAGGGTGGCGAGTGATTCGGGGCCGCGATTGACCAGGTCGCCGACCAGCCACAGTTTGTCCTGAGTCGGGTCGAAAGCGACGCGTTCGAGCAGGCATTGCAGGGGTTTCAGGCAGCCTTGCAGGTCGCCAACGGCATAAGTCGCCATTAGTGCAGCGAGCCCGGCACCGCCAAGCGGAAGGGCGCAATCATGGCGTCAAAGCGTTTGCCGTCCTCGGCGAGCATTTGATAGCTGCCCTGCATGATGCCGACGCGGGTGGTCATCACCGTGCCGCTGCTGTAGGTGTAGCTTGCGCCCGCCTCAATCAGCGGTTGCTGGCCGACCACGCCGGCACCGCGTACTTCCTGCACGCGGCCATCGCCATCGGTGATCACCCAATGCCGCGAGAGCAGCTTGGCCGGCAGCTCACCGGAGTTGCTCACCGTTACGGTGTAGGCGAAGGCGAAGCGGTTTTGCTCCGGCTGCGATTGTTCCGGCAGGTAGCGGGTCACGACGCTGACGTCGATGTTGTAGCGCGAATCGCTCATGCGTAATCACTCGGTAGGCGAAAAGCCAATCTAGCCGCGGTCAGTCGGCGATGGTTTGCTCAGCCAGTTTGTCGGCCAGGCGTACAAATGCCGCCAGGTCCAGTTGTTCGGGGCGCAAGCTGCCATCCACGCCCGCCGCTGCAATGGCGTCGGCCGGCAGCAGATTCTTCAGGGTGTTGCGCAGGGTTTTGCGCCGCTGATTGAAGGCTTCGCGTACCACGCGTTCGAGCAGGCGATGGTCCTTGGCCGGATGCGGCAGCACCTCATGCGGTACCAGGCGGACAATGGCCGAGTCGACCTTGGGTGGCGGGTTGAATGCGCCCGGACCGACGTTGAACAGGTGCTCTACGCGGCAATGGTACTGCACCATGATCGACAGGCGGCCCCAATCGCCACCGCCCGGCGTTGCGGCGAGGCGCTCAACCACTTCCTTCTGCAGCATAAAGTGCATGTCGCGAATCAGCGCGGCGTTATTGAGCAGGTGGAAGATCAGCGGGGTGGAGATGTTGTACGGCAGGTTACCGACCACGCGCAGGCTGTGCGGAGCGGCTTGCAGCTGGTTGAAGTCGAACTTGAGGGCGTCGCCCTGGTTCAGGCGAAAGCGTGGGTTATCGCCGAACTGGCCTAGCAGGATCGGGATCAGGTCACGATCGAGCTCAATCACGTCGAGCTGCGCGCCGCTGTTCAGCAGACCTTCGGTCAGCGCACCTTGGCCTGGGCCAATCTCCAGCATGTGCTCGCCTTCGCGGGCGTGGATGGCGCGCAGAATGCGGTGAATCACCCCAGCATCGTGCAGGAAGTTCTGGCCAAAACGCTTGCGCGCGCGGTGTTGGTATTCGGACATGCAGCAGCTCCAGGCTTCAAGCCAAGGGCTTGAAGCGAATGTAACGCGTGTAGAAAGCCCGGCAGTTTAACAGCATTGGCGGCGTTCGCCCCTTACCGGCTGTAGCCGTCAGTGGCTTGCTACTTGGCTGGCGGCCATGGTGTACGCGGTTTGTAGGGCGACTTGCAGGCTGCCGCTGTCAATCTTGCCGCTACCAGCGAGATCCAGTGCTGTGCCATGGTCAACCGAAGTGCGGATGATCGGCAGGCCCAGGGTGATGTTCACCGCCGCGCCAAAGCCTTTGTACTTGAGCACGGGTAAACCCTGGTCGTGGTACATCGCCAGCACCGCGTCACAATGCTCGAGGTGTTTGGGGGTGAATAGGGTATCGGCCGGTAGCGGGCCGATCAGGTTGATGCCTTCGCTGCGCAGTTGTTGCAGGGTCGGCTCGATGATCTCGATTTCTTCGCGCCCCAGGTGGCCGCCTTCGCCTGCATGTGGGTTAAGGCCGCAGACCAGAATGCGTGGCTGGGCGATGCCGAACTTGCCGCGCAGGTCGGCGTCGAGAATACGCGTCACCCGGGCGAGACGTTCGGCGGTGATGGCTTCGGCAACATCCTTGAGCGGCAAGTGTGTCGTTACCAGGGCCACGCGCAGGCCGGTTGTTGCCAGCATCATCACCACCTGTTCGGTGTAGGTCAGCTCGGCGAGAAACTCGGTATGCCCAGAGAACGCAATCCCTGCTTGGTTGATCACACCCTTGTGCACGGGGGCGGTGATCATGCCGGCGAAGTGCCCGTCTAGGCAGCCTTGGCCCGCGCGGGTGAGGGTTTCCAGGACATAGGCTGCGTTGCTTTCGTTCAGTGTCCCAGGTTTTACCGGCGCGGCCAGTGGCGTGTCCCAGACATACAGGCTGCCTGCTGGTGCCGCTTGGGTTGGCCAGTGCTCAGGGCTGACTGCGATCAGTTGGATGCTCAGGCCCAGCAGTTGCGCCCGCTCGGCCAGTAAATCCCGGCTGGCGATGGTGACCAGGGCGTGTGGCTGCGCCTCGCGGGCCAGCAGCAGGCACAGGTCTGGACCTATGCCGGCGGGTTCGCCAGGGGTTAGGGCAAAAAGACGGGTGGCGGTCATCGGCGGGCTCTCGGTTATGCGCCAACTCAGTTGGGCGTCAGTTAAAAGTAGCGGCGCGGTTATCGTCCGGCATTAAAAAGCCCGGCTATGCATGTGCATGAGCCGGGCTTGAGCTGTAACGTTGCTGAGCGTGGCTCACGCCTAGCCGGTCAGAGCTTGGTCTCAACGTAGGCTTCGTCACGAATCTGGCGCAGCCAGGACTGCAGCTCTTCATCGTACTTGCGGTTGCGCAATACCGTCATCGCCTGCTGCTCGCGGTACTGCTCGCTGCTGTCAGTGGCGCGGCGGCCCATAACTTCCAGCACGTGCCAGCCGAACGGGCTCTTGAAGGGCTTGGACAACTCACCCGCTGGCGTGTTGTTCATGACTTCGCGGAACTCGGGGACCAATACGTTCGGGTCGATCCAGCTAAGTGTGCCGCCATTCAGCGCCGAGCCTGGGTCTTCGGAGAAATTCTTTGCCAGTTCGGCGAAGTCTTCGCCAGCCACAATGCGCTGATACAGGCGCTCGACCAGGCGTTTGGTTTCGCCTTCGCTGCGGATTTCGCTGGGTTTGATCAGGATATGGCGAACATTCACTTCGTCACGTACCTGGCTGTCGCCACCACGTTTTTCCAGCAGCTTGATCATGATAAAGCCGCCAGGGGTGCGCATCGGCTCGGTCACCTGGCCAACTGACAAGGCGCTGAGCATGGCATCGAACGGCGGTGGCAGTTGCCCGGCTTTACGCCAGCCCATTTCGCCGCCTTCCAGTGCGGTTTCACTGGCCGAGCGGGCAATGGCCAGTTGAGCGAAGTCGGCACCTTGTTGCAGTTGTTTATAGACCTCGCTGGCTTGGCGATCAGCTGCCTGAATGTCCTCGGGGGAAGCACCTTCGGCCACCGGGATGAGGATGTTGGCGAGGCGGTACTCCTCGGAAAGCTGCATCTTGCCCAGATCCGAAGCGAGGAAGTTCTGCACTTCCTGATCCGTTACCTGGATGCGCTCGGCCACGCGGCGCTGGCGCACGCGGCTGATGATCATCTCGCGGCGCACCTGATCACGCGCATCGGTGTAGGACAGGCCGTCTTTCGCCAAGGCGGCGCGGAACTGTTCGATGCTCATGCCATTGCGCTGGGCAATCGTGCCGATGGCCTGATTCAGTTCTTCGTCAGTAATCCGAATGCCTGAGCGCTCACCAATCTGCAGCTGAATGTTCTCGATGATCAGGCGCTCCAGCACCTGCTGACTGAGTACTTCTGCTGGCGGTACGGCTGCGCCACGCTGAGCAATCGTCTGCTGCACTTCACGCAAGCGAGCGTCGAGTTGGCTTTGCATGACAACATCGTTATCAACAATCGCCACGACACGGTTGAGAGGTCGTACTTCGGCATGTGCCGCAGTACCCAGAAACAGCGCGCCCAACAGCAGGGGGCGCACGCAATCAGAAAGCTTGATCTTCACGTTCACGATAACCTTGAATGCCTTGGTCGAGGAAAGACTCCACTTTATTGCCGGTAACACCGCCGAGACCTTTAAGGACGATCTGCAGGAAGATGCCGCGGTCAGCCTGGTCGTTCAGTGACGGGTTCAGGCTGACTTCGTCATAGTCGATCCAGTAGCGGTTGATCAGGCGTAGTTTCCAGCAGCAACTGTCGTACTCGAAGCCGGCAAAGGCTTCCAAGGTACGGTCGCGGCCGTAGTCATACTGCCAGCGGGAGATTGCGTTCCACTGCGGCACGATTGGCCAGATAACCGAAAAATCGTGCTGGCTGATCTTGTAGTAGTCCTTGATGTACTCAGGTGAACCCGGTGTCCCGTAATCGCTGCCGAAGCCCCATTCGCCTTTGGATTCATCAAAGCGCACGGTGTCATTGCGATAGCGGTAACCGGCGTTGACCACCTTGTTCGGGTTGTCTTCTGGCTGGTAGTGGAACATTGCACTGCCGGAGCGGGTGCTACCGCTATCCGGGTCCCAGTTGAAGTCGGACGAGAAGCGCCAGTCGCGGTTAAAGCGATACAGGTATTCGAGGGCATAGGGTGAAACCGAGGCGGTTGCCTCGCCGCGCGTGCGGTAGTCGATGCCCGGCATCTGTACCTGGCGATCTTCGAAGTAAATCGCCTGGCCAATGCTGAAGCGCTGGCGTTCAAAGCCATTCGGTTCAATCCAGCGGTTGGTGACGCCCAGCGACAGTTTGTTCTCGTCACCGATGCGATCCTTGCCGGAGAAGCGATTCTCACGCCACAGCGAGGAGTAGCTGAAGGTGCTTTCGCCCGTGTCGAAGACCGGAATATCGGTCTGGTCTTCTTCTGGCACATAAAGGTAGAAGGCGCGTGGCTCCAGTGTTTGGCGGTACTGTCTGCCGAACAGCTGGGTGTTGCGGTCGAAGTACAGGCCGCTGTCTAAGCTGAACATGCCTACGCCACGGCTCTGGCTGCTCTTATATTCCTGCTCAGCCAGCAAGGTATTTTTACCTTGTTGATCCAGGCTCAGGTCGTAGTTGGTCTGCAGGTATTTGACCTGCGGCTTGATATAGCCCCAGCTCCAGTTCAAAGGCAGGCTAATACCAGGCTCAACATGCAGGCGGTCACCGTTGGCGCGGGCCAGGCCTTTCAGGTTGGTGTCGTACCAGTTGGTAAGCGCGCCGTTTTCGTCGGAGAACTGGCCGCTACGCAGGCTGCGATCGAAGCGCACAAACTCCGTGCCGTAGGTCATGTTGAGACCTGCCGGCTGGAAGGGTAGCTTGCCGTCCAAGGTGATCTGCGGCAGGCGGTTGTACGGCGTGATATCGGTGATATTGGCCAACTCGTAAGCGTGCGCGTTCAGTCGCGCGGTATAGCTGTCGCCACGGTAGGTCAGGGTGCCGCGTTGGTTTAAGTAGGTATCGAGGCCAATGCCCAGGTCTGTGCTCAGGTCTTGGAAGTAATACGGGTCGCTAATGTCGGTGTAGTCAACTTCAGCCAGCAGGCGATCGTTGAGGCCCTGCTTGTGCTGCCAGCTGTACATCCAGCGCTGGTCTTGGTACTCGGACTGCAGTTTGCGGTCGTCGTTGCTGTCTTGCAGGATGCCGCCGCCGACCTGGCCTTCGCTGTTCTTGGTGAGGTAGCGGAATTCGCCTTCCATCAGCAAGCCGCGGTCGCTCATATAAGTTGGGTACAGCGTGGCGTCGTAGTTCGGTGCCAGGTTGAAGTAGTAAGGCGTCTGCAGGGTCAGGCCGTTATCGCCTGAGCTGCCGATGCTTGGCGGCAGGAAGCCGGACTGGCGACGGTCATCAATCGGGAAGTAGATATAGGGTGTGTAGAACACCGGAATATTCTTCACGCGCAGGGTGACGTTGGTCGCGGTGCCGAAGCCGGTAGCCGGATTCAGGGTGATGTTATTGCCCTTGAGGTGCCAGGTGTTGCTGCCAGGTTCGCAGCTGGTGTAGGTGCCGTCTTTCAGGCGAATAATCGCGCTTTCTTCACGCTTGGCGTAGAGCGCATTACCGCGGATATGACTCTTGTGCAGCACATATTCGGCGTTATCGACTTTGGCTTCGCCGTTGTCCAGTTGCAGTTCGGCGCGATCACCGACCACCAGCATGCCCTGATCTCGCAGGCGTACATTGCCGATCAGCTCGCCACGGTTTTCCGCCTGGTGCAGGTTGGCCTCATCGGCTTCGACCTGCATACCGGCCTGGCGCAGCACAACATCTCCGGCGAGGGTCGCGACCTGCTCTTCCTGAGCATAGCGCGACGCTTTGGCCGAGATAAACATCGGCGCTTCATCCATCGGCGTCGTGTCGTTCATGCCTGGGCGGGTTGGCTCTACGTAAGCACCGGCGCAGTAAGGGCCGGTTTCAGCCAGCTGGGCAGCGCTGAGGCTCTCACGTGGGACCCAGTCGAGGTGGCTGTAATCCGCGCTGCGCGCAGCCAGGCCTTTACCACGGCTTTCGGTAACCAGAGTGGCTTGCGCGGCTTTAGCTTGGCGGGGTTCGGCGTTGCCGTCAGCCGCCTTGCTACTGGCGAGCGAATCACGTTGTACTGGCCGGGCTGGCAGTGCAGCATTGCTGGTTTTCGGGGCGCATGCCCAGCCGCCGGTGGCGGAAACCTGGCAATCGTACTGCTCGGCAGCGACAGCAAAAGGAATGGCTACGGGTTGCAGCGCCAGAAGGCTGCTAGTAACCAGTAGGGGGAATTTTTTACGAAACGCGGGGTATTTTACTGCCATCTTATTTTATCCGGGCTTCCTGCGCGCCATTGGCCCTGAGGCCGCACGCCTCTCGATGGGCTTGAAAAGATGCTGGATAATAAAGCATGACCCGCGCAACGGCTAGCGCCGTCGGAGACCTTGTAATGCCTGATGAAGATGTACGCCTGAAACTCCTTGAAAACTGGCTGGATCAATTGCTGCCTGAGCTGTTTGCCGAGCAAGGCTGGGGCGCTGTGCCGGCTGCGACACTGACGTCGGCCAGCAGTGACGCCAGTTTTCGCCGTTATTTCCGCTGGCAAGGCGCGGCGCGGACGCTGATCGTGATGGATGCGCCGCCGCCGCAGGAAGACTGCCGGCCCTTCGTTAAAGTGGCGCAGTTACTGGCCGAGGCGCAGCTCAACGTGCCGCAGATCCTCGCCGCTGATCTTGAGCGGGGCTTTCTCTTGCTCAACGATTTAGGTCGGCAGACTTACCTGGATGTCATCAATGATGACAACGCCGATGGATTGTTTGCCGATGCCGTGCAGGCGTTGCTGGCATTTCAGCGGCTGCCGATGAGCACGCCATTGCCCAGTTATGACGACGCCTTGCTGCGCCGCGAGCTTCAGCTATTCCCTGAATGGTATGTGCAGCAGCATCTGGGTGTTGCGTTCAGTTCGCAGCAGCAGGCACTCTGGCAGCGGGCGAGCCAGTTGTTGATCGATAGCGCTCTGGCCCAGCCCAAGGTGTTGGTGCATCGCGACTACATGCCGCGCAATCTGATGCTCAGTGAGCCGAATCCCGGAGTGCTGGATTTTCAGGATGCGGTCTATGGTCCGGTGACCTATGACATCACCTGCCTGTTCAAGGATGCGTTCCTCAGTTGGCCGGAAGCGCGTGTACGCAGTTGGCTGGAGCAGTACTGGCAGCAGGCGCGTGATGCCAGCGTGCCCGTTCAGCCAGTATTAGACGACTTTCTCCGGGCCAGCGACCTAATGGGCGTGCAGCGCCATCTCAAAGTGATCGGCATCTTCGCGCGCATTTGCCACCGTGATGGCAAGCCCAAGTACCTGGCTGATGTACCGCGCTTCTTCTCCTATATAGAGGCAGTCCTGGTGCGCCGACCGGAGTTGGCTGAATTGGCTGAGCTGCTGGCCAGCCTGCAGCGGGAGCCGGCATGAAAGCGATGATTCTGGCGGCGGGCAAGGGCGAGCGGTTGCGTCCGCTGACATTGCACACGCCGAAACCTTTGGTGCGCGCGGCCGGTGTGCCGTTGATCGAGTATCACCTGCGCGCCTTGGCGGCGGCCGGCTTTACCGAGGTGGTGATCAATCACGCCTGGCTCGGTCAGCAGATCGAGGATTACCTCGGTGATGGCTCGCGCTTTGGCCTGAGCATTGCCTATTCCGCGGAGGCTGAGCCGCTGGAAACCGGCGGCGGGATCTTCCAGGCCCTGCCGTTGTTGGGTGATCAGCCGTTTGCGCTGATCAATGGCGATATCTTCACCGATTACCCCTTGGCTGAGCTGCGTCGACCACTGACTGGGCTGGCGCATCTGGTCCTGGTGGCTAATCCCAGTCATCACGCGGGCGGTGATTTTTGCCTGCGAGACGGGCAGGTCAGCGATGCGCAGGCCGCGCCGGACAGTCTGACCTACAGCGGCATGGCCGTGTTGTCGCCGGCGTTGTTTGCCGACTGCCAGGCCGGAGCCTTCAAACTTGCCCCCTTGCTGCGTGCGGCGATGGCGGCTGGACAGGTCAGTGGCGAGTCGTTTGCCGGTTGCTGGGTGGATGTCGGTACCCATGAGCGGCTGGCCTATGTCGAGTCCTTGCTTGAGGCGCGCGGTTAGGATGCTCTGGCCAGCGACCCTGTTGGGGGCCGTTGCCGGGCTGGCCGTCGCGAGTATTCCGGGTGCGCTGCTGGGCGGTCTGCTGGGTCAGGTGCTGGATCGGCGCTTGCGTTTGCAGTCCTGGGCGGCCTTGCGCGAGCGCTTGGGCGGTCGCGCCGAAACGCGCGGTGAGTGGTTGCTGTTTGTCTTGCTGGGACGCTTGGCCAAGAGCGGCGGGCGGGTCATGCCTGCGCACATTCAGCAAGCGCGGGCGGAAATGCAGCGCCTGGGGCTGGATGCTGAAGGGCAGCGTCAGGCAATCGCGGCCTTTGCCCAAGGCAAGACGGGGCGCGACAGTTTGCGCGCACCTCTGCAGCGTCAGCGTCAACGTAGCGACGCACTGCTGCGTGCCTGCTGGCGGATGGCCTGGGTTGATGGGCGGGTTGATCAGGCCGAGCGCGAGCTGATCATGCTGTGGGGCAAGTGGTTGCAGGTCTCGACAGCCACCCAGGTGCAGCTCAGTGATGCTTATGCGCCGCAGCGCAGGCCGCTGACGCCGAGCGCGAGCAATGCCTATCAGCGTGCCCTGAGCCTGTTGAATGTCAGTGCCGATGCCGAGCCTGCGCAGATCAAGCAGGCGTATCGGCGTTTGTTAAGTCGCCATCATCCCGACAAGTTGGCCGGTAGCGGCGCTTCTGCAGAGCGGGTGCGCGAGGCCACTGAGCGCACCGGTGAATTGCATCAGGCCTATGACCTGGTTCGCCAGCGCCACGGTTTTCGCTAAAGCCTATTGCGCCTCAAGCCTCATCGTCAGCCAGCCGCGGATGCGCCGGTAGAGTTGCTCCTGCTCAGCGTCGCGGTTGCCCGGCAGGGCCCGCATGGCAATCTGCACGTACGCAGGATGCTGCTGGCGTTTGCTGGCCTGTGAGCGTTTGAGTGCCGCCAGTCGGTCGCTAGGCAGGTCTTTGTAATAGAAGTCACCGGTGGCCAACTGCAGCTGCGCGATCAGCTCATCCAGAGATGGCGCGTAGCCGGTGGGTAATGCGGCGGCCACCCATAACAGGTTGCGGATATTATCGGGTTTGCGCTCGGCCAGGTAGCGCGCCGCCCAGTAGGCCCCGCTGCCGTGTCCAAGCAGGACGACGGTCTTGGCTTGCTGTTGCTCGGCAAAGCCGATGGCTGACTCGATACGCGCCATGACGCGCTGTGCGTGGGCCTGCTGTTGCTCTTCGCTATTTTTCGCTTTGCTTGCAGTGGCTTCGGCGCTGTCGATCGGTTTGCTGTTAGCTACTGTGTTGGTCTGATCTGCGCTTGTGCTGAGCTCTGCTGTCGGCGTGCTTGCCGGGCCACTTTCGGCTGAGTCGTCAGGGTCTGGCGCTGGGCTGCGCAGTGGCGCGGCATCACCCTTCGGGTCGGGCAGCGTCAGGCTGAGGCTGTGCCAGCCATTGTTGGGCAGCTTGCGGCGCAATGGGCCGACACTTTGCGGCCAATCGGCATGTTCAGCGTCGCCCGGCACGATAATTACTGCGCCGCTGGGCTCGGGCGTATTGGCCGGTAGCCAGAGCGCCAGAAAGCGTTCATCGCCAGCCTGTAGCTGCTGCTGTTCTTTTTGCCCCAGTTGCTGCTCAAGTGCGCTGGCTTCCACTTCGCTGCGCTCGGCCAGGGGCGCGCGTGCGGCTGCGCTCGGTTCTGCGGTGGTGTCAGTCGCAGTTGGGGCTTGGTTCGCGGTGTCTGGCTCTTCGGCATGCAACGGGCCGGTCAGTAGCAGCAAGCTCAGGGCAAGTGCGGCAGGGGGCGAAAGCATCGGGCTCTCCAGCGAGTATCGTGTTTGCCCAGCCTAGCCTTTTCAGACCTGTCTTGTCAGGTGTCGGTGAGCGCGCCAGGCCTGGGATGGGGCTGGTACAATGCGCGCCATCCGTGAATGCCACCGAGGTGCGTTATGCAACCCTTCGCCATTGCTCCGTCGATTCTTTCCGCTGACTTCGCTCGCCTGGGTGAGGAGGTGGATAAGGTGCTCGCCGCCGGGGCTGACATCGTGCACTTCGATGTAATGGATAACCATTATGTGCCGAACCTGACGATTGGCCCGATGGTCTGCGCGGCGCTGCGCAAGTACGGCATCACCGCGCCAATCGACGCGCACCTGATGGTCAAGCCAGTGGATCGCATCATTGGCGACTTTATTGAGGCGGGCGCGAGTTACATCACCTTTCATCCGGAGGCGTCCGAGCATATCGACCGCTCCCTGCAGCTGATCCGTGAGGGCGGTTGCAAGGCCGGCTTGGTGTTCAATCCCGCCACCCCGCTGGATGTGCTCAAGCACGTGATGGACAAGGTCGATATGGTCCTGCTGATGAGCGTCAACCCAGGCTTTGGCGGGCAGAAATTCATCCCGCATACCCTGGAAAAGCTTAAGCAAGCACGTGCGTTGATCGATGCCAGCGGCCGTGACATTCGCCTGGAAATCGACGGCGGGGTCAATGTGCAGAACATCCGTGAAATCGCGGCGGCCGGTGCTGATACCTTCGTCGCGGGCTCGGCGATTTTCAATCAGCCGGACTACAAAACGGTGATTGACGCCATGCGCACCGAACTGGCTCTGGCGCGCGGGTGAGCCTGCTACGCGAGCTGTTTCACGGCGAGTTGCCGCGCCTGGTGATGTTTGACCTGGACGGCACGCTGGTCGACTCAGTCCCGGATCTGGCAGCGGCGGTCGACAAGACCCTGCTGCTGCTGGGGCGGCCTGCTGCAGGCATTGAGCGAGTGCGTGACTGGGTGGGCAATGGCGCGCGGGTGTTGGTGCGCCGTGCCCTGGCTGGCAGCCTGGAACATGCGCAGGTCGATGAGGGGCACGCTGAACAGGCGTTGCAACTGTTTATGCAGCATTACGCCGAAAGCCATGCCCTGACCCAGGTCTACCCCGGGGTGAAGCATACGCTGGACTGGTTGCGCGAACAGCAGGTCGAGCTGGCGCTTGTCACCAACAAGCCAGAGCGTTTTGTTGGGCCCTTGCTGGATGAAAAGGGCTTGGGCGGCTATTTCCGCTGGATTGTCGGTGGCGATACCTTGGCGCAGCAGAAGCCCGACCCGGCGGCGTTGTTGCATGTCATGCGGCTAGCGCGGGTTGATGCCGCGCATGCGCTGTTTGTCGGCGACTCGCGTAATGATGTGCGTGCGGCCAAGGCGGCCGGCGTGCCTTGCGTGGCGTTGAGCTACGGCTATAACCATGGCCGGCCGATTGCCGAAGAGAACCCCGCGCACGTATTGGACAGCCTGATGGGTTTGCTTTGCCCGGCTGAGCCGCCGCTTTTGCCGGGCCTTGCGGGTTGATTCGGCTCTGACCCTGCGCTAGTGTGGCCGGATTCCTATCCCGCCTGAATTAAGAGAGCTTCGTGGTGGCTACCTGCATGCGTTGGTCGACACGCACCGACATGAACATCATCAAGGCCCTGGCCCGTTGGCGCTGGCGCCTCTGACCTGATCTTGGCCGCACAGTCGGCACGCTTGCACACGACCGAATTACCTCAAGCCACGAGGCTGATCATGACCCGCGATGAATTCCTGCGTTTAGCCGCTGCCGGCTATAACCGCATTCCTGTTGCCTGCGAAACCCTGGTGGATTTCGATACGCCACTGTCCATTTATTTGAAGCTGGCCGATGAGGCCAACACCTACCTGCTTGAGTCCGTCCAGGGCGGCGAGAAGTGGGGGCGTTACTCGATCATCGGTCTGCCGGCACGTACGGTGCTGCGCGCCTATGCGCACGACGTGTCGATCAGCGTGGATGGCGTGGAAGTCGAACGCCACCACTGCGAAGACCCCTTGACCTTTGTCGAGCAGTTCAAGGATCGCTACAAGGTACCGACCCTGCCAGGCCTGCCGCGCTTCAATGGTGGCTTGGTCGGTTATTTCGGTTACGACAGCGTGCGCTACGTCGAGCCCAAGCTGGCCAAAGGGGTGAACCCGGACGCACTGGGGACCCCGGATATTCTGCTGATGGTCTCCGATGCCGTGGTGGTGTTCGACAACCTGGCCGGCAAGATGCACGCCATCGTCCTGGTTGACCCTGCCGATAGCGATGCGCTTGAGCAAGGCCATGCCCGGCTACAAGAAATTCTGCACAAGCTGCGTCAGCCGATTACCCCGCGTTTGGGCGTCGACCTGGCCGCCCCTGTGACTGCCGATCCGGATTTTGTCTCCAGCTTTAAGCGTGACGATTACGAACAAGCGGTTAAGGCGATCAAGGAATACATCCTCGCCGGTGACTGCATGCAGGTGGTGATCTCGCAGCGCATGTCGATCCCGTTCAAGGCCGCGCCGATTGATCTATACCGCGCCCTGCGCTGCATCAACCCGACGCCTTATATGTACTTCTTTAACTTCGGCGACTTCCATGTGGTCGGCAGTTCACCGGAAGTGCTGGTGCGTCTGGAGGATGGCTTGGTGACAGTGCGTCCAATTGCCGGCACCCGCCCACGCGGCGCCAATGAAGAGGCCGATCTGGCCCTGGAAGAAGACCTGCTGTCCGATGCCAAGGAAGTCGCCGAGCACCTGATGTTGATCGACCTGGGGCGCAATGACGTCGGCCGGGTGGCGAGTACGGGCAGCGTCAAGCTCACCGAAAAGATGGTCATTGAGCGCTATTCCAACGTCATGCATATCGTCTCCAACGTCACCGGCCAACTCAAGGAAGGCCTTACGGCGATGGATGCCCTGCGCGCGATTCTGCCGGCGGGCACCCTGTCCGGTGCGCCGAAGATTCGCGCCATGGAAATTATCGACGAGTTGGAGCCGGTCAAGCGCGGTGTTTACGGTGGTGCGGTGGGTTACCTGGCCTGGAACGGCAATATGGACACCGCCATCGCCATCCGTACGGCGGTAATCAAAGACGGTGAGCTGCATGTGCAGGCCGGTGCCGGCATTGTTGCCGACTCGGTGCCCGCGCTGGAATGGGAGGAAACGCTGAACAAGCGTCGCGCCATGTTCCGTGCTGTGGCCCTGGCCGAGCAAACCGTTCCTGACCAGACTAAGCGCTGAGGAGTCCTGCCATGCTGCTGATGATTGATAAGCAGCATCGACTTCTTTTGATGTCCACTAACGTCTACGGATTTTTCTGGGGGGCAGTGTTTTCGGGGATTTTAAGTCCTCTCTCGTCCATGGCGTTCGTTGGCATCTATGGATAATGCGGGTATCGTTGCGGGTATCAAAGTACGGATACCCGCACCATGCCCTTGACCGATGCCAAGATTCGCAACTCCAAGGCTGGCGACAAGCCGCTAAAACTCACCGATGGTGGTGGGTTGTATCTGGAGGTTCGTCCGACCGGTGCCAAGCTATGGCGGCTACGCTACCGCATAGATGGCAAGGAGAATGTGTTCGCCATCGGTGGCTATCCGGAGATCGGGCTGGCCGATGCGCGTAACGAGCGGGAAAAGGCTAAGCCGCTGATTCGCCAAGGTATCCATCCTTCGCACAACCGGCAAGCTGAGCGGCTGGCTACCAGCGTTGCGAATGCGAACACCTTCGAGGCGGTGGCGCGCGAGTGGATCAAAAAGAAGACACCAGGCTGGACGCCTTACTACTTGCGGCAGGTTGAGAGGTTCATGGCGGCAGACGTCTTCCCTTTCGTGGGTAAGCTGCCGATACGCAATGTTTCGGCCGCACACCTGTTGGAGATTCTCGGCCGGATTGAGACCCGAGGTGCTGCAACGGTGGCGCTGCTCGTAAGGCAGTGGTCATCGGCAGTCTTTCGATATGCTGTCGCGACATTGCGTGCTGATGCTGATCCAGCTGCGGCTCTGAAAGGCGCTATCCATCGCCCCAAGGTGCAGCATCACAAGCCGCTCACTCGTGAGCAGATAGCCGACTTCTCTAAAGCCCTGGAACAATACGGCGGCTACAGAACAACGGTGATCGCGCTTCGTATAATGCTGCTTACATTCGTGCGCACTGTAGAGCTCCGCAAGGCGGAGTGGATCGAATTCGATCTGGATCGTGCCGAATGGCGTATTCCAGCTGAGCGCATGAAGATGCGCGAGTCGCACATAGTTCCTCTATCGAGGCAAGCGGTCGAGCTGCTGCGTGAGCTGCACACTCACACAGGCGGTCGCCGGCTGCTATTTCCGAACTATCGCAAGCCGAACGAATGTATGACAGCAACGACGCTGAACCGGGCACTTGAGCGCATGGGGTTCAATGGCAAGGACAGCATCGGTTTTTCGGCCCATGGCTTCCGCGCGACAGCCTCGACCATGCTGAACGAAATGAGATATCGCTCAGACGTTATCGAGCGTCAGTTGGCTCATGCCGAGAGAAACAAAGTTCGAGCAAGCTACAACCAAGCTGAGTATCTGGAAGAACGACGCCAGATGATGCAAGCCTGGGCCGACTATATTGATGAGGAAGTTGCGATTAAACTTCAATTGGTTTAGTTTTCCGGGCTTGTGTCTAATTTGGTTTGTATTTGATTTCTGTTAAGTAAATATTTCCTGTCACGGTTGCCCTGTTTAGATGTCTCTCAGGGGCTTCAGTTTTTCTGGTATATAAATTCCTTTTTCTTCCTCTATCTGTAGCAGTATCTCCAAGACTTCGGTTCTTTTTAAGTCGTATTTATCGGCTAGCTTGTCAAGCCGCTTAATGGTCTTGTCGGATAGGATGAAGTTGTACTGCTTCTTGCCTGTCTGTTTGGCGCGATATTTATTTTGGCTCCATCGCTTCTTGATGGAGTCCATGAGTAGTGTCTTTTCGGGTGCGGTGATGGGTTGAGCATCAAGAAAAATTACTAAATCATCTTTTTCTCGGGGTGGGTTTTGCTGGAAAGTTAGGAGTGGATATTTGCTTTTTATTATCTCCCATGCCGTGTTTAGTTTTTGTTCGGTGTCTGGTGTGTCGAACCATTTGAATATATGGTCTTGGCTTGAGTGTTGTTCCCACTCGGTTTTTATTTGATAGATTATCGATGATTTTAGATTTTGGTCTATTGCCAGAATATCAATCATTGCAATGATTAGATCTCTGCCGGTCAGGTTTATTGGTCCAATAATTGGGGTGTTCCCATTCCTTTCGATCAGCTTTCTGGTTAGAAATAAGTTTTGTCTTTTGTTGCTTGTTATCCACTCTAAATATTCCTTTGGTAGCAGGAATGCGGCGCTTTGAGCCTCAATGCTTTCTGCACCTGTCGGGGTGTTTTGGATGAGCTCTGCCATGCGATCTCGCATACCTGGGCTGCCGAGCTCCCCCAGATTGGCCTGAGGAACTCGCCCCTTTAGAAATAGCCATAGCCAGGTGCTTAGCCTGCTATCGACATTGAGGCCGTTAAGTGTCTTTTGGAGCTTGTCGTTGATTGGGTTGGTCATGCTGAAGGCTCTGTCCGGATGGAATCTCTAGTGGATTTATAGCGTTTAATTAGAGGCTTTAGTGTTGTTTTATGACGATATTTTAATGGTTTTCAAGAGGTCTTAATTCATTTGAGCTCAGTATACATGCGGATTCATTGAGGAGATCTAGCTCTGAATAGCTTTATGCCTCCCCTAGAAAGGTGCGCTGGCATTGACGGGGATGCGGCATGTCGTGCTGTGAGGCCTGTACTGACGCCAGGTGATAATCGGCTGGCGGCTCGCTTTGGTTGCAGCATGGCTGAGCGCTCAGTCGTTATGTCTGAGTGCCGACCTCCAGGGTCGCTCGCCTTTTAGGTTGAGACGTATGAGGCGGTGGGGCTGTTGTGGGATGGGCGATGCTGCCGCCCAAACTGGTGCTCTGATGGGGTGTAAAGAAATACGGGGAAGCCAGATCTGATGAGTCAAATTAGGAGCTCATCATGAAAGTGATTCGATTGCAGCACGTAATGGAGATGACTGGCCTCGGGCGCTCCACGATTTACAAATATGTCTCAGAAAGCTGGTTTCCGAAGCCGATTCCCTTGGGTGGGCGGAGTGTGGGGTGGCTGGAGAGCGAGGTCAGTGAATGGATACTGGAGAGGGTGGCGGAGCGGGATGCACAAGAAGTCGTTTTGGCGTGACTTGTAGCCTACCTTTGGGGATTGGTAATGCTTGTCAAAGTCGGAATGCTCCGGCTTTGACAATATTTTCCCAGAGTTGATTTTTCATGTTTTTCTTGGCTCTTACCTAGATGTTTAAGGTGATTAGCTTGTGGTTTTCGGGGTTTGGTTCTCGGTATTGGTATTATGCTTTACTCATCTTGTTTTAGTGTTGTTGGTAGTGCATGGCAGGCACTTATTGGTGCCTGTCTTAGGTTTGTAAGTTGGGCTGTAAAAAACTACTTGCTGTTAGAAGTATATGAAACTAACAGCGAGGTATTCAGTAATGCAGCGTCATAATCAAAACCATAATCTGATAATCCATGAGGGGAGTGGGTATTGTGGACTGCCGATTCAGGGCGATAAGGGGCCATTTTTTCAGCAGTATCTAAGAAGACTCCGTGATACGGTAGAGCAGGCTGTGCAGCAATATTCTAGAGTATTGGCTTTTAGGGTTGATCTAAGGTTTCCTGCTGGAATAGATCTGCCTGAGTGCTATTACCTGAATCAGGTGGTAGAGCGCTTTTTAGAATCGTTTAAAGCGAAGATACGTCACAATCGCCGAATGGCGCGCGTAGATAACAAGAATGCGCATGACAGCAATGTACGGTTCGTATGGGCGCGGGAGGTAGGGCTGTATGGAAGACCCCACTATCACATGGCTATTCTGCTGAATTTTGATGCGTTTAATGCCCTCGGTAAATTCGAGACCGGAAGGGGCAACATGTTCAATCGTCTCGAACAGGCATGGGCAAGTGCCTTGGGGCTATCAGTGGAAGCGGTCAGGGGGCTGGTAGAGATACCGGCCAATCCAGCCTATTGCGTACGTCGCAATGATCCGCAGAGCCAGGCCGAATTTTTCTATAGGGCCAGCTACCTCTGCAAGGTCGCCACCAAGGTCTACGGGAATGGCCTGCATGGTTTCGGGGCAAGCAGGCTCTGATTACCTGTTGCGCTGTCGCTTGCGTTGAGCCCCGGCTGGGCTCAATCGCGCTGGCAGGTTTGGCAAGGGGAGTCACTATGGCGCTGGGTGGATGGCAAGGAGCTTGTTCCAAGCACCGCCTGGGCCTTGTGGATCACTTCCGTAAGCAGGAGCTCTTCCGGTTCGCTGCCCGGTTTATCTGAAAGCTGGCGCAGCCGATCTCGAGCTTTGCGCAAAATCTCTCTTTCCACGCGGTCTGTTTCGCGAGCCAGACGGTCTAGGTCAATCAGCCGCGTTTGTATCTCGTCGGCACTCATCGCCGCACCTCAGCCAGGCACCGGCTGCGCAACGCAGAATCTTGAATCGCACAGCAGCGACCTGAGTCATTGTGCGCGAGAGCCAGGCAGTAGGTCCTGGCATCCCCATATACTGCCCAGCTCATCGAGCCGCGATTCGATCCAGTAGGTGAAGCTCTCCTTCGAGCCGGCCTGGGTGTATTCATCCAGCGTCATGGTTGCCAGTCGTGAAGCCGGCCAGGCTGTCAGAAACTCATCCCACAGGGCGTATTTTGGGGCGAAGTCACTCATCGTGTAATTGCCTTATATGTGCTGTTGGCAGGCTTGGTGGCATGGGATGTTCGATTATTCCCAACTAAAGTCCCTGAGCGTGATACCTGGATGTGTCACGCTGTTGGTGCCGAGCATCACTGCCGTGGCGAATCGGTGCAGTTCGTTGAGCTGAGGTAGGGCATCTCGCTCCCATTGCGCGTCGTCATCTGTTTCAAAGCCGCTAAGCAATTCGCCAATCGTCAGCTGCAGTGCAGCCAATCCCTCTGAGACCAAGCAGCAGAGGTTCTCTCCTTCGCAATAGTCTTCATCCAGATTGCAGGAATGCACCAATGCTTTACCAAGTTGCTGCTCGCTGTGCCATCCAGGCATGCGGATATAGCCTTCCGTATCCTCAGAAAAAATCACGGAAAGTTTTTTGATCACGGCAAGCGGTGCTCCCCTTTCCACTGTGCCTTTGCGCTGCTCGACGACGGCGATAAACAACTCTTGCAGCAGCTCGCCGACGACTTGAGGTGACCCCAGGTAGCCAGGCTGAGTCGACTGCAGCAGCGCCTGAGCAAAGCCATCGACCGTCGGCTCTACTGGGCCATGGATCAATAGGTGTTCGATGATTGAGTCCAGTAGTGCCAGATCTTCTCGGTCACTGGTCGCGTTGTATTGCCCAGGGTGCCGGTTGATTTCCACTTGCCATGCTTGCCAGCCGCTATCGCAGGGCTTGAAGTGAACTCGGAAAATGCAGATGCCTGTCCAGCTGCGGTGACAGTGCAACACGCCGTCTTCGTAGAAGATGAACCACTTCTCTTCCATCGCGGTCGGCACGAAGCCGCGGATAATGGTGGCCATTTCCTGAAGCGAGTAGCGAGTTTCCAGAGGCACAGTTACCCGTGCAGCGGGCATGAATTTGCTTTGCCAGTCGGTACGGCGAGCCATAGCACGTTTCAGTGGTGGTTCGGCAGGCAGAAGGGCCAGCGCGGCCTGAAGAATGGCAAGGTCGCGCTCTAATCCTTTACTGTTGGTTGATTGCGCGATCAGTCGCTTGGCTTCCTCTGGGGTTGCCCAGATCAGGCGCTCAGTCTCCCGGTTACTAAAGGTGAGGTCTGGTGTTCCACGGTCTGTCAGCATCAGGAAGTAACGATTGATCGTGGTGCCGCCAGCAAATTCGCCGTGTATGGCTGAGAGAATGGTGGCATCTATGCCCATCTCTTCGCGGACTTCGCGCAGTGCGGTCTGCCTTGGACACTCCCCTTTATCCTGGCGGCCTTTGGCAAATGTCCACACATAGCCATCGAAGTGGTTTTTCACCTCGCGCATCAGCAGGTAGCCATTGGGGTCGATCACCACGCCGCCATATGCCAAGGCTTTGCCGGTGCTGGCGCTTTGTTGCCAGGATAGGCCCTCGAAGCCGTCCGGATGGGGTTCGTGCAGATCATCCGGCATATCGTAAAGCGCCGACCAGATTTTGCCGTAGCGCTTGGCACGATCCTTCCCTAGGCCAAGTGCTACTTCGTCCTTGAAGATCGCATAGTCAATGTCCTGCGCAATAACGCGCATTGCCTCGCCCAAGGCGGTGGGTGATGTGGTGGCCCGCCAAGGGTAGTCGGTGCCTTCGTGGGCGCGGGAGGGCGAAAGCGAGGGCAGATAGTGATTGCGGAGTCGGTCCAGATCACTCTTGGTGCGGCTGCGCACCGTGAGTTCATCGTTATCGCCCTTGTTCACGACTGAAAAGAAGCCGAATTTGGTAAACAGCCACATGTACATGCCCGTCCCTGAGTTTGTGGGTCGGGCAGCGGGTCGCCCGAAGATTGCCTTAGGCTATTACGAATCAAAATGATCTGTAAATGGTGTGTTCGTGATTTTTAATTGCGGGTGTTGTGATCGCAATTTATGCTGTCCCGGCTTTAACTAAGGCCAGTCCAAGAATGACCACTGAAGCTCTCTCGCAACTAACGCAAGCCCAGCGCGATCGCCTGGCCTACCTGGAGTTGCGCCTGCGATTCGTGGGGGAGATAGGCCGGCAGGACCTGATTCAGCGCTTCGGCATTCAAACGGCGGCCGCCACCCGTGACCTCGCCACCTATCGTGAGCTCGCCGGCAACAATTTGGCGTATGACCGCAGCAGTAAAATTTACACGCCGACCAAGGAGTTCCGACCGATCTTCACCTTCTCTGCTGACCGGGTACTGGCCTGGCTGGCAGAGGGTTTTGGTGATGGCGAGCCTGCAAGCAGTGCGCCGGGAATCTCCTGCGTAACGTCCGGGCGTCTTACCCAGCCGGATCTGGATACGCTGGGTATCGTGACTCGTGCCATTTACCACCGCTGCGCTCTGCGCGTGGAGTACTACTCCCTAGGCAGCGGCAAGACCCAGCGGGAGATCGTGCCTTTTGCCCTCATCGATACGGGCTTGCGCTGGCACGTGCGCGGCTATGACCGCAAGCGCGGTGCGTTTCGGGACTTCGTGGTCACCCGCATCAAGCGGCCGAAGCTGCTGATGGAGTCTCCCGTCGCCGAGAACGAGCGACCGGAGCAGGATGTCCAGTGGAGCCGGATATTGGAGGTCGAACTGGTGCCGCACCCCGACCAGCCGCATCCGGACATCACCGCCATGGATTACGCCATGCAAGACGGTGTGCTGCGCCTGAGGTTGCGCGGGGCCACGGCGGGTTACGTACTGCGCAAATGGAGCGTCGACTGCTCGCCGGATCATCGGCTGCGTGATCCGGAGTACCGCCTCTGGCTGAAAGATCCCCTGCTGCTCTACGGCGTGGAAACAGCGGTGCTGGCGCCCGGTTACTGAGCAGCCTGAGCGAACGATTACATACACGCCGCGATGCGTTAGTCATCCGGCGACACGAAAACTGAGAGTGATTACCGTCCCATGAGCAACACCAGAGATCTTGAACGCGCCGAACTGCACAAAACCATCTGGCGCATCGCCAACGACCTGCGTGGCAGCGTCGATGGCTGGGACTTCAAGACCTACGTTCTTGGCATGCTGTTCTACCGCTTCATCTCGGAGAACCTGACCAACTACCTCAACGCACAGGAGCGCCGCGCGGGTAGTGCGGATTTTGACTACAGCGATTTGGCAGACGCCCACGCTATCGTGGGCCGTTACGAAACGGTTCAGGAAAAGGGCTTCTACATCCTGCCGTCGCAACTGTTTGCCAATGTGCGCAAGCGCGCCCGCCATGATCCGAACCTCAACGAAACCCTGTCGAAAGTGTTCAAGGACATTGAGGCCTCGGCGTCGGGCGCTGGTAGCGAGGATGACTTCAAAGGGCTGTTCGATGATCTGGACGTCAACAGCAGCAAGCTCGGCCACACCGTGGCCAAACGCAACGAAAAGCTGGTGAAGCTGCTCGACGCCATCGGCGATCTGCCGCTGGGCAACAGCTCGGGCAATTTTGCCGACAACAGCATCGACCTGTTCGGCGACGCCTACGAGTACCTGATGCAGATGTATGCCTCCACCGCCGGCAAGTCCGGTGGCGAGTTCTATACCCCGCAGGAGGTCTCAGAACTGCTGGCCCGCATCACGGTGGTGGGCAAGAAGGAGGTCAACAAGGTTTATGACCCAGCCTGTGGCTCCGGTTCGCTGTTGCTGAGCTTTTCCAAGGTGCTAGGGCACAACAAGGTGCGTCAGGGTTTCTACGGCCAGGAAATCAACCTCACCACCTACAACCTGTGCCGGATCAACATGTTCCTGCACAACGTGAACTATGAGAAGTTCAACATCGCCCACGGCGACACGCTGACCGACCCGGCGCACTGGGATGACGAGCCTTTCGAGGCCATTGTTTCCAACCCGCCGTACTCGATCAAATGGGATGGCGATGCCAACCCGCTGCTGATCAACGACCCGCGCTTCGCTCCGGCCGGCGTGCTCGCGCCCAAGAGCAAGGCCGACCTGGCCTTCACGTTGCACATTCTAAGCTGGCTGGCGGTCAACGGCACGGCTGCCATTGTCGAGTTCCCCGGCGTGCTCTATCGCGGCGGTGCGGAAGCCAAGATTCGCAAATACCTGATCGACAACAACTACGTCGATGCCGTTATCCAGTTGCCACCGGATCTGTTCTTCGGCACCACCATCGCGACCTGCATCATCGTGCTGAAGAAGTCCAAGCGCGACAACGCCACGCTATTCATCGACGCCTCCAGCCTGTTCGTGCGCAGCGGCAACAAGAACAAGATGTTGCTCGATCACCAGCGGAAAATCCTAGACGCATTCACCGGTCGCCAGAACATCGACCATTTCGCACGTATGGTTGAGAACGGCGACATCGCCGCCAACGGCTACAACATCGCCGTCTCCAGCTATGTCGAGCAGGCCGACACCAGTGAAGTGGTGGATATTCGTGAGCTCAATGAAAAAATCAGCGGCATCGTTGTCAGGCAAACGGAGTTGAGAAAGCAGATCGACGCCATTGTTGCGGATCTGGAAGGAGCCCAGGCATGAGCGAGCAGCCTGCAGGGGAGATCATTCTTTACCAACGTGGCGATGCAACCGCCATCGATGTGCGGCTAGACGGCGATACGGTCTGGCTGACGCAGGAGCAGATGGCAGAGCTGTTTGGCAAGGCGAAGTCGACCATCAACGAGCACATCAAGAACGTCTTCGAAGAGGGCGAGTTGGTGCCGGAGCAGGTGATGAGAAAAATCGGAATTTCCGAATTTTCTACCAAGCCGACCAACTTCTATAACCTCGACGTCATCATCTCGGTCGGCTACCGGGTCAAGTCGCAGCAGGGCACGCGCTTCCGCATCTGGGCCACCGAGCGCCTGCGCGAGTACCTGGTCAAGGGCTTCACCATGGATGACGCGCGCCTGAAGAACCTGGGCGGCGGCAGCTACTGGAAAGAACTGCTGGATCGCATCCGCGACATTCGCTCCAGCGAGAAGGTGCTCTACCGCCAGGTGCTCGACCTGTACGCCACCAGCGTGGATTACGACCCTAAGGCCGAAGCCAGCGTGGTGTTCTTCAAGGCCGTACAGAACAAGCTGCATTATGCGGCCCACGGTCATACAGCGGCGGAAGTGGTCAGGCAGCGTGCCGATGCCGGTAAGCCCTTCATGGGCCTGTTGTCCTTCAGCGGCAAGCAGCCCACCAAGGCTGAAGTCGCCAACGCCAAGAATTACCTCAACGCTGACGAGCTAAAACGGCTGAATACGCTGGTTTCGGCTTATTTCGACGCCGCCGAATTTCGGGCCATGAACCACGAACCGACCTATATGAAGGATTGGCTCGCGCACCTGGAGCAACTAATCCTGGCCATGGGCGGCAAGGCCCTGGAAGGTGCCGGCAAAGTCAGCCACCAGCAGGCCATTACTCACGCCGAAAAGGAGTACGCCAAGTTTCGCGCCCAGTTGGCCGAGCAGCCGAGCGAGGTGGAAACGGCCTATCTGGAAACCGTGAAGACGGTGCAGAAGAAAATTACCAGGAAGAAAGAGCCATGAGCCGGATCGATGCGTTGATCGCCGAGATTTGCCCGGAGGGGGTGGAGTTCAAGGAGATTGGCTCTCTAATAAAAATAAATTTTGGTGAGCGAATCACGAAGCTGGAGCACTTAGGCACCCTTTACCCTGTATACGGTGGCGGAGGTGAGAGCTTTCGTACGGATCTTTTCAATCGTGAAAATGAATATGTCGTGTCCCGTTTTGCTATGTCGGAGCGGTGCGTACGCCGTGTCGCAGGTAAGTTCTGGATGCTCGACTCGGGGTTCACCTTTGATCCGATAGATGAGTCTATCGATAAGGATTTCATCGCTTACCTTCTGTTCAACATGCAGGCAGAGATATATGCCTGTAGCAGCCAAGGTGCGCAGAAGAATTTACAAACTGATGCCTTCAAGCAGCTTCGAATTCCTGTGCCGCCCTTGGAGGTTCAGCTGCAAATCGTGAAAGTTCTTGACGCTTTCACGGAGCTTGAGGCGGAGCTTGAGGCGGAGCTTGAGGCGGAGCTTGAGGCGCGTCGCCGGCAGTACAAGTACTACCGCGACGCCTTGCTCGCTTTCAGCGATCAAGATATTCGCTGGGCCGCGATGGCCGAGGTGGGAGAGTTCTTCCGGGGGCGGCGGTTTACCAAAGCAGATTATGTGGATGCCGGAATTGAGTGCATTCACTATGGTGACATTTATACGCAGTATGGCACCGTCGCCGAGACGGCGGTTTCCCATGTGCGTACCGATATGCCATCTACCTTACGCTTTGCACGTCCAGGCGATTTGATAATCGCTGGCGTGGGCGAGACGGTTGAGGATGTGGGCAAGGCAGTGGCATGGCTTGGCCATGGTGAGGTGGCGATTCATGACGACTGCTTTGCCTTCCGGCATTCGCTGAATCCTCGGTTCGTTTCCTATTACTTCCAGAGCACAGCGTTTCACGCGGAGAAGAACAAGTTTGTCGCCCGAGCCAAGGTGAAGCGCTTGTCCGCAGAAAGCTTGGCCAAGCTGACCATCCCTGTTCCCTCGCCTGAGGAGCAGGCACGCATCGTCGCAATCCTCGACAAGTTCGATGCGCTGGTAAATGACATCTCTGTCGGTCTGCCTGCCGAGATCGCCGCCCGTCGCCAGCAGTACGCGCATTACCGCGCCCGTTTGCTCACTTTCAAGGAAGCCGCATGAGCATTGAGAACCAGCCCTATCGCTACGAGGCCATTGCACTCTCCAACGAGAGCACCGTGGTGGCCGAGTTTCTGCCGGATGCGCTGGGTGTACGCGAGACCGGCTACCAGAGCGAGGCGGCGCTGGAGAGTGCTTTTATCGAACAACTGCAGCGGCAGGCCTACGAGTACCTGACGATCAGTTCGGAGGCCGAGCTGGTCGCCAACCTGCGGACTCGGCTGGAGCAGCTCAACAAGATCGTGTTTTCCGACGCCGAGTGGCAGGGCTTCTTCGCGACCTGCATTGCGGGCAGCAATGACGGCATTCTGGAAAAAACTGCGCGCCTGCAGGAAGACCACGTCCAGGTCCTGAAGCGCGATGACGGCAGCAGCAAGAACATCTACCTGATCGACAAGGCCAATATTCACAACAACGTCTTGCAGGTGATCAATCAGTACGAAACGCCAACCGGCGAGCAGGGCGGCAGGCACGCCACGCGATTCGATGTGACAGTGCTGGTCAACGGCCTGCCGATGGTGCATGTCGAGCTCAAACGCCGTGGCGTGGACATCCGCGAAGCCTTCAACCAGATCAACCGCTACCAGCGCGACAGCTTCTGGGCGGGCTGCGGTTTGTTCGAGTACGTGCAGCTGTTCGTGATCAGCAATGGCACGCTGACCAAGTACTACAGCAACACCGTGCGCGACGGGCACTTGAAGGAGCAGTCCGGCAAGCGCAGTAAAAGCAAAACATCCAACAGCTTTTCCTTCACCAGTTGGTGGGCTGACGCGCGCAATCAGCCGATCACCGAGTTAGTGGGCTTTACCAAGACCTTCTTCGCCAAGCATTCGCTGCTGAACGTGCTGACCAAGTACTGCGTGTTCGATGTGGATCGTAAGCTGCTGGTGATGCGGCCCTACCAGATCGTTGCCGCCGAGCGCATCCTGCAACGCATCGCCACCTCAACCAACCACCGGCAATTGGGAACGCTGGCAGCGGGTGGTTACATCTGGCACACCACCGGCTCGGGCAAGACGCTGACCAGCTTCAAGGCTGCCCAGCTCGCCCGTGGCCTGCCGGACATCGACAAGGTGCTGTTCGTGGTGGATCGCAAGGATCTGGACTACCAGACCATGCGCGAATACGAGCGTTTCGAGAAGGGCGCGGCCAACTCCAATGCCTCCACCTCGGTGCTGCAGAAGCAGCTGGAAGACCCAAACGCGCGGATCATCATCACCACCATTCAGAAGCTCTCGCGCTTCGTGGCCAAGAACAAGAAGCACCCGGTGTACGAGGCGCATGTGGTGGTGATTTTCGACGAGTGCCACCGCAGCCAATTCGGCGACATGCACAGCGAAATCACCCGTGTGTTCAAGCGCTACCACCTGTTTGGTTTCACCGGCACGCCGATCTTTGCGAAGAACTCGGGAACCGGTGGCAACCCGTTGCGCCGCACTACCGAGCAGGCCTTTGGCGACAAGCTGCACACTTACACCATCGTCGATGCGATCAACGACAAGAACGTCCTGCCGTTTCGTATCGACTACATCAATACCCTCAAGATGCAGGCGCGGATCAAGGACAAGCAGGTCTCGGCCATCGACACCGAGCGCGCCCTGCTGGCGCCGGAGCGTATCGGCCAGATCGTCGGTTATATCCGCGAGCATTTTGATCAGAAGACCAAGCGCGCCAGCACCTATCGTCATGATGGTAAGCGGGTGGCGGGCTTCAATTCGCTGTTTGCCTGTGCCTCGATTGATGCGGCCAAGCGTTACTACGCTGAATTTGCCGCGCAGCAGCAGCAGGAACTGCCCGAGGCCCAGCGGCTCAAGGTTGGGCTGATCTACAGCTTTGCCGCCAACGAGGACGACGAAGACGGCCTGCTTGGCGAGGAGGAGTTCGAGGCCGAGGGGCTGGATCAGAGCTCGCGGGATTTTCTGGATGCCGCGATCAAGGATTACAACGCGCTGTTCGGCACCAGCTTCGACACCTCGGCGGACAAGTTCCAGAACTACTACAAGGATCTATCGCAGCGCCTGAAGAAACGCGAGCTGGACCTGGTCATCGTGGTCAACATGTTCCTGACCGGCTTCGACGCCACCACGCTGAACACGCTGTGGGTGGACAAGAACCTCAAGGCGCATGGCCTGATCCAGGCGTATTCGCGCACCAATCGCATCCTCAACTCGGTCAAGACCTACGGCAACATCGTCTCCTTCCGCAATCTGGAACAGGAAACCAACGATGCGTTGGCCCTGTTCGGCAACAAAGACGCCAAAGGGATCGTGCTGCTGAAGCCTTATGCCGAGTATTACGCTGAATACCAGGCGCGAGTCGGCGAGCTGCTCGACAAATTTCCACTGGGGCAGGCCATCGTTGGCGAAGCGGCGCAGAAGGCATTTATCAAGCTCTTCGGTTCGATCCTGCGGCTGAAAAACATTCTGACGGCCTTCGACGATTTTGCCGGGCATGAAATTCTCAGCGAGCGGCAGTTCCAGGATTACCAAAGTCTTTACCTGAATCTGTATGCCGAGTTTCGTGCTACGTCAGAGGCGGAGAAGGAGTCGATCAACGACGACGTGGTCTTCGAGATCGAGCTCATCAAACAGGTGGAAATCAACGTCGACTACATCCTGCTGCTGGTCGAGCAGTACCTGAAGAAAAAGGGCTCGGGGGACGACAAGGAAATCCGCGCCACTATCGAGCGCGCCATCAACTCCAGCCTCAGCCTACGCAACAAGAAGGATCTCATCGTTCAGTTCGTGGAGTCGGTCAATACCACGGCCAGGGTGGATGCTCAGTGGCAGAGCTTCATGGCGGCCAAAAAGACCGAGGAGCTGGAGCGCATCATCACGGAGGAAAACCTCAACGCCGAAGCGGCGCGGGAGTTTATTGATAATGCTTTCCGTGACGGCGGTATCCCTACTAATGGCACTGCCATCACCAAGATTCTGCCGCCCGTGTCGCGGTTCTCGCAGAACAACGGGCATGCGTCCAAGAAGCAATCGGTACTCGGCAAGCTGGCAGTGTTCTTCGAGCGTTATTTCGGACTGGCTTGACGCTGAGTGAACCAAAAAAAATGAGCAAATCAGCAGCATGGGCAGCCCAAAGGCTGCCCATGCTGTATTTGTTGTGTTTATGGAGATGGTTTTTCTCTGGCGCTCAACAACCTGCTGACAATCCAGCAGGTCAGCAACACAGCGACCAGTAGCGGTGGAAAACGCACCATCAGAATCACCAACAGCAATAATGCCAGGCACCCGGACAGGATGCAGGTGAACATGGCTGCGGCAGTCAAGACGCGTAGTAGCTTCATCGTTTGCTTTCCTCACAGGTCGCCCTGTTCCGCCAACGACACGCAGCCTTCGCGACCCACGACGACGTGGTCCAGCGTCCTCACCCCGACTAGATTTAGAGCGTCCCTCAGTTTGTGGGTCAGATTGCGGTCAGCCTGGCTGGGCTCGGGATCACCGGAAGGGTGGTTGTGTACCAGCACCATTGCTGCAGCGTTGTGCTCCAGCGCAACCTTGACGACCTCCCGTGGGTAGACGCTGGCACCGTCCAGGGTGCCCCGGAACATCTCTTGGAAGGCAATCACCCGATGTCGGCTGTCGAGCATGAGCAGGGCGAATACCTCATGTTCGTAATCGCCCAGCAGCGTCTGCAGGTGGCTGAACACTTCCGTTGGTGAGGTCAGTGCTCGCCCCCGTCGCAGACGCAGATTCGCCAACTGCCGGGCCATCAGAAGGATGTCGGTTTCGGTGACCGGCGACTCGACTAGGTAGGTGCCGGTCGACTCACTGGCCTTAAGCTTGTGCAGGCGCATGGTGGGCTCCTTGATGGTTATCTGTCGGTGGGGTACGGCGCTGGGCTTGCGCGTCCAGCTTCTCGGCCAGGCTGGCTTTCGCAGATCGCTGGGGAGTGTTGGTGGCTGGAGATGGGTTTTCTTCGGCGGGGTAGAACTCCTCGGCGATGGCGCCAGCGTCTTCCTCGCTGTCCTCGAAGGCGCCATTGCCAAAGCCACGCTGCGCCGCTTCATCCAGTGCTGCTTGATCGAAGCCTGCAGCTTGCCGCTGCGCATCGAGCTCGTTGGCTGCCTGCAGAGCCTCCGCCACGTCCATACCGCTGCGCACCGTGAGGTCGACGTAGAAGATCGGCGTGCCATGGCTCTGCCGTGTCGATTTCCCGCGCAAACGCAGCTCCAGCGGCAGGCAGGCCAAACGGTTGCCCGAGATGGCCTGGAAGTAATGCAGGCGTGCAACCAGGGTACGGATGCTGTTGAATCCGGTGGTGCGGAACACAAAACTGCCCAGGGGATCGTCATCACCAATCAGCACATTCATCCGGCCGTAAGGCTTACAGGCACCGCCTTTGGCGAGTGGGCAGGCATCTGGCGAAGGGCAGGGCAGTGATTGCATGCCGTCTTGAGTGGCCCGCTTGCAGGTCTCACCATTGCCCACGCACAACGGCCTGCCAGACTGCCGGTCGAACAGCGTGTAGTCGGCGCGGAAATTCAGCTCCGGCTCGTTGAACAGCAGGCGTACCGGAATGCTGCGGAGTTTGTCGTCCTTGCTTTGGCGCAGCTCATCATTGAGCGGATGCAGCAGCCAGCCTTCCTTACCTTGCACCTGAGACGTGATAGTGAACTGGTCATCCTTTTCCGGCAGGCGTTTGCCGTTTCTCTCGATGACCTTGCCAATGGAAATGCGCCCGAGCACGGGTGGAGTGATCGCCAAACCTTTGAGCATGGTGGTTCTCCTGCAAACGAAAAAGGCCAGCCACGCAGCGCGAACTGCATGGACTGGCCAAG
Organism: uncultured Pseudomonas sp.; assembly: GCF_943846705.1. Lineage (NCBI taxonomy): Bacteria > Pseudomonadati > Pseudomonadota > Gammaproteobacteria > Pseudomonadales > Pseudomonadaceae > Pseudomonas > uncultured Pseudomonas sp. The sequence goes on along the minus strand of NZ_OX044366.1, from coordinate 788,056 downwards.
GGGAGGGAATGGTTGAGCGGGGTGGGATTAGCCGACCAAGAAGCGCCGGCTGCCTTGCTTTTGCTTGGTGTAGCGGGCCTGCAGGTAGGGTTTGTCCTTCAGCATGCTTTCGACATCGAGAACGGTGCTGTCTTTGGACTTCTTCCAGCTGATAAAGCCGTGGCTGAACTCCGCGCGGGTAGCGTCACCCATGGCCTGTTGCAGCATCTGCTTGAGCTGGGCTTCACGGGTTTCTTTCTCGGCAATCGACTGACGCACCACCTTCAGCTCGATGTAGGCAGCGGTCAGCCCAGCATGATTGCTGAGGTCCAGCGTCTGGCCGTTGTCCTCCGGATAGAGTGCGCGCAGTGCCATTTCAGCCGAAGCTGATCCATCGGCAGGCGGTGGCGTATCGGTTTCCACGTAGTGCCAGAACTTACGCTCCAATTCGATCAGGCGAGCAATCATCTGCTCGTCCCGTTCTATACGGTGGATCTCCAGCGTCTGACCACCGAGCAGTACAGCGACATCTGCCGCCTGCTTGCCAGTGACCGCGAGCTGGTGCATCACTTGTAACTGCACATACTCAGGCACGCCCTCCTTCCAGAGGCGTGCACCGTTTATACCGGCGGTTTTGCATTCGAGGATCTGCACATCGTCGGCCCCGATCACCTCGCGGTCGATGTTGGCCAGCATCCAAGGCAACTCCGGATCTGGGTGCTGCAGCACGGCGTTGATGCGCCGCACGCGGTTGCTGGTGCGCTTGCTGTAATGCCAGGCCACGACCGGTTCCAGCACATTGCCCCAATACATCGGACTTTCCTCATCGTGCGGATCGGCCTTGGGTAATGTGGTGTCGCGGCCGGTTTTCTCCAGCCATAGCTCGAGCTGCGATTTATAGGGATTTAGGCCTACCGCAGCGCCGGCATCCGAGCTGCCGATACCCTGTTTACGCACGGCCAACCAATCTTCACGCGGTAATTCCTTGGTCCTGATCAAGCGCAGCGCCGGGCGCGGTTTGCTGGCGCAGCTCATCGAAGTAGCTTTCATAGCGTTCACCTTGCGAAATTAGAAACGCCCGATCAGCAACTAGACTGATCGGGCGTTATGGGGTGGCGTAAGTAAGCGGTCAGGCGACCAGTTGCAGAGCGGTGTCCAGTGCACGCTGTTTGATCTGCGCGCCCTGGCCAAACCAGGCCGAATCCAAACGGTATTCGGTACTGCGTGCACGGCGCTCGTGGTCGACGTACTCCGTGACTGCGTTGAGCAGGCCCCATGCAGTACCGCGCGCTGATTCCAACTGACTGCCACGGCCACGTCCTTCGTAAAGCTCCTGCACCTTGTGCAGGGCGCGTTCGTTAGGAAGCTGTTCCGGTAACTGGCTGTTCGGACTGACGTCGCACATGACGTTCATGAAGAAACCCATCGCCTCATGCCACTGCACCTTACGTTCAGCTAAGTGGCGCATGCGGTACATGAAGTCGTCCCATTGCGAGACGGCGATACCCAGCTGCTTCTTCACTGCCTGAGAATTGAAGCGCGTGTTGTGCGGCACCTTGATGGCGCGGCTGGTGCCATCCAGGGCGATGGTCAGGGTGTTGTTGCATACCACACGAACGGTAGTCGGCGTTGCTGTTGTGGCCAGCGTGCCGTCACAGGACGTGGCCAGCAGCAGGTAGCCGTTGACCTGATCGTTCCCCTTGATCGACGTACCTTGGCCGGTGCGTGCCAGCGCCCAGAACTTACGACCACCCTTGAGCACCCCTGCCGTCTCCAACTCGTAGCCGGAAACCTCGGTGAGATCTCGGTAGAACTCCAGTACCTCACGCGGCTGCACGGTGTGGTAGCGCTGGGAAACTACCGACAGAGGGGCCTTAGTGTCTGAGCGAAACAGTACTTTTTGCTCGGGGAAGGAGTGGATTGTGCCCAGGTGGCCAATGGCATCCGACTTGAAGTGCACCGGGCTTTCTTGGATCTGCCAGTCCATACCGGCTTCACGTTGCCAGATTTCAATGGGCTGTTTCTTGGGAAGGTTGTTGCCCAGACCGTGCCACGGGGTAGCGCCGACGTAGGCCATTTGTTCGATGAGATGAGCCATGGTTGAGATTCCTTTGGTTGCAGGCCGGCATAACGCGCCGCGCATTGCGCAGCACCGTCCGGGCGATATGAATAGATAGAAGTGGTACGGCCAGATCAGGCCGTTAGGTTGAAGCGGTGACCGCAGAGCAAGCAGAGGTTGTGAGCCAGAACGTGTCGGTCGAGCGTGTCGCCCAGCTGCGCGCCGAGCGCACAACCGCCAACACCTCCGGCCAGACCGCCGAGGATGGCGCCCGACACAGAGCCGAACGCGATGCCGGCAGGGCCAGCGAAAGCACCAATAAGCGCACCAGCCTGACTACCTGCCAGTGCAGCGCTTACACCGCGCGCAGCACCACCCACGGTGCCGATAGCCGCGCCGACTTTCATGGCGTGATGGAAGGAAGCAACTTTTGGGGAGTGACAGCGAGGGCATTGCAATGACATGGGGCGAACTTCCTTGGTGGTGATGTCATTGCAGTTATGTAGGGCTGAGATTTTTTGGAATCGAAAACGGCTATTCCTCTAGTGGCGGAGAGGGGCTGATTTTACTCAAGGTGTTGATGGGAGTCGTAGATTTCGCTGATTCACGGTTTAGACAGGCTGACCGCCTGAATCAGCTCGGGCGAATCGTGCTTCACATTGCCAACAGCCTTGGTCACCGGGTACCAGATGAAGGCAGTTGCGGGTAACCCTTGGCTCTGCGCCAGCTCTTCCGCTTTAACGGGGGTTAACTCTGAGTCTATCCAGCGGCGGGCCGCATCTGGTGCCAGCACCACGGGCTGTCGGTCATGAATGGCCTGCATGTCGCCATTGCTGGCCTGGGTGATGATGACCACACCATCGCCTTCTCTCTTCGCCATCGTCTATTGGGTATTGCCCCAGCGCAGCAAAGAACAGCGGCGCACCGCTTTTGAGTTTGATGAAGTAAGGCTGGTTCCTCTTCGGGTCGGCTTCATCCTTTACGTCGAGTGGGTGCACCTCGGCGATGCGCTTGGACAAGTAATGCCCCAGCCAGTAGTAACGCACCGTGCGGTTGTAGCGCTCGACATAGGCGTTCTGCTGTGGATTTCCAGGCTGGATATGCTCTAAATGAATACCGTGCTTTTCAGCCCACAGCAGTAGCTAGATGCTGATGTACTCCGGGCCGTTATCGTAGCGTATGGCGTATGGCGTATGGCGTATGGCGTATGGCGTATGGCGTATGGCTTGCCGCGCCACTCGAGCGGTTCGGATTTACACCAGGCGCCTATCGAGTGCGGTTTTACTTGCCATGGTTGAATGAGCTGAAATGATTATTGGAGGGGTTGATCGGGTCAAGTTATGTCGAACTCTGGTTTTTCCTGAATAGCAATGACGCTCAGCAACTACTTCCAGCGATCCTTCGCGAACGTACCGGGAGGCGAAAATAACTGTTTTACCCGCAGTTTTTTCTGCAGTGAGCTGGAAAACAGCTGTGCTGTGATCTCCGGCCGGCTGGCGATGGCGCGGGTAGAGGTTCATTGCTAATCAGGTTGATTTCTAAGGCGTATATCTATTCTGAAGTGCCCTGGGCTTTTTCCGGTCCATTGTTTGAACGCCCGGTGAAACGCACTTGCTTCACGAAAGCCGGCCTTCTCGGCGATCGCGGTGATACTCAGATCGGTGTTGCGCAAGCATTCGAAGGCGATGGCGCGGCGAACCTCGTTTTTCAACCCCTGGAAGGAGGAGCCCTCTCGTTGCAGCTTGCGGCGGAAGCTGGCGATGCTCAGTGCACGTTCCTCGGCCATATCGGCTAGGGTAGGCCAGTGCTCGTAACTGCAGTTGCGCAACTCTTTGTATACCTGGGAGCTTAGCCCCTGGCGGTTGCTGAAGCGCACTATCAGCCATTTCGGTGAGGTGCGCAGGAAGGTTTTCAGTGTCGCCAGATTCTGTACCACCGGCAGGTCGAGATAGCTGACGGCGAACTCGATTTCGCTATGGGCGGCCTCGAAGGTCAGGTTGGGGCCCCAGAACAGGTGATCGTCACCATGCTCCGGTCGCGGGTGGGAAAATTGCGAACGGTCGATGGGAATGCGCCGGCCCGCCAGCCAGCAGACCAGGCCAAGCACCACGGTCAGGTAGATTTCCTCGATCGCGCTGCGCGCCAGCGGGTCTGGCTGGCAATTGTGCAGGCTGATCACTGCGCGGTCGCCGCGTACCGACAGGCTGCCGCGGATATCCCGCAAGAACAGACCGAGGCCGCTCAGACACTGACGCAATGCCTGGCCGATGTTGTCTGATTGGATCAGGCTGCGGCAGATCAGGGCAAAGCTACCTTGGGGCATACCGTGTGAATCATGGCCGAGGAACTCGTCGTCCAGTTCCTCGGCGACGGCCAGCCACAACTTAGCCAGCTGCGTGGCTGCGACCCGGGCCTGGCCTTCCAGTAGTGGCTCGGCAATGCCCGCCTGGGCCAGCAACTGCGCACTGCGTTGCGGGTTGTCGCGCAGCCCGTAGAGGGCGGCCCGGACGAAATACACGGCCACCGAGTCCTTCTCTTGCATAACGTTCGCTCGCTGCGTGTCAGTTGCCAGGGGTTGCAAAAAGTATCAGTAAAATCGGTGATTTTCGGCATAGGCCGGCGTTCATCGGCTCCCTAGACTACCCAAGCCAGAGCAGTGCGCCGCCAAAGCTTGCGCGCCGTCTACGCATCAGTTGGATCTCAATGCCACCGGAGTCTCCTATGCCTAACCCCGAAGTCTATATCGTCAGCGCTGTCAGAACTGCAATCGGTTCCTTCGGCGGTACGCTCAAGGATACCCCGCCATGCGAACTGGCCACGACCGCGGTCAGCGCCGCCCTGCAGCGCAGCGGTTGTGCTGCCGAGCGCATCGGACATGTGGTAATGGGCAATGTCATTCCTACTGAGACGCGAGATGCCTACATTTCCCGGGTGGCCGCGATGAATGCCGGTATCCCCCAGGAAACCCCCGCATTCAACGTCAATCGGCTCTGCGGTTCCGGCCTGCAGGCGATCATCTCGGCGGTGCAGAGCCTGCTGCTGGGTGACTGCGACATCGCCATCGGCGGTGGTGCCGAATCCATGAGCCGCGGTGTCTATTTGCTGCCCGGCGCACGCTGGGGTGGTCGCATGGGTGACATGCAGGTAGTGGACTACATGCTCGGCATCCTCCACGACCCGTTCCAGCGGATTCACATGGGCATTACCGCCGAGAATATCGCCGAACTGCATGGCATCAGCCGCGCAGAGCAGGACGCCCTGGCGCTGGTCAGCCAGCAGCGTGCGGCGCAAGCGATTGCCGAAGGACGTTTCGCCGGCCAGATCGTGCCGGTGGAAATCAAGACGCGCAAAGGCACGCAGCTGTTCGAGGTCGATGAGCATGTGCGTGGCGACATCTCGATCGAGCAACTGGCGGACATGAAGACCGCATTTAAGCAGGGCGGCACGGTCACCGCCGGCAACGCCTCGGGACTCAACGACGGCGGGGCGGCGGTAGTCTTGGCCACCGGCGCAGCGGTGCAGGCCGATAACCTGCGCCCGCTGGCCCGTCTGGTCAGCTACGCGCATGCCGGTGTCGACCCCGTGCTGATGGGCTTGGGGCCGATCCCGGCAACCCGCCTGGCCCTGCAACGCGCCGGCCTTAAGGTCGCCGACCTGGATGTGATCGAGGCCAACGAAGCCTTTGCCGCCCAGGCCTGCGCCGTGGCCCGCGAGCTCGACTTCGACCCAGCCAAGGTCAACCCGAATGGCTCGGGCATTTCCCTCGGCCACCCGGTCGGTGCCACCGGAGCGATCATTGTCACCAAGGCCATCCACGAACTGCATCGCACCCAGGGCCGTTATGCCTTGGTGACCATGTGCATCGGCGGCGGCCAGGGTATTGCCGCAATCTTCGAGCGCGTTTGAGCGGGCGGGAGACGACCATGAGCGACGAGACTATCGGTGTCATTGGCGGCGGCATCATGGGCAGCGGTATTGCCCAGGTGTGTGCCCTTGCAGGTCTGTCCGTCGCGCTGGTGGATATATCCGAAGTCGCCTTGGCCAAGGCGCTGGCGAGCATTGATCGCAGCCTCGAACGGCAAGTGGACAAGGGCACGCTGACGGGACAGCAGCGCATTGCCGCGCTGGGACGCATCAGCACCAGTAGCGACTATGCCAGCCTGAGCGACGCCGGCTTGGTGATCGAGGCGGCCACCGAGAACCTGGACCTGAAGCTGTGCATTCTCAAGCAGATCAGTGAGCAGGTCGGTGCCGAGGCCATCATCGCCAGCAATACCTCGTCGTTGTCGATCAGTCAGTTGGCCGCCCAGGTGCAACGTCCCGAGCGCTTTATCGGCCTGCATTTCTTCAACCCGGTAGCGCTCATGACCCTGGTGGAAGTGATTCGCGGGCTGGCAACCGCCGAGGTTTTCCATGCCCGCACCCTGGCGTTCGCCGAGCGCATTGGCAAGACCGCGATCAGCGCCGGTAACCGCCCGGGCTTCGTGGTCAACCGGATTCTGGTGCCGATGCTCAACGAAGCCATCTTCACCCTGCAGGAAGGCCTGGCCACTGCCGAGGATATCGATACCGGCATGCAGCTCGGTTGCGGCCAGCCCATGGGGCCGTTGGCGCTGGCGGACCTGATTGGTCTGGATACTCTGCTGGCGATTCTGGAGTCTTTCCAACAGGGGTTCGGCGATTCCAAATACCGCCCGGCCCCCTTGCTCAGGGAGCTGGTGGCCGCCGGTCGCCTCGGGCGCAAGAGCGGTCATGGTTTTTATCGCTATAGCTGATCAGCGGTTGCCAGGGATGGGCTACCGCTGGCTTTTTCCGAGAGACATGTGGCCATGAATACCAAGCGATCACTCGTCTCGGCATGCCCTGACTCGCCAGGCGAGGCACCGTTCTCGCGCCTCGAGCAGATCCGCGGCAAGGCGCTCGAGCTGTTCGCCGAGCGCGGTTTTGCTGAGGTGGGCATGCGTGAACTGGCTCTGCACCTGGGGATTGGCACGGGGTCCTTTTATCACCATTTCGAGAACAAGGAACAACTGCTTTTCGAGCTGATCGAGGAACTCTATGAGGACCTGCTTGACGCGGTCCTGCTCACCGACCACGGCCACGGCCACGGCCGCCTTCAGGCGCTGTTACGGGCGCATATCGCCCTGCACGAGCACCGCGGCCTGCATTTCCTGATAGCCGAACGGGAGTATCGCTGTCTCTCGCCGCAGCACCAGGGACAGATCCAGCAGATGCGCAGGCGCTATGAGGATAAGCTCCTGGCGCGCTTGCTGGAGGCCGGCGCTACAGGCCCGCTGCCGGTGCTCAAGGCGACCGTGCAAGGTGTCGTCGCCTGGCTGAATAACCTGTCGGCCTGGCTGGATCAGTCTGGTTTACTCCCGGCGCAGAGGTGGGAGGTGATCGGCGGGATTGTCCTCGGTTCTCTATCAGGCGCTCTCAAGCAGCCGACAGCGGCTGAAGATAGCGCAACCGTAGTTCCCTTGCGCGTCCCTGGGACTGGCCTACGAGGCTGACCTTTCTATTAACCGGGGCATGCCAATGCCCGCACACTGTCTGAGTAATTCAATCATGGCTGACTACCAAGCTCCCCTGCGCGATATGCGCTTCGTACTCAATGAAGTGTTTCAAGTCTCCAAGCTATGGGCCGAACTGCCGGCTCTGGCCGAGGTGGTGGATGAAGACACCGCCAACGCCATTCTCGAAGAGGCCGGCAAGGTCACTGCGGGCGTGATCGCACCGCTGAACCGCAGCGGCGACGAGGAGGGCTGCAGCTGGGACAATGGCGCGGTGAAGACCCCCGCCGGCTTCCAGGCGGCCTATCGGACCTACGCCGAAGGTGGCTGGGTCGGCGTCGGTGGCGACCCGTTGTTCGGTGGCATGGGCATGCCCAAGGTGATCTCCGCGCAGGTCGAGGAAATGGTCAACTCGGCCAACCTGTCCTTCGGCCTGTACCCGATGCTCACGGCCGGCGCCTGCCTGTCGCTCAACGCCCACGCCAGCGCCGAGCTGAAGGACAAGTACCTGCCCAATATGTACGCCGGCACCTGGGCCGGCTCCATGTGCCTGACCGAGCCCCACGCCGGCACCGACCTGGGCCTCATCCGCACCAAGGCCGAGCCGCAGGCTGACGGCAGCTACAAGGTCAGCGGCACCAAGATCTTTATCACCGGCGGCGAGCACGACCTGACCGAGAACATCATTCATCTGGTGCTGGCCAAGCTGCCGGACGCCCCGGCCGGGCCCAAGGGCATCTCGCTGTTCCTGGTGCCCAAGTTCCTGGTCAACGCCGACGGCTCGCTGGGCGAGCGCAACGCCCTGTCCTGCGGCTCGATCGAGCACAAGATGGGCATCAAGGCCTCGAGCACCTGCGTGATGAACTTCGACGGCGCCACCGGCTGGATCATCGATGCGCCGAACAAGGGCCTGGCAGCGATGTTCACCATGATGAACTACGAGCGCCTGGGCGTCGGCATCCAGGGCCTGGCGACCGGCGAGCGCTCCTACCAGAGCGCCATCGAGTACGCCCGCGAGCGCATCCAGAGCCGCGCGCCGACTGGCCCCCAGGCCATGGACACGGCCGCCGACCCGATCATCGTGCACCCCGACGTACGCCGTATGCTGCTGACCATGAAGGCGCTGAACGAAGGCGGCCGTGCCTTCTCCAGCTACGTGGCCCTGCAGCTGGACACCGCCAAGTTCAGTGAAGATGCGCCCACGCGCAAGCGCGCCGAGGAACTGGTGGCGCTGCTGACCCCGGTGGCCAAGGCCTTCCTCACCGACATGGGCCTGGAAACCACTATCCACGGTCAGCAGGTGTTCGGCGGCCACGGCTTTATTCGCGAGTGGGGCCAGGAGCAGCTGGTGCGTGATTGCCGCATCACCCAGATCTACGAAGGCACCAACGGTATCCAGGCCCTCGACCTGGTCGGGCGCAAGGTGGTTGGCAGCGGCGGCGCGCTGTACAAGCACTTCGCCGAAGAGATCAAGGCCTTCACCGATTCGGCCGACAGCAGCCTCAGCGAGTTCAGCGAGCCGCTGAAGGCCGCTATCGCCAACCTCGAGCAGATGACCGCCGACCTGCTGGAACGGGCCAAGTCCAACCCCAACGAAATCGGCGCGGCCTCGGTCGAGTACCTGCACGTGTTCGGTTACACCGCTTACGCCTACATGTGGGCCCTGATGGCCAAGGCCGCGCTGGGCAAGGAGGCTCAGGACGACTTCTACGCCGCCAAGCTGGGCACCGCTCGCTTCTTTTTTGCGCGCATCCTGCCGCGCATCCACTCGCTCAGCGCCTCGGTCAGGGCCGGTAGCGAGAGCCTGTACCTGCTGGATGCCGCACAGTTCTAGGCACCGTTAATAGATGGGGCCGTGACGAGTGAGTCAGATAGGACGCATGAGGTCAGAAAGTAATCCGTCATGGTTTGTACTCGCCAGTGAAGACTCGAACTATATGACCGGCAGCGAGCTGGTGGTTGACGGTGGTTATTTGGCGCAGTGAACGGCCATGAAACGGGGACAAAAGAGTATGCATGATGCTGTCGGAGCTACGCTTCCTCGCCCTGGCAGCGATTGTACTGGTCTATGCCGCCTGGCCTGCTGTCGCCCCCGCAGGCTCAGCTCAACGGCATGTGCGGGGGGCTCAAGACCCACTAGTTTGTGAGCGTTTTGGCGGCCTTAGGGCCGCCATTTTTTTCGGTGGACATGTAGTCTGGCTGCAGCGAAGTCGAGTTCGACCTCGATAATAGCTGGAGCGGGTACTACCGTAAGCGTACGCCGAACTCACCTTGCGTGACTCAGGCAGGTACCCACTGATGCGGCAGCAGTTGGCCGATCTCACTCGCCCGCTGCGTCGGCAGTCGTGTCAATACGTCCTTGAGATAGGCATACGGATCATGTCCGTTCATGCGGGCCGACTGGATCAGGCTCATGATTGCCGCCGCCCGTTTGCCGCTGCGTAGCGATCCGGCAAACAACCAGTTCGAGCGTCCAAGGGCCCATGGCCGAATCTGGTTCTCGACCTGGTTATTGTCGATAGGCACAGCACCATCCTCGACATAGCGAGTCAGTGCCAGCCAGCGTTTTAGGCTGTAATCCAAGGCTTTCGCCGTTGCTGATCCGTTGGGCACCCGATCACGCTGGGCCAGCATCCAGTCATGCAGCGCGTCGAGGATCGGTGAGGCCTTTTCCTGCCGTATTCGCCAGCGTTCTTCATTGCTCATGTCCCGTGCTTGCCGTTCGATTTCGTACAGGCCGCCAATCGCGTGCAGTGCTTGTTCGGCCAACTGGCTTTTGTTCGCAGCGTGAAGATCGAAGAACTTGCGCCGCGCGTGAGCCATGCAGCCGATTTCGGTGATGCCCTGCGCGAAGCTGGCCTTGTATCGGGGGTGACCAGAATCATTGAGCTACAACAGTAGGCTGTCTCCATCCATACCCTTACCTATGGGGGGGGGGGAGTCACCCAGCCTTCGATAGCATTGAGGATGCTGCTACGAAAAGAACTTACGAGAGCGTTTGAAGGGATTTATATGAAAAATAAGAACAAGAGTCCGATTGCTCCAGGCTGGCTGATGCTACTCGGCTGCTCGACTCTCCTTGCCTTCCCCTGGGGCCATGCGCAGGCACAGAGTTTCGACCTGGAAAACGGCGTGACCATCGATTGGGATACTTCTCTGGCCTACGGCGCTGCCTGGCGGGTTCAAGGGCAAAACAGCCGTTTGCTGAACGGCTTTACTACTGCGGACAGTGGGTTCGTTCCATCGACGGTCAATACCGCGGTCGGACCTCTGCCGGTCAATGGGGCCACTAATTTCGCGACTGGTGGCAATAACAAGGACGATGGTAACCGTAACTTCAATAAAGGGCTGATCTCCAGCAGGATGTCCTTCGTCACCGAGGCCGATATCAAGTATTCCGATATGGGTCTGTTCGTCCGTGCCCGTGGTTGGTATGACTATGTCTATAACAAAAGCAATGATCACAACCTCCCCTCGACGGTCAATACGGTAGGTGATCGCAGCAATAGTTTCGCGAAGAATACCCGAAAGGTACATGGTCGGGACGCTGAGTTCCTCGATATGTTCGCTTATGGCAATTTCACGCTTGGCGACACGCCGGTAAGTGTTCGGTTGGGCCGGCAGACTGTGAGCTGGGGCGAGAGTCTTTTCATTCTCACCGGTATTTCTTCGGCCCAAGGGCCTCTGGATATCACCAAGGCCAATGTGCCAGGCGTCCAGATCAAGGAGATCTTCCTCCCGGTACAGCAGGCGTTCGCCCAGATAGGCCTGACTGAAAATCTCAGTTTAGAAGGTTATGTGCAGTTCGAGTGGGAGGCCCATCGACTGGATGAAAGTGGAGCCTACTTCAGTACCCTCGATTACCTTGGGGACGGAGCAGAGTGCGTATATCTTGGGCGCCTTCCCTGCTCTGCCATCCAGCGTGGAAAGGACGAGAAGGCCGGTGACTCCGGGCAGTTCGGAGTCGCGCTGCGTTATATGGCGGAAAGTCTTAACCATACTGAGTTCGGTCTCTACTACATCAACTATCACGACAAGCTGCCGCAGTTGGTGCTCGACCCTCTGGCGCTGGGTGTTCCAGGCTATCCGGAGCCTGCCAATTACCACCTGCGTTATAAGGAAAATATCAACTTAATCGGCGCCAGCTTCGGCACTGTCATCGGCAATACTAATGTTTCCGGTGAAGTGTCTTACCGCCGCAATCTACCGGTACTGCAACAGGATGCCGCGCTAGTGTTCGGTGCGTTGCCAGTAACAATCTATACAGAGGCGCCTGTCGTTCAGGCGCAGCTTTCGGCTGTGCATATTGTCGGCCCGACCAGCTTCGCCGATAACGTGACCGTCTTGGGTGAGGTGGGCATCAACAAAGTGAATGGCCTTGAGCGAAATGAATTGGAAAAAGACAAGTGGGGTTGGGGGTATACCGCTCGTGTGTCGCTCGACTACTACAACGTTATTCCGGGAGGCAACCTTTCCATCCCCGTCACGTGGAGCCAAAACGTCAAAGGCCGGTCTGCGGCCGGCCAGTTCAACGAAGGTGACAACCGTTTGGGCGTCAAGGCGGTATTGAACTATGGCGACCGTATGGCTTTCGACGTCGGCTACTCGAGGTTCATGGGGGACCCGGCGGATAGCGCTCTCACCGACCGCGACTTTATCGCTGTCAGCGCCTCCTACAGTTTCTAATTCAGCGGGGTAAGTTATGAAAAACTTCAAACAATGGAAAATAGCTTTCCTTGTGAGCGCGATAATAGGCTGTTCCTCCGCGAACGGAGCGGTTTCTCAAGAGGAGGCTGCGCGGCTGGGCAATGACCTGACACCATTCGGCGGTATCAAAGCAGGCAACGAAGAGGGCACCATTCCCGCATGGACCGGCGGTTTGACGAACGGCCCGCAGGGGTACACCTACAAGCCGGGCGATTTCCTGCCAAACCCTTTTGCGGATGAGAAGCCGCTTTTTGCTATCACCGCACAGAATATGACTCAGTATGCGGACAAGCTATCAGCCGGCCAGCGGGCCTTGCTGGAGAAGTACCCCGATAGCTACCGTCTGGACGTCTATCCGACTCACCGTACCCACGCCGTTCCTGACTGGGTGGCAAGGAACATCCGACAGAATGCCGTGAACGCGAAACTGGTGGACGGTGGCAACGGCATTGAGGGCGCCTATGGTGGTGCGCCTTTCCCGATACCTTCCAGTGGCGAGGAGGTGATGTGGAACCACTTGCTACGCTGGCAAGGGGAGTCTTCCGAGTATCGCTATCACGCATTGGTGGTACAGCCCAATGGCACCATAACCACTGGTGAAAGTATCGCAACCGAGCAGTCTGCCTTTTATCTGCCCAGCGGCTCGGTCGAGACCTTTGGTGGCGACTACTTCTCATTGCTGGTCAACTATCAGGCCCCTGCGCGGCGCAAGGGCGAGGTGCTGTTAATCGTTGATCCGATCAATCAGGTGAAGAGCCCGCGGAAGGCCTGGCAGTACCTGCCGGGGCAGCGTCGTGTCCGTCGGGCCCCGACGGTCGCCCACGATACTCCGAATCCCAATTTCAACGGTGTGGCGACATACGATGACACCTACATGTTCTACGGGTCGCTCGAACGTTATGACTGGAAGCTCGTAGGCAAGCGTGAACTCTATGTACCCTACAACAACTACAAGCAGGATTCTCCCGCCCGTTATACCGAGGTGATGAAAGGTGGTCATACCAACCCCGACTATGACCGCTGGGAACTGCACCGGGTCTGGGAAGTCGAGGCTACCTTGAAAGATGGTGAGCGGCATATATATGGCAAGCGAACCTTCTACATTGACGAGGACAGTTGGTTAATCGTTCTGACCGATAGCTCCGATACGCGCGGCAACCTCTGGCGCACAAATACCATGCATAACCTGGCCTATTGGACTGTGCCCGGGGTGATGCGTGGATCCTTCGTGCATCACGATCTGGAGAGCGGCGTCTACGGTGTTAACGTTGCGGTCAATGAGCAGGCTAGAGCAGCGGTGTTTACCGAGGCGCGTGAGGCGGAGTTCTTTACTCCGGCATCGTTGCGCAGACAAAGCCTTCGTTGATTTCTCGAGTTCTCCAGAGAGGATCTGGCTGCCCGTCCCGGATGGGGGGCAGCCATTTCTCTTGGGCGCTATATCAGGATCTGCGGTCAAGATTCTGGGGCGCACTGCAAGCGTCAAGGCAAGTTATAACAATGAAGAGCCATCTATGTCGCAGAAAAAGCTATCGGTCGAGTTTCACACGCTTCTTTCAAGGCTGCGGGCCGCTCCACTCCGGCTGGCTCGGCGGCTAATATCCGGATTGCTTGCGCTGTTACTGTCGGGGGCGAATGCCCTGCATGCTAGCGCTCTCGACCCTCTGGAAAGCTCATCGCTGGAGAGGTCGAATGTAGAGAAGTCCATTTTCATGGATATCGCTCTTGCCGGTAATCGGCTTGTGGCGGTTGGCGAACGCGGGCATATCCTTTACAGCGATGACGCTGGCTCGCATTGGCGGCAATCGGAAGTCCCTGTCAGCGTTTCGCTCACATCGCTACATTTCGTCTCACCTCTACAAGGCTGGGCGGTGGGACACGATGGTGCGATTCTCAACTCCATGGACGGTGGAGCCTCCTGGCGGCTTCGCTTCGACGGTTTCTCCCTCAATAAGTTGCTTCTTGAGAGTACCGAGAGGGCTTTTCTCGAGGCCGAGCAGGCCTTTGAGTTGGGCGAACTGGATGAGCGTACCTTCGAGGATCTGAGCTTCGCCCTGGAAGACCTGCAGCATATGACCGACATTGGCGCCACCCGGCCGCTGATGAAAATCTGGTTCGCCAATGCCAGGAGCGGTTTTGCGCTGGGCGCGTACAACACCTTGTTGAAGACTGCCGACGGTGGCGAGACCTGGCAGTCCTATGGCGCCAAACTGGACAATCCCCAGAATTTCCACCTGAACGCAATTACCGCGAGCGCCAACGGGGACTTGTTCATCGTTGGCGAGTCCGGTCTGGTGTTGCGCTCCAGTTACCAGGGGGAAGCATGGGAGCGACTGGACTTTCCCTATCGGGGTTCGTTGTTCGGCGTGCTGGCTAGCCGTGAGGGCTGGATAGTCGCATTTGGTCTGAGGGGGAATCTGTTTCTTTCTGGGGACAATGGCGATTCCTGGGAAAGGATCGACACTCATACGAGTGCTTCCATCTTTGGCGGAAGCCTGTTCGCTTCCGGCGCTGGAGCCGCATTAACAACCGAGGATGGAGAACTGCTCATCTTTGACAATGAGAGGAAACGCATCGGTAGGAAATCTCCCGATCAGGGCTACCCGCTCCTTGCCCTAGAGCATCTCCCGCGTTCTGATGACGATGTCCTTCGCTTTGCAGTCGCAGGCGCCAGAGGCATCCAGATAGTCGAGGTCGGCTCTGACTCGTTCGATATGGAGGCTGGAAAGTGAGTTTGTCCAAAGCGGCTGGCTATACAGCAAGAATTGAACCGGTCTTGGAGAACTGCATCTTCGTCTACCGGTTCTGGATTCTGGCGGGCTTCGTGCTGGCGACCTTGTTCCTCGGGCTGCGTGCAATGGATCTGCGTCTCGATGCCAGCTACACCAAGATGATTCCAACGAACCACCCCTACATCGTGAACTACTTGCAGCACCAGGATGACCTTGCCGGTTTGGGTAACGCTCTAAGGATCACTGTGTCTGCCAGGGAGGGGGACATATTCAATGCCCACTTTCTCGAGCGTCTCCGTGAGATTCACGATGAATTGTTCTATATCCCCGGCGTCGAACGGGCGTGGGTCCAGTCCATCTGGTCGCCTACCGTCCGCTGGACCGAGGTTACCGAGGATGGTTTCATCGGTGGTCAGGTCATGCCGGATGACTACGATGGCAGTGCGGCAAGCCTCGATACCGTAAGGGACAATCTCGGAAAGTCCGGGCAGATTGGTTCTCTGGTCGCCAACGACTTTCGTTCCGCCCTAATTTTCGTTCCGCTGCAGAATACTGCCCCTGAATCCGGAGAGCCGCTGAACTACCGGCATCTTTCGAAATTGCTCGAAGAAAGAATCCGCGATAAATACCAGGATGATGGAATAGACATCCGGATCACCGGCTTTGCCAAGCTGACGGGGGATCTAATCGAGGGCGCCTCCATCGTGATGCTGTTCTTCATGGGCGCCTGCGTGGTCGTGTTTACCTTGCTGCTGCTTTACAGTCGCTGCTTGAGGAATAGCGCCTTGGTGCTTCTTTGCGCGCTCGTCGCGGTGGTCTGGCAGCTTGGCTTGCTCAGCCTGTTCGGCATAGACCTCGATCCTTATTCCATGCTGGTGCCATTCCTGGTGTTTGCCATTGCGGTCAGCCATGGCGTCCAACTGGTCGGCAGTATTATCGCCGACGCCAGTCACGGCGTGGACAGGATGACCGCGTCGCGCAACAGCTTTCGTACCCTTTTCTATCCCGCCCTGACGGCCCTGATGAGTGACGGTATCGGCTTCGTCACCCTGGTGGCCATCGATATCGAGGTGATCAAGGGGGTGGCCTATGCCGCCAGTATCGGTGTGGCCACCATCGCCCTGACTAACTTGGCATTGCTGCCCGTGCTGTCGTCTTTCCTCGGTGTCAGTAAGCGAGGTATCGACTACCACAAGCGCATGGAAGTGGGGCGCCACCCGTTCGCCCATTACCTGGCTCACTTCACGCAGGCTCGTTATGCACTGCTGGCCATCGGGGCTTCTCTGCTGCTAGTGGGGTGGGCGGTATACCAGGCCCAGTCCCTGCAGGTCGGCGATCTGGATGAGGGGGCTCCCGAACTGCGCCCCGACTCCCGCTACAACCTGGACCAGAAGTTCCTTACCGAGAACTACTCCACCTCCACCGACGTGTTTGTGGTAATGGCCAAGACACCGGCTGATGGTTGTGCTTCCTTCGAAGCCCTAACGAAGCTCGACCGCTTGCACTGGGAGATGAGCAACCTGCCGGGCGTGCAGGCGGTCAGTTCGCTTTCCGGCGAGGCCCAGCGGGTCATAGTCGGCATGAACGAGGGTAATCTGCGCTGGCTGGGGCTCAGCCGGGACCCGGCGGTGCTCAATGCCTCCATCTCACGGGCGCCCGAAGGGTTGTTCAACCGGGACTGCAGCCTTTCCCCCGTACTGATTTACCTAAATGACCACAAGGCCGAAACCTTGAACTCGGTCGTGGCAGCGGTGCAGGACTTTTCGGATCGTCATAACAGTGAGGGGGTGGAGTTTCTGATGGCTGCGGGAAATGCGGGCATCGAAGCTGCGACCAATGACGTGATCAAGCATGCGCAGATCGTCATGCTGGTTCTTGTCTATGCAGTGGTGCTGGTGTGCCTGCTGACTTTCCGTTCATTGAAAGCGGTCATCTGCATCATGCTGCCGCTGATGATGACCTCGCTGCTGGCTCAGGCGCTCATGGCTCTGCTGGGGTTCGGCGTGAAGGTCGCCACGTTGCCAGTCATCTCGCTCGGTGTCGGTATAGGCGTGGATTATGGAATCTATATCTACGCCCGCCTCAAGGAGCGGCTCGATGCCGGCGAAAGTCTGGAGGATGCATACTATGCAGCCCTCAAGGCATCCGGCCGGGCAGTTGCTTTCACAGCCATCACGTTAGCAATCTGCGTGGGGTCATGGGCGTTCTCACCGATCAAGTTCCAGGCCGACATGGGGATACTGTTGGCCTTCATGTTCCTCTGGAACATGCTTGGCGCCCTGTTGCTGCTACCGGCACTGGCCTGGCTCACCGGCGGCAGGCGCAAGGCAGCGGGCAGATGGTTGAGCGTCCAGGCGTGAATTCCGCCTTTTTCTACTACTCACTGAGCCTGACTTCCATCATTTCAGGCGATATTGATCGAATCGAGGACGTTGCGAATGACCGGTTCTACATTTCTGCAGATCGATCCACCCAGTCCGGGCCACTGGGTTCAGGTCAGTGAGGGGCTACTCTGGGCTCGTATGCGGATACCGGCGAAGCTGGACCATATCAATATTTACCTGGTCGAGGATGATGATGGTTGGTTTCTGGTTGATACCGGGCCGGATACCTTAGTCAATCGTGACCTGTGGCGGGAACTGGTTACCGGGCTGCCGCGTCGGGCAAAGCTGAGTCGGGTCCTGGTTACCCACTCTCACCCCGACCATATTGGCCTGGCGGGCTGGCTGCAGGCCGAACTCGGCGTGCCGATCTACATCTCATCGGGGGCGCAGCACTGGGCACTTCGTGAGGCGGAAGAGAGGAAGGGCAGGAGCGCCCAGGCGGTAGCAGCCTTCTATGGCCGAATGGGCGTGCATCCCGAGGAGGTTGTTCACCTGCACGCGGCGTTGGGCCAGATGGACCCGCTGTTCGGGCCAGTAGCTAGCGAGGTCAGCCTGGTACAGGCCGGTGGGGTGATGCGGATCGGCGGCCGGGACTGGGAGCTGTGGGTGGGCTCCGGGCATTCGATAGAGCATGTCTGCCTGTATCAGAGGGCGTCGCGGCTGCTGATTGCCGGCGACCAGGTACTGGCGAAGATCACGCCTCTGGTAGGCGTGAGCTATATGAGCCCGGAGGGCAATCCGTTGGCGGAATGGTTCGCCTCCCTGACGGATATGCAGTGCTGGTTACCTAACGATGCCTTGGTGTTGCCGGCGCACGGTCAGCCCTTCTACGGCGGCGCCCGGCGTATCGGAGCGGTGCTCGAGCATCACGAAAGTTCCTTGGCGACGTTACGCAGCAACCTGGTAGACTGGTGCACAGTCCATGAGCTCAGCCACGTGCTCGGCTGGGGGGGGCTGAAAGGGATGGCGCGCTATATGGCGCTGGATGAAACCCTGGCCCACATCACCTATCTTGTCCGCAGAGGAGAAGTCGTCGAGTCACCCTCTACGATTGGTGGCGTGTATCGCTACCGCCTTGATCTGCCACCTTCCGCGCCATCCTGAATCGAAGGTGAGCTTTCGTGAAGCAATCTGACATAGACGATCCTATGGCCATGGGAGGTGTTAGAGGCTGGAAGCTGCCACTGATCCCGACCAAGCTTTCACCTCCCCGTGGTGCCGCGCAGCCTGTCGAGAGGGCTCGCCTCGACGCTCGCAGGAGCGAAATCCTCGATACCTCGCTAACTCTGGTCATTGCGCCGGCGGGCTATGGCAAGACCACTCTGCTGGCGCAATGGCGAGCGGGCCTGCAAGCAGCCGGAACCGCGGTCGCTTGGGTCAGCCTTGCAGAGGAGGATAACAGCCCGCACCGCTTGCTCTCCTATATAGCCGCCGCATTCTCTGCGGAGTGCCCGCATCTCTGCGATGGCACCAGCGAGATGCTGTGCGCCGGCCCCATGGTTCCGGTGCAGGCGGCGGAGGCTGTTCTGCTTACCGAATTGCAGGTCAGTGAAAGGGAACTGGTACTGGTTCTGGATGATTACCATTGCCTGGGTGGTTCGGGCGTCCAGCTCCTGATGGGGCATTTCCTCCACAACCTGCCGGCCAACGTGCACCTAGTGCTTTCCTCCCGCACCGAGCCGGCCCTGAATCTGACCCGCCTGAAGGTCAACCGGCAGTTGCTGCGGATCGGGGTTGAGGATATTAAGTTCGACCTTGGGGACCTCGGTCTCTTTGTGCGGAACTCGCTGAGCCTTGAACCCAGCTCCACGCTGCTGAGAGACCTCCATGATGTCAGCGAGGGCTGGATTGCCGGTGTTCAGCTCGCCACATTGTCACCCCGTTTCAAGAGCGAGCCTCAACTCTACCTGAAAGAGTTTTCGTCAAAGTCGAAGGACCTTCATGCCTACCTGGCGGAGATGGTGCTGGACCTGTTGCCGGGGGAGCTCGAGACGGTACTGCTGCGCTGCGCCATCCTTGATCGTTTCAGCGCCGAACTGTGCGAAGTGGTCGCCGGCGTGCCGGATGGCAAGGCACTGCTGGTCGAACTGATAAAGGTCAATCCGTTCATTTCGGCACTGGATGAGCAGGGCGAATGGTATCGCTTCCATCGCCTGTTTCTTGAGTTTCTGCGCGAGCGTCTGGAGCTCGCTCCGACCGAGGACGTCATGTCGCTGCACCGGGTCGCCTGCGACTGGTTCGCGGCCCGGAGCCTGTGGGCCGAGGCGGTACAGCATGCCCTGGCCTGCGGTGAGAACGAAAAGGCTCGGGACTTCATCGAGCGCTGCGCCCTGGACATGCTAGGGCGCAGCCGTACCGGGAAGCTGCTGAGCTGGGGACGGCGCTTGCCGGAGGACATGCTGCGCAAAAAACCGGAGCTGCGGCTGGCCATCGCACGCGCACAGGTACTAATGATGGACCTGCGTGGCGCCTCTACGCTGCTCGAGGGGTTGGCGGAGAGCCAGGCCGACCTGGGCGCCGGTGACGAAGGATTCGCTGTCCAACAGCAGATCATCCGTGGGCTGATATTTGCTCTTGACGATCACTTTGACGCCGCACTGGCGCAGGTGCTGCCCGTTTTCGAGAGGCTGCGGGATCTCAATATTACCGATCGGGAGATGCTGCTCAACACGTTGACCCTGGTCTACCTCTATCAGGGCAGGTTCGATCAGATCGACGCCGTGCAGTCATGGCAAATGCCGGACCCGGGCATGCATTTCGGCGTGGCCTACCGCCATCTGCTGGAGGGGCTCGGCTGGATGTGGCGGGGACGGCTGGACAAGGCGGAATACATTTTCAACAAGGCGCGGCAGTATTCTGAGCAGTATGCCGGGCGCCGCTCTATGGTTACGATTGCCTGTATTATCTGTCTGGCGGACCTCTACTACGAACGCAACCAGCTTGAAGAGGCCGAGGAACTGCTGACTTCGGTGCACACCGTCCCACTGGACCTGGGCATATTGGGAATTATCCAGAGTGGCTACAGGACCATGTCGCGCATCAACCAGATTAATGGTGCAAAGACTGAGGCCTGGGTGCTGCTGGATGAGATGGAGGCCGTGGCTTTCAAGCGGCGCTGGCCTCGTCTGGAGGCGAACTGCCGAGCACAGCGCATACAGTCGGAAATCTGGAGCGGAGACCTGAGCGCAGCCAGGAGCGAATTCGCCCGGCTGTCTTGCCTGTCGGACCATAAGCAGCTGGATCCTGTTGCGCTTAGGTTGATCGAGGATGAAACGCTGATCTCTAGGGCCAGGATCTGCTGTGTCACGGGCCTGAACGCCGAGCTGATCGAGAACCTGGGACGGAGAGTCGCTGATCTGGAGGCGGTGGGCGTGCATTATCTCGGTGCCCGCATGCGAATGCTGCTCGCATTGCTGCACTGGCACGCAGGAGAGCGGGTGGCGGCAACCCGGGCTCTTCTTCCAGTCTTGGCACTGGCCAAGGCGCAGGGGCTATGTCGTATCTTCATCGATGAGGTGCGCCACATGCCCGAGGCACTGGTTGGCATCTGCAACGAGTTGTCCCGCGTCGATGCCAGCCTCAGGTCTTACCTTGACAGTTTGCTCGCGGAGGCCGGGGCCGCCGGGCTTCCGCCAGAGGGCCAGGAAGGGACTGCTGGAGGCGGCCGGACGACAGAGGAGGGCGTTTGCGGGCTCTCCGATCTGGACCTGCTGAGCAGTTCCGAGATTACCGAGCGAGAGAAGGAGATTCTCACTCAGGTCGCCAACGGGCTCTACAACAAGGAAATTGCACGAGTGCTGGGCATATCTGAAGGCACGGTGAAGTGGCACCTGAAGAACTTGTATAGCAAGTTGTCTGTCTCCAGCAGAACTCAGGCCTTGAAAAAAGCCAAGCTGCTGGGGCTGATCGACTGAGCCCCGTTGGGGCTCCGCCCAGGTCAACCAACCACGCCTTTTTTTCTGAGGGCGTCGATGGCGTCCCTGTCGAAGCCGAGCTGCCCAAGCACCTGTTCCGTGTGGGCGCCGAGCTCGACTCCGGTGAATTTGTACTCATGGGCGTTGCGGGAGAAGCGTATAGGATTCGCAACCTGCCGTTGCACTTTGCCACCAGGCTCCCTCAGCTCGATCACCATTCCCCGAGCGCGCAGCTGTGGGTGTGCGGCCGCTTCCGAAACGCTAAGAACGGGTTCCACGCAGGCTTCGATGTCGGCAAAGACCCGTTGCCAGTCGGAGAAGCTTTGGCTCTTGAAAGTAGTGGCCAACACTTCGCGCAGTTCCTGGTGATCGGTGGGATTCTGGCTCAGGCCCTTACTGACCAGGTCCGGCCGTCCAAGCACCCCGCACAGTAGCCGCAGGAACTTGGGCTCCAGTCCGGCCACGGAGAAGTAGCGGCCGTCGGCTGTTTCGTAGTAGTCATAGAACGATCCGCCGTTGAGCATCATGCCCGGGCCAGGCTCGACCCTGGTGTTCAATGCGCTTACGCCGGCGAAGGTATTCAGCGCGAAGGCAGCATCGGTCATGCTGATATCTATGTGTTGTCCCAGGCCGCTGTTCTGGCGCTCAATGACCGCGCTGAGAATGCCAGTCATCGCCAGCAGCGAGCCGCCGGCGATGTCTGCGACAGCCACGCCCAGCGGCAGGGGGCCCTGGCCGGCCCGGCCGGTATGGCTGGCGACGCCCGAGATAGCGAGGTAGTTGAGGTCGTGCCCAGGCCGGCCGGCATAGGGGCCGGTCTGGCCGAAACCAGTGATCGAGCAATAGATCAGGCGAGGATTGATTGCTCGTAGCGCTTCGTAACCGAGCCCGAAGCGCTCCATCACACCGGGACGGAACTGCTCGAGCACGATATCGTACTCTTTGACCAGGGCCTCAACGATGGCGACCGCTTCCGGTTCTTTCAGGTTCAGTCCTATGGAGCGCTTGGAGCGATTGAGGTAAGTGTGGTTATAGGAGGCACCGTCTGCGTTGAAGGGTGGTAGCTGCCGGAGCAGATCGGCTCGCTCCGTCGCTTCTACCCGCAGCACATCCGTGCCCAGATCCGCCATCATCATGGTAGCGTAGGGGCCGGGAAGTAATGTCGAGAAATCCAGTACCTTCAGATTGCGTAAAGGCATTGCTTTGTTGTCCTTTTCAGTGAGCTGCAATTCGCGCGTTGCTGCAGGTAGCTTATTCTGGGCAGGTGGCGGTATAACCTCTCAAAGGGAGTGCTTGCGGGTTTTCCATGTGTAAGGAGAGGGCCGACGAGTGCATCGTACGCGCGCTATAACCCCCTCTTTTTATGATGGGCTTGGCTGTCAGGATGCGATTGCAGGTGTACAGCTCTAAGGTAGTAGCGCCTCGTAGCCTTCGACGTTGTTGACCTGAGGTAGGCGTTCGAGGATGTCGCGCAGTTAGGCATTAGGCTCCTGGCCATTGGCATCCTCATCCCATAATCCGCTTCGGCGTTAAAGCCCAAGGCAGGAGCCATATGCGTTAGTTCCGCACGTACGGATCTGTGCGGGGGGCTACCGCGGCCAGTGCATCACGGCCACTACCCTCTCCGGGTTGCGAAGCACCGATCCGCCGTGTCGCGCCCTGACAGAGACTAGGACCCCGGCATCAGGGGCTGCCGGGGGGGGGCTTGCAGTAGCTAGTCTTATTGTTTGGCGAAGATGTTAACGACCGCAGTCGCTTCTTCTATGCCATACAGCCCGCCACCATTCTCCTGGATAGCAATGCGGGCGCCTTCGACCTGGCGTTTGCCGGCCTCGCCGCGCAGCTGGCTAACCAGCTCGAAGACCTGACCGAGGCCCGTGGCCCCGATCGGATGGCCCTTGGACTCCAGGCCGCCGGATGGGTTGATCGGGATCCGCCCGCCAATAGTAAAGTCACCGCGTTCGGCCGCCGCGCCGGCCTCGCCGAAGGGGACCAGTTGCAGGTTCTCAGCCTGGATGATCTCGCCCATGGCGGTGGCGTCATGCACCTCGGCGACATCGATATCCGCCGGGGAGATGCCGCTCTTCTCGAAGGCTTCGGCCGCTGCAAGGGCGGTAATGTGGTTCCGGTAGTCACTATAGTGGCGGTCGGTGCTGGAGCGCACGACACTTCCGAGCAGTTTCACTGCGCGTGATGCATCACCTTTCAGGCGTTTCAGGCCACTGGCATTGCATAGCACCACAGCCGCGGATCCGTCCGAAATGGGAGCGCACATGGGGAGGGTGAGTGGATAGGTGATGGCCGGGGCCGCCAGGACTTCATCGATGCTATAAGCGTTCTGGTACTGGGAGCGCGGGTTGTGCATGGAGTGCAGGTGGTTCTTGGCCGAAACGGCCGCAATCTGGCGCTGGGTGGTGCCGAAGGTCTTCATGTGCTGGCGGCAGAAGGCCGCGTAAACATCCATGAACATGGAATAGGGACGGCTGGACTGTGAGCCTTCGGGGCATTCCACGTTGGCACCCATTTGCATCAGGGAATCGCGGTTCGCGTCGAGGGTTGATACATCCCAGGCCGAGTCGAAGGCCGCAAACATCTTGGCCTTGTCGGGGCTATTCATTTTTTCAGTGCCGACGGCAATGGCTATGTCGCAGCTCCCCGCCTTGATGGCTTGGGCGGCCAAGTACAGTGCCGTGGAGGCGGAAGCACAGGCCCCTTCCAAATTGAAGATGGGAATGCTGGAAAACCCCATCGAGCGCAGGGCCACCTGCCCGGGAATCATGTGCTGGTCTTGCATGAAGCCAATGACACAGGAAGCGAAGTAGGCCTGACGGACATCCTGCAATTCGGCCCCCGCATCGGTTAGGGCCTGCTCGACCGCTTCGCGGGTGAGGTCTTTGTAACTGCGCTGAAGGTGGCGACCGAATTTGGTCATGCCAATGCCGGCAATGAAAATATCGCTCATGCTGAAGTTCCTTGTTTTAAAGGTGGTATATCTGGAGCGCCAGAGCGCCAGAGCGCCAGAGCGCCGGCACGGTAACGCCAGTCAGGTGCCGCCTTGAGTGGCTCCTGGAATCGGTAGTGTGCTCAGGAGATCTTGCGTCCCTCGCCCCAGTAACGCTCGCGGACTTTTCGGCGCAGGATCTTGCCCACCACGCTCATCGGCAACTCTTTCACCACTTTTACGGATTTCGGGGCCTTATAGTTGCCTATCCTGTTTTTCACGAAGTTGATCAGTTCTTGCTCCGAGACCTCGCTGTGATCGTGCAGGACCACTTCTGCATGGACCGACTCCCCCCATTCCTCGTGGGGGATGCCGACAACGGCAGACATCAGGACGGCCGGATGACTGTTCACCGCCCCCTCAACTTCATTGGCGTAGATGTTGAAACCGCCGGAAATAATCATGTCTTTCTTGCGATCTATCAGGTGGATGAATCCATCTTTGTCCATGTAGCCAATATCGCCGGATTTCCAGAAGCCGTTATGGAATTCTTCCGCGGTCTTTTCCGGCGCGTTGAGGTAACCCAGGCAGATGCTACGGGAGCGCATCCAGATCTCGCCGCTTTCACCCGGGGCAACCTTCTGGCCATTCTCGTCGACAATAATGAACTCGACGCCGGAAGTGGGCTGGCCCGCGGAACTGAGACGCACTTCATCTTCTGGCGTTCTGATGATGTGCTGCTCGATACTCAGATTAGAGCAAAAGCCGAAGTGCTCGGTGGAGCCATATACCTGAACGAAAATGTTGCCCATCTTGGCCTGCAGCTGCTTGAGCTTGCTGGGGCTCATCGGGGCCGCGCCATATAGCATGTAGCGCATGGAGGACATGTCGGCGTCGATTTTGAGCAGGCGGTAGAGGATGGTAGGCACCAGGAAACTATGGGTGATCCGCTCTTTTTGGATATTCGTGCAGTAGTGTTTCAGATCCGGCGTATTCTGGGTCACATTGCAGCCGCCGGAATAGAAGCTCGGCAGGTATAGCATGCCGCTGCCATGGCTAATCGGGGCGATATGCAGGACCCGGGTCGCTTCCGACCACATGCCCTTGTCGGTAATGGCGAATGCCGTATCGCGGCAGCTCAGCCAGTTGTCGATGCTGTACATCGCAGGCTTGCCCTTGCCGGTCGTGCCGCCGGTAAAACGGATGATTGCGCAGTGGTCGCGGTCATCCAGTTCAACCTCGGGATTATGGTCGAGGGCGGTTTCGAGCAGATCCCAGAAATAGTGGACGCCTTCCTTCGGTTCATCTGGCCGGTCCATGACTACGACAGTAACCTGGCGCTCCCGCAGCATGTCGTAATGGGTGCCGAGCATCTCTTTCTCGATGAAGGCCACTTTTGCCTTGGCGCATTCGACCTGCCAAGTATGCTCCGGAAGGGGGTCCCGGTAGTTGCAGAAGGCGGCAGTGGCCGGACCTTTGAAAATTGTAGGGAAGTGCAGAAGCGATAGATTGTCGTTCTCGAGAATGTTGATGAACCTGTCGTTCAGGCCCAGCCCCAAGGTGGATTGCATCATGTTTACAATCCGGTTGGTTAATAGGTGGAACTCTCTGTAAGAGTATCGTCGGTTGCGCTCAGTATTGACGATGGCTTCTCGGTCTCCAAAGCGGTTGACCAGAGACTCGAAATGATTACTGAAGTTGATCAGCATAGGGCGTTCTCTATTGTGTTTGTTGTTAGGGATGGACTGAAGCAGCCATGTGTTTCTGGTTGTCTTCAGTCCCTGCCGATTTTGAAAGCAGCAAATCGATTGCGAAGGATCAGACTCACCGCTCGTTTCTGCGTTTATTGCCGCCACGGACGCCTCGCGGCGGTTGTTTCTCGTAGGCTAGTGTGTCGACAGCGAGCGCTGTGGTGGTTACTTGGCCTGCATGGTAGTGGCTGCATCTAGGCGGATGGTACGGCCATTCATGTAGCTGTTTTCGATAAGGAAGGTGCAAGCCATGGCAAATTCCTCCATCTCGCCCATGCGCTTCGGCGCCTCGCACATGGCAGTCAACGCCTCCTGCACCTTGGGGTTCAGGGACTTGATCATGGGGGTTGCGAACAGTCCTGGGGCGATCGAGTTGACGCGGATGCCCAGAGGTCCCAGTTCGCGGGCCGCTGGCATGTTCAGGCCGTTGATGCCCGCCTTTGAGGCGCTGTAGCCGCACTGGCCGATCTGGCCCTCGAACGCAGCACCGGAAGAAATGTTCACGATGACGCCGCGCTCGCCTTTTTCGTCGGGCTCGTTCAGCGCCATCCTTTCCGCACACTTCGCCATCACGGTGAACAGGCCGATAAGGTTGATGTTGACCACGCTCCGAAACTTCTGCAGCCCCGAGGCCTTGCCTTCCTTGTCGAGGAGCTTGGACGGCAGAGGAATCCCAGCAGCATTGATGCTTGCATGAATGGCGCCGAATCTGCCGATAATGGCGTCAAGCGCCGCTTCTACCTCCTGCTCGACCGTGACATCGACACGATAGAAGGCGGCATTCGCCTCGCCCAGTTCGTTCACTGCTTCCTTGCCAGCAGCTTCGTTGATATCCAGCAGTGCTACCTTGGCACCCTTTTCCCGAACCAGGTAGCACGCGGTTGCCTGCCCTAGGCCGGAGGCGCCACCGGTAATCACCACGACTTTGTTCTGTAGGTTCATTGTTCTTCTCCATATCGAATTTCGCGAATAAGCCCGGCTTTCAGGGAATCCTGAGAAGCGGGCCCATGCTCGAATATGTTCTGGCTAGGGTCAGTAGCCCTTGAAGCAGGGGGAACGCTTTTCGCTGAATGCCCGCAGGCCTTCGGTGACGTCGTAGGAGCGCATGTGCTTCCGGAACATTACCGACTCATGCTGCAATGCAGCGTCACGGCTCTTGTCGCCGGCCGTGTTCGCAACTTCCTTCATGCGCCGTAGGGCGATCGGGCTCTTCGCGGCAATTTCCTCGGCCAGGGACTGGGTTGCTTCGCGCAGAGCGTCGCCGCTCACCACTTGGTTGACGAAACCATAGGCTTTCATTTCTTCAGCTGACAATGTTTTGCCTGTGAGCAGCAGGTACTTGGCAACATTGAGTGGCACGATGCGCGGCAAGACGGCGGCGCCGCCAGCGCCGGGGTAAACACCATAGTTAGCGTGCGCGTCGCCGATCTTTGCGCTATCCGTTGCAAGCACTATGTCAGCGCACAGCGCCATCTCTAGGCCTCCTGCCATGGTAATGCCGTTCAACGCCGCGATTACCGGCTTGGGAAAGTCGCGCAAGGGGTTGATAACCCGATCGGTCAAGCGGTCGATGAAGTCCGGTTCGCCCGGCGGTAGCTGGGACGAGGCTAGTACTTCCTTCAAGTCTGCCCCGGCGCAGAAGGCCGGCCCCTGTCCGGTAATGGCCAGAACCCTTATGTCGTCGTTGTCTGCAATCTCCGGAAGCAACTCTTCAAAGGCAGCAATCATGGCGAGGTTGATGGCATTCATGGCCTTTGGACGGTTCAGGATTATCCAGCCAACCGGCCCAACCTGTTCAAACAACAGTGCAGCATCACTCATACTTCTCTCCTGCTATCGGATATCTGTTGTTATCTGAACGCCTGGATGCCCGTCAGCAGTCGGGCAATCAGCAGCTTCTGGATTTCCGTTGTGCCGTCGGGAATCGGGCCGATGATTGCCTCGCGCGCCAGGCGTTCAACAATGAATTCCTTGGTCACGCCGTTGCCACCGTGAATCTGTACCGCGTCACGGCAAGCTTTCACGGCCATCTCGGTGCTGTACCACTTGGCCATCGAGCACTCTTTGTCGCAGCGCTGGCCGTTATCGATCATCTCCGCG
The DNA here is from genome assembly GCF_943846705.1 of uncultured Pseudomonas sp. Lineage (NCBI taxonomy): Bacteria > Pseudomonadati > Pseudomonadota > Gammaproteobacteria > Pseudomonadales > Pseudomonadaceae > Pseudomonas > uncultured Pseudomonas sp. The sequence goes on along the minus strand of NZ_OX044366.1, from coordinate 759,979 downwards.
GCACGAAGGGTCAGCAGTCGGGCTGCATCGATGTGGGTGGCCATGTCGGCGATCTTTTCCGCTATCAACTGGTGGCCTGCAATCTGCTTGCCGTGCTGGCTGCGGATCTGGCTGTAATTGATGGACTCTTCAAGTGCGCGGCGGGCTATGGAGTATCCCCAGGCGGCCATGTGACAACGGGCACGCTCGAAGGTAACCAGGGTGTTCTTCAGGCCCAGGCCCACACCACCAATGGTGTTCTCCACCGGTACCCGTACATCCGACAGGAAGACCTGGGAGGTCGACTGGCCGTTTAGGGCCATCTTGGCGATACCGCGGGTTTCCAGGCCTGGCGTGCTGGCATCGATGGCGATATGGGTCAGCTCACCCTTGCCGGTCTTGCAGGTACAGATGAACAGATCCATATACTCACCGCTGGAAATCCAGGTTTTCTCGCCATTGATGACCCAGTGATCTCCATCGCGAACGGCACGGGTCTTGGCGGCGGCTACATCCGAGCCCACATCGGGTTCGGAAATGCCTATGCCGGCAAACATCTCGCCTGACAGTAGGCCTGGCAGGTACTTCTGCTGGATATGCCCGGGAGCCTGATTGATCAGTAGGTCGGCAGCGCACACATTGATCAGGATCGGCATGGCCAGATCCAGTGAACTGACGGCAACTTCCTCCCACAGCCGTAGATGAGTCACCCAGTCCATTCCCAGCCCCCCCCACTCTTCCGGATGCGGTGCTTTGATCAGGCCATACTCGGCCAGGGCGCTGACTAGGCTCTTCATCATGTTTTTGGGGATAAAGCTTTCGCCATGGGCGCGAATTTTCGGTTCGATCTCTTTATCCAGAAACTTTCGCAGTCCCTCTACGGCCATTTTCTGTTCTGCGGTCATCATCGTGCTCATGGAATCACCTTGTACTTTTTCATGGATCCGGTCAGCGCATGTTGCAATGTGTCAGCAATGGCTGTGGGTGCTAAATGGCTTGGCGTGTACCCGATACGGCGGCTGAAAACCGGTATGGCAGCACTGATTCCATATCTGGGAGTTCGCTGCTGCCACACTTTTTAAGCGAAGCCTTTTTGTTTCCTTCGCGAGATTGGCTACAGAGCCTTAGCCTCTTTCTCGGGCAAGGGGAGGAATCAGGCCGGGGGAGGTGGAGAGCTCTATTGCTTCCGCCGACGACTCAGGCTAACCAGTTCGTGTTTGGTGCAAACCTCTCAAAAGAGGGGGGGGCTCTGCGTTCTTATGGAGGGACTGAAATACACTTCTCGATCTGGTGAAGTAGGCCGCCAACCTCTCTGCAACCCCATTGCATGAAGTAGCGGTCTTTCGCCGATGTCGAATTCACCGGCAAGCGCAAACAGACTCGCTGTGAGCGCTTCCTCAGTGCAAATCCCGGAGCAACTTGCTGCGGACAAGAGCGTCGAGGTCCGCATTCAGCTCGCGAGCAACCCCTCGCTTCCCGAAGTCCTTCAACTTCGGCTTGCCATCGACAAGAGCTACGCCGTCGTAGCCGCTCTGATCGAGAGCTCGTCTCTGGTGATTCACTCCAAAGTCCTATGGTGGGCCTTAAGCGTTGAGGTTGAGGTGCTGTTTGGTGCTGGTTTCGGCATCAAGAGCGTCGTCAGTGATTACGCATGGCGGCGCGTATGATCGTCGTTACGACTGCCCCGAGAGCGCAGGCCCCAGAACCTGCCTAAGCTCGGTCGTTCTGTTCGTTGGTATGCTGCCGTATCACTGGCGGCTAGAGTCGGCCAGGTGCTGTGCTGCCGCGGTCGGCAATTGGTGTAGGGGCATGGAAAATATTAGATATAGTGATATTGCACCGTATTGCGTGCTGGGCTACTGTGCCCGAATCTCAACGCGAGATATCGCCGTGACCTCGAGCAGTACTCTCCTGATGCGCATCATCAAGGCCCACGCCCGTTGGCGCTGGCGCGCCTGACCTTCTCCTCGCCGGCTCGGCCGGTCTTTCTTTGTCCGCTTCTGTTTTCTTCGGCCGATGGCTGTTTTACCCCATGCTCTCCGCAGCAAAAGAAAGAGAGGGTATATATGCGGGTATCATGGCAGGAAGGTCTGATTAAAAATAAGTAAAATCAAAGGGTTGCACTTAAAATGCTGCTGATGATCGATAATTACGACTCCTTTACCTACAACGTGGTGCAGTACCTCGGTGAGCTGGGGGCTGATGTGCACGTGATTCGTAATGACGAGCTGAGCATCGCCGAGATCGAGGCGCTGCAGCCCGAACGCATCGTGGTGTCGCCCGGCCCATGTACACCGACTGAAGCCGGAGTGTCCATCGAGGCCATCCTGCATTTTGCCGGCAAGCTGCCGATTCTCGGTGTGTGCCTGGGCCACCAGAGCATTGGCCAGGCGTTTGGCGGTCATGTGGTGCGCGCGCGTCAGGTGATGCACGGTAAAACCAGCCCGGTGTTTCATAAGGATCAGGGGGTGTTCGCCGGCTTGAATAACCCACTGACGGTGACTCGTTACCATTCACTGGTGGTCGAGCATGCAAGCCTGCCGGACAGCCTGGAAGTGACTGCCTGGACCCAGCATGCCGATGGCGCTGTGGATGAAATCATGGGGCTGCGGCATAAGACCCTGCATATCGAGGGCGTGCAGTTTCACCCTGAGTCGATTCTCACTGAGCAGGGCCATGAATTGTTCGCCAACTTCCTCAAGCAACAAGGAGGCCTGCGCTGATGAATATTAAGGAAGCCCTCAACCGGGTGGTGAGCCAGCTCGATCTGAGCACCGCAGAAATGCAGGACGTCATGCGCGAGATCATGACCGGCCAGTGCACGGATGCGCAGATTGGCGCGTTCCTCATGGGCATGCGCATGAAAAGCGAAACCATCGACGAGATCGTTGGTGCGGTTTCGGTGATGCGCGAGCTGGCCAGTCACGTGCACCTGCAGACGCTCGACCATGTGGTTGACGTGGTGGGCACTGGTGGCGACGGGGCGAATATCTTCAACGTATCCACCGCCGCCAGTTTTGTTGTGGCCGCAGCCGGCGGCAAGGTCGCCAAGCATGGTAATCGCGCGGTTTCGGGCAAGAGCGGCAGCGCCGATCTGCTTGAGGCCGCGGGTATTTATCTGCAGCTGACACCCGAGCAGGTGGCGCGCTGTATCGACAGCGTCGGTGTCGGCTTTATGTTCGCTCAGGTGCATCATTCGGCCATGAAGTACGCCGCTGTGCCACGGCGTGAGCTGGGCCTGCGCACCATCTTCAATATGCTTGGCCCGCTGACCAATCCGGCCGGGGTCAAGCATCAGGTGGTGGGGGTATTCAGCCAGGCGCTGTGCCGGCCGCTGGCCGAGGTGCTCAAGCGCCTGGGTAGCCAGCATATTCTGGTGGTGCATTCGCGCGATGGGCTGGATGAGTTCAGCCTGGCTGCCGCCACCCATGTGGCCGAATTGAAAGATGGGCAGATCAGCGAGTACGAGGTGCTGCCGGAAGACCTCGGCCTGCAGAGTCAGAGTTTGGTTGGCCTGGCGGTGGAAAGCCCAGAGGCGTCGCTGGCGCTGATCCGCGATGCCTTGAGTAAACGCAAGACCGACGCCGGGCAGAAGGCCGCAGACATGATCGCGCTGAATGCCGGTGCGGCGCTGTATGCGGCGGACCTGGCGAGCACCCTTAAAGAGGGCGTGCAGCTGGCGCATGATGCCTTGCATACCGGGCTGGCCTGGGAAAAGCTGCAGGAGTTGGTGTCCTTTACCGCCGTATTCAAACAGGAGCATGCCGGGTGAGTATTCCAACCGTTCTGGAGAAAATCCTCGCGCGCAAGGCTGAGGAAGTAGCGGCGCGCCGCGCCATCGTCAACCTCGCTGAACTTGAGCAGCAAGCCCGCAGCGCCGATCCGGTGCGCGGCTTTGCCCAGGCGCTGCTGGCGCAGGCCAAGCGTAAGCAACCAGCGGTGATTGCCGAAATCAAAAAAGCCTCGCCGAGCAAGGGCGTATTGCGTGAGCACTTCGTGCCGGCTGAACTCGCCCAGAGCTACCAGAGCGGTGGCGCCACTTGCCTGTCAGTGCTCACCGATATCGACTTCTTCCAAGGTGCCGACCGTTACTTGCAGCAAGCGCGGGCGGCCTGTTCGCTGCCGGTGATCCGCAAAGACTTTATGCTCGATCCATATCAGATCGTTGAAGCGCGCGCGCTCGGTGCCGATTGCGTGTTGCTGATCGTTTCGGCGCTGGAAGATGGCCAGATGGCCGAGCTGGCCGCGACGGCCAAAGCTTTTGATCTGGATGTGTTGGTCGAGGTGCATGACGGCGATGAGCTAGAGCGGGCGCTGAAGACGCTGGACACACCGCTGGTGGGCATCAACAACCGTAACCTGCACACCTTTGAACTCAGTCTGGAAACCACCCTTGACCTGCTGCCGCGCATTCCGCGAGACCGCCTGGTGGTGACCGAGAGTGGCATTCTCAATCGTGCCGATGTCGAGCTGATGGAGATCAGTGAGGTGTATGCCTTTTTGGTCGGCGAGGCGTTTATGCGCGCCGATAATCCGGGGGCTGAGCTGGAGCGGCTGTTCTTCCCCGAGCGTAAGCGGCTGATTGCCTCGTCAGACGTGGACTGAGCGATCAAGCCAGAAAAAAGCCGACGCATGCGTCGGCTTTTTCATGGGCGCTTACTCGGTTTAGCGGGTGCCGAAGACCACCATGGTCTTGCCCTTGACGTTAACCAGGCCTTGCTCCTCCAGGGCTTTGAGTACGCGGCCGACCATTTCCCGCGAGCAGCCAACGATGCGGCCGATTTCCTGGCGGGTAATCTTGATCTGCATGCCGTCTGGGTGAGTCATGGCGTCGGGTTGCTTGCACAGGTCGAGCAGGGTGCGTGCAACGCGGCCGGTAACATCGAGGAAGGCCAGGTCGCCCACCTTGCGCGTGGTGTTGCGCAAGCGTTCGGCCATCTGGCTGCCCAGGGCGTAGAGGATGTCCGGATCTTGCTGGGTGAGTTCGCGAAACTTGGCGTAGCTGAGCTCTGCCACTTCGCATTCGGTCTTGGCACGGACCCAAGCGCTGCGTTCTTTCTCGGTACCGTCCTTTTCGAACAGGCCCATTTCGCCAAAGAAGTCGCCGGTGTTGAGGTAAGCGATGATCATTTCCCGACCATCATCGTCTTCGATCAGAATAGTGACCGAACCTTTGACGATGAAGAACAGCGTTTCGCAACGGTCGCCTGCGTAGATGATGGTGCTCTTGGCGGTGTAGCGGCGGCGGTGGCAGTGTGCGAGAAGCTTGTCGAGATTTTTTATTTTAGGTGTGAGGGTAATAGCAACCATGCCCGAATCCCGAATATATAAAAAGTAAGCCGTTGTTTGGCTGGCGTTTCTAATAATAGTTATCTGTACAAGTGTGCCAGTTATCCGACGCCAGCTTAACAAACAGTTCTAAGCGAGGTGCAGTTTTGCGACCTGGCTAACATATAGCTGTGGAACTTAAGCGGGAATGGGGGGTGGCCGCTTGGCAAAAGTGCTGTGCTAAGCTGCGTTCCTTTTTAACAGCGGAGCCTGGGTAATGAAAGCGCGTATTCAGTGGGCCGGCGAAGCCCTGTTTATTGGTGAGTCGGGCAGTGGTCACGCGGTGGTCATGGACGGCCCGCCGGAGAGCGGTGGGCGTAACCTCGGTGTGCGGCCGATGGAGATGGTGCTGATTGGCCTAGGCGGCTGCAGTAACTTCGATGTGGTCAGCATCCTGAAGAAGTCCCGTCAGGCCGTGGAAAGCTGCGAGGCTTTTCTCGAGGCTGAGCGGGCCACGGAAGAACCTAAGGTGTTCACCAAGATCCACCTGCATTTTGTGGTCAAGGGCCGCGGCCTGAAAGAAGCCCAAGTCAAGCGTGCGGTCGAGCTTTCGGCCGAGAAGTACTGCTCGGCTTCGATCATGCTCGGGCGTGGCGGTGTTGAAATTACTCACGACTACGAAATTATCGAGTTGGCTGAGTAAACCGCTGTATTGATCGCGTGATAGGCAAAAGGGCACCGAGGTGCCCTTTTTTGTGCCGCTGACTTAGCGCTAGACGCGGTAAGTGGTGCTGGTCATCACCTTGGCCAGCAGGCTCATGCCGAACTTCACTGGCGCCGGGAAGCGCAGGCCGCCGGCAGCCAGCGCATTGCAGGCATGCTGTTCTTCATCGCTGCGCATCTGCTCGAGAATCGCCCTGGACTTTTGGTCTTCTTGGGGGATTTGCTGCAGGTGCTCGTCGAGGTGTTTGACCACCTGATCTTCGGTGGCGGCGACAAAGCCGAGGCTGACCTTGTCGCTGATCAGCCCAGCCGCTGCGCCTACGCCAAACGACAAGCCATAGAACAGTGGGTTGAGCAGGCTCGGCTGGCTGCCGAGCTGGCGGATGCGCTGTTCACACCAGGCCAGATGATCGATCTCCTCATCGGCGGCGTGCTCCATGGCTTTGCGTATCTGCGGCAGTTTGGCGGTCAAGGCCTGGCCTTGATACAGCGCCTGAGCACAGACCTCACCGGTATGGTTGATGCGCATCAGGCCCGCGACATGCTGCGCCTGTGCCTCATCCATCTCGGCTTCTGGCTGCACGATGCCGGGTGACGGCCGAGATGGTTGGCCGCTGAAGGGCAGCAGGGTGCGCAGCGCGGCATCGGCTTGCAGTAACAGACGATCAACAGGTGAGAAGTGACGTTCGCTGGCCATAGGGACCTCCGGCGCTGACTACGGCGGCCAGTTTACTCCAAACCATGCAGAGGGTCTGTTGACGTTTCGTCGCAGCCGCCGCGCCGCGCCAACCGCTCTGCACCTACGCGGGTTCAGGGCAACTCACGGAGTACGCGAAAACCCAGGGCGTAGTCTTTGTACTGAGGCTGCTTCATGTCCCGCTGACTGCTGCGCAGGTAGCTGGGGCCGCTGTTCCACGCGCCGCCGCGTACCGCCCTGGGGCTGCTGTCGAGCAAGCTGGCGGTATGCTGCTCACTGCCGTCGAAGGGGCTGGCAAAACGTGAGGCGGTCCATTCCCAAACATTGCCCGCCGTGTCGTACAGGCCAAAGGTGTTGGCGGCAAATTGGCCGCCGCGTGCGGTTATGTTCTGAATCAGGCGTGAGGTGGCGCAGCCGCGACAGTGGGCGCGCGGCCGGGTTTCCGGGCTGTCGAGCTGTTCGCCCCACCAGTAATAGCTGTCAGTACCGGCGCGCGCGGCATATTCCCATTCGGCCTCGGTGGGCAGTCGATAGCGCTGCCCTGTGACCTTGGACAGCCATTGGCTGTAGGCCATGGCTTGGTGCCAGGACACATGGATTACCGGTCGCTGTGACGATAAGCCCCAGCCTTCGTTATCCGGCATCGCCGTGGCCGTTGCCTCTGCGTAGTGCTGCCAGTCGGCAAAGCTGACTTCGTAGCGAGACATGGCAAACGGGCGCTCGATTGCAATGGGCGTCAGTGGGCGCTCGTTGTGATTGCCGCGGCCGCTGTGGTCGCCCATCAGGTAACCGCCGGCGGGCACCACAATCAGAGACGGCCCATGTTGGCCTTTGTTCAGGCGATCGCTGAATACGCGGCCAGGGGGTTGCGTTTGCGCGTGCGCCGGGATGCCGCTCAATAGGCCGAGCAGTACCAGTGTGGTGAGGTGCTGGCGCTTCAACCCGGCGGCCATGCCAGCTGGCGTTGACCCAGCACGTGCATATGGATGTGGTACACGGTCTGGCCGCCCAGTTCGTTGCAGTTCATGACTACGCGGAAGCCGTCATCGCAGCCTTGCTCCTTGGCCAGGCGTTGAGCCGTCAGGAAAATATGCCCGGCCAATGGTTTGTCGGCCTCGCTGAGATCGTTGAGGGTGCTGATATGTTTTTTCGGGATGACCAGAAAGTGCACCGGCGCCTGTGGGCCAATATCGTGGAAGGCAATCACTTGGTCATCTTCATAAAGCTTGCGCGCGGGTATTTCACCAGCGACGATCTTGCAAAACAGACAGTCCATGGACAGTCTCCTGGCCGGTCAAAAGAGGCACCGAGTTTAGTAGACAAGGAGTGCGGGTGAAAAACGATATTCACGATCTGGGCTTGGTGCTGGATTCCAAGACCAAGCTGGTGCTGATTGAGTCCTGGGATGAGGCGCGGGTTCTGCAGACCCTGACCAGCCTCGCCGTGCGCCGCGGACTGGGTTTGCAGGTGTGGTCAGTAACCGAGGGTTTGCAGCGCCTCGGGTTCTCCGTGCAAGAACCGGTCGACAGCAGCACCTTGGAGCCGGAAACCGCGCTGCGTCTGATCAAGGCTGATCCGCAGCCGACCTTGTATGTGATGTGTGACCTGCATCCGTTTCTCGACGACAACCCCAAGCTGGTGCGCCTGCTCAAAGAAATCGCCATGAGCGAGTTGCCGAGCAAGCCGACGCTGGTGCTGGTTTCCCATGCGTGCAGGTTGCCGCCGGAGGTGCAGCGTTACGCCTCGCGCTTCAGCCTGTCGCTGCCGTCCGAGGAGGAGCTATTGGCGATTGTGCGCGACGAGGCCTCTGGCTGGAGCGCGCGCAACCGCAACGCGCGGGTGCGTACGGATAACCGTACCTTGCAACAGGTGGTGAAGAACCTGCGCGGCCTCAGTCACGCCGAGGCGCGTGCGCTGGCGCGTAATGTGATTTGGGATGACGGCGCGATTACCCAGGAAGATCTGCCGGAGCTGAACAAGACCAAGTTCAAGTTGCTCGATCTAGATGGTGTGCTGAGTTTCGAGTACGACACCGCCCGTTTCGCCGAGGTCGGTGGGCTGGGCAACCTCAAGCGCTGGTTGGCTGAGCGGCAAGGCATCTTCCTCGAAGGCAAAGGCGTCGATCTGCCCAAGGGCGTGCTGCTGGTCGGCGTGCAGGGCGGCGGCAAGAGTCTGGCGGCCAAGGCGATCGCCGGTCTTTGGGGGCTGCCCTTGCTGCGTTTGGATTTTGCCTGCCTGTACAACAAATTCTTTGGCGAAACCGAACGCAACCTGCGTGAAGCCTTGAGGCTGGCCGAGCAGATGGCGCCTTGCGTGCTGTGGATGGACGAGATCGAAAAAGGCTTGGCCAGCGGCGACCATGACGGAGGTGTCAGCCAGCGCGTACTTGGCACCCTGCTGACCTGGATGGCTGAGCGCAAGGCCCCGGTATTTATGGTCGCTACCGCCAACGTCATCTCACGGCTGCCTCCAGAGTTGGTGCGCAAGGGGCGCTTCGATGAGTTGTTCTTTGTCGATTTGCCGGATGCCAGCGTGCGTGCCGAGATTTTCCGCATTCACTTGGCGCGCCGTGAACTCGAGGTGAGTGCTTTCGACCTGGCGCAACTGGCGGCTGCCTGTGAAGGTTTTTCCGGTGCGGAGATTGAGCAGGCGGTGGTCAGTGCCCTGTATGCCGCACAAGCTCAGCAGCAAACAGTCACCCAGGCCTTGCTGCAGCAAAGTATCCAGGGCACTGCGCCGTTGTCAGTGGTGATGGCGGAAGACCTGGCCGCCTTACGTGCCTGGGCCGATGGGCGCACGGTGAATGCCGGCTAGATATGTCGCTTAGAGCGGCTTGGCAAACCGGCGATTTATCTGCGCACTGATTCGTCGTACCAACCAGCGCGGTGCCAGGCGCGAGCTGAGGGCGAGCAGGCGGTTGCGCCAGCCGGGGATGATAATCGCGCGGTTTTTCTCCAAGGCCCTAACGGTGATCAGCGCCACTTCTTCGGCGCTCAGCATCAGCGTGCTGTCCTGCAGGGCTGTGGCATCCATATGGGCTGTGCGGAAGAATGCGCTGCGGGTTGGCCCCGGGCACAGCACGGATACGTTGACGCCGTAGGGTTTGAGTTCCTCGCGCAAACCTTCGGAGAAGTGCAGCACGTAGGCCTTGCTGGCGTAGTAGTTGCTCATGCCAGGGCCTGGCTGAAAGCCGGCCAGCGAAGCCACATTGAGAATCTGCCCGCTGCCCTGGCCGGCCATGATGGTGCCGATGGCGTGGCAGAGGCGGGCGAGGGCCAGGATATTCAGCTCAATCAACTGCTGTTCACGCGCCCAGTCTTGGGCCACATACACCCCGGCACTGCCTATGCCGGCGTTGTTGACCAGCAGGTCGATATGCAGCCCGCTTTCTTCCAGTTCATGCAGCAGGCCGCTGACGCGCAGTGGCTTGCTCAAATCGCAGGTGCGAAACAGCACCTCCACGGCAAAGCGCTGAGTCAGTTCGCAAGCAATGCTTTCCAGTGCGTCGCGTTGCCGTGCCACTAGAATAAGATTACGACCCCGCCGGGCCAAGGCTTCAGCCAGGGCCAGGCCGATGCCGCTGGAGGCACCGGTGATCAGCGCGTAACGGGGCATAGGATTCTCCGTGACGGGGCCTTTCGACCCCGACTACCGCGTAACAAACGTACGAGTTACAGGCCCGAGCCGGAGTAACCCATAAGGGCCGGTATAGTGATGGCCGCGATGATGCCGAGGGCAATCATCGCCAGCCACAGCAGGGCGAGGACTTTTACCGCGCGGCTGTTGGGCGGCGGCGGTGAGCCAAAACGGTTAGCCTCGGTGCTGCCGGGGATGATAAACAGCAGCAGCGAGAACACCCCGCCGACCACTGGCACCAGGCTAACCAGCAGCAGCCAGCCAGACCAGCCGATGTCATGCAGGCGCTGCACACCAAACATGATGCCGACCACGGCGACCGCGATACCCACCACGACCATCAGTAAACCGCCGAGAATCTCCGAGGCGGCGAAGAAGCCGGCCGCGATCGCAAACAGCGGCATACACGCCAGCATCAGCACCATCGACCAAGCCAGGTAGCGCAAGCGGCCAATTCGCCCATCGGTGGTAAAAGCCTTCAATTCGCCGAACTCCGGCAGGTCTGCGGCCACGGCGGCTTTCGGTGTGGCATAAGGTGTGGCCGCTGGCGGCGGGTTTTCCGCGAGCATGGCCTGGCGCGCAATGAATTTCTCGATGACGATGCCGCACACCGAGCACTCGATGGCCTTGGCTTGCGTGTGGGCGCATTTGGGGCAGGTCATTTGAACGTTGCTAACCGCTTCACTGCCAGGCTCGCGGTGGTCATCGGTTTCCACCAGGCTCAGGCTGGCAGCCAGGTCCGATTCCTTGCGCACTTTTGCCCCGGCACCCTGCAGGGCTTTGAGGTATTGATCGGCCTCATTTTCGCTGAGGTCGCGCTTGATATCGACAGTGGCGCCGTTAAACAGTGAGTTGATTCGGGTGTGGTCGCTCTTGAACAGGCGCACGAGATTTTCTTTGGCTGTTTCCAGGCTTATGTCAGGCATTAACTCGCCGTTAAACACAATCTTGAAGCGGGCTTGGGTCATGTCGGCGTCCTTGTCGGTGCCAGAATTGAGTCGCGTAACAGACTAGCTGGCCGGGCGGTCAGTCAACAAGCTGCGCAGTGTGCAAATGTGCGTTGGCTTACGCTCTTGCCGCAGGCGGCTATGGCGCGGCCGGAGAGGCTGGCCACAGTCCCATCGGCGCTATCGACTCAGCGCGCCCAGCGTTTCTGCAAGCTCAGGTTGTGCTTGAGCGCCTCGCGGTATTCATTGTCGAGGCGGGCGATCAAGTGCGCAACGCTCGGCAGGTCGCGGATGTTGCCCACGCCTTGGCCGGCAGACCACACGGTTTTCCAAGCCTTGGCTTCCTCATCCATAGGCTTGAGCTTCTCGCCATAGTTGACCTCGCCTTTGCTTTGCAGTTGTTTGAGGTCGTAACCGGCCAGCGCCAGGCTTTGGCGCATAAAGCTCGCCGGCACCCCGGACACCGCTGGGGTGTGAATGATGTCGGCGGCTTTGGCGTCGAGGATCATCTGCTTATAAGCCTCGGAGGCTCCGTTTTCCTTGGTAGCGATCAGGCGGGTGCCAAGGTAGGCCAGGTCGGCGCCGAGCAGTTGCGCGGCCAAGACTTCATGGCCTTGGTTGAGGCAGCCAGCCAATAGCAGGGTTTTGTCGAAGAACTGACGGATCTCGGCGATCAGCGCGAACGGACTCCAGGTTCCGGCATGCCCGCCGGCACCTGCGGCCACAGCAATCAAGCCGTCGACACCGGCTTCGGCGGCTTTCTCGGCATGCCGGCGCGTGGTCACGTCATGGAACACCAGGCCGCCATAACTGTGCACGGCGTCAACCACTTCCTTCACCGCGCCCAGGCTGGTGATGACGATCGGTACGCGTTGTTCGACGCAAATTGCCAGGTCTGCCTGCAGGCGCGGGTTGCTACCATGCACGATCAGGTTGACCGCATAAGGCGCCGCCGTACTGTCCAAACCAGCGGTTATTTCTTGTAGCCAGGCCTTGAAACCACTGCTCTCGCGCTGGTTCAGCGCAGGGAAACTGCCGACGATGCCATTGTTGCAGCAGGCCATTACCAGTTGCGGGTTAGATACCAGAAACATCGGCGCGGCGACGACGGGCAGGCGCAGGCGTTGTTCGAGCAGGGCCGGAAGGGACATGCAGAAATCCTCTTGTTGTAGGCAGGTTAGAAAGGCCGAACCACGACCAAGATGACGATGCCGAGCAAGGCCAGCACGGGCGCCTCATTGAACCAGCGGTAGAACACATGGCCGCGTTGGTTCTCGCCACGGGCAAAGGCCTTGAGTTGAGCGCCGCACATCAGTTGGTAAACCACCAACAGCGCCACCAGGCTCAGCTTGGCATGCATCCAGCCCTGAACGAAGTAGTGGCTGGGGTTGAGGCTGATCAGCCACAGGCCCAGGCCCAGGGTCGCAATCAATGAGGGCCACATAATCCCGCGGTAGAGTTTGCGCTCCATGATGCAGAAGCGTTCGCGGCTCACCGCGTCGGTGCTCATGGCGTGGTAGACAAACAGACGTGGCAGATAGAACAAGCCGGCGAACCAGCAGACCATGGCAACGATGTGCAGGGCCTTGAGCCATAGGTAGAGCATTATTAGAACTCGTGCAGAAAAGTGCCCCGATAGTAGTGCTCGTGAACGTCGCCGTCATCACTGGCGGTTGGCCCCTGGCCGAAGCAGCCGTATCATCGTCATCTTTCCACTGCTGGTATTGCAAAGGGGCAAGTGATGATCAAGGTCGGAATCGTCGGCGGCACAGGGTATACCGGAGTCGAATTGTTGCGTTTGCTGGCGCAGCACCCGCAGGCGCAGGTCGAGGTGATTACCTCGCGCTCCGAGGCCGGCATGCGTGTCGACGAGATGTACCCGAATCTGCGCGGTCATTACGACAGCCTGGCGTTCAGTGTGCCGGACGTCGCCACCTTGGGCGCCTGCGATGTAGTGTTCTTCGCCACCCCGCACGGCGTGGCTCACGCGCTGGCCGCTGAGTTGCTGGCGGCGGGCACCAAGGTGATCGATCTGTCGGCCGACTTCCGCTTGCAGGACGCCGCCGAGTGGGCCAAGTGGTACGGCCAGCCGCACGGCGCGCCGGACTTGCTCCCCGAGGCGGTTTACGGCTTGCCAGAGGTCAATCGTCAGGCGATCAAGCAGGCGCGTCTAATTGCTGTGCCGGGTTGCTACCCTACTGCCGCGCAACTGGCGCTGATCCCGCTGCTGGAGGCCGGCCTGGCCGATACCGCGCAGATTATTGCCGACTGCAAATCCGGCGTCAGTGGTGCCGGGCGCGGTGCCAGTGTCGGCTCGTTGTTCAGCGAAGCGGGCGAAAGCATGAAGGCCTACGGGGTTAAAGGTCATCGGCATCTGCCGGAGATTCGCCAAGGGCTGCGTCGGGCCGCCGGTAAGGATGTCGGCCTGACATTTGTGCCGCACCTGACGCCGATGATTCGCGGCATTCACGCCACGCTTTACGCCACCGTGCTCGACCGTTCGGTAGACCTGCAGGCGCTGTTCGAGAAACGTTATGCCAATGAGCCGTTTGTGGATGTGATGCCTGCCGGCAGTCATCCAGAAACCCGTAGCGTGCGTGGGGCCAACGTCTGCCGTATCGCTGTGCACCGGCCGCAGGATGGCGACCTGGTGGTGGTGTTGTCGGTAATCGACAATCTGGTCAAGGGCGCGTCGGGTCAGGCGGTGCAAAACATGAACATTGTCTTCGGCCTCGACGAGCGCCTGGGCCTTTCTCACGCCGCCATGCTGCCCTGATGGCAGGCTGGGAGGTTCTGCCAAGCGACCCCAGGCGCGCACGGCGGCAGCGTATGCTCGGCTGGCTGCTGCTGCTGAGCATTCCGTTGGCGTTCTACGCTGGCAGCTTGTGGCGGTTGCATCTGCAGTCTGCTGCAGTTGCTGGATATGCCAGCGAGCAAGGCCGTGATGAACAGTTAGCCCGCGAGGTCGAGGAGTTGCGCCAGCGCGTTGTGGTATTGAGCAGCGCGGAGAAGGTTAGCCAGCAAGCGAATGAGCAGAGCCGTCTGACGATCAAGTTGCTGGAAGAACAAATCTACAAACAGCAGCAAGATTTGGCTTCCTACAAGGGCGTGTTGGCACCTGCCAGTCGTCGTGAAGGGTTGCGCATTAAGACCTTTGAGTTGCAGGCCACGGACAGGCCTGGGCATTTCCGCTACAAGATACTGCTGAGCCGCGTGGGTAAAGGCGAGAAGCCACTCGAGGGCCAGTTGCAGGTCTCGATTGTTGGTGCGCAAGCCGGCAAGAACGTCACGCTAGAACTGGCGGCGTTGAGCGCAGACTTGCCGGATGCGTTGCCTGAGCAACCGATTACCTTCGCTTTCAAACACTTTCAGGCAATTCCAGAGGCCGGGCGATTCGCCGAGTTGAAGCTGCCTGAGGGGTTTGTCCCGAGCGAGATCAAGGTGCGCGCTGAAGTGAAGGGCGAAAAGCCTTTGCTGCGCACATTCAAATGGAACAAAGAGGGGTAGCTGTTCCTTATGTGGAATAAAGACAAGGCGCGCACTGATGTGCAGCGCTTCGCGGGCAAGACCAGCCTCATTGCAGTGGGTGCCGAGTTGCATGGTGACTTGCACTTTCAAGGGGCTGTGCAGGTCGATGGTAAGGTTGTCGGTAACCTGGTGGCCGGTGAAGGTATGGTGCGTGTCAGCGTGCAGGGCCAGGTTGAAGGTGAGATCCGTGCACCCCATATAGTGATTGATGGTGAAGTGGTCGGCGATGTGCACGCCAGTGGCCATCTTGAGCTGGGTGCACGCGCACAGGTGCGCGGCAATCTGTACTACGCGCTGATGGAAATGGCCATGGGGGCGCAAATCGAGGGTCGCCTTTGCCGTTTACCTGACGAGGCGCGTCCGTTGGAGTTACCGCAAGGACTCGTTGAAGCACAATAGTTGACCGCTTTTGTAGGGTAAGCGGATAATGCCCATCAAAATGCAGTATGGCGCGTAGCGCCGGGAGTTAATCAGCATGAGCGTCGAAACCTTCACCCCTAGTGCTATGCAATTTACGCAGGGCGCGGCGAACAAGGTGAAGAACCTGGTCGATGAAGAGGGCAACCCGCGCCTGAAGTTACGTGTGTTCGTAACGGGCGGCGGCTGTTCCGGCTTCCAGTATGGTTTCACCTTCGATGAAGACGTCGCAGAAGATGACACCATCATCGAGCGCGAAGGCGTGAGCCTGGTGGTCGACTCGATGAGCTTTCAGTACCTGGCTGGTGCCGAGGTCGACTATCAGGAAGGCTTGGAAGGTTCGCGGTTTGTCATCAACAACCCGAACGCCACGACCACTTGCGGTTGCGGGTCCTCATTTTCGATCTGATTTACAGGCTGTACACATCAACGCCGTGCCTTGTGCACGGCGTTTTCGTTTGTGCGCGCAGTTGAGTTACTAGGCGGGATAGATTGCGCCGAGTACGCGCAGCCCCTGCGCGCCGGTGACACTCGGCCGGTTGGCGGCTATGCCCTCTAGGCAGCAATGTGCCAGCCAGGCAAACGCCATGGCTTCGACCCAGTCAGCGGGTACGCCATGCACATCGGTACTGCTTACCTGGCTGTTGGGGAGTAGCTGTGCAAGACGACGCATCAAGGTGCGATTGTGTGCGCCACCACCACACACCAGCAGCATCTCGGTGTTCTGCTGGGCAGCCTTGAGCGCTTCGCTAATGCTGATTGCGGTCAGTTCCAGCAGGGTTGCTTGCACATCCGCTGCAGCGAATGCTGGCTGGCTCTGCAGGTGCTGGTCCAGCCAGGCAATGTTGAACAGTTCGCGACCCGTGCTTTTCGGGCCTTGGGTCTGGAAGTAAGGATCACCCAGCAAGGCGTGCAGAAGCAGCGGTTGCACCGAGCCACTGGCGGCCCATTGACCGTCTTGATCGTATGCCAGGCCTTGGTGGCGTTGAATCCAGGCATCCAGCAGCACATTACCTGGGCCGCAATCGAAGCCATGTACCGGGCGATCCGGCGCTAGCAAGCTGAGGTTGCTGAAGCCCCCAATATTGAGAATGGCGCGAGTGCTGTTTGGGTGTGCGAACAAGGCATCGTGGAACGCTGGAACCAGCGGTGCACCTTGGCCGCCGGCTGCTACATCGCGACGGCGGAAGTCGCTGACGACGCTGATGCCGGTTAATTCGACCAATAGGGCGGGGTTTCCGATTTGGATACTGAAGCCGCGAGTGGGCTCGTGGCGCACGGTTTGACCATGGCTGCCGATGGCGCGAACACTGCTTGCCTCTATATTGTGCTGCGCCAGTAGCTCATTGATGCCTTGAGCCGCGAGTTGCACCCACTGTTGCTCGGCAATAGCTGCGCGCGCCAGTTCATCGGGGCCTGAGGCGCACAGGCTAAGCAAGGTGCAACGCAGCTGATCTGGCATAGGCAGGTAGCGCGTGCCGATGAGGCGGGTGCTGTGATCTTGCTCGACTAGCGCAATGTCCAAGCCATCCAGGCTGGTGCCGGACATTACGCCGAGGTAGAGAGGCATGCTTTAGCGTTGATTGTTGAGAGCGAGCATTGTCGACTTCTCTTTGTCCATCTGCGCCATCAGCGGTTTGCTCAGTTGCATAAACCGGGCTTTTTCGTTGCTGGCGATAGGGTCTGCCATTGGCAGCTTCTGGCTCAGAGGGTCAACGTGTACGCCGTTGACCTGGAACTCATAGTGCAGATGCGGCCCAGTGGACAGCCCAGTGGTGCCAATGTAGCCAATGATTTGCCCCTGCTTGACGTTGCTGCCGCTGCGGATGCCCTTGGCAAAGCCGTTCATGTGCGCGTACAGCGTGCGGTAGCGTTGGCCGTGCTGGATCACCACTGCATTGCCGTAGCCACCATGGCGACCGGCGAGTGTGATGCGACCATCGCCGGCAGCCTTGATCGGAGTGCCGCGCGGAGCAGCGTAATCCACGCCCTTGTGTGCGCGGATCTTGTTCAATACGGGGTGGCGGCGGCCCGTGGAGAAGCGTGAGCTGATGCGGGCGAAGTCCACCGGCGTGCGGATGAAGGCCTTGCGCATGCTCTCGCCATTGGCGCTGTAGTAGCTGCTATTGCCTTGTTTGTTGGTATAGCGCACGGCGGTGTACGTCTTGCCGCGGTTGGTGAAGCGTGCGGAGAGGATGTTACCGGTGCCTACCTGCTTGCCGTTAACCACTTTCTTTTCGTAGATCAGTTCGAATTCGTCGCCTTCGCGAATATCCATGGCGAAGTCGATGTCGTAACCGAACACGTTAGCCAGGTCCATCGTCAGGTTATGCGACAGGCCGGCACGCTTGGCCGAGAGAAACAGTGAGCTATTGATCACGCCGTGGCTGTAAGCAGTTTTGACTTCGGGCTTGACCAGGTCACGTTTAAAGCTGAAACCTTTCTCGCTCTTGGTCAGGACAATGCTTTCCAAGTCGCTGAGTTTGCTATGCAGGCTTTCCAGCTGGCCGTCAGCGCTCAGGTTGAACTCAAGGGCCTGGCCTACTTTGAGGCGTGTCAGCTGCTTGGCTTCCTTGCTGCTGTTGATCACTTCATGCAGGGTGGTGGCGCCTAAGCCGACTTTGGCAAATACAGTGGACAGCGTGTCGCCGTTTTGCACATTAATAATGCGGTGCAGCGGGTCGGCTTCTTGCGGTTTCTCAGTCTGAGTCGTTTGCAGTTCATCGACTGCTGAGGAGTCTGTTGCGGCCGTATTGGCGAAGGGCGACTGACGCGAGGATGAAGTGGCTGGTTCCGGTTCACTCTGTTGTTCGGCGTACCCCGAGCCATTGTCAAGCTCAAGGTCGATGTAGGTCTTTTTGGCTTCAACTTCGCGTGTGGGGAATACCAGTAGGGCTAGGCTCAGTAGGGCGGCGACGCCACTGGCCGCCAAAATATGGCTTTTTGGGTACAAGGGTGGCGCTTTAGTTGTAGAGGTCATAGGTGGCTTTTGACTTTGGAAAATGGAAAGAAATAGATAAAAAAATGATGAATATGCAGTAACTGTATAAAATATAACCAAATCGCTTGCTAGGCAACCCCGGTTGTTGCAAGCAGGTCTTAGCTGACGCGGGTGGTGGGCAGAACTTGTGATTTGTCCGCGATCTTGTATGGTTGGTTCCCTTTTGTTTTTGAGTGGTCGTGAGTCCTGTCATGAAGTCGGTTGAAGAGCAGTTGGCGCTGATCAAGCGTGGCGCGGAAGAGGTTCTGGTTGAGGCTGAGTTGATTGAAAAGCTCAAGCGTGGTCAGCCGCTGCGCATCAAGGCAGGTTTTGATCCGACTGCGCCGGATCTACACCTTGGGCATACCGTGCTTATTAATAAGCTACGGCAGTTCCAGGATCTGGGGCATCAGGTGATTTTTCTGATTGGTGATTTCACCGGGATGATTGGTGATCCCAGTGGTAAGAGCGCGACGCGTCCGCCACTGACGCGTGAGCAGGTTCTAGAGAACGCGGAGACCTATAAAACGCAGGTGTTCAAGATTCTCGACCCAGCGAAAACCGAGGTTGCGTTTAACTCCACGTGGATGGACAAGATGGGGCCGGCCGACTTCATTCGCCTGACCTCGCAATACACGGTCGCCCGCATGCTTGAACGCGATGACTTCAGTAAGCGTTACTCGACCCAGCAGTCGATTGCTATTCATGAGTTTCTCTACCCGTTGGTGCAGGGGTATGACTCGGTTGCGCTGCGTGCCGACGTCGAGCTGGGTGGTACTGATCAGAAATTCAATTTGCTCATGGGGCGCGAGTTGCAGCGCGCCTATGGGCAGGCGTCGCAGTGTGTAGTGACCATGCCATTGCTCGAAGGGCTGGATGGCGTGAAGAAGATGTCCAAGTCGTTGGGCAACTATATAGGCATCCAGGAAGCGCCGGGCGTCATGTACAACAAGCTTGTATCGATGCCTGACGCTTTGATGTGGCGCTACTTCGAGCTGCTCAGCTTTCGCTCAATGGAAGAAATCGAGCAGTTCAAGTACGAGGTTGAGCTGGGGGCTAATCCGCGCGATATCAAAATCAAGTTGGCCGAAGAAATCGTTGCGCGCTTTCATGGTGAGGAAGCTGCGCTCTCTGCGCATCGTTCGGCGGGAAACCGCATGAAAGAAGGCGAACTGCCGGAAGACCTGCCAGAAATCGTGGTGGTGTCTATCGAGGACATGCCTATTTCCGCGCTGCTTAATAAGGCGGGCCTGGTCAAGAACGCAGCTATGGCGCGTGATCTGCTCGGCTCAGGCGGTGTGCGCGTGGATGGTGAGGTGGTGGATCGCACCTTTATATGTAAGGTAGGTGCTGTGCATGTCTGTCAGGCCGGCAAGAAAGCATTTGCGCGCATTACGCTCTCGTTCGAGAAATAAGGTGAGGTATTTGCCTCATGACCTTGGCCGGCGCTAGCGCTCCAGTTGTTGCTAGGCACGACAAAGCCGTTGAAGCGTCAGATTCAACGGCTTTGTCGTTTCTGTAGATTGCACGCGTTGCTGGGTGGCTAGGTCGTAAATTGGAGTGTGAAGGTAAAAACCTAATAAAGGATTGAACTTCTATAGGTAATCTCTATACTGCGCAGCTGTTCAGGCGCATACGGCCCTTAAATCTCTTGCAAAACAAGAGGTTAGGTTTAGTAGAGGGGTTGCAAAGCAGCGAAAGCTGCGTAGAATGCGTCGGGCTGACAGGGTGGTGGTTTTGCTCTGTTGGTTGTTCGGTCGAGTAGATCGGAAGCGGTAAAAGAGGTGGTTGACAGCGGTTTGAAACGCTGTAGAATTCGCCTCCCGCTGACGAGAAGCTAGAGGTTGATCGAAAGCGCAAGTGGTTGAGTTTGAAAAGAAATTTTCGAAATCACTTGACGAAAGAAGAGGTTGCTGTAGAATTCGCGCCTCGGTTGAGACGAAAGACTTAACCACCCGCTCTTTAACAACTGAATCAAGCAATTCGTGTGGGTGCTTGTGAAGTAAGACTGCTAGTCGCAAGATTATCAGCATCACAAGTTACTCCGCGAGAAATCAAAGATGTAACCAACGATTGCTGAGCTAAGTTTAGGGTTTTCTCAAAACCCAAGCAGTATTGAACTGAAGAGTTTGATCATGGCTCAGATTGAACGCTGGCGGCAGGCCTAACACATGCAAGTCGAGCGGTAGAGAGAAGCTTGCTTCTCTTGAGAGCGGCGGACGGGTGAGTAATGCCTAGGAATCTGCCTAGTGGTGGGGGATAACGTTCGGAAACGGACGCTAATACCGCATACGTCCTACGGGAGAAAGCGGGGGACCTTCGGGCCTCGCGCCATTAGATGAGCCTAGGTCGGATTAGCTAGTTGGTGAGGTAATGGCTCACCAAGGCTACGATCCGTAACTGGTCTGAGAGGATGATCAGTCACACTGGAACTGAGACACGGTCCAGACTCCTACGGGAGGCAGCAGTGGGGAATATTGGACAATGGGCGAAAGCCTGATCCAGCCATGCCGCGTGTGTGAAGAAGGTCTTCGGATTGTAAAGCACTTTAAGTTGGGAGGAAGGGTAGTAACTTAATACGTTGCTACTTTGACGTTACCGACAGAATAAGCACCGGCTAACTTCGTGCCAGCAGCCGCGGTAATACGAAGGGTGCAAGCGTTAATCGGAATTACTGGGCGTAAAGCGCGCGTAGGTGGTTCAGTAAGTTGGATGTGAAATCCCCGGGCTCAACCTGGGAACTGCATCCAAAACTGCTGAGCTAGAGTACGGTAGAGGGTAGTGGAATTTCCTGTGTAGCGGTGAAATGCGTAGATATAGGAAGGAACACCAGTGGCGAAGGCGACTACCTGGACTGGTACTGACACTGAGGTGCGAAAGCGTGGGGAGCAAACAGGATTAGATACCCTGGTAGTCCACGCCGTAAACGATGTCAACTAGCCGTTGGGAGTCTTGAACTCTTAGTGGCGCAGCTAACGCATTAAGTTGACCGCCTGGGGAGTACGGCCGCAAGGTTAAAACTCAAATGAATTGACGGGGGCCCGCACAAGCGGTGGAGCATGTGGTTTAATTCGAAGCAACGCGAAGAACCTTACCTGGCCTTGACATGCTGAGAACTTTCTAGAGATAGATTGGTGCCTTCGGGAACTCAGACACAGGTGCTGCATGGCTGTCGTCAGCTCGTGTCGTGAGATGTTGGGTTAAGTCCCGTAACGAGCGCAACCCTTGTCCTTAGTTACCAGCACGTAATGGTGGGAACTCTAAGGAGACTGCCGGTGACAAACCGGAGGAAGGTGGGGATGACGTCAAGTCATCATGGCCCTTACGGCCAGGGCTACACACGTGCTACAATGGTCGGTACAAAGGGTTGCCAAGCCGCGAGGTGGAGCTAATCCCATAAAACCGATCGTAGTCCGGATCGCAGTCTGCAACTCGACTGCGTGAAGTCGGAATCGCTAGTAATCGTGAATCAGAATGTCACGGTGAATACGTTCCCGGGCCTTGTACACACCGCCCGTCACACCATGGGAGTGGGTTGCACCAGAAGTAGCTAGTCTAACCTTCGGGAGGACGGTTACCACGGTGTGATTCATGACTGGGGTGAAGTCGTAACAAGGTAGCCGTAGGGGAACCTGCGGCTGGATCACCTCCTTAATCGAAGACTTCAGCTTCTTCATAAGTTCCCACACGAATTGCTTGATTCATTGAAAAAGACGATTGGGTCTGTAGCTCAGTTGGTTAGAGCGCACCCCTGATAAGGGTGAGGTCGGCAGTTCGAATCTGCCCAGACCCACCAATTGTTGTGGGGTTTGGCCTTGTACGAATATGGGGCCATAGCTCAGCTGGGAGAGCGCCTGCCTTGCACGCAGGAGGTCAGCGGTTCGATCCCGCTTGGCTCCACCATATACAGCACCGTAAGAGTTCAGAAATGAACGTTCCTGCTACAAGCAGATGAATGTTGATTTCTGGTCTTTGACCAGTAAGAAAATCGTTCTTTAAAAATTTGGGTATGTGATAGAAGTGACTGATTGATTACTTTCACTGGTAATTAATTTGGTCAAGGTAAAATTTGTAGTTCTCAATTGCAAATTTTCGGCGAATGTCGTCTTCACGTTAGAGACAGTAACCAGATTGCTTGGGGTTATATGGTCAAGTGAAGAAGCGCATACGGTGGATGCCTTGGCAGTCAGAGGCGATGAAAGACGTTGTAGCCTGCGATAAGCTCCGGGGAGTCGGCAAACAGACTTTGATCCGGAGATCTCTGAATGGGGGAACCCAGCCAGCATAAGCTGGTTATCACACACTGAATACATAGGTGTGTGAGGCGAACCAGGGGAACTGAAACATCTAAGTACCCTGAGGAATAGAAATCAACCGAGATTCCCTTAGTAGTGGCGAGCGAACGGGGACTAGCCCTTAAGTTGATTTGAGAATAGTGGAAGGCTCTGGAAAGTGCCGCCGTAGTGGGTGATAGCCCCGTACACGAAATTCTCTTATCAATGAAATCGAGTAGGACGGAGCACGAGAAACTTTGTCTGAATATGGGGGGACCATCCTCCAAGGCTAAATACTACTGACTGACCGATAGTGAACTAGTACCGTGAGGGAAAGGCGAAAAGAACCCCGGAGAGGGGAGTGAAATAGATCCTGAAACCGTATGCGTACAAGCAGTGGGAGCCCACTTTGTTGGGTGACTGCGTACCTTTTGTATAATGGGTCAGCGACTTATATTCAGTGGCGAGCTTAACCGAATAGGGGAGGCGTAGCGAAAGCGAGTCTTAATAGGGCGACAGTCGCTGGGTATAGACCCGAAACCGGGCGATCTATCCATGGGCAGGTTGAAGGTTGGGTAACACTAACTGGAGGACCGAACCGACTACCGTTGAAAAGTTAGCGGATGACCTGTGGATCGGAGTGAAAGGCTAATCAAGCTCGGAGATAGCTGGTTCTCCTCGAAAGCTATTTAGGTAGCGCCTCGTGTATCACTGCTGGGGGTAGAGCACTGTTTCGGCTAGGGGGTCATCCCGACTTACCAAACCGATGCAAACTCCGAATACCAGCAAGTGTCAGCACGGGAGACACACGGCGGGTGCTAACGTCCGTCGTGAAAAGGGAAACAACCCAGACCGTCAGCTAAGGTCCCAAAGTTATGGTTAAGTGGGAAACGATGTGGGAAGGCTTAGACAGCTAGGAAGTTGGCTTAGAAGCAGCCATCTTTTAAAGAAAGCGTAATAGCTCACTAGTCGAGTCGGCCTGCGCGGAAGATGTAACGGGGCTCAAACCATACACCGAAGCTACGGGTTCATCTTAGGATGAGCGGTAGAGGAGCGTTCTGTAAGCCTGTGAAGGTGAGTTGAGAAGCTTGCTGGAGGTATCAGAAGTGCGAATGCTGACATGAGTAACGACAATGGGAGTGAAAAACTCCCACGCCGAAAGACCAAGGTTTCCTGCGCAACGTTAATCGACGCAGGGTGAGTCGGCCCCTAAGGTGAGGCAGAAATGCGTAATCGATGGGAAACGGGTTAATATTCCCGTACTTCTAATTACTGCGATGGAGGGACGGAGAAGGCTAGGCCAGCACGGCGTTGGTTGTCCGTGTTTAAGGTGGTAGGCTGATTTCTTAGGTAAATCCGGGAGATCAAGGCCGAGAACTGATGACGAGTTATCTTTTAGATGACGAAGTGGTTGATGCCATGCTTCCAGGAAAAGCTTCTAAGCTTCAGGTAATTAGGAACCGTACCCCAAACCGACACAGGTGGTTAGGTAGAGAATACCAAGGCGCTTGAGAGAACTCGGGTGAAGGAACTAGGCAAAATGGCACCGTAACTTCGGGAGAAGGTGCGCCGGTGAGGGTGAAGCATTTACTGCGTAAGCCCATGCCGGTCGAAGATACCAGGCCGCTGCGACTGTTTATTAAAAACACAGCACTCTGCAAACACGAAAGTGGACGTATAGGGTGTGACGCCTGCCCGGTGCCGGAAGGTTAATTGATGGGGTTAGCTAACGCGAAGCTCTTGATCGAAGCCCCGGTAAACGGCGGCCGTAACTATAACGGTCCTAAGGTAGCGAAATTCCTTGTCGGGTAAGTTCCGACCTGCACGAATGGCGTAACGATGGCGGCGCTGTCTCCACCCGAGACTCAGTGAAATTGAAATCGCTGTGAAGATGCAGTGTATCCGCGGCTAGACGGAAAGACCCCGTGAACCTTTACTATAGCTTTGCACTGGACTTTGAGTTTGCTTGTGTAGGATAGGTGGGAGGCTTTGAAGCGTGGACGCCAGTTCGCGTGGAGCCAACCTTGAAATACCACCCTGGCAACCTTGAGGTTCTAACTCTGGTCCGTTATCCGGATCGAGGACAGTGTATGGTGGGTAGTTTGACTGGGGCGGTCTCCTCCTAAAGAGTAACGGAGGAGTACGAAGGTGCGCTCAGACCGGTCGGAAATCGGTCGTAGAGTATAAAGGCAAAAGCGCGCTTGACTGCGAGACAGACACGTCGAGCAGGTACGAAAGTAGGTCTTAGTGATCCGGTGGTTCTGTATGGAAGGGCCATCGCTCAACGGATAAAAGGTACTCCGGGGATAACAGGCTGATACCGCCCAAGAGTTCATATCGACGGCGGTGTTTGGCACCTCGATGTCGGCTCATCACATCCTGGGGCTGAAGCCGGTCCCAAGGGTATGGCTGTTCGCCATTTAAAGTGGTACGCGAGCTGGGTTTAGAACGTCGTGAGACAGTTCGGTCCCTATCTGCCGTGGACGTTTGAGATTTGAAAGGGGCTGCTCCTAGTACGAGAGGACCGGAGTGGACGAACCTCTGGTGTTCCGGTTGTCACGCCAGTGGCATTGCCGGGTAGCTATGTTCGGAAAAGATAACCGCTGAAAGCATCTAAGCGGGAAACTTGCCTTGAGATGAGATCTCACTGGAACCTTGAGTTCCCTAAAGGGCCGTCGAAGACTACGACGTTGATAGGTTGGGTGTGTAAGCGCTGTGAGGCGTTGAGCTAACCAATACTAATTGCCCGTGAGGCTTGACCATATAACACCCAAACAATTTGATGTTTGTGTGTCTCTATGAAGACTGCAACAGCCGAAAATTTGCACAACTACAAACCAAATCACATACCCAATTCGAGGTAGCGAGCCGCGCAAGCAGCACGACATCTCAGCTGAATCGCTTGACGACCATAGAGCATTGGAACCACCTGATCCCATCCCGAACTCAGTAGTGAAACGATGCATCGCCGATGGTAGTGTGGGGTCTCCCCATGTGAGAGTAGGTCATCGTCAAGCACCTATACCAAAACCCCCGATCGTGAAAACGGTCGGGGGTTTTACTTTTGCGCGCGATAAATCTACGGCAACGTGCAGACCTGGATAGGCAACTAAACAGTGCGTCGTTATCATGCGTGCCTTATTGCGTGGCGGGATTCTAATGCTTGCATTGTTAAGGCTTCTTCAAGACGGGCGCTTCCATTCTGGCGAGGAGCTCGGTGCTGCTTTGGGTGTCAGTCGTTCGGCGGTATGGAAACAACTAAAGGTTCTTCAGGCCGAGTTGTCATTGCCGCTGCATAAGGTGCGAGGGCGTGGCTATAGGCTGGCGGCGCCTTTACAGCTGCTGGATGCTGATTGGTTGGCGGCCCAGGCGGAGTCTCCGCAGTGGCGGGCTTGTGTCATGCCAAGTGTGGGCTCGACCAATGCTGAGGCGCTGCGACTGCTGGCTGGGCCGCCAGTGCCTGCGCTACCGTTCTATGTATTGGCAGAGCGGCAAACAAGTGGTCGGGGAAGGCGCGGGCGCAGTTGGGTCAGTCCTTTTGGCGAGAATCTGTATTACAGCCTAGTCGTGCGTGTCGACGGTGGTATGCGTCAGCTTGAGGGCATGAGTCTGGCTGTGGGCTTGGCGCTGCTCCAGGTTATACGCGGGTTTGGTGTGGTCGAGGCTGGGCTGAAATGGCCCAATGATGTGCTGGTTGGTGAGCGTAAGCTGGCGGGAATTTTATTGGAGCTGTCGGGTGATCCCGCGGATGTTTGTCATGTGGTCATTGGAATTGGCTTAAATGTGAACATGCTGGCAGCTGGGTCAGCGAGTATTGATCAGCCGTGGACCTCAATGTGCGCAGAGCTAGGGCGTCCGTTAAACAGGAACGAGCTGGTTAGTGAGCTGAATAAGCAGTTGTCGCGCTACTTGGAAATACAGTTGCGTACTGGCTTTGGCGCGCTGCGTGATGAGTGGCAGGCTAGTCACCTCTGGCGGGGGCGAACGGTTTCGATAACAGCAGGTGCTGAGCCTGTAGAGGGTAAGGTTTTAGGGGTAGATCATTCTGGAGCCATTCAATTATGCGTTGATGGGATTGAGCGAAGCTTTAGTGGTGGTGAGATTAGCTTGAGGCTGCGTGATGATTCTTGAACTCGACTGCGGTAATACCCTAATAAAGTGGCGCCTGCTCAGTGGTTGCAATACTGCAGCCAGTACGGGTGGTGTAGTTGAGTCTGATCAGGCGCTTATAGAGGTTGTCCGCAAGCAGGGTGTGTATCTGCGTGCCTGTCGCTTAGTAAGTGTGCGCAGCGATGAAGAAACTGCCCAGTTAGTCTCGCTGCTTGAGCAAGCCTTTGCTGTTAAGTGTTGCTGTGCTCAATCCACAGTATCTTTAGCAGGTGTGCGTAACGGTTATGAGCAGCCTGAGCGCCTCGGGCTTGATCGTTGGCTTGCGGTGGTCGGTGGCTATCAGTTGTCGCGCAAGGCTTGTCTGGTTGTCGACCTCGGCACCGCCGTCACCTCTGATTTCGTCGGTGCGGATGGTGAGCATCTCGGGGGTTATATCTGCCCTGGTGTGCCCTTGATGCGGACGGAGTTACGCACCCATACGCGGCGAACGCGCTACGACAGTCGTGAGGCTGTCAGGGCGCTTGAGGAGTTGCTGCCTGGGCGTGCAACTGCGCAGGCTGTGGAGCGTGGCTGCTTATTGATGTTGCGTGGCTTTGTGGCTGGACAGGCAAGCATGGCGGCCGAGCTCTTTGGGGGGGATTTCCATGTGTTCCTTACGGGGGGGGATGCTGCCTTGGTGAGGGATGTAATTCCGGGCGCGCGAGTTGTGCCTGATTTGGTATTTATCGGCTTGGCGATCGCTTGCCCCATCGATTGAGGTCTGCATGCGCTGGATGTTCTTGTGGTTAATTGTGCTGAATTTGTTCTATTACGTTTGGCATCAGCAGCAGGCGCCGTTGCGTGTTACCGAAATTGCGCCACTTAACATGGCTCAAGGCAGTAAGCGCGACATCCGTCTGTTGAGCGAGTCGAGTGCGCCGGCACGCAGAGAGCGGGTGGAGGCGCAGCCTGTTGAGGCGGTGTGCTTGTTTCTCGGCAGTTTTGAGTTGATGGCGGATGCGTCGGCGGTCGAGCAGCGCTTGCTTAGTCTGGATATTCAATCGCGAGTGCAGAGCATGGATGCAGCGGCCGGGGTTGATTATTGGGTCTACCTGCCGCCTTTGGCCTCGCGGCAAGCTTCGCTACGTCAGCTGCGTGAGCTGCAGGCAAGGAAAATAGATAGCTACATCATTACTCAGGGCGACTTAGCCAATGGTATTTCCCTGGGTATCTTTCCGCGCAGTGATTCGGCACAGAGTGTTATGCAGCGCCTGCGGGACGCTGGCTATGAGCCGTCATTGCGCGAATTGACCCGTGCGCATCGTAGTTTCTGGGTGCGCGTATCCCCGCAAAGTCGGCGTTTGGCGGATGATTCGGTGTTGCAACGTTTAGCTTTTGACTTCAAAGGCTTAGAACAGCAATTAATGCCGTGCGAGGGGGTTGCAAGGTCTTTGTAGAATGCATAGAATGGCGCCCGCTCAGCAGGGTGGCGCTTACAAGTGCTCTGCAGGGTTGCTGTCAATGTAGCTAACCTCAGGTTTTTTAATGAGAAATTGCTTGACAGTAGGTCGGCATCGAATGAGAATGCCGCCCCGTTTGGAGGGATTCCCGAGTGGCCAAAGGGATCAGACTGTAAATCTGACGTCATCGACTTCGAAGGTTCGAATCCTTCTCCCTCCACCAGATTTAGCAAGAGCTGTAAATTGAGCGGGTATAGTTTAGTGGTAGAACCTCAGCCTTCCAAGCTGATGATGCGGGTTCGATTCCCGCTACCCGCTCCAGTTTTCTGCTCTTGCATTGTGTTTTGCTCATGTAGCTCAGTTGGTAGAGCACACCCTTGGTAAGGGTGAGGTCAGCGGTTCGAGTCCGCTCATGAGCTCCATCTAATAAAGGCAGATATGCAAGTATCTGCCTTTGTTTTATGGCGGTGATGCTGAGTTAATTCTTCTCTCGGAGGCAGTCAAAATGGCTAAAGAAAAGTTTGAGCGTAACAAGCCGCACGTCAACGTTGGCACTATTGGTCACGTTGACCACGGTAAAACCACGCTGACCGCTGCTCTGACTCGCGTCTGCTCCGAAGTATTCGGTTCTGCCGCTGTTGCTTTCGACAAGATCGACAGCGCGCCGGAAGAGAAGGCTCGTGGTATCACCATCAACACTTCGCACGTAGAGTACGATTCCACTATTCGTCACTACGCCCACGTTGACTGCCCAGGCCACGCTGACTATGTGAAGAACATGATCACCGGTGCTGCGCAGATGGACGGCGCTATCCTGGTTTGCTCTGCAGCTGACGGCCCGATGCCACAGACTCGCGAGCACATCCTGCTGTCCCGTCAGGTAGGTGTTCCGTACATCGTCGTGTTCCTGAACAAGGCTGACATGGTTGATGACGCCGAGCTGCTGGAGCTGGTGGAAATGGAAGTGCGCGATCTGCTCAGCACTTACGATTTCCCAGGCGACGACACTCCGATCATCATCGGTTCTGCGCTGATGGCGTTGAACGGTCAAGATGACAACGAAATGGGCACTACCGCTGTTAAGAAGCTGGTAGAGGTTCTGGATACTTACATCCCTGAGCCGGTTCGTGCGATCGATAAGCCGTTCCTGATGCCAATCGAAGACGTGTTCTCGATCTCCGGTCGCGGTACTGTTGTTACCGGTCGTATTGAGCGCGGTATCGTCAAGATCCAGGAAGAAATCGAGATCGTTGGTCTGCGTGACACCACCAAGACCACCTGTACCGGTGTTGAAATGTTCCGCAAGCTGCTCGACGAAGGTCGTGCTGGTGAGAACTGTGGCGTTCTGCTGCGTGGTACCAAGCGTGACGACGTAGAGCGTGGCCAGGTTCTGGTTAAGCCGGGTTCGGTTAAGCCACACACCACCTTCACTGCAGAAGTGTACGTGTTGGGCAAAGAAGAAGGCGGTCGCCACACTCCGTTCTTCAAGGGCTATCGTCCTCAGTTCTACTTCCGCACTACCGACGTAACCGGTAACTGCGAACTGCCGGAAGGCGTAGAAATGGTAATGCCAGGTGATAACGTTCAGATGACCGTTACCCTGATCAAGACCATCGCTATGGAAGAAGGTCTGCGTTTCGCCATTCGTGAAGGCGGTCGTACCGTCGGCGCCGGCGTCGTAGCAAAGATCATCGCGTAATCGATTGATCTGTTTTGATCGGGCCGGCATAATGGTCGGCCTGATTCAGTTTTTAGGTCAGTAGCTCAATTGGCAGAGCGACGGTCTCCAAAACCGTAGGTTGGGGGTTCGATTCCCTCCTGACCTGCCATATTCAATAGAATTTGGCGCGTCTTTTTACAGGATACTAGTAGATGAATGTTAAGGCTGAAGCCAAAGACTCTCGCTTTGATCTGCTGAAGTGGCTCTTAGTTGCTGCTCTGGTAGTTGTAGGCGTGGTTGGTAATCAGTATTTCTCTGCTGAGCCCATCTTGTATCGTGTTCTGGCTTTGCTGGTGGTTGCGGCATTGGCAGGCGTGATTGCCCTGCAGACCTCAAAAGGTAAGGCCTTCTGGGTTCTGGCAAAAGAAGCGCGCGTCGAAATTCGTAAGGTCGTTTGGCCTACTCGCCAAGAAACCACGCAGACAACTCTAATCGTTGTGGCTGTTGTTTTGGTTATGGCGCTGTTGTTGTGGGGGCTAGATTCCCTGCTTGGTTGGCTTGTTTCGTTGATTGTCGGTTAAGGGTGTCCCGTGGCTAAGCGTTGGTATGTAGTGCATGCTTACTCGGGTTACGAGAAGCATGTTATGCGTTCGTTGCTCGAGCGCGTAAAGCTCGCCGGTATGGAAGATGTGTTTGGCGAAATCCTTGTGCCTACCGAAGAAGTGGTAGAGATGCGCAATGGTCAGAAGCGCAAAAGTGAGCGCAAGTTCTTTCCTGGTTACGTGTTAGTCCAGATGGAAATGAGCGAGGCGACTTGGCACTTGATCAAGAACACCCCGCGCGTCATGGGCTTCATTGGTGGTACTGCTGACAAGCCGGCGCCGATCACTGAAAAAGAAGCGGATGCGATTCTGCGTCGAGTTGCTGACAGTGGTGATAAGCCGAAGCCGAAAACACTGTTTGAGCCGGGTGAGATGGTGCGCGTGACTGATGGTCCGTTTGCCGATTTCAGCGGTGTTGTAGAAGAAGTTAACTACGAAAAGAGCCGCATCCAGGTGGCAGTGACTATTTTTGGTCGCTCTACACCGGTCGAGCTGGAGTTCAGTCAAGTCGAAAAGGCATAACTGACATAAGCATCCCTTACCCCGCAGCCCTGGGCTGCGGGGTTTTGTCGTCACTGGGATAAATAGGTAATAACTGGGGAGCCGCAAGGCGCTAGAACCCAAAACTGGAGTAGCTCATGGCTAAGAAAATCACGGCTTATATCAAGCTGCAAGTAAAGGCTGCACAAGCCAACCCGTCGCCACCTGTCGGTCCAGCTCTGGGTCAGCATGGCGTGAACATCATGGAATTCTGCAAGGCGTTCAACGCCCGTACCCAGGGCCTTGAGCCGGGTCTGCCGACTCCAGTGATCATCACTGTCTATAGCGACCGTAGCTTCACCTTTGAAACCAAAAGCACGCCTGCTGCGGTTCTGTTGAAGAAGGCTGCTGGTCTGACCGCCGGTTCGGCTCGTCCGAACACCGTCAAGGTCGGCACCGTAACTCGTGCTCAGCTGGAAGAGATCGCCAAGACTAAACAGGCTGATCTGACTGCTGCTGATATGGACGCTGCTGTGCGTACTATCGCCGGCTCCGCTCGTAGCATGGGCCTCAACGTGGAGGGTGTGTAATGGCTAAGTTGACCAAGCGTCAAAAGGCAATCGCTGAGAAGGTTGAAGCTGGTAAGGCATACAACTTCGTTGAAGCGGCCGCCCTGCTGGCTGAGCTGTCGGCAGTCAAGTTCTCTGAGTCCGTAGATATCGCTGTTAACCTTGGTGTTGATCCGCGTAAGTCTGACCAAGTTGTGCGTGGCGCTACCGTGCTGCCGAATGGTTCGGGCAAAAGCGTTCGTGTTGCTGTGTTCACTCAGGGCCCGGCTGCTGAAGCCGCTCTGGCTGCCGGCGCTGATCGCGTAGGTATGGACGATCTGGCTGCTGAAATGAAAGGCGGCGACCTGAACTATGACGTGGTTATTGCTTCCCCGGATGCGATGCGCGTTGTTGGTCAGTTGGGTCAAGTGCTCGGTCCACGTGGCCTGATGCCTAACCCGAAAGTCGGTACCGTTACTCCTGACGTTGCTACTGCTGTGAAGAATGCCAAGGCAGGTCAAGTGCGTTTCCGTACTGACAAGAACGGCATTATCCACGGTTCCGTTGGCAAGGTCGGCTTCGACGCTGAGAAGCTGAAGCAGAACGTTGAAGCGCTGATTTCGGACCTTAAGCGTCTGAAGCCATCGACTTCGAAAGGTATCTACGTCAAGCGCGTAACCCTGAGCACCACCATGGGTCCAGGTCTGATCATTGATCAAGGCTCGCTCGACGCGTAAGGCATAGAAGTGGCGCAAGCGATTGCGCCACTTCGACACTTTGGGGTCCCTGCTTTGCGGGGGCTATCCAAGACCGTAGGTGGCGCAAGTCTTAAACTTAAAGCCTACGCAGATGGTGCTCCCGATTCTTACCGAATCAGACACCAAAACGACATCCAGCTTCGGCTAGATGAAACGGTAACAAGCAGGAGTTAAACCCGTGGCAATTAAACTCGAAGACAAGAAGGCCATCGTCGCTGAAGTCAACGAGGCTGCCAAAGTCGCTCTGTCCGCTGTCGTGGTTGATGCACGCGGTGTGACTGTAGGCGCTATGACCGGACTCCGTAAAGAGGCCCGCGAGGCTGGTGTATACGTGCGCGTTGTACGTAATACCCTGCTCAAGCGCGCTGTTGAAGGCACAGATTATGCTGTCCTCAACGACGTGTTCAAAGGCCCGACCCTGATTGCATTCTCCAAGGAACATCCGGGCGCTGCTGCTCGTATTTTCAAAGAGTTCGCCAAGGGTCAGGATAAGTTCGAGATCAAGGCAGCTGCGTTCGAGGGCAAGTTCCTCGCAGCAAACGAGATCGACGTGTTGGCTTCGCTGCCGACTCGCGACGAAGCTATTGCGAAGCTGATGAGCGTGATCCAAGGCGCTACCAGCAAGCTGGCTCGTACTCTGGCGGCCATTCGCGACCAGAAAGAAGCTGCTGCTGCCTAAGGCATCAACAGTTCTTTCAAAATCATATGTTTAATTTGATGGCTGCGTAGGCTGTCACCCCAATACAGGATTTAAAGTCATGTCTCTGACTAACGAGCAAATCATCGAAGCAATCGGCCAGAAAACTGTTCTGGAAGTTGTTGAACTGATCAAAGCAATGGAAGAAACCTTCGGCGTTACCGCTGCTGTTGCCGCTGCTGGCCCAGCTGCTGCCGCTGCTGTTGTTGAAGAGCAAACCGAATTCAACGTGATGTTGCTTGAAGCCGGCGAGAAGAAAGTAAACGTGATTAAGGCAGTTCGTGAACTGACCGGTCTGGGCCTGAAAGAAGCCAAGGCTGTAGTTGACGGCGCTCCTGCCATGGTTCTGGAAGCTGTTGCGAAAGAAGCAGCTGACAAAGCCAAAGCTGCTTTGGAAGAAGCTGGCGCTAAAGTCGAGCTTAAGTAAGCGACGACCTTGCGTCTACAGCCGAAGCGACTCGCGTAAGGCTGATGGCTGGTGGCTTTTGCCACCGGCCTTTTTCCGTTCTAGGTCGGCTAATCATAGGTTGGCCTGGGGTGTGAAAGTCCCGCCCGATGTGGCGGCGCAAACTTAGGGTTTGCAAGAGTTTCTGGCAACTCCCGTCGGAGGGGCCAAATAAGCAGGTGACCAAGCTGGGGAACGCTGATGGCTTACTCATATACTGAGAAAAAACGTATCCGCAAGGACTTTAGCAAGTTGCCGGATGTCATGGATGTGCCTTATCTCCTGGCCATCCAGCTGGATTCGTATCGCGAATTCCTGCAGGCAGGGGCGAGCAAGGACCAGTTCCGCGACATTGGCCTGCATGCGGCCTTCAAGTCTGTTTTCCCGATCATCAGCTATTCCGGCAATGCTGCTCTGGAGTATGTCGGTTATCGCCTGGGCGAGCCGGCTTTTGATGTCAAGGAATGTACGCTGCGTGGCGTAACCTATGCCGTGCCGTTGCGAGTCAAAGTCCGTCTGATCATTTTCGACAAGGAATCGTCGAACAAAGCGATCAAGGACATCAAGGAACAAGAAGTGTACATGGGCGAAATTCCGCTCATGACCGAGAACGGTACCTTCGTAATCAACGGTACCGAGCGCGTTATCGTTTCCCAGTTGCACCGTTCCCCTGGCGTGTTCTTTGACCACGACCGTGGCAAGACGCACAGCTCGGGCAAGCTGCTGTACTCGGCACGGATTATTCCTTACCGCGGTTCCTGGTTGGACTTCGAGTTCGACCCGAAAGACGCCGTGTTCGTGCGTATTGACCGTCGTCGCAAGCTGCCGGCTTCCGTGCTGCTGCGCGCACTGGGTTACAGCACTGAAGAAGTGCTGGACGCGTTCTATTCGACCAACGTATTCCATGTGAAGGGCGAAACCCTTAACCTGGAATTGGTGCCGCAGCGCCTGCGTGGTGAGATTGCCGTCCTCGATATCCTGGACGACAAGGGTAAGGTCATCGTTGAGCAGGGTCGCCGGATTACCGCGCGCCACATTAACCAGCTGGATAAGGCTGGTATTAAAGAGCTGGAAGTACCGATTGATTACCTGATCGGTCGTACCTCAGCCAAGGCCATCGTGCACCCGGCTACCGGCGAAATCATCGCTGAGTGCAACACCGAGCTGAACGTCGAAATCCTGGCCAATGTGGTCAAGGCTCAGGTTGTACGCATCGAGACGCTGTACACCAACGACATCGATTGCGGTCCGTTCATCTCCGATACCTTGAAGATCGACAGCACCACCAATCAGCTGGAAGCGCTGGTTGAGATCTATCGCATGATGCGTCCTGGCGAGCCACCAACCAAGGATGCTGCCGAGACCCTGTTCAACAACCTGTTCTTCAGCCCAGAGCGTTACGATCTGTCGGCTGTAGGTCGGATGAAGTTCAACCGTCGTATCGGTCGTACCGAGATCGAAGGTTCGGGCGTGCTGAGCAAGGAAGATATCGTTGAGGTGTTGAAGACCCTCGTTGATATCCGTAACGGCAAAGGCATCGTCGACGACATCGACCACCTGGGTAACCGTCGTGTTCGCTGCGTAGGCGAAATGGCCGAGAACCAGTTCCGCGTTGGCCTGGTGCGTGTAGAGCGTGCGGTCAAAGAGCGTCTGTCGATGGCTGAAAGCGAAGGCTTGATGCCGCAGGACCTGATCAACGCCAAGCCGGTTGCCGCTGCCGTTAAAGAGTTCTTCGGTTCCAGCCAGCTCTCGCAGTTTATGGACCAGAACAACCCACTCTCGGAGATCACCCACAAGCGCCGTGTTTCGGCTCTTGGTCCGGGCGGTTTGACCCGTGAGCGTGCAGGCTTCGAAGTCCGGGACGTACACCCGACCCATTACGGCCGTGTGTGCCCGATCGAAACGCCGGAAGGTCCGAACATTGGTCTGATCAACTCGTTGGCAGCCTATGCGCGCACCAACCAGTACGGCTTCCTCGAGAGCCCGTACCGTGTGGTGAAAGACACCCTGGTGACTGACGAAATCGTCTTCCTGTCCGCCATTGAAGAGGCCGATCACGTGATCGCCCAGGCTTCGGCGACCATGAACGACAAAGGCCAGCTGGTTGATGAGTTGGTGGCGGTACGTCACCTTAACGAATTCACCGTTAAAGCGCCTGAAGACGTCACCTTGATGGACGTGTCGCCTAAGCAGGTAGTGTCGGTTGCTGCTTCGTTGATTCCGTTCCTCGAGCACGACGACGCCAACCGTGCGTTGATGGGTTCGAACATGCAGCGCCAGGCTGTACCGACTCTGCGCGCTGACAAGCCGCTGGTAGGTACCGGTATGGAGCGCAACGTGGCGCGTGACTCCGGCGTTTGCGTCGTGGCACGTCGTGGCGGTGTGATTGATTCGGTGGATGCCAGCCGTGTTGTAGTTCGCGTCAATGACGACGAAGTTGAAACTGGCGAAGCCGGTGTCGACATCTACAACCTGACTAAGTACACCCGCTCCAACCAGAACACCTGCATCAACCAGCGTCCGCTGGTGAGCAAAGGTGACAAGGTTGAGCGCAGCGACATCCTGGCCGACGGCCCGTCCACCGATATGGGTGAGCTGGCGCTTGGGCAGAACATGCGCGTCGCGTTCATGCCGTGGAACGGTTACAACTTCGAAGACTCCATCTGCCTCTCCGAGCGCGTGGTGCAAGAAGATCGTTTCACCACTATCCACATTCAGGAACTGACCTGTGTGGCGCGTGACACCAAGCTCGGCTCGGAAGAAATCACTTCCGACATCCCGAACGTCGGTGAGTCTGCGCTGAATAAGCTGGACGAAGCAGGCATCGTGTATGTCGGTGCTGAAGTCGGTCCTGGCGACATTCTGGTCGGTAAAGTGACGCCGAAGGGCGAAACCCAGCTGACCCCAGAAGAGAAGCTGCTGCGTGCGATCTTCGGTGAGAAGGCGTCTGACGTTAAAGACACCTCCCTGCGTGTGCCGACTGGCACCAAAGGTACCGTTATCGACGTGCAGGTCTTCACTCGCGATGGCGTTGAGCGTGATGCGCGTGCCCTGTCGATCGAGAAGAGCCAGCTCGACGAGATCCGTAAGGACCTCAACGAAGAGTTCCGTATCGTTGAAGGTGCAACCTTCGAGCGTCTGCGTTCTGCTCTGGTTGGCAAGAAGGCCGAAGGCGGCGCTGGCCTGAAGAAGGGCGCAGAAGTCACCGACGAGTTCCTCGACGGCCTCGAGCGTGGCCAGTGGTTCAAGCTGCGTATGTCTGACGATGCGCTGAATGAGCAGCTGGAAAAGGCCCAGGCTTATATCTCCGACCGCCGTCAGTTGCTCGACGACAAGTTCGAAGACAAGAAGCGCAAGCTGCAGCAGGGCGATGACCTGGCTCCAGGCGTACTGAAGATCGTCAAGGTTTACCTGGCTATCCGCCGTCGCATCCAGCCGGGTGACAAGATGGCCGGTCGTCACGGTAACAAGGGTGTGGTCTCGGTGATCATGCCGGTTGAAGACATGCCGCACGACGTCAACGGTACGCCGGTCGACATCGTTCTCAACCCGCTGGGTGTTCCATCGCGTATGAACGTTGGGCAGATCCTCGAAACTCACCTGGGCCTCGCGGCTAAAGGGCTGGGCGAGAAGATCAACCGCATGCTCGAAGAGCAGCGCAAGGTCGCCGAGCTGCGTAAGTTCATGCAGCAGATCTACAACGAGATCGGTGGTCGTCAGGAAAGCCTGGATGAGCTGAGCGATCAGGAAATCCTCAAGCTGGCGCACAACCTCAAGGGCGGCGTGCCAATGGCTACCCCGGTGTTCGACGGTGCCAAGGAAACTGAGATCAAGGCCATGCTCAAGCTGGCAGATCTGCCTGAGAGCGGTCAGATGCAGCTGGTTGACGGTCGTACCGGCAACCTGTTCGAGCGTCCGACTACCGTTGGCTACATGTACATGCTGAAACTGAACCACCTGGTGGACGACAAGATGCACGCGCGTTCCACGGGTTCCTACAGCCTGGTTACCCAGCAGCCGCTGGGTGGTAAGGCGCAGTTCGGTGGTCAGCGCTTCGGGGAGATGGAGGTCTGGGCACTGGAAGCCTATGGCGCCGCCTACACCCTGCAGGAAATGCTGACCGTGAAGTCGGACGACGTGAACGGCCGTACCAAGATGTACAAAAACATCGTGGACGGTGATCACCGTATGGAGCCGGGCATGCCCGAGTCCTTCAACGTACTGATCAAAGAGATCCGTTCGCTGGGTATCGACATCGATCTGGAAACCGAATAACACGTGACGCGAATCGAGAGCGCGGCTGCATAGCCCGCTCTCTGCTCCGCCAGGAGGAAAGGCCTTGAAAGACCTACTGAATTTGCTGAAAAACCAGGGTCAAGTCGAAGAGTTCGACGCAATCCGTATTGCGTTGGCGTCGCCTGAGATGATCCGTTCGTGGTCGTTCGGTGAAGTTAAAAAGCCGGAAACCATCAACTACCGTACGTTCAAGCCTGAGCGTGACGGCCTGTTCTGCGCCAAGATCTTTGGCCCGGTAAAGGATTACGAGTGCCTGTGCGGTAAGTACAAGCGCTTGAAGCATCGCGGCGTGATCTGCGAGAAGTGCGGCGTTGAAGTGGCCCTGGCCAAGGTTCGTCGTGAGCGCATGGCGCACATCGAACTGGCTTCGCCAGTGGCGCACATCTGGTTCCTCAAGTCGCTGCCGAGCCGTATCGGTTTGCTGATGGACATGACCCTGCGTGATATCGAGCGCGTGCTCTATTTCGAGAGCTACGTGGTTATCGATCCAGGCATGACCACCCTTGAAAAAGGCCAGCTGCTGAACGACGAGCAGTACTTCGAAGCCCTCGAAGAGTTCGGTGATGACTTCGACGCCCGCATGGGTGCTGAAGCCGTTCGCGAACTGCTGCACGCGATCGACCTGGAGCACGAGATTGGCCGTTTGCGCGAAGAAATTCCGCAAACCAACTCGGAAACCAAGATCAAGAAGCTGTCCAAGCGCCTGAAGCTGATGGAAGCGTTCCTCGGTTCGGGCAACCTGCCTGAGTGGATGGTGTTGACCGTTCTGCCGGTTCTGCCGCCAGACCTGCGTCCGTTGGTGCCGCTGGACGGTGGCCGCTTCGCGACCTCGGATCTGAACGATCTGTATCGCCGCGTAATCAACCGTAACAACCGCCTCAAGCGCCTGCTCGACCTGTCCGCGCCGGACATCATCGTGCGCAACGAAAAGCGCATGCTGCAGGAAGCAGTCGACGCCCTGCTCGACAACGGTCGTCGCGGTCGCGCCATTACCGGTTCGAACAAGCGTCCATTGAAATCCTTGGCTGACATGATCAAGGGTAAGCAAGGTCGTTTCCGTCAGAACTTGCTCGGTAAGCGCGTGGACTACTCCGGTCGTTCGGTAATTACCGTGGGCCCAACCCTGCGTCTGCACCAGTGCGGCCTGCCGAAGAAAATGGCTCTCGAGCTGTTCAAACCGTTCATTTTTGGCAAGCTGGAAATGCGTGGTCTCGCCACCACCATCAAAGCTGCGAAGAAGATGGTTGAGCGTGAGCTGCCAGAGGTTTGGGACGTTCTCGCCGAAGTGATTCGCGAACACCCAGTGCTGCTTAACCGTGCACCAACCCTGCACCGTCTGGGCATCCAGGCGTTTGAGCCGGTGCTGATCGAAGGTAAAGCGATTCAGCTGCACCCGCTGGTCTGCGCCGCGTACAACGCCGACTTCGACGGTGACCAGATGGCCGTACACGTACCGCTGACGCTGGAAGCCCAGCTGGAAGCGCGCGCGTTGATGATGTCGACCAACAACATCCTGTCGCCAGCCAACGGTGAGCCAATCATCGTGCCGTCGCAGGACGTTGTACTGGGTCTGTACTACATGACCCGTGAAGCGATCAACGCCAAAGGCGAGGGTCGTGTGTTCGCTGATCTGCAGGAAGTTGACCGCGTATTCCGTGGCGGCGAAGCCTCGCTGCATGCTCGCGTTAAAGTGCGCATCAATGAAGTGATCAAAGATCGCGACGGCAGCATCACCAAGAACACCCGTATCGTCGACACCACTGTCGGCCGTGCGTTGCTGTTCCAAATCGTGCCGGCTGGCCTGTCGTATGACGTGGTCAACCACCCGATGAAGAAGAAGGCGATCTCCAAGCTGATCAACCAGTGCTACCGCACCGTTGGCTTGAAAGACACCGTGATCTTCGCTGATCAGCTGATGTACACCGGCTTTGCCTACTCGACTATCTCTGGTGTGTCGATTGGTGTGAATGACTTCGTTATCCCGGATGAGAAGGCGCGCATCATTGACGCCGCCACCGAGGAAGTTAAAGAGATCGAATCGCAGTACGCCTCCGGCCTGGTAACCCAGGGCGAGAAGTACAACAAAGTGATCGACCTTTGGTCCAAGGCCAACGACGAAGTCTCCAAGGCGATGATGGCCAACCTCTCGAAAGAGCCGGTAGTCGATCGCGACGGCAACACCGTTGAGCAAGAGTCGTTCAACTCGATGTACATGATGGCCGACTCCGGTGCGCGGGGTTCTGCTGCGCAGATCCGTCAGCTCGCCGGTATGCGTGGTCTGATGGCCAAGCCAGACGGCTCGATCATCGAAACGCCGATCACCGCGAACTTCCGCGAGGGTCTGTCGGTTCTGCAGTACTTCATCTCCACGCACGGTGCGCGTAAAGGTCTTGCGGATACCGCGTTGAAAACTGCTAACTCCGGTTACCTGACCCGTCGTCTGGTAGACGTTGCGCAGGATCTGGTGGTTACCGCGATCGATTGCGGCACCGAGCACGGTCTGCTGATGACGCCGCACATTGAAGGTGGCGACGTGGTAGAGCCGCTGGGTGAGCGCGTTCTGGGTCGAGTGATCGCCCGTGACGTATTCAAGCCAGGCACCGAAGACGTCATCGTGCCAGCTGGCACCTTGGTCGACGAGCAGTGGGTTGAGTTCATCGAGCTGAACAGCATCGACGAAGTTATCGTGCGTTCGCCGATCAGCTGTGAAACGCGCTACGGCATCTGCGCCAAGTGCTACGGTCGCGACCTGGCTCGTGGTCACCAGATCAACATCGGTGAAGCAGTCGGTGTTATCGCTGCTCAGTCGATCGGTGAGCCGGGTACCCAGCTGACCATGCGTACGTTCCACATCGGTGGTGCGGCTAGCCGGACCTCGGCGGCTGACAGCGTACAAGTTAAAAACGGTGGTGCGATTCGTCTGCACAACTTGAAGCACGTTGAGCGTCTCGACGGCAACCTGGTGGCGGTTTCCCGCTCCGGCGAGCTGGCGATTGCTGACGAGTTCGGTCGTGAGCGCGAGCGCTACAAGCTGCCGTACGGTGCTGTTATCTCCGTGAAGGAAGGTGACAAGGTTGACGCTGGCGCCATCGTCGCCAAGTGGGATCCGCACACCCACCCGATCGTTACCGAAATGAAAGGTACCGTGACCTACGTGGGCATGGAAGAAGGCATCACCATCAAGCGTCAGACCGACGAATTGACCGGTTTGACCAACATCGAAGTCCTCGATCCGAAAGATCGTCCGGCTGCCGGCAAGGACATTCGTCCTGCGGTGAAGATGGTTGGTGAAGATGGCAAAGATTTGCTGCTGCCAGGTACCGACGTACCGGCTCAGTACTTCCTGCCGGCTAACGCCCTGGTGGGTGTGGCAAACGGTGCTCAGGTGGGCGTGGGTGATGTAATCGCTCGTATCCCGCAAGAGACTTCCAAGACCCGTGACATCACCGGTGGTCTGCCGCGCGTTGCTGACTTGTTCGAAGCTCGTCGCCCGAAAGAAGCGTCGATCCTCGCGGAAATCAGCGGCACCATTTCGTTCGGTAAAGAAACCAAAGGCAAGCGCCGTCTGGTTATTACGCCGACCGATGGCAGCGATCCATACGAAGAGCTGATTCCGAAGTGGCGTCACCTGAACGTGTTCGAAGGTGAACAGGTCAACAAGGGTGAAGTTATCTCCGACGGTCCGAGCGACCCGCACGATATCCTGCGTTTGCTGGGTGTCAGCGCGCTGGCCAAGTACATCGTCAACGAGATTCAGGACGTGTACCGCTTGCAGGGCGTGAAGATCAACGACAAGCACATCGAAACCATCCTGCGCCAGATGCTGCGCAAGGTTGAAGTGGCTGAGTCGGGCGATTCCACCTTCATCAAGGGTGACCAGATGGAGTTGACCGCGGTGCTGGGTGAAAACGAGCGTCTGGCAGCAGACGATAAGTTCATCGCCAAGTACAACCGCGTGCTTTTGGGTATTACCAAGGCGTCGCTGTCCACCGAGTCGTTTATCTCGGCGGCCTCTTTCCAGGAAACCACTCGGGTTCTTACCGAAGCAGCGGTTACTGGCAAGCGCGATTACCTGCGTGGCCTGAAAGAAAACGTGGTTGTGGGTCGTCTGATCCCAGCCGGTACCGGTCTGGCCTACCACGCTGAGCGTAAGCGCAAGCGTGAAGCCGACAAGCCGGTACGTGTTAGCGCCAGTGAAGTGGAAGCTGCACTGACCGAAGCGTTGAACTTCAGCAGTAATTAAGTACAAAGCCCTGCTACTTCGGTAGCGGGGCTTTGTCTTGACTGGGGCGGTGAGTCTCATTAGACTCATGCACCCCTAAATTTGGCAGGGCACGTGCTCTGCCATTTTGTTTAGTAGGGTAATAGCGTCGCAAGACAACAGTGGAGCTTAAGATGGCAACTATCAACCAGCTGGTACGTCAGCCGCGTAAGCGTATC
Organism: uncultured Pseudomonas sp.; assembly: GCF_943846705.1. NCBI lineage: Bacteria > Pseudomonadati > Pseudomonadota > Gammaproteobacteria > Pseudomonadales > Pseudomonadaceae > Pseudomonas > uncultured Pseudomonas sp. The sequence goes on along the minus strand of NZ_OX044366.1, from coordinate 718,055 downwards.
GTCGAGAAATCCGACGTGCCTGCGCTGCAGAACTGCCCGCAGCGTCGTGGTGTGTGCACTCGCGTGTATACCACTACGCCGAAAAAACCTAACTCGGCACTGCGTAAAGTATGCCGTGTGCGCCTGACCAACGGTTTCGAGGTTTCCTCGTACATCGGCGGTGAAGGTCACAACCTGCAAGAGCACAGCGTCGTTCTGATTCGTGGCGGTCGTGTAAAAGACTTGCCAGGTGTTCGTTACCACACCGTGCGCGGTTCGCTGGATACCTCCGGCGTTAAAGACCGTAAGCAGGGTCGTTCGAAGTACGGTACCAAGCGTCCGAAGTAATCGGCGCTTGTACTGAATAACGTGTTTCTATTTATCTGAGTCGATAAGAGTAAGGTCGGGCGTCCATCCGCAGCGGATGCAGTCCCGGGCTAACCTGAAGACCGTTTGAGGGCTTATCACATGCCAAGACGTCGTGTAGCAGCCAAGCGCGAAGTGCTTGATGATCCAAAATACGGAAGCCAAATCCTGGCCAAGTTCATGAACCACGTGATGGAAAGCGGCAAGAAAGCCGTTGCCGAGCGTATCGTTTATGGTGCTTTGGACAAGGTTAAAGAGCGCAAGAACAGCGATCCCCTGGAAATCTTCGAGAAAGCTCTCGACGCCATCGCTCCGCTGGTCGAAGTGAAGTCGCGCCGTGTAGGCGGTGCTACTTACCAGGTTCCGGTCGAAGTTCGTCCGTCCCGTCGTAATGCTCTTGCCATGCGTTGGTTGGTAGATTACGCCCGTAAGCGTGGCGAGAAGTCTATGGCTCTGCGCTTGGCTGGTGAGTTGCTGGATGCCGCTGAAGGCAAAGGTGCTGCAGTTAAGAAGCGTGAAGACGTGCACCGTATGGCTGAAGCCAACAAGGCTTTCTCGCACTACCGCTTCTAATTTTCGCGCTTCTAAATTTGCGAGGGCTTTATGGCTCGTATTACCCCGATTAGCCGCTACCGTAATATTGGTATCTGCGCCCACGTGGACGCCGGTAAAACCACTACTACAGAGCGTGTGCTTTTTTACACTGGCAAAAGCCACAAGATGGGCGAGGTGCATGATGGCGCCGCGACCACAGACTGGATGGTGCAGGAGCAGGAGCGTGGTATTACCATTACTTCTGCTGCTATCACCGCCTTCTGGAAAGGTTCCGAGAAGCAGTACAAGGACGAGCATCGCTTCAACGTTATCGATACCCCTGGCCACGTAGACTTCACCATTGAAGTTGAACGTTCCCTGCGCGTACTCGACGGCGCTGTCGTTGTGTTCTGTGGTACCTCGGGCGTTGAGCCTCAGTCGGAAACCGTATGGCGTCAGGCCAACAAGTACGGCGTCCCACGTCTTGTTTACGTTAACAAGATGGACCGTGCCGGTGCTGACTTCCTGCGCGTAGTTGAGCAGATCAAAAAGCGTCTGGGTCACACCCCGGTGCCGATCCAGCTGGCTATCGGCTCTGAAGACAACTTCCAGGGCCAGATCGATCTGATCAACATGCAAGCTGTTTACTGGGACGACGCTAACAAGGGTACCGTCCCTGTTCGCAAGGATATCCCGGCTGAGCTGTTGGCAGACGCTGAGAAGTGGCGCAGCAACATGGTTGAGGCTGCGGCCGAAGCCAATGAAGAGCTGATGAACAAGTACCTCGAGGGTGAAGAACTCACCATCGCGGAAATCAAGGGTGCTCTGCGTCAGCGTACTATCGCTGGTGAGATCGTTCTGGCTGTTTGCGGTTCTTCGTTCAAGAACAAGGGTGTTCCCCTGGTTCTCGACGCTGTTATCGACTTCCTGCCTGCGCCTAGCGATATTCCTGCCATCAAGGGTACTGACCCGGATGACGAGACTATCGAGTTGGAGCGTCATGCTACCGACGACGAGCCGTTCTCGGCGCTGGCGTTTAAAATCGCTACCGACCCATTCGTGGGTACCTTGACCTTCGTCCGCGTTTACTCGGGCGTGTTGAACTCCGGTGACGGCGTGATCAACTCGGTTAAGGGCAAGAAAGAGCGCGTGGGTCGTATGGTGCAAATGCACGCAAACGCCCGCGAAGAAATCAAGGAAGTGCGCGCTGGTGACATCGCGGCCTTGATCGGCATGAAGGACGTCACCACCGGTGAAACTTTGTGCAACGCTGACAAGCCAATCATCCTGGTTCGCATGGACTTCCCGGAGCCGGTTATTTCGGTTGCCGTAGAGCCTAAGACCAAGGACGATCAGGAAAAAATGGGTATCGCTCTGGGCAAGCTTGCTCAGGAAGATCCGTCTTTCCGTGTTAAGACTGATGAAGAGACTGGTCAGACGATCATCTCCGGCATGGGCGAGCTGCACCTGGACATCCTGGTTGACCGGATGCGCCGTGAGTTCAACGTCGAAGCCAACATTGGTAAGCCTCAGGTTTCTTATCGTGAGCGCATCACGAAGAGCTGTGAAATCGAAGGCAAGTTCGTTCGCCAGTCCGGCGGTCGCGGCCAGTTCGGCCATTGCTGGGTTCGCTTTGCCCCTGCTGACGAAGGTCAGGAAGGTCTGCAGTTCGTGAACGAAGTAGTGGGTGGTGTGATTCCTAAGGAATACATCCCGGCTATCCAGAAGGGTATCGAAGAGCAGATGAAGAACGGTGTTGTTGCCGGCTATCCGCTGATCGGCCTGAAGGCTACCGTGTTCGATGGTTCTTACCATGACGTCGACTCTAACGAGATGGCGTTTAAGGTGGCCGCTTCGATGGCAACCAAGCAGTTGGCCCAGAAGGGTGGCGGTGAGTTGCTTGAGCCGATCATGGCGGTAGAGGTTGTTACCCCTGAAGACTATATGGGTGACGTGATGGGCGACCTTAATCGCCGTCGCGGTATGATCTTGGGTATGGAAGACACGGTCTCCGGCAAAGTTATCCGCGCCGAAGTGCCGCTGGGTGAGATGTTCGGTTATGCGACCGACGTCCGTTCCATGTCTCAGGGTCGCGCAAGCTACTCTATGGAATTCAAAAAATACAATACAGCTCCGTCGCACATCGTCGAATCTGTAACCAAAAAACAAGGCTGATTCAGCCCTTTAGGCAAGGAGTTAATTGTCGTGGCTAAAGAAAAATTTGAACGTAACAAACCTCACGTCAACGTTGGCACCATTGGTCACGTTGACCACGGTAAAACCACGCTGACCGCTGCTCTGACTCGCGTCTGCTCCGAAGTATTCGGTTCTGCCGCTGTTGCTTTCGACAAGATCGACAGCGCGCCGGAAGAGAAGGCTCGTGGTATCACCATCAACACTTCGCACGTTGAGTACGATTCCACTATTCGTCACTACGCCCACGTTGACTGCCCAGGCCACGCTGACTATGTGAAGAACATGATCACCGGTGCTGCACAGATGGACGGCGCTATCCTGGTTTGCTCTGCAGCTGACGGCCCGATGCCACAGACTCGCGAGCACATCCTGCTGTCCCGTCAGGTAGGTGTTCCGTACATCGTCGTGTTCCTGAACAAGGCTGACATGGTTGATGACGCCGAGCTGCTGGAGCTGGTGGAAATGGAAGTGCGCGATCTGCTCAGCACTTACGATTTCCCAGGTGACGACACTCCGATCATCATCGGTTCTGCGCTGATGGCGTTGAACGGTCAAGATGACAACGAAATGGGCACTACCGCTGTTAAGAAGCTGGTAGAGGTTCTGGATACTTACATTCCTGAGCCAGTTCGTGCGATCGACAAGCCGTTCCTGATGCCAATCGAAGACGTGTTCTCGATCTCCGGTCGCGGTACTGTTGTTACCGGTCGTATCGAGCGCGGTATCGTCAAGATCCAGGAAGAAATCGAGATCGTTGGTCTGCGTGACACCACCAAGACCACCTGTACCGGTGTTGAAATGTTCCGCAAGCTGCTCGACGAAGGTCGTGCTGGTGAGAACTGTGGCGTTCTGCTGCGTGGTACCAAGCGTGACGACGTAGAGCGTGGCCAGGTTCTGGTTAAGCCGGGTTCGGTTAAGCCACACACCACCTTCACTGCAGAAGTGTACGTGTTGGGCAAAGAAGAAGGCGGTCGCCACACTCCGTTCTTCAAGGGCTATCGTCCTCAGTTCTACTTCCGCACTACCGACGTAACCGGTAACTGCGAACTGCCGGAAGGCGTAGAGATGGTAATGCCAGGTGATAACGTTCAGATGACCGTTACCCTGATCAAGACCATCGCTATGGAAGAAGGTCTGCGTTTCGCCATTCGTGAAGGTGGTCGTACCGTCGGCGCCGGCGTCGTAGCCAAAATCATTGCGTAAGTGATGGTTTAAGAAAAAGCCCTCGCTTGCGAGGGCTTTTTTATTGGGTTGACACCTGCTAGGGGCGTCTATAGAATCACGCCTCCTTTTAACGGGCGTATTGCGTCCGTTGGGAATAGCAGCTTGGAATCTGAGGTCAAAATGCAAAACCAACAAATCCGTATTCGGTTGAAGGCTTTTGACCATCGCCTGATCGATCAATCAACCCAGGAAATCGTGGAAACCGCGAAACGTACTGGTGCTCAGGTGCGTGGTCCTATTCCTCTGCCTACCCGCAAAGAGCGGTTCACCGTACTGACTTCACCGCACGTCAACAAAGACGCGCGCGATCAGTTCGAGATCCGTACTCATAAGCGTGTTCTGGACATCGTCCAGCCGACGGATAAAACCGTTGATGCGCTGATGAAGCTTGATCTTGCGGCTGGTGTGGAAGTGCAGATCAGCCTCGGCTAAGACCGCTTTAGGTTTTAGTCGTGTAACGCTCTGAAATGGGCGGCCATAGCGGGTGAAAGCCCCGTACACTCATGAGGTTACAACATGACAATTGGTGCAGTCGGACGTAAGTGCGGTATGACCCGCATTTTCACCGAAGAAGGTGTCTCCATTCCGGTTACGGTCATTGAGATCGAGCCGAATCGCGTCACTCAGTTCAAAACTGAAGAGACCGATGGCTATCGTGCAGTGCAAGTCACTGTCGGTGAGCGTCGCGCTTCTCGTGTCAGCAAGGCGCAAGCCGGTCACTTCGCTAAGGCGAACGTCGCGGCAGGTCGCACTGTTATGGAATTCCGTCTTGAAGAAGGCGAGTACCAGGCGGGCGACGTAATCAACGCTGAAATATTCCAAGCTGGTCAACTGGTGGATGTCACTGGTCAGTCCAAAGGTAAAGGCTTTGCCGGTACCATCAAGCGTTGGAACTTCCGCGGCCAAGACAACACTCACGGTAACTCCGTGTCCCACCGTGTTCCGGGTTCTATTGGCCAGTGCCAGACTCCAGGTCGCGTATTCAAGGGCAAGAAAATGTCCGGTCACATGGGTGCTGAGCGCGTGACTGTGCAGTCCCTGGAAGTAGTGCGCGTCGATGCTGAGCGCAACCTGCTGTTGGTCAAGGGTGCCGTTCCTGGCGCTACTGGCGGCAACTTGGTTGTTCGTCCGGCAGCCAAGGCTCGCGGTTAAGGGGAAGCTGACATGCAATTAAATGTAAATGGCGCTCAAGCAATCGAAGTATCCGAAGCCACTTTTGGCGGCGCATACAACGAGACCCTGGTTCACCAAGCAGTTGTGGCCTACATGGCCGGCGGCCGTCAGGGCAGCAAGCAGCAGAAAACCCGTTCTGATGTGTCCGGTGGCGGTAAGCGTCCATGGCGTCAGAAGGGTACCGGTCGTGCTCGTGCGGGTACCACTCGTGGTCCAATCTGGCGTGGCGGTGGTGTGACCTTCGCGGCTCGCCCACAGAATCACGATCAAAAGCTGAACAAGAAGATGTATCGCGCGGCCATCCGCTCGATTCTTGCTGAGCTGGTTCGTACTGATCGTATGATCGTTGTCGAAGACTTCAGTGTTGAAGCTCCGAAGACTAAAGATCTGCTGAACAAGCTCAATGGCATGGGTCTGACCGACGTGTTGATCGTGTCCGATGCTATTGATGAAAATCTGTACCTGGCTGCACGTAACCTGCCGCACGTTGAAGTTCGCGATGTGCAGGGTTCCGATCCGGTCAGTCTGATCGCGTACGAGAAGGTGTTGGTCACCGTATCTGCCGTGAAGAAATTCGAGGAGCTGCTGGGATGAACCAGGAACGCGTATTTAAAGTGCTGCTTGGCCCGCACATCTCCGAGAAGGCAACACTTCTGGCTGATAAAAAAAGCCAATTCGTTTTCAAGGTTGCAATTGATGCAACCAAGCTGGAAATCAAGAAGGCCGTCGAAAGCCTGTTCAGTGTGAACGTTGCTGCTGTCAACACCGTGAATGTTCTCGGTAAGACTAAGCGCACCGCTCGTGGTCTGGGCAAGCGTAACGACTGGAAGAAAGCGATCATTTCGCTTGAGCCAGGCCAAGATCTCGATTTCGCCAGCAGTGCTGAGTAAGGAAGGGGTGCATCATGGCAATCGTTAAATGCAAACCGACTTCCCCTGGCCGCCGTTTTGTGGTCAAGGTGGTCAATCAGGAGCTGCATAAAGGCGCTCCTTACGCTCCGCTGCTTGAGAAGAAGTCGAAGACTGGCGGTCGTAACAACAATGGTCGCATCACTACCCGTCATATCGGTGGTGGTCACAAGCAGCATTACCGCTTGGTCGATTTCCGTCGCAACGACAAAGATGGCATTCCAGCCACTGTCGAGCGTATTGAATACGATCCGAACCGTACTGCCCACATCGCTCTGATGCTTTACGCAGACGGCGAGCGCCGCTACATCATCGCCCCTAAGGGCGTGAGTGCTGGCGACCAGCTGATCGCTGGTATCATGGCTCCAATCAAGCCGGGCAACAGCATGCAACTGCGCAACATTCCAGTTGGTAGCACTGTGCACGGTATCGAGTTGAAGCCGGGTAAAGGCGCGCAAATCGCTCGTTCCGCTGGTGCTTCGGCTCAGCTGATTGCGCGTGAAGGTGTCTACGTGAGCCTGCGTCTGCGTTCCGGTGAAGTGCGTAAAGTCCTGGCTGAATGCCGTGCGACCCTGGGTGAAGTCTCGAACTCCGAGCACAGCCTGCGTTCGCTGGGTAAAGCTGGTGCCAAGCGCTGGCGTGGCGTTCGCCCAACCGTTCGTGGTGTTGCCATGAACCCGGTTGACCACCCACATGGTGGTGGTGAAGGTCGTACCTCTGGTGGTCGTCATCCGGTGTCTCCATGGGGCTTCCCGACGAAGGGCGCGAAGACTCGTGGTAACAAACGCACCGACAACATGATCGTCCGTCGTCGCAAGTAAATAGAGGGATACGACAGTGCCACGTTCTCTGAAAAAAGGTCCTTTTATTGATCTTCACCTACTGAAGAAGATCGAAGTGGCGGTGGAAAAGAACGATCGCAAGCCGGTGAAAACCTGGTCGCGCCGTTCCATGATCCTGCCGCAAATGGTCGGTTTGACCATTGCTGTACATAACGGTCGTCAACATGTCCCAGTTCTGGTGAACGAAGACATGGTCGGCCACAAACTGGGCGAATTTGCCGGCACTCGTACCTATCGTGGGCACGTGGCTGACAAGAAAGCCAAGCGTTAAGGGGTAGGGAAATGGAAGTAGCCGCTAAGTTGTCGGGCGCTCGCATCTCCGCCCAGAAAGCCCGCTTGGTCGCCGACCAGATCCGCGGGAAGAAGGTGGGCGAGGCGCTCAACCTCCTGGCTTTCAGCAGTAAGAAAGCCGCCGAGATCATTAAGAAAGTGCTGGAGTCGGCTGTAGCCAACGCCGAGCACAACGAAGGCGCAGACGTTGATGACTTGAAGGTCAGCACCGTTTTCGTCAACGAAGGGCGTTCGCTGAAGCGAATCATGCCGCGTGCCAAAGGCCGCGCTGATCGCATCGTCAAGCGGTCTTGCCATATCACTGTCAAGGTTGCGGACAAGTAACGGAGTCGATCAGATGGGTCAGAAAGTACATCCCATTGGCATTCGCCTGGGAATCGTCAAGGAGCACACCTCCGTCTGGTACGCCAGCGGTCGGACTTATGCGGACTATTTGTTCGCTGATCTGAAGGTGCGTGAGTATCTCCAAGACAAACTAAAAAGCGCGTCCGTAAGCCGGATCGACATTGCTCGCCCGGCTCAGACTGCACGTATCACCATCCACACTGCTCGTCCCGGTATCGTTATCGGTAAGAAAGGTGAAGATGTTGAGAAGCTGCGTCAGGACCTGACCAAGCAAATGGGTGTGCCTGTGCACATCAATATCGAAGAGATCCGCAAGCCGGAACTCGACGGTATGCTGGTTGCGCAGAGCGTAGCTCAGCAGCTGGAGCGTCGTGTGATGTTCCGTCGCGCTATGAAGCGCGCTGTACAGAACGCCATGCGTATTGGTGCCAAGGGCATCAAAATCCAAGTGAGCGGTCGTCTCGGTGGTGCTGAAATTGCACGTACCGAATGGTATCGCGAAGGTCGTGTGCCGTTGCACACCCTGCGTGCCGATATCGACTATGCCACGTACGAAGCGCACACCACTTACGGTGTGATCGGTGTCAAGGTTTGGATCTTCAAAGGCGAAGTAATTGGTGGCCTTAAAGAAGAACTGAAACCACAAGCACCTGCGCCTCGTAAAAAAGCTGCTAAGTAAGGGGTACGCCAAATGTTGCAACCAAAGCGTACGAAGTTCCGTAAGCAGATGACCGGCCACAACCGTGGTCTGGCTCAGCGCGGTAGCAAAGTCAGCTTCGGCGAGTTCGCGCTGAAGTCTGTTGCCCGCGGTCGTCTCACCGCCCGTCAGATTGAGTCCGCTCGTCGTGCTCTGACTCGTCACGTTAAGCGTGGCGGGAAAATCTGGATTCGCGTTTTCCCGGACAAGCCGGTAACCAAGAAGCCTCTCGAAGTGCGGATGGGTAAAGGTAAGGGTAGCGTTGAATATTGGGTAGCCCAGATCCAGCCAGGCAAGGTCCTGTATGAGATCGAAGGCGTTTCCGAAGAGTTGGCGCGTGAGGCTTTTGCCCTGGCTGCTGCAAAGCTGCCGCTCGCCACCACTTTTGTTAAGCGGACGGTGATGTGATGAAGGCGAATGAACTTCGTGAAAAATCAGCACAGCAGCTGAACGAGCAACTGCTCGGCCTGCTGCGCGACCAGTTCAATCTGCGTATGCAGAAAGCAACTGGCCAGTTGGGGCAGTCTCACCTGCTCTCGCAAGTTAAGCGCGACATCGCTCGTGTGAAAACTGTGCTCAACCAGCAGGCAGGTAAGTGATCATGGCTGAAGCCGAAAAAACAGTCCGTACGCTGACCGGCCGTGTGGTCAGCGACAAGATGGACAAGACCATCACCGTATTGATTGAGCGTCGCGTTAAGCACCCGATCTACGGCAAATATGTCAAGCGTTCGACCAAGCTGCACGCGCACGACGAAACCAACCAGAGCAAGATCGGCGACAAAGTTTCCATTCGTGAAACGCGTCCCGTAGCCAAGACTAAGTCTTGGGCGCTGGTTGAGATCCTCGAACGCGCAGTGGAAGTCTAAGGGCTAAGGGTCGGAGAAATTATATGATTCAGACTCAATCCATGCTCGACGTCGCTGACAACAGCGGTGCTCGTCGCGTTATGTGTATCAAGGTGCTGGGCGGTTCTCACCGTCGTTATGCTGGCATCGGCGACATCATCAAAGTGACCGTTAAGGAAGCAATTCCGCGCGGTAAAGTGAAGAAAGGCCAAGTGATGACTGCAGTAGTAGTCCGCACGCGTCACGGCGTTCGTCGCCCTGATGGCTCGATCATTCGCTTCGATGGCAACGCTGCTGTTCTGCTGAACAACAAGCAAGAGCCAATTGGCACTCGTATTTTTGGGCCAGTGACTCGTGAACTTCGTAATGAGAAGTTCATGAAGATCGTCTCGCTCGCCCCTGAAGTGCTCTAAGGAGATCCGACATGCAAAAGATTCGTCGTGACGACGAGATCATCGTGATCGCCGGTAAAGACAAAGGTAAGCGTGGCAAGGTGCTTAAGGTACTCGCTGACGACCGTTTGGTCGTTGGTGGGATCAACCTGGTAAAGCGCCATACCAAGCCGAACCCGATGTCGGGCGTTCAGGGCGGTATCATCGAGAAAGAAGCGCCTCTGCACGCTTCTAACGTTGCCATTTTCAATGGCGAAACCAGCAAGGCTGACCGCGTTGGTTTTAAAGTTGAAGACGGTAAGAAAATTCGTGTCTTCAAGTCGACCCAAAAAGCGGTTGATGCTTGAACACTGCTAGGTAGAAGACCATGGCACGACTAAAAGAGATTTACCGGAAAGAAATCGCGCCGAAGCTTAAGGAAGAACTTAAGCTCGCGAACGTGATGGAAGTTCCGCGCATTACCAAGATCACCCTTAACATGGGCCTGGGCGAAGCAATCGGTGATAAGAAAATCATCGAGCACGCTGTTGCCGACCTGGAAAAGATTACCGGTCAGAAAGTCATTGTGACTTATGCCCGTAAGTCGATTGCAGGCTTCAAGGTTCGTGAGGGCTGGCCGATTGGCGTCAAAGTTACTCTGCGTCGCGAAAAGATGTACGAGTTCCTGGATCGTCTGCTGTCTATCTCCCTGCCGCGCGTGCGTGACTTCCGCGGCCTGAATGCCAAGTCCTTCGATGGTCGTGGCAACTACAGCATGGGCGTTAAAGAGCAGATCATCTTCCCGGAAATCGACTACGACAAGATCGATGCTCTGCGTGGTTTGGATATTACCCTGACCACCACCGCCCGTTCGGATGATGAAGGTCGCGCCTTGTTGCGTGCTTTCAAATTCCCGTTCCGTAACTGATTGGAGTCCGATCATGGCCAAAACCAGCATGAAAAACCGCGAGCTGAAGCGTCAGCAAACGGTAGCTAAGTACGCTAAAAAGCGTGCTGAGCTGAAAGCTACCATCGCCGATCTGAACGCCAGTCCGGAAGCGCGTTGGGAAGCTCAAGTAGCGCTGCAGAAGCAGCCGCGTGACGCCAGCGCTTCGCGCCTGCGTAATCGCTGCCGCATTACCGGTCGTCCGCACGGCGTTTATCGCAAGTTCGGTCTGTCGCGTATCAAGCTGCGTGAAGCTGCAATGCGTGGTGATGTACCAGGTCTGGTTAAAGCCAGCTGGTAAAAAACAAAGCCGGCCTAGTGCCGGCTTTGTCTTATCTGTGAATCAAGCCCCTTTGGGGCTTGATTCATTTTTGATCAGTCTCTAGAATGCTCGGCTCGCCTGAGCCTGGGTTGGTTTTTCCAGAATTCTCAGCGACTGTAGCCGTAAGGCTAATTCTTTTTGTATCAGGAGCGTCTAGCCCATGAGTATGCAGGACCCGTTAGCGGACATGCTAACTCGTATCCGTAATGCCCAGATGGCTGAAAAGTCCGTCGTAAGCATGCCGTCTTCCACGTTGAAGGTGGCTGTAGCCAAAGTTTTGAAAGACGAAGGTTATATTGCGGGTTATCAGATCAGCGGTGAAGTTAAGCCGCAGCTGTCCATCGAGCTGAAGTACTTCGAGGGCCGTCCGGTTATCGAAGAAGTTAAGCGCGTGAGCCGTCCAGGCCTTCGCCAATATAAATCCTCTGATGACCTGCCGAAAGTTCGTGGCGGTCTCGGGGTTTCCATCGTCTCCACCAATAAAGGTGTGATGACGGACCGCGCTGCGCGCGCTGCCGGTGTCGGCGGCGAAGTGCTTTGCACAGTGTTCTAAGGGGGGAATAAGCATGTCTCGCGTTGCTAAGAACCCCGTTACGCTGCCCGCTGGTGTTGAGGTCAAACTCGCCGGCCAACAGCTTTCGGTAAAGGGTGCCAAGGGTACTCTCGAACTGAATGTTCACTCGTCCGTTGAAGTCCTGCATGAGGCCGGTGAGCTGCGTTTCGCTGCTCGCAATGGTGATCAGCAGACTCGCGCCATGGCCGGCACTACTCGTGCTCTGGTCAACAATATGGTGATCGGCGTCCACGCTGGCTTTGAGCGTAAGCTTCAATTGGTCGGCGTTGGTTACAAGGCGCAAGCCAAAGGTCAGGTGTTGAGCCTCTCTCTGGGCTACTCCCATCCGATTGAGTACGAATTGCCGGAAGGCATCGTGGCTGAGACTCCCAACCAGACCGAGATCCTGATCAAGGGTACGGACAAGCAAGTGGTTGGTCAGGTCGCTGCGGAGATTCGTGACTTCCGTCGTCCTGAACCTTATAAGGGCAAAGGTGTTCGTTACGCTGACGAAGTCGTCCGCCGTAAAGAAGCCAAGAAGAAGTAGGGCATAGCAAATGACCGACAAAAAAGTTACTCGACTGCGTCGCGCTCGCAAAGCACGCCTGAAAATGCACGAGCTCGAAGCCGTGCGTCTCTGCGTGTATCGCTCTTCGCAGCACATTTATGCCCAGGTCATTTCGGCCGACGGCAGCAAGGTTCTGGCCAGCGCCTCTACCTTGGACAAAGCACTGCGTGACGGCGCCACTGGCAACGTCGACGCGGCCAAGAAAGTTGGTGAGCTGGTTGCCGAGCGTGCGAAAGCCGCTGGTGTGACTCAGGTTGCATTCGACCGTTCTGGCTTCAAGTACCACGGCCGCGTCCAGGCGCTGGCTGATGCTGCTCGTGAAGGCGGGCTGGAGTTCTAAGTTATGTCAAATAACGACCAAAAGCGCGACGAAGGCTACATCGAGAAGCTGGTACAGGTTAACCGTGTTGCCAAAACCGTTAAGGGTGGCCGGATCTTCACTTTCACCGCGTTGACCGTGGTAGGTGATGGTAAGGGTCGCGTCGGTTTCGGCCGTGGTAAGTCCCGTGAAGTGCCAGCTGCTATCCAGAAGGCGATGGAAGCTGCTCGTCGCAACATGATTCAAGTAGATCTGAACGGTACAACCCTGCAGTACGCCATCAAGTCTAACCATGGCGCCTCCAAGGTTTACATGCAGCCTGCTTCGGAAGGTACCGGCATCATCGCCGGCGGCGCTATGCGTGCCGTTCTGGAAGTCGCTGGTGTGCAGAACGTTCTGGCTAAGTGCTACGGCTCGACTAACCAAGTGAACGTGGTTTACGCCACTTTCAAGGGTTTGAAAGCTATGCAGTCGCCAGGTTCTATTGCGGCCAAGCGTGGCAAGAGCGTCGAGGAGATTCTCTAATCATGGCTACTACCGTAAAAGTTACGCTGATCAAAAGCATGACCGGCCGCATCCCTAACCATAAGCTCTGCGTTAAGGGTTTGGGTCTGCGTCGCATCGGTCACACCGTAGAAGTACTGGATACTCCCGAGAATCGCGGGATGATCAATAAGGCTTACTACATGCTCCGCGTCGAGGGTTAATACATGTACCTGAACGATTTGAGTCCTGCGCCGGGTTCCCGTCGCGAGAAGCACCGTCCGGGCCGTGGTATCGGTAGCGGTTTGGGTAAGACTGGTGGCCGCGGCCACAAAGGTCAGACCTCCCGCTCCGGTGGCACCATTGCTCCGGGTTTTGAAGGCGGCCAGCAGCCTCTGCACCGCCGTCTGCCTAAGTTCGGTTTCGTTTCTTTGAAGGCTATGGACCGCGCACAAGTGCGTACTTCCGAGCTGAACAAGATCGAAGGCGGCATTGTTACTCTGCAGTCGCTGAAGGATGCCAACCTGATCAACCAAAACGTACAGCGTGTGAAAGTCATGCTGTCCGGTGAAGTTACTCAGGCAGTCACCCTTAAAGGTATCGCCGTCACCAAAGGTGCGCGCGCGGCTATCGAAGCAGCTGGCGGTAAGTTCGAGGAATAAATGGCTAAGCAAGGTGCTCTCTCAGCGCTCAGCAATGGCGGGTTATCCGAGCTCTGGGCTCGTCTGCGCTTTCTGTTAATGGCGATTATCGTCTATCGGATAGGTGCACACATCCCCGTTCCCGGTATCAACCCTGATCGGCTGGCGGACCTGTTTCGACAGAATGAGGGGACCATTCTTAGCTTGTTCAACATGTTTTCCGGCGGTGCGCTGGAGCGTATGAGCATTTTTGCACTGGGGATCATGCCGTATATTTCGGCGTCGATCATCATGCAGCTCATGACCGCTGTCAGCCCGCAGCTGGAGCAGTTGAAGAAGGAAGGTGAGGCTGGCCGTCGCAAGATTAGCCAGTACACCCGCTACGGCACCCTTGTCTTGGCTTTGGTTCAGGCTGTCGGCATGTCCGTTGGTCTGGCCAGTCAGGGCGTAGCGTTTTCGGTTGATTTCGGCTTCCACTTCGTTGCGGTCACCACATTTGTGGCGGGCGCGATGTTTATGATGTGGCTGGGCGAGCAAATCACCGAGCGCGGTGTTGGCAACGGTATTTCGATGCTGATTTTTGCAGGCATCGTAGCCGGTCTGCCGTCGGCGGTTGGGCAGTCTTTCGAGTCTGCTCGCCAGGGTGATATCAATATCTTTGCCCTGATCGCCATCGGTTTGCTGGCAGTAGCGATTATCGGTTTTGTGGTGTTCATTGAGCGTGGTCAGCGTCGCATTGCGGTGCACTACGCCAAGCGTCAGCAGGGTCGCAAGGTCTTTGCTGCGCAGACCAGCCACTTGCCGTTGAAGGTGAATATGGCGGGGGTTATCCCGGCCATTTTTGCCAGCAGCCTTCTGTTATTCCCGGCTTCGCTGGGTGCCTGGTTTGGTCAGTCTGAGGGTATGGGCTGGCTGCAGGATATTTCACAGGCTATCGCTCCTGGTCAGCCGTTGAACATTTTGCTGTTTAGTGCGGGAATTGTATTTTTCTGCTTCTTCTACACAGCGCTGATGTTTAACCCGAAAGACGTAGCGGAAAACCTGAAGAAGTCCGGTGCCTTTATTCCCGGTATCCGTCCAGGTGAGCAGTCTGCGCGCTATATCGATGGCGTGTTGACGCGTTTGACCATGTTCGGTGCTCTGTACATGACGGCCGTATGCTTGTTGCCCCAGTTCCTGGTGGTGGCTGCCAACGTACCGTTCTATCTTGGCGGGACCTCGTTGCTGATCGTGGTAGTGGTTGTGATGGACTTTATGTCGCAAGTACAATCGCACCTCGTTTCGCACCAGTACGAATCCCTGATGAAGAAAGCCAACCTGAAGGGCTACGGCAGCGGCATGCTGCGCTGAAGTCCATAAGGTTCGAGGAGTTGGTGATGAAAGTTCGTGCATCGGTGAAAAAGCTGTGCCGTAACTGCAAGATTGTTCGTCGCGAAGGTGTTGTTCGCGTGATTTGCAGCGCGGAGCCGCGTCACAAGCAGCGCCAAGGCTGAGTGTGAAGAAGTGATAAGCTCGGCAGCTAGTGCGCTGCCGGGTTGATTATTTGTTTTTACAGCGTTAATATCTCGCGCCCTATTTCTTGGCTTCCGGGGCGTAGGTAGCTGTCAATTGGAGTTCCACTGAATGGCCCGTATTGCAGGCGTTAACATTCCGGATAACAAGCACACTGTTATCTCGTTGACTTACATCTATGGTGTTGGTCGCACTACTGCACAGCAAGTCTGTGCTGCCGCCGGCGTTAATCCGGCTGCGAAAATCAAAGATCTCTCTGACGAGCAGATCGAGCAGCTGCGTGGCGAAGTAGCCAAGGTGAATACCGAAGGCGACCTGCGTCGTGAAGTGAACATGAAAATCAAGCGTTTGATGGACCTGGGTTGCTTCCGTGGTCTGCGTCATCGTCGCGGTCTACCGGTTCGCGGTCAGCGTACCAAGACCAACGCGCGTACCCGTAAGGGCCCGCGTAAGCCGATCCGCAAGTAATCGCATTCGCGCATCGACAGGAATTTAGTCATGGCAAAACCTGCTGCTCGTACTCGTAAGAAAGTCAAAAAGACAGTGGTTGATGGTATCGCCCACATCCACGCTTCATTCAACAACACAATCGTGACCATTACTGACCGTCAGGGCAATGCTCTGTCCTGGGCTACCTCTGGTGGTTCGGGTTTCCGCGGCTCGCGTAAAAGCACCCCGTTCGCCGCCCAGGTGGCTGCAGAACGTGCTGGTCAAGCTGCGCTGGAATACGGCCTGAAGAACCTCGACGTTAACGTCAAGGGTCCCGGTCCGGGTCGTGAGTCCGCTGTCCGTGCTTTGAACGGCTGTGGCTATAAGATCGCCAGCATCACCGATGTGACGCCCATCCCGCATAACGGATGCCGTCCTTCGAAGAAGCGTCGCGTGTAATCAGGAGACAGTGAGAAATGGCTCGTTACATTGGTCCCAAATGCAAACTGTCTCGTCGTGAAGGCACAGATCTTTTCCTGAAAAGCGGTGTACGCGCTCTGGAATCGAAGTGCAACATCGAAGCAGCCCCAGGTATTCACGGTCAGCGCCGTGGTCGTCAGTCTGACTACGGCACCCAGCTGCGTGAAAAGCAAAAAGTTCGTCGTATCTACGGCGTACTTGAGCGTCAATTCAGCGGTTATTACAAAGAAGCGGCCGGCAAGAAGGGCGCTACTGGTGAGAACCTGCTGCAACTGCTCGAGTGCCGTCTGGATAACGTGGTTTATCGCATGGGCTACGGCGCCACTCGCGCTGAATCCCGTCAGCTGGTATCGCACAAGTCGATCAGCGTAAACGGCAAAACTGTAAACGTTCCGTCCTACCAGGTTAAAGCTGGTGACGTTGTTGCAGTTCGCGAGAAGTCGAAGAATCAGCTGCGCATTGTTCAAGCTCTCGAGCTGTGTGCCCAGCGTGGCCGCGTTGAATGGGTAGATGTAGACACTGAGAAGAAGTCTGGCGTGTTCAAAAGCGTCCCGGCTCGCAGTGATCTCTCCGCTGACATCAACGAAAGCCTGATTGTCGAGCTCTACTCCAAGTAAGGGCTAGAAAATAGGTGCATCCATGCAGATTTCGGTAAATGAGTTCCTGACCCCCCGTCACATTGATGTGCAGGTGGTCAGTCCGACCCGCGCCAAGATCACTCTCGAGCCTCTCGAGCGTGGCTTTGGCCACACCCTGGGCAACGCGCTGCGCCGCATCCTGTTGTCCTCTATGCCTGGCTGTGCAGTAGTTGAGGCCGAGATTGACGGTGTACTCCATGAGTACAGCGCCATCGAAGGTGTTCAGGAAGATGTCATTGAAATCCTGCTCAACCTTAAAGGTCTGGCTGTCAAACTGCACGGTCGTGACGAAGTGACACTGACTCTGGCGAAGAAGGGCTCGGGTGTAGTTACCGCTGCCGATATTCAGCTGGATCACGATGTCGAAATCGTCAATGGCGACCACGTAATCGCCAATATGGCTTCCACTGGCGCGCTGAACATGAAGCTCACCATAGCTCGTGGTCGCGGCTATGAGCCGGCTGACGCTCGTCAGAGCGATGAAGACGAAAGCCGCAGCATTGGTCGCTTGCAGCTGGATGCTTCGTTCAGCCCGGTACGCCGTGTGTCGTACGTGGTGGAAAACGCTCGTGTTGAGCAGCGTACTAACTTGGACAAGCTGGTTATCGACCTGGAGACCAACGGTACTCTGGATCCTGAAGAGGCCATTCGTCGTGCCGCAACCATTCTGCAACAGCAGTTGGCTGCGTTCGTCGACCTCAAGGGTGACAGTGAGCCTGTTGTTATCGAGCAAGAAGATGAGATCGATCCGATCCTTCTTCGTCCAGTTGATGACCTGGAACTGACTGTACGTTCGGCTAACTGCCTCAAGGCAGAGAACATTTACTACATCGGTGATCTGATTCAGCGCACCGAAGTAGAATTGTTGAAAACGCCGAACTTGGGCAAGAAATCCCTGACTGAAATCAAGGACGTTCTGGCTTCTCGCGGTCTTTCCCTCGGTATGCGCCTCGACAACTGGCCGCCGGCAAGTCTGAAGAAAGACGATAAGGCGACTGCCTGATCGTCATCATCACCGAACGTGAGTTTGGTAAGGAATTGAACCATGCGTCATCGTAAAAGTGGCCGTCACCTCAGCCGCACCAGCGCACACCGCAAGGCCATGTTCCAGAACATGGCGGTATCGCTGTTCGAGCATGAGCTGATCAAAACTACTCTGCCGAAAGCCAAAGAGCTGCGTCGCGTTGCTGAGCCGCTGATTACTCTGGCTAAAGAAGACAGCGTTGCCAATCGTCGTCTGGCCTTCGACCGTACGCGTTCGAAAGCTATCGTCGGTAAGCTGTTCAACGACCTGGGCAAGCGCTACGCCACCCGTCAGGGCGGTTACCTGCGTATCCTCAAGTGCGGCTTCCGTACTGGCGACAATGCTCCAATGGCCTATGTTGAGCTGGTTGACCGTCCGGTCGCTGGTGCAGCTGTAGACGCTGAGTAAGTTGTTGGTTGTATAAAAAACCGGGCCTTGGCCCGGTTTTTTATTTCTAGTGGTGGTTAATATTGCGCACGCTGTGTTTGATATTGTGTGCGGGTGGTGGCTCGGGTAAGGTGCGTCGGTATTCCGTTCACGCCGCCTGGCGGCCCCTATAAGAACAATTCCCATCATGTCTGAACCTACCGCTTTAAGCTTGATCCCTCCTGCCGTCGTGCTGCTGTTGGCTGTATGGCTGCGCCGCCCCATCCTAGCCCTGATCTGCGGCGCCTCCGCTGGCCTGTTGCTGCTGTCTCCACAGGACGCGATGAGCAATTTCTCCGAGATTTCGCTCAAGGTTATGCAGGATGAAACCATTGGCTGGTTGATTCTGGTATGCGGCAGCTTTGGCGCTCTGATTGCTCTGCTGATCAGGACTGGTGGCGCCTTGGCCTTTGGTCGCGCTGCATTGCTGCTGGCCAAGGGCAAGCGTTCGTCCTTATTCATGACCTTCGTCCTTGGCCTGGTGATCTTCGTTGATGATTACCTCAATGCCCTGACAGTCGGTGAGACCATGAAGCGGGTCACTGACCGTTTCCGTATCTCTCGCGAGAAGCTGGCCTATGTAGTGGACTCTACTGCGGCGCCTATTTGTGTGTTGGTACCGCTGTCGACCTGGGCGGTGTTCTTCGGCGGGCTATTGGAAAACAATGGCATCGCCGCCACGGGGCAGGGCATTGCCACTTATATTCAGGCTATTCCGTACATGCTTTATGCCTGGGCCGCGGTGCTGTTGGTGCTGTTGGTAGTGCTCGGTTTAGTGCCGGATATTGGCCCGATGCGCACGGCTGAGATGCGTGCTCAGCATGGCTCCGCCGGCGCTATGCGCGTGGGTGAGCTGAACCCCGAACAGAACTTTTCGATGAAATCCATGGAAGAGGAGTTTGAAGGGGCCAACAAGGAAAGCGGCAAGCTTTATAACTTCTTAGTGCCGTTGTTGATGTTGGTGGGCTTTACCATTTACTTCGATATCGACGTGTGGATGGGCATGATCGCCACCATGCTGCTGACCGTTCCCTTCTACATGGTTCAGCGTCTGATGCCGTTGGCGGAAATGCTTGAGCAGATGATGGACGGCTTTAAAACCATGTTGCCTGCTATCGGCATCTGCGTTGCTGCCTTTATCTTCAAGGATGTCTGCGATCAACTGATGCTGCCGCAGTACGTGGTGAATAGCCTCAAGCCCTACATGACCCCGCAGATGCTGCCGGCTATGGTGTTTCTGTCTATGGCGGTGCTGTCCTTTGCCACTGGTTCGTCCTGGGGCATCTTTGCCGTGACCATTCCGATCGTCATGCCGCTGGCCTTTGCGCTGGAGGCCGATGTGCCATTGGTGATAGGTGCGTTGATGTCGGCCTCGGCCTTCGGCAGTCAGGCCTGCTTCTACAGCGACTCCACCGTGCTGGCGGCGCAAGGTTCGGGTTGCAACCTGATCAGTCATGCGGTGACCCAGTTGCCTTACACCCTGATCGCCGCAGCGCTGGCGTTTGTCGGCTTTATCCTGGTGGCCTAAGGATGTCTCCGCGTCAGTCGCGTTGCTGACGCCTGAGCCAAGCGCCTCCTTTATGGAGGCGTTTGGTTTTCTGCTTGACCGGCCTGCGGGCGGGGGGGAGCATGGTCGTCTGTTTATGCCGTGTGTTTAAGGATTTGCCCCATGAAAGGTCATGTAGAAGTCATTGATTACCTGAAAATGCTGCTTAAAGGCGAGCTGGCGGCGCGTGATCAGTATTTTGTGCATTCGCGCCTGTACGAGGACTGGGGCTTCAGTAAATTGTACGAGCGCATCAACCATGAAATGGAAGAGGAGACTCAGCACGCGGATGCGATCCTCAAGCGTATTCTGTTTCTTGAGGGCACGCCGGACATGGTTGCCGATAGCTTTAGCTTCGGGCAGACCGTGCCGGAGATGCTTAAGCTCGACCTGGCGTTGGAGTACCAAGTGCGTGCGGCCTTGAGCAAAGGCATTGCGCTATGTGAACAGCACCAGGACTATCAGAGCCGGGACATGCTGCTGGTTCAGCTCAAGGACACCGAGGAGGATCATGCTTACTGGTTGGAGGTTCAACTGGGGTTGATCGATAGAATTGGCCTAGAGAACTACCTGCAAGCGCAGATGTAAGAGGTTCTTCGATAACAAAAAGCCCCGGTTTTCCGGGGCTTTTTGTTATCGCCTACTGACTAACGGGGCGCGACTAGTCGCGGTCGCGTTCCAGCAGCGGCTTGAGGAAGTAGCCGGTATGCGACTGTGGCATTTCGGCGACTTCTTCGGGCGTGCCACAAGCAATAATCTGCCCGCCTTTGGATCCGCCTTCCGGGCCGAGGTCGACCAGCCAGTCGGCGGTCTTGATCACGTCGAGGTTATGCTCGATCACTACCACGGTGTTGCCGTGATCGCGCAGGCGATGCAGCACGTCGAGCAGCTGCTGGATATCGGCGAAGTGCAGGCCAGTGGTCGGCTCGTCGAGGATATACAGGGTCTTGCCGGTGTCGCGCTTGCTCAGCTCGCGGGAGAGTTTTACCCGTTGCGCTTCGCCGCCCGATAGGGTCGTCGCGCTTTGTCCCAGCTTGATATAGGACAGGCCGACATCCATCAGCGTCTGCAGCTTGCGCGCCAGCGCTGGCACTGCATCGAAGAACACTCGGGCTTCCTCGATGGTCATGTCGAGCACTTCTGTGATGCTCTTGCCCTTGTACTTCACTTCCAGGGTTTCGCGGTTGTACCGCTTGCTCTTGCACACGTCGCAGGGCACGTAGATGTCCGGCAGGAAGTGCATCTCGACCTTGATCAGGCCGTCGCCCTGGCAGGCCTCGCAGCGCCCGCCCTTGACGTTAAAGCTGAAGCGCCCTGGGCCGTAACCGCGTGAGCGTGATTCCGGCACGCCAGCGAACAGCTCGCGAATTGGGGTGAACAGGCCGGTATAGGTCGCCGGGTTGGAACGTGGCGTACGGCCAATTGGGCTCTGGTCGATGTCGACTACTTTATCGAGATGCTGCAGGCCGTCGATGCTGTCGTGCGCGGCAGCTTCCAGGGTCGTCGCGCCGTTAAGCGCAGTGGCGCTCAGCGGGTAGAGGGTATTGTTGATCAGGGTCGACTTGCCCGAGCCGGATACGCCGGTCACGCAGGTCAGCAGACCAATCGGAATGTCCAGGTCGACATTGCGCAGGTTGTTGCCGCGAGCCCCTTTAATCTTCAGCGAGAGTTTTGGGTCGCGCGGTGTGCGCTTGCCCGGCACGGCGATTTTCACCCGGCCGGAGAGGTACTTGCCGGTCAGTGAGTCCGGGTGCGCCATGACTTCGGCGGCAGTGCCCTGGGCGACGATCTGGCCGCCATGCACGCCAGCCCCTGGGCCAATATCCACCACGTAGTCGGCCATGCGGATGGCGTCCTCGTCGTGTTCCACCACGATCACTGTGTTACCAATATCGCGTAGGTGGCGCAGGGTGCCAAGCAGGCGCTCATTGTCGCGCTGATGCAGGCCAATGGACGGTTCGTCGAGGATGTACATGACCCCGACCAGGCCGGCGCCAATCTGGCTGGCCAGTCGGATACGCTGCGCCTCGCCGCCGGAAAGGGTGTCGGCGCTGCGGTCCAGGGTCAGGTAGTCGAGGCCGACGTTGACCAGAAACTGCAGGCGCTCGCGGATTTCCTTAAGGATTTTTTCAGCGATTTCACCGCGACGGCCCGGCAAGGCCAGGCTGCCGAAATACTCGGTGGCATCGCCAATCGGCATGCCGCTGACGGCGGGCAGGGTTTTCTCACCGACCCATACGTGGCGAGCTTCGCGGCGCAGGCGGGTGCCCCGGCAATCTTGGCAGGCCTGCGTGCTGAGGAACTTGGCCAGCTCTTCACGCACGCTGGTGGATTCGGTTTCGCGGTAGCGCCGCTCCAGGTTCGGCACGATGCCTTCAAAGGGGTGTGAGCGCTTGACGATATCGCCACGGTCGTTGAGGTATTTGAAGTCGACGTTCTGTGTGCCGCTGCCGAACAGGATGCACTTCTGGTGCTCGGCGCTGAGTTCGTCAAACGCGACTTCCAGGCTGAAACCGTAATGTGCGGCGAGTGAGCCGAGCATCTGGAAGTAATAGACGTTGCGCCGATCCCAGCCGCGGATTGCGCCCTCGGCCAGGGTCATCTCGCCATTGACCAGGCGCTTGGTGTCGAAGAACTGTTTAACCCCGAGGCCATCGCAGGTCGGGCAGGCGCCGGCCGGGTTGTTAAAGGAAAACAGCTTGGGCTCCAGCTCGCTGATCGAGTGGCCGCAGGTCGGGCAGGCGAAGCGCGCGGAGAAGATGATCTCCTCGTCTGGTTCACCTTCCATGGGGGCGATCAAGGCTAATCCATCCGCCAGTTTCAATGCGGTTTCGAAGGATTCCGCCAGGCGTTGCTGCAGATCGCCGCGGGCTTTGAAGCGGTCAACCACGGCATCGATGCTGTGTTTTTTCTGCTTGTCGAGCTTGGGCAGCTCATCCAGTTCGTAAATCTTGCCGTTGACCCGCACGCGCACGAAGCCTTGGGCGCGCAGCTCGTCGAAGATCGCCAGGTGTTCGCCTTTGCGCTCGCGAATCACCGGGGCCAGCAGCATCAGCTTGCTGCCTTCGGGCAGGGCTAGAACCTGGTCGACCATCTGGCTGACGGTTTGCGCTTCCAGTGGCAGGTCGTGGTCCGGGCAGCGCGGAATGCCGGCGCGGGCGTAGAGCAGGCGCAGGTAGTCATAGATTTCGGTGATGGTGCCGACGGTCGAGCGCGGGTTGTGCGAGGTGGATTTCTGTTCAATGGAGATTGCCGGCGACAGGCCTTCAATGGTGTCGACGTCGGGTTTTTCCATCATCGACAGGAACTGCCGGGCGTAGGCCGACAGCGACTCGACATAACGGCGCTGCCCCTCGGCATAGAGGGTGTCGAAGGCCAGCGATGACTTGCCAGAGCCAGACAGGCCGGTGATCACGATCAGCTTGTCGCGCGGCAGGGTCAGGTCGATATTTTTCAGGTTATGGGTGCGCGCACCCCGGATCAGAATCTTGTCCACAAACAGCAGCCTCGCATGGCGGGCGGAAAACCAACGAGTATACGGGGCCAAAGGCGGGCGCGGCAAAGCGTCACTGCTGTGCCGCGCCCATTGAGGCTGCTAGAATCGCCGCCTATTTCGACAGGGCGTTTCCTATGCATGATCCGCACAGCGAGCGCATGAGCGGCAGTGAAACCCGCGCGGCCGGTGGCCTGGCGTTGGTATTCGCGTTCCGCATGCTCGGTATGTTTATGGTGCTACCGGTGTTGGCGACCTATGGCATGGAGTTGCAGGGCAGCACGCCTGCCTTAATCGGCCTGGCCATCGGTGCCTATGGGCTGACTCAGGCGTTTTTGCAGATTCCTTTTGGTATGCTCAGCGACCGCATCGGCCGCCGCCCGGTGATCTATGCCGGGTTGGTGATCTTTGCCGCCGGTAGTCTGCTGGCGGCGAATGCCGACTCGATCTGGGGGGTGATCGCCGGGCGCGTGCTGCAAGGTGCCGGGGCGATCTCGGCGGCGGTGATGGCGCTGTTGTCTGATCTGACCCGCGAGCAGCATCGGACCAAGGCCATGGCCATGATCGGCATGAGCATCGGGCTGTCCTTTGCCGTGGCGATGGTGGTGGGGCCGCTGCTAACCCGCGCTTTTGGTTTGTCTGGATTGTTTCTCGCCACTGCGGCCATGGCGCTGCTGGGTATCGTTATCGTTGCAGGCCTAGTGCCGTCTTCCGCCGGACCGTTGCAGCATCGCGAGTCGCGGGTGAGCACGCAGGCGTTGCTGCCGACGCTCAAGCACGCCGATCTGCTGCGTCTGGATCTCGGCATTTTGGTGCTGCATGCCATCCTGATGGCCAGCTTTATCGCCTTGCCGCTGGCGCTGGTGGAGCAGGGCGGGCTGGCCAAGGAGGAGCATTGGTGGGTCTACCTGACTGCGCTGCTGGTTGGGTTCTTCGCCATGGTGCCGTTTATCATCTACGGCGAGAAAAAGCGCCGCATGAAGCAGGTGCTGCTCGGCGCGGTGAGCGTACTGCTGCTGTGTGAACTGTTCTTCTGGTGGTTTGGCACCAACCTGCGCGCGCTGGTGCTGGGCACTGTGGTGTTTTTCACCGCGTTCAACCTGCTGGAGGCGTCGCTGCCTTCGTTGATCAGTAAAGTCGCGCCGGCCGGTGGCAAAGGCACGGCAATGGGGGTGTACTCCACCAGTCAGTTCCTCGGTGCGGCCATCGGCGGCATCCTCGGTGGCTGGTTGTATCAGCACTACAGCTTGTCGGGCGTGTTCGCCGGCTGTGCCTTACTGGCTCTTTTTTGGCTGGCCTTTGCTGTTACTATGCGCGAACCGCCGTATGTAACCAGCCTGCGCCTGCCGCTTTCAGCGGCAGCCTTGCGAGAAGCTGGGTTGGCCGAGCGTTTACAGGCAGTGCCCGGAGTGGCGGATGCCGTAGTGGCGCGTGATGAAGCGGCCATCTATATCAAAGTGGATACCCAACAATTGGATCGTACGTCCCTTGAGCGCCTGATAGAGCCGGCGCCGGTGACGTGCTGACAGCCTAGGAGAACGTTATGGCCCGTGGGGTTAACAAAGTCATTCTGGTCGGTACCTGCGGACAGGACCCGGAAACCCGCTACCTGCCAAATGGCAACGCGGTCACCAACCTGAGCCTGGCCACCAGCGAGCAGTGGACCGACAAGCAAACCGGGCAGAAGGTCGAGAAGACCGAATGGCACCGCGTTTCGATGTTCGGAAAAGTTGCGGAAATCGCCGGTGAATATCTGCGTAAAGGTTCGCAGGTGTATATCGAAGGCAAGCTGCAAACCCGTGAGTGGGAAAAAGACGGCATCAAGCGTTACACCACTGAAATCGTTGTGGATATGCAGGGCACCATGCAGCTGCTCGGCGGTCGTCCGGACAACACCGGTGGCGATTCCGCGTCGCGTCAGCAGCGTCCGGCTGCGCCTCAGCGCGCGCCACAGCAACCTGCGCCGCGCCCAGCCCCGCAGCCGGCGGCTCAGCCTGCGCCGGACTTCGACAGTTTTGATGACGATATCCCGTTCTGATTAGCTGAGTTAGCGTTCAATTATGCGTATGCGGCTAATGCTGTTGGGTGGCGGTAATGCGTTAGGGCAGGCGTTGATCCGCCTTGGCGCTGAAGAAGACATCAGTTTTCTCGCACCCAGGCCGCCGGAATCGGGCTGGGATCCTGCCAGCCTGACCCAGTTGCTGGATGACACCCGTCCAGATGCCTTGATCAACCTTGCCTACTACTTCGACTGGTTCCAGGCCGAAAACGTCAGCGAGGCGCAATTTGCTGCCCAGGAGCGCTCTGTCGAGCGTCTGGCGGAGTTGTGCCAGCATCACCAGATACGACTGCTGCAACCGTCCAGCTATCGCGTCTTCGATGGCGTGCGCGCCACCGCCTACAGCGAGAAGGAAGAGACTCAGCCGCTTGGCGTGCGTGGGTCGGCACTCTGGCGTTTCGAGCAGCGCGTGCGCGCCACCTGCCCGCGGCATGTGTTGCTGCGTTTTGGCTGGCTACTGGACGACAGTGCCAATGGCTTGCTCGGGCGTTTTCTTGTGCGCGCCGCAGAGGATTCGCCGCTGCTGTTGGCCGATGACCGGCGGGGTAACCCGACTCCGGTCGACGATGCCGCCCGGGTGATTCTTGCGGTACTCAAGCAGCTGGATTGCCAGACGCCCTTGTGGGGCACCTACCATTACGGCGGGCATGAGGCAACCACGTCGCTGGCGCTGGGGCAGGCCGTGCTCAGTGAGGCGCGCAACTTTCGTAGCAACCTTATCGACGAGCTGAGCCCGCAGGCCCACAGCGCCCGTACGGATGCTGCCGAAGAACCGCAGCATGCGGTGTTGTCCTGCAAGAAAATTCTGCACACCTTCGGTATTAAGCCGCGCGCCTGGCGCTCGGGTTTGCCGAGCCTACTGGATCGCTACTACCGCCATGTCTGATTCCCGCCCTATCTTGGTTACTGGGGGAGCCGGCTTTATCGGCTCGCATTTGGTCGACGCGTTGCTGGCGCAGGGTCGCCATGTGCGTGTGCTGGATAACCTGTCGATGGGCCGGCTGGAGAACCTGCCGCTGGATAATCCCCGGCTGCAGTTTATTCAGGGTGACGTGGCCGATGCGGTTGTCGTGGCTCAGGCGGTTGCCGGCTGTGCGGCTGTGGCGCACTTGGCTGCGGTGGCCTCGGTGCAGGCGTCGGTGGACGACCCGGTGAGCACCCACCAGAGCAATTTTGTCGGCACCTTGAACGTCTGCGAGGCGATGCGCCTGCATGGCGTCAAGCGCGTGCTGTTTGCCTCCAGTGCGGCGGTCTACGGCAATAATGGTGAGGCCCTGGCGATTGATGAGGATACGGCGAAGGCTCCGCTGACGCCCTATGCGGCTGACAAGCTGGCCAGTGAGCAGTACCTGGATTTCTACCGCCGCCAACATGCTCTGGAGCCGGCGATCTTCCGCTTCTTCAATATCTTCGGGCCGCGCCAGGATCCGTCGTCGCCGTATTCTGGGGTGATCAGCATCTTCACTCAGCGCACCCAGCAGGGTCTGCCGATCAGCGTGTTTGGTGATGGTGAGCAGACCCGTGACTTCTTTTTTGTCGCCGATTTGGTGCACGTGCTGATGCAGGCACTGAATGCGCCGCAAGTGGTGGCGGGGGCGGTGAATGTCGGCTGGAATCAGGCGGTTAGTTTGAACCAGTTGCTGGCAGAAATTGGCCAGCTATGCGGCGGCTTGCCTGCCGTTAGTTACCAGGCGCCGCGTGCCGGCGATATTCGCCATTCGCGCGCGAATAACCAGCGTTTGCAAGCGCACTATCAGCTCCCCCAAGCAACGCTTATGCAAGAAGGTTTGCGGCGTTTGTTAGCGCAGTCTTGAGGTGTAGG
Source organism: uncultured Pseudomonas sp. (assembly GCF_943846705.1). Taxonomy (NCBI): domain Bacteria; kingdom Pseudomonadati; phylum Pseudomonadota; class Gammaproteobacteria; order Pseudomonadales; family Pseudomonadaceae; genus Pseudomonas; species uncultured Pseudomonas sp. The sequence goes on along the minus strand of NZ_OX044366.1, from coordinate 691,021 downwards.
TAAACGAACAAGCCGGCCACCTAGGCCGGCTTTTTTCTGCCGTTTAGTCTTAGAACTTGTAGCCCAGACCGACCATGTAAACGAGCGGGTCGACATCGACGTCGACTTTAACCTTCTGGCCGCCGAATGAGGTGGTGCCGGTGGTTTCGATATCGATGTAACGCACTTGGGCATTGAACATGATGTTGTCAGTCAGCAGGTAGTCCATGCCCACTTGCGCCGCCAGGCCCCAGGAGTCCTGCATATCCAGCCCGCTGAAACCTTTGCTTTGCGCCTCGCTGCTTAGCTTGGTGTCGAAGAACCAGGTGTAGTTAATGCCTGCGCCGACGTAGGGCTGGAAGGCTGAGCCGGCATCCAGCGGGTAGTACAGCACGCTCAGGGTTGGCGGCAGGTGCTTGAGTTCACCCAAGTTGCCGTTCAGGCCCGCGAAAGCACCGGGCATGCCTTTTACGCCCACGTTATGGCTGAACGGGGTGGCTGCCAGTAGCTCAATGCCGATGTTGTTGGTCAGCATGTAGGCGAAGTTCAGGCCCAGCTGGGTGTCGCTGTCCAGGGTCGCCTGGGTGCCGGCCACGTCAGTGTTAAGCGCACCCACCCAGATGTCACTGCTGCTTTCCTGCGGGTCAACGCTGATGGCCCCGGCACGTACGATAATCTCGCCTGCCTGGTGCGCCTGCGCCAGCGGGGTAGCGATGGTCAGAGCCAGCAGTGAGGCGGTAAAAAGTGAAGTACGCATGGTGTGCTCCCATAAAGCATCGGTTCGTATTGGCTGAGCGCAATGTTAGGGGCGCGGAAAAAGCGACTGTTGATCCAGCTCAATAAAGTAGTTAGCTATCTATTTCTTCGTGTTGGTGGCTTTAGATCGCATGGCTCGCGAGCCATGGCTGGAAATGCTTGGCTGTGCGGGTTGCTTGCGATGAAGATGCGGTTGATAATGGTTCTCTTTACTGTCGCATTTAACAAGGAATGCCCCATGATCCCTCTGCCGAAGCGCCTGCTGGCAGTCGCTCTGGTTCTGGTCAGTGCGCCACTTGCGGCCACTTCTCTGGATGCCGCACTGGATGAAAGTCAGCAGCTGGCTAGCGAGGCCAAGGCCTCGCAAGCGCGTATCGATCAGCTTGATGACAGCAGTCGGGAAATGCTTAGCGAGTACCGCAACGCCCTGCAGCAGGCCGAAGCCCTGCAGGGTTACAACGCTCAGTTGCGCGAGCTGGTCGCGGCGCAGCGCAAGGAGCTGGCCGGTTATCAGCAGCAGCTGGACGGCATTGAGCGCACGCAGGAGGCGGTGACGCCGCAGATGCGCCGCATGGTTGAGGTGCTGGGCGAGTTCATTGCCGCTGACCTGCCGTTCCTTCCCGATGAGCGCAGTGACCGTTTGGCGCAGTTGCAGGATCTGCTGCCGCGTGCCGATGTCAGCCTGGCGGAAAAATACCGGCGCATTCTTGAGGCGTACCAAGTGGAGAGCGATTACGGCCGCACTCTGGAAGCCTGGCGCGGTGAGCTGCCGAGTGAAGGTGTCTCGCGCAGTGTCGAGTTCCTCCGTCTGGGTCGGGTGATGCTGTACTTCCAAACCCTCGATGGCCATGAAAGCGCTTGGTGGAACCCGCAATCCCGTAGCTGGCAAATCCTCGATGGCAGTGCGCGTCGCCCATTGCGCCAAGCCATTGCGATTGCCCGTCAGGAGCAAGCGCCTACCTTGCTTGAACTGCCCGTGAAATCCCTGGTGCTGGAGGCCAAGCAATGAGTCGTCGTGTTCTCGCTTTTACTCTGGCGCTGCTGCCCGCCCTGGCTGGTGCTGCCGAACCCCTGAGCCCAGATCAACTATTGCAGCGCATCCGCAGTGAGCGCGCCGCAGAAGTCAGCGCCATGCACAGCCGTGAGCAGGCGTTTATTGCCGAGCGCGGCGAGCGTGCGCAACTGTTGGCCACTGCGCGTAGCGCCCTGGCCACGCAGAAGGCTGAAGCCGAACGGTTGAAGGCCGAGTTCGACCGTCAGGAAAGCCTGCTGGCCGAACAGGAAAAGCTACTGACCCAGCGCGTCGGTCACCTCGGTGAGTTGTTCGGTGTGGTGCGGCAAAGTGCCGGTGATGTGGCGGGGCAGTGGCAAGACAGCCTGCTCAACGCCCAATACCCCAAGCGCCTGGCCAGTCTCAAGGCGCTGGCTGAGAGTCGCACGTTGCCATCGGCCGCTGATCTCGACGGCTACTGGATGCTGCTGCTTGAAGACCTGATTGCTAGCGGCCGGGTCGAGCAGTTGCAGTTGCCGGTGGTCGCGGCGGATGGCACACGTACGCCGCAAAACGTGCTGCGCGTCGGCGCGTTTTCCGCCTATGGTGCTGATGCGTTCCTGCGCTACGACGCCGATGCGGGCGAGCTGCTGGCACCGCCGCGTCAGCCGTCCGGGTTCGGCCAGGTGGCGGATTACCTGGACAGTAGCGACACCGTTGCCAGCCTGCCAGTTGACCCGAGTCGCGGCACGTTGCTGGCGCAGTTGCAGCGTCAGCCTGGGTTGTGGGACCGCGTCCAGCAAGGTGGTTTGGTCGGTGGGGTGATTCTTGCCCTGGGCCTGTTTGGTCTGCTGTTGGCGCTCTGGCGCATGGTCTTTTTGACCCGTGTGGGCCGGGGCGTTAATGCACAGATGCATGACCTCAGTGCGCCGCGTGCGGATAACCCGTTGGGGCGGATCATCGGTGTGTTGGGGCCCAAGCCGCAATTGTCCGACCTGGAAACCCTGGAGCTCAAGCTCGATGAGGCGATCCTGCAGGAAACCCCGCCGCTGGAAAAAGGCCAGGGCTTGCTCAAGCTGCTCTGTGCCGTGGCGCCGCTACTCGGTCTACTGGGTACTGTGACCGGCATGATCGTCACCTTTCAGGCGATTACTCAAGGCGGCGGCGGTGATTCGCGGTTGATGGCCGATGGTATCTCGCAAGCGCTGGTCACCACCGTGCTGGGCCTGGTGGTGGCGATTCCGCTGCTGTTCCTGCACACCCTGTTGGCCAGTCGCAGTAAGGGTTTGATCCAGCTGCTTGAACAGCAGAGTGCCGGCTTGATTGCCCTGCACCTGTCAGGCGCTCCGCGTCGTGACTGATTGGCTGGCGCTGTGGTTGCGCCTGGTTGACAGCAGCCATGCCCTGCTCGATTTCATGAGTGCGGGCGGCGTGGTGATGTGGGCGCTGGCGGGGCTCTGCGTAGTGTTCTGGACCCTGGTGTTCGAGCGCTTCTGGTACATGCGTCGAGTCTTTCCGGAGTGGGTGCGCGAGCGCCGTCAGGCCTGGCAACAGGTGCTCAGTGATGACCCCGGCAACTGGCAGCGGGCGGTGCGCAGTGCCTGGCTGGCGCAAGCGCAGCAGCACTTGCTCGGGCCGTTGCGCCTGGGTAAGACCCTGGTGGCGATGTACCCGCTGCTGGGCTTGCTCGGCACGGTCAGTGGCATGGTCGCGGTGTTTGACGTGTTGGCCATCAACGGCACCGGCAACCCGCGCGGCATGGCCGCTGGTGTCTGGCAGGCGACCCTGCCGACCCTGGCCGGCATGGTGCTGGCAATTACTGGATTGTTCAGCCTGGCGCGTCTTGAACGTGACGCGCGCCGGGCACTAGAGCGGCTGGCTGACCAGCTGCGGCATGACTGAGATAACTGACATGAGAATGCGTCGTCACCACCAGCAAGACGAAGACACCGGCATCGACCTGACACCGATGCTCGACGTGGTCTTTATCATGCTGATCTTCTTTATTGTTACCAGCTCCTTTATCAAGGAAGCCGGTGTAGAAGTGCAGCGGCCCCAGGCAGAAACTGCCAGCCCGCAGGACAAAGGCAATATCCTTATCGCCATCACCGCCGACGGGCAGGTGTGGATGGACAAGAAAGTCGTCGATGTGCGCAGTGTGCGTGCGCATGTTGAGCGTATGCGCGTCGACCAGCCGGACGGCGCGGTGGTGGTGCAGGCCGATCAAGACGCGCGCACGGGGTTGGTGGTGCAGGTGATGGATCAGGCGCGTCTGGCCGGTGTGCAGGATGTGGCCTTGGCCGCTACGGCGGGAACGCACTGATGCGTTTGCCCCTGTCGTTTGCTGCCGCCTGCGTGATGGCGCTGGCGCTGTTTGGCCTGATGCTTTACATGGTCGCGCCGCCCAGCAGCCAGCCCAGCGATGAGCCGCTGACGGTGGCCAATTTCGTCCGTCTGGACGGTAAGGTCAGTGAGGCCGCGACGCGTAGCCGGCAACAGGCACCGCAGCCACCACAGCCGCAGACGCCACCAGCACCGACCCCGCCGACGCCAATGGCCGCCACCCCCAGTGCCAATCTACCAGCGCTGGATTTGCCCGTGCCGAGCCTGAGCAGCGCTGTCGCGGTTAACAGCGCCCCCACGCCGAGTTTGGCCGGGCTGGCAGCGGGGGCTGCGGCACCGAGCGCCCCGGCACCCAGCGCTGCCGACGGACAACCCGCGGGCCCGGAGAGCGAGGTGATGCCGCTCAATGATGTCAGCCCGGAGTACCCGCGCTATGCCCTGCAGCGCGGTATTGAGGGGCACGTGAAACTGGCGTTCACCATTAACCGCGCCGGGACAGTGGAAAACGTCCGGGTGGTTGAGGCTTCCCCGCAGAACGTATTCGAGCGTGAGGCGCGGCGTGCGGCCGTGCGTTGGCGTTTTGCACCGCGTACTGAGGGTGGTTTGGCGGTGGCCCGTGAGGCGGTGAAAACCTTGTACTTCCGCTTAGAGGGAGGCCGCTGATATGTATCGCTTACTGCTGCTGATTGCGCTGTGTGGCGCGGGCACGCTACAGGCGGCCGGGCAGGTGGTAGACCCGGCGGTGTTTCGCGCCCTGAATACGGCGCAAAGCGCGCAGGAAAAAGGCGATTACGCCGCCGCGCGCCGCGCCCTGGATGCCGCCCAACCCCAGTCCGATAGCCTGGAGGAAACCCTGCTGTGGCGCAGTCGCGGCTACCTGGCCTGGGCCGAAGGGCAGAGTCCCCGGGCAATTGAGTGGTTGGAGAAGGCGTTTAACAGCGGCAAGTTGGATGCTGAGCTACAGGCTGCCGAGGCGCTTAATCTGGCGCGCCTGAACCTGGCTGAGCGGCGTTATGCACGGGTGGTGAGCCTGCTCGCGCCAGTGTCGGCGAATGCCGGTGAAGAGGTTCTGCAGATGCTGGTGCAGGCTTACCAGGGGCTCGCTCAGCCAGCCAAGGCGCTGCCGCTCGCCGAACGTTATGTGCAGGCCAATCCGCAGGCCGCTGATAGCTGGTTGCAGTTTCTGGTGGCGATGAATGCCGAGCTGAAAAAATATGCCGCCGCCGAGCGCTGGCAGCGCCAGTTGCTGGCGCGCCAGCCAGACAATGCCCAAGGCTGGCGGCAGTTGGCGGCGTTGCAACAGCTGAGCGGGCGTCATGACAAGTCACTGGCAACCCTGCGCACGGCGTATCACAAGGGCCTGCGCTTTAACGAAAGCGAGCTGGATAACCTGGTGCTGCTGGCTGGGGCTGCCGAGCAACCCTGGCAGGGCGCGACGTTGCTCGCCGGTATGCTCGATCAGCAGTTGCTGCCGCGCAGCAGTGCCCGCGAAGAGCGTCTGGCGCTGTTGTGGTGGCAAGCCCGCGAGCGCGCTAAGGCTGCGCTGATCTTTCGCGAGCTGGCTGCGCGTACGGGCAGCGCTAAGCATTGGCTGTACGTGGCGCAATTGGAACTGGAGCAAGCGCGCTGGCAGGCCGGCCTCAACGCCTTAAGCAAGGCCGAGCGAGCGGGTGCTCAGCGAAGCAAAGTGCGCGCCTGGCGTAACTGGGCGGAAAGCGAATTGAGTGTTGAGCGGGAAAAGCGCGTGGCCAGCGCCGGCTAGTGGCTGCGTCATAGCGCTTAGCTGTCTGGCAGTTCGTAGGCGTAAATTTTCTCGGCCTGCATCTGATAGCCCGCTTCGGCCAGCTCGCTGCTGGTCTGCTCGACCTTGAGCGGGCCTTCGATCCAGAACGGCTGATACAGCGCATCCATCAAAACGCCCAGCTCGGCCGTCACATGCACGATCTGGTTCGAAGGCGGTGGCGGTACATGGATGCACGCGCCGAAGTAAGGCACCAAGAGAAACTCGATCACCCGGCCTTCCTCGGTGACATCCAGCGGCACGATATAGCCTGGCAGCTTCACCGCTTGGCCATCCAGCGTCTTTACCACCGGCGCTGCCGGGGATTGCTGCATGGCTGCCGGGCCGGACTCGGCCAGGGCATCGGCCAGCTGCGACAGGTCGTGCATGGGCCTCGCTTCTATGATCTGCGGCGGCGCATCAGGCGGAATCATTTCCGACCAGGTCAGCTCGCGCACCTCGGCAGCTGCCAGCGGCAGGGCCAAAGTGAACAGCAGGGTGGCGAGCAGAGAGCGGTGCATGGTCAGCCTCATAAACGAATCGATAAACCATCGGCCAGGGATTGCCGGTACGCGCGCCAGGCCGGTATACAGCCCATCAACAGGGCGGCGCTGAGGATAGCGCCGAGCAGCGTCCACTCATAGCGGCTCGGCAGATTCAGTGGCAGATACAGGCCGTAACCTGCCTGGATATAGCCCTGGGCGCCGGCGATGCCGAGATACAGCAGCAGTAGGCCGAGTAGCACCCCGGCCAAGGCCAGGGCAAAAGCCTCGACAATCAACAGGCTGGCGATATGCCAAGGCCGCGCACCGACCGAGCGCAGAATGGCCATTTCCCGGCGGCGCTCATTGAGGCTGGTGAGAATGGCGGTGAGCATGCCGATCAGCCCAGTCAGCACGACGAACAGCGACACCACAAACAGGGCTTTTTCGGCGGTGCCCATCAGGCTCCACAACTCCTGCAACGCCACGCCGGGCAGGATCGCCAGCAGCGGCTCGCCACGGAACTCGTTGATCTCCCGTTGCAGGCTGAAGGTGGCGATCTTGCTATTTAGGCCAAGCAACACGGCGGTGATCTGCTTGGGCTGCAGGTCCATGGCGCGCGCCTGTTCAGCGCTGACCTTGGCTGCGCCGCGCGCCGGCATGCCGTTTTGCCAGTCGATATGCAGCGCCTCCATGCCCGCCAGGGAGACATGCAGGGTGCGGTCAACCGGGGTGCCGGTGCGCGCTAGGATGCCGACCACCTTGAACGGTTTGTCGTCATGGTTGACCAGGCTGATGCTGGCCACGCCATGGGCCAATACCAGCTCGCTGCCGAGGGTGTAATCCAGCGCTTCGGCCACTTCCGCGCCGAGCACCACTTCGAACGGGTCATCGTTAAAGGCGCGGCCGCTGCTCAGTTGCAATGCCTGCTTGCGCGCATAGCGGTAGTGTTCGAAATACGCCGGGCTGGTGCCCATCACCCGGTAGCCACGGTGTGAGTCGCCCAAGGAAATCGGGATGGCCCATTTCACCTGGCGGTGCTCGGCGAGGTGCTCGAAGCTGTCCCAGCGGATGTTGTTGGTGGCATTGCCAATGCGGAATACCGAGTACAGCAGCAGGTTAACGCTGCCCGAGCGCGCGCCAACGATCAGGTCGGTGCCGCTGATGGTGTTGGCAAAGCTGGCGCGCGCTTCGGTGCGCACCCGCTCGACTGCGAGCAACAAACACACCGATAACGCGATGGCGAAGACGGTGAGCAGGGCGGTAAAGCGGCGGTTGTTCAGGCTGGCCAGGGCGAGGCGCAGAAGGTACATGGTTAAATCTCCGCCAGTTGTGTGGCACGGTTGAGTTCGGCCAGCGACAGGCTACGGTCGAACAGGCGCGCCAGGCTCTGGTCGTGGCTGACGAACAGCAAGCTGGAACCGGCTTCGCGGCATTCGGCGAACAGCAGTTCGAGAAAGGCTTCGCGGGCGTCGGCATCCAGTGCCGAGGTGGGTTCGTCGGCGATCACCAGTTCCGGTTGGCCAATCAGTGCGCGCGCGGCGGCGACGCGCTGCTGCTGGCCGATCGACAAGTCACCGGCGCGGCGCTGCAATAGCTCTGGTTGCAGGCCCAGGTGGGCGAGCAGGGTGCTGGTGGCTTTGGCCACACTGCCATGCCGTTGCACCGCACGACGGGTGCGCAGCGTGGAGAAGTGGCAGGGCAACTCGACGTTCTCGCGTACCGAGAGAAACGGCAGCAGGTTGAACTGCTGGAAGATATAGCCGGTGTGATCGACGCGAAAACGATCGCGCGCGCCGGCAGAGAGTTTGCTTAGTTCTTGGTCGAGTAGCTGAATGCTGCCGCGATTGGGCAGCTGCACGCCGCCAAGCAGGCCCAGCAAGGTGGTCTTGCCGCTGCCGCTGGGGCCTTTGAGGAACAAGCTTTCGCCGCGTTGCAGGCTGAACGCGGCGATGTCCAATAACTCGGGCTGGCCGGGCCAGGCAAAACCAAGATTGGACAGGTGGATCAGGGCTGTACTCATAAAGTAAGCGGCCGGGTTGCCCCGGCCGATCTGCTGCAAAGGAGTGATTAGAAGCTCAGGGTCGGCTGTGCGGGCGTTAGTTCAAGGCCCTGCTGGCCATTCGGGCCGATCAGTTGTACCTGAATTTTATCGGTGGCGGGGAAGCGCTTGAACAGCTCGCGTAGGTCAAGTTGTTGCAAATCGTCAGGCTGATCACAGGTGAATGTGTAGTGCGCCTGGATATCACTGTGCTCGCTGGCATGCTCATGCTCATGCTCATTCGAGTCGACATGCGCGGCGAACATCGGGCTTTCCAGCTCTTGCTTGGCGACGGTGCAGTCACCAGCGCTCAGCCCGAACAAAGCTTGGGGTTGTTCCAGCTGGCTGCGTACAGCCGCGATCTTGGCTTTATCTGCCGTGCTCTTGGGCGCATGTTCGAAGCCCACTAGGTTCATGGCCGGGCTTTGCAGCTGCAACTCCAGCGCCTGGCCGTCGAGCACGATGTTGAGTTGCGCGGCGCCGTGCTGGTGGGCGGCCAGGCTGCCGTGTTCTCCGTGCTCATCGTGCGCGTGGTTATGTTCGGCGGCGCTCACGGCAGGTGGCAGTAAGGCAAAAGGCAGGGCGAGTAACAGGTGGCGCATGGCTGTCTCCGGTCAGGCAGGTAATTGTTGTTACGTTATAACAACTTTTCGCGGGTCATGACCAGTCCTGCTTGGCGCTGCTGGGCGGACGTGGGAGCATCGCTGCTGATTAAGTGAGGGCAGAGTGATGGTGCGAATTCGTGGGCAGATCGGGGCCTGGCCGGTGGACCTGACGGTTGAGCTGGATGCACAGGATTGGGCACAGTTGGCGCAGCACATCAGCCTTGATACGCCGCCTGTTGAGGTCGTGCCTGAGCGTGCAGCGGCAGCCACACCGGCAGCAGGTGATGCCTTGTGGCAGACCACGCTGGAGTTGTTGCGTAAGGCTGGGCAGGTCGAGGGGCCGCACTTGCTCGCGCAGCTGACGGCTTTGGCGGGCGGGGAGGCGGCGGGTAAGCGCCTGCTGGTGCGCTTACGCCACTGTACGCAGGTGCGCATGGAGGCCGGCGTGGATGCGCCAATCTATCACTGGATTGGCTGACGATAACCGGCTTACCTGTCGCGGCTAACGCCCCTGCCACAGTTGCAACCAACTTCGTGGGCAGGGCGTTAGCCGCAAGATCCGCTGCAAGCGCCAGGTAGGCGCTTAGTAAATCGCCTGGTACAGCTTGCGGCGGTAGGCCGTGACCAGCGGGTGGTCATTGCCCAGTAGCTCGAAGACCTGCAGCAGAGTTTTGTGCGGCAGGCCGTCGGCGTAGTTGCGGTTGTGGATAAACAGCTTGAGCAGCGCCTCTAGCGCCGGCTCGTAGTGTTGGCGCGCCAGTTGTTGAATGGCCAATTGGTAGCTGGCTTCCTCGTCCTCTGGGTTTTGCGCCAGGCGGCTTTTCAGGCTGGCTGCGTCGGGTAGTTCGGCTGCCTGGCGCAGAAAGGTCAACTGTGCGCGGGCACCGGCTAAGGCTGGTTTGTGCTCGTCGCCTTTGACCGCGCCGAGTACGCTCTCGGCTTCGTCCAGTTCGCCACGTTCGGCCAGGCAGCGGGCGTAAAGAATCAACGCCGCGGCGTGTTCATTGTTTTCCGTCAGCAGCGCCTTGAGCACGGCTTCGGCGTCAGCAAAGCGACCCTCGCTGAACAGCGCTTGCGCCGCTTCCATCGGGTCGGCAGCCGCCGGCGCAGGCTCGGCGACATGCGGTTTGAGCAGCTCGCGGATCGCCGACTCAGGCTGCGCCCCGGCGAAGCCATCGACCGGCTGACCGTCCTTGAACAGCACCACGGTGGGCAGGCTGCGGATGCCGAAGCGGGCGACGATATCCTGCTCGAGGTCGCAGTTGACCTTGGCCAGCAGCAGCTCGCCCTGATACTCCTCGGTGATCTTCGCCAGCAGCGGCATGAGTGCCTTGCAGGGCGCGCACCATTCGGCCCAGAAATCCACCAGCACGGGTTTTCTAAAGGAGTTCTCGATGACCAGCTGCTCGAAGCTGGCACTGCCTGCGATATCAAAAATGTAAGGGGAGTCGCTCATGGTCGGTCTCGGCTGGGCGCAAGTGGGGATGGGCGGGAATGCGATGGACTATAAATGCGGGCGCGGTGCGCCGGATACAAGGGGGCGTCAAACGCGCGTTGCGTGATACAGGCTGACGTGGCGAAATTCGGCAGGTTCGGCCAAGTCCGGCCAGGTGCAGGCCTCCAGAATGCCGAGGCGTTGATACAGCGGGTGCTGGAAGTCGCGTACCCGTGAGTCGGCCACCAGTGCCTGGCGGCCACGGCTGAGAAACTGGTCGAGCAGCGGCAGGTTGGCGCGGTCGTAAAGCACGTCGGCGACGATGATCAGGTCGAAGCGGTCGGCCTCCTGAAAGAAGTCCGCTGAGTAACTGAGCGCCACGTCATTCAACGTGGCGTTGGCCCGGCAGGCCTCGATAGCCAGCGGGTCGAGATCGCAGGCCACCACTTCCAGCGCGCCGGCTTTCGCTGCCGCGATCGCCGCTACGCCAGAACCGGCACCGAAATCCAGCACGCGTTTGCCGCGCACCCACTCCGGGTGTTCGGCCAGCCAGCGTGCCAGTACCAGGCCGCTGGCCCAGCAGAAACTCCAGTAGGGCGGCTCCTCGAGGATACGTCGGGTTTCTTCCGGGCTGAAAGCGCGGTCCATGTTGTTGGCATCGATCAACCAGAGTTTGAGGTCAGTGCCGGGCAGGGTTTCCGCGCTGAGCTGGGCGTCGCCGAGCAGCTCGCTAAGCGCCGCTTGCAAGGCGGCGGGGGGCGTCATGGTGCCGGTACCAGGCTCAGTTCGCCGAGTGCCTGGGTTTCGCTGCGGGCAATCGGTTGTGGCGGCAAACGCAGAATCAGCCGGCCGGCCTGATTGGCGCGGCCATGCAGCTCGACGCGCGAGTGTTTGTTGAAGGTCTGCGGATTAAACGGCAGGCGAAACTGCAGCGGCTTGCCGGTACCACGCAGCTGGATATTGCCCAGTAGCGCCTGAGGCTTGCCGCGCGGGTCGACCGCTAACAGGGCCAGCTCGACCTCCGCCTCATTGGGCACATTGAGCAGGCTGCCGCTCAGCTCGCGTTGGTGGGCCGGCAGTGGCGCTGCGGTTGCCGGGGCCTGAGGTGTTGTGGCTGTTTGCGCCGGCGCCGTGGAGGGCTGGCCATCGCTGGCGCAAGCTGTCAGCAGGGCGATCAGGCTGAGTAAAAGCAGTGGGCGCAACGGCGTATGGGCGTTCATCGAGGTCATTCACTCCGTTGGTTTGGATGGGCGCCTGTATACCGCAAAGCCCTCGGTTTGTCTTGCCAGAGGGATGCGCTAACATGGCCGCTTTCGTCCGAGGCTGCTTCTATATGCACTGCCCTTTTTGCGCTGCCAATGACACCAAGGTGATCGACTCACGGCTGGTTGCCGAGGGAGGCCAGGTGCGTCGTCGGCGCGAATGCCTGGCCTGTGAAGAGCGTTTTACCACCTTCGAGACCGCCGAGCTGGTGATGCCCCGGCTGATCAAGCAGGACGGCAGCCGTCAGCCGTTTGATGAGGACAAGCTGCGTGCCGGCATGCAGCGCGCGCTGGAAAAACGCCCGGTGAGTATCGAGCGCCTGGAAGCCGCCATTGCCCACATCAAGCACAATCTGCGCGCCACCGGTGAGCGAGAGATCAAATCGCTGGTGCTCGGTGAGCTGGTTATGGGCGAACTGCAGAAGCTTGATGAAGTGGCGTATATCCGTTTCGCCTCGGTGTACAAACGCTTTCAGGATCTCAACGAGTTCCGCGAGGAAATCGACCGGCTGTCCCGTGAACCTGCCAAAGGCTGATGATGAATTCCGATCACGCCTTTATGGCCCGCGCGCTGGAACTGGCCCGTAAAGGCCTGTACTCCACCCACCCCAATCCCCGTGTCGGCTGTGTGATCGTCCGTGATGGCAAAGTTGTCGGCGAAGGCTGGCATGCCCGCGCGGGCGAGCCCCACGCGGAAGTGCATGCGCTGCGTCAGGCTGGGGACAAGGCCCGTGGTGCAACGGCTTATGTGACTCTGGAGCCCTGCAGCCATCACGGCCGCACGCCGCCTTGCGCCGATGCGTTGGTCAATGCCGGTGTCGTGCGCGTGGTGGCCGCCATGCAGGACCCTAACCCGCAGGTCGGCGGTAATGGCCTGCTGCGGTTGATGCAGGCTGGTATCGCGGTGCAGAGCGGCGTGCTGGAAGCTGAAGCGCGGGCGCTGAATGCCGGCTTTATCAAGCGCATGGTGCAGGGCCTGCCGTTTGTGCGGGTCAAGCTGGCGATGAGCCTGGATGGACGTACCGCCATGGCCAGTGGTGAAAGCCAGTGGATTACCGGCCCGGCGGCGCGCGCGGCGGTGCAACGCCTGCGTGCGCGCTCAAGCGTGGTGCTAACCGGTGCCGATACGGTGCTGGCCGATGCTGCGCGCTTGACCGTACGCCCCGATGAATTGGGCCTGGGCGCCGAGTTGACCGCCCTGGCGCAGGCGCGTCCGCCATTACGCGTGCTGGTCGATGGGCGCTTGCGCGTCCCGCTGAGCGTACCGTTTTTTCAGGCGGGTGCGGCCATGGTGGCGACCTGTGCAGCGGCCTCAGCACGTGATCGCTATCTCGACGATGGGCACGAACTATTGGCGGTGCCAGGCAGCAACGGGCATGTTGACCTGCGCAAGCTGCTGGTCGAGCTGGCCGGCCGGGGCGCCAACGAGGTGTTGGTGGAAGCGGGGCCGCGACTGGCAGGGGCGTTTGCTCGCTTGGGCCTGGTGGATGAATATCAGTTATTCGTTGCGCCTAAGCTGCTCGGCTCAAGTGCCAGGCCGTTGCTTGACCTGCCGTTGGCGCGCATGGCCGATGCGCCGGCGCTGAAAATTGTCGAGATGCGCGCAGTCGGTGACGACTGGCGAATCATCGCGGTGCCGCAACCGGCTGGCTGATTGCGAGCCATTCAGGCGGTCGCTTGGCCATGCAGGGTGGTGGCAAATGTGGTAAAACGCGTCTCGGCTACGCAGGTGGCCGTAACGTTCTCAGGGCGGGGTGTAATTCCCCACCGGCGGTAATGGTGCGCAAAGTGTCTAGCCCGCGAGCGCTTGTCCGAGGTGTGTAAGCCCCAGGGCAAGGTCAGCAGACCCGGTTTGATTCCGGGGCCGACGGTTAAAGTCCGGATAAAGAGAGAGCGGGATTGCCTCAATTAGGCGCATTTTATAACTGCGTCTTGAAATCCCTATCGATCAAACACGCCCTGTTTTTTTATAAAACAGGAGTTGGTCTAAATGTCTGATTTATTTTCCGTGCCGCGCACACTAGGCCCTATTCGCCAGTGCTTTGCCGTGGGCGCGACGCAGGGGGTGGCATGTTTACCGGCATAATCGAAGCCATTGGCAGCATCCGCGCACTGACGCCCAAGGGCGGGGATGTGCGGGTGTATGTGGAAACCGGCAAGCTCGACCTCGGTGACGTCAAACTCGGCGACAGCATTGCGGTGAATGGCGTGTGCCTGACTGCCGTGGAGCTGCCGGGTGATGGGTTCTGGGCGGACGTTAGCCGCGAAACCCTGGCACGCACCGCGTTTATCGACTTCAAGGCCGGTAGCAAGGTCAATCTGGAGAAAGCGCTGACCCCGACCAGTCGCCTGGGTGGTCATCTGGTCAGTGGGCATATCGACGGCGTCGGTGAAATCATCGCCCGTGCCGATAATGCCCGCGCCGTGCAATTCACCATTCGTGCGCCGCGCGAGCTGGCCAAGTACATCGCCCACAAAGGCTCGATCACCGTCGATGGCACCAGCCTGACCGTCAATGCGGTGAACGGTGCCGAGTTTGAGCTGACCATCGTGCCGCACACCCTGGCCGAGACCATCATGGTCGACTATCGCGCCGGTCGCTCGGTCAACCTTGAAGTAGACCTGCTCGCCCGTTACCTAGAGCGCCTGCTGCTCGGTGACAAGGCTGCCGAGCCTGCGGCCTCGAGCATGACCGCCAGTTTTCTCGCCGAACACGGCTACCTGAACAAATAAGGAATCGACAGCATGGCTCTTAACAGTATTGAAGAACTGGTCGAAGACATCCGCGCCGGCAAGATGGTCATCCTTATGGATGACGAAGACCGCGAGAACGAAGGCGATCTGATCGTCGCATCTGAGTGCGTCACCGCCGAGCACATCAATTTCATGGCGCGCTTTGCCCGCGGCCTGATCTGCATGCCGATGACCCGCGAGCGCTGCGAAACCCTCAAGCTGCCGCTGATGGCGCCACGCAACGGTTCCGGTTTTGGCACCAAATTCACCGTCTCCATCGAAGCCGCTGTTGGCGTCACCACCGGTATTTCTGCCGCTGATCGCGCCTGCACCGTGCAAGCCGCTGCAGCGAAGAATGCTCAGGCCGACGATATTGTCAGCCCCGGCCACATCTTCCCGCTGATGGCTCAGCCTGGCGGCGTGCTGGCCCGTGCCGGCCACACCGAAGCCGCCTGCGACTTGGCGCGCATGGGTGGTTTTGAACCGAGCGGGGTGATCTGCGAGATCATGAACGACGACGGCACCATGGCGCGTCGCCCTGAGCTGGAAGTCTTTGCCGCCGAACACGGCATCAAGATTGGCACCATCGCCGACCTGATTCACTACCGTTTGATTAACGAGCGCACGGTTGAGCGTGCCAGCGAGCAGGTGCTCGACACCGAGCTGGGCCAGTTCAACTTGGTGACCTATCGCGATGGCGTGGAGAACACCGCGCACATGGCTCTGACCCTGGGCACTGTTTCAGCCGAAGTGCCGACCTTGGTGCGGGTGCACAACATGGACCCGCTGCGCGACCTGTTTCTGGTCAATCAGCCGGGGCGTTGGAGCATGCGCGCGGCCATGGCCGAGGTGGCCAAGGCCGGTAGCGGCGTGGTGCTGCTGTTGGGCAACCCGCTGACCGGGCCGGAACTGATGGCCCTGCTGGATCGCCAGCAACCGGCCAGCCCGGCTATTTACAGCACGGTCGGTGCCGGTTCGCAGATTCTGCGTGACCTCGGTGTGCGCAAAATGCGCCTGATGAGTTCGCCAATGAAGTTCAATGCGATATCCGGCTTTGACCTGGAAGTTGTAGAATACCTGCCCGCTGAATAACGACTGCCGCGCTGTGCGCTGTTTCGTTGGGCTATACATTTTTTGCCCCCTGGCTCTTTAACGCTATATGAGAATTGTTCCATGACCCTGAAGACCATCGAAGGTACTTTCATCGCCCCACAAGGCAAATTCGCCCTGGTCGTCGGCCGCTTTAACAGCTTCGTTGTCGAAAGCCTGGTAAGCGGCGCCGTTGACGCCCTGGTCCGCCACGGCGTGAAGGAAGACGACATCACCATCATCCGTGCACCGGGTGCCTTCGAAATTCCACTGGTGGCACAGAAAGTCGCCCAGCGTGGTGACTTTGACGCGATCATCGCCCTCGGCGCAGTGATTCGTGGCGGCACTCCGCACTTCGAATACGTGGCGGGTGAATGCACCAAGGGCCTGGCCCAGGTGTCCATGGAGTTCGGCGTACCGGTTGCTTTCGGCGTGCTGACCGTCGACTCCATTGAGCAAGCCATCGAGCGCTCCGGCACCAAGGCCGGCAACAAGGGTGCAGAAGCTGCATTGTCTGCCCTGGAAATGGTCAGCCTGCTGGCGCAGTTGGAGGCCAAGTGAGCCAGACCGACGGTAACGGGCAGCCGCCACAAGCGCCGAAGAAAGGCCCCAGTACTAAAACCCTCGCGCGTCGTCAGGCGCGCACCTTGGCCATGCAGGCGCTGTATTCCTGGCACATGGCGGGCCAGTCGCTGAACGAGATCGAAGCGCAGTTCCGCGTCGATAACGACTTTACGGCCGTGGATGGTGCTTACTTCCACGAGATTCTGCACGGCGTACCGCGGCAGAAAACCGAGATCGATGGTGCGTTCGCGTCGTTGCTGGACCGCCCGCTGGATGAAATCGATCCGGTTGAGCTGTCAATCCTGCGTCTGTCGACCTTCGAACTGAAAAACCGCATTGATATTCCTTATCGCGTGGTGATCAACGAAGGTATTGAGCTGGCCAAGGTGTTTGGCGCAACCGACGGGCATAAGTTCGTCAACGGCGTGCTGGACAAGTTGGCTCCGCGCCTGCGTGCGGATGAAGTTCGCGCGCACAAGCGCTGATCGGGCTTGCCTGTTTTGGGTGAGTTCGAGCTGATCCGCCATTACTTCGCCGCTGCGTCCTGTGCGCAGGCCGGCGAAGGCGTGGCACTGGGCATTGGCGACGACTGTGCCCTGCTGGAATTGCCGGCTGGCGAGCAGCTGGCAATCTCCACCGACACCCTGGTTAGCGGGGTGCATTTTCCCGAATCAGCTGACCCTTTTCTGCTCGGCCAACGCGCGCTGGGTGTCTCGGTCAGTGATTTAGCCGCGATGGGCGCGACGCCTATCGGCTTTACCCTTGCCTTAACTCTGCCTAGCGCCGACCCAGACTGGCTGCAAGCCTTTGCCTGTGGCTTAGACCGGATGGCGCAGCGCTGTGCTATTCGGCTGATTGGCGGCGATACCACTCGCGGTCCTTTGAGTCTTACCCTGACGGTTTTCGGTCGTGTGCCGACGGGCATGGCGCTGACCCGCAAGGGCGCGCAGGTGGGTGATCTCCTGTGCGTCGGCGGTGAGCTGGGTGATGCCGCCGGTGCTTTGCCGCTGGTGCTCGGCCAGCAACAGGCCACGCCTGCTGTGAGTGAGGCGCTACTGGCGCGTTACTGGTCGCCCATGCCGCAGCTTGAGTTGGGCCAGGCCCTGCGTGGCAAGGCCACGGCGGCACTGGATATCTCCGATGGTCTGCTCGCCGATTGCGGGCATATTGCGGCGGCATCTGGCGTGGGGTTAGTTATCGAACTGGCGCAGGTGCCACTTTCCGCTGCCTTGCGGGCGTTCGCCGGGGAGTCGGCGGCGCGTCAATGTGGGTTAAGCGGTGGCGATGATTACCGACTGGCCTTTACCTTGCCGGCGCACTATTTGCCTGGGCTACAGCAGGCCGGTTTGCCAGTATGGGTGATTGGCCGGGTTGCGCCCGGTCAAGGCGTTACCCTGCTGGACCCGCAAGGTCAGCCCGTTCAGCCGTGCCAAAGCGGCTATCAACATTTTGGAAGTGCCCGTGACTGATCATCCCAACCAAGTACCCGCCGAGTTCGTGCCGCCTTCGGTATGGCGCAATCCCTGGCATTTCCTGGCCTTCGGCTTTGGCTCCGGCACCTTGCCGAAAGCCCCGGGTACCTGGGGCTCGCTGGTGGCGTTGCCGTTTATCCCGCTGTTTCAGCTGCTGCCGGACTGGGGCTACTGGCTGATGCTCGGCGTCACCATGCTGTTTGGCTTCTGGCTGTGCGGCAAGGTGGCCGATGACCTGCGTGTGCATGATCACGAAGGCATCGTCTGGGACGAAATGGTCGGCATGTGGATCACCTTGTGGCTGGTGCCGGAAGGTTGGGGCTGGCTGCTGCTAGGCTTTCTGATGTTCCGCCTGTTCGACATCCTCAAGCCGTGGCCGATTCGCTGGATTGATCGGCACGTGCATGGTGGTGTCGGCATCATGCTCGATGATGTGCTCGCGGGTGTGTTCGCCTGGATGGCGCTACAGCTAGTCGTTTGGGGTTGGGCTAACGGATTGTCCGCTGCGCTGGGTTGGTAATCAGGAAGGAATCTCTAATGAACCGCTGCTCTCGGTGGTTACTGTGTGTGCTAATGAGCGTTACCAGTGCGCTGGTTTGTGCTGCACCGCCCAGCCAGATCCGTATTGCCAGTGAGGCCTGGGCAGGGCGTACCAACGGCGATGGCAGTGGTTTGGCCTGGGATATATTGCGCGCCATCTATGAGCCGGCAGGCGTACAGCTGAGTATTCAGAGCGTGCCCTACACGCGCTCGATTGGCCTCGTGCAGCGCGGTGCTGCTGATGCTTGGGCTGGTTCCTACCTCAATGAAGTTGAGCATGGCGTGTTTTATCCGCGCTTGAGTTACGACGCTGACCAGATTGTCGCGCTCAGCTTGTTGGATCAGCCGATTCCCACTCTGGGCTCGCTTGGCGGGTTCCGCCTGGCGTGGATGCGCGGCTATGAATTCCAGCGTTATCTGCCAAATTTGCAGCAGTATCGCGAAGTGCTGCGGCGTGACGGTGTCCTCAGTATGCTGGACGCGGGGCGTGCAGACTTCTATCTGGACGCCCTGACCGAGGTCGATGATGTATTGAGCAAGGCGCGCCAGCCTGCTCGCTACCGCACTACCCTGTTGACCAAGCTGCCGATATATCTGGGCTTTGCCGAAACCCCGCGTGGCCACATCCTGGCCGAGCTGTTCGACAAACGTATGGAAACGCTGATCGCGGATGGCAGTTTGCGGCCAATTTTCCAGCGTTGGCAGCAACCCTATCCATTTGATTAATCTGTGCGAGACAGCCCATGTACGCCCTAAAACTAATCCTGTTGAGCGTGTCGCTGTTAGTGAGCAGCTGGACTATGGCGGCCACCCAGGTTCGCGTCGTCGGTCTGTTTCCGGGCGCGGCGGTGTTGAATGTCGAGGGGCAGCGCAAGCTGGTCAAAGTTGGTCAGGTTGGCCCGCGCGGTGTACAGGTGATCAGTGCCGACAGCCGTGGTGCGGTGTTGCGTGTCGACGGCGTGCAGCGCAGTTACAGCCTTAGCCGCGAATACAGCGACGGCTTTGCCGAGGCGCAGAAAAAGCAGCTCAGCGTGGCCAAGGGTATTGGTGGGCATTACTGGGTGGCCGGCTCGGTCAATAGTCAGTCCATCCAGTTTCTAGTCGATACCGGCGCCACCTCGGTGGCGTTGAATGATGAGCATGCGCGCCGCCTTGGTATCGATTATCGGGTTGTCGGCGTGCCCCTGCAGGTCAGTACTGCCAGCGGCACCGCGCGCGGTTGGCGGGTGACGCTGGATCGGGTCAAGATCGGTGAGTTGGAAGTCTTGGGCGTCGATGCCGTGGTGCTGGAAGGCGGCTCGCCAACCGAGGCGTTGCTGGGAATGAGCTTTCTTAGCCGAGTGGGCTGGAAGGTTGAACAAGATGTGCTGGTGCTGGAGTCCAAGTACTAACGCTTTAGCAGTCTTG
Source organism: uncultured Pseudomonas sp. (assembly GCF_943846705.1). Taxonomy (NCBI): domain Bacteria; kingdom Pseudomonadati; phylum Pseudomonadota; class Gammaproteobacteria; order Pseudomonadales; family Pseudomonadaceae; genus Pseudomonas; species uncultured Pseudomonas sp. The sequence goes on along the minus strand of NZ_OX044366.1, from coordinate 671,542 downwards.
CGTTGGCTCGATGTTTATCATCAGTAATTCAGGCTAAGCGGCTGTTAGGGCCTGCTGTTACAATGCCGGGCTTATTATCCCTGCCCATTTTCTTTAGGAGCATCCGGTGTCCGTCGTGTTTGTCGCCGCCTCCCAGTTGCCTACGCCTTTTGGCATATTCACCATGCACGGCTTCCTCGAAGAGGCCACAGGCAAGGAGCACGTTGCTCTGACCTTTGGTGATGTGGCCGATGGCGCCCCCGTATTGGGCCGTTTGCACTCCGAATGCCTGACCGGCGATGCCTTGTTCAGCTTGCGTTGCGATTGCGGTTTCCAGCTCGAAGCGGCGCTGCGCGCGATTGCCGATGAAGGCCGTGGCGTGCTGCTTTATTTGCGTCAGGAAGGTCGCGGTATTGGCCTGCTGAACAAAATCCGTGCTTATGAATTGCAGGATGGCGGTGCCGATACGGTCGAGGCCAATGAGCGCCTGGGCTTCGGCGCTGATCAGCGTGACTACGCGATTTGTCTGCCGATGCTCGATCACTTGGGCATTACTCAGCTCAAGCTGATGACCAACAACCCGCGCAAGGTCAAGGCGCTGGGCGATATGGGCATCAATGTGGCGACCCGTGTGCCACTGCAGATCGGCCACAACCCGCACAACAAAAAGTACCTGGCGACCAAGGCCGGCAAGCTTGGGCATATGCTCGGCAGCCTGCACCAGGGTGAGGTTGAGGAAAGCCTGTGACCCGCAGCGAAGTACGTCGGCGACTGGCGCTGGAGTGGTGGCGGCAGCTGGCCGTGACCTTGCTGCCGCTGTTTGTACTCAATTGGCTGTTTGCTGCCGAGCAGCAGACTGGCCTGCTGACCATGCCGCTGTTTATCGCCGGGCTGGCTTCAATGTTTGTCAGCCTGCCATTGTTCAGTGCTTACAAGCGCGCACTGATAGCGACTGAAAAAGCTCTCGATAGCGCGGCTGAACAGGATGCCTGGCTTGAGCTGGCGCGCGTGCGGCGCTTGGGGTTGCTCGGTGCCGCCCTGCCAGCCTGGATCGCTGCTGCTGCGCTGTTCGCCGGCCTGGAAGCGATCCCGCTGATCCTCCTGGCGATTTCCAGCGTCGTGATGTTGTACCTCTACCGCATCCCTCGCCAACTCGGCTAATGCGCGCGCTCGTGCTCGGCCTGTTGGCGCTGCTGGTTTGGCCGGCAGTGGCTGTCGAACGCGTGGTGACTCTGGCGCCATCCCTTACCGAAATCATGCTGGAGCTGGAAGCGGGCGATCTGCTGGTCGGTCTGCTGGATGGTGGGGACAGGCCTGTGGCGGTGCAGCATCTGCCGTCGGTCGGTAATTTTGGCCAGTTGGAGTTGGAGAGCCTGCTCAACCTGCAGCCCGACCTTGTGTTGCTCTGGCCGGATAGCATCAGCAACGCACAACGCGAGCAATTGCAGCGCCTGGGTATTCCGACAATGCTCGTCGAGCCCCGAAAATTGGCTGATCTGGCGGCGCAGTTTGCCGAGATCGGTGCGCGTATCGGGCGTGCCGAGCAAGGCCAGCGTCTGGCGCAGCAATTCAATCAGGGCCTGCAGCGCCTGAGCCAGCGTTACCAGCGCGAGCAGCCGTTGCGTCTGTTCTACCAGGTTTGGGATGTACCGCTGTACACCCTCGGTGGCCAGCAGATCATCAGCGATGCCCTACGTGTTTGCGGCGCCGAGAATATCTTTGCCGACCTAACCTTGCCGGCCCCGCAAGTCAGCGTGGAGGCCGTGTTGCAGCGCAATCCCGAGATTATTTTGGCCGGTGATCAGGCGCAGCTGGATGCCTGGCGGAACTGGCCAGTCGTGCGCGCCGTCGAATTGGACCAGCTCTGGCTGGTGCCCGACGATGGCCTGGAGCGGCCAAGCTTCCAGATGCTCGGGGCGATGGAGAAACTCTGTGAGCAGTTGGCCAAGGCGGAGTGAGCTGTTAAGAAAATTTAAATAAGAGGGCCGCCCAATAGGCGGCCCTCTTGTAGATGCGGCGTGGTTAGAAACGATAACCGACGCTTAGCTGTACCTGCTCTTCGGGGGCCGGGTAGCGGCTGCTGACAGAGGCAAAAGCATCGTATTGCTTGCCGGTGAGGTTATTAACCCGCAGCTTGCTGTTGAATTGCTTGTAGTCATAGCTGAGCGCGGCGTTGAGCAGGGTGTAGCTACCGGCTTTTTGTTGGTTGTTGGCATCATCGCCTGAGTAGTAGCGATTCCCGGTATATACCGCTTCCAAGTAACTTTTAAGACCTGGCAGGATTTCATAGCTCAGGTGAGCACTGGCGCTGTGTGGCGCAACCCAGGGCACGTCATTACCTTTGAAGCTTCCGGCGCGATACTTGGCATCGGTAAAGCTGTATTGGCCGCCGGCGCTCAAGCGCTCGCTTAGTTGACGCTCAGCTTCTAATAGCAGTCCATCGCGGCGGGTTTTGTCCAGGTTAATGTTTGCCCCGCGACCACCAAAAAAGCTATTGGGGTTTGTAATTATTGAGTCGTACATCAGCTCATCTTGTAGATCCATTCGATACAGCGTCGCTTGGTAGCGCTGTAGGCCGTCTTGCCACTCGATACCGCTTTCCCACGAGACGCCGGTTTGTGGTTTAAGAAACACGACGTCAGGCAAGGTAGCGGCATTGTCGTTAACGTTGGCCCAGCGCAGCACATCCTCACGCTTGATAAATACGCGGGTTTGCTGGTCAGCCTGCCAGCTAAAGCCGATGCTGGTGCTGTCTTCGCTATTGCGATGCTTGAGTTGTTTGGATTTGTTGTTGTCGTCAGCTTCGCTGTTGCGATAACCCAGGGTCAACGTCAGATCATTCCCGAGCTTCTGGCTGAGCTGGGTGTACCAGTCGCGCTGTGTCTGCTGCGCGACGGTACTGCTCCAGTCATCCTTATATTCGTAGTCACTGCTGATGTGGTCATGTCCAAGCAGCCACTCGGCATAACCCAGAGGTGAGTCAAAGCGTGCCGTGAGGCGTGGGCTGAAGGTCTCGATGCGAGTGCCTTGAGTAAAGGGCGAGATAGCTATGTTACCGGCCCAAGAATCGAAGTAACGGAACGCACCGACACCATCTTGGTCGCTCTGGCTGTAATCGAAATTGGTGGTCCAAACATCGTCTAGCTGTTGTTCAAGAGCGAAACGGTGAACTTGGGTTTTGCTGTTGTTGTAGCCATTGCTGTTTGCGTCATAGCTGGCTTTCCGGTCAGCCCTTCGCTCAGCAAGACTCAAGCTTCCTGGGTAAAGCAGTTCATCATCCACTGTCTGGTATTCGTACAGGGCCTGGCCGCTGTCATGGTCATGGCGCAGGCGAGCGAAGGCATTACTGTAGTTGGCGTTGTTATGGTCGCGGTAGTTGTCGGTGTTGCGGGTTTCGCCGCTGGCATACAGTGAGAAACCGGCGCCCAGCTGTTGGCTGATATGGCCGCGGTAGGCTTCGAGGTCGTGACTGCCGATGCTGCTCTCGATATAGGCTTCATTGCTAGAGGGCGTGCGGGTAATGATGTTGATCACCCCGCCTACGGCTTGGTCGCCATAAAGCACAGTGCCCGCGCCGCGAATGATCTCGATGCGCTCAATGTTGGCCAATGGCACGCTGTTAAAGTCTGGCCCGGCCTGTGACGGTTGGTTGAGGCGACGCCCATCAACCAGCACTAATGTGTTGTTCGCCGCGTTCTCGCCAAAACCGCGCAAACTTAGGGCCGCTCGGTTTCCGTCACCCATCGTGTCGCGTATCTGCAAGCCAGCCTGACTGCGCAGGACATCAATTAGCGAGCTGGCTGCGCTGGCCTCGATTTTTTCACGATCAATCACTCGGACGCTGGCGGGGGCAGCGGTTTGCAATGGAGTGGCGCGGGTGATCACCAGCGGCGGCAATTCATAACTGCCTGTATCGGTAGCAGCAACAGTGAGGCTCGGCGCCAGCGCCACAGCCAGGGCAAGACGGGATAATTTCATCTAAGAATCCTCAAAAGGTCGGAAGACTTTTGAGGAGGGCAGGTGCAAGAACGGGCGCGCAAAAGCCGCCTGAGCTTGACGGTGATGCCCTCCGCAACACCTGTCACATCCAGCAAGGCCGGTCTCCGGGCTCTCGACGTACGCCGCCTCGCCTTCCCGGAACACTCCAGTGGCTTATGAGTTGGCGTGCAGCATCATTCTGCAGTCGATTACCGTTGCGGGGGCAGCGCCGGGATGGCTCGTGATGAGCGCACCGGCTTCCCGTTTAACACCACTTCGTCGAAGAAGGGCGCACCTTGGCGGAAGTAAAACGCCGCGCACCTTAATGCGCGGGTGAGTGAATTACAAGCAAGCGAAGTTCAGCTTTGGATGAGCGGTGCTCATGCAGAAAGGCTGGCGAGTCGTGCGCGTACTGCCGTATCGATACCGGCGGCGTCTAGCCCGCATTCGGCGAGCATCTGCGTTGGTTTGGCGTGCTCGACATAGTAGTCAGGCAGGCCCAGGTGCAGCACCGACTTAAGCATGCCACTGGCGGCCAGGTATTCGCTGACTGCGCTGCCAGCGCCGCCCATCACGCTGTTCTCTTCGATGGTCACCAGCAGCTCATGGCTGGCGGCCAGCTCGCGAACTAGGGCTTCATCCAGCGGTTTGACGAAGCGCATGTCGACCACAGTGGCGTTCAGGGTTTCGCCAACCTTGAGCGCTTCACTCAGTTGCACGCCAAACACCAGTAGGGCCACTTGAGTGCCCTGGCGGCGGATGATGCCTTTGCCGATTTCCAGCGGTGCGAGGCCTGGCTCGATGGCGGCATTCGGGCCGCTGCCGCGCGGGTAGCGGACTGCCGCCGGCCCGTTGAACAGATGGCCGGTGCTGAGCATGCGGCGCAGTTCGTTTTCATCGCTCGGCGTCATCACCAGCATGCCGGGGATGCAGCGCAGGTAGGCAATATCGAAGCTGCCGGCGTGGGTCGGACCGTCTTCGCCGACCAGGCCGGCGCGGTCAATGGCGAACAGTACGTCGAGGTTTTGCACAGCGACGTCATGGATCAACTGGTCATAAGCGCGCTGCAGAAAGGTCGAGTAAATCGCCACCACCGGCTTAACCCCGTCGCAGGCCATGCCGGCCGCCAGGGTTACCGCATGCTGTTCGGCGATGGCTACGTCGAAATAGCGCTCGGGGTAGCGCTCGCTAAAGGCCACCAGATCTGAGCCTTCCTTCATCGCCGGGGTGATGCCGACCAGGCGTGGGTCTTCGGCGGCCATGTCGCACAGCCACTGGCCGAATACCCCGGAGTACTTGGGGCCGCTGGGCTTTTTCGGTTCGGCGCTGACGGCGGGGTTGATCGGTTCCAGCTTGGTGATCGCGTGATAACCAATCGGGTCGGCCTCGGCCGGGGCGAAGCCCTTACCCTTTTTGGTCACCACATGCAGGAATTGCGGGCCGTCGAGCTCACGCATATTGCGCAGCGTGGCCAGTAGGGTCGGCAGGTCGTGGCCGTCGATGGGGCCGATGTAGTTCCAACCGAGCTCTTCGAACAGGGTGCCGGAAACCAGCATGCCTTTGGCGTGCTCTTCGGTTTTACGGGCGATCTCCCAGGCGCCGGGCAGCTTCGACAGCACTTTCTTGCTGCCTTCGCGCATGTTGGCGTAGGTGCGGCTGGAGAGAATCTTGGCCAGATAAGTGGACAGGCCGCCGACATTTTTCGAGATCGACATGTCGTTGTCGTTCAGCACCACCAGCATATTGGCTTTGACATCAGAGGCGTGATTGAGCGCCTCGAAGGCCATGCCAGCGGTCAGTGCGCCGTCACCGATCACCGCGACTGACTTGCGCTTGCTGCCTTGCATGCGCGCGGCAATCGCCATGCCCAGCGCGGCGCTGATGCTGGTGCTGGAGTGGCCGACGCCAAAGGTGTCGTATTCACTCTCGCTGCGTCGTGGGAAGGCGGCAATGCCGTCCTTCTGCCGTAGGCTGCCCATTTGTTCGCGGCGCCCGGTGAGGATCTTATGCGGATAGGCTTGGTGGCCAACGTCCCACACCAGGCGGTCGTCCGGGGTGTCGAAGACGTAGTGCAGGGCTACGGTCAGCTCGATCACGCCGAGGCCCGCGCCGAAATGCCCGCCGGTCTGCCCGACTGTGTACAGCAGGTACTGGCGCAGCTCGTCGGCCAGGGTTTCCAGCTCGGCTTCGCCCAGGCGACGCAGCTGGTCCGGCGTGTTGGCACGGTCTAGAAGGGGCGTCAGCGGGCGCTCACGGGGAATCTCGTGGAAGGTCGTCGGCATCAGGCAGATCGTTATAGGCGTAAAAGATGCGGCAGTTTACCCGAAGCGCTGGAAACTGCCCAAACATGCTTCGGCTCAGCGCACCCCGTAGCCCGGATTGCATCCGGGCTACGTCGAGTCTGTTACCAGGTGTCGATCGAGCGCTTCTTGCCCTCGCGCTGCGCAGGCTTGGGCGCGGTATTCAGCCCGCGCAGCAGCCAGGCGCGGGTTTCCACCGGATCGATCACTGCATCGATCTCGAGGAAGCTGGCCATGTTGATGCCCTTGCCGCTCTGGTAGGCCTTAGCCACGAGCTTGTCGAACAGTTGCTGGCGCTCGGCGAGGTCGTCGAGGGCTGCCAGCTCCTTGGCAAAGCCCAGTCGCACCGCACCTTCCAGGCCCATTGCGCCAAACTCGGCGCTGGGCCAGGCAATGGTGAACAGCGGCGAATGGAAGCTGCCGGCTGCCATGGCCTGGGCACCGAGGCCGTAGCCCTTGCGCAGCACCACGGTGAAGAACGGCACCGTGAGGCTGGCGGCGGCGACAAACAAGCGCGACACATGGCGCACCGTGGCCTGTTTCTCCGCCTCCGGGCCGACCATAAAACCGGGGGTGTCGCACAGCGACAGCAACGGTATATCGAAGGCATCGCACAGCTGCATAAAGCGCGCCGCCTTGTCGCCGGCTACCGCGTCGATGGCGCCGCCGAGATGCGCCGGATTATTCGCCAGCAGACCAAAGGGCTTGCCCTCGATGCGAATAAACGCGGTGATCAGCCCAGGGGCGAATTGGCGGCGCAGCTCCAACACCGAGTCCTGATCCGCCAGGGTGGCGATGACCTGGCGAATGTCATACACGCGCAGGCGGTTCTCGGGGATTAGCTGGCGCAGCTGGCGTTGGTCCGCGCACTGCCAGTCACTCAGGCTGCCCTGGAAGTAGCTTAGGTACTGCTTGGCCATCCGCACCGCTTCGGCTTCGTCAGCCACCAGTACGTCGATCACGCCGTTGGGCCCTTGCACGCTGACCGGGCCGACTTGCTCCGGCTTGAAGCTGCCGAGGCCGCCGCCTTCGATCATGGCCGGGCCCGCCATGCCGATGCTGGCGTTCTCGGTGGCAATAATCACATCACAGCAGCCGAGCAAGGCGGCGTTGCCGGCAAAGCAACGGCCAGACACCACGCCCACCAACGGCACCAAACCGGAGAGCTTGGCCATGCCGACAAAGGTGTGGCAGTCCAGCCCTGCCACGCCGACGAAATCGGTGTCGCCAGGGCGGCCACCACCACCTTCGGCGAACAACACCAGCGGCAAGCGCCACTGCGCCGCGAGGCCGAGCATGCGGTCGGTTTTCTTGTGGTTCATCACGCCTTGGGTGCCGGCGAATACGGTGTAGTCGTAGGCGATGGTCATGCAGCGCGCGGCGTGATCACCGAAGAGTTCGGCATTCACCGTGCCGGTGCCGGCGACCAGGCCATCGGCCGGGCTTTGTTCAATCAGCTCATCCAGAGAGCGGCGTCGGCGTTGCGCAGCCAGGGCGAGCGCGCCGTATTCATTGAAGCTGCCATCATCGAGTAAGTCGGCAAGGTTCTCGCGCACCGTACGCTGGCCAGTCTTGCGGCGTTTCGCCACGGCCTGGGGGCGGCGCTCGTCGCGGGTGATGGCGTGGCGTTCGAGCACTTCGGCGAGATCCGCGCGAATGTGTGCCAGGTCCAGGCTCTGTTCGCTCTCGCTGTGCGCCGCCGCAACCTCGGCAGGCTCGATAAACAGCAGCGCCTGGCCTTCATTCAGCGCACTGCCGACCTCTACCGCCAGTTGGCGAACAATGCCGCTGTGGCTGGCTTTGAGGACAAACTCCATCTTCATCGCTTCCAGTACGGCGATGCTCTGACCGACGGCGATGGCGTCGCCTTCGGCCACGTCCAGGCTGACCACCACGCCAGTGCTGTGGGTCAGGAGCGGTAGGCAACCGGCGGGGGCGTCCTGTGCCTGTGCGCTGGTTTGGCTTGTCGCCTGCGCAGCGGCAAAGAAATGGTGCGGATGGGCCTGCGGTTGCGCCGCCAGGAGTTCGCTCAATTGGCTTTCGACAAAGCGCGTGGTCAAGTCATAGCTCACCACTTGCGGCAGGCGCAGCAGGTTTTGCAGCAGGTGCAGGTTGCTGGCTACGCCTTCCAGGCGGAACTCACAAAGGGCGCGGTAGGCGCGGCGCAAGGCGCTTGGGTAATCCGGCGCATGGGCAATCAACTTGGCCAGCAACGAGTCGTAGCTGGGGCTGACCGGGTAGCCGGCGTAGCCATAGCCATCCACGCGCAAACCTGGGCCGCTGGGCGGTTGGTAGGCGCTGAGTGTACCGGCAGCCGGGCGGGTGCTGCCGTCGGCGTTCATGCTTTCCAGGTTGATGCGCAGTTGTACGGCGCAGCCATTCAGCGCGGGCGGTTGCAGCAGGCCGAGATCGGCCAGGGTCTGCCCGGCGGCGAGCTTGAGTTGGGTGTGCAGCAGGTCAACGCCGGTGACCTGCTCGGTGACGGTGTGTTCAACCTGGATGCGCGGGTTGGCCTCCATAAAATAGAAGCGCTCGGGGTGTTCGGCATCCAGCAGAAACTCGAAGGTGCCCAGGCCCTGGTAGCGGGCGGCGCTGGCCAGTTGCAGCGCTGCGTCGATCATGCTTGCGCGGGTTTCAGCGGGCAGGTCCGGGCTGGGCGCGATTTCCACCAGCTTCTGCTGACGGCGCTGCAGGCTGCAGTCGCGCTCCCACAGGTGGCTGACCGCGCCCGTGGCATCGCCCAGTACCTGGATTTCGATATGCCGGGCGCGGCTGACCAGTTGCTCGATATACAGCGCATCGTTGCCGAAGGCGGCACGGGCTTCCGACTGACAGCGAGCAAAGGCTTCATCCAGCTCGGCAGGCGTGAGCACAGGGCGCATGCCACGGCCACCGCCGCCGGCCAGGGCCTTGAGCATTACTGCGCCATGCTCGGTGAGAAAGGCATGGGCCTGTTCCAGGCTGATCGCCTGATTGATCCCCGCGACCAGCGGCACGTTGCAGCGTTCGGCCAGTTCGCGCGCAGCGGCCTTGTCGCCAAACAGCTGCAGCACCTCGGCGCTCGGGCCGACAAAGCACAGGCCGACGGCCTGGCAGCGGCGGGCGAACTCGGCGTTCTCGGCGAGAAAGCCGTAACCCGGATGCACGGCATCGCAGCCTTCGGCCAGAGCGATGGCGATCAGCTGATCCATATCCAGATAGGCCGCGACGCCACGGCCCCTCAGCGCCACGGCGCTATCGGCCTGGCGCAGGTGCAGGGAGGCGGCGTCATCCTCGGCATACACGGCCACCGAGCGAATACCCAGCTCGCTGGCGGCGCGCGCGATGCGAATGGCGATTTCGCCACGGTTGGCGATCAGCAGGGCGGTAAAAGGCGCGCTCACAATTGGCTCTCCAGTTCGTTCTTCTTCACCTTGCCGGTGGCCGTCATGGGCAGTGCCTCGACCACGCGAATCTCCGGGACCTTGTAGCTGGCCATGACCTCTTTGCACCAGGAGTGCAGGCTGGCGGCGTTCTCGTGGCTACCTGCTTTGAGAACCACAAAAGCCACCGGGCGTTGGCCGCTGCTGGCATCTGCGCGGCCGATCACTGCGCTGGCAAGCAAGGAAGGGTGCTGGCCGAGCATGGCTTCCAGCTCACTGGGGAATACGCTCATGCCATTGACCTTGAGCATCTCCTTGCGCCGTCCCAGGTAGCGGATAAAGCCCTGTTCGGTGATCTGGCCGAGGTCGCCAGTGTGCAGCCAGCCGTCCTTGAGCACTGCAGCGGACTCTTCCGGGCGTTGCCAGTAACCGTGCAGCAGCGACGGGCTGCGCACGCACAACTCGCCTTCGCTGCCCAGCGGCAGCAATGCGCCGCTGTTGAAATCGCAGACTTTGAACGTGGTGCCGGGGACTGGTAGGCCGACGAAGGTCGGCGCGCTGGTCAGGTCAAAGTCGTCATCTTGCAGGCCGTAGGTGAAGGTGTCGCAGGTGTGGGTTTCGGTCATGCCAAAGCTGAACTCAAACAGCTTGCAGCCGGTCAGCGCGTGCCAGCGTGCACGGTAGTCGCGGGTGAGTTTTTTGATGAAGGAAATACTGCCGGTGCGCTGCAGGGAGTCGAAACGAAACGCGCCCACGTCGGGGTGCTCGAGCACCTCGGCGGCGCTGTCGACCAGCAAGCCGCAATGGCTGACCCGGTAATGCTCGATGGCCGCCATAAACGCCACGGCATCCCAGCGCGCCAGGAGTACCAGGCGACAACCGCTGAATACCGGGAACAACAGCCCTGCGTTTTCCCCGGCAATCCAGAACTCGGGCAGGAAGTTGAGCATCACGCTGTCAGTTTGTAGCCCCAGCGCGACGGGGACGAAGCTGGCGCAGGTGTAGAGCATGTCGCCGTGGGTGTGCACGCAGCCTTTCGGCAGGCCGGTGGTGCCGCCGGTGTAGTTGAGCGCGGCGATGTCATCCAGCTGTGGACGGTGGCTGGGCGTGGCGCGCTGGCAGTGTTCCAGCGCCGGGAGAAAGTCGATGGCGTCATCGGCCTGAACCTTGGGCGCGAGCAGCAGGTCGGCCACCGGGATGCTCGGCACGCTGGGGTGCAGTTCCGACAGGCTGGTGCTCAGTACCTGGCTGAGCGCGCAGTCCTCGCGCACCGCCCGGACTACGGGCAGCAATTGGTCAAAGCAGAGGATGACCTGCGCGCCGCTGTCCTTGAGTTGGTAAGCCAGCTCCAGCGGTTTGCTCAGCGGGCTGACCGGTGCATACACGGCGCCACACTTGAGGATGCCGTAGAAGGCGATGTGCAGTTGCGGGCAGTTGGGCATAAACACCGCGACCCGGTCCCCGGCTTTAACCCCCAGTTCGTCGAGCAGGGCGGCGCAGCGGTCGGACAAGCGGTCCAACTCGGCCCAAGTGATGCTGTGGCCGTAAAAGTCCAATGCCGGCTGGTCGGGCTGCTGTTTCGCCCAGGCGCGCAGGTACTCGCTGAGCGGTTGCTGGCCGTGTGGGTAGTGCGCTTCACGTGGGGTGTTGGCGGGCCATGCGGCGGCTTGCAGGCTGGCCAGGTGGTCGAGGTAAGCGTTTTCAAGCATGACGGGAGAGCCTCGGTGTTCTTGTTTGCGGGCATCTTAGGCAGCCTTGGAGGTGCGGTAGAACTGATGCTTATGCATCGTTATCCATGAGCTGAATTCATGGTTTATTCGATGCGCATGGCTGTTAGGCTGCGGCTATGTGCTATTTCAGGCGGTAATCATGAATCAGCAGCATGAATGGTCGAAGATGGAACGCATCGACCTGAACCTGTTTCGAGTATTTGAGGTGATTTACCGTGAGCGCAACCTGACCCGCGCCGCGGTTTTGTTGCACCTCAGCCAGTCAGCGGTCAGCCATGCGCTCAATCGTCTGCGCGAGCAGCTGGGCGATCCATTGTTTGTCCGTGAGGGGCGCGGCGTCGCACCGACCCTGTTGGCTACGCAACTGGCCCCCGGTATTCAGGAGGCGCTGGCCGGTTTGCTGCGTAGCGTGACGCGCGGGCAAGACTTCGACCCGCTGCGTGATCGGCGCACCTTCACCTTGAACATGCCCGAGCAGATGGAGCCGATAGTGCTACCAAGCATCGTCGCCCACCTGCGTGAGGTGGCCCCGCAACTGGAGGTGCGTTGCAGCAGCGTGCACTGGGCCGAGTTGCAAAAGGAATTAATGGTGGGGCGGGTCGATCTGGCCATTGAAATCGCCCGCCCCACGGACCCCGAGCTGCGCCAGCAGCTGCTCTTGAGTGACCCGCTGTGCGTGGTGGCCGGGCCGGGCTTTAGCGGGGAGTTGAGTGCGGCGGGTTATTTGGCTGCCGAGCACATTGCGGTGACGTCACGGCGGCGTGGTATCTGCGTGGAAGACCTGGCGTTAGCACGGCAGGGTTTAGCGCGACAGGTGCGGCAGCGTTGTCAGCATTACCTGTCGGCGGCTTTGCTGGTGGCACAGAGTGAGTGGCTGCTGACCATGCCGAGGCGTTACGCCGAGCTGATCAATGCCGGCTTGCCCAATCGGCTGCTGGATTTGCCGCTAGCTCTGCCGCCGGTGAACCTTAATCTCTATTGGTCCATGCAGGTGGAGAGCCAGGCGGGGCATAGTTGGTTGCGTGAGCAGATGCTGACATTGGCTGGCAGCCGCTCGGCAGTCAATCAGCTACGCCGCTCGACGATATAGCGGGCCAGCTCGCGCAGCGGCTCGGCGGTTTGGTCGAAGGTGCGCAAGGCATGCAACGCCTGGTCGCGCAGTTCCACGGCATACGCCTTGGCCGCGTCGAGGCCGAGCAGGGCCGGGTAGGTGGGCTTGTCGTGGGCTTGGTCCTTGCCTTGGGTCTTGCCCAGGGTGGCGGTGTCGCTCTCCACGTCGAGGATATCGTCCTGCACCTGGAAGGCCAGGCCGACTGCGCGGGCGTAAGTGTGCAACGCCTTCAGGGCATGCTCATCGGCGTGGCCGCTAGCGAGAGCGCCGAGTTGTACGCTGGCTTCGATCAGTGCGCCGGTCTTGTGCCGGTGCATGGTTTCCAGAGCTTTCTGGTCGAGGCTTTTGCCGACCGAACCGAGGTCGATGGCCTGGCCGCCGACCATCCCGGCCGGCCCCGCAGCACGCGCCAGGGCGCTGAGCATGCTCAGGCGCAATTCGGCATCAAGTGGGTTGTGCGTGGCGTCGGCGAGTACCTCGAAGGCCAGGCTCTGCAGGCCATCGCCGGCGAGGATGGCGCAGGCTTCGTCGAAGGCTTTATGGGTGGTCGGCTGGCCGCGGCGCAGGTCGTCATCGTCCATTGCCGGCAGGTCGTCATGCACCAGCGAATAGGCGTGGATCAACTCTACCGCGCAGGCGGCTGCATTGGCGCGCTCCGGCGTACCACCGAGGGCTTCGCAGGCTGCGTAGGTGAGCAGTGGGCGCACCCGTTTACCACCATTGAACAGACTGTAGCGCATGGCCGCATACAAACGTTCCAGCTCTGGACGCGGGCTGCTCAGCAGGCTGTCCAGGGCTGCATCGACGCGCTGCTGGCAGCTGCTCTGGTACGCCGCAATCATGCCTGTTGATCCGCGTCGAAGGGGGCTTCCTCCAGCTCGCCGTCGCGCTCCATGAGGATTTGCACTTTCTGCTCGGCCTGGGCCAGGGCGGTCTGGCAGTCGCGGGTCAGGCGCACGCCTTGCTCGAAGGCGGTCAGCGAGTCTTCCAGTGATAGCTCGCCGTTTTCCAGGCGCTCGACCAGGCTTTGCAGGTCGGTCAGGGATTGCTCGAAGTCGAGCGCGGCTTTTTTGCGGGCGGCCATGGCGAATTTCTCGGGGTAGAACGGGGGAGTTGGAACCGGCGCGACACTAGCAGAGCAGAACCGTGCGGGCAAATTGGCAGGCTTATGTCGGCTATGTGGCTGTTCGATGTTGCATACAGTCGGGGGTATGTTGGCGCTTAGCGCAGCGCAATTCAAAAGGCATTTGTATGCCTCGTTAGGGGCGAGCTGAAGGCACAGTTTGTGTGGGCGATATTCTGCCCCTGCAGGACGACAGTGCAGCTAATTGTCGTTATGGTTAGGCGCAAACACCCTGACCCCCTTTTCCACTAATAGCTAAAAGTAAGGACTTGAGATGTCGATGAAGATGCGAGCAGCAGGTGGTTTATTCACGATGACTGTTGGCCTGCTGCTGAGCGGGTGCGCGCAGACTGCCAGTACGCCAATCGAGGCTGCAAACGACTCATCCAAGCAGGAAAAACGCGCCTATATCGGGCGCGCCCAAGACCTGTACGATCTGTCGCCGCTGTATCAACCCGACACTTACCGCAACATGGATCAGCTGTATTTCACCCGTGACGTTGCGCGGGGTGAGAAGGTGTATCCGTTGCCGCAGAAGCCAAATATTGACGTCACCTATCAAGCTGACGGCGCCCAGCAAACGGCTGATGATTTTATGCGCCGCAACCATGTGGGCGGGGTATTGATCATCAAAGACGGCAACGTGGTGCTGGAAAAATATGGCCTGGGTAACGACGCCGATAGCCGTTGGACGTCATTCAGTGTGGTTAAGTCGATCTCGTCGACCTTGGTTGGCGCGGCCGTGCAGCAAGGCCATATCAATGTTAAAGCGCCAATAACGCAGTACCTGCCCGCGCTTAAAGGCGGTGCTTATGACGGCGTTACCGTGGAGCAGGTGTTGCGCATGAGTTCTGGCGCAGGCTGGAATGAAACTTACCGTGATCCTGCGTCTGATCGCCGCAGAATGTTCGAGCTGCAACTGTCGAACACGCCGGGTGCATTGGTTAAGCAACTGAGCCAACTTAAGCGCAAGTCGACGCCCGGAACTGTTTTCAAATACAGCACAGGCGAGTCGCATTTGCAGAGTGAGTTGATTCACGCCGCGACGGGCATGACCACCAGCGATTACTTGTCCGACCGTATCTGGGCGCGCATGGGCATGGAGCAGCCGGCTTACTGGCAACTGGATGCACAAGCCGGCCAAGAAATCGGCAGCAGTGGCTTTTCTGCAACGCTGAAAGATTACGGGCGTTTCGGCCAGTTCATTCTTAATGACGGCGTTATCGATGGGCAGCGTATTCTGCCTAAGGGCTGGCTGGATAAAGCCACCGAGGTAGACCCGGCTTCCTACCTAGCACCGGGCAAACTGTATGGCGGTGATTACATTCTCGGTTATGGCTACCAGTGGTGGTTGTTCCCTACTGGCGAAGCTGCGCGCGACCAGCATGATGGCGCCTTTGAAGCGCAGGGCATCTTCGGCCAGTTTGTTTACGTTAACCGCAAGGAAAACGTGGTGGCGGTGGTCTGGAGTGCATGGCCAGAACCGGAGATGGATAAGCGGGAGATGGAGACTTACGACTTTATCGCTGCCGCGATTAAAGCCTTGAAGTAAGCCTGTCGTCACCATCAGGCTAAACATAAAAAGGGGCAGGCCGAGAGGTCTGCCCCTTTTTATTGCGCCGCGATTGGGCACTGAAGCGTCGGGTTGTGCGGGTGTGGCAGCCATGAGTAGCACCGGCTCGGGGCTGGAGCGCTAGGACGATTTGCCTGGGCAGACGCATGGTCTGTCAGGGGGGCTGGTCAGGCGGTCACGCCATAACCGTTCGCCATAAGCACCGCTAACAGTGGGATAACCAGCAGCAATAGCAGTTCCAGACGAATCACCAGGATCACCAGGCGGCCCTGGCGTGCGCTGATCTGCGGCACCTCGCCGGCTTTGAGGCTGTTGCGCCAGTTGAGGAAGACGAAGGTCGGCAGCACAGAAATCAGCCCGAGCAGAATAAATAGGCCGACCTTGGCGTGAAACAGGCTGTTGCCCAGGTAGTAGTCCAGGCCCTTGCCATACCAGAGCACTCGGGCCAGGCCGCTAAACAGCACCACACCGGCGCAGATGCCGTAGGCGATATCGGTGATGATCAGGCTGCGCGCGCGGCGCAGATCCAACGGCAGCTTGAACTGCACGTGCTCGATGCTGAGCAGGGCGAATAGCAGAAAAATCGACAGGTAATGCAGGTAGGCGACGAGCGCGTGGCCCATGCTGGCGTCCTTTCACATACTCAGTGGTTTAGCTGGCCAACTCAACGCGGTTACGGCCGTTGCCTTTGGCCTGATAAAGCGCTTGGTCGGCGCGGTTCAGGGTGTCGCTTGGGTCTTCCTGCGCGGCACGCAGGGTAGCGCCGATGCTGATGGTCAGATTGTGTTGATGGTTGTCGATATCCAGTGGCTCGTTGCTCATGGCGCTGCGAACCCGTTCGGCAATCTGCAGCAGCTCACGCTCGTCACGCACATGGAGCAGCACCACAAACTCCTCGCCGCCACTGCGGGTCACGACGTCCTGCGGGCGCACGGCGGCGCTGATACGCCGTGCCGCTTCCCACAGCACCTGGTCGCCGGCGGCATGACCGTGGTTGTCGTTGACCAGCTTGAAGTAATCCAGGTCGCAGAACAGCACACCCAGTTGCAGGCCAAGGTCGTCGGCCTGTTGCTGGTGCAGCGGCAAAAAGTGGTTGAGACCGGCGCGGTTCCACACTTGGGTCAGCGGGTCGAGCATGGCGCGGCGCTGTTCGCGGCTTAGCGCCGCCCGCAACTGTGCGGTCTGCTCACTGTCGTTGCGCAGTTTCAGGTAGCCCTCAACCAATGCGGCCATGTCGTTAAACAAGTGTTGTTGTTTATCCGTGAATTTCTGCGGCAACGGGTCGATCAAGCACAGAGTACCCAGCGTTTGGCCTTCCTTGGACAGCAGCGGTCGGCCGGCATAAAAGCGGATCTGTGGGTTGTTGAGCACCAGCGGATTGTCGTGAAAGCGCGGGTCGCTATGGGTGTCTTCGACGATAAACGGCTGGGTGGCCAGAATCGCGTGGCCGCAGAAGGAGATGGCACGCGGTGTTTCGATGACATCCAGGCCAATGCGCGCTTTAAACCACTGACGATCACGGTCGATCAAACTGACCAGTACGGTCTTAACCGCAAACACCTCGCGTGCCACCCGCACTAACGTATCGAGGTAGGGGTCGGCAGGCGTGTCGAGCAGGTCTTGGTCATCGAGAATCTGCTGGCGCAGCACTTCATCGTCGGGCATTTCAGGACTGAGCATGGGGTGCACCTGAGGAACAGCGGGCGAACCATTGATCGGCCCTTGTTAGGCGATAAGCATAACCCCCTAGGCACAGGCTGCGTAGCCCCATAAAACTCAGGAAGGCCAACCATAAACCCTGGTTGCCCAGCGGTTGCAGGGCCCAGGCCAGCGGCAGGCTGAGCAGCAAGGCCAAGAGCATGGCGTCACGCATCTCGCGGGCGCGGGTGGCGCCGATAAACAGGCCGTCGAGCAGGTAACTCCAGACCGCGATCAGCGGCAATACAGCGAGGTACGGCAGGTAGACGAAGGCCGCTTCGCGTACCACCTCGATGTTGGTCTGCAAGCTGATAAACCACTGCCCAGCGAGCAGGAAGAACAGCGCAAAACCAAGGCTGGCGAGCAGCGACCAGCCGCCCGCGACGATCAGCGTTCGCCGCAGCGCGTGACGATCACGCGCGCCGAGGGCATGCCCGCACAGCGCCTCCAGAGCATGGGCCAAACCATCCAGGGCGTGGGCCACCAACAGCAGGCCATTGAGCAGCAGGGCGTTGGCTGCCACGGTGGCATCGCCCAGGCGAGCGCCCTGCACGGTGATCAGGAAGAACACCGCCTGCAGCGCCAGGGTGCGGATAAACAGGTCACGGTTGACCGCCAGCAAGGGCCGCCAATTCAACCAAAGGCGTAGCGCCGCCCAGTCCAGCGTGCCGGCGTAGGCGCGTAGGGCGCGGCGCGCCAGGTACAGGCCGAGCAGGGCACCGCTCCATTCGGCAATCACCGAGGCCCAGGCGGCGCCAGCCACGCCCCAATGCAGGCCGAGGACAAACAGCAGGTCGAGGGCGACATTCAGCAAGTTGGTGGTCAGCAGAATAGCCAGCGGCCCGCGCGCGTTTTGCGTGCCCAGCAACCAGCCGACCAGGGCATATGTGGTCAGCGCCGCCGGCAGGCCGAGCAGGCGGATATGCAGGTAGCCGCGTGCCAGCTCGTCGAGTTGCGCCGAGGGGTTCATCAGGCTCAGTGCCGCGCTGCTCAGGGGGATGGCCAGGCTGATTAACAGCACGGCCAGCAGCATGCCGAGCAGTAGGCCTTGCACCAGGACCTGACGCAGCGCACCGCCATCATCACGGCCGGCTGCCTGCGCACTGAAGCCGGTGGTGCCCATGCGCAAAAAGCCCACCGCCCAGGTCAGTAGGGTATACAGGCTGCCGCCCACGGCCACCGCGGCCAGTTGGTGGGCGTGTGGCAGATGGCCGATCACCGCGCTGTCGACCAGCGCCACCAGCGGCACCGAGAGGTTGCTCAGAATCATCGGCGCAGCCAGTGCCCAGACCCGCTTGTGGGTGGACGCATGCTGCCAGGCGTCGCGTACGGCGTTTATCACAGGCACTCCAAAGCGAATGGAACGAGCGCCAGGGCAATGCGCTGGCGCGTGTCACAGGCGGGCTATTAAACACTGATCGACGGGCGCGCGCTGATGAGCCGTTTTGCGCACGTCCGCTTAGTTGTCACTAAGCGCCTCGACTATAGTGTCAACCCTCTGCACTTATCCCCTGTTGGAGCCCGTAATGCCGAAGAATGGACTGCTTCTGGCACTTGTCCTGAGCCTGCTCAGCGCCTGTGATTCATCCTCCCCTGAGCCGGCCGAAGTAACGGCGACTCAAGCCGCTCCCGTCCGCAGTGAGGCGGCCAAGCCTGCGCTCGACCTTAAGGCACTGGCTGAGCGTTACGCCGGTCGTGAGTTGAGCGTGGTGGATGTTTCGGAAGTGCAGTTGGAGGGCGCGAGCACTCTGTCGGTGAGCTTTTCAGTGCCGCTTGATCCCGAGGAGAAACTCAGCGAGCGCCTGCACCTGGTCGAC
Organism: uncultured Pseudomonas sp.; assembly: GCF_943846705.1. NCBI lineage: Bacteria > Pseudomonadati > Pseudomonadota > Gammaproteobacteria > Pseudomonadales > Pseudomonadaceae > Pseudomonas > uncultured Pseudomonas sp. The sequence continues at coordinate 652,871 of NZ_OX044366.1, read as the reverse complement.
AGCAAAAGCGGCAAGGTCGATGGTGCCTGGGAACTCAGCGACAACCTGATGGAAGTACGCCTGCGCCATCTGCAGCCGCAGCGCAAACTGGTGCTGACGGTGGATGCCGGGCTGCTCGCACTGAATGGCAAAAAACTCGCCGCCGAGCAGGTGACCCGCCTGAAAACCCGTGACCTGCAGGCCAGTGTCGGTTTCGCCAGCCGTGGTTCCTTACTGCCCACGCGACTCGCCGAAGGCCTGCCGGTGATTGCCCTGAACGTCGACAAGGTGAATGTCGAGTTCTTCCGCATCAAACCCGAGTCGCTGCCGGCCTTCCTCAACCGCTGGGGCCGCTCCAGCAACCTGGATAACTGGGAAGCCCGCAGCCTGTTACCGATGGCCGAGCTGGTCTACGGCGGTCGCTTCGACCTCAACCCGGCGCGCAATATCCGTGAAACCTTGCTGCTGCCCATTGCCGGCCTGCAGCCCTTCAAGCAACCTGGCGTGTACTTGGCGGTGATGCGTGAAGCCGGCAGCTACAGCTATTCGCAGCCGGCCACGTTGTTCACCCTGAGCGATATCGGCCTGTCCGCGCGGCGCTACCAGACGCGCATTGATGTGTTTACCCAGGCGCTGGCCGGCGGCGCTGCCCTCAGCGAGGTGCGCCTGGAAATCCTCAATGGTGAGGGCCAGGTGCTGGCCGAAGGCGAGACCGACAGCGCCGGCCATGCGCAGCTGCCGCTGCCGGCCAAGGCCGAAGTGCTGCTGGCCCATCAGGGTGAGCAAACCAGCTTGCTGCGCCTCAACAGCTCGGCGCTGGACCTGGCCGAGTTCGATATTGCCGGGCTTGTCGCCCATCCCTTGCAGTTCTTTGTATTCGGCCCGCGTGATCTCTATCGCCCGGGGGAAGTCGTGTTGCTCAACGGCCTGCTGCGTGATGCCGATGGTCGCGCGCTAAAAGCTCAGCCGGTGAATGTTGAGGTGCGCCGCCCGGATGAGCAGGTCAGTCGCAAATTCGTTTGGCAGGCCGATGACGCCGGCCTTTATCAGTACCAATTACAACTGGCCGACGAAGCGCCGACCGGGCGCTGGCAGTTGCTGTTCGACCTGGGTGATGGCCGCCAGCAGTTGTATGAATTCTCCGTCGAGGATTTCCTCCCAGAGCGCATGGCGCTGGAGCTCAAGGGCAGTGATACGCCCTATATCCCCTCTGAAAGCGCCCAGTTTGAAGTGACTGGGCGCTACCTGTATGGCGCGCCGGCGGCGGGCAATCGCCTCAGTGGTCAGCTCTATGTGCGGCCGCTGCGTGAGGCGGTGGCCAGCCTGCCGGGTTACCAGTTCGGTTCGGTGACCGAAGAAGAGCTGAGCGAGGACATCGAGCTGGATGAAACCAGCCTGGACGAGCAGGGCATCGCCAATCTGGATATCGAAAGTCGCTGGGCCGACGCCAAGTCGCCGCTGCGCTTGATCCTGCAAGCCAGCCTACAAGAGTCAGGCGGCCGGGCGATTACCCGGCGGCTGATTCAGCCGGTCTGGCCGGCCGAGCGTCTGCCGGGCGTGCGTGGGCTGTTTGACGGCGAGGAAGTGGATGCCGACAGCCTGGCCGAGTTCGAAGTGCTAGTGGCCGATGCGGCCGGCAACAAGCTGGCGGCCGAGCAGCTCAGCGTGCGCCTGATTCGCGAGCGCCGCGACTACTTCTGGAACTTCTCCGAGAGCGATGGCTGGAGCCATAACTACAACGAGAAATTTCTCACCCTTAACGAGGAAACACTCGAAGTCGCTGCTGGCGGCACCGCGAAAATCAGTTTTCCAGTGGAGTGGGGCCCTTACCGCGTCGAAGTCATCGATGCGCAAACCGGCCTGCTCAGCAGTCTGCGTTTCTGGGCCGGTTACCGCTGGCAGGACAACGCCGACGGCGGCGCGGTGCGCCCGGATCAGGTCAAGCTGGCGCTGGATAAACCAGCGTATGTCGACGGCGAAACCGCGCAGGTCACTGTCACTCCGCCTGCTGCAGGCAAGGGCTACCTGATGGTCGAGTCCAGCGAGGGGCCGTTGTGGTGGCAGGAGGTCGAGGTGCCGGCCGAGGGCAAGGCCTTCGACATCCCGATTGCTAAGGACTGGGCACGGCATGACCTGTATGTCAGCGCCTTGGTGATCCGCCCCGGTGAGCGCCAGAGCAATGCCACGCCCAAGCGTGCGGTCGGCTTGCTGCATCTACCGCTGGAGCGCGCGCCGCGCAAGCTGGCGCTGACGTTGAGCGCCGCAGAGAAAATCCGTCCCAACCAGTCGCTCACTGTCAAGGTTCAGGCGCGCAACGCCGATGGCAGCATCCCGAAGCAAGCGCATGTGCTGCTGGCAGCGGTGGATGTCGGCATCCTCAATATCACCGAGTACGCCACGCCTGATCCCTTCGCCAACTTCTTCGGCCGTAAGGCTTATGGCGCTGATCAGCTGGATATTTACGGGCAGTTGATCGAGGCCGGCCAGGGCCGCGTAGCCAAGTTGGCCTTCGGTGGTGACGCGGCGCTGGCCGCCGGCGGCAAACGCCCGGACACCAGCGTGCTAATCGTCGCGCTGCAAAGCCAGCCGCTGGCGCTGAATGAGCTGGGTGAGGGCGAAGTCAGCCTAAATATCCCTGACTTCAACGGCGAGCTGCGCCTGATGGCGCAAGCCTGGACCGACGAGCATTACGGCATGGGCGAAGGCAAAACGCTGGTCGCCGCGCCGCTGATCGCCGAATTGTCGGCGCCGCGCTTCCTCGCCGGTGGCGATGAAACCACCCTGGCCCTGGACCTGAATAACCTGTCCGGGAGTGAACAGAAACTGGATGTACAACTGAGCGCCGAAGGCCAGCTGCGTTTGGCGCAGAACCCAGGCGTGGCGGTTGCACCTATCACCCTGGCCGATGGACAACGGAGCATTTTGCGCATTCCCGTGGTGGCGCTGGGTGGCTACGGTCAGGGGCGGATCAAGGTCAGCGTGAATGGTTTGCAGTTGCCAGGAGAGGAACTACCGCCGTTCAGCCGTGAGTGGCAACTGGGTATCCGTCCGGCTTATCCGGCGCAATTGCAACATTTTCGCGCCGTACTCAAGGACGAGCCCTGGTTGTTGCCGGCCGATGCCCTGAGTGCTTTCGAGGCGGCGGGGCTGGAAGCGCGTTTGGCGATTTCCAGCCGGCCGCCGCTGAACCTTGGCGAGCAAATTCGCGCCCTTAAAGCCTACCCCTACGGCTGCTCAGAGCAGACCACCAGTGGCCTGTATCCATCGCTCTACGCCGACGCTGGCACGCTAAAGCGCCTGGGTGTGGACGCTGAGCCGGATGAGCAGCGCAAACGCGCCATCGAACTGGGCATCGAGCGCTTGCTGAGCATGCAGCGTTACAACGGCAGTTTCGCGCTGTGGAGCGCGGACGGTGATGAAGAGTATTGGCTCACCGCCTATGTCAGCGACTTCCTCCTGCACGCTCGCGAGCAGGGCTTCGATGTGCCGGAAGAGGCGCTGAAAAAAACCAACGAACGGCTGCTGCGCTACCTGCAGGAGCGTCAGCTGATTGAGGTCAACTACAGCGACAACGCTAACCACAGCCGCTTCGCCGTGCAGGCCTACGCGGGTTACGTGCTGGCGCGCAGCCAGCAGGCGCCACTGGGCGCACTGCGTAGCCTGTATGAGCGGCGTAGCGATGCCTTGTCCGGCTTGCCGCTGGTGCACTTAGCCGTAGCCTTGCAGAAGATGGGCGACCAGCCGCGTGCCGATCAGCTGCTGACTGCCGGCCTGGCCCGTGGCCGCGAGAGCAACACCTGGCTGGCGGATTACGGCAGCCCGCTACGCGATCAGGCGCTGATTCTGGCACTGTTGGAAGAACACGATTTGGCAGGTGATCGTCGTGAGGAGCGCCTGTTCAATTTGGCTGATGAGGTGGCCGTGCAGCAGTGGTTATCCACCCAGGAGCGCAACGCGCTGTTCCTGGCCGGGCGCAATCTGCTGAGCAAGCCGGAGCCGAGCTGGAGCGCGCAGTTGCAAAGCGCCAGTTTGGCCTTCGAACTGAGCAATGCTCAATCGGGCCTCAAGTTGGAGGGTCGCGATCTGGCGGCACCGCTAAGCATCAGCAATTCGACGAGTAAACCAGCGGATACGCCGCTGTACCAGCAGCTGACCCTGTCCGGTTACCCGAGCCAAGCGCCTGCCGCCGGCGGCGAAAACCTCAGCATCTACCGCGAGTACCTGGGTATGGACGGGCGCAAGCTGGATCTAAGCAACTTGCGCAGTGGCGAGTTGGTGCTGGTGCATTTGGCTGTAGCGGCCAAGCAGCGGGTGCCAGATGCCCTGGTGGTCGACCTGCTGCCGGCGGGCCTGGAGTTGGAAAACCAGAACCTTGCGCAAAGCGCGGCCAGCTTGGAAGACGCCAGCAGCGCGGTGAAGGAGTGGCGTGAGTCGATGCAGAACGCCGCGATCAAACACCAGGAGTTCCGTGGCGATCGTTACGTCGCCGCTGTGGATATAAACGGCTACGACACCACTCACCTGTTGTACCTGGCCCGCGCCGTCACCCCCGGCAGCTACCGCGTACCGCCACCGCAGGTGGAGTCGATGTACCGGCCGAACTGGCAGGCACTGGGTGAAACACCGGGACGTTTAGTGGTTAGAGAACGTTAAAAGGTATAAGGCCCGCCAAGGTGGCGGGCCTTATTGTCTGCTCGGTAGGCTTAGCTGATTAGGCCGCTGAGCAACCACAACCCGAGCACCAGCCAGATCACCCCGGCAATGATCGAGCGACGGATAAAAGCGCGCACCGCCAGGTAAAGCAGCCACAGACCGGCCACCAGCACCACAATGCTGAGCAATGAGGGTGTCACCCCTAAGGCCTTGGACATGCCCGCGATAAAACTGCTGATGGCACCGCTGAGCATGCCGAAAAAACCGCCCAGGCCTTCGACGATAAAGCGGATTACCGAGCCGACGGCTTCGCCAAGGGATTCAAAAAAACCTTCTACAGCCATAATTTCTGTTCCAAACGAGCGTATGTGATGGTTGCTGCGCGTCAGTGTGCCAGCCATTTGGCAGAATGGCAGCGCTGTTGGTGGGGCGAGCCGCTAATTGGCAGAACACCCTCGCGATGCAAGGAATGGATCAGCGCATGACCCGCGTAAAGCAGTTCTACCTGTTGGCTCTGTGTGTTTGGCGTAAGCGGCTTTGGCCACTATTACGCCGCACCTGGCTGTGGCTGCCGCTGTGCCTGGCATTGCTGCTGGCGCTGGCTGATCGGTTGTTTCCGCTACCTTTACCCGCCGATGACCTGGCCCGAGTGGTGTTGGCCGAGGACGGCACGCCGCTGTGGCGCTTTGCCGACCATGACGGCGTATGGCGTTATCCCGTCAGTCCCGCTGAGGTATCGCCTTATTACCTGGACGCGTTGCTGACCTATGAAGACCGCTGGTTTTACCAGCACCCAGGGGTTAACCCGCTGGCGCTGGGCCGTGCTGCCTGGCAGAACCTTAAGGGTGGGCGGGTGCTGTCGGGCGGCAGCACGCTGTCGATGCAGGTGGCGCGCCTGCTCGATCCGCACGCGCGCACTTATCCCGGCAAGCTCAAGCAGCTGTGGCGCACCGCGCAGCTGGAATGGCACCTGTCCAAGGCTGAAATACTCACCCTCTACCTCAATCGCGCACCGTTTGGCGGCACCCTGCAAGGCGTGGCGGCGGCCAGTTGGGCCTACCTGGGTAAGTCGCCACGGCAGCTGACCCGTGCTGAGGCGGCCTTGCTCGCCGTCTTGCCACAAGCGCCGAGTCGCTTGCGTCCGGATCGTCACCCTGAGCGCGCCCAAGCCGCGCGGGACAAAGTGCTGCAGCGCCTGGCCGATTTTGCCGTGTGGCCACAAGCGGCGATCAACGATGCGCGGGAGGAACCGGTGCTGCTGGCGCCGCGTCAGGAGCCGCGTCTGGCCCCGCTGCTGGCGCGGCGTCTGAATACCTTCGGCAGCCCGCCGCTAATTCGCTCCACCCTTGATGCTGGCTTGCAACGGCGCCTGGAAGACCTGCTGCTGGGCTGGCGCGCGCGACTGCCGGAGCGCACCTCGGCGGCGATTCTGGTGGTTGAACAACCGAGCATGGCGGTACGTGCTTACCTCGGGTCGGTGGATATTGGCGATGCCAAGCGCTTCGGCCATGTCGACATGATCAGCGCGGTGCGTTCGCCCGGCTCTACACTGAAACCCTTTCTCTATGGCATGGCGTTGGATGACGGGCTGATCCACTCCGAATCCTTGCTGCAGGACGTGCCGCGCCGCTACGGCGATTACCGCCCAGGGAACTTCTCTACTGGCTTTAACGGTGCGGTGTCAGCCAGCCAGGCCTTGGCCACCTCGCTTAACTTGCCCGCGGTGCAGTTGCTGGAAGCCTACGGGCCGAAGCGTTTCGCCGGCGAGTTACGCAGCGCCGGCGTGCCCTTGCTGTTGCCGCCGCTGGCCGAGCCCAATCTGGCGTTGATTCTCGGTGGCGCGGGCAGCCGCCTGGAGGACTTGGTCAGCGGCTACAGCGCCTTTGCCCGTGGCGGCAAGGCCGCGCGGCTGCGCTTTCAGCCGCAGCAGCGCCTGCATGAACGACGCCTGCTGTCACCTGGCGCCGCCTGGGTCGTGCGGCGCATTCTCAGCGGCCAGGCACGGCCCGACCGTGACCCACGCGCGCAGTTGCTGCAGCGCCCCAGCCTGGCCTGGAAGACCGGCACCAGTTACGGCTTTCGCGATGCCTGGGCGATTGGGGTCGCGCCGCGTTACCTGATTGGTATCTGGATCGGTCGACCGGATGGCACCCCGGTGCCAGGGCAGTTTGGCCTGGCTTCAGCCGCACCCTTGCTGCTGCAAGTGCATGATTTGCTGGTGAACCGCGACAGCCAGCGTGGCATTGGCCTGCCGACTGATCCACAACCCGCCTCAGTCGGCGTGGCCGCAATCTGCTGGCCACTTGGGCAACCTATGGACAGCAGTGACCCCAACTGCCGCCGCCAGCGTTTTGCCTGGACCCTGGGTGGCACCACGCCGCCGACCTTGCTGGCGCAGGACCAACCGCTGGGTTTGGGCTTGCAGGAACGCTTTTGGGTTAACGCCGCTGGGTTGCGCGTCGATGCCCGCTGCCCCGGCGCGACCGCACAGCAGCTGGCGTTGTGGCCAGCGCCATTGGAGCCCTGGTTGCCGCGACGTGAGCGGCGCAGTGTGCGTTTGCCAGTTGTTGATCCGCAATGCCCTCCGCAGCACGTCGTTGCGGCGGCGCCGTTGTCGATTGTCGGGGTGCGCGACGGTGACCGCTTGCGCCGTCCTGTGGGCAGCACCGAGGCACTGCGTTTGCGCCTGTCGGCACTGGGCGGCCATGGTCGGCGTTGGTGGTTTGTCGACGGTCAGCCGGTTGCCGAAACCAGCGCGCAAGCGCCGCTTAGCCAGCGCTTTGAGCGCGCTGGCCGTTATCAGCTGAGCGTCCTCGATGAAAGCGGGCAAACCGCCCAGCTGAGCTTCAGCCTGCAGAACTAAAATCGCCGTGCGGCTGACCAGTAGGAGCATTGCTCGGCGCTTTTCCAGCTGTACACGCGGTAGCTGATAGATCGATTAAAGCTGGCAGATGGTGCGGCCGATAGCGGTTATACGTCGGTAGGAAATTGAATTTGTATACAAAATTGTATTCAATTGGCTTCTTGCAAAAATAACTAAAAGGTAGTCTCCATGGGCTTGTGGAAGCGCAGCATTCAGTGGCAACTGATTCTCAGCATGGGCGCGGCCCTGCTCGTCAGCATTCTGATCGTCGTGGGCGTTTACTCAGCAGTGGTTAATCGCCTCAGCGAACGCTTTCTGGTGGAAGAGGCGTTGCCGGCCAAGGTGTTGGCGATTCGCAATGACCTGGAGCGCGTACTCACTGCGCCGATCACCGCCAATGCCGGGATTGCCGCCAACGTGTTTATTCAGGACTGGCTGGGCGCAGGCGAAGACCCGGCGCTGCGTGATGCGGTGGCGCGTTACCTGGAAGGCGTGCGGCAACAGCAGAACGCCCTGACCACCTCGGTTGCCGTGTTGGAAAGCGGCAATTACTTCACCGGTGATGGGTTGAGCCGGGTGATCAACCGTAATCAGGCCGAGAATCAGTGGTTCTACCGGCTGGTCGACGGCAGCCGTGACCAGGTTATGGAAGTCGATATCGACAAGGCCACGCGCTTGCCGACGCTGTTTATCAACCAGCGGATCAAGCAAAACGGCAAAGTTCTGGGCGTTGCTGGCCTGGGATTCAGCCTGAAAGCCATGTCAGAAATGATTCGTGACTTTCGTTTTGGCGAGCGCGGTCAGGTGTTTTTGATCGATGCCAAGGGCGTTATCAAGGTGCATCCGCAGGCTGACTTGAGCGGCAGTGGCAGCCTCGCTGCGCTATTTGGTCAAGACCCGGCTGAGCAGCTGCTGAACAGTGACGGCCAGGCGGTGCGCTTCGAGCGTGACGGAGAGGTCTATCTGGCGGTGGCGCAGAAGCTCAGCAGCATCGACTGGTTGCTGGTTAGCGAAGTGCCGGAGGCAGAGATTTATGCTGAAGCGCGTCAGGCGCTGTTTATGACCAGCGCCATTGGCGTGGGGGTGGCGCTATTTTGTTTAGGCCTGGTGGTGCTGCTGGCGCGTGGTTTGGTGCGGCCGATCCGCCAGGTGACCACGGCGTTGGTGGAAATTGGTGGCGGCGGCGGTGACCTGACTCGGCGTCTGGATGAGTCGCGTGAAGATGAGTTGGGCGATCTGGCCCGTGGCTTCAATCGCTTTATCGGTGGCCAACGCAATTTGATCAGTGCCGTGCTGGCCACCAGCGAACGCTTGCGCGCCTCGGTCAGCCAGGTGGCGCAGGTGGTCGACAACACCGCCGGGCGCTCCAGTCAGCAGCAGGAAATGACCGACATGGTGGCCACTGCGGTGCACGAAATGGGCCTCACCGTGCAGGAGATCGCGCGCAATGCCAGCAGTGCCGCGCAGGCATCGCAAACGGCGCGCAGCGAGGCGCAAGGGGCGCGCAGTGAAGTTGGGCAGTCGATTGCGCACATTGAGGGTATGTCCACCGATATTGGTGATGCGGCTGCTGCGGTGAGTGAGTTGGCCGAGCAGGTGGCGTCTATCGATCAGGTGTTGGCGGTGATCCGTGGCATTTCCGAGCAGACCAATCTGCTGGCGCTAAACGCCGCCATTGAAGCCGCGCGCGCTGGGGAAATGGGCCGAGGTTTTGCCGTGGTGGCGGATGAGGTGCGTACCCTGGCCAGCCGTACACAAAGCTCCACCGATGAAATTCAGCAGATGATTCAGCGCCTCAAGCAGGGCGCGGACACGGCCGTGAGCTCCATGCATGCCGGGCAAAGCGCGACGGGTACCGGCGTTGCTGCCAGCCAACGCACCGGGCAATCGCTCAGCGCCATCACCGAGCAAATTGAACGCATCAGTGACATGAACACCCAGGTGGCCACCGCGACTGAGGAGCAATCCTCGGTGACCGAAGAAATTAACCGCAATGTGCAAGGTATTGCCGACTTGGCGCACGCCACTGCCGGTGAGGTGTTGGTGTGTAAAGAGGACTGCAAGACGCTGCGCGGTCTGGCCGATGACCTGGCCACGCAGATGGGCAGCTTCCGTCTTTAACGGTGGCCATGTTTGAGTGGGCTGCTGCGCGAACGGAGCCGGTAGAAGCTGCGCCGCCAAGGCCGCTCCTAGAGTTTGCGTAGAGCCCGCTAGCATGGCGGCACCCGCGGCTGGCTCGATTGCCTCAATGCTACCCGGCGGCCTGCTTATGCCGCCAGGCTCAGGCTAGCTGCAGGCGGTTGCGCCCGGCCGCCTTGGCTTGATACAGGGCATCATCGACCCGCTTGAAGAAACCCTCGGCGCTGCTGTCGCGCTGTCTGTCGTAACAGCCCACGCCCAGGCTGGCGGTCAGCGGCAGGGTCTCCCCCGAGATATTAAAGCCTTCGCGCTCCAGCGCCTGACGAAACTGCTCGGCGAGCAAGCGCGCCTGCTCCAGTGAGGTATTGGGCATCAGGATGCCGAACTCTTCACCGCCCAAGCGCAGCAGGGTGTCGCTGTCACGGCGGAAGCTCTGGCGCATGCGTTCGGCAAAGTCACTTAGGCAGCTGTCGCCACAGCCATGGCCAAACTCGTCATTGATCCGCTTAAAGAAGTCGATATCCAGCAGGACCAATGACAACGGCTGGTTCTGCCGTTGAGCGTTGGCCAGCAGCGCTGGGAACAGGCTGTTGAACTGATAACGGTTGCCCAGCTGGGTCAGGCTATCGGTACGGCTAAGGTGTTCGAGGCGCTCTTGCTGGTCGAGCAGTTGCAGCTCGAGGGCCAGGGTGTTGTGGTATTCGCGGTGGCTGCGGTTAAGCACCAGTAGCAAGTAGCTCAGGTAGAAGCTCAGGGTGATGAGGGTGGCGTACTGCTCGCGCCAGGCCAGTGCCAGGGTTAGCAGGCCGGGCAGGTAAATCAGCAGCAGCGCCAGGATGGCGTGTTGCTTGCGCATGGCAAAGCTGAAAGCCAAGGCGGTGCTGAAGGCGATGGTGCTGAGGGTGGCAATAGCCGCCGAGCTGCTGAACAGCGGGTTGATTTGCGCCTGGGCATTGATCAGTCCCCAACTCAGCGCAGTAATCAGCATCAGGCACCAGTGCAGGTTGATCCAGCGTTGCAGTGCTTCGCAGGTCTGCTCCTGAGGAAGCCGGTGCAGCACGCGCAAGGCCAGCAGCAGGGCAAATAGCGCAGCGCCGAGGATGCCGGGCAGCAGCAGTGCGCCAGGCGTATTGCTGAATATCCAGAGGAGTAGCCACGCCAGCAGGTAATAGATACCGCCCAGAGGCGAACGCGAGTGCGTGTCCTGGGCTTCGCGCCAGAGTGCGAAAACGTGTGGTTGGCGTGGGACGTGAACTTCAGTCATGGCCTGTGATCACAAAATAACGGCGTGATTGCAGCATAACGGGTTAATGGTGAAAAAGCTGTCAGAGGGCCAGCAGAAAATGTGTGTGGCTTTTTCGCTGTATGCCGCTACAGCGGCCAGCGATAGGCCGCTGTAGCGGGAGATCAGCGCAGGATTAGCAGTGCGCTGTTGCTGGTGCGCAGCAGGGTCGTGGTGGTGCTGCCAAGCAGAAACTGGCGAATCCGCGAATGCCCGTAAGCACCCATGGCCAGCAAGTCGATGCCTTGCTCAAGCTGGTAAGCGTGCAGCGCAGGTTCCACTTCACCAGCACGAATGACCTGATGCACTTCACTCGCCGAGTCTTGCACTACACGTGCAGCCGCTTTCAGTTGTTCGCGGGCATCGCTGGTGTCTGCGCCGATCATCACCAGATGGCAGGGCAGGCCTTTGAGCAACGGGCTGGCGGCGATCAACTCCAGGCTTTTACGCGCCGTGACGCTGCCGTCATAGGCCAGCATGTAGCTTTGCGGTGCCTTGAACTCGCCACAGCTGACCAGTATTGGACGGTGCAGGGTGCGGATGACGTTCTCCAGGTGGCCGCCGAGCAGTTGCTTGAGGCTGTCGCTGGCGGTGCCTTGGCGGCCGATGACCAGCAGGCGGATGTCTGCTTGCAGTTCATCCAGGCATTCGACCAAGTCACCATGGCGTTGGCGCAGTTGGGCCGTCTCGACGCCATCGGCCTGCACCCGCTCACGCGCCGCTTCGAGCATCAGGCGGCCTTGCTCCATGGCCAGCGTGTGGCGTTGCTGGTCCAGGCTGGCTAGCTCTTCAAGCAAATGCTCACGGCTGCCCAAACCAATCGTGCCGGACAGGTTCGACTGGGTCGGATACTGCATTGCATCCAATACGTGCAGCAGGGTCAGCGGCGCACTCAGGCGCTGGCTGGCCCAGGCGGCGTAATCACAGACCGCGCGCGTGGATTGCGAACCATCAATGCATGCCATTACTTGGGTCATCGTTGTTCTCCATGTTTAGAGGGAATTTACAAAAGTAGCGAGCGATGGACAGGCAAGGCGAAGTCAGCCGAAAAAGCGGAGTGTACGAGTAGTACATGAGCATTTTGAGGCTGACTTCAACACTGCATGGCCGAGCGCAGTAATTTGTAAACCCCTCTTAGTGGCCCGACAGCAGATCGGTGGCGTTGTCCTTATCGTGCACACCAAAGCGGTCGACGATGGTGGCGCTGGCTTCGTTGAGGCCCAGCACTTCGACTTCGGTGCCTTCGCGGCGCAGCTTGATCACCACCTTATCCAATGCAGCGACGGCGGTAATGTCCCAGAAGTGCGCACGGGACAGGTCGATAATGACCTTGCTCACGGCTTCCTTGAAATCAAAGGCTGCCACGAACTTGTCGGCCGAACTGAAGAACACCTGGCCGACAACGGTGTAGGTGCGCTGACTGCCATCGCTGTCGGCTTCTGAGTTGATGTAGAGGAAGTGGCCGATCTTGTTGGCAAAAAACATCGCGGCCAGCAGCACGCCGACGAACACGCCGTATGCCAGGTTATGGGTGTAAACGGTGACGGCCACGGTGGCGAGCATGACGATATTGGTCGAGAGCGGGAAGGTTTTCAGGTTGCGGATCGAGTCCCAGCTGAAGGTGCCGATCGACACCATGATCATCACCGCCACCAGTGCGGCCATGGGGATCTGGCTGACCCAGTCACTGAGAAACACCACCATCAACAACAGCACCGCGCCGGCCACCAGGCACGACAGGCGGCCACGGCCGCCGGATTTCACGTTGATCACCGACTGGCCGATCATCGCGCAGCCGGCCATGCCGCCGAGCAAACCGGACGCGATATTCGCTACGCCTTGGCCTTTGCATTCGCGGTTTTTGTCGCTGTTGGTGTCGGTGAGGTCATCAATGATGGTGGCGGTCATCATCGATTCCAGCAGGCCGACCACGGCCAATGCGGCGGCGTAAGGGAAGATGATGCCAAGGGTTTCCAGGTTCAGCGGTACGTCTGGCCAGAGGAAGATTGGCAGGGTGTCTGGCAGTTCGCCCATGTCACCGACGGTGCGGATATCCAGGCCGAAGTACATCGCCACGGCAGTCATGGTCAGAATGCATACCAGTGGCGAAGGGATCAGCTGGCCGAGCTTCGGCACATAGGGGAATAGGTAGATGATGCCCAGGCCTGCGGCGCACATGGCGTAAACGTGCCAGGTAACGTTGGTCAATTCGGGCAACTGCGCCATAAAGATCAGAATCGCCAGGGCGTTAACGAAACCGGTAACCACCGAGCGCGAGACGAAGCGCATCAGGCTGCCCAGCTTGAGGTAGCCAGCGAGAATCTGCAGTGCCCCGGTCAGCAGCGTGGCGGCCAGCAGGTATTGCAGGCCATGCTCCTTGACCAGTGTCACCATGACCAAGGCCATGGCCCCGGTCGCGGCGCTGATCATGCCTGGACGACCGCCGACAAAGGCAATCACCACGGCAATGCAGAACGAGGCGTACAGGCCGACTTTTGGGTCAACCCCGGCAATAATGGAAAACGCGATGGCTTCCGGGATCAGCGCAAGCGCGACGACGAGGCCGGCGAGTACATCGCCGCGAATATTAAAGAACCAGGTGTTTTTCAGGCTTTGTAGCATCGTGGGTTCCGAAGGCTGGGCTCCGCAAATGCACGCAAGGGCAGGGCGGATGGGCTAATAAAACGGGGTACATCGAGCGTAGCGCAGCCTAATTGGGCGTGCGCATGAGCAACGCCGGGCGCGGTGTTTAACCTGCCGGGCTTTGCGCGATAGGGGCAAAACGCTATGGCGGCGTAGGCAACCAACGTGATGGTCGGGCCAGTGTCATTGCGACCTGCCTCTATCCAGTCAGGCGAAAAGGGCGGCCACCTTAACATACCGAGTATCGGCAGACACCCTGGCAGGCCGCGGCCTCCGGCCTAGCCGCGGCGGATTAGCCAGATGCCGGCGATGATCAGCAGCAGGCCGCCAAGCTTGCCGGCGCTAATCGGTGCCTCGCGAAAGCCAGCCCAGCCGAAGTGGTCCAGGGTTACGGCCATGCTCAGTTGCCCGGCGATCACCAGTGCCATAAACAGCACGGCACCGACCTTGGGCCCGGCAAAGGCGGCGGTGGCGATAAACATCACCCCCAGAAAACCGCCGCTCCAATGCCACCAGCTCAGGCCTTTCAAGGCTCCGAGGCTGGGGACCTCACGTTGGGCCAGCACTAATATCAACAGGGCCAAGGTGCCTACGGCAAAGGACACCAGCGACGCGGCCAAAACACTGGAGACGTGCTTGGCCAGCTGACCATTGATGCCCGCTTGCAGCGGCAGGCAGGCGCCGGCAAAAAATGGCAGGGCCAGTAACCACCAGATTGGGGCAGGCATGGGGCGCTCCAGAACAGCTAAAGCGGGCGATTATGCCGCAAAAGCTGGTTGCCTCGTCAGCTTTAGGCTGCCTGGGTGCTTGCCTGACGTATCGCGAGTAAGCGTTGCTTAGCGCGGCGGGTATTGGCTCAGCACTTCGGCGACGGTCTGGCGAATCGCGGTTTCACGCTCGCGTGGGGTGGGTTGGCGGTTACGCAGCACCTGTTCGGCACTGCCGCGCCAGACCAGTTGGCCGTCTTTGCCGTCGAGCAAATCAATCTGCAAGGTGCTGACCTGATAGTCCACGTTGCGGGTTTCCACATAACTCGGCCCGCCCCAGAAGCCGCCGCCCCATGGGTCGCCCCAGCTCCCGCCAACCTGGGTGCTGACTTGCTGCTGGCGCTTGTCGACGATCAACCAGACCTGCACCTTGAGGTCGCCTGGGGTGTTGCCTGCCGCAGCGCGCAGGCCGCGCTGTTCGAGTTGCTCGCTGACTGCGGCGCGGATGCGCTGGCCGGTGAGGTCGCTGTTGAGGCGTGGGTCATCGGGCTTGTACTGCACGCCAGGTTCCTGCCAACTCCAGTTGCGGTAGGCGGCAAAGTCGCGGTTGGGATCAAAGTCGCGTTCCAGTAGTGGCGTCTGGCAGGCGCTGAGTATCAGCAGCAGGGGCAATAGCAACAGTAATGCACGCATGAGGCGCTCCTCGGAGACTGCGGTCAGTTCGGTGGGTAAGCCGTCATGGCCTGTTGAATAGCGTTGCGCAGGGCGGCCGCGCGTTCACTCTGGCTGCCGCTGCTCAGGGTTTCGGCGCTGGCGCTCCAGACGGGTTGACCATCTTGGCCGTCGAACAGGTCAATGCGCACCACGATGACCTCTTCGCTATAGCTGCGCACCAGCGGTGCGCTGCCCCACATGCCGTATTGGTCGCCATAACGGCTGTTACCGTAATGGCTGCCGTAGTCTTCGCGAACCTGACGGACACGCTGTTCCACGCGCAGCTCGGCAGTGACCTGTAGGTCGCTGCTGGCCCCTGCCCGGTACGGGCGCAGGCCGCGTTGGTCGAGGGCGTTGCTCAGGGCTTCCTGCACCTGTTCGGAACTGGCCCAGGCGGTAGCGGCCGGCAGGCGTTGCCAGCTCCAGGTGCGGTAGCGGGCGTAATCACGCGGCGGTGCCGGGTAGGCGCTGCGATCCAGCGGCTGGGCGGTGTGCGCGGGTGCTGGCGCCAGGCGCTGGCTATTGGGTGCATAGGGGTTCTGGCTCTGGCAAGCCGCCAGGGTGAGCAGTAGCAGTAGAACGCTGAACTTGAACATGTGCTGCCTCCAGAGCCGGTGGCGGTGAAATCATTGGGGCCGACAAATCCAGTGTAGATAACGACCTAGGCCGGCAAAGCTGGGATGGCGTCGGTAGGCCAGCTCCATTTCCAGCAGGTCGATCAGCTCGGCCTTGGCCTGGAACGGCTGCGGCATATAGTCGTGGAACACCCGTACACCACTCTGGCTTTCGACTCGCCAGCTCGGTTCAAGTTGCGCTGTCAGCTCGCGTGGATCAAGCGGCATTTGTGGGGTCAGGCTTTGTTTCTCGCCGGCGAACTCGGCTTTGCGCAGTTTGCGGAAGTGCCCTTTGAGCAGGTTGCGGTAGATCAAGGCATCCTTGTTGTAGAACGCCAGCGATAACCAGCCGCCCGGTGCGCACAGCTGATGCAGCACCGGCAAAATACTGTGCGGCTCGGCCAGCCATTCCAGTACCGCGTGGCAGATCACCAGGTCAAAGGGCTGCTCTAGTTGGCCGAGCAAGTCCTGCCATGGGGCTTGAATAAAGCTAGCCGGCTGGCCGGCGGCGGCAAAGCGCTCGCGGGCGCCGGCCAGCATCGGCGCGGCGGGTTCGGCCAGGGTCACCTGATGGCCGCGCTCAGCCAGCCATAACGACATATGGCCCAGCCCCGCGCCGATATCCAGCACCCGCAGCGGGCGGTCGGGCAAGGCTTCAGCCAGGTCCGCCTGCAGCACGGCGAGGCGAATCGCGCCCTTGGCGCCGCCATAGATCTTTTCCGCGAAGCGCGTGGCCATTTCATCGAAGTGCCGATCAGTCATTGTGCGCTGCCCCTAAAAAGCGGTTTTCGTTGTCGGCCAGTTTGGCGCGCACCACTTGCTCCATATCCAGGCCCAGCTCAGCGCAGAGGAGGATCAGATAGAGCACGATATCGCCGACTTCCTGGCCGGCATGCGCGAGTTGTTCGGCGGGCAGCTGGCGTGACTGCTGCTCGGTCAGCCACTGGAAAATCTCCACCAGCTCGGCCATTTCCACGCTGGCGGCCATGGCCAGGTTCTTCGGGCTGTGGAAGGGCCGCCAGTCGTTGCGATCACGAATGGCGTGCATGCGGGTGGTCAGTTCGGCGAGGTTCATCAGGCGCTCCAGTCAACAGGCGCATAGCTTCGGGGGTTCATCGACGCTGTGCAAGCGGCGGCTAGATCGCTGTTGTTGAGTGCCTGCGCTGGCTGGTCCCGGCTATTGAGCGAAGTAAGTGACCCAGAAGTAGTAGGCGGTCATGCCGCTGCCCACGCCGATCACCAGCAGACGCAGCAAGCCGGCAGGCAAGCGTTGCCCCAACGCGCCGCCGACATAACCGCCGACTGTCGCCCCGACCAGCAGAATCACCAGCTCATACCAACTGACCCGCCCGGCAATGATAAAAGTGGCGGTGGCCACGCTGTAGATCACCGCTGAAATCAGGTTTTTCAGCGCGTTGGCGCGGGCCAGTGGGTGGCCTTCGATGGAGAAGGCCGCCAGCTGCAAAATACCCATGCCGGCACCGAAATAGCCGCCATAAATTGACACGCCGACGTGGGCGGCAAGCGACAGGGGTGTGTGCGGTGGCTGCGCGGCTTCGGCGCGCCGCGCCGCCAGCCAGCGGCTGAGCCAGGGGCTGGCGGCAAACAGGCTGGTGGCGGCCAGCAGCAACCAGGGAATCAGCTTGGCAAATACCGCATCGCCGCCCACCAGCAGCAGCAGACCGCCGAGCAAACCGCCGGCCAGGCCGGCGGCGAGCAACGGCACTAAATAGCCGCCCAAGGGCCGCAGTGAGGCCCGCGCCGCCCAAGCCCCCGCCAGGCTGGCCGGCCACAGCGCCACGGCATTGGTGGCGTTGGCGGTTACTGGTGGCAGGCCGGCGGCGAGCAATGCCGGGAAGGAGAAAAACGTGCCGCCACCGGCCAGGGCATTCATCCCGCCGGCGGCAAAACCGGCAAGTACCAATAGCAGAATATCGGACACAGGCATGGCAATCGCTCGCACAAAAAAGGCGCAGCATACCCAGCCCCGTGCGGTTCGACCATGTCGATCAAGGTCGTAGGCGTTTTCGTTAGCTGCGTTTGTGCAGCACATACAGGCGCAGCATGGCCACGCCCGGGATAAAGTCGCGGTGGCCGCCGATGCGAAAGCCCGCCTCAGTGAACTCGCGCTCAATCTGCGCCCGAGGCTGAACCTGGCCGTTGCGCGGGCTGAGCGCGGTTTGGCGCGCCGCTTCGAGGTTGCCATCGACCCAGACTGAAACGATCACACTGTCGCGCGTGACCCGGTTGAACTCGCGCAGCAGGGCCAGCCGGCGCTGTGGATCGTCGACTAGATGCAGGGTGTGCATGCAGAAAATACAGTCCACGGCATTGGCCCCCAGGTCAATCGCCAGCAGCGAGGTTTGCAGGGGGTGAACCCGGCAGGCGAGGGCCGGCGCAAGCCCTGCCAGTGCGGCTGTCAGGCGCTCAGTAGTGGTCTCGGCGGCAATCACCACACGACTATTACTGGTGTGCAGCAACGGCCAGAAGCCGTCGGCGGCACAGGGCAGGTCGAGCACCAGGCTGGGCTCGTCGGCTAATTTCAGGGCGCTGCTGATCAGCTGCCGGGCGCGCCACTGTGCCGCACGGCGGACCATGCGGCTCAGCATGCGCCTGGCGGACGATTGGCCCACCCCGACGTTTGGCAGGTGTGGCGTGCTGTGCGGGTGGCTCGACATAGGGCGGTCCGGGGGCTCGCGATCACGGCTGGGTTATGGGCTGTTGTGCGCGGCGGTCTGCCCCGCGCTGGGCTGCGTGTTGCCGACCCCGGCGGTGTTGCTCAACAGGCTCTGGGTGGCGACTTGCAAAAAGGCCTGCAGGCGCGGCAGCAGGTGCTGTTGCAGTGCGGCGTTGTCGAGGGCTTGCACGCCTGCGTGCTCATGCAGCTTGTAGTCATACAGGCGCGGCGCGCCGTCGCGCGGCTGAATCAACAGGTTGGTCCCGGACACCAGGGCGACGGTCTGATCGCTGCCGGAGGGCTTGATCACGCCTATGCCCGGATCGGCCGGGTCCAGCGCCAACAGGTCGCGGCCCCAGCATTGCTGCTGCACCGGGCCGCCAAGCCGACCCATGATGGTCGGCACGATGTCCAGCTGGGTGCCGGCAATGTCATTGCGTGTGCCGAACTGTTCCTGAATACCCGGGGCAATCACCAGCAGCGGCACGTGGAAGCGATACAGGTCGATGTCGCTGAGCTGCTCGGGGCTGCCAAAGCCGTGGTCGCCGACGATCACGAACAGGGTGTCCTTGAAGTAGGGGGCTTTACGCGCCTTCTCAAAGAACTGGCCCAAGGCCCAGTCCGAATAGCGCATAGCCGTGAGGTGTTCGTCGTTGGAGCCGAAGCCGCTGACCGGCGCCACCGGCAGTGGGTCGGGCAGGGCATAGGGGGTGTGGTTGGACAGGGTTTGCAGCAGGGCATAAAACGGCCGCTGGCGATCCAGCTTGCGCAGTTCCTGGTCGGCGCGGGCAAACATGTCCTGGTCGGAAACGCCCCAGGTCGGGTCGGAAAACACCGGGTCGACGTAGTCATTGCGGCCAATAAAGTGGCTCATGCCCTGGTTGCCGAAGAAGCCTTTCTGGTTGTCCCAGCCAAAGTCGCCGTTGTACACATAGAGGTCGTCATAGCCGCGCTCGCCGAGCAACTGCGGCAGCCCGGAGAAGTTATTGGCCCCTTCCGGGCTTTGCATCAGGTACTCGAAGCCCGGCAAGTTGGGGAAGCAGGCCATGGTGGCGAACATGCCCTGGTGGGTGTGGGTGCCGTTGGAGAAGTAGCGGGTGAACAGCAGGCCCTCCTCAGTCAAACGGTCGAAGTTCGGAGTGATAGCGCCTTGGCCGCCGAGCGCGCCGACATAGTGGCCGGCGAAACTTTCCATCAGGATCACTACCACATTGCGCACCGGCAATTGCAGCTGTGGCTTGGGCGTACTGATACGGCGGATCGCCGCTTGGTCGGCGTCGATAAGCTGATCCTGCGGGGTCAGCAGCATCTGCCGCACCAGCGCTTGGGCTGCGTCTGCGGGCAGGCTGGCCTTCCATTGGTTGTCACGGTGATCGGACCAGCGCGCTTTGCCCGCATCGATCAGGCTCAGGGTGCCGTTGAGGCCCAGTTGGTTGGCGAACACCGACTCGGTGGTGCTGGCGTCGCCCCAGCGCAGCGGTGGGCCCTGGCGTAAGGTGCCGCGCGCCGAGACGACGGCGAGCAGCAGGCACAGGGTGAACACGCTGATGCGCCAGTACCAGCGCTCGCCCGCAACTGGCGTGAGGCTTGGGTCGGCCGGCGGTGCCAGGCGGTGGATGGCTTGCAGGGTCTTGAACAACAGCCAGCTGGCCAGTGCCCAGGCGATCAGGTAGCGGCCGACCGGGAAACCATGCCAGAGCATGCTCAGCACGGTGCCAGGGTCTTCGCCGAGGTACTGAAACACCAGCGCATTGAGACGCTGGTGAAATTCGCGGTAGAAGTCCAGCTCCAGCACGCCGAGAAACAGGGTCAGGCTGGCCACTGCGCTGAGCCAGATCAGTTGCCAGGTGCGCGCGGCCATCAAGCGCCGGCTGCCCATCACCAGCAGCAGTGGGGCCAGGGCAAAAACCACCAGGCGCAGATCAAAACGCAGGCCGTTACCGAAGGCTTCAAGCAGGTCGCGGGTGCTGGTGTCGCCGATCAGCTCATGGTTGTAAACCAGTAGCGCCGCACGCAGCAGGCTGTACATCAGCATCAGCAGAATGCCGCTCAGCGCCGTGAACAGCAGGTGTTGCTGCAAACCGTTGCGGCCTGAGGCGGAGCGGGTAGAGGTGGCGGGCATCAATCAATTTCCTGTCGGGTGGCGTTGCAGGCTCAGCACGCGGTTGCGGCCTTGTTCGGCGAGTAGGTAATGACCCGGGCGGGTTTCAATCAGGCTTTGTGCCGAGCGCAGGTGCGACAGCACCGTGTGCAGTTGGCCGTCCGGGGCAAGGCGTAGTAGGCGCGCCATGTGCGTGGCGTCTTCGGTAATCCACAAGCCCTCGCTGTTGCACAGGAGAAAGCCGGGTTGGTTAAGGCCGCTCAGCACCACGCTGTCATGGCCTTCTGCATGCAGCTGCGAGACCGTGCCGTTTTTCTTCTCGCTGTAGAACAGGCGGCCATCGGGGCAAGCGCTAATGGCTTCGGCTTGATCCAGGCCGGTGCGCAGCACCAGGGTGGTGTCGCTGACCGGGTCGTAGCGCAACAAGCGCCCATCGCCGTGGCGGTCCTCAATGGCATAGAGGTACTGGCCATCATTGGCGAGGCCTTCGACATTGCTGCCGGCGAACAGTTCGACGGTGCGTTCCGGGGTGCGCCAGAGTACGGCTTCATCGCCTTGCTCCTGGCTGAACACTACGCCGCCACGGTAGCTGATCATGCCGTCGGGCTTGGACAGGCCAGCCTCGACCGGCTCAAGGCTGCCGTCGGCGCTGTAACGCAGAATACGCCCCTCGCCGCTTTGCAGCTCTTCGCTGAGCAGCAAGCCGCCTTCGGCATCCAGGGCTATCGCGCTGACTTTCTCGATGCCGTCGAGGAACACCGCATAGCGCCAGTCCGTTTCCGCTACAGGTGGATACAGGTGACGCCAGCCCATGTAGGCGAACGTGGCAAGCAGCACCATCAGCGACAGCTGCGCCACCAGCAGGCCGCTGCGTTTACCGCTCGGCTTGAGCGCATTGAGCAGGTCGGCGGGCGCGGACAACGGCTTGTCGAGTAAGGATGTGGGCAGCATGGGCAATATCCATCGGTAGGCAGTGCTGCATCCTAGAAGCCGGGCATTCAATTTCGCGTCAAAAGAGTGTGAAAAATTCGTGAGTCGCCGGCGGCTCAACAATGGCCGGGCCTTGCGTGTTTGCACGGGGTTGAAAGTCGAAAGCTAGCGGATAAAACGCGACAGTTTTTTCACATATCGCCGACAGGCGTTTCACAAGCGCCTGAGTAGATTCGCTGCAGTCTTGTTATCTACTCGGGTGCGCTGTGAGCGAATCGATTGTGAAGCGGTTGGCCGTAAGCCGTAACGTGCTGACCATGCTGGTGGCGTTGTGGTTGATGGTCAGTATGAACCTGCCGTTCTGGCATACGGTCTGGCAGGGCGTGGGCGGCATGAGCAATGACAGCCCGCTGTTTTTGCTCAGCCTGCCGCTGTTTGTGTGGATCTGGCTGTACGTGCTGCTCAGCCTGCTGGCCTGGGGCCGTCTGACTAAACCGGTGCTGTGCGCGCTGGTGCTGGTGTCGGCCGGGGCCAGCTACTTTATGCACAGCTACGGCATCGTCATCGACTACAACATGCTGACCAACGTGCTGCAGACCGATAGCGCCGAAGCCAGCGAATTGTTCAATGGCCGTCTGCTGCTCTGGCTGCTGTTGCTGGGTGTGCTGCCTGCGCTGTTGATCAGCCGTATGCCGACTCGCGCCCTGACGTGGCGGCGCGAGCTGGCGGGCAAGCTGGCGAGCATGGCGGCGCTGCTGGGCGTATTTGCCGTGCTGGTCATGAGTCAGTACCAGCCTTATGCCTCGTTGATTCGTAATCACCGCGAGGTGCGCCTGATGCTGGTGCCGTCGAATGTGGTGGCGGCGGTGCACGGCTACCTCAAGCGTGAACTGGCCGCGCCAGCGGTGCTTGAAGTGGTGGGTGCCGACGCGCATCGCATCAGCGTGGTCAGCACCCAGCAGCGGCCGCGCGTCACCGTGTTGGTGGTGGGTGAAACGGCGCGTGCGGCGAATTTTTCCCTTAACGGTTATGCGCGGCCGACCAACCCGGAGCTGGCGCAGCGCGACGTGATCAACTTCCCAAATGCCTCCTCCTGCGGTACGGCCACGGCGGTGTCGGTGCCGTGCATGTTCCAGGACCTCGGCCGCGCCGATTACAAGGACGCGATGGCCAGTAATCGTGAAGGCTTGCTGGATGTGTTGCAGCGCGCCGGCGTCGGCGTGCTCTGGCGCGACAACAATTCCGGCTGCAAGGGCGCCTGTGATCGGGTGCCCCGTGAGGATGTATCGCACCTCAACCTGGCTGAGTTCTGTGACGCAGGTGAATGCCACGACGCGGCGCTGCTGCATAACCTGCAGACCTACCTCGACAGCCTGACGCGTGACAGCCTGGTGGTGCTACACATGAAGGGCAGCCATGGCCCGGCCTATTACAAACGCTACCCCGCCGCCTTCGAGCGCTTCACCCCGGTGTGTAAAGAGGTGCAACTGGATCGCTGTGACAGCGCCAGCATCGTCAATGCCTACGACAACAGCCTGCTCTACACCGACCATGTGCTGGCCGCCACCATCGACTTGCTGCGCAGCAATGCCGCGCGCCTGGACACGGCCATGCTGTACCTGTCGGACCATGGCGAATCGCTGGGCGAGCACGGCATGTACCTGCACGGTGTGCCCTACGCGATGGCACCGAGCGAGCAAACCCATATCCCCATGCTGCTGTGGTTCTCTGATGGCATGCAGCGCAGCAGCGGTATTTCCGCCGACTGCCTACGCCAGCAGGCAAGCCAGCCGGTGTCGCATGACAACCTGTTCCATTCGCTGATCGGCCTGATGGGGGTGCGTACTTCGGTTTATCAGCCGCAGCTGGATATCTTCCACGGCTGCATGCCGACCACTGTGGCTCAGCAGGTTGAGCACAGTGACCTGCGTGCCGACTGACGCAGAAACAGATGATTCGCGAGAGGTGATGTGATGCACGCTGCCCATGCTGTAGAGCCCGCGCTGAATAAAGTGCCGGCGGTGACACTGGTGTTCTGGTTGATCAAGATTATGTCCACCACGGTGGGGGAAACCGGTGCCGATTTTCTGATTTTCAAACTGCATGTCGGCCTGCCCGTCACCACCCTGATCATGGGTGCGCTGTTACTGCTGGTCATGGCCGTGCAGTTACGTCGCGCGCAGTACGAGCCCTGGGCGTACTGGTTGTGCGTGGTGCAGGTGAGCATCTTTGGCACGCTGCTGACGGACAGTTTGGTCGACACCTACGGCGTGGCGTTGACCAGCACTACGGTGTTTTTCAGCGTGGCGTTGGCACTGACATTTGCGCTTTGGTATGCCTGCGAACGCAGTTTGTCGATCCGCACCATCTATCGCGGGCGACGTGAGTATTTCTACTGGCTGGCGATCCTCATGACCTTTGCTCTCGGCACGGCGGCAGGCGACTGGGTGGCTGAGGAAATGCGCCTGGGCTATGCCGTGTCCGCGCTGTTGTTCTTGGCGGCGATTGGCTTGGTGGGCGTGGCGCATTACCTGTTCAAGCTCGGCGCGGTGCCGAGTTTCTGGATGGCCTACATTCTCACCCGACCGTTTGGCGCATCCTGTGGCGACTGGCTGTCGCATTCGGTGGCCAAAGGCGGGCTGGGCCTGGGTGTGGTCGGCACCAGCGAAGTATTTGCGGTGATTATTGTTGGCCTGGTGGCGTTGCTGACCTGGCAACAACGCCGTGCGGCGCTCTCTGCAACGCGGCGTTAATGGCTGCGCGGAACTGGGTGTGCAGGCGCGGCGTGGGGATTACTTGATCGCCTTGAGCACCACAAACTTCGGCGTCGCTGCCACCTGCTCGACGCCGCGGAACAGGCGCTTCAGCTTGGCGTGGTAGCCCAGGTGGCGGTTGCCGACTATCCACAGTTCGCCGCCTGTCACCAAGGCGGCGCGGGCCTGTTGGAACATGCGCCAGGCGAGGAAGTCGCCGACCACCTGTTGCTGGTGGAAGGGCGGGTTGCACAGCACCAAGTCCAGCGAGTCCGCAGGCTGTTCGGCCAAGCCATCCTCTGCGCGGATGTCTACTGGCCGTTCACCAAGGGCGGCGCGCCAGTTTTCCTCAGCGGACTGCACGGCCATATAGGATTCATCCACCAGCGTCAGTTCGGCCTGCGTGCTGCCCAGGGCGTAAGCGATAGCGAGCACGCCATTGCCGCAGCCGAGATCGGCCACGCGCATGCGGCTGAGGTGTTTGGGCAGGTGCGGCAGGAAGGCGCGGGTGCCGATATCCAGGTCTTCGCGGCAGAACAGGTTGGCGTGGTTGCGCAGCTCAATCGCGGGTTTATCCAAGCGGTAAGCCGTGGGGTAGGGCGATCGCGCCGCTGGTTTAGCTTCTGGCGTGGCGAACAGCAGGCGGGCCTTTTTCACCGCCAGCGAAGCCTGCACCGGACCGATGTAGCGCTCCAGCAGATCACCGGCGGCGCGTGGCAGGTGTTTGACCATGGCGGCGGCAATCACCTGTGCGCCAGGCGCGAGCTGGCCGTGCAGGCGTATCAGCTGCTCCTCCAGCAGTGCCAGGGTTTTCGGCACGCGGATCAGCACCAGATCAAATGGCCCCTGCGCGGTGGCACTGGCCGGGACAAAACGCACGGCATCTGCCGGCAGCTGGTTGCGCTGCAGGTTGACCTGCAAACCTAAGTGGCCGAGGTGCGAGTCACCGCTGCTGGTGATGTGCGCCTGACCGGCGAGGCTGGCCGCCAGTGCGCCGAAACTGTCATTCAGCACTAACACTCGCGCAGCGTCAGGCTGCCCGTGCTCATGCACATGGTTGAGCAGGTATTCGTCGGCGGCATCGAATGCCTGCAGCGGCTCATGCAGCTGGTCGGGTTGGCGAATCAGGTCGAGTTGGGCGAAAGGCGTAACGAATATAGGCATATAGGCTGCTGGTGTTTGTTCGAGGCGGTTTGCGGGACACTGGGCTGAGGTGTCACCAGAGTGGAGCCAGTATGACTGCCAGCGAAGACAAGTTCACCCAGCAAACCCTGACCGATATTCAGGTTTGGTCGCCCAGCCTGTTCAGCCTGCGCTGCAGCCGCGATGCGGGGTTTCGTTTTCGCGCCGGGCAGTTTGCCCGCCTGGGCGTGCAAAAGGCCGACGGCACCTGCGTCTGGCGGCCTTATTCGATGGTCTCGGCCCCGCATGATGAATTCCTCGAGTTTTTCTCCATCGTCGTGCCGGGCGGCGAGTTCACCTCCGAGCTGAGCCGGCTGCAGGTCGGCGATAGTTTATTGGTGGAGAAACAGGCGCAGGGCTTTCTCACCCTCGATCGATTTGCCGATGGCCACGATCTCTGGTTGCTCGCGAGTGGTACCGGCCTGGCGCCTTTTCTGTCGATTCTCCAGGGCCTGGAGGTGTGGCAGCGGTTCGAGCGGGTGGTGTTGGTGTACAGCGCGCGCACGGCCAGCGAACTGGCCTACCAGCCGCTGATTGAGGGGCTGATGCAGCAGGAGCATTTGCAGGAATACGCCGAGCGTTTCGTTTATCTGCCGTTGGTGACCCGCGAGCAGGTGCCCGGTTGCCTGGGCGGACGGATCACCACCTTGCTGGCGAGTGGCGAGTTGGAGCGCGCTGCTGGGTTACGCCTGGACCCGGCTCATTCGCGGCTGATGATCTGCGGCAACCCGCAGATGATCGACGATACCCGCGCGCTGCTGAAGCAGCGCGGCCTGCAACTCAGCCTGACGCGGCGGCCGGGGCAGGTGGCAGTGGAGAACTACTGGTAAGTGCTTTCACTGGCGATGGCCTTGACTCGGCTTTCCCAGCGACGTTTGGCAAAGCGGCGCATATTCGGGATGTCATCGGTTTCATCAAGGATCGCCTTACCAATGATGGTCTCCATGATGTCTTCCAGAGTGACCAGGCCGCGCCAGCTGCCGAATTCGTCATAGACCAGGCACATGTGCTGACGCTCCTGCATTAGCAAGGTCATCAGGTTTTCGACGTTCATGGTTTCCAATACCACTTTGAGTGGCTTGAGAATGCTGGTCACGAGTTCGTCGTCATTCTCAGCGGACAGCGCGTCATAGCGGAACACCATGCCCAGCGGCGACTCATTGGCGTCGATCACGGGGTAGCGAGAGAACTGGCTTTGCTTGATTCGCAGCTTGAACGCACTGATCGTTTCGCCTGGCGTCACGGACTCGCAGACGATGCGCGGGGTCATGATGTCGCGTAGCTTGATGTCGTGCAGGTCGAGGATATTGCTAATCACGCGTTGCTCGTCCTCATCCAGTTGGCCAGATTCGCGGCCTAAGAGTGTCAGCGCTTTAATTTCCTGGCGGATATCGTGCTCGGGCTCTTTACCGCCCAATAGACGCATGATCGAGTCAGAGAGAAAGATAAAGGGCTTGAGTAAGAGGATCATTGCGCCCAGCAGGCCAGGTAGAAAAGGCGCCAGTGTCCGCCAGTAACGTGCGCCAATGGTTTTGGGCAGGATTTCTGACAGCACCAGAATCAGTAAGGTCATAACGGCCGATGCCACGCCGAGGTAGCCATCACCAAAGACCACGGTCACTTGAGCTCCGACGCCGGTTGCGCCCACGGTATGGGCCACAGTATTCAGCGTAAGGATCGCGGCAAGCGGTTGATCGATTTGGTCTTTTAGCGCTTTCAGCCGCTCATAAAGCTTGGGCTTGGTTGCCCTCTGCTGGACGATATAGCTCGGTGTCAGCGAGAGCAGTGCGGCTTCGAGAATGGAGCAGATAAATGATACGAGGATGGAGAGAACAGCAAACGCCAGTAAGAGTGTCATTGGGCTGGGTGTGTGGCTAATGGGCGCTTAATGTACCTGACCACGCGGCACATTCGCGTTTTGCTGGGGCAGCAAGCTGCAACAAATCATGTACATGCCAGGGACCCCAGGCCCCGGGCATGTACTGAGCCGACTTACTCCTTGCCTTGCTGCGCCTTGAGTAGGTCACGGATTTCGCTGAGCAGCTGCTGTTCCTTGCTCGGCGCGGCAGGAGCAGCAGGGGCGGCCTCTTCTTCGCGCTTGAGCTTGTTGATCACCTTGACGCCCATAAAGATGGCGAAGGCGACGATCACAAAGTCGATGATGGTCTGGATGAACTTGCCATAGCCGAGGGTCACTGCCGCCACATCGCCTTCGGCGGCTTTCAGCACAACGGCGAGCTCAGAGAAATCCACCCCCCCGATGAGCATGCCCAGCGGAGGCATGATCATGTCGCCGACAAAGGATGAGACGATCTTGCCAAAAGCGGCGCCGATGATGATGCCCACGGCCATGTCGACCACATTGCCCTTAACCGCAAAGGACTTGAACTCGCTGATTATGCTCATGTTGTTTTCCCTAAGTAGATGAGGCGGGGCTGGTTTAAGTTTGGGTGATGGCAGTTTGCCGGCTAGATTTTAGGTCGTTAAGTGCGCGTCTGGAAGGGATCCGAACGCCGGTTTGGCCAATAGGTGGCTCTGCAATAGCGCCATGCCCATTGCCTGCAATGTACGCAGCTTGCCCAGGCTTTCAATGCCTTCGGCAATCACCTGAATGTTCAGTTTGCGGCACCTCTCCAAGCTCGTCTCGAGCAGAATCTGGCGTACGCTGTCTTGGTCGAAGTCCTGCGCCTGCTCATGCGTGGTGATCGCGACGGTGAGGCGCTCAGTGGTGAGCCTAGCACTTGGCTGTCACGGCAAGTCACGCATCCGGTTGTTGTACGCGAGGCCTGTTCTCGTGTGTGTTGCGATAGCTGGGCAAGAGAGTAGAAGTTGGCTGGCACCTTCATTTCAGGTGCGGCGGCAGAGCAGGCATGACTGGGCTAGGCTCAACCCAGGCCCACCATGAGGATGCCGTTATGCCACTGGAACATCACCCGTTGCACCGCGAGTTTTCCGAGTTCAAGACGCAGTTGCACACCTTGCTGTCCAGTGATGGGCATTTCGTGCGCTTGGCCGAGGAGTACGAAGAGCTGGATAAGCGCATCTATGAGGTTGAAAGCGGGCGCGTGGCCATGGATGAGATTCTGCTGCTCGGGTTGAAGATGCAGCGTGTCAGCCTCAAAGACGAACTCGCCGTATTTTTGCGTAACGTGCCATAGCGTTGCGGCCTGCCGACGCGCGTCGACCTTAAGGGTGAGCTGTCGCGGCAGCTCAAGTTGGCGGCTGTGGCAGAGGCAGCAACGCTTAAGCGCTCTAAGCTTGTTTGACTGTAAATATATCCAGCTATTTCGTATGATCCGGGCTTAGTTTTTATAGGAGTCCGGCATGGCCAAGGCCAAGCGCATGTATGGCTGCACCGAGTGCGGCGCGACCTTTCCCAAGTGGGCCGGCCAGTGCGGCGAGTGCGAGGCTTGGAACACCCTGGTTGAAACGGTGCTCGAAGCCCATGCGGCCACCCCAAGCGGGCGCGCAGGCTGGGCCGGTGAGCAGGTGCAGATCAAAACCCTGGCCGAGGTCAGCGTCGCCGAAGTGCCGCGATTTTCCACCGCCTCCGGTGAGCTGGATCGGGTGCTCGGCGGCGGTCTGGTGGATGGTTCAGTGGTGCTGATCGGCGGTGATCCGGGCATCGGTAAGTCAACCATCCTGTTGCAGACCCTGTGCAATATCGCCATTCGTTTTCCCGCGCTGTATGTCACCGGCGAAGAATCCCAGCAGCAGGTGGCTATGCGCGCCCGCCGCCTGGGTTTGCCGGAAGACAAACTCAAGGTGATGACCGAAACCTGCATCGAAAGCATCATTGCCACCGCGCGCCTGGAAAAGCCCAAGGTGATGGTGATCGACTCGATCCAGACCATCTTTACCGAGCAGCTGCAATCGGCTCCCGGTGGCGTTGCCCAGGTGCGCGAGAGTGCGGCGCTGCTGGTGCGCTTCGCCAAGCAGAGCGGCACGGCGATCTTCCTGGTGGGCCACGTGACCAAAGAAGGCGCGCTGGCCGGGCCGCGTGTACTCGAGCACATGGTCGACACGGTGTTGTATTTCGAGGGTGAGTCCGATGGTCGCCTGCGCTTGTTGCGTGCGGTAAAGAACCGTTTTGGCGCGATCAACGAGCTGGGTGTGTTCGGCATGACCGACAAGGGCCTCAAGGAAGTCACCAACCCCTCGGCGATCTTCCTCACCCGCGCCCAAGAAGAAGTGCCTGGCAGCGTGGTGATGGCCACCTGGGAAGGCACCCGGCCGATGTTGGTGGAGGTGCAAGCGCTGGTCGACACCAGCCATATGGCCAATCCACGCCGGGTGACGTTGGGCCTGGATCAAAACCGCCTGGCTATGCTGTTGGCCGTGTTGCACCGGCATGGCGGGATTCCCACCTATGACCAGGATGTGTTCCTCAACGTGGTTGGCGGGGTCAAGGTGTTGGAAACCGCCTCCGACCTGGCACTGATGGCCGCGGTGATTTCCAGCCTGCGCAACAAGCCGCTGGCGAATGATTTATTGGTCTTCGGTGAGGTGGGCTTGTCGGGTGAAATTCGCCCGGTGCCGAGCGGTCAGGAGCGGCTGAAAGAGGCTGCCAAGCACGGCTTTAAGCGCGCCATCGTGCCCAAGGGCAATGCGCCGAAAGATCCGCCTCCCGGCTTGCAGGTGATTGCCGTGACGCGTCTGGAGCAGGCGCTGGATGCGCTGTTTGAATAACTGAACGGTGAGGTATTAAAAAGGAGGACGAGGCCTCCTTGGGTTTTACTGCTCTTCGCCGAGTGCGGCGAGCTCGCGTTCGAGCAGGCCCTCATCGCCGAGGTTGAGCTCCACCAGGCGGCGTAAGTGACTGATCGAGTCGAGGTCGATATGCCGGCAGACAAAGCCAAGCAAGTCTGCCTGGATGCGGGTCAGCACCACTTCCATCGTCACGCGGGTGTCATCGGCCAGTTGGATGCTGGCTGTAAACGGCTGATTAGGGTCGCCGTTCCAGTCGTCGGGACGTTTGGTCAACAGGCCCTTCAGCGAAACGTCATGCAGCTCGACTGCCCAACGCCGCTGCCCTTGCACAATCTCGGTGGGGGCGTCGAAAGCGATGCGGTGGAAGCGCCGCCGCTCATTGGCTGTATCGCTCATGCAAATAAACTCCTGCGAGGTTTCAGCCACTATAGCCAAGGCCACTGCCAATGGCTTGGTTTTATCGGCGTGACGATGCCGTATGTGTGCAGGCTAAACCTTAGCGTTGGCGCTAAATGCGGCCCTGCAGCGTTACCCAGTGGCTGCCTGGGTGTTTATGAGGCTCGAAAGCGCGCAATCGTATAGCGGGCGATCTCTGCCAAGTCATCGTGCTTAACAAACAGGCCGTCTGAAGCCAAGTGGGCCAAGCCATGCATGGCCGCCCAAAGTAATTGGGCAAGGCGCAAGGTGTTTTCACTGCTGGGCAAGTCACCGGCCGCTTTGAGTAAGTCAAATAACTGCACGTATTGGCGGAAGCAGTCTTTCGCGTAGCGCTGAAATTCATCAGTGTCTTCGTGTGCGTGTTCGGCGCGCCAGAGAGTCTGGCCGAACATCAAGCGGTACAGCGCGGTGTGATCAAGGGCGAAGTTCAAGTAGCCCAATACGGCTTGATACAGGCGTTCATCCAGGCTCAATGTCTGATCATCGGTGACGATGGCGAGTATTTGATTGAGCCGTGAGAAACCCTCCTCACCAATCGCCGCCAGTAACGCCTGTTTGTCTCTGAAGTGGTGGTATGGCGCTTGCCGTGACACGCCAACTTCTTCGGCCAAGCGGCGGAGCGAGAGGGCATCAAAGCCTTCGTTATCCAGCAGCTTGATACTGGCCTCAAGCAGGCTTTGGCGCAGGTTGCCGTGATGGTAATCCGATGTGCTGCTGCTCATTACTGCGCGTTCCCCGCTAACTTGACAGTGTCAGGATGGCCCTTATATCTTGACGGCGTCAATATGTGGCCAATATACCGCCCTCTCTAAGGTGCCTCTATGTCTTACAAAAGTTTTAACGTCAGCCTGAACGATCGCGTCGCTCACGTGCAGCTTTGTCGCCCAGATGCGCTCAATTCGATGAATACCGATTTTTGGCTTGAGCTGCCGCAGTGCATGCGCGAGATAGAGGCCTCGGGTGAGGCGCGGGCCATCGTTATTTCCTCCACCGGCAAGCACTTCTCTGCGGGCATGGACTTAGGGGTATTCACTAACCCGAAAGCCGTTCCTATGGGCGGTGATCCGGGCCGCATGGCGGAAAACTTGCGCCGCACTGTCCTGCAACTGCAAGCCACCCTCAGCTCCCTCGAAGAGATCCGCGTACCGGTGCTGGTAGCGATTCAAGGCGGTTGCATCGGTGGCGCACTGGATATGGTTTGCGCCGCAGATAGCCGCTATTGCAGCGCCGACGCCTACTTCACCATCAAGGAAACCGAGCTGGGTATGACGGCGGATGTAGGCACCTTGCAGCGCCTGCCCAAGCTGCTGCCGCAAGGGGTGGTGCGCGAACTGGCCTACACCGGCCGCAAATTCAGCGCGGCCGAGGCCAAGGCGCTGGGTTTCGTCAATGAGGTGTACGAGACTCAGGAGGCCATGCTTGCAGGCGTCATGGCCATCGCCCAGCAGATTGCCCAACATTCACCACTGGCAGTCAGTGGCTGTAAGGAAATGCTCAACTACAGCCGCGACCACAGCGTAGAAGACAGCTTGAAGTATATGGCCACCTGGCAGTCCGGCATGTTCCGCCCCAATGACATGCTCAAAACCTTCCAAGCCAAAGCCATGAAAACAGCCCCAGCCTTCGATAACTTGTTCCCGGTTAAAGAACTGTTTTCCGAATAAGCACTGATCAGCACCTGCTGGCTGGGTTTCAGGCACCTCTACATAGGCGCATAGGCGTGTGTAGAGGTGCCTTTGCCGGCTTTGGCGTCTGCCTGGGCGTGACGTGGATATTGAGGCGAGCCTTGGCCTGGAGGCTATCGTTCCTGGGTTTTGTACGCTTGGCTGGTTTTCTTCAGGCAATAAAAAAGCCGGCTTGTGGGCGGCTTTTTCAAATATATAAGTATTTGATTAATATAATATTATTTTTTAATAATATATTTGTCCCCCCACTTGTCCCCCCATGCCAATTTTACGTGACAATATCCGCTCCTTGGGTGCATGGACAGTTGTGTTGGGCGCCTTCGACTGGTCATGGTGGTTATGCCGTTGCTAAGAGCGCTCTGCTCTCAGCTAACTCCCCCAAAGCTCAATACGGAAAAACTCTCGGCAGGCTTGGCAATCCTGCTCCCCACTACCCGGCCTGATCGGGGGGGCGGCAGTGGGCAATGCTGCATCTATTGATATAGCTATTAGCTATCTATTCAGCGCCTTCAATAGTAAGTAACAATATTCCTGCTCAGCATTGGCTACAAACACAGGAAAAGGAGAGCGGTTAAAAAATACACATCACGTACTTGGTATGAGTTCAACCAGCCAGGTACCCATCATGAGCAACCGGAATATTTACACTCACCTCTCTCAATCCGATATTGCCCTACAGATTGAGTCACTAGTCCAGGCCATCGAAAAGTCCGACACACCGGCATTTCGCATAACGCAAAGCCGCTCAGGTTACGAGCGCGTCGAGCAGACCAGACTCTCCCGGCATTTCACCCGCATTCAACAGATGATCGACCTTTTTGATGATCGCGTTGAGTACAGCTACAGCGAGCACCTGCAGGCGTTCAGCGAGGCATGCCAGGACATACGCCTTGAGCGTCATCCTGATGGTCCTGCCTGTCTGAATGAACGGGGTACGGCTTACCTCGACCACCACCACAGCATGAACGTCCTAGTCGCACGGATTCGTCAATTGACCCGTCAGCGGTGGTATCAGCGTAGGCCTGGGGATCGTCGCTTTGAGGCCCGTAAGCAGGAGAGGGAGATCGTTGAGTACACGGATGCTGTGAGGAGCCTTTACTCGCGTACTACGATCATCAGAGTCAATCTTTACTACCGTTCTGAAGCTCAGGCCAGGCTACGAGCGGAGCATGTCTTTGATGACCTGCAGCAGTTGGTTACCGCGCATAAACGTAATCCGATCTTCGAACATCTCATTGGCTACATCTATGCGGTGGAGCAGGGGGATCGTCAGGAAGGGAGGGGCTATCACATCCATGCAGCTTTCTTCTTCAATGGCAATGTGGTGTGCCGGGATGTCTGGAAGGCGATTGAGATCATCGATTTGTGGGAGGAAATCACGCGTGGTCAGGGCTATGCCCATAGCTGCAACCATGACAAGGAGCAATATGGTGAGAAGCGTGGCATCGGTCATATCGAGAGGGGAAATCAGGCGATACGGCCCCATGTACACGAGGCGATGAAGTATCTCGTCAAGGATAGCCAGCACCTGCTCTTGAGGCCTGAGGGTGCTCGATGCCTGCGGACGGGGCAGCTGAAGCGTCTCCGTCGAGGGTGAAGGTGTCTGAAAACCGCTGCCTTGCTAGCGACCTTGCAGAGGCCGCTACGAAATCCTTTGGTGTCTGCTTTCCTTATCGCGCGCCATGGCTGCTTAGGCGTGCTGGCTGCTGCGCTGTGGGTGAGTTCTTTTCTCAACGCGCAGGCGGAGCCCCTCACATTTCATATCTTCAACCACTGAAAAGCCCCTTTGATATTGCAATTACGAAGATGTAATTTTCGCTTCACTTTGATGACAGGTGCATACGTTTATATTTCCACTACAACCTAAGTAGAGGGATTAAACGTGAACATTCTTAAAGCAGTATTGGCGGTATCGGTTATTTCTGCATCGTCCCTGGTTATGGCCGAAGGCGGTGGTGATCGGGTCTATGGTCGAATGATTCAAGACAACGAAAGAGCGATGCAGGAATACGCTGCTGCTCGTGGCAAGACTCCGCCCGAGGTGACTCACTATCGCTACGGCATGAAGTTGGACATCGCTAAGGTCGTACATACGAGCCCTACAGGCTCCGGTTGCGAGGTAATGCCGGCTCAGATGACCTATGAGGACTCTAACGGCGATTTACAGACTGTTGAATATCGAGCGATGGGTACAGCTTGCCGCAACCAAAACTGAGCTATATAGGAGCTTACAGTTCACTGACTTAAAAGTAATTTTCAAGTCACCCTGATGTTATTTGGCATGTGGAAGTATGGCGCAAGCGCGCACGGGCTATGCCTGGCGCGCTACGGCAACTACTACAAGAAATCTCCCAGAGATAAAACTGCCAAATAATTCAGGAGCGTCACATGAATAATAAACCCCTGTTCTGCTTATCGCTGATAGCTCTGTGTATCGGCACCGGGCAGGTTGCCATTGCCTCCGAAGAAACGGCTGAAGGCTTCGTCGAGGGCAGCAGTTTCACCATTCTGAACCGCAACCTCTACTTCAATCGCGACTTTCGTAAGGGGCAGTCGAGCAGCACAGGAAATGGTTACTCGGAAGAATGGGCCCATGGAATCATCGGGCAGTTTGAGTCTGGATTCACCGAGGGTACCGTTGGCTTTGGCATCGACGCGTTTGCGATGCTGGGCCTAAAACTCGACTCTGGTGATGGGCGATCCGGCGCAGGCGGCTCCGTTGATGTGATGCCATACAACAGCGCAGGGCAACCCGAGGATGACTACTCCAAGGTGGGCGGTGCAGTTAAAGCCAGGTTCATGGATACAGTCATCAAAGCTGGCGACGTTTTTCCTGTCAGCCCCGTCGTTCAATACGGCGACTCGCGGCTCCTGCCCGAAAGCTTTCGCGGTATCACCGTGGCCAACAGCAGTATTGACGGCTTGGCACTGCAAGGTGGCCGCCTGCATTCAATGAGCGAGCCCAACTCAAGCAGCATGCGCGATGGCTTCGCAACGTTCTATGCCGGCTCCGTCGACTCCCCCTGGATCGCCTATTTTGGCGGCGATTACTCGGTCAACGGCAACATTGGCATCAGTCTCTATACCAGTCGTCTCAAAGATGCATGGAACCAATACTACGCTGGCACCACGTTGAGCTATCCACTTTCCGATGATGTCACCCTAATCGGTGGGCTCAATTACTACAAAGCTGTCGATGAAGGGAAACAACAACTGGGTAGCTTCGATAACAACATCTGGAGCGGCAAGGTCGGAGTGCAATTCGGTGCCCATACCGTCTCGGTTGGTGTTCAGCGTAACAACGGCGATGACGACTTCGATTATTTGCGTCAGTCCGACTCGATCTACCTGGATAACTCCATCCAGTACAGCGACTTCAACTCGCCCAAGGAAAAATCCTGGCAGGTGCGCTACGACTTGGACATGGAGCCTTTTGGTGTGCCCGGCCTGAGCTTTATGACCCGTTACGCGCAGGGCTGGGATGCGGACTACACCAACGCCAACGAGGTGTACATGCGCCGCGATGACGATGGGAATCCGCTGACCAACCAAAAGCGTTGGGAGCGAGATATCGAAGCCAAGTACGTCGTGCAAGCCGGCTCAA
Source organism: uncultured Pseudomonas sp. (assembly GCF_943846705.1). Classification (NCBI taxonomy): domain Bacteria; kingdom Pseudomonadati; phylum Pseudomonadota; class Gammaproteobacteria; order Pseudomonadales; family Pseudomonadaceae; genus Pseudomonas; species uncultured Pseudomonas sp. The sequence goes on along the minus strand of NZ_OX044366.1, from coordinate 617,197 downwards.
TGAAAGACATGTCTTTTCGTATTCGCCAAGCGACTACCCGTGCAACAGATTTCGAATCGGACCTGGATGAGGTTCGTCTTATCGTCGAATACCCGCTCGAAGTGCTTTAAAGCGTAATCGGCGAGTGCCTGCGGGCACTCGCCTTGCTCGGCCGCTGTCTCCTTTAGTGCTCCTTTGGTTTGGAGACGGCCTTCGGCACCCTCGGGTGCCTTTTTTTTGCGCAATTTTCAACGGTTTTGACCGACCAGACATCGAAGCTAAGTGGCTCGTAGCGACCCAGAAGTGAAACTCACAGATATGTACTGAGTATGGAGTTTGAAAAGGGCGAAGGACTAAGCAGTCATGATTCCAAGCACTCGGCCTATAAAAGAGTGAGTGCTCGGTTTTAGCGGGGTGTTGTGGCTCAATGATTCTGGACACCCCGATAGGGCGTTATGCTTCGCTCAGCAATGAGGTGTTACTTCGCGGGATAGTCGGCAATCACTTGTTCAGTACCTGCCTTGGTCAATCCGATCACCTGATAGGCGTGCTGGGTACCGCCAACTTCCATACCCGGCGACCCAGCCGGCATCCCAGGAACGGCGATGCCAGCCAGATCATCACGCTTAGAAAGTTCGATGACCTGCGCGGCTGGCACATGGCCCTCGACGAATTTTCCGTCGATTACGGCGGTGTGGCAGGACGCCAGTCGGGGTGCAACGCCGAGTCGCTGCTTCACCGAGGTCATGTCGAGCTCGACATGGTCGATGACGTTGAAGCCATTCGCTTCCAGGTGCGAGATCCACTTCTTGCAGCATCCGCAATTTGCATCACGGTGTACGTCGATTGTCAGCGGGTCAGCTGAATGAACGGCGGAGGTCATAAACAAGGCGGCCAGCATCGCCACTCGCGCGCCTTTACGTTTAGCTGTCATGGAGGTGCTCCTTGCCATCGGCGTGGGTGTGGTTTTTGGGCGCGGCGGTCGGGGCCTGCTCCTGTTGAGTTGGCTCTGTTGCGTGATGATCAGCGCCACCCTGCGCTTTCTGGGCATCCGCCGCATGGTGGTCTGCGCCGCTATCTGATGGTGTCATATCTGCTGCGTGGTGATCCGTACTCTTCGCCGAATCGCCATGATGACTGGCACTTGCGTTCGCTTTTGGGCTATCTGGAGCATGATGATCTGGCGCAGCTTCAGGCTCGGCATGATGATCCGACTTGGCGCTGCCATGCTGGCCTTCGTGGTTATGCATCTGGGTCTCGCCACCGCCATGCTCGTGACCACCGCTCGATGCAACCAGTGCTTGATACTGCTGGGCATCCATTTTTGGTAACTGGTTGAGGAATGCGACCATGCCCCAGATGTACGGGTCGCCCATGCTCTTGCCCCAAGCCGGCATGCCAGTGGCCTTGATGCCATGTTTGATCACCCAGAACGCGGCGGCTGGACTGCCATCGATACCAACCTTCACGAGGTTAGGCGGAGCGGGGTAAAGTGCTTGGCTTAGCTCAGTTTCCGCGACGCCCGGTGCCAAATGGCAGCCGATGCACATCGAATTGTAGTTGCCTGCGCCAGCTTTAATCAGCGCCTCGTCATTCAGGTTAGGCACCTCAATGTTCTTGGCGCGTACTTCGATGGAGCGGTCTCGGGCCATCGCCAGGAATGCATGCACTGCTGGGAAGTGAGGGTCATCGGCCCCCACGTTGATCAGGCCCATATAGGCCACAGCACCTATCGCGAAACTTCCGACTACGCTCGCCGCCACCAGGGTTTTAATTGTTTTTTTCATGTCAGGCTCTTCAGGTTCTCAAAACCACATCCGAATACCGGCAACCAAGCGTGCCTCTTCAACATCCCCGCCCTCATCGCGCACTAAGTCGGCAGTGTTGCCGTAGGAGCGACTCCAGGAAACGCCGATGTAGGGTGCGAACTGGGGAATGATCTCGTAGCGCAGACGCAAACCGACCTCAGCATTGGCCAGGCCTGACCCTATGCCGCGCTCGGGATCGTTCTTGCCGTAGAAATTCATTTCTGCGGTAGGCTGGAGGATCAGACGGTTGGTCAGCAGGATGTCGTAATCGCCTTCTAAGCGTGCAGCCGTCTGGCCGTTTTCGCCGACAAAGGCGGTGGCCTCAGCCTCGAAGGCGTATAGCGCCATACCCTGAATGCCGAAGGCAGCCCAGGTCTGTGGCGACTCTGGTTTGAAGTCCTGGCGAACCCCCGCGACTACATCCCACCATGGGCCGATTGAGCGGCCGTACAGGGCCTGCAGCTCAGCGTCCTCAGTGACACCATTGGTGCGTTCACCCTCGGAGCGCAGCCACAAGCGATTGATGTCACCGCCAATCCAGCCGGAGGCATCCCAGGCCAAGGTGCTGCCTTCATCGGCATCCTGGTATTCGAGTTGGTCGAGCAGGAAAAAGCTGTTGATGGCGCTGTCGTGAACCTTGTGCCCGGGTAACGGCGGAAACGCGGCTTCACGGTCCGCATCTGTCAGAACCGGGATAGGCGTGCGACTGGTCGTTCTCGGGGTTACAGCGGAACCATGGTTCATCTTTGTATGATCCATACCCTCCATCTGCCCTTGCATGGCGCCGTGACCCATCTTGCTGTGGTCCATAGCCGGAGCTTTTTTTGGGGGCTGGCTTTGGCTGTGACCCATCTGGCTATGATCCATGCCCGGCATCGGCTCTTTGGCAGAGCCGTGGCCCATTGCCGAATGATCCATTTCTTCTGCAGCGTAGGTTAACCCGCTGCTAAGCATGCTCAGCGACACTGCCAGTGCTATTAGGGACGGGTGTAAAAGCTTAGTGGTCATGGTTCGAACCTGCTTCGGCTTCGGTGCCGCCATGCTTATCCATCATGTTTTCGTGATCCATGCCGCCTTGAGTCATATCCCCATGATTCATGGAACCATGATCCATTTGCTGACTAGCAGGAGCCGATTCCTTTGCTTGCGCGGCATTTCTTTCACCTGCGGCTTCAGACGCAGGTACTTCAGCAGCATGTTGTTCGTGCTCACTGTGACCTGCACCGGCCAATGACAGCGGAACATACAGAGCAGCCAAAAGGCTCAACATAGCAGCGCTGCTAACCAGGGCTTTTCGCTTCATTAAAGTGCTCATCAGATATCTCCTTTACTCATCCACACGAACTTCACGGAACATGCCCATTTCCATGTGGAGTAGCAGGTGGCAGTGGTAGGCCCAGCGACCCAATGCATCAGCCGTTACTCGATAGCTGCGTTTGGAACCTGGCGGCATGTCGATGGTGTGCTTTCGAACCATGAAGTTGCCGTTCGCATCCTCCAGATCACTCCACATGCCGTGAAGGTGGATGGGGTGCGTCATCATGGTGTCGTTGACCAGCGTGATGCGCACGCGCTCGCCGTACTTAAGGCGCAATGGCTCGGCATCCGAAAACTTGATGCCGTCGAATGACCAGGAAAATTTCTCCATGTGCCCGGTGAGGTGCAGCTCAATGGTTCGGCTGGGCTCACGGCCGTCCGGGTCGGGAAAGGTACTTTTCAAGTCGGAATAGGTCAGTACGCGACGACCATTACCACGCAGCCCGATGCCCGGATCGTCCAGCTTGTGGGTCGGGGTCATGGTCTGCATGTCGACCAGCGGGTTATTGGTTTCAGAGGCTGGGTGCGCTTGCATTGCTGCGCCTGCGCCCATCCCGGCCATGCCTGAGTGGTCCATGCTGGCCATTTTGCTGTGATCCATGCCCGCCATGTCACCTTGCATGGCACCAGGGATCATGCCAGCCATCTTGCTGTGGTCCATGCCGGCCATGTCACCTTGCATCCCGCCAGCGCCCATACCGGCCATCTTGCTGTGATCCATGCCGCTCATGTCGCCTTGCATGCTGCCATGGTCCATACCCGCCATGCTGCCGTGATCCATACCCATGTCACCCATGGCGATCAGGGGGCGAGGATCCGTTTCGGGTACTGCAGCGCTCAAGCCCTCTCGTATAGCCAGTGTGCCTCGGGCATAGCCGGTGCGATCCATGGACTGAGCAAAAATGGTGTAAGCCTCTTGCTCGGCGAGCTCGACAATCACGTCGTAGGTCTCGGCAACGGCGATACGGAACTCGTCGACACTGACCGGGCTTACGTACTGGCCGTCGGCGGCCACCACGGTCATCTTCAAACCGGGGATACGTACGTCGAAGTAGCTCATCGCTGAACCGTTGATAAAGCGCAAACGGAGTTTTTCACCCGGCTTGAAAATACCGGTCCAGTTGCCATTAGGTGCCTGGCCGTTCATCAGGTAGGTGTAGGTATAGGCGCTGACGTCGGCGAGATCGGTGGGGCTCATCTTCATTTCAGCCCACATCTTGCGATCTGCAATTGTTGCCGACCAACCTTGCTCGCTGACGTCGTTGATAAAGTCGCCAACGGTGCGTTTATGAAAGTTGTAGTAGTCCGACTGCTTTTTGAGCTTGGCCAATAACCGGGTTGGGTCCTCATCGGTCCAGTCAGTCAGCATCACCACGTAGTCACGGTCATAGCTGAATGGCTCAGGCTCTTTGGCATCGATGACCAAAGCGCCGTAAACGCCGATCTGCTCCTGCAACCCCGAGTGGCTGTGGTACCAGTAGGTACCGTTTTGATTGACCTTGAACCTGTACTCGTACATGCCATCGGGCGCGATGCCGTGGAAGCTCAAGCCAGGTACACCATCCATGTTGGCGGGCAAAATGATGCCGTGCCAGTGAATCGAGGTGTCTTCGGCCAAGCGATTTTTCACCCGCAACGTGACGGTGTCACCTTCCTTCCAGCGCAAAATTGGCCCTGGAATAGACCCGTTAATAGCCATCGCGGTGCGGGTTGCGCCGGTTATGTTTACTGGCGTTTCACCAATGAACAAGTCGAAGTCGGTGCCAGTCAGTACGTTGGGTTGGCCTGGGCTGGTCACCGCCCAAACGGGCGTGCGCCACAAGCCAAGGCCTCCGAGAATGCCGGTGGCTGCCAGGCCTTTAACGAAGGTTCGTCTTGAGCTTTTGTGCATACCGTTATGTCCAATCAGTTAGAGGTACCAGGGTAAACAACCGTGACTTTAGGTTGATTGTCAGCTTCATCCTGGGAGGGTTTTCCTATCAGCCTTGCCTACTGCCGTGATTATTCAACTCAATCCGACAGCAAGCTTGAGAAACTGCCATATCTCGACCGGCTAAGTGATTACATTTCTGTCAGGTTGGCCTGTACTAGCAGTTGGCGTGGTCGGCTGTTTGGGTTTTATTGCCTGCAACCGGAGACTCTTTTTTCTGTTGCTGGGCCAGTTGATAGGCTTCCATCGATACCTTGCTGGCCTGTTCCATGCGAGCAAAAGTACGATCAGCACCGCCTTCGGCCATCGCCAAGGAAGAAGCGGTAAGCGCGATAACCACGAACAGGGTTTTGATTGATTTCATCTTGGCGTTCCTCGATTCAGTTCAGTTCGCCCGGTGACCCAAGGTGGGTCGTTATCGGGCGTTGAGCTTCAGGCTCGAAGTAACCTTAACCAGAGCGCCCTGTCATAAACCTGAGCTGAACATTACAGTTCTGTCAGGTTGCTACTTCTCTCTTGTCGAGTCTCCACGGGCCTCTGTAGTGTCTACTCATGCCCGTTTATGAAGCCTGTGCGGATTCGTTTTATGGCATGCCCGGCAGCGATGCCTAAGCTTCTTCCGGTCAGTGGCGCTAACTAAATAGTCCTGACCCCCACACAACGCTCAAGAGAGATAGCCACTATGTCGACGAAAAATACTGTTGCTACCGGTGCTGCATTGGCGCTGGTTGCCGCCAGCCTATTCGCCACCCTGCCGGTTCAAGCGGCTCAGGACGCGAAAACAGCCGAAGTGAAATGCTTTGGTGTGAATGGCTGCAAAGGCCAAAACGATTGCATGACTGCGAAGAACGCCTGCAAAGGCCAGGGGGAATGCAAAGGCCAGGGCTTCAATTTGATGACCCAAGAAAAATGCGATGAGGCCGGTGGCAAAACCAGCGAGTAAGTCCATCCAAGGGAGTGCAAGTCACTCCCTTGACTCGGAGTTCTAATGAGCAAAAGCAACACGCTGGGTTTTGGCCTGGGCTTACGTAGCGAGTATTACCAGAAGATCCTGGAGCAGCGCCCTGCAGTCGACTGGTTCGAGATCATCTCGGAGAACTACATGGTCGGCGGGGGGAAAGCCCTCTACTTTCTCGATGCGATCAGAGAGCAGTATCCGCTGGTCATGCATGGGGTTTCTTTGTCGATTGGCGGCCCGCATGAGATCGACGCCGATTACTTGCGGCAATTGAAAACCTTGGCCGACCGAGTTCAGCCCTGTTGGGTCGCTGATCATCTGTGTTGGAGTCGGGGCAGTGCCCATCACCTGCATGATCTGCTGCCGCTGCCATTCACCCAGGAAAGCCTGCTGCATGTCGCGTCGAGGGTTCGGCTGGTTCAGGATGTATTGCAACGCCCCCTGGTGCTTGAGAACGTGTCGGCCTACGTGCAGTGGAAAACGTCCTGTATGAGCGAGTCCCAGTTTCTGGCCGAGCTGAGTAGTCTGACGGGCTGCGAGATATTGCTCGATGTGAACAATGTCTACGTCAGTTCGCGCAACCAGGGATTCGATCCTTGGCAATTCATCATGGAGTTGCCCCATGAGCGAATTCGCCAGATCCACCTAGCCGGCCATAGCGACTACGGCCATTACCTCATTGACACTCACGATCAGCCGATTGCCGATCCGGTTTGGGCCCTGTACGGCAAGGCGTTGAGCTACCTGGGCGCTACTGCCACCTTGATTGAACGAGATGATCATTTCCCGCCTTTCGACGAGCTTTTGGCGGAACTGTCCAAGGCACGTTCTATTGCCGCCAATGTTCTGAAGACTGCACCACCATGCGCCTGAGGGTTCAGCAAGAGGCGCTCGAAAATTACCTGGCCACAGGCGATAGCACGATCCCTCCTGAGCTATTGGCGCAGATTCAAGGCAGCAATACGCTGCCCGCCGCAGATGGTCTGATGATTTACCACAATGCCTATCGCGCCAGGCTTCTTTCAGTCATGAGGGACGACTTTCCAGCGCTGCATCGCTGGCTGGGTGACGAGTCATTCGAACAGCTGGCGTTGGCTTACATCAGTGCGTGGCCGCCGAGACATTTCAGCTTGCGCTGGCTGGGCGAAAAGCTGCCGGAGTTCGTCCGGGGCTATATTGCCGAGCCGCAGCGTTCTCCCATGCTGGAACTCGCCACACTTGAGTGGGCCTTTACCCTGGCCTTCGACGCAGCCGATACAGTGCCGCTGTCGTTGGATGTGATGAGTGGTTTTTCAGCCGATGACTGGGTCAATCTGCGGGTTTCCCTCATCCCCTCGGCTTGTTGGTTGCAGCTACAGCACAACACGGTGGATATGTGGAAGGCCGCCAAGGCAGAAGCCGATATTCCAGATGCTGTTGTTCTGTCCGTCCCCATGGACTGCCTGGTTTGGCGGCATGAGTTGGTGTGTCAGTACCGCACTCTAGAACCAAGTGAAGCCTCGGCTCTGCGGTTGCTCACCGATGGCGGCTCGTTCGCTTCGATGTGTGAGTACCTAGTAAGTACGCATGGCGAACAGGCACCGTTGCAAGCTGCTACCTGGCTGCAAAGATGGGTCAGCGATGGTCTTCTGGTGCGTACATGCCGAGTAGGGACTTTGGACGTAATTGCTCTGAATTGAGCAGATCGCTACGTCGCACTGGGTAAGGTCAACGGCATAGCCAAGTGCATTTCAAGCACGTTGGTGGGTGTACTCTGGACCGCTGTATCGCCAGTGATAGCGTTTACGGTGGCGGCGTTATTGATGTCCACCGGTACTTTCGCTCTGACCCGGATTTCTCGAAAGTGAGCAACGTATTGCAACGAATCCGCAGCTGGGCCAAGGCCCTGAAACGGCAGGTGATGATGTTGTGGTTTAGTTACCGGCATCCGCAAACACCATGGTTGCCGAAGATGGTGGCGATGATCGTAGTCGCTTATGCCCTGAGCCCTATCGATCTGATTCCAGACTTTATTCCGATTCTTGGCTACCTGGACGATGTGATCTTGCTACCTTTGGGCATCTGGCTAGTAATCAAGCTGATGCCCGCAGATGTACTGGAGGAATGCCGGCAGCTGACCTTGGCGTGGGAAAAGACTCAGCAACCGCGCCCGGTGAATCGAGTCGCAGCAATAGTGATCATCTTGCTCTGGTTGGTACTGTCGGCCGGGCTCTGGAAGTTTTACACCCGCTATTGAGTCGGGGTTGCATTCCCACATTTGGGCTCATGAGTGAAACTGCTCGATGTGTTGAGAGTGTAAACCTTGGCAGTTTGCCGATTAGTTCGCTGAGCGTTGAGGACATCAACGCCCAGCTACCATCCTGATAACGATTGGTGCGTGTTTTAAATAACTCGTTTAACGCTCAGGTACTCACCTTTGGTCTTGAGCGTGATGGTCACATCGCTATTGCTGCGGTTGCGCCAGAACCAGCCGTGGGTGCCGTCGAAGATGGCGGTGAATTCGCCCTTGTCGCTTTTGATCTGCTTACCCTTGCTGTAGCTGTGGTAGTAACCCTTGGGGCCGTTGTAGGGCTCACCGTGAGTGTCGTGGTTGACCGGAACATCATTAGTTGTCCACTCGTAACTGACTGTGGCTTTGTCGAGCATTTCCAGCTTGATTTCACTGGCCTCGCCCGGCTTCAGAGTGACGCTTATCTCATCGGACTTTAAGGCGGGCTCGGGCGCTGATGCCGGTTCGGCCACAGGTGCTGCCGCAACTTGCTCTTGAGCCACAGGCTGAGCAGGCGCAGGAGCCTGAGCGACTGGAGCCGTAACAGGCTGGACCGCTGCATCTGCTGCCGCTTCTTCTGCCAGGGTTATTTTCAATTCGCCCATCTGGGTCAGTCCGAGCACGCGGCCTGCGCCTGTTGGGTCGATAGCGTATTCCGATGGCATGACTACGGTGACCAGCAAGGCGGCGGCAACACCTATGGCTATCACGGTGGAGCGCAGCAGTTGGCGACTGGTCGGCAATTCATTAATGGTTGGAAGCTTGGTATTGAACATGCTGAGAATTCCTTATTGAGACACGATCAGGCCGGTGAGCTGGTAACCCATCAAGAGGAAACCGGCGCTCATCATGGCGACGTTGGCGGTGTAGGCATGACTCCAGAAGCTGGCGGTGCGCCGCCAGTAGCCCATGACAATCAGGATGGCGCTCAGGGCCAGGAGCTGGCCGATTTCAACGCCGACGTTGAAGGCGATCAGGTTAGGGATCAGGCCGTCTGCTGAGATCTCGTATTCCTGGATCTTGGTCGCCAGACCAAAGCCGTGCAGCAAGCCGAAGATCAGCGTGGCGGCTTTGGTGTTCGGCTGGTGGCCAAACCAGCGCTGGAATGCGCCCAGGTTATCCAGCGCCTTGTACACCACCGAGAAACCGATGATGGCGTCGATCACATAGGAGCTGATGCTGATTTCCGCCAGTACGCCCAGCAGCAGCGTCACGGTGTGTCCTACAGCAAACAGAGTGACGTAGAGCCCCACGTCTTTCAGGCGGTAGAGAAAGAAGATCACCCCGAACAGGAACAGCAGGTGGTCGTAGCCGGTGATCATGTGCTTTGCGCCCATGTAGATGAACGGCAGCACCATCACCCCGGAGCTTTCCTGGATAAAGCCCTTGTCGCCCTCGGCAACCGCGTGGGCCAGTGCGTCAGGCATGCCGAGAAACAGCAGAGCCGTGAACAACAGCAACAGTAGTAGCGAGCGATTCGGGCGCACGGCAGGTGCGTCCATTGCGCTCATAGATAGCGAATGCATGGTTGAGTCCTATATTGCAGTGGTCTTGGGCCGCACAGCGGCCTGTGTCAGAGCACGAATGTAGGGCGTGGTGGCCGCTCGATCAGGAAGATCGGGCTGGGGGGAATGGAGTGGCGCGGAGCATCTATTGGCTGAGCCCGCTCTGGCTGCGTGATGATGCTGAGCAGCGTGGTTAGGTGCGGTGTTTCATGCAGGTGATCGGCTGTCAGCGAAGAGTGGTAGTGATCCGCGCATGCCGCGCAGGCAAATGCGCCGTCGCTGTGAGCATGCGAATGAGTACCGTCATTGCCACTCGAAGCCGGCTGACTCGACCCCATAAACAGCGCAGAGGTATGCCCAGCCCAAGCCATCAAGATGGCGAGAGCAAGGGCAAAAATCACCTTAGTGCTGATGGGCTTTCTGAGCATTTCGTGGTTCTTTTGATGCCTACGCGGTTGGCCTTTTCTGGAGGGGCGGTACGTTTGACCATATCCCCCCCAGGGGGATAGCATGCGAGCGTAATTCATCGACGCATGAGACTCAAGGCATGAGCGATCACGAACACGGCCATCAGCACCAAAGCCATAAAGAAATCGTCAAAAGGTTGAAGCGGGCGGAGGGCCATCTGCGCAGCATCGTCACCATGATCGAAGACAGTCGGGCTTGCGTCGACATCGCTCAGCAGCTGCATGCTGTGGAAAAAGCCGTCTGCCAGGCCAAGCGTGTTCTGATCCAAGATCACATTGATCACTGCCTAGAGCACACAGTCGAAGCACTCGCGGCAGGCGAGCGCACATCTCTTGAAGACTTCAAGCAAATCACCAAGTACCTCTAGGTTCCTCTCATGTCGAGCTTCGCCGAACTGCTACAACAGGGGGCCTCGCAGGCCTGGCTGTACTTTCCCAGCGCTATCCTTCTAGGGGCCTTGCACGGTCTGGAACCGGGGCATTCAAAGACCATGATGGCAGCGTTCATCGTGGCCATTCGTGGCTCAGTGAAGCAAGCGGTGCTCCTGGGGCTGGCCGCGACGCTCTCGCATACGGCGGTTGTGTGGGCGGTGGCCATGGCCGGCATGTACCTCGGGCAGAACCTGGACGCCGAAACCACCGAGCCGTATTTCCAGCTGGCCTCCGCCGCAATCATCATTGTCATCGCGGTGTGGATGCTTTGGCGTACCTGGCGGGGCGAGCAGATGTGGCGTTTCGAGGAAGGTGATGATCATCCGCATGACCACCACCACGATGAAACGCAGCGCATTGACACCGGGCACGGTCGTGTCGAGCTGTCGATCTTCGAAGAAGGCGTCCCGCCGCGCTGGCGACTGAGGAACCTGGGTGGCCATGACTGGCCAGCTGCTGAAGTGAGCCTGCTGACGACTCGCCCCGATGGGTTGGCCAAGCAGTTTCGCTTCGTGGGTCGGGGTGACTACCTAGAGTCACTGGACGAGATTCCCGAGCCCCATGAGTTCACCGCACGCCTGAGCCTGGGCCATACCGGTCATTCACACGACTATGACCTGGAGTTTCGCGAGCACAGCCACGTTCATGACCATGATCACACTGAGTTGGAGGGGCTGGAGCTGTCGCTGGATGGCTATCAGGATGCCCATGAACGCGCGCACGCTAACGACATCCGCAAGCGCTTCAGCAACCGGAATGTCACCACTGGCCAGATCATCATGTTCGGCCTCACGGGTGGACTGATTCCCTGCCCGGCAGCGATCACCGTGCTGCTGCTTTGCCTGCAAGTGAAGGAAGTGGCGCTGGGGGCTGTCCTAGTACTTTGCTTCAGCATTGGCCTGGCCATTACCCTAGTCACTGTTGGTGCCGCCGCCGCTCTCGGCGCACGCAAAGCGTCCAATCGTTGGCCCTGGTTTGGCATCGTGGCGCGTCGCGCTCCGTACCTGTCCAGCTTGTTGATTATCGGCGTGGGGATTTACGTCGGCGTCCATGGCTGGATCGGCCTGAACGCCTAGCGTGATGTGGGAGTTATCCGGCTATGTCGGCCTGTTCCTCGCCGCCTTCGGTGCCGCCACACTTCTACCCATGCAGTCAGAGGCGGTGCTGGTCGGGTTGCTGCTAACTGACCGCTATGCGGCCTGGACACTGTTGGCGGTGGCGACCACGGGCAATGTGCTGGGCTCTGCGCTGAACTGGCTGCTGGGTCGCTCTATCGAACATTACCGGCACAAATGCTGGTTTCCTGTCAGCGAAGGCAAGCTGGAAAAGGCCCAGCTGGCTTATCACCGCTTCGGTCGATGGTCACTGCTGCTCAGCTGGGTGCCGATCATTGGTGACCCACTCACCGTCGTTGCCGGCGTCATGCGCGAACCCTTTTGGAGTTTTCTGTTGATCGTGACATTGGCCAAGGCCACCCGCTATCTGCTGCTGGCTGCCGTGACGTTGGGGTGGCTCGGATGAGCCCGCAGGTACGCGACGCGAACTTGGATCTGATCAAGTGGCTGGCGATGCTGACCATGTTGCTGGATCACCTACGCTACCTCTGGCCCGAAACCGAATGGTTGTTCATCGTCGGGCGTTTGGCGTTCCCGCTTTTCTGTCTGGGGATCGCGGCCAACGTCGCACGCTCGCGATCTAACGAGCTGTACACCGAGGACAACGTTCGCTACCTGGGCTGGATGGCTGCGTTTACCGTGATTTCAGAGTTGCCATATCGCCTACTTTCCAGCGACAGCAGCACGCTCAATGTAATGCCCTCACTGATGCTGGGTCTGCTCATCGCCTGGGGCGCGCACCACCGAGGACGCGGTGGCTTTATCCTGGCCATGGCCGGCGTAACCGTGACGGTGCTGATTCGGGAGCGCCTGATGTATGGCGTTTTCGGTACGCTGTTGCCGGCAGCATTGTTACTGGCCATTCAGCGCCCCGGTCTTGTGTGGCTATTGCCTGCCGCACTTTGCGTACTAGCCAACAGTCGCAACCGATGGGGCGCGGAGTGGGAGTTGCAGCCATATACGTTGCTAATCATGCTCACAGCGTTTTCCGCCCCCTTGCTTGGGCTATGGCTGCTTCGTCGGGTGCGTCATTTCAGAGTTTGGCCGGTCAAGCGCTGGGGCTATTGGTTCTACCCCGGCCATCTAGCAGCTCTGCACCTGATCCGCTCGCTCAGTTAGTGATGATGCCTCTCTTCAGAAACCTTCTTGCGCCATGAAGGCCTTTTGCCATACCGTTCAGGTGTGACGCGTGTCACATATAACAAGAGGCTGAAAAGGAGTTCCTCATGAAGAAGTTTTCTGCTGTCCTTATTGCTGCTGTTTTCGCCCTAACCTCCGTAGCAGCCCTTGCTCACAGCGGCGGTACGGACTCGAAAGGTTGCCACCGCAACCACAAAACAGGCGATTACCACTGCCACTGAGTCTTATCGCTCTGTAGCGCTACCATTTGCTTTGAAGTGCTACTGCGCCGACGCCGCCAGGCGTCTTACGCCTCTGAGGCTGCCAAGGTAGCCGAGCAGTTGGATCAGGTCAGGGCTCGCATTCGTGATTTACAGGTCCTTGAGCAGGAACTGCAACGACTGCTGTCCTGTTGCCATGGGGTGGCGATTGATGAGTGTCGGATTATTGAATCGTTGACCCGACAGTACGTCTGATATTTGAACGAACACTAGGGCGTCATGCACCCCAGTGTTCTGCAGTGAGGATAAGGGCAGTCAGAATGCGTACTGTAACCGCATCACCACACCGTCGCCGCTGTCATCGCCTACAACGTTGCTAACCTTTTCGGTGCTGGCCTTTACGTAGTTCGCACTGACTTTTACGGATTCATTCGCGTACCAGTTTACCCCCAGAGTATGCAGCTTGCCCTCGGCATCACCCACCTGACGAGTCGCACTGCTAGCGGTCAGGTTGTCATCCTCCACGGTAATGGAATCGTAGCGGTAGAATACTTCCCAGGCTCCAAGCTGCTTATTGGCAGGCTTGATGGAGTCGAATTTTGCACCGTCGAGCTTGTATATGCGTGGCTCGCCAGTGAGCGTGTAGGCCACCTGGGCGTAGTAGCCGCTGGCGTCGATATCGTTCTGCGCTGTATCGGCCTTCAGCGTGCGGCTCAGGTATTCGGCCTGTACTGATAGCGCGTCCATCGCCCAGGCACCCTCAACGCCCCACACCGAATCATCTTCCCACAATCCTTCGGTGGCGGTTGCGCCGCCGAATAGGCCGCGGTTGCCATTCGCGCCGGCGCTGCTGCCTCCATTGGTGTCGACGCCGCGCATACCCATGCGGGACCGAATGCGCGTGTCGACGGCGCTGTCTTGTAAGTCTCGGTAGGCATACTGCAGACCTACGTGCAGCACATTGCCCGGCTCACTCATCGGGGCGAACACGCCACGTAGGTTGTAGCGTTTGACGCTGTCGCCGTCGGTGTCGTTGTTGTTCTCGCTGAACAGGCTGCCAGAGAGGAATGCCATATTGCCTACCACGCTGTTGGCCTGCACACCCATACCGGAGTTGTCGTTGACCCACTCGGCCAGGTCATAGGACAAATTGCGTTCCAGCGCCGTAGTCCATTTCGAGCTGGTCGCCTTCTCTAGGCCGAAGTCTGTATAAATTCGGCCCATCTTCAAGTTCACCGGAGCGAAACCGGTATAGGTCACGCTTGCCTCATCGAGGTAACCGCTGCTGTCGTTGCCGGTGTTGCGCGAAAGATCGTAGTTGATCTGATACTTCCAGTCCTTGTAGGCCGTGCCGCCGAGCTCAAGGAAGGCCCGACGTAGGTAACCGGCATCCGCAGAGTTGCCGTTACGGGTGTAGTAATCGTCGAACATGGAGTAGTCCGCCTGCAGGCGTCCGCCGACTTTGAAGCTGAATTCCCTGTCAGTGGTGGCGACTTCAAGTCCCCCTTTGGTCTTGATGACCAGATCAGCGCCGTCGGTGGTGACCGTGCCGGCTTGGGCTGACAAGGTGCAGGCGCTCAGTAAGAGGCCCAAAGTGATGCGATTGAGCCATTGAGTGTTGGCGTGGGCAATGAACATGTACTTCTCCTCGTTGCTGCGTGTTGTGGTTGACGAGGCGCAGGCTCGGGGAGGCGTATGACGGTTCTGTATATTTTTAGTGGCGTTTTTATTTCAGCTTGCGTGTGTCGAATGAAAGCCACTGGGGACGAGGGTTGCAGCGTGCGGAGAGAGAATTTGGTTTGTTTCAGGCCAGTGACAATATGGAGAATCGTCGCGCTAGCGAGACTGTTCGGGATCAGCGAACCAGCTGCGGCGATCATCGAACGCCTTGTGGATGAGCGACACCAGAGTTTGTACTTCGGGCTGCTCTGCCGTCAGCGGTGACGTGGATATCCACACTACCCGCTCCAAGTCAGGCTCGAACAGTTTTTCGAGGGATAGCAGATTACGATCTATGCGAGAGATGTATTCGGGTAGTAGACCGATGCAGGACGTGTTTCGGACCAAATCCGCGACCCACTCTTGCGAGTACACCTGAGTGACCGAACTCTGACGCTGGCGGATCAGCCGATTCCATGGCTCGAAGCTGCCAATCGTGGCGTTCGCCGCGTGTTGAACCAGCATAAAGTCCTTCAGGTCAGCGGCTGTGCCGGGCAGGCGCTTGCCTGCAAAGCGCTTGGCCATATGAGCACGATAAGCAATGCGTGCCAGCATCAATGGCCTGCTCATTGCAAAGCCGGGATTCGGTCGTAGTCTGTCGGGATCAGCGATCCACACCATGACCTCGGCTAACTTATCCGGCTCGCCCTCCAGCGGTATTACCTCCAGCCTAACCGCAGCATCCTTACGCAGCCAGGAGATCAAATCACGGGCCAGCAGGTCGGTGAGCAGTGCTGACGGTACAGCCAGACGTACCAGCGGACGCTGGGCACTGACAACCTCCGGCTGCAGGTCGCCGAAGCGCTCCGTCAGTGCTCGTTGCAACTCGCGCCCAACTGAGCTGAGGCGAAGCTCCCGTCCTTCGTAGAGGAATAACGGACTGCCTACACAGGCTTCTAGTTTTTTGAGTTTTTTGCGCATCGATACGATGTGCAGGTTCAGGCTGCGTGCTGTCTGCCGAAAGCAGAGGCAGCGCGCGCTGGTTAAGAAGACCTGCGCCAGTTGGCGGTCGATTGTGAGTGGGTCGAACATGGGTCAATCGGAGCTCGTGCCAAGCAGGCTATATCAAAGCCCTGAGAGGTAAGAAGCTTATCGGTGTGAACCTAACGCGGGGATCGCAGCCGGATTACTAATTTGTAATGTGGTGGGCGTGAGCGCTCCGATGCTCTGGTTTTGTCTCACGGTAGTCATCACTTTTTATTAGTGAGGAGACCTAACGCGCGGCACTCTTAGTTGAGTGCCGCGCTGAGGATTGCTGATTACAACAGCGGAAGGGTGTAGCTGACGATCAAGCGGTTCTCGTCAACGTCGTTGCCGAAGTTGGTAGAGCGTAGTGTGGCGTTGCGCCACTTCACGCCGAGATTTTTCAACGCGCCGTCCTGGAAGACATAAGCAATATCCGTGTTGCGCTCCCATTCTTTGCCATCGGCTTTGCCAGCCCCTAGATCAATATTCTCCCCGGTCAGGTAACGGGTCATGAACGTCAGACCAGGAATACCCACGCTGGCGAAGTTGAAGTCATAGCGGGCCTGCCAGGAGGTCTCATCTTTATTGGCGAAGTCACCGATCTGCACGTAGTTGACCAGGAACGGATCGGTGCCGTTGATGTAGGCGTAACCGGTGTCTCCGCTCATGTTCTGGTAGCCAACACCCAATGCATGGCCGCCAAAGGCGTAGGTAAACATCGCACCGAATGCCTTGTTGTCGACGTTACTGTTGCCTTCATCGGTGGAGCGGGCATAGCGAAGATCACTCTTCAGCGACTGTTTTTCACCCAACGGCAACGTGTGCAGGACCGTGAAAATATGCTGCTTATAGAACTCATCCAGGTTGCCGTAGTTGTAGCCGGTGGCCAGGTTGCTGTTCCATTTGTAGGTCGCCCCAGCGAAGCTGAACTCATCGCTGCTCTGAGTTCCGCCACCACTGATAGCTCGGGCAGATCCGCTGGTGATACTGAGGTCTTCGCTGTCGGAGGAGTCGCGCTGGCTGACTTGCTTGAGCTGACCTGCATCGAAGGTCAGTCCGTCAATTTCCAGCGCGTTGAGATGGCCACCCTGAAATGTCTGCGGCTGCAGGCGCGAGTCGTTAGCTTGGACGGTTGGTAGCCTGGGCTGCAGCGTGCCCACTTTCAGTACACTGTTGGACGCACGAAGTTTGGCGGTTAAACCAATCTCGCCATATTCGTCTTGTGCGGCCCGAGGCGCTTCTTTATCGCGCTTGAGCAGGCCTGAACCTGAGCGGTCGGCACTGGAGTCGAGCTTGAGGCCAAGCATGCCGATGGCATCGACGCCTACGCCGACGGTTCCCTCGGTGAAGCCGGATTCGTAGCGCAGCAGGAAGCCCTGAGCCCATTCTTCTTGCTTTGATTGGTTGGCTGAATCTTGGCGGAAGTCGCGATTGAAATAGAAGTTACGCGCCTCCAAACCCGCTTTGCTGTCGGCAAAAAAGTCAGCGGCCGCTGGTTGGCTAAGACTGAGCCCTCCAGTGCTAATCACGACTGCCAAGGTGGTCTTTTTCATTGGTGTTTCTCCATGCTCAGGTGGTTGGCATATCGGGAGCCGTCGCTGTATGCCGTACTCTCCGAATAGGGTGACCCAGGCTCCTCTACGGCCAGCACTCGGCGGGTTGCTTCGCATGTTCGCTCGCCGGCTTCTAGACCGAAGAACCATTGCGAATTTTGGGGAAGATCAAGCGGAAAACGGTAAAGCTGCCTGGCAGACTGCTGACCTCAACCGTGCCCTGGTGCAGGCTCATGATTGAGCGAACAATTGCCAGGCCAAGCCCCGTTCCACCCTCTGCGCGTGAGCGGCTGGTATCGACGCGGTAGAAGCGTTCGAACAATCGGGGGATGTGCTGGGCGGGGATACCAATCCCGGGATTTCCGACCGAGAACGATACGGTTTCACTGTGCTTCTCGATCAGCAGCGAGATGTTTGCGCCGATGGGGCTATGCCGAATCGCGTTGGACAACAGGTTTGAAATGGCGCGTTGCACCATCAGCCGATCACCGAAGGTTCGGCCTGTTCCGGAAATGCTCAGGCTGATCTGTTTCTCTTCGGCGGAGATGCTCAACAGATCCACAACGCGGCGTGCCTCGTCTTCCAGTGCAATCTTCTCGAAGGGAACTAGGGACGCAGGGTGACTGACTTGAGCGAGAAACAGCATGTCGGACACGATTCGGGTGACGCGTTCAAGCTCTTCTGTGCAGCATTCCAGTACGGCTTTGTATTCCTCTGGAGGGCGTTCTCTGGAGAGCGTTACCTGGGCTTTACCCATCAGATTTGTGATGGGGGAACGAAGCTCATGAGCCAGGTCATCAGAGAACTGCGATAGCTGCTGAACACCCCCGTCAAGCCGATGCAGCATGAAGTTGATGCCATGGGCCAGCGCGCTCAGCTCTTGCGGAAGTTTGTCCACGGAAAGTCGATGAGTCAGATCTTGGGTGGAGATCAGTGAGGCTACCTGGCGAAACTGCCGGAGCGGAGCAAGGCCCCGCTGTACGATCCACCATGCGCCCATACCAATCAACGCGAGTAGTAGAGGGAGCGCGATCAGCGTTGACTTGAGGTAGGCACTGAGCAGTGCCTCGTCGGCGGATCGATTAATGGAGAGCAAGACACGGACGTGATCGCCGTCGTTGAGCAGCATCACTTTGGCTGCGGTCAGAAAGTTGTTTCCCTCGGTATCCGACCAGCTCTGGTAACTGGGGGTGTCGCCTGCCGGTATGCTGGCAAGAATGGGCTCTAGGGATTTCTCACCAAGGTTCAGGAGTAACTTGGTGCCTGATTTTTTCCCGTAAATCGTCAGGTGCAGGTTGTCATGCCCCATGACCAAGTCCAGCAGCTCGTGAGGCTGCTGGGCAATTGCATGGGCGCTAATGTCCTCGGCGAGATTGTGCTGAATTTGCTCCAGTTTGCCGTCTAGGCTCTTCTTGGCCAAAGAATCCAGCTCATGGGTCAGCGCGAAGTAGGCGAGTGCCGCAAGCAGAACCACCAGCGCCGCCCCCATTACGCTGACTGACAGGCCAAGGCGCATGGACAGGCTGGCCGGCTTCATGCGCGCTCCTCAAGTACATAACCGACGCCCCTTAGGGTGTGGATCAGTTTGTTATCGAATGGGTCATCGATTTTGGCGCGAAGCCGGCGGATGGAGACCTCGACGACGTTTGTGTCGCAGTCGAAGTTCATGTCCCAGACCAGCGAAATGATCTGGGTGCGCGATAGCACTTCTCCAGAGCGGCGCATCAGCAGGTGCAGTAATGCGAACTCTTTGGTCGTCAGGTCGATCCGCTGTTCACCACGGAACGCGCGGTGCCTGGCAGGGTCGAGCTCAAGGTCGGCTACCCGCAGCACTTCCGGTACCGGAATCTGCTCGCTGCGTCGTAGCAGCGTGCGAATTCGTGCAAGTAACTCAGGGAATTCAAATGGCTTGACTAAATAGTCATCCGCCCCCAAGTCCAGGCCTTTTATTTTATCCACTAAACGCCCGCGTGC
This sequence comes from uncultured Pseudomonas sp., assembly GCF_943846705.1. NCBI lineage: Bacteria > Pseudomonadati > Pseudomonadota > Gammaproteobacteria > Pseudomonadales > Pseudomonadaceae > Pseudomonas > uncultured Pseudomonas sp. Next base: position 597,865 of record NZ_OX044366.1, on the reverse strand, counting down.
AGTTAGCATTATTACGCGAGTACTGCTGTTGCTGCGTATATGCTCAAGCACGCCCCAGCCATCAATTCCGGGCAGGTTTACATCGAGAACAACTAAGTCGTAAGCATGTTGCCTGACAAGGTGGAGACCATCTACACCAGTAGCTGCTTTGTCAACTACATAACCACTTTCGCTTAAGCCTTGGTGTAAGTACTCGGCAGTCTTGGGCTCGTCCTCGATAATAAGGATTCGCATAAAAATTCACCTTGAGATATGCGGGAAAATATTAATTTGAATAGTTGTTTTATTGTAGAGGCAGCGTATTTTCAATTCGTTTTTTGGTGATCACGGAAAGCGCCGGTGGCCTTTCAGGTTGCTCCAAAGCTAAAGCCTGAAGGGGCTTCAGGGTCAAGGTGCAATCCCCGTTTTGCTTGGCTAAGAGGGGCTGGGTGACAACATGTCGCATGCGCTCGCAACTCTCCCATTACTCAAATTTTGACTGGCAGAGCAGCGCCGGTGGCGCTGCGCTTGGGGCAACCCTTTATTTGTCTGTGTGTGTTTCTAGTTGTTACTGGGCGCTAAGCTGTCCGCACTTTTGAACGCTAGCAATATTAATACAGGCCCGCCTGGAGTGGTGCTGGATAACGTATTTGTAATTTTCCAGTCACCTTGTTGATAGGCATCGGGAACTACATTCTGCCGGGAATTGGTCTTCTACTCGTATTCCTGAGCATTAATCGATAACCCCGCCAGGTTCATCTAGTAGTAAATTCTTTGTTTATCCGCGCGGCGCTAGTGCCGTAGAAGGTTTTAAAGTGTATGTAAAAAAATTAAGCGCTCGTGGAGAAAGCATAGTTAAGCGCTCTGTTTTTTCAGGCCTGTTGGCTGCATTGTTAATGACTCCAGCAATAACAATTGCAGCCGAGTCAGTCGGGCAAGCAATCACAATTGAGATCGCGTTGGCAAAAGCGCTAGCGGAGAATCCAGAACTCGCAGCAGCCCAGTGGAATACAGGCATTGCCGAAGGCTCGCGTGCTCAAGCTGGGCTGATTCCCAATCCGGAGTTGTCCTGGAGCGTCGAGGACACGCGTAGTGAATCGCGCGTCACCAGCATTCAGGTATCCCAGCCAATTGAGTTGGGTGGTAAACGTGGCGCGCGAATCGATGTTTCTGAGCGTGACCAGGACGCTGTAGCGATTGATCTTGAGCGTAGAAAAAACACCCTGCGGGCTGAGGTTATCCAGGCCTTTTATTCAGCACTGCGTGCCCAGGAAGGCTTGCAGCTGTCTACCCAGTCGCTGGACCTTGCCAATCGCGGACTCCAGGTGGCCGAAGGGCGCGTAAAGGCTGGCAAGGCATCCCCAATCGAAATTGCGCGTGCCCAAGTGCAGCGCTCTGAGATTCAACTGGAGTTGAACCGAGCTCGTCTCAGTCAAAGCAATGCCTACAAGCAACTGGCGCTCATAACGGGTGCTGCTACACCGAATTTCGCGCATGTCGAGGGTGATCTTGAGCGCCTGCCGTACCTGCCAGCGCAGACCGAGATGCTTGCACGCATAACGGATACCGCAGATGTGCGGTTGGCGGGCATGCAAATCCAGCGTGCCGAGTCCTCTTTGGCGCTGGAAAAGTCGCAGCGCATTCCCGACATCACAGTCAGCCTTGGCAGCCAATACGACGAGGGGCTGGGTGAGCGCGTCAATCTGCTCGGCTTGTCGGTGCCTATTCCGTTGTTCAACCGCAACCAAGGCAATGTGCTGGCTGCTGCTTATGGGGCTGACCAGGCGCGCGATCTGCGCAACGCCACCGAGCTTCGCCTACGAGCACAGGCCCAGCAGGCGTTTGAGCAGTGGGAAAGCGCCAGAAGCGAGGTCGATTCGATCCGCAGCACCTTGCTTCCCACTGCGCAGCAAGCGGTAGAGGGTGCCGTCCGTGGATTTGAGATGGGCAAGTTTGCCTTTATCGATGTGCTCGATGCTCAACGCACCCTTGTCAGCATGCGCTCCCAGTACCTAAACAGCCTGGATGAGGCTATTTCGGCGTGGGTGAGTTTGGAGAAGATTTATGGCTCCCAACTCAACGTCGAATTCAAAAAATAAGCACCCAGCGCCCCTATACAACGCTCCAGACGGTCGCGTCATGCGGCATGAGGCCTCGCCTGTTTACCAGACGGTTTCGTGCTTTTTGAGCGTGTTTAATCACCGCCGGGGCATGAGACACATTCAATACGTTTGATTATTTGGAGTTACCAATGGCATCAACAACTCCCAGAAAGCAGTGGCTAATGATTGCGGCTGTTGTCGCAATCGGTCTGGTCGTGGCGGTTCTGATTCTAAGTGGTAGCCCTGGTCAGTCCGGGGAAGAAGGCCATGGTCATGATGAAAGTCATGAAGATGCATCGGCTCACGCTGATCCCGAGCACCATGGGGAGGCTTCGGCCGAGGAGCACGAAGAGAACGACGAGCATGCGGATGGGGAACACCATGAGGCTGTAAAGCCTACAGCGGGCGAGCATGGCGGCAAGCTTTTCACTGAGGGTGATTACGCGCTTGAGGTGACGATTTTTGAGGCGGGCGTAGAACCACAATTCCGGCTTTATACCTATCTGGACGGCAAGCCTCTAGACCCCGCAGCCAGTACTGCGCAAGTAACTCTGGCGCGCTTGGGGCAGCCTGCGCAGATCATCAACTTCAGCAAAGAGAATGACTATCTGCGTGGTGATGCGGCGGTTGTAGAGCCGCATTCGTTCCAGGTTGCCATCAGCGCCAAGCACAGTGGCAAAAGCTATTCGTTCGCTTACGAGCAGGTTGAGGCTCGCGTGGCCATGACCGATGCCCAGCTTGAGCAGGGTGGCGTCACGATTGGCACAGCGGGTCCCGCGAAAATTGCTTCCACGCTGCAGGTGCTGGGCGAGGTTCGCTACAACGGCGACCGTACTGTTCAGGTAACTCCTCAGCTTGCCGGTCGGGTTGACTCGGTGGCGGTCAGCGCTGGTGATTCGGTTCGCAAAGGCCAGGTGTTGGCCAAGATATCCAGTCAGGCGCTTGCTGAACTGCGTGGCGAGCTGCTTGCCGCCCAGCAGCGTTCGGCGCTCGCCCGCACGACCTATGCGCGGGAAAAGCAGCTGTGGGAAGAGAAAATTTCCGCAGAGCAGGACTTCCTGCAGGCGCAGGTGGCCATGCAGGAAGCTGCTATCGCGGTGCAGCGCGTGCAGCAACAAATCGCCTCGCTGGGTGGTGCCCCGGCTAAAGGCCAGAACCTCACCGAGTTCGAGATTCGTGCCCCTATTGATGGCGTGATCACCAGCAAGAGCATATCGGTCGGTGAGGTTCTCAAAGAGGACTCTGCGGTCTTTACCGTTTCGGATCTGTCGACGGTGTGGGTGGATTCAACAGTCGCGGCGAAAGACCTGGGCGTAATCGCCGAAGGGCAAAAAGTTGTCGTGAGCTCCAGCGCATTCGCAGCCAAGGCTGAGGGCCGTATTTCGTATGTCAGCGCTCTAGTTGGGACGCAAACCCGCTCGGCTACGGCCCGTATCGTGCTCGATAACCCAGATAGGGTATGGCGTCCTGGTTTGCCGGTGACGGTCGAGGTGGTTGCTGAGGAGAACGACGTGCCTGTAGCTGTGGCAGTCGAAGCAATCCAGACCGTGCGTGATTGGCAAGTGGTGTTCGGCCGCTTCGATAACCAGTTGGAGGCCCGGCCTCTTGAGCTTGGCAAGTCCGACGGACGCTTCGTCGAGATTATCTCGGGTCTGAAGGTGGGTGATCGTTACGCACTGAAGAACAGCTTCCTGATCAAAGCTGAGCTGGGCAAAGCCGGCGCGAGCCATGACCACTAATTTGGAGTCGAGCCATGAAACAAGTGACAGCTATATTTCGCCCGATCCGGCTTGAGGCCGTCGAGCAAGCGTTGCACGCACTGCCGCATCTGCCTGGCTTTACCATTTTGCCGGCCCATGGTCACCCGCGTGGTCACGGTAAGGATCACAGCTTTATCGCTGACGAATGGAACCCCGACGCCCACCAGCATCTCGTGCTGTTGGCGTTCTGCTCCGACGAGGTTGCCGATGAGATCGTCCAGGCCATCGAAAAGGCTGCCCACACTGGTGTACCTGGTGACGGAATCGTCGCCGTATCCCCGTTGACCGACGCATTGCGCATCCGTACCGGAGAGCGCGGTGATGCTGCGCTTTAGGGGAAATTGACATGTACGAACGATTAATTCGCTTCGCCATCGATCAGCGCTGGCTGGTCTTGCTGGCTGTGCTCGGCATGGCAGCGTTGGGTGTTTACAGCTACCAGAAACTGCCGATTGATGCGGTTCCCGACATCACCAACGTGCAGGTGCAGATCAACACCGAGGCCAAAGGCTATTCGCCGTTGGAGACCGAGCAGCGTGTGACCTTCCCGATTGAGACGGTCATGGCGGGGCTACCCAACTTGCAGGAGACACGCTCCATCTCGCGTTATGGGCTGTCGCAAGTCACCGTCATCTTCGAGGACGGTACGGACATCTACTTCGCTCGCCAGTTGGTGAATGAGCGGATACAGGAAGCCCGTGGCAATCTACCCAGTGAGCTGTCGCCAAGCATGGGGCCCATTGCCTCTGGCCTGGGCGAGATCTACATGTGGACCGTCGAGGCGGAAGATGGCGCAAAAAAGCCGGATGGCAGCGCCTACACGCCGATGGATCTGCGTGAGATTCAGGACTGGATCGTCAAGCCGCAACTGCGCACCGTAAAAGGCGTTACCGAAATCAACACCATTGGCGGTTATGCCAAGGAGTTCCAGGTTTCGCCCATGCCGGACCGCCTAGTCGCCCATGGCCTAAGTTTGCCGGACATCGTAGCGGCGCTGGAAAACAACAATGCCAACGTTGGTGCGGGCTATATCGAGCGCAGCGGCGAGCAATACCTGATCCGCGCGCCAGGGCAGTTAGGCTCTATAGCCGACATCGCCAACATCATCATTAAGAGTACCGATGGTGTTCCTGTGCGTATCGGTGATGTTGCCGAGGTGGGTTTGGGTAAAGAGCTGCGTACCGGTGCTGCTACCGAAAACGGCCAGGAGGTGGTGCTTGGCACGGTATTTATGCTGATTGGCGAGAACAGCCGCGATGTGTCGCAGGCTGTCGATCAGCGGATGAAGGAGATCAATCGCAACCTGCCGAAAGGGGTCATGGCGAAGACGGTCTATGACCGCACTGTGTTGGTCGACAAGGCTATTAATACGGTAAAGAAGAACCTGATCGAAGGTGCACTGCTGGTTATCGCGATCTTGTTCCTGTTCCTGGGCAATATCCGTGCAGCCCTTATCACCGCAATGGTGATCCCATTGTCGATGCTATTCACCTTCACGGGGATGGTCAGTAATAAGGTCAGCGCGAACCTGATGAGCCTCGGTGCGCTCGACTTCGGCATTATCATCGATGGTGCCGTAGTGATTGTTGAGAACTGCGTGCGTCGCCTGGCTCATGCCCAAGCCGTCGCCGGAAGAACCTTGACTCGTAACGAGCGCTTCCATGAGGTGTTCGCGGCCTCGAAGGAGGCGCGTCGTCCGCTGTTGTTCGGCCAGTTGATCATCATGGTGGTTTATCTGCCGATCTTTGCCCTTACAGGTGTAGAAGGCAAGATGTTCCACCCGATGGCGTTCACCGTGGTGACGGCTCTCCTCGGTGCCATGATCCTTTCGGTGACGTTCGTCCCGGCGGCTGTTGCGCTGTTTCTCAATGGCAACGTCAGCGAAAAAGAAAACCGTTTGATGGTCTGGCTAAAGCAAGGCTACGCACCGTTGCTGGATTGGGTCATGGTCAGCAAGCCGCTGGTACTGACCATTGCGGCAGTCATCATGGTGCTGTCGGGCTTGACCGCTTCGCGGATGGGCAGCGAGTTTGTGCCGAGTCTGGATGAGGGCGATTTCGCGCTGCATGCCATGCGCATTCCAGGCACCAGCCTCACGCAGGCGATTGACATGCAGGTGCAACTCGAAAAAATAATCAAATCCTTTCCCGAGGTTGATACGGTGTTCGCCAAATTGGGCACCGCCGAAGTCGCGACCGACCCAATGCCGCCGAACGTGGCGGACAACTTTGTCATGCTCAAGCCGCGCGAACAGTGGCCCGATCCTGAGCGCAGTAAAGCCGATTTGGTTGCGGCGATTCAGGAGGCGGTCGAGCAGGTTCCCGGCAACAACTACGAGTTCACCCAGCCTATTCAAATGCGCTTCAACGAGCTGATTTCCGGTGTGCGCAGCGATGTTGCGGTCAAGGTGTTTGGCGATGACATGGATGTGATGAACGAGACTGCTGAGCAAATTGCAGAAGTCCTGGAAGGTATTCCGGGTGCCGCTGACGTAAAGGTTGAACAGACCACGGGTCTGCCGATGCTTAGCGTGCAAATCGACCGTGAAAAAGCCGCGCGCTATGGTTTGAATGTCTCGGAGATTCAGGATGCCATTTCCACCGCCATTGGCGGGCGCGAGGCCGGTGCATTGTTTGAAGGTGATCGACGTTTTGATATTCAGGTTCGCCTCGCGGATGAGTGGCGCAATGATGTCGACAAAATCCAGCAGCTACCGATTCGCCTAGCGAGTGGCGATGGTTTGGACGGCCCGGGGTTTGTGCGCTTAGCTGATGTCGCGAGCGTGGTGTCCGCACCCGGTCCGAACCAGATCAGCCGTGAGAGCGGCAAGCGCCGCGTGGTGGTCACCGCTAACGTTCGTGGTCGCGATATTGGCTCTTTTGTCGCCGAGGCCGAGAGCAAAATCGCCCAAGCGGTAAGCGTCCCTACAGGTTACTGGACGACCTGGGGCGGCACCTTCGAGCAGCTGCAATCGGCGGCCAAGCGCCTGCAGATTGTCGTGCCGGTGTCGCTGCTACTGGTGTTCACGCTGCTCTTCATGATGTTCGGCAACGTCAAAGATGGCCTGCTGGTATTCACTGGTGTGCCCTTCGCGTTGACCGGTGGGATCATGGCTCTGTGGCTGCGTGATATTCCGCTCTCGATCTCTGCAGGGGTGGGTTTTATTGCGCTGTCGGGGGTGGCGGTGCTCAACGGCCTGGTGATGATTTCCTTTATTCGCAGTTTGCGTGAAAACGGCATGGGGCTGGACGAGGCCATTCGCGAAGGCGCGTTGACGCGTCTGCGGCCGGTGCTGATGACTGCCTTGGTGGCGTCCCTGGGCTTTATTCCAATGGCCACAGCCATTGGCACCGGTGCCGAGGTTCAGCGGCCTCTGGCCACGGTGGTGATTGGCGGAATACTGTCCTCAACGGCGCTGACGCTGCTGGTGTTGCCACTGCTCTATCGATTAGCTCATCGCTTGCGTTAAGTGCGCACCGCTATTTGTGTACGACTGAAAAGCCCCGCTCTTGAGCGGGGCTTTTTGTTGCATGTACTGCTATGTCAAGATTGTGTGTATTACAGACTCTGCTTGTGTGTTGCCATCTCTGATGGCTAGTTTGTGCGGCACGCGCGACTCATCGCTGGTATTGCCGCAGGACTATTCGACGTTGAGACGGGGCGGGTCGAGTTTGGGAGCAGCTATAGCAGGATCACGTTGCCTGCTGTGCTGCTCGCACGGCGTGCACAAGCTTGGATATTTGAATCCAAAATAGTGACGCGTGTAAGGCGGCGAAAAGCTGGGACTGCTCAATCTGTGGGCGAAAATACGTGAATTTGTAAGTCAGGGTCGCGGCACTAAGTCCCACTCTATTCGTTAAATCTGTAAAAGCTATCGAGTGCGTATCGGGTTCTTTACGAAGGGAAACAGTTGCCGTCATGCTTTGGCGCAGTGACAGTCGGCCTCCGTGGCCCTCTCTCGATCCCCGTCCGCGCCCAGAGCGGTATCATTCAGCGCTGCGAGTTGCTGGTTTCGCCGATACTAGGCTGGCAAATATAAAAGCTTTCAATGCGTATCATTTTGCTCTGGTTGATACACGCTGATGGTGATGGTCGGTTTGAATTATTTGCGAAGGACTAGAGTTTTGTTCTCTACCGAGATAGCTTTTTATATTTGATAGCATAGCTATTGGGTATGAAATTTTTTGAATAAAAAAAGCGCCTCGAAGGGCGCTTAGGGTACACCTCTTTCCAAAGGAGCTCGGGAGCTTCTAGAGGTGAACATCGTTCGGAAGTGAGCGGTTATTCAGCTTTAGTTTCGTTATTCATGTCGGTGTTTTCCCGATCTCGGCTGATGGTCTTAACCTTTAACTCATCCGCTGGCCTAGCCGCGGGCTCAGTTCCGTGAATTCGTTTTTGATCTGCTTTGAACTGTGCTTGTCTCTTAATTGAACGGTCGTAGCCGTCTTCTGCATAAGTCTGTACGGATCCGAAAATAAGTACCGATCCAATAGCTAGGGCTTTCAATATGTTCATAAGGCAGGCCTCGTAAAATTCAATTAATAACTTGTCGAGATTTATGGGCAAGCTCTACAGGTTCGAGTGAAGTTTACGGGGGTAAAGCTAACAGCAAGGTGAGCCAAAAATTACATTCTTGAAATATAGTGAGTGATTTTATGGTGTCACTGAAGTTTGGTGCGTTGCCTTGGCATATATAAGCGGGCGGAGCATTGAGAGCCCGCCCGCTCATAGATTTTTAGAGCACGCTCAGTGGGTACTCGACGATCAGGCGAACCTCATCCAGATCCGACTCGTAAGCCGTTGCGCGGGTTGTCATCTGGCGAACGCGGAAGGACATATCTTTCAGCGAGCCAGTTTGTACGACGTACTTGGCTTCGATATTGCGCTCCCAGCGCTTCTGGTCTGTCAGTGGATTGCCATCAGCATCGCGACGCATATACACATTGTTGGCGTCGGAGTAGTCAGCATCTGTACCCAGCGCGTAGCGCGTCATAAAGGTCAGGCCAGGAACGCCATAACTGGCCATATCCAAGTCGTAGCGCAACATCCAGGACTGCTCCTTCGGCGAGTTGAAGTCGCTGTACTGGATGGAGTTGTCCAGGAAGATGGAGTCAGACTGGCGCAGGTAGTCGAAATCGTCGTCGCCGTTGTTGCGCTGGTGCGACAGGGCAACACTGTGTGCACCGAACTGCACGCCCACTTTGCCGCTGTAAATGTCGTTGTCGAACTTACCCAGCAGCTGCTTGCCTTCATCTACAGCCTTGTAGTAGTTCAGGCCGCCGAACAGCGACACTTCCTCAGACAGCTGATGGCTCCAAGACATGCCCGCGTAGTGCTGGTTCCAAGCATCCTTCAGGCGGCTGGAGTAGAGGCTGAACGCCAGATTGTCGTTCAGCGTGTAGTCGCCGCCGAAGTAGGCCGCCCACGGGGCGTTTACACCACCGGCATAGAAAGTGGCGAAGTCTTCATCCATGCCACTCTGTTGCGGCTGACTCATCGCGTGAACACGACCGCCTTGCAAGGTCAGGCCATCGATGCTGTTGTTGACGGCGGTTACACCCTTGAAGCTTTCCGGCAGCAAACGAGAGTCACCGTAGTGAACAACCGGGGTCATGGGAAAAACATCGCCCACTTTGACAACGGTGTCGAGTACGCGGGCTTTTACTGCACCGCCCACTTTTGAATAGTTGTCCTCTGCTTCGCCGTCACTGTTTACAGGAAGTAGGTTAACAGTGCCGCCTGGACCATAACGACCATCACCAGTATCTAGCTTAAGGCCGAGCATGGCGAAGGCGTCAATACCAAAGCCTACAGTGCCTTGGGTGAACCCAGACTCAAACTTACCGATGATCCCGTGAGCCCAAGCCTCAGTGTAACCATTACCAGTATTGCTGGACTGGCCCTTGCGGAAGTCGCGGTTCATGTAAAAATTACGGTTAAGAACATTGAAGCTACTGCCTTCTACAAAACCTTCGGCCTGTTCTTCTGCAGCCGCCATCAGAGGCGCTGCACCGACAATAGCCGAAAATACTGCAAGGGATAGTTTGGCTTTATTACGCATGTATTGCTCCTTTATTGTTGGCAGTTATTAGTGTGATTTTCGCCATGGCGTTCTTATTAGGTATTGCCCTCTCAAGCGCTCTGCGCCTTCGGAGAGCTGAGCCCTATCCTTGCAAGTCGAAGATAACTTGAAGATGATTGGAAAATTACAATTTTGTAATCTTCGTGAGGTGGTAATAAACTTGTGTCTGAGCGACATTTTTGTATAGCTTTCGGCGGGGATATTGCGCCGGTCTTGGGCGTAGTCACCACTGCTGGGCAGGGCTACTAGAGTGCGGGGAGTGGTTGACTCATCGTGATGATGTGCAGCTTATAGCTAGCCTGCTGCCTGGGGTGTTAATTGCCAAAGCACGATCGCCGCTGATTCAGCGCTTGCTGTGAGTTGGACGAGCATGCGCCAAGTACCGAGCGGGGTCTGGTTACTACTGGGGCTGAGTGCTTTCGTAGTTAAAGCCATTAGCCGCCAAGGTTGCCCAGCGCCCCTGACGGTGGGCGTAGAAAAAAGCGCGCAAAAAACCACACGAAAGGGGTGAGGATGCCTGCCTCGATAGTCACTCGATCCCGGTATAGCGTTCCACCACTGGCCTCTTGCACCGTAATCAGGTGATCCCACCTGCGAATAAGAGGGCTTTAGCCGTTGTCTCTAAGCATGAACGTGTCAGCGTTTTCCGCCTGGCGGTAGGTGATCACAATCGCCTGACGCCCGATGGGAAGTACGCCGAGTAGTTTTAAGTCTGGCCCAGTTAGTATCCTCACCCCAGGTCGTAGGAAATTCTGTGGAGCGCAGCGGGATAAAGCTCAGTAGTGGTGATGCTACCTGACGAAGCAGGCGTTGCGTGTGTACCTCGGCGATCACTTCAGCAGGTGAGCAAGGAAGCTGGGTAGCGAGATCAATTTGCATGAGCGTAATCACCGGCTGGGTGGATTCGGGTCGTCGTTTGCAAGCAAGATCTGCAGTTCTTCAGGAACCGGCATTGGCCTGAAGGCGCTGATCCTGGAGCGGCCTGTATTGCCGATGGGCACCCAGATTTTGGAAAACAGCAGGGCCGCGACAATACGCGGTAGTTGCCCTGCAACCTCGCGATAATCGCCAACCTGCCAGCCGAGTGTGAGCATCAGCCAATGTGACCTAGCATGCATTACGGGGTGGCGTTGGGTCAGGATGTGCGCGCGCTCCAGCCAGTGAAAGGCATCTGCACTGCGCTTCTCCTGCATGGCTTGCTCGGCCTGTTGAAAAGCTTGTTCAATCGCGAGTTGCAATGCTGCTTTCATTTCCAACCCTCCTTCCCTACTTTTTAAGTAAGCGTAGGCCGTTGAACACCACCAGTAAGCTCACGCCCATATCTGCAAAGACAGCCATCCACATGGTGGCTTGCCCCGTGAGGGTAATGACGAGAAACAGGGCTTTGATCCCCAGCGCCAACACGATGTTCTGCTTGAGGATGGCGGCGGTTTGTTGCGACAGGCGGATAAAGGTCGGGATCTTGCGCAGGTCGTCATCCATCAATGCTACATCCGCTGTCTCAATGGCCGTGTCCGTGCCGGCGGCGGCCATGGCGAAACCAATTTCCGATTTCGCTAATGCCGGTGCATCGTTGATGCCATCACCGACCATGCCGACGACGTAACCGCGCGCTTGCAATGCTTCAATAGCTTGCAGTTTGTCGACCGGCAGGAGGTTGCCGCGCGCCTCGTCGATGCCTACCTGCTTAGCAATAGCCTCTGCGGTGTGCGGGTTATCGCCTGTCAACATCGTGGTCTTCACCCCAAGCGCGTGAAGCTCCTCAATTGCCTCGCGACTGGAGTCCTTCACGGTGTCAGCCACGGCGAACATGGCTATGGCGCGCTGGGGGTTGCACAGGACTACCACCGTTTTGCCTTGGCGTTCGAGGCGTTCCAGCGTCGCTTCCAGCTCTGGAGAACAGAGGCCAAGCTCTTCCACCAGCCTGTGGTTACCTAGGTGAAAGTCCGTACCCTCAATGGAGCCTCGAACGCCTCGCCCCGCTAGGGCTTCGAATCCATCAACAGTGGCAAACGTCAGCCCATTCTCAGTGGCATGCTTGGCTATCGCTTGCGAGACCGGGTGGTCAGACCGGCTGGCGAGGCTGGCGGCATGTTTGCGGTAGGCTTCTGAGTCCTGCTCAGTCAATGGCATGTAATCGGTCTGTACCGGTTTGCCGTGAGTGATAGTCCCAGTCTTGTCTAGGGCCAGGAAACCAAGCTTGCCGCCGGACTCTAGGTAAACCCCACCTTTGATCAAGATGCCTTTACGTGCAGCGGCAGCCAGGCCACTGACAATGGTTACCGGCGTCGAGATAACCAAAGCGCAAGGGCAGGCGACTACCAGCAGTACCAGAGCGCGATAGATCCAGTCGTACCAGGGCGCGGCCATAAACAGTGGCGGCACAATCGCTATAGCCAGAGCGAACAGGAATACTACGGGGGTGTACACCTTGGCGAATTGATCAACAAAACGTTGGGTCGGGGCGCGCGAGCCCTGCGCTTCCTCAACCGCATGGATGATGCGGGCCAGTGTGGTGTTGGCTGCAGCTGCCAAGACCCGGTATTCCAGCGAGCCGGCTTCGTTGATGGTTCCAGCAAAAACCGGATCGCCAATGGTTTTCTCTACGGGCAAGCTCTCCCCGGTGATGGGCGCTTGATTGATGGTGGAGTTGCCGGCAGTTACTTCGCCATCGAGGCCAATGCGCTCGCCAGGACGAACCCTGACCAGCGCGCCCACTGCGATGGTTTTAACCTCGACCTCAAGCCATGTGCCGTCGGCCTGCTGCACCGTGGCGCTTTCTGGGGTTAGATCCATCAGACCACGGATGGCATTGCGCGCCCGGTCCAGCGATTTCGCTTCGATCAGCTCGGCGACAGCAAAGAGGAACATGACCATTGCTGCTTCTGGCCATTGCCCAATCAGCACCGCACCGGTCACCGCGATGCTCATTAGCGCATTGATGTTCAGGTTACGGTTCTTCAGGGCGATCCAACCCTTTTTATAGGTGGTCAGGCCGCATAGAAGAATGGCGAGCAGTGCCACTCCAGCCACTACCCACTCGGGCGCAAGTTCGGCAAAGTGGATCACCTCAGCCGATACGGCGGCCACGCCCGATAGCGCCAAGGGCCACCAGGCCTTCTTGCGAGGGGCTTCTTGCGAATCCTCGTTTGAGGTGGCTGATCCCTCAACCATTGGACTGAAACCAAGGTCGCGAATAGCTGCCAGTGCTGTAGGTAGAGCATCCGCTGTGTGGTGAAGTGTTAGCACACGCTGGAGCAGGTTGAACTCCAGCGCGCTGATGCCAGGCATCGAAGATAGCTTGTCACGGATCAGCTGTTCTTCCGTTGGGCAGTCCATCTGTTCGATTTTGATGCGGGTTTGCCCTTCAACGGATAGCGGTTCTGCCTGCATGCCCAAAGATGAAATCGCCGCTTCGATGGGCGCGGTCGACGGCAAGCTGTGCCATACCCCGAGAATGCGGTTAATCAGGTTGAATTCGAGCTTATCTACGCCTGCGAGCTTACTCAGCTTGTCCTGAATCAACGTCTGTTCGGTAGGGCAGTCCATTTGTTCAATGCGAAAGCTGGTGAGCCTTGAGCTGGCCATGGCGTTTACCGTTCTGGTTGCAGTGGAGGCGCACTTAATCGCTTCGCCGGGGTCACAGCTGGCATCCTTTGAAATTGCTTCAGGTTTGTGTTCGTCGCCGCAGCAACCAGTCATGGGGGTATCCTCATTGATCAGTGTCGTAGAGTGGACACCCTGAAGCCACTACAGGGTCAAGCGTTTGCAGAAGAGGTATTGCATGAAAATTGGAGAGCTGGCCAAGCTTGCTGATTGTCAGGTCGAAACGGTTCGTTACTACGAGCGTGAAGGACTGTTGCCGACCCCGGCCCGCAGTGAGGGTAATTACCGCCTGTACAGTAGTGAGCATCTAGTGAGGCTTACATTCATCCGTAATTGCCGAACACTGGATATGACTCTGGACGAGATCAGAAGCTTACTGGCGCTGATGGACAGTCCGGAGGAAAGCTGTGAGGGTGTGAATAGCTTAGTGGATGAGCACATTGATCATGTGCAAGCACGCGTGAACAGCCTAATTGCGCTGCAACAACAGCTGGTTGAGTTACGACATCGATGCGTTTCTAAGCAGGGCATGGATAAATGTGGAATCCTGCAGAAGCTTACGGTCAGTGGTGGGGTCAGAAATCTTCCAGATCATGGCCAAACACATGTTGGAAAAAGCCACAGCCATTAGCCTTAATGGTGGCCTAGTGATAGCTGCGCTGGCTCGATTAAAAGTCCAGTAGCTACTTGTGTTGTGTTGCCGCTCGTTGCCGCCAGCCTATTTGCCACTATGTCGGCTCAGGATGCGAAAACAGCCGAAGTGAAATGTTTTGGTGTTAGTGGCTGAAAAGGCCAAAACGATGGCATGACTGCAAAGTATGCCTCTAAAGACCAGGGTTTCAACTTGACGGCTCAGATAAATGCGACGAAGTTGGCGACAGCATCAGCGAGTGAGCACGGCTCACCTCTAACCATGATTAGTCGTACTACTAGCCAGGCTCTCTTACTTGCACTACTGCTTTATTTGGATGAGCCAGCCTGATCTGCTGCTCCAGCACGTCAACCTGCTCTTGCAGCGCTAACAGTCTATCTGTCAGATCATCATCGGCAGCAACGCTGCTCTTCAAGCCCTCCCCCCAACCTCGATCCTCTCGGTACAAGGTTGCCCATATCCACAGAAACGGCCAGATAACATTTAATGTGAGCAGGCTGATCCAGCCCGCCACATGGATAGTATCTTGGTGGGGATGGTTACGGTGTTTTGCTATTTCATAGGGGATGTCATGAATGACAATAACGCCATAAAAAAGGACGAGAGCAGTGAATATCAAAATACCGAGGGAGGTGTATTCCAGCATGAGTACTGCTCTCCATTCAGAACGAAGTTAACTCGCTTGCACTACCGACGCCGAGTTGACGCGTCTCCCCAGCACAGTAAGCACCAACAATAGCAACAGTCCGATTAATCAGGCAGTTATAGCTTCTGGTTTCTAGGATAAACGATTATTCAGTGTGTCTGTCTTGTCCGATTTCGGGCCGCTAATAGGCATATCGATACGAGGCTCAACCACCATAGGTGCCCGGAAGCGTTTGAGTCGGAGCGCGTTGCCGAGAACGAAGACGCTAGAGAACGCCATTGCGGCAGCAGCGAAGATTGGCGAAAGCAGCGTGCCGTTCACCGGGTAGAGCGCACCCGCCGCGACTGGGATAAGCACAGCGTTGTAGGCGAAGGCCCAGAACAGGTTTTGCTTGATGTTGCTGATCGTCGCCTTGCTTAGGGCGATTGCATTTGGCACGCCGCGCAGGTCACCCGACATCAGCACCACGTCAGCCGCTTCAATCGCAACATCGGTTCCAGTGCCGATGGCGAGCCCAACGTCGGCTTCGGCTAGCGCCGGTGCGTCGTTGATACCGTCGCCGACGAAGGCGACCCGTGCACCGTTACTGCGGAACTTCTTCAGCGCTGCGACCTTCCCGTCGGGCAAGACCTCGGCAGCGACTTCATCAATGCCTAGCTGCTTGGCGATTGCAGCGGCTGTAGCTGCGTTGTCGCCGGTGATCATCGCGACTTTGAGTCCGAGCGCGTGCAGCGCCTTGATCGCCGCGGGCGTCGTTTCCTTGATCGGGTCGGCGACCGCGATAACCGCTGCCAAGCGGCCGTCTATCGCAGCATAGAGCGGGCTCTTGCCTTGCTCGCCTAAGCGCTGGGCGGTCGGCAGGAAGCCCGACACGTCAAGACCGAGCTGCTTCATGAACCGGTCCGCGCCGACGGCGACAGTCCGACCGGCGACCTTGGCCGATACGCCGAAGCCCGGTGTTGCGTCGAAGTGCTCGATGGGGGCGAGCGCGATGTCCAGCAGCTTTGCGGCTGCGACGATCGCTTCGGCGATCGGATGCTCGGAGCGGGTCTCGATCGCCGCCACGAGAGCCAGAACTTCGTTGTATTCGAAGCCCTCGGCGGGAACGAGATCGGTCAGCTCGGGGCGTCCTTTGGTCAGCGTGCCGGTCTTGTCGAGCGCGATCACGCTCACATCGCGCAGCGCCTGCAAGGCTTCGCCCTTGCGGAAGAGAATGCCGATCTCGGCCGCGCGGCCCGTGCCGACCATGATCGAGGTCGGCGTGGCTAGGCCCATGGCGCAAGGACAGGCGATGATGAGAACCGCGACCGCATTCACTAGCGCGAAGGTAAGGGCCGGTTCCGGACCCAAGATCAGCCAGAATAGGAAGGTCAGCGCCGCCGCTGCCATCACCGCCGGGACAAACCACATGGTCACCTTGTCGACCAGCGCCTGGATCGGCAGCTTGGAACCCTGCGCTTCCTCGACGAGGCGGATGATCTGCGCGAGCACCGTGCTCGCGCCGACCTTGGTGACGCGGAAACTGAAAGCGCCCGTTTTGTTGATCGTGCCGCCCACGACCTCGGCTCCCGCCCCCTTGGATACAGGCACCGGCTCGCCAGTGATCATGCTCTCGTCAACATAAGAGGTGCCCTCGACGACTTCGCCGTCGACCGGAACCTTCTCGCCCGGACGAACGAGCACGACATCACCAGTCATTACCTGATCGAGCGCAATCTCGATCGTCTCGCCGTTGCGCTCGACGCGCGCGGTCTTGGCTTGAAGTCCAACGAGCCGCTTGATTGCTTGCGAGGTTCGCCCCTTGGCGCGAGCCTCCAGCGTGCGTCCGAGCAGGATCAAAGTCACGATGACCACGGCGGCTTCGAAATAGACGTTGGCGGTACCTTGCGGGAGCAATTTGGGTGTGAAGGTCGCGACCACCGAATAGCCGTAAGCCGCCGCAGTGCCGAGCGAAACCAGCGAGTTCATGTCGGGGGCACCGCGCAGCAACGCCGGCACGCCCTTGTGGAAGAAGCGCAAGCCCGGCCCGAACAGTACAAGGCTGGCCAGCGCGAACTGGACATACCAGTTCGTCTGCTGCCCCATGACGCCCATCACCCAATGGTGCATGGCGGGAATGAGGTGAGAGCCCATCTCAAGGATGAATACTGGCAAGGTGAGGACTGATGCCACAAGCAAGGCCAGCCGCAGTTCCCGTGCCTCGCTCTCACGACGCTCGGCGTGCTGATCGCTAGCAGTCGCCGTTTCGGCGGACAAGCGGCGGGACTTGTAACCCGCCTGCTCGACCGCAGCTTCAAGGTCGGTCGTGGATACGACCCCAGCAAGGTGGCGCACCCGCGCGCGCTCGGTTGCCAGATTGACAGTGGCTTCGAGCACGCCAGGGATTTTTACGAGCGCCTTCTCAACCCGGCCCACACACGACGCGCAGGTCATGTCCTCGATCGCGAGCTCAGTGGTCTCTTCGCGAACGGTGTAGCCGGCGCTCTTGATGGCGCGCACAGCCGCCTGCGGATCGGCCAAGCTGGTGAGCGTGATGTCGGCGCGCTCGGTGGCCAGATTGACCACAGCCGTCTGCACGCCGGGGACCTCCTTCAGCGCGCGTTCTACACGGCCGACACACGAGGCACACGTCATCCCTTCGACCGGTAGGCTCAGGCGAGAGACCGAGGGCAAGGATGGATTGACGCTTTTTTGGGCAACGGAAGCCATTGAGTTATCCCTTGGATGTTTCTGTTGAAGGGAAGTCTCAAGCTTCCCCGCATGGGAAGGTCAAGGCCTCTAAGTGATTTATTTCACGCGAAAGTTCGAACTGCCGCATTAGCCTGCGCGCACATTTCGCCTGCGCGCCGTCGCAGCGTTCAGCGCGACCTAGGACACCGGTAGCTCAATGAGAAAGAGCAGGCCAGCTAAGCCCTGGAGACAGTAGACGAGCGGCTGTTGATCAAATGTCAGATATATAATTAAATATCTGACATTAATAGGAGCCGAGTTTTCATATGCGATCGATTCCGCAAGCGATCTTGCAGCGCAGCCAATCCCTCGACGAGGGCGGAGTGCTCGCGCCCAAGGAGTTTCTTCATCTTGGTAGTCGTGCTGCGATTGATCAGGCGTTTTGTCGCTTGGCTAAAGCAGGGCAATTGATGCGGATCGCGCGTGGTACTTACGTTGCGCCGGTGCGCGCCAATAGCCGTACCAGAGTCCCGTCGACAGAGTCATTGGTGAAATCAATCGCCGCACAGGGCAAGCAGTGCATTTCGCCCGACGGTGCACGGACCGCAAAAGCAATGGGGTTGACGCGAGCGGCTTCGACGAGAGATGTGTACCTCACTACAGGGCGCAGTAAGCGGTTGGCAATCGGCTCACGGACAATTCACCTCCAGCACGCGCCATACTGGCTGTTTTCCTTGGGGGCGACACCAGCCGGGGATGCGCTCAGAGCAATGGCCTGGGTGGGCAAAGAACAGGCGGAAGGTTCGGCCCAGAAAATGCGCAGACGCTTAGCAAAAGCGGAGTGGGAAAGTCTGAGTTCGGTTCGTGCGAGCCTCCCCAGCTGGATGGCCGCCGCCCTTGGCAAGGCCTCGATGCAAGATGAAATGCGCTGAATTCAGCTCAGATACTGATCGTCGATACAAATAAAGTTGACGCATTCAAGGCCATAAGCGGGTCTTAACGATTAAACTAATTCCTACGGGAAGGTAGAAAACCATGGCTAGCGGCGAACAACTGAAAGCGCTTTTGCGCTCGCATATCAAGGGAGATGACACGCACTTCCTAGCCGTTGCTATGCAGATGGCGGCCCATGAGGCTAAGCAGGGGCACGGAAAGCTTGCAGAAGATCTGCGGGCCCTAATTGATTCGGCCAAGAAAAATCGCCTGCCCTCCGGCCAACCGGTGCCTATCGGCCAGCCTCGCGGTGAACTGAGCAACTTGCTTTCAGTAGCTCTTCCGAAAACTCGCTTTTCGGAAATGATTCTGGACGAGGCTACTCATGCCCGCCTCGGAAGAATCATCAATGAGCAGCGCAACTTCGAGAAGATTCGTGCCCACGGCCTCTCACCTCGCCGCAAGCTGCTTTTGGTAGGGCCACCTGGTACAGGCAAGACCATGACCGCCTCGGCGCTTGCCGGCGAACTCGGCATTCCGCTGTATATCGTTCGCCTTGATAGCCTCATCACCAAATACATGGGTGAGACCGCCGCTAAGTTGCGCCAGATTTTCGATGCTATCCGCGATACCCGCGGCATCTACTTCTTCGACGAGTTTGATGCCATTGGCTCTCAGCGTGGTCTTGCCAACGATGTAGGCGAAATCCGTCGCGTCCTGAACAGCTTTCTGCAGATGATCGAGCAGGACCAATCCAATAGCCTGATCATTGCTGCCACCAACCACCCTGAGATTCTTGACTACGCCTTGTTCCGGCGCTTCGATGATGTTATCGAATACGGGCTGCCCAATCAGGAACAGACCAAGGCTGTGCTCAAGAATCGACTAGCGAATTTTTCAAAGTCGATTCGCAGTTGGGACAAACTCTGCAAAGTCGCAGAGGGGCTCAGCCACGCAGAACTAGCGAGGGCAGCAGACGACGCGATCAAGGACACGATCATTCATGATCGTACCGAGATGGCAGTCAAGGACGTGGAAAGACACCTCGAAGAACGGAAGACTTTCCACGGGAGACGGCACTCCTAACGTAGTAGAGCATTTAGATGACGGAATCGATCAACGGACAACGGCCTCATTTTCACCTCCAGGGACAGGGACTACCCGAACGGTTCCGATCTACAGCATCAGCATCAGCAACACGAGACCCCCGCTACCCCACGCCAAACCGAGGGGCTCATGGCGGAAAACTACTCGCTCAACTCCAGCATGTCAGCGTCCAGATGGCCTCTGCAGTGCAGTTGCAGCGCGAAGCATCGGAAAGGCAATTGTTACAAGGAGGCAGGCCTGAAGGTGGATATGGCCTGCAAATAGAATTTCGCAGTGAGCCTGGTTACGCGCTTGCATTCGAAGGACTTGCCCGAGGCGCTCAGCGCATCGAGCTTATGAACCTGCGTCATGACCCCGCCACGAATACTGACTTCGCCACTGTGTTCGTTCCAGATGGTCAGCTCAAAGCCTTTGAGAACCTCGTAAGGCAGTACCTAGAGGCAGAAACCTCCAAAGGAAGTCCGCGCAACGCTCCGCTCCTGAATCCAATCCAAGAAATCCGAGTCGCAGCTTTCAACGCTCTGTGGACTGATGATCCCGCAGTGTTGCCGCTAGATGAAAACGAAACCATTTGGTGGGAATTCTGGCTCCCTATCAGGGAAGGCCGTGAAGCAGTGCTGAACCGCTTTACGTCGGTTGCCGAAGCATGTGGTTTTCATACCTCTGAAAAAGTGCTGAAGTTTCCTGAGCGGACAGTCCTCAACGTCTACGCCTCGCGAGCAGCTATCACTCAGTCACTCTTGTTGCTCAATGAAGTCGCCGAGATTCGTAGAGCCAAGGACACCGCCGAGTTTTTTGATGCCCTTGCGCCGCAAGAACAAAGAGAATGGGTCGAGAACCTGCTTGAACGAACCACACACGCAGGGGAAGACAGCATCCGCGTCTGCCTTCTGGATACTGGTGTCAATCGGGGTCACCCGCTCTTAGCTCAACACATAGGCGCGGATGACCTATATACAGTCGATTCCAATTGGGGTCTTGCGGACACGACGGGCCATGGTACGGAGCTAGCTGGAATCGCACTTTATGGTGATTTGTTTGACCCTCTTAGTGGACAAGGCCCCATTTCGATCGAGCACCGCCTTGAGTCGGTAAAACTGCTCCCTGCCGCCCAGGGAAATCAAAAGGAGCCCTACGGCGCACTGATGATCGACGCTGTAACCCAACCGGATACTGCCAAGCCAGAAGTGCGCCGTGTCTACAGCATGGCGATCACCAGTCTCGATTACCGAGATCGTGGCCGCCCTTCAGCATGGTCAGCCGCAGTTGATGAGCTTGCATCCGACGTATTGGGGGAGAGAGCCAACCCTCGGCTGATCGTCGTGTCTGCCGGTAATGCTGACAAGAACCAGGCCACCCTCTACCCGCATAACACCACCACAGACGGAATTCATGATCCGGCACAGGCCTGGAATGCGCTGTGCGTAGGTGCTTACACCCAAAAAGCCACTATCGACCCTCCCAATCCTGGATTGCGCCCGATCGCTGCCGCAGGCAGCCTAAGCCCATACAGCACGACTTCTGGGACCTGGACCAACTCGGCCTGGCCCTTGAAACCCGATGTAGTGTTCGAGGGAGGCAACCTGGCCACAGATGGGCAGACAGCGTACACCGAGCCCTGCCTATCCCTCGTAACCACTGCCCACGAACCAGAGCGGCGGCTGTTGACGACGACCAGCGCCACCAGTGCAGCATCCGCGCTGGCCGCTCGCATGGCAGCACAAGTAACGACGAATTACCCACAGTTCTGGCCCGAAACTGTACGGGCCCTAATCGTGCACTCGGCTGAGTGGCCTGATCGTATGCGACAGGATTTCCTTGCTGCTGGCACTAAGGCCGGCTACGAAAATCTGGTTAAGCACTGCGGCTTTGGCGTACCAGACCTGAGTCGTGCCCTGTGGAGTGCCGGCGACTCCTTGACCATGATTGTCGAGGACCATCTGAGGCCGTTCATGAGGCAGGGCACCAAGCCGCCCACGGCGCGGGACATGCATCTTCATCTGCTTCCCTGGCCGCAGGAGGAGCTGCTCAACCTAGGCAATATCGAGGTTGAAATGCGAGTGACACTTTCCTACTTCGTAGAGCCAAATCCCGGCATAGCCGAACGCGGTATCAAAGGGCGCTATCGCTACGAGTCGCATGGCTTACGCTTTGATGTCAGCCGCCCAAACGAAGACCGAGACCAGTTCCGCCAGCGCATCAACAAGCGTGCACGGGATGAGGAGGAAGGTGGTTACCAGGGCGGTGGCTCAGATCCGAATTGGTTGCTCGGTACCCAGACTCGGCATCGAGGCTCACTCCACTCGGACATCTGGCGAGGCACTGCAGCCGAACTAGCAGGGCGGGGAATGCTTGGTATCTATCCCGCTCTGGGGTGGTGGAAAACTCTTGTTAAGCAGCAGCGATATGACGACACCGTTAGGTAGAGTTTGGTGGTGTCGATCAAAACTCAGCAAACGGACGTTGACCTCTACGCAGCAGTGGAAAATCTGATCGAAGCACAGACAGCGGTACTGGTCTGACATCAAGAGTTTCAAATGAGGTCATGGCCCCGAAGCCATGACCTCAGCGTCGCAAAAGCTCGGATTAAGGGCGTCAAATGGTGTCGATCACAACCCAGTCGGCTTTTAGGCGCTGATCTGTGCGGCATAACCCAGGTCTTGAATCACCTTGCGGATAGATTCCGCAGGTTCTTGGCTGTCTACCGATACCTTACCGGCAGCCCGGTCAACTTCCACTTTTGCGTCTTCATCTACCGCCTGAATTGCCTTTGTGATCTTGCTAACGCAACTGCCACAACCCATTCCTGATACCTGTAGAACGAACATAAATTACCTCGTTGGTTAGGCGGCATAGATGCCGTAACCTGAGCATCAACCTTGACACGATGGTAAGGTCAAGCCTGTTTTTTAGCGTTGGTCGATGTTCTTTCGGAGTTGATGGAATTGCCGGCACCTGTCGACTGGTTTTAGATCCATGCTCATTTCAGTCGATGCGGATTTTCCGCAGCCTCAATGCATTGAATACAACCGATGCCGAGCTGACGCTCATGGCCAAAGCCGCAATCATGGGTGATAGCAGGTGACCGGTCAGGGGGTAGAACAACCCTGCCGCGAGTGGTATGCCCATTGCGTTGTAGATGAAGGCAAAGGCCAGGTTCTGGCGCATATTTTTCACCGTGGCTACGGACAAGGTTCTTGCCCGTAAGATGCCCATCAGATCACCTTTGACCAAGGTCACCTGAGCACTGTTCATGGCCACGTCAGTACCGGTTCCCATCGCGATACCGACATCGGCACGGGCCAGTGCGGGGGCATCGTTGATGCCGTCGCCAGCCATAGCCACTCGGCGGCCGTAGCTCTGCAGGTCGGCCACCAGCTTTTCCTTGTCCTGAGGTTTAACCTCGCCATGGACTTCTTCGATACCCAGTTCCTTGGCCACAGCTCTTGCGGTCGTGAGCCCATCACCGGTGGCCATGATGACTTTCACATCGACCTCTTGAAGCCGGATGACTGCTTGCTTGGCGGTCGGTTTGATCGGGTCAGAGACAGCCAGCAGCCCTGCCAGTACGCCATCTACCGCCAAGTAAATAATGCTGATGCCCTCCAGTCGAAGTTGCTCTGCACGGTTGCGCAGAGGGGTGACATCTACTCCGGCCTCTTCCATCAGCGCCGTATTACCCAGTTGAAGTTGTCGACCGTCCACGTGGCCACGCACACCAATGCCTGAGCCCGACTCGAAAGAACCCGGTTTGGCCAATTCAACGCCTTGTGCGCGGGCGTGGTCAACGATTGCATGGGCCAGCGGATGCTCGCTGCCTTGATCGAGGCTTGCAGCCAAGCGCAGCACCTCGTCCGGCGCGAACTGACCGCTACCCTCAGCGCTATGAAATACAGGCCGTCCCTCGGTCAGCGTGCCGGTCTTGTCGACGATCAGCGTATCGATCTTGCACAGGTTCTCTATGGCACTGGCATCGCGGAACAAGACGCCACTGGTGGCAGCTTTGCCGGTCGAGACCATCACCGACATGGGGGTCGCCAAGCCCAGTGCGCAAGGGCAGGCAATGATTAGTACGGCAACCGCGTTGATCAGGCCGAATACCCAGCCCGACTCCGGGCCGAACAAGCCCCAGCCGAAGAACGTGAGGATCGCGATGGCGATCACGCCGAGCACGAAATAGCCCGCGACTGCATCGGCCATGCGCTGCATGGGGGCCTTGGAGCGCTGCGCCCGGGCGACCATCTGCACGATCTGGGACAGCATGGTATCGGCCCCCACCTTCTCCGCCTGCATGACCAGGCTACCGTGGGTATTCATAGTTGCGCCGATCAGCGGATCGCCAACGCGCTTGGTTACCGGTAGCGGTTCGCCGGTCAGCATGGCCTCATCGACGGCGCTCTCACCTTCGAGAACGGTTCCGTCCACTGGGACTTTCTCACCGGGACGTACTCGCAGATGGTCGCCCAGGTGCACATGGGTCAACGGCACATCTTCTTCCTGGCCGTCAGGGTTGATGCGCCGCGCGGTTTTAGGGGCCAGGCCCAATAGCGATTTAATGGCGGCTGAGGTTTGTGAGCGGGCCTTGAGTTCGAGCATCTGGCCCAATAGCGTCAGCGAGATGATCACTGCCGCAGCCTCGAAGTAGACGCCAATACGTCCGTCCTGGAAGAACGCTTGGGGAAACAGCTGTGGGGCAAGGGTCGCTGCAACGCTGTATAGGTAGGCTGCCGCTGTGCCCAGGCCAATCAGTGTCCACATATTTGGGCTGCGATGGCGGATCGAATCGATGCCTCGGGCAAAGAATACCCAGCCGCCCCAGAGCGTCACAGGCGTCGCCAAGGCAAGCTCAACCCAGTTCTGCGTTGCACCATGGAATAGCGTTAATGAGTGGCCGGCCATCGCCAAGACCGTGACGATAATCGTGAGCGGGAGTGTCCACCAGAATCGCTGGGTGAAATCCTGGAGCTCTGAACTCTCCTCTTCCTCCAGCTCCGGAATCACTGCCTCCAAGGTCATGCCGCAGATGGGGCAATTACCAGGTCTTGGCTGGCGTATTTCCGGATGCATCGGGCAGGTGTATTCTGCAGCCCCTGTGGCACCTGGTGAGGGCGGCGCAGCTTCATGATGCTGATGTTCCGCATGCTGGGGAGGCTTCACATAGCGGCTAGGTGCTGCCCTGAACTTTTCCTGGCATTTCGCGCTGCAGAAGCGGTGTGTCTGACCTTCGTGGTTCTCACTAAATGGGCTGTCTGGCTTGACGGCCATGCCGCACACCGGATCGTGCTGGCCCCCATGTTGGTCTTCCTGATGCTTGGAATGGTCATGGTCATGGTCATGGTCAAGATGGCACGAGGTGGTGTGCATAGTGCTTACTTCCGGTTGTCGTCCTTGGGGGTATCGGCACCATCCTGATGGGAGTGCCCACCATGGTTGTGGCCGAACATGTGCATCAGTGGGCACAGCAGTAGAATCAAGTAAGGCAGTGCCTGAGACAGGTGGCCAAAATGCTCGCGGGCCACATAAAACACGCCGATGACGGCCAGCATGATCAGCGCAATGCCAATTTTGCTTTTCCAAAATGGCAATTCAGAGCCTGGGCGGTGGGAGTGGTCCATAGCTCGGTCCTCGTTTGAGTTGAGGCGGTACTGGTGGGATAGCAAATGATAATAGTCTCTACTGCGCTCAGGCGATTGACCTGTATCAATCCAAACTCAACGATTAGCGTACGTTCACTTTGCCGACCATCCCCGATTGGTAATGACCTGGGATGTTGCAGGCGAACTCAAGGCCCGTTGCCTTGGTAAAGGCCCATACCAGTTCTTCAGTGGCTCCCGGCTCGATCAAGACGCTGTTTGGATCGTCGTGTTTCATGCCGACCATCTTCATCCCGCCCATGGCGTGATCCATGTTGCTCATGTCCTGTGCGCCCGTTGGGGAAAGTGTGCCGTTCTGAAACATTGCGGCCATTTCTTTTTGATGGGCGGCATGTGCAGCTGCCATGCCCAGGTTGAATTCATGCAGCAGCGAGCCCTCATTCTTGAGCACGAAGCGGACGGTTTCTCCCGCTGTGATATCAATACTCTTCGGTTCGAAGAAGATATCGCCCATCTTGATTTCGATGGTGCGATCAGCTTGCTTGGCGTCTCCTGGTTGGCCTATAGCGCTTTTACTATGGCTCGGGTTAGCCATGGCAGCAGAGGCCGAGAAAACCAGGGTTGTGGCGAGAAAAAATGAAGTTAGTTTGGTTTTCATAATGAATCTCTGAAATGGAGTTGTTGGGCACAATATCGATGCTAACCAGGCAATGCTGTCAGTTGGCTTACGCGAAAACTACAAACTCGAAAGATGTACTGAAGTCAGGTGCGGCCTAGCTTTTGCTGGGCCGCTGGTTATTGAGTCAGCGAAGTACGAACTCACCGACCATCCCCGCTTGATAATGTCCAGGGAGGGTGCAGGCGAAGTTGAGGTTGGCCGAGTCGCTGAAGGTCCAGACAAACTCCTTGGTAGTTCCGGGCTCAACAAGTATGGCGTTAGGGTCATCATGTGCTGCTTCAACGACTTCAGGGATACCCGGTGGGTTGGAGTCTCCTAGGCCCGACCGTTCATGCCAGACGATGGACTTTGCTTTGCCTGTTGGCGTCAGTGTGCCGTCTTTGAACAAGGCTGCCATTTCGCGTTGATGATTCAGTTGCGATACGGCTTTACCGATATTGAATTCGTGCATCAGCGCTCCTTCATTCTTCAACACGAAGCGGACAGTTTCGCCAGGCCTCACATCGATAGATTTCTGGCCGTAGCTGATGTCATCCATCTTGATGAAAACGGTACGCGTAGAGGGGGTCGCTTGGGTCTGCTGGTCAATGTTGGGTGCACTGCTGGAAGTTTGCGCAGAGGCTTGAGTTACAGCTACGAAGAGAAGTGCTGTGACCAAAAGTTGTGACGGTGAACGTTTCATGATGAGACCTCATTGAGGTGGTTGGAAATCTCATGCTATTCCCCGCATCCTGCCGGGGGGCTTACCCCAAAACTACAAATTAGTAAGCTTGAAAAAATGCGGCACCGTCGAGGCGCCGCTAGGCCAAAGGAGCAATCATGAAGGCCTTGAAGATGGGAATTCTTAAGGGTGGCACTCTTTATCAGCCATCATGAGCTTGTGCTCACGAATCATTTGCGCGAGGACGTCATCAACCAGTTTGTCGTGTCGCTCCATCCATGCGAGATGTTCTTCAGTGGTAATACCTGGATCCGGGTGCTGACTGTGGAGCTGACTCATCATGTCGCCTAGCATCCCCATGTGCTCTTTCATGTGCACATGGCGCTCGCTTGCCGGGGCTTTTTCCGCCTGAATCAGTACCGCTTCAGCTTTGTCGCGCATATCCTCCATGCGCTCGAAGAGGCGGTCACCCCCACCCTCGGCCCAAACAACGGAAGAAAGTAGAAGTGAACCAACCAGAATTAAAGGCTTAAGCAATTTCATTGGGCAGTCTCCTCAGTTAAAACTGTGGCGGCTCTCGGCGTCGTTATGCACTCGAGGGCCAAGAGCACAACCTAGTGCTCATGCCTGCACCCTAGACAAGTCATCCTTACAGATACATGAGGCTAGGATTACATTTTCGTCAGCTTGTGGTTGGGAGGGGGATTTGACTGCACACTCAGGCTACTCAAAATTTGGGAACAGCCCGCATGAAACTTCTGGTCGCTGAAGACGAGCCAAAAACAGGCACTTACCTGCAACAGGGCCTCACAGAGGCTGGATTCAACGTCGACCGTGTTATGACGGGAACGGATGCGCTTCAGCATGCACTGAGCGAAGCCTATGACCTGTTGATTCTGGACGTGATGATGCCTGGCCTAGATGGCTGGGAAGTCCTGCGGATGGTTCGTGCTGCAGGCAAGGATGTGCCGGTACTATTTTTGACGGCCCGTGACGGTGTTGAAGATCGCGTGAAAGGCTTAGAACTGGGGGCGGACGACTACCTAGTCAAGCCATTCGCCTTTTCTGAGTTGTTAGCGCGCGTCAGAACATTACTGCGGCGCGGCAATAGTTCGCCCACGCAGACCACCATGAAAATAGCCGACCTTGAAGTTGATCTGCTTAAGCGGCGTGCCGTGCGCAGTGGCAAGCGAATTGACCTGACCGCGAAGGAGTTCGCGTTACTGGAACTACTGCTGCGCCGCCGCGGCGAAGTCCTTCCCAAGTCGTTGATCGCTTCTCAGGTATGGGACATGAATTTTGACAGCGACACCAATGTGATCGAGGTGGCTATCCGACGCTTGCGGGCGAAAATTGACGATGATTTTGAATTGAAGCTGATTCATACCTCACGTGGTATGGGTTATATGCTCGATGCACCGGAGTCTGAATGACGCATCTGTCGCTGACCGCACGTATGAGTTTGATGTTTATGCTTGCGGTTATTGCAGTCCTCACGGTGGCCGGCCTGGGCTTCAATCATTTTAGCCGGCATCATTTTATGATGCTCGACCAGCAGACGCTGGACGAGAAGCTTGAGTCGACCCAGGCAATCCTGAGCAACGCCCGCAGTCATGCAGACCTTGAAGGAGTGCTGCCTCAGCTAAAAGCGCTGTTAGGAGCCCACCACGATTTAGCGGCAATCATCCTGGCAAACGACGGTACGGTACTTTTTGCCGAGCCACAGCTGTTCAATGTTCCCGAGAAGTACCGCTTCAACCGTGACTACGGTATGTGGGAGTGGGAGCAAAATGGGCACAAGTACCGAGGTATGACTGCGCCGGTATCAACAGAGGATGAACCCGCGTTCCTAACGGTTTTGCTGATTCTCGATGTGACCAACCACGTGCATTTCTTTGAAACGTTGCAGCGGTGGTTCTGGATCGGTCTAGTAATTAGCGCACTGGTCAGCGCTGCGTTGGGCTGGGTGGTCGCGCGTAGTGGATTGAGACCCCTGCGACAGGTTACTCAGGTTGCAACGTCTAT
This sequence comes from uncultured Pseudomonas sp., assembly GCF_943846705.1. Taxonomy (NCBI): domain Bacteria; kingdom Pseudomonadati; phylum Pseudomonadota; class Gammaproteobacteria; order Pseudomonadales; family Pseudomonadaceae; genus Pseudomonas; species uncultured Pseudomonas sp. The sequence goes on along the minus strand of NZ_OX044366.1, from coordinate 569,369 downwards.
GTCGGCAAGGTCACTGAAAGAGCGTATCCCACTGGGGCCCGTCCCCCTTGAGCTTCAGCAGTTGGTGACTTCGTTTAATGCGATGCTTGCCAGACTTGACGACGCATTTGTTCGGCTCTCAAATTTCTCTGCCGATATCGCTCATGAGTTACGCACACCTCTTAGCAACCTGATGACGCATACCGAGGTGGTACTTACCCAAAAACGCAATCTCGAAGCTTATGAAGAGAATCTCTACTCAAATTTAGACGATCTGAAACGTATGTCGCGAATGATCGATGACATGCTGTTCCTGGCAAAATCGGACAACGGCTTGATCATTCCTCAGCAAAAGCGTATTGAGCTCAGCGAGGTAGCCACCAAGCTGATTGAGTACTACCACCTGTTAGCAGACGAGCAAGGCATCCAGTTGGTTGTGACCGGCACTGGCAGCGTGCTGGGTGACAAGCTGATGCTGGATCGGGCGATCTCGAACTTGTTGTCCAATGCTCTGCGCTATACACCTGCCGGACAGACGATATTAGTAACGGTCAAGTCGACCGCAAGTGCTGTCACGCTCACCATCGCGAACCCAGGTGAAACCATCAAACCGGAGCACCTGGATAAGCTTTTCGACCGGTTCTATCGAGTAGACCCGGCGCGTCGTGAAGGCAGTCCGAGCAATGCTGGGCTTGGCTTGGCCATTACTCGATCCATCGTTGAGTCCCACAAAGGAAAGATCTGGTGCACCTCCTGCGACGGAACCACAGCCTTCCACATGGAATTTCCCCAGCAGCCATAATAGGGGCATCATGACCAAAGACGAGTTGAGAGCTGAACTTGAGCGACAAGCACAAAGCTTTGTCGCCACCACGGGTGGTGAAATTTTGTTGTACGCCGCTCAGCGCAAGCCTGACCGCCAGCCCTGGCGCAAGAAGCCGAACCTGTTGGATGAGGCTTTTCAAGCCGAAATTCGCAAAATCGAACAGCAGCACGACACAAAAGTCTGAGGGGCTCAAATGGCCATTTCCGAAGGTGTCTGCTGGCGTGGAAAAGCTTGGGTGTCCCCAGGGCTAGGGATTTTCTTGGGGTACACCGGCAGCCATGAGCGGCATAGCCACATGGCGCACCAAGTGACCATTGGCCTTGGCGGCCAAGTAACGGTGCGAGCGCAGAGTCAGGCGCTTACTGCACCGGCCATCTGCATAAAGGCCGGCACACTGCATCAGATTGAAGGCGATGAAGTGCTTTCGATCTACCTCGATGCGCTGTCAGAAGAGGCCCGTGCCATGAACTGTATAGCGGCTGCCCAGCTGGTCTCGATCCCGGCAGGTAATACGTCGGCCATCGAGCAGCTACTTGAAACGCCGGAGTTACCTGCTCAACTGGTTCGCGAGGAGGTCAGGCGGTTGCTGGGTCTGAAAATGCCGCAGGCGGCTGATCCGCGTATGCGGGCTGTGCTTCAGGCGCTTGAGGAGCGGCAAGATGATCGGGCGCGACTGGCCGAGCTTGTGCATCTGTCGCCCACCCGTTTCTCTCATTGGTTTGTCGAGCAAACCGGCCTTCCACTGCGTAGCTATCGCAAATGGAGTCGGCTGGTCGTAGCGCTACGGTTCGTATCTGTCGGCCATAACCTGACAGCTGCCGCCCATGCCGCTGGATTTGCCGACGCAGCCCATTTTTCACGTTCGTTTCGTGCGCTGTTTGGGCTCGACCCCTCTTCAGCGCTCGGTCATGTGAGGCTAAGAAGCTGATATTCATTTCAACCGGGATATTTTTGCTGATGCGGTTTGCGTATCCGCATCCTAAGTGATCAGCTCCTTCGTTCAAGCCTGTAGCAGGCGAACAGTTCAAAGTGAAACCTACTGCATGGAGGGTTCACAATGGGCAGCACGTCGAGGTTTTTGCTTCGCTGGTTTAGTTATCCGGCGATTTTCGGTGGTATATCGGCAGTGATGATCTGGCTGCTCTATCAAGGCATTCCTTACTGGCCAAGTACAGCCATACTGGCAGCCGTGGGCGTCGGCTGCGTAGCTGGCCTGGAGCGACTCCAGCCTTTCCGGCAGGACTGGCTCAGCGATCACGATGACACCCTGACGGACTTTATTCACCTTGTCGTGAATTTATCGGTCATCCAGTTCACTGCCGCTGTTCTATCTCGCGTGGGGGATCTTGTGCCTGCTGAGCTGAGTGGGTTTCCTACCGGGCTGCCTCTCTGGTTACAACTGCTCATCGTGGCAGCTATCTTGGACCTGAGTTTGTATGCCATGCACCGCCTGAGCCATCACGTCCCCTGGCTGTGGCACCTACACGAGCCTCATCATAGCGCTGAGCGGCTCTACTGGATGAATGGAGAGCGTCGGCATCCTCTTCATGCCGCAATCATGGCCGGCCCTGGATTGCTCGTACTTTTCGCGATGGGCACGCCATCAGAATTGGTGGCAGCCTGGTTTGGGATACTTACAGTGCATTTGGCTTTCCAGCATTCCAATGTGGACTACTCGCTAGGATTGTTGCGGCGCATTATCGGCGTGGCTGAAACGCATCGCTGGCATCACAAGCGTGACTTTGAGGATGCCCAGGTTAATTTCGGTGAGTTCCTGCTGGTGTGGGATCTGCTCTTCAAAACCTTCTACGACAGTGCCAAGCAACCTAGTAGTAATGATGTCGGCCTGCGTGATCGTCGTTACCCCTCGGGATATGTAGATCAGTTGGCTGAACCATTCAGAGGTAACACTTAGAGTTACACGTGGTGATTCATTCATCGATTTTGGTCGGAAGGGTTCGCTAGCTGTCTAGCTAATTTGATTATCCAAGTGCTTGCATGTGCATCACAGATATAACTGCATTGCACTGCAGAGATTAAACTTACCGCAGTAATCTAAGTTATGCTGTTTTTTATCGAGCTTGCATTTCGTTTCGTAGAAATTTCTTCGCGGGATGAACGCTTACACGAGGCTTAGGTCAGTACCTTGAGTTTGCCGGCTTAGGAAATATATGGTCTGGTTGAAGTGCCCAAGAATGCGATTTGTCGTTTGAGTTCTGAGTCGCGCTATATATTTAGTCCTGACGATGCTGATGCCTTTAGTAAGCTTTACTAAATAGTGAGTTATCTCTTTAAGGCCAAGTATACGGTGATGACAGGCATGGCGTCGGTTCTAGTGCTCTGAAAAAAACGTAGGGAAAAGAAAAACCATTAACCAGTGCGGTCAGCCCATGGGCAGCCCGCACTGGATGACGGCAGAGCGGATATCCGCTTAATAGTACTCGTTACGGCAACCGCCCTTCGCTACACCAGTCTTGCCACTCAGTAAGCTGCTCGCTCACGATCATCGCATCCTCGCCCATATCTTCGTGGAAGGCGCTAATCCAAGCGTCAAGGCAGTTTTCATTAGTGGCTCCTGAGTTGTTTTCGCGTTGCTAATCGTTGCGGTTGAGGACATTTCCTTCATTTTGAATTTTCCTTTTGTGTTGGTACTTGCGCTGACGCGCTGTTCTTCATCTGCAGTTCCTCATTAGGGGAACTGAAAAGGACTTCAGGCCTTATCAACCTTTTGAGGTGAGTTTCGGTTCGTAAAGTCATTCATGTCAACGGGGTGGTGTTCGACCATTTGAGTTGACTTGGAGGGTGGGATGCCAAAAATCGATTCGAAGCAGTTAGCGACACTCGTTGGCCAGGCGATTGCTCGACAGCGTGTTCGCTGTGACCTGAGCCAGGAGCAGGTTGCCGAGAAGCTTGAGATTGGCAGTGAAGCGGTGTCGCGCATCGAGCGTGGGATCGTGATGCCCAACGTCGAGCGTCTGGTGGAGTTGGCAGCGATCTTTAACTGCGACGCGGCCGAGTTATTGACCGAGGGCAGCACGCGCCCGGAGGATCAGACGCGTCGACTGCAGGGGCTGCTGTCCACGCTGAACGTGGGTGATCGTGCGCTGGTACTGGAAGTAGTGGAGCGTCTGGTGGAACGCCTCAGCCGGGGCTAAGGCCCTCCTGACTTTCTGCTGTCTCATCAAACAAAGCGCCGCAGCGCAGGCACAGGCAGTCGAAGCCGGCGAAGTGAAACCGCGCGACATCCTCTGCCGCCTTCCGGGCCTCAGGGTAAGCAGGTTCGACTGCTGCCAGTCCGCTGAGGAGGTCGGCATGGCCGCTCCCTTTATGCGTGCGCTGAGCCCCCTTTATCGCGCCATTGAACAGCCCGACCAGTAGGGTCAGTCCTTTGGCTGCGTCCCGTGTCAGTACCGCCCGAGATTCGCAGATCAAACACTGTCTGTTCATCGTAATGCTCCCTATCGAGTTGAGGCGGCCAGTGCTTGTCTGGCTGCTCAGGGGTAGTGATTATTTTGGTGGTGCAGTGGTGGGTTTTGCCGTTGCTTTCCCTGGTGCCAATACCTTCACCAGGCGGCAGAAAATCCAGCTCGCCAGCAGCACAGCGATCAGCAGCGGCGGAAAGCGCACCATCAGGATCACCAGCAGCAGAAGGGCCAGGCAGCCGGCGAGGATGCCGGCAAACATGAAAACGGCAGCAAAGATCCGCAGTAGCTTCATCTTCGTTTCTCCTCACAGGTAACCCAGTTCCGCGAGCGACACGCAGCCTTCCTGGCCCACCACGATATGGTCGAGTGTCCGCACCCCCACCAGATTCAGGGCCTCCTGCAATTTGTGGGTGAGGGTGAAATCCGCTTGGCTGGGTTCTGGATCACCGGAAGGGTGGTTGTGTACCAGCACGGTTGCCGCGGCGTTGTGCTCCAAGGCAGCCTTGACGATTTCTCGGGGATAGACGCTGGCACTGTCCAGCGTGCCCCGGAACAGCTCGTGAAAGGCAATCACCCGGTGCCGGCTGTCGAGCAGGAGCAGGGCGAATACCTCATGCTCGTAATCGGCCAGCAGCGCCTGCAGGTGGTTGAACACATCCTTCGGTGAGGTCAGTGCTCGCCCCCGGCGCAGACGCAGGTTCGCCAACTGCCGGGCCATCAGCAGGATGTCGGCTTCCGTGACCGGCGACTCGACCAGGTAGGTTCCGGTCGAGTCACTGGCTTTGAGCTTGTGCAGGCGCATGGTGGGCTCCTTGATGGTTATCTGTCGGAGGGGTGTGGCGCTGGGCTTGCGCATCCAGCTTCTCGGCCAGGCTGGCTTTCGCAGAGCGCTGCGGCGTGTTGCTGGCTGGCGGTTGGCTTTCTTCGGTGGGGTAGAACTCCTCGGCGATTGCCCCCGCGTCTTCCTCGCTGTCCTCGAAGGCACCATTGGCCAAGCCACGCTGCGCGGCCTCATCCAGCGCGACCTGATCAAAGCCTGCGCTTTGCCGTTTGGCATCCAGTTCGGTGGCAGCTAGCAGCGTCTCGGCCATGTCCATGTCGCTGCGTACCGTCAGGTCGACATAGAAGATCGGCGTACCATGGCTCTGGCGAGTCGACTTGCCGCGCAGGCGCAGTTCCAGCGGCAGGCATGCCAGCCGATTGCCAGAAATAGCCTGGAAGTAATGCAGTCGAGCGGCCAGGGTGCGAATGCTGTTGAAGCCGGTGGTGCGAAACACGAAGCTGCCGAGCGGATCGTCATCACCAATCAGCACGTTTAGCCGGCCATAGGGCTTGCAAGCGCCGCCCTTGGCCAGTGGACAGGCATCCGGTGAAGGGCAGGGGAGCGACTGCATGCCGTCTTGGGTGGCGCGTTTGCAGGTCTCGCCATTGCCCACACACAGCGGTCGACCGGACTGCCGTTCAAACAGCGTGTAGTCGGCGCGAAAGTTCAGCTCCGGCTCGTTGAACAGTAGGCGTACCGGGATGCTGCGCAGCTTGTCGTCCTTGCCCTGGCGCAACTCGTCGTTGAGCGGGTGCAGCAGCCAGCCGTCCTTGCCTTGCACCTGGGAAGTGATGGTGAACTGGTCATCTTTCTCCGGCAGGCGTTTGCCGTTCTTTTCGATGACCTTACCGATAGAAATCCGCCCGAGCACCGGCGGGGTGATAGCCAGACCTTTGAGCATGGTGGTTCTCCTGGAAATGAAAAAAGGCCAGCCACGCAGCGCTAACTGCATGGGCTGGCCAAGGGGGGAGGGAATGGTTAAATGGGGGTAATCAGCTGACCAGGAAGCGCCGGCTGCCTTCCTTGAGCTTGGTATAGCGAACCTGCAGGTAAGGCTTATCCTTCAGCATGGTTTCCACGTCGAGCACGCTGCTGCCCTTGGCTTTCTTCCAACTGATAAAGCCGTGGCTGAACTCGGCGCGGGTGGCATCGCCCATAGCCTGTTGCAGCATCTGCTTGAGCTGGGCTTCGCGGGTTTCCTTTTCTGCCATCGACTGGCGTACTGCTTTCAGTTCGATATAGGCGGCTGCCAAACCCGCACGGCCACTAAAATCGACGGTCTTGCCGTTGTCTTCAGGATAGAGCGCGCGCAGAGCTATTTCAGCCGAGGCTGAGCCATCAGCCGGCGGTGGCGTGTCGGTCTCGACGTAGTGCCAGAACTTGCGTTCCAGCTCGATCAGGCGAGCAATCATCTGCTCGTCCCGTTCGATGCGATGTATCTCCAGCGTCTGGCCACCCAGCAATACCGCCACATCGGCCGCTTGCTTGCCGGTGACGGCGAGCTGGTGCATTACCTGCAACTGCACATACTCGGGCACGCCTTCTTTCCAGAGGCGTGCGCCGTTTATGCCGGCTGTCTTGCATTCGAGGATCTGCACATCGTCAGCACCAATGACCTCGCGGTCGATGTTGGCCAGCATCCAGGGCAGCTCAGGATCAGGGTGTTGCAGCACGGCGTTGATGCGCCGGACCTTGTTCTTAGTGCGTTTGCTGTAATGCCAGGCCACGACAGGCTCCAGCACATTGCCCCAGTACATCGGGCTTTCCTCATCGTGCGGATCGGCCTTGGGCAGAGTGGTGTCACGCCCGGTTTTTTCCATCCACAGCTCCAGCTGTGATTTATAGGGATTAAGGCCCACAGCCGCACCTGCATCCGAGCTGCCGATGCCTTGCTTGCGCACTGCCAGCCAGTCTTCACGTGGTAATTCCTTGGTGCTGATTAAACGCAGAGCCGGGCGCGGCTTGCTGGCGCTGCTCAACGGAGTAGCTTTCATAGCGATCACCTTGCGAAAATAGAAACGCCCGATCAGCAACTAGGCTGATCGGGCGTTATGGAGTGGTGGGGTTAAGCGGTCAGGCGACCAGTTGCAGAGCGGTATCCAGGGCACGTTGTTTGATCTGCGCGCCCTGGCCGAACCAGGCTGAGTCCATGCGGTACTCGTTGCTGCGGGCACGGCGCTCGTGATCGACAAACTCGGTCACGGAGTTGAGCAGGCCCCAGGCAGTGCCGCGTGCTGAGTCGAGCTGACTGCCCCGACCACGACCTTCGTACAGTTCCTGGACTTTGCGCAGTGCGCGCTCGTTGGGCAGCACCTCCGGTAGAGCACCGGTCGGACTGGTCTCGCACAGCACGTTCATAAAGAAGCCCAGTGCCTCATGCCACTGCACCTTGCGCTCGGCCAGTGCGCGCATGCGGTACATGAAGTCGTCCCATTGCGAGACGGCGATGCCGAGTTGCTTCTTCACCGCCTTTGGATCGAAGCGGGTGTTGTGCGGTACCTTGATAGCCCGGCTGGCACCGTCCAGGGCGATGGTCAGGGTGTTATTGCAGACCACCCGTACCGTGGTTGGCGTGGCAGTGGTGGCCAGGGTGCCGTCGCAGGATGTGGCCAGGAGCAAGTAGCCATTAACCTGATCGTTACCCTTGATCACAGCACCTTGCCCGGTACGCGCCAGCGCCCAGAATTTGCGCCCGCCTTTCAGTACACCAGCAGTTTCAAGCTCGTAGCCAGAGACCTCAGTGAGGTCTCGATAAAACTCCAGCACCTCGCGCGGCTGCACAGTGTGGTAGCGGTTGGAGACCACTGACAGCGGTGCCTTAGTGTCCGAGCGGAACAGCACCTTTTGCTCGGGAAACGAGTGGATAGCGCCCAGCGTACCGATGCTGTCCGATTTGAAATGCACCGGGCTTTCCTGGATCTGCCAGTCCATGCCGGCTTCGCGTTGCCAGACTTCGATGGGTTGTTTCTGAGTGAGTTGATTGCCCAGACCGTGCCACGGAGCAGCGCCAGCGTAGGCCATTGTTTCGACGAGATGAGCCATGGTTGAGATTCCTTTGGGTGCAGGACGGCATAAAGCGCTGCGCAAGGCGCAGCACCGTCCGGACGATATGAATAGAAAGAGAGTGGGAGCCGGATCAGGCCGGCAGGTTGAAGCGATGGCCGCAGAGTAGGCAGAGGTTGTTGGCTAGGACATGACGGTCGAGCGTATCGCCCAGCTGCGCGCCGAGCGCACAACCACCAACCCCGCCGGCCAGGCCACCGAGGATGGCACCTGATACATAGCCGAGTGTGATGCCGAAAGGTCCAGCGATAGTGCCAACTAGCGCACCTGCTTGGCCGCCGGCCAGTGCAGCGCTGACACCACGCGCAACACCGCCTACGGTGCCGATGGCTGCGCCAACTTTCATGGCTTGATGGAATGAAGCGACTTTGGGTGAGTGACAGTGAGGGCAGCGCAATGACATGGTAAAAAACCTTTTTGGTGGTGATGTCATTGCAGTAATGTGTGACTGAGATTATTTCGAATCGTATTACAAGTAAAAAAAGCACCGGCGCAAGGCCGGTGGTAAAGTGCTGGGTTATAAAAAGCTTCTGTTTATTTCAATCCGGACTGGTCTAACTTTATCATTCACAATTATTTTTCCCGAGGCCACTAAGCAGTCTAATGTGGGGTTGAGTTTCGAAACTGCGCGAAACTTTGATGGGCCTTTTCGGAGAATGTCGTTTTTATCAACCCAGTTAAATATATTCGAGTTTTTACAGTTGGATTGAATCCAGGCGAATAAAATTTCTGAATCACTGATGATCTTGGGCATAAATGTAAATTCATTTCGAAAAGTTTTTGAGCATTCGAGGACGATTTTTTCTGCCGCTTGAAGCTCTTCTAGGGTGATAAGCCCTTCGCCGAATTCGAAGTAACGTAAAAGTGCAGCTACGCGAGCAATATTCTCGCTGAGCTTAGATGCATGATCCTTAGATCTTTCATATGTGCCACCTACTTGCAGTTCTGACTCTATCTTGTTGTATGATTCAGTCCAGTACGCAGCTGCACTGGTTGATAAGCTTATTGTTTTCTTTTCTTCGGAAGTATTGCGTAGGCGGTGCATGCATTTTTCCAGCAGGTTGTGCACTCGTTCGTTATATTTTGCGATAACTTCGTTATTGATGGCTTTGTTCTTTATGAAGCGCGTTCCCTGAGTCGATTCTGGATGAAAAACTAAGGCGCGAGATAGTAATCCAACAGAGCGAGCAAGATCCCCCTTGCCCTCTAGATACTCTTTTAGTACTTCGAGCTGAATCATAATCCCTAAAGTCAGTCTTGCATCATGTAGTGAACAGCCTTCAACTGTTGCTCGTGATACGTCTATAGTGCTTCCGGTCCATAATGCATTAATCTTACCGAAGTCATTGAATACGCCTTTTAAAACCGAAATCCCTTCACTAGACATTAGTGCTGCCCAAGGCATGTCAAGTCGCATGCCCTTTATAAGGGCTGCTGTAGTAGCGTCTTCGTAAAACGGGTTGAATGCCCGTGGTCGTTCAGGTTTATGTTCTTGATGGCGTAGCAGCTCACTTTCATGTAATTGGTATTCTGGTTCAGTTTGAGGCGTATTGCTCATGTCTTTGATGATTTTCCGCTTTCGTGCTTCCCAAACTTCCAATTTAACACTCCAGGCGAGTAGTTCTTTCTGGTGTGTGATTAATGCATTCTTTACATATGTTCTAATATATCCTAGAAACATACTCTCGATTGTTGACTTTCTCTCGCCGGAGCTTGCAATGCTAATGATCAAAAGTGAAACTGGTCCGATCATATTTCCTGGTCGTTTTACATCTATTAATGGCTGGCATAGCATTGAGATTGTTGATAGGGCCGAAGCTAGGGCTAGCTCAAGCGGAGCTTGTGTGGTTTCGGCTACTTCAACAATAAATTCTTTCAGTAGGGGAAATTTATTAAGTGCTGAGAGGATTGTTTTATTTGTGGCTTCTTGGTTCATGTTAGTGTCTCTTTTCGGTTACATTTCCGTGATGCTTTTTCAAGGCACCATGTTTTCCATTTCTTGATAGTTAGCCGCGGCTGTCGAGCCATGCCATGATTGATTCCAATCGCCAGCCGACTGCACCGCCGTTTTTTCGTCCGGATAACCGAATTTGTTTCGGAAAGAGTGGGTCGTGCCTCGGTGATCTTGGGTTTAACCAGTCATACACGCAGGAGCGTGAGATCGACAGCATCTCAGTGAGTTGGCTTAACCGAATTATTTGGGGTTTTGATATTTCCTCTGCATGTGTGTTCGCCTCCTTTGTCCGTAGCTCGGATATCGAGTTGCGTACATTTGTGTAGCGCTCGGCTTGATGAAGAAAGGTTGCATGCCTTTCAGCAGTGCTCGCCTCGACTTCGTGTTTTTCAGTCATTTTTTTGCCTCCGATTTGGTAAGGCGATGCTATGCCTATGACCTTTCGCCTTCACTTGCTCTACTTAGCTGGAATTTTTTACCTGACACAGGGGCTGCAAGCATTGGTGTTGATTTTTATGTTCTTGCGTGGTAGTGGCTTGCGCGGTTGACTAAGGGGCAGGTGTCCAATACCCGCGATAGCTGCGACAGCTGTCGCAGCTATCGCGGGCTTTTGGCTCTTCCTCTATTTATTTTCTATGAAGAAAGCGGGCCGCCCCTGGGCGTGGGCTCAGATGGTGCTGAAGGAAGATGGAGGCCTGTTCCGCATGAGAAGCTGGTCTCATGGGACTATGGTGAGTGCTAGGCATGGTCGGGAATTGAGGAGATAGGCTAATGAAGCTTGCTGTGCCAGAAGCTGGTCATTACGGGGCATTAATTACTAATGACTCTTTTGAGGTTTTGATGCGTAAGGATATAAATTATTCGAAAGGTTTGTTTTTAAGATGGGAGCATAATTCAGATTGTGCACCAAGCAAGTTGGTCCGCTCTCGGTTGGCGGAAGATTTTTGTATTAGCGCCGACTTTATAAAAGTTCCTGTTCATTTGATATTTTTTAAGGGGGGTACGCTTGTTAACTTTCTTATGAGGTGTTCAGGTTGCGACATAGATTCTGCTGGTTTTAAGTGGGTTTCTATACGAGAGGCTTGGGACGAAGTAGCTAAATTGAATGGTGATGAGCTTCACGTTGGTGAGTGCAATTCGTTAAGTATTTTGAATGACTGGATTCATCACCAAAGGCGTAAAATTGCCTTAAAAGAAGTTACGGAAGGTCAAGTTGAGTATTATGAGAGGTTTGATGCGCTCTGTCATCGCGCGCGAGCCGCGCTGGATATGTACCCTAGATACTTTGATGGGGTTGGAATGTATTCAGAGTTTATGCAGTCAATGATTGAAGCGGCTGTGGGGGAAATAGATGGAATTGATAATTATCCTTTATATTTAGATGACTTGTGTTCCAAAGCAGAAAAGCCTGGCAGAAGTTCCATTCGGGAGAAGGATCTTGTAAAGATTGTTCGTTTCAGTCTCGCGAGTGCATATCGTCGTTTGTGCGAAGAGAATTCTGACGGTTTTTCAGCAGAGTGTTTTCGTGTTGAGAAATTTATAGGTTTTCTTGAGCATATTTATGCTAAGGGTTCGCCAGAAATGAGAGCTCGTGCCATTAAGGGTGGGGGTGCGAGGAGGAGAGGTCATGCTAACCCAGATGAGATCAAGAAGTTGGAGTCTGTTATTCTGAAGGTCCTTGGGAATGAAAAATTATATGGCAAGCATGATCAGCAATATGAGATTGCACGCAAGATAACAGCTAATGTATTGAGTGAAATTTCAAGTTTGGGTGTTGGTGATATTTTTAGTTCTGTGGATTTGCGTCAGTTTATCTGGGATTTTTTAATCGAGAACAAGTCTGCAAGAAAATTTTTGAAAGAAAAGTAGCGCATGATTGTGAGGTTTTTATTTACTCTGATGTGATTTTAAGTGTTTACCTAGTGCGTTCATCCCTTCTGGTATCCCTTCTGGTATCTCTTTTGAGTAGCTATGTCTTTGATAGGTTCTTTTGACTTTACTTTCCTCTGTATGGTTTAGGCATCTCTCGCAACTTCGGGTAGGACAGCCTAAGGCTGTTATTGTCGCCGCGCCGGTTCGTCTCAGGTCGTGAAGTCTCCACTTCCCGCCTTTCAGGCAAAGGGCCTCTGCCTTGGTGCTGTGGTCACTAAATGCTTGTTGTCTGACTGAAGTTTTCTTATCTTTTAAGTCATTTGATGTTGGCGCGACTGTATTTGCTCCTAGGGGTTAGAATGTTTTTGTGCTCAGATATTTCGCCCAATCTTCCATTAGTTCTCTGCGCTTTTCTAAATAGTCAGATCTGGAGTATGCCCCTTCGGTTTGATCGCGTTCGTCATGTGCAAGTGCCATTTCACAAATTTCACGTGGGTAGTGTGTGCGCTCACCAGCCCAGTCGCGAAATGATGAGCGGAAACCATGTCGCGTAATAGATTTATATCCCATGCCATGTAGTAGGGTGCGAATCGCATTTACATGCATTAAACCGCTTTTACCTTGGCCAGGGAATAAGAATGGACTGCCTTCAATACGTGGAATATCTCGCAGGCAATCAATTACCTGGTTAGCAAGTGGTATGACGAAGGCGACGCGCATTTTCATTCGCTCTTCGGGAAGTGACCACGTACGAGCTTCAAAATCAAACTCATCCCAGCGAGCGAATCGCACCATGTGCGCGCGCGCGGCGGTCATGATCAGCAATTGTGCGGCAAGAGATGGCGCTGTCATGTTCGCTTTCAATTGATGCATTAGCTTTGGTACGTCTTGCCACGGCATTGCGGGAAAGTGCTCGCGCTTTCGAGCTTTTTTCTTTTCCGCCCGACTGAGTAAGTTGTCCAGGTGGCCACGCCACCGTGCTGGGTTTTCTCCGTCACGAAGTCCGCGCGCTTTTGCTGCGTCCAGAATTTGTTCGATCTGTCCGCGTACCTCGTCAGCTGTCCGGGTTTTGGTGGTCCAGATGGGCTGCAGAACCTTGAGAATATACGCAGTGTCGATCTGCTCGGCAGCCAGTTTGCCGATGTGGGGGAAGGTATAGAGCTCTAGCTTGCGCATCCAGCCTTTACGCCACTGCGCAGACCAGCTCCCGCCGTGGGCTATCCAGTAATCTGTTGCCAGTACTTCAAACTTGAGCTGTTTTGCCTCTTGGGCTCGTTGAGCCTCGCGCAGGGCTTCACGTTCCTGATCTCGGGCGGCAAGTGGGTCGACACCGTCTATCAGCTGGCGGCGTTTAGTGCTTGCTTCGAGTCGGGCGCTCTTGAGGCTGATCTCCGGATACGAACCTAAACCCATTTCCCGGCGACGACCAGCGAGCTGGAAGCGCAGTAGCCAAGACTTGCGCCCTGTTTGTTTGACGACCAGGCGAAGCCCATCTCCATCTTCGTAGGTGCCAGGTTCTGTCAGGTTCTCGACCTGTTTCGGATTTAGCTTGCCCATAGTGTCCTCCGCCGAAATGCCATTTCTGCTTGTCCCCCCACTTGTCCCCCCACTTAGTCATCGGATGGGGTTGTATTGCATTGGACTCGGTTGGTTGGGTAAATGGCTGTAGACCTTTATTTATCAAGGCTACCAGCTTATGTTTCGGATTCGGTAGGACTATTTCGGGCATAAAAAAAACCGGCTTGTGGCCGGCTTTTAGGGGGTGGGCGCGACTTATTTTTGGTAAGCAGCGACCGCCTTCATAATTAGACCACGGGCTTCTTCAGCGCCGCCCCAGCCTTCAACCTTGACCCACTTGCCTTTTTCGAGATCTTTGTAGTTCTCGAAGAAGTGCTTGATCTGCTCGATCAGCAGGGGCGGCAGGTCGGTGTATTCCTGAACATCTTTGTACAGCACGGTCAGTTTGTCGTGCGGTACGGCAACCAGCTTGGCGTCGCCGCCGGCTTCGTCGCTCATGTGCAGTACGCCAACGGGGCGGGCGCGGATGACCGAGCCTGGGGCTACCGGGTACGGGGTCACAACCAGCACGTCGAGGGGGTCGCCGTCGTCAGCCAGGGTGTGAGGGATAAAACCGTAGTTGGCCGGGTAGAACATTGGGGTGGCCATAAAGCGATCAACCATCAGGCAATCAATGTCGTGATCGATTTCGTATTTGATCGGCGCGTGGTTGGCCGGGATCTCGATGGCGACGTAGATGTCGTTCGGCAGGTCTTTACCAGCAGGGATTTTGCTGTAGCTCATGGGGCGACTCCCGAGGGGTGGGCCAAAAAAGTGGCGCGATTATAGGCGTATTCCCCCAGCGTTGCTACGTCGGCTTATCTAGCCATTGGTCGTGAACGGGCTGTTTTTCGCCTGGCTTTGCTGGGGCGAATTACACGGGTGGAGTTGCTGCAGGCGCTGCAGCGGGTTCTGGCGGTAGAACAGTGCCAGTTGCGCGTAGACCGCCGGGTAGGCCTCGATGAGCAGGTCCGGCGCGCTGAAAAAGTATTCGCTGGTCACCGCGAAGAACTCCGCTGGGTTTTCCGCGGCATAAGGGTCAATGCGGGTGTCGGCCTCGGGGTTGGCATCCAGTTCGGCGTTCAACTGGTCGAACGCGCTCTGCATGGCCTTGGCCCATTCCTCGACAGGCATGTTGTTGTGCAGCGGTGGCAGGCCGTTGGCGTCGCCGTTGAGCATGTCCAGCTTGTGCGCCAGCTCGTGGATTACCAGGTTGTAGCCGTCCCACTGACCGCTGGCTAGCACCCCTGGCCAGGCGAGAATGACCGGGCCTTGCAGCCAGGCTTCGCCGCTGTGTTCGGCATCCCACTCATGCTCCACACCGCTGGCATCGCGGTGGCGCTGTGGGCTGACGAAGTCGTCTGGATAGAGAACGATCTCATGAAAACCCTGATACCAGTTGAGGTCGGCCAAATGCAGCAGTGGCAGCTCAGCCTGCACGGCCAGCAGCAAGCGAGCGTGGGCGTCCAGTTCAAGGCCGGGCAGGGCGCTAAGGTGCTTGTGGTGCAGAAACAGCACGGCCCGCTCACGCAGGCGCTGCTGCTCGGCGGCATCCAGGCCGTCGAGGATTGGCAGCTGTTGCAGGATGGCGTCCCACTGCGTGCGACTGATGGGGTGACGGGCAAGGATGCGCTGGCGACGCCAGGCACGTAGCGACCACATGGGCTGTGCTCAGGTTTTAGGAGGCGTCCACCATAAGCTTGAGGCGCGGCGCTGGGCAAGTCGATGCAACGGCTGCAATGGCCTGCCTGTCCGCGATCTACAGGCGGCTTTGCGCGCGGTGTCTGGCGGCTGAGGCCGGATGGCCCAGCACGAAAGCCCGCGAGCAGGGTCTCGCGGGCTTCGTCTGGCGCTTAGGGCGCGGTGAGGTCTTCGGTGATCGGCAGGGTGAAGTTCTTAAACTCGGTGTCTTCTTTGAAACCGATGGATTCGTAGAGCTTGTGCGCGACGTCGTTATCGACGCTGGAGGCAACGCGCAGGCGCACGGCGTTGGTTTCCTTGGCCATTTGCTTGGCGGCCTGGATCAGGCGATCAGCCACCAGCTGGCGGCGCGCATCCTGGCAGACGTAGATGTCGTTAAGAATCCACACGCGCTTGAGCGACAGTGAGGAAAAGCTCGAATAAAGCTGACAAAACCCGAGGATCTTGTCTTCATCATCGGGCATCGCCAGGTAAATCACCGACTCATTGCGGTTGATGCGGTTTTCCAAAAACTTGCGTGAGGATTCAGGGTAGAGCAGCTGACCGAAATGCTCGCGGTAAGTGGCGAATAGCGGGGCAAGTTGATCGAGATGCTCCAGGGTCGCTTGAACGATGCGCATGGTGAGCCTCTACTTCAGTCATATGGATGGCTTCGGCAACACGCCAGTGCTGCCTGCAAACGACCCGATGCTGCCTAAAGCTTTTGGAAAGTGCAATCCAAACAAGCGTTTGGTTGTAGTCGCCCATTTAGCGCTTTAGCCCAGCAGAAAGTTGTCATTACGAGCGGCGCCAGCCAGTACCGGCACTTCGGCTTCATCCTTCAGGTTGACCCCTGATAACTGGCGTCGGCAGGCTTCACGCATCAGGTACAGCAGGCGATGACTGGCCATGGCGTAGCTCAGGCCTTCCGCGCGCACGTTGGAGATGCAGTTGCGGTAGGCGTCGGTCAGGCCGACCTTGGGCGCGTAGGTGAAGTACAGCCCGAGGCTGTCCGGTGAGCTCAAGCCTGGGCGCTCGCCGATCAGAATTACCACCATGCGCGCACCCAGCCGCTCGGCCACTTCATCGGCGACAGCGACCCGGCCCTGGCTGACCAGGGCTACGGGGGCCAGGCTCCAGCCTTCGGCTGCGGCCTGTTCGCTGATGCGCTCGATCATGGGCAGGGCGTTGCGGTGCACGGCCAGTGCGGAGAGGCCGTCTGCGACGACGATGGCCAGGTCGTAACCATCCGGGTTGTTTTCGCGGTGCTGGCCCAGCACCTCGGCGGATTCAGGGCTCAGGCGCCGGCCTAAATCGGGGCGCTGCAAGTAAGTGTCGCGATCCACGGCGGCGCTATGCAGCAGTAGGCTCTGGCGATGCTGGCTGGCCAGACCGGCGGCCAATGCTGCATGGTCGAACGGCAAGTGCACAGCGTCGCGGGCCTGGGCGTGGGCGAACTGGAAATCCAGCTGCGCGCGGGTCGGCATGCTGGTGCCGGCGCGGCCTAGGGCGATACGCGCCGGAGTCAGGTTGCGCAGTTGCTGCCAGGGATTTTCACTGGTGCCGCTGAGTGGGCTGTCATCGTACATAAGCGGCTCCTTAATTAACCAAGCTGCGCCAGGGCCTGACGAAACGCCGGCGGCAGGCTATTGCCCATGCGCGGTGGCCCGTCGGTCTGAGTGAATATGCCCATGCGCTGCAGCCAGCCTTCGAACTCGGGGGCCGGTTTCAGGCCCAGGCTCTGGCGGGCATACAGGGCGTCATGAAAAGAAGTGGTCTGGTAGTTGAGCATCACATCGTCGGAACCGGGGATGCCCATGATGAAGTTGATGCCGGCCACGCCGAGCAGGGTCAGCAGCACGTCCATATCGTCCTGATCGGCTTCGGCGTGGTTGGTGTAGCAAATATCGCAGCCCATAGGCAGGCCCAGCAGTTTGCCGCAGAAGTGGTCTTCCAGGCCGGCGCGGATGATCTGCTTGCCGTTATACAGGTACTCGGGGCCGATAAAGCCGACCACGGTATTCACCAAAAACGGTTTGAAGTGGCGGGCCACCGCATAGGCGCGGGTTTCGCAGGTCTGCTGGTCGAGGCCATGGTGCGCGCCGGCCGACAGTGCGCTGCCTTGGCCGGTTTCGAAGTACATCAGGTTGTCGCCGAGAGTACCGCGCTTGAGCGACAGGCCGGCGTCGTAGCCTTCCTGCAGCACCTGCAAATTGATGCCGAAGCTGGCGTTGGCTGCCTCGGTGCCGGCAATCGACTGGAACACCAGATCCAGCGGCACACCGCGGTTGATCGCCTCGATTGAGGTGGTGACGTGGGTCAGCACGCAGGCCTGGGTGGGGATCTCATAGCGCTGAATGATGCCATCGAGCATGCGCAGCATTTCGCTGATCGAGCTGAGGCTGTCGGTGGCCGGATTGATGCCAATCATGGCGTCGCCATTGCCATACAGCAGGCCATCGAGAATGCTCGCGGCGATACCCGCAGGTTCATCGGTCGGGTGGTTGGGCTGCAGACGGGTGGACATGCGCCCGCGCAGGCCGACGGTGTTGCGAAAACGGCTGACCACGCGGATTTTCTGCGCGACCAGTACTAAATCCTGCACGCGCATGATCTTCGACACGGCTGCGGCCATTTCCGGGGTCAGGCCCGGTGCCAGCGCGCGCAAGCTGGTTTCGTCAGCGCTGTCACCGAGCAACCAGTCGCGGAAGCCACCGACGGTCAGGTGGCTGACCGGGGCGAAGGCGGCGGCGTCATGGCTGTCGATGATCAGCCGGGTGACTTCATCGTCTTCATAAGGGATCAGCGCTTCATTGAGAAAATGCTTGAGCGGAATATCCGCCAGGGCCATCTGCGCCGCGACCCGCTCACCGGCATTGCTCGCGGCCACGCCGGCGAGAAAGTCGCCAGAGCGCGCCGGGCTGGCTTTGGCCATGACTTCTTTGAGGTCGTCAAAGCGGTAAGTCATGGCGCCAGCAGTATGGGAAAAACTTGCCATTTAACGCTCCGTTTCAAATAGGGAGATGCGCGCGCCGCCATGCGATGTTCAGCTATGGGGCGGGCGCACCTCAATACAGCGGATTCAGGCCGTTACGTTTTGACCGGTCAGGGCAGGGGTTTCGGCGACTGGCAAATCCAGGTACTCGCCTTCGGCGATGATCCCGGCGGCGCGGTCTTCGGCTTCCAGTTGCAGGGCCTTGGGCACCGACAGCCAGTATGCCAACCCGACGGCGAGGAAACCTGCACTTATCTTGCCAATCAGCACAGGCACGATGATGGTGGGCTGGAAGTTAGCGGTGAACGACAGGTGATCGCCCAAGAGGAAGGCGGCGCACACACCGAAGGCGATGTTGATCACTTTGTCCTTGGGCGGCATAAAGCGAACCAGGCGGAACATGGCCAGGATGTTGGCGATGGTGGCCAGCATGCCGGCGCTGCCGACCGCACTCAGGCCGATCTTGCCGCCCAGGCTTTCCAGCGGCGTGCCGAGGTATTTGCGCAGCAAGTAGACCATCGGGAACGCGCCGGCCAGCATGATGCCGATGTAGCCGGCCGTTTCCAGTGCGCGGGTCTGGTCTTCGGCGTCGGCGATAATCGGGTGGAAGCCCCAGCCGCCGAAGACCAGGCTGAATACCCCGGTGAAGTATTCGACGATGGAGAACACCAGCACCAGTTTGATCGCCGCATCCAGTGTGCGGCCGAAGATGATGAAGCCCTTGATCATCATGTCCGGCAAAAAGCGTAAGCCCAAGGCCAGAGCTACGACGAAAATCAGAATCGGCAGCAAGTTGGCGAAAATGCTGCTCAGGCCCAAGGCCAGTTGGAAGGTCGCCTCGCCGTTGGTTGAAACCAGCTCGCGGACCAGCGGGTTGCTGAACGCCAGGATCACACTGGCAATCAATACGCCCAGGGGGATGGTCAGAATCCCCGACATGATGCCCAGAGCCATGTACTTGTGGTCGCGTTTATCAAGCATCGCCAGGCCCATGGGGATCGAGAAGACGATGGTCGCGCCGCCCATAAAGCCGGTAATCAGCGCCATTACCAGCGCTTCTTTGCTGGCCGCCAGGGCCGAGGCCAGGTGATAGCCGCCCATGTCTGAGGCGATGATCATGGTCGCGGCCAAGGCCGGGTCAGCCCCGAGGGCGCTGAAGAATGGACCGAAGACTTTTTCGATGACCACGGTCAGGTAGGGGATGGAGGCCATGATGCCCGCCGCTGGCACGAAGATGTAGCCAGTGGCGTGGATGCCTTCCATGAATTCTTTGCCAAGTCCTTCGTCGCTGTTGCGGATTGCCGCGAAGGCACCCAGCACGGCGCAGAACATGATGAGGTAGAGCACGTAATTACCGATCTGATCCATTGCGTTGTACCTTTTATTGTTGTTCTAGCACGCAGCGGTTGGTGCACGAGACGGCAAACGGTACGTTCGGTGAACGTCACGCTTGCCGAGCACTTGAGCCAAATACGTTGCGAAAAACTCAGAGCGAGGGGGTAAAACATCTCCCGGCGAGTGAGTCGCCGGGAGGGTCGATCAGAAGAAGCCCATCGGGTTGATGTCGTAGCTTACCAGCAGGTTTTTTGTCTGCTGGTAGTAGTCGAGCATCATTTTGTGGTTTTCCCGGCCTACGCCGGACTTCTTGTAACCGCCGAACGCCGCGTGCGCCGGATACAGGTGGTAGCAGTTAGTCCACACGCGGCCCGCTTTGATCGCCCGGCCCATGCGGTAGGCGCGGTTAATGTCGCGGGTCCACAGGCCAGCGCCGAGGCCGAACTCGGTGTCGTTGGCAATCGCCAGGGCTTCGGCTTCATCCTTAAAGGTGGTGACGCTGACCACGGGGCCAAAAATCTCTTCCTGGAACACGCGCATCTTGTTGTGGCCCTTGAGCAGGGTCGGCTGGATGTAGTAGCCGCCGTCCAGGGTGCCACTGAGTTTCTCTACTGCGCCGCCGGTGAGCAGTTCGGCGCCTTCTTGCTTGGCAACTTCCAGGTAGCTGAGGATTTTGTCGAACTGCTGCTCGGACGCCTGGGCACCGACCATGGTCTCGGTATCCAGCGGGTCGCCGCGCTTGATCTGGGCCACTTTCTTCATCACTTCCGCCATAAAGGCCGGGTAGATCGACTCCTGCACCAGTGCACGGGACGGGCAGGTGCAGACTTCGCCTTGGTTGAAGAAGGCCAGCACCAGACCTTCAGCGGCTTTTTCAATAAAGCTCGGCTCGGCCTGCATGATGTCTTCGAAGAAGATGTTCGGCGACTTGCCGCCCAGCTCTACGGTGCTCGGGATGATGTTCTCGGCGGCGCATTTAAGAATGTGCGCGCCTACCGGCGTGGAGCCGGTAAAGGCGATCTTGGCGATGCGCGTGCTGGTGGCCAGGGCTTCGCCGGCTTCTTTGCCGAAACCTTGCACCACGTTGAGCACGCCGGGCGGCAGCAGGTCGCCGATCAGCTCCATTAATACACTAATGCCCAGCGGCGTCTGCTCGGCTGGCTTGAGCACCACGCAGTTACCGGCGGCCAGCGCTGGTGCGAGTTTCCAAGCGGCCATCAGCAGCGGGAAGTTCCACGGGATGATCTGCCCGACTACGCCCAGCGGTTCGTGGAAGTGGTAGGCGGCGGTGAGTTCGTTGATCTCGGCGCTGCTGCCTTCTTGGGCGCGGATGCAGCCGGCAAAATAACGGAAGTGATCGGCGGCCAGCGGGATGTCGGCGTTGAGGGTTTCGCGCACCGCTTTGCCGTTGTCCCAGGTTTCGGTGATAGCCAACACCTCAAGGTTTTCTTCGATGCGGTCGGCGATTTTCAGCAGCACCCGCGAGCGATCCTGCGCCGAGGTTTTGCCCCAGGCGTCTGCTGCGGCGTGGGCGGCGTCCAGTGCCTTGTCGATGTCTTCGGCAGTGGAGCGGGGGAACTCAGCAATCGGCAGGCCGTTGACCGGCGAGGTATTGGTGAAGTACTGGCCTTTAACGGGGGCGACGAACTCGCCGCCGATGTAATTGCCGTAGCGGGACTTGAACGAAACGAGTGCACCTTCGGTGCCGGGATGAGCGTAACGCATGCTGAATATCTCCTGATTCTTATGTTTGTTCTGATGCTGCCGCGGAGAGCGCTGTGGCGCTTGCCGGAGAACCAGAGCAAGGGCCGGGCCAGAAGTTGCAAAGGCCTGATTTAGAAGGCTTGCGTCGATTTATCCGATGGCTATTGCGGTGTGCGTGTATCGGCTGTGGCGCAGCCCTGGTGACACTTTGTACCAAGGGCGATACGGCGCAGCGACTCAGCGGTCAGGCTGCCTTGCAATGGCCGGGCGGCTGGGCGATGCTCGGCCAATTACGTGCGGCTCCAGAGTGGAGAACAAGAACAATGCACAACCCAGCAAAGCTTCACGCCGAGCGCGTGCTCACAGCGGCTCAGGGCCGTGGACAGATCGCCGGCCCGGCGACTGATTCTTCAGTGGCGAAGTCCTGGCTGCGCTGCCTGCAGCAGCACAACCTCGACCCGGCGCAGGATCTACAGCCGGCAGTGGCCGAGCAGGCACGCCTGCTCGAGCGCCGCGAACAATTGCAGCAGGTGCTGGAAATCTCCACTGTTGAAATGAACAGCCTGCACCGCCAGTTGGCCAGCAGTGGCCACGCGGTGCTGCTGACCGATGCCCGCGGGATGATCCTTAACTGCATCACCGAGCAGGCGGAAAAGCGCACGTTCGAGCGCGCCGGCTTATGGTTGGGGGCCGACTGGAGTGAGGCCTGTGAAGGCACCAACGGCATTGGCACCTGCCTGGTCGAGCGGCAACCGCTGACCATTCATCAAAACGAGCATTTCCGCAGTCGGCACACCGGCTTGACCTGCTCGGCCAGCCCGGTGTTTGACCCGCACGGTGAGCTGCTGGCGGTGCTGGATGTGTCCTCGGCGCGCGATGATGTCTCGCGGCAGAGCCAGTTCCACACCATGGCCCTGGTCAACCTGTCGGCCAAAGCCATCGAGGGCTGCCATTTTTTGCGCAGTTTCGAGGATGAGTGGCTGTTGCGCTTCCACGTTCAGGCTGAATACATCGGCCAGTTCAGCGAGGGTTTGCTGGCGTTCGACGGCGATGGCCGGGTGCGGGCGGTGAACCAGAGCGCAATCAACCTGCTCGGTTTGTCCCGGCGACAACTGCTTGGGCGCACCTTGGTCGAAGTCTTCGACTGTCATCTGGATGATCTGCTCGGCCGCGCCTCGGCCCAACCAAGCGCCAGTTGGCCGCTGTATACCCAGCGTGGCCAGCTGCTCTTCGCCATGCTTCGCGGCCAGCCGCGGCGCAGCTTTAAAGTGCTTGGCACGCCGGCAGCGGCGCCGCCAGCGCTGTGTTTGGCCGACCCTGAGTTGCAGAACAACTTCCGCCGCGCTCAGAAGGTTTATGAGCGCGATGTGCCGTTGTTGATCGGCGGTGAAACCGGCACCGGCAAGGAGGCCTTTGCCAAGGCTTTGCATCAAGTCAGCTCACGCGGCGCTAAGCCTTTTGTCGCGCTGAACTGTTCGGCGATCCCCGAGAGCCTGATCGAGAGCGAGCTGTTTGGTTATCGCGGCGGCAGCTTTACCGGGGCCCTGAAAGAAGGCATGCGCGGTAAGTTGCAGCAGGCCGATGGTGGCACCCTGTTCCTCGATGAAATTGGCGACATGCCGCTGGCGCTGCAGACGCGTTTGCTGCGGGTGCTGGAAGAGCGCCGGGTCGAGCCGATTGGCGGCGAGTCGCAGGCCATCGATGTGCGGGTGATCAGTGCCAGTCACCGTGACCTGAATGAGCGGGTAGGCAATGGCCAGTTCCGTGAAGACCTGTTCTACCGCCTCAATGGCCTGATGGTCGAGTTGCCGGCGCTGCGTGAGCGGACGGATAAGCGCGAGTTACTGGAGTTTCTCCTGGCTGAGGAAGCGCGTGGGCAACCCGTTCACCTCGAAGCGCCCGCCCGTGAGGCGCTGCTGGCGTTCGCCTGGCCGGGCAATGTGCGGCAGCTGCGCAATGTGCTGCGCACGCTGTGTGCGCTCAGCGAGCACGGGGTGATCAAGCTTGCAGAGTTGCCTGTGGAGATTCGTCATGCACGGGCAGCGCCCACGCTGTCGTCCGTGGCGACGTCAGACCAGTTGGGCGACGCCGAACGACAGGCATTGCTCGCGGTCTTAGAGGCGCAGCACTGGCACATGAGCCGCAGTGCCGAGCAGTTGGGCATCAGCCGCAATACGCTGTATCGCAAGTTGCGCAAGCATGGGCTCAAGGTGCGCTCAGCAGTCTGAGATCAGCTGCGCAACGCAGCGCCTGGCCTCTGCTGGGCGGCGGCGCTGTGCTAACCTGCGGCCAGTTTTTAGCGCGCCTACTCCCCGGTTTTTGAGAGCACCTTCAAGGTAAATCATGCATATCCATATCCTCGGCATCTGCGGCACCTTTATGGGCTCGCTGGCGGTGCTGGCCAAAGAACTCGGCCACCGTGTAACCGGCTCCGACGCCAACGTTTACCCACCCATGAGCACCCAGCTGCAAGCTCAGGGCATCGAGCTGACCCAGGGCTATGACGCCGCCCAGCTTGAGCCCGCACCGGATCTGGTGGTGATCGGCAATGCCCTGTCGCGCGGCAACCCGGCGGTGGAATACGTGCTGAACAAAGGCCTGGCCTATGTCAGTGGCCCGCAGTGGCTGGCAGATCACGTGCTGCAGGGCCGCTGGGTGATGGCCGTGGCCGGCACCCATGGCAAAACCAGCAGTTCGAGCATGCTCGCTTGGGTGTTGGAGCATGCCGGCATGAGTCCGGGTTTCTTGATCGGTGGCGTGCCGCAGAACTTCGGCATTTCCGCACGTCTCGGTGGTACGCCATTCTTTGTGGTCGAGGCCGACGAATACGACAGCGCGTTTTTCGACAAGCGCAGCAAGTTCGTTCACTACCGCCCGCGCACCGCGATTTTGAATAATCTGGAATTCGATCACGCCGACATCTTCCCCGATCTTCCGGCCATCGAGCGGCAGTTCCATCACCTGGTGCGTACCATTCCCGGCGAAGGCCTGATCATTCACCCGACTAGCGAACCTGCGCTCAAGCGGGTGATCGAGATGGGTTGCTGGACGGAGGTCGCAACCACTGGTGAAGGCGGCCAATGGCAGGCGCGCCTGCTCAGCGCAGACGGCTCGCGCTTTGAAGTGAGCTTCGAGGGTAAAACGGCAGGCGTGGTGGACTGGCAGCTGACTGGCCAGCACAACGTCGCCAATG
The DNA here is from genome assembly GCF_943846705.1 of uncultured Pseudomonas sp. NCBI lineage: Bacteria > Pseudomonadati > Pseudomonadota > Gammaproteobacteria > Pseudomonadales > Pseudomonadaceae > Pseudomonas > uncultured Pseudomonas sp. Next base: position 544,963 of record NZ_OX044366.1, on the reverse strand, counting down.
CCCTGGCCGTATTGGCCGCAGCGCGGCATGTCGGCGTGGTGCCGGAGCTGGGCATCGCCGCGCTGTGCAGCTTTATCAACGCCAAGCGGCGGATGGAGAAGGTCGCCGAAGTCAATGGCGTGACCATCTTCGATGACTTCGCCCATCACCCAACGGCGATTGCCACCACCCTCGATGGCCTGCGCAAACGTATCGGCACGGCCAAACTGATCGCGATTGTCGAACCGCGCTCCAACTCGATGAAGCTCGGTGCGCACCGCGATGGCTTGCCGGAGTCGGTGGTGCAGGCTGACTCGGTGTACTGGTACGCGCCGCCGAATCTGGGCTGGGACTTGGCCGGTACGGTGGCCACGTCGACGGTGCCGACTCAAGTCTGTGACTCGCTGGAGGTGATCATCGCCGGGGTCAAGGCCGAAGCAGCGCCGGGCACCCAGATTGTGGTGATGAGTAACGGCGGTTTTGGCGGGCTGCACGGAAAATTGGCAGTGGCCCTGGCTGAGTAGGATGGGTTGAGGCGCGCAGCGACGATACCCATCGAGCCGATATTGATGGGTATCGCTTCGCTCCACCCATCCTACGACCTAGTCGAGTAGATATCAGCGCAGCAGCTTTGAGAGTGAATTTATGAACGGTCCCGAACGCATTACCCTGGCCATGACCGGCGCTTCTGGCGCGCAGTACGGTTTGCGCCTGCTCGACTGCCTGGTGCGCGAAGACCGCGAGGTGCACTTTCTGATTTCCAAGGCCGCGCAGCTGGTGATGGCCACCGAAACCGACGTGACCTTGCCGGCCAAGCCGCAGGCCATGCAGATGTTTTTGAATGAATACACCGGCGCCGCACCAGGGCAGATTCGCGTGTATGGCAAGGAAGACTGGATGGCCCCGGCGGCCTCGGGCTCCGGAGCGCCTTCGGCGATGGTGGTGGTGCCCTGCAGCACCGGCTCGTTGTCGGCGATTGCCAATGGCGCGTGCAATAACCTGATCGAGCGCGCGGCGGATGTGGTGTTAAAGGAGCGCCGCCAGTTGATTCTGGTGCCGCGCGAAGCGCCGTTCTCCAGCATTCACCTGGAGAACATGCTCAAGCTGTCGAACATGGGCGCGACCATCCTGCCGGCGTCACCGGGCTTCTATCACCAGCCGCAAACCATCGATGACCTGATCGACTTCGTCGTGGCGCGCATTCTCAACTGCCTGGGTGTGCCGCAGGACATGCTGCCGCGCTGGGGTGAGCATCACCAGAGCACCCCGGATGAATAAGCAACTGGCCCGCGCGGCCGCCGCTGTGCTGTTGAGCCTGACCCTCAGCAGTTGCGCCACTGTGCGCACCCTCGATGCGGCCAAACCGGGCGCGCCGGTGGTGTATGCCGGTACGCGCCTGGATTGGTACGCGTTGCAGGGTGGTTGCTGCGCCATTGATCGCTTCGGTGCCGAAGCCCCGACTTACCCGGTTGTCGATCTGCCGGCCAGCGCCTTGCTCGACACCCTGCTGCTGCCGCTGTCCCTGGCCACTGCTATCGGCCTCAACCTGGGCGTCAGTGGCGGGCTGTAGCGCATCGCTCAGCTGGCCAGTTCTGCCACGTGGCTCAGCGTTTGCTGCAGGCCGTAGCGGCCTTTTTCATCGCGGGTAACCCGGCCCATGGCGGTCGCCGGGTCGTGGGTGAACACCAGGCGTCCGCCGCGCTCGAAGAGGTCGGCCAGCAGCGCTTCCTTTTCTTCGATCAAACCTTCGGGGAAACGGTCGTAGCCCATGGTGATCGGCAGGTGCACCCACGGCGCGCCGGGGATCAGGTCGGCGGGGAATACCACCGGGCCATCTGGCATGGCCACCTCGGGAATCAACTGGCCCGGCGTGTGGCCATCGCTCCAATGCAGGCGCCAGTCCGCGCCCAATAGCTCGCAACTCTCGGTTTCATCGAGCAGGTGCAGGCGGCCGCTGGCCTCCAGCAGTTGCAGCAACTCCGGGATATAGGACGCACGGTCGCGGGCGTGCGGCTGACAAGCGCGCTGCCATTGGCGGCGACCGGTGACGAACTGGGCGTTGGGGAACAGCAGGCGCGCCGGTTTATCGGCGTCCCACGCGGCGAGCAGGCCGCCAGCGTGGTCGAAGTGCAGGTGGGTGAGTACCACGATGTCGATATCCACATGGCTCAGGCCGGCCGCTGCCAGGCTGTCGAGCAGCACGTGGCGCTCTTCCTGCACGCCGAAGCGCTGTTTCATCTCCGGGCTGAAAAACGCGCCGATACCGGTTTCAACCAGAATATTGCGCTCAGCGTCCTGCACCAGCAGGGCGCGGCAGCCGAGGTCGATGCGGTTCAGTTCATCTGGGGTCATCCAGCGCTGCCACAGCGCCTTGGGCGCATTGCCGAACATGGCACCGCCGTCGAGCTTTTGGCTGTTGCCGGTCAGGGTTGTCAGGGTTCGCATGGGCTTCTCTTCTTGTTGTGCGGGTGTTGTTGTCAGGGTGGCGGGTGCCGCCGCCGGCGACTATTACACCTTAGGGTGATACCCGCTCGCGTCGTGCAGGTCTAGCGTTCGATGGCCAACGCTACACCTTGACCGCCGCCGATGCACAGGGTGGCCAGGCCTTTATGGGCGTCACGGCGGAGCATTTCATGGATCAGGCTGACCAGAATACGGCAGCCGGACGCACCGATCGGGTGACCCAGTGCGATGGCACCGCCGTTTACGTTGACCTTGGCGCTGTCCCACTGCAGTTCGCGGCCGACCGCAATGGCCTGGGCGGCGAAGGCTTCATTGGCCTCGATCAGGTCGAGTTGCTCCAGGCGCCAGTCGGCTTTCTCCAGGGTGCGGCGGGTGGCGAATACCGGGCCAATGCCCATGGTCGCCGGGTCGACGCCGGCACTGGCGTGGGCCTTGATCCGCGCCAGCACCGGCAGGTTCAGCTCGGCGGCCTTGCGCGCGCTCATCAGCAGCACGGCGGCCGCGCCGTCATTCAAGGTTGAGGCATTGCCGGCGGTGACGCTGCCGTCACGCTTGAACGCCGGGCGCACTTTGCCCAGGGCCTCCAGAGTGCTGCTGGCGCGCGGCTGTTCATCGGCGGCAACGATCAGGCTGTCACCCTTGCGCTGGGGGATTTCGATCGGGGTGATCTCGTTGGCAAAGCGCCCGGCCTCGACTGCGGCGCAGGCGAGCTGCTGCGAGCGGGCGGCGAAGTCATCCTGCTCGGTGCGGCTGATGCCGTATTGCTCGGCCAGGTTCTCGGCAGTGATGCCCATGTGGTAATCGTTGAAGGCATCCCACAGGCCATCGTGGATCATTGTGTCGAGCAGCTGGCCGTGGCCCATGCGCAGGCCATTGCGCGAACCGCTCAAGACGTGCGGTGACTGGCTCATGTTTTCCTGGCCGCCGGCGATGATCACCTCGGCGTCACCACAGCGGATCGCCTGGGCCGCCATGATCACGGCTTTAAGACCAGAGCCACAGACTTTGTTCAGGGTCAGCGCCGGCACGGTGTGTGGCAGGCCGGCTTTGAGTGTGCTCTGGCGAGCCGGATTCTGCCCGGCACCGGCGGTGAGCACTTGGCCGAGTATGACTTCATCCACCTGCTCGGCGGGCAGGCCAGTGTCTGCCAGCAGGCGGCGGATGACGGCGGCACCCAGATCAACAGCAGCAACGCTGCTCAACGTTCCCTGAAAGGCGCCGATGGCGGTGCGGGTGGCGGCGACTATGACGACTTCTTGCATGTGCTTCCTCGTGCTGCCGGGGCAGCCAGTGGCTCGAATAAAAAACGCGACGCCCAATCAGGGCGTCGCGCAAACGCTCAACCGTTGAGCGCAGTTGCCGCCATGTGGCGGTGGCGAGTGGGCGTCAGAATTGCTCGGCGCGCAGGCCGTAGAGCGAGTCGCTGCCGGCGCGGATGCTGGCTTCCAGGGTCAGGCTACGCGGCAGCAGGCGGGCGAAGAAGAACTCGGCAGTGGCCAGCTTGGCGCTGTAAAACGCCTCATCCTCGCTGCACTTGGCCTGAGCCACGGCGGCCATGCGCGCCCACATCCAGGCGTAGGCGGTGTAGCCGAACAGGTGCAGGTATTCCACCGAGGCCGCGCCGGTTTCGTGCGGGTTGCCGGCGGCGCGCTCCTGCAGCCAGCTGCTGGTGCGCTCCAGGCGCTCGACGGCATCCAGCAGAGCAGCGGCATACGGCGTGTCGGGCTGTTCGGCGAAGCGGCGGATCTCCGCGGTGAACTGGCGCAGGGCCACGCCGCCATTGGCGATCACCTTACGCCCGAGCAGGTCGAGGGCCTGGATACCATTGGTGCCTTCGTAGATCTGCGCGATGCGCACGTCGCGCACCAGTTGTTCCTGGCCCCATTCGCGGATATAACCGTGGCCACCGAAAACCTGTTGGCCATGGATGCAGCTGTCCAACCCGGTGTCGGTGAAAAACGCCTTGGCCACCGGGGTGAGCAGGGCGACCAAGGCGTCGGCGGCCTGGCGCTCGCTGCTGTCGTCGCTGAACTTGCTGAGGTCAAGCTGTTGGCCGACATAGCAGGCAAACGCCCGGCCGCCTTCGGTGAGGGCCTTCATGGTCAGCAGCATGCGCCGCACATCGGCGTGCACGATGATCGGGTCGGCGGCTTTGTCCTGCGCTTCCGGGCCGCTGGCGGAACGGCTTTGCAGGCGTTCGCGGGCGTAGTCGCGAGCGGCCTGGTAAGAGGCTTCGGCGCAACCAATGCCCTGGATGCCGATGGACAGGCGCTCGTAGTTCATCATGGTGAACATCGCCGCCAGGCCTTTGTTTGGCTCGCCGATCAGGTAGCCGGTGGCACCGTCGAAGTTCATCACGCAGGTGGCCGAGGCCTTGATGCCCATCTTGTGTTCGATCGAACCGCAGCTCACCGCGTTGCGCGCCGCCAGGCTACCGTCGGCATTGACCAGCACCTTGGGCACCAGAAACAGCGAGATGCCGCGTGCGCCGGCGGGGGCGTCGGGCAGCTTGGCCAGTACCAGATGGATGATGTTTTCGGTCAGGTCCTGCTCGCCACCGGTGATAAAGATCTTGCTGCCGCTGATCTGGTAGCTGCCATCGGCTTGCGGTTCGGCCTTGGTGCGGATGATGCCCAGGTCTGTGCCGGCATGGGCTTCGGTCAGGCACATGGAGCCGGCCCAGCGGCCTTCGTACATCGGCGGCAGGTAGGTGGTTTTCAGTTCTTCGCTGGCGTGGGCGTCGATGGCCAGGCAGGCCCCGGAACTCAGCGCCGAATACAGGGCGAAGCTGGAACCGGCGGCGTAGAGCATCTCTTCAAACGCCACGGCGAGCATCTTGGGCATGCCCATGCCGCCGTAAGCTGGGTTGCCGGCCAAACCGACCCAGCCGCCTTCAATGTAGGTGGCATAGGCTTGCTTGAAACCCGCCGGGGTGCGCACATCGCCATTCAGCCACTGCGCGCCTTCTTCATCACCACTGCGGTTGAGCGGGGCGATCAAGCCGCCGGTGACTTTGGCGGCTTCCTCCAGAATGGCATCGGCGGTGTCGGCATCGACCGTTTCGGCCAGGGCCGGCAGACGTGCCCACAGGCTTGGGGCATCGAACACTTCATGGAGGACAAAGCGCAGGTCGCGCAACGGGGCGTTGTACTCGGGCATCGACAGTTTCTCGCACAGATGCCGCGCAAGGCGCGGCGATTAAACGGCTCAGACGTCAGGGCGCCTGGGTTGTTGCAGAAATAAAACCATGGCCAGGCCATGGTTAACGCCGCGTGGCGACGACCAGCAGGGTCGCCGCCATGGGCGCTCGGGTATAAAAAAACGGCCCGCGATGACGTGGGCCGTGTAAGGTCAATCGGCCTCGGCTTGGCCTTTGACGGAGGTTTTAGTGGTGAATTTGAGCAGGTGAGTACGTTCGATCAGGATGTACAGCGCGGCACCTGCAGCCAGGCCCCAGCCCGCGCCGTAGACGGCCAGTACCACGCCCATGGTGCCGGCGACGCCGCGCTCGGTGTTGTTGCTCAGCTGCTCGAAGCCGACCATCAGGCAGATATAGCCGGTGAGGATCAGGGTCAGCGACAGGGCAACCGGCAGCACCGGCTGGAAGAAACTCACCAGCGGCAGGGCAAACAGGGCGATAAAACCGGTGATCCAGAAGGTACCGCCGCCGCTGTAGATCGAGTCCATGGCTTTGCGGCCGTACTTGTAGCGCTCGGCCATGGTCGCCGCTACGGCGGTCCATAGCGGCCCGGCCAGACCTGGGTAAGGCGCGAAGAATGCATGCAGGGCGTTGCGCAGGGCGGTGACCAGGTGCACGCGGTCGATGTTGTTCTCGATCACTTCATCGGTGCGCAGTTCATCGGCGCGCTGCATCAGTGACTGACCGACGATGATGTCGCCGAAGGCGATCACGTAAGCAATCACCGCCGTAGGCACGGCCAGCAGGAATACATCCAGGCTGGGGAAGCCAACGCTGAACGGCAGGTAGTTCCACATCTCGGCGAAGGCCGGCGCGGTGATGCCGAATTTTACGTCGGGCATCTTGTACTCGCCCACGGCAATGCCGATGAAAATCGCAATCAACATGCCCGGCACCATGCCGTAGTTGACGATCTTGCGCGCCAGCGGCACGCGCTCGGTGAGGCCTTTAAAGGACACCGAGAACATCAGGTACAGGCAGATCAGGCTACCCAGCACCAGAGAGATCGGCGTATTGGCCAGGCGCCCACCGGTAGAGATTTCACCCATCAGTGCGGCGATACCGGCACCGATGATGATCCCGCCTTTCATCGAGTTGGGAATCAGCCTGACCAGGGTGCTGCCCAGGCGGGTGACGCCGAGGAACAGGAAGATCACGAAGACCAGAAATTGCAGGGCAAACAGTGCCTGAATCGCCTCTGGGCCGGGCTTGAAGTTACCGAGAAACAGCAAGACCACCGGAATGCCGGGGGTGATCCAACCGGGCACGAAGGGCACGCCGAGCAGCGCTGGCAGCATAAAGCCGACACCGCACACCACCACATAGGCCAGGGCTACGTCGTAGGGCAGGCCGAGGTATTTTTCCAGCAGCGGGATCATCGCCAGGCTGACCACGAACATGATCAGCGCCTGGAGCATTTCCGCGGTTTCCCAGCGGTAGTGGACAAAGGGCAGGCGCACTTTGAACGGGCCGACTGGCCAGTGGGGCTGCTCGTCGCCGTCGCGGCGTTTATATACTTGCATCAGAAATCTCCGTCGGCCCTCGGGGCCGGTTTTATTGTTGTTGTACAAACGGTGTGTTGATCCCTTCCTCTGCGGCGGGCTTGCGTATGCACCGACCCGCCGCTAAGCCGACATGTCGGTGGTGCCGCTGCTGGGGGAGGGTGCATACACAAATGCTTGCTGAGGTTGGGCGCTTACAAGGCCTTGGCCATATCGCGCAGGACAAACTTCTGGATCTTGCCGGTGCTGGTCTTCGGCAGTTGGGTGAAGACCACGGTTTTTGGCACTTTGAAACCGGCCAGATGTTCTCGGCAGAAGCTGATGATGTTCGCCTCGCTGACCTGCTGTTGGTCGGCCTTGAGGGTGATAAAGGCGCAGGGCGTCTCGCCCCATTTCTCATCCGGGCGGGCCACCACAGCGGCTTCGAGCACCCCGGGGTGACGGTAGAGCACACCTTCCACCTCGATGGTGGAGATGTTCTCGCCGCCGGAGATAATGATGTCTTTCAGGCGATCCCTGATTTCCACGTAGCCGTTCGGGTGACACACCGCCAGGTCGCCGGTGTGGAACCAGTCGCCGGCAAAGGCCTCGGCGGTGGCGCTGGGGTTTTTCAGGTAACCCTTCATCACGGTGTTGCCGCGCATAAAGATTTCGCCGATGGTTTCGCCATCGCGCGGGGTTGGCTCGAGGGTTTTCGGGTCGGCCACCATCACCCCTTCCAGCGTTGGGTAGCGCACGCCCTGACGGGATTTGAGTACCGCGCGCTCGTCCAGCGGCAAGGCGTCCCATTCGGCATGCCAGGCGCACAGGGTCACCGGACCGTACACTTCGGTCAGGCCGTAAACGTGGGTGACGTGGATGCCCATTTCTTCGACCGCGCCAATCACCTTGGCCGGTGGTGCCGCGCCGGCCACCATGGCCTTGACCGGGTGATCGATGGCCGCCTTGGCTTCGGCTGGCATATTCACCAGCGCGTTGAGCACAATCGGTGCGCCGCACATGTGGGTGACCTGCTCGCTGCGAATCAGGGTGAGAATCTTCGCCGGGTCAACGCGGCGCAAGAACACATGCACGCCGGCCAGGGCGGTGATGGTCCAGGGGTAGCACCAGCCGTTGCAGTGGAACATCGGCAGGGTCCAGAGGTATACCGGGTGGTTGCCCATGGCCCAGGTCATCTGGTTGCCCAGCGAGTTCAGGTAAGCGCCACGGTGGTGGTAGACCACGCCCTTGGGGTTGCCGGTGGTGCCGGAGGTGTAGTTGAGGCTGATCGCCTGCCATTCGTCTGCCGGCCACTGCCAGGCAAACTGCGGGTCGCCCTCGGCCAGAAAGGCCTCGTAGTCGAGCTCGCTGACCGCTTGGCCTTCGCCGTACTCGGGGTCGTCGACGTCGATCACCAGCGGCGGATGATCGAGCATGCCCACGGCGGCCTGGATCACCTCAGAAAACTCGCGGTCGGTGATCAGCACCTTGGCTTCGCCGTGTTGCAGCATAAAGGCGATGGCTTCGGCATCCAGGCGCACGTTAAGCGGGTTGAGCACCGCGCCGATCATCGGCACGCCGAAATGCGCTTCGAGCATCTGCGGAATGTTCGGCAGCATCACCGCCACCGTGTCGCCTTTACCGATACCCCGGCCGGCCAGCGCCGAGGCCAGGCGCCGGCAGCGCGCGTAGGTCTCGGCCCAGTCGCGGCGAATCGAGCCGTGCACCACGGCCGGGTAGTGCGGGTAAACACTGGCGGTGCGCTCGATAAAGCTCAGCGGCGAGAGGGCGATATGGTTAACAGCGGCAGGCTCAAGGCCCTGTTCATAGATCGACATGCAAGTACCCACGGCAGATTGGATGCTCGGGCCGCTGTGCGTATTGGTTGAGTGCAGACCCGGTATTGTTCTGGTTCTAGTTATATATCCGTCTGCCTTTTTATGGAAGTTAAACTATAGTTGTATGGTATATGTACTATATATATTTGCTGGCGCTTAGCCCTTGGTCGCTTTGCAATTGGCGGCCGTTGGCCTGATGCTCGCCGACAGGCTGCGCCGCGTGGTGTATTGAGGAGCCAACCTGGATGAATGAAATCTCCGTGCAGCTGCACAGCTGGTTGCGCATGCAGCGCGAGTGCCTGCCGCTGGCGGTGCGCGCCGATGCCTTACTGCGGGCTCTGCATGCCTGTCCCGAGGTGCGCCAGGCGTTCTTTCTGCGCTGGCAGGCGAGCACGGCGACTTACAGTTATGAAGGCAGTGCGCCGCATCTGCCGCCGGGTTTTGGTGACCCGCTCGAGGCCAGTGATCAGCTGTTGTTCGAGCGCTTGCAGCACGAGCCACGGCTGGAGTTGGCCGCGTTACGCCAGCTGCCATGCTGGCTGGCCGGACGGGTGCGGCGTGCCGGGCTCAGTCATGGCCAGGCGTTGGCCCTGGCGCTGGATGAGGGGCAGGCCGATCTGCTGCTGATTGAGTTGCAGGAACAGGCTGGCAGCGATTGGCTTGGCCTGGTGCATCAGTTGCTCCTGGCGCTGCTCGCCACACTGCCGCAGCAGGCCCGTGGCAGCCTGTTGCTGGGCAGTGACCCGCAGCCCAGTTTGTTGCTGGATAGCGAGGCGCAGCCACTGCAGCTGAATGCGGCCATGCAGGCGCTGCTGGGCGAACGCCCGCTGGCGGTGGTGGCGGATTTGTTGCCGGTAAACGCCGCGCACCTAGTGCGCGCCTGCCTACAGCAGGACCGCGCGATTGAGGCGGTGGAGGCACAATATGCCGGCCAGGTGCTGATGTGGACCTTTATGCCCGATGCTGCCGAGCAGCAGGTACTGGCGCGCTGCCGACCGGCTACCGCCCAGGTGCAGGCCGAGCGTGACGCGGCCAAGGCCAGCCGCCTGTACCGACTGATTACCGAGAACACCACTGACCTGATTTCCCGGCACACCCCGGATGGGCGCTTTCTCGATGCCTCGCCGGCCAGCTGGACGCTGCTCGGTTACTGGCCGGAAGAGCTGCGCGGAACGCTGGTACAGGCGCTGTTCCACGAGCAGGATCAGCAGCATCTGGTGGACAGCACCCGTGAAGCCCTGGAGCAGGATGGCTACCACACCATGACCTATCGCATTCGCCGTCGCGACGGTCACTACTTGTGGTTTGAGACCGCCAGCCGTGGCATTCGCGAAACCTATACCGGCGCGGTGGTTGAGGTGGTCAGCGTGTCGCGCGATATCACTGCGCGGGTGCTGGCCGAAGAGAACAAGCGGCGGCTGGCCGAGGTGGTGGAAGCCAATACCGATTTGGTGTTGTTTATCGATCCCGACGGTCACCTGACCCACCTCAATCCCTCGGCCCGGCATGCGCTGAATATTCAGGATGATCAGCCGTTACCGCCGCTCGATCAGCTGTTGGCCGCGAGCGACTTTCAGCAATTGCAGCAGCACGGTTGGGCTGCCGCCGATACCGCCGGGGTGTGGAGCGCGGAAGTGCAATTGTTGCCGTTGGCCCCGCGTGCGCCGCTGCCGGTGTCGCTGGTGCTGCTGGCGCACCGCGGGCGCGATGGTGAGCATTACTACTCGCTGGTGGCGCGTGACATGACCGAGCGCGAACTGCGCGAGGCCGAACAGCGCCGCCATCAGGATGAGCTGGCGCACACCGCGCGGCTGGTCACCCTCGGCGAGTTGGCGTCGGGGATCGCCCATGAAATCAACCAGCCGCTGGCCGCGGTGGTCAATTATGCCAGCGCCAGCCAGCGCTACCTCAAGGCGCTGGGCGACAACCCCGAGGCGGCGGATAAGGTGGCTCAGGGTCTGGAGCGAATCAACGAACACGCCAAGCACGCCTCAGAAGTAATCAAGCGCCTGCGGGCCTTTCTGCGTAAGGGCCAGCGGCGTACCCAGGCGCTGGATATCGCCAGTGTGGCGCGCGAGGCGGTGCGCCTGTGCCAGTGGGAAGCGAGCAATTGGCAGGTGACCATCGCCGAGCAACTGGCGGACAATCTGCCGCGGGTGTATGCCGACCGGGTTTTGCTGGAGCAGGTGCTGCTCAATCTGCTGCGCAATGCGATTGATGCCAATCGCGAGGCCCATCCCGGCCAGGCGTCGCGCATCGAGCTCAGCGCCGTGGAGCAGGATGGCCAGTTGTGCGTGCGTGTGTGGGATCAGGGGCCGGGTGTGGCGCAGGGCGAGCTGGAGCATATCTTCACCCCGTTCTACACCAGCAAGGCCGAGGGCCTGGGGTTGGGGCTGTCGATGAGCCGCAGCATCCTCGAAGGCTTTGGCGGCGCGCTGGAAGCGCACCCAGGCACGGCCGGTGGTCTATGCCTGGAGTGCCGCCTGCCGCTGTTACGGGGTGATGGCGTCGAGGCCTGAGAGGTTCTGTGTCAATGCATAACAATAAAAGGAGCAGGGCATGAGCCTGCAGATGCAACAACGGGTGTATGTGGTCGACGATGACCAGGGCATGCTCGACTCCACCGTCTGGCTGCTGGAGTCGGTGGGGCTCAAGGCGCTGCCGTTCACCAGTGGGCAGGCGTTTCTCGATGCCTGTGACGAGCACAGCCAGGGCTGTGTACTGCTGGATGTACGGATGCCCGGCATGGGCGGACTGAACGTGCAGGAAACGCTGCGCGCGCGCGGTTTGCAGATGCCGGTGATCTTCGTCAGCGGGCATGCCGATGTGCCCATCGTGGTGCGCGCCTTCCGGGCCGGCGCCGTGGACTTTATCGAAAAGCCCTACAACGAACAGTTGCTGCTCGACAGTGTGCAACAGGCCTTGAGTCATGTGCCTGCGACGGCGCAGGCGGACCCACGCTTGCAGGCGGTAGAGGCATGTCTGGCCAGCCTGACCCCGCGTGAGCGTGATGTGCTGCTGCCGCTGGTGCGCGGTTACACCAACCGCGAGATGGCTGAGCAGCTGGACATCAGCGTCAAAACCATCGACCTCTACCGCTCGCGAGTGATGAAGCGCATGCAGGCGGAAACCCTTGCTGATTTGGTGGGGATGGCGATTGCGGCGGGGCTGGTGGACGCCTTGCAGTTGCGCGGCAAACAGCCTTGACCAAGGCCCGCCAGCTCCCCGCCCGGTAGCCGTCACTGAGCGCTTAGTTGGCCCAGCCCTGGTAGATATAGGTCATCGGTTTGGGGCCCTTGAGGTAGCGATTGTTCAGCTCGCCGATCTCAAAACCGCCGGCTTTGATCAGTGCGGCGATATCGCGATTGAGATGGCAGCCACCGGTCAGCGGTTTCCACCATGGCGTCAGCCGGTTCTGCCAGCGCAATACGGGCAGCTCGGGCGCCAGGCCGTGCTCGCAGAACAGCAGGCGTCCGCCTGGCTTGAGCACGCGGCGCATCTCGCGCAGGGCGCCAACCGCGTCGGGAATGGTGCACAGGGTGAAGGTGCAGACGATGCAGTCGAAGCTGGCGTCGTCCGCCTGGATTTGCCCCAGTTCGAGGGCGATCATCTCTACTGGAATGCTGATCGCCTCGGCGCGTTGCTTGGCCAGCTTCTGCATGTCGGCGCTGGGGTCGACGCCGACGATCGCTCTGACCTTGCTCGCATCGTAGAAGCTCAGGTTGAGGCCGCTGCCAATGCCGATTTCCAGCACCCGGCCGTAGGCCTGGGGCACCAGTTGCGAGCGGGCTTTCATCACCGCGCCCATGCCACAGGCGAAGTCGATCAGGTGTGGCAGTAAGTAGCGCTCGTACAGGCCCATGCGGCTTTCCTTGTCTGCTACTTAGTCGGCGTCGTTGCTGGCTTCGTCCGGCTGGTCGTGGTTGTCACCACTGATAGCGGCAAAACACTTGATCAAGTGAACGCCGGCATTGCCGCTGATGCTCCAGGCGTCGGCTTCACCATCGAAGCGCGCGGCCACCACCTGGGTCAGGCTGAAGTGCCATTTACGCAGGGCGCGGCCATCCATGCACTCGATGCTTAGCAGTGGTGCGTCACTGTTGGGCTGAGTGCCTGCGCGGTGCTGCGCGAGCAGTTCGTCGTCGAGCTGGAATTGCCAGGCATGCAGGTCGTCGATCTCCAGCATGTCGGCGTTGCACAGGGCGCTGATTAAGTCGTGGGGCGTGGTGCTCATAGGTGGGGTCTTCTGTTAGCGGCCGAGGCGGCGCAGTTGGTCAGATTCAATCACGCGGGTGCCGGCATCTTCTTCCAGCGCCAGACGCCACAGGGCGCGCGCCAGTACGGTGGCCTCGATGCCGCGGTATTTACCCGGCAGCCAGCGCATAAATGGCGCGGCAAGGCGCTCGCCGAGGCGGAACTCCTGGCGTGCGCCGAGCAGCAGCGACGGGCGGACGATGGTCAGCTGCGGCCAATCCTGCGCGCGCAGGGCGTGTTCCATTTCGCCTTTGACCTTGTTGTAGAACGCCGATGAGCTGGCGTCCGCGCCGAGGGCGCTGATCACCAGCAGGTGACGCGCACCGAGCGCCCGGGCGCGTTCGGCGAAGGCGATCACCAGGTCGTGATCGACGGCGCGAAAGGCGTTCGGCGAGCCGGCTTGTTTAATCGTGGTGCCCAGGCAGCAGAAGGCGGTGTCGACTTTGCCGTCGAGTTGCGGCAACAGGCTGAGCAGTTCGCCCTGCGGGTTTTCCAGGTGCGCGTGCGCGGCCAGCGGGCGGCGGCTGGGGGCCAGTACGCGGGCCACCGTGGGTTCGTTCAACAGGCGATCCAGCAGGTGTTCGCCGGTCAGGCCGGTGGCTCCGGCGAGGAGGATGTGCTGGGGCGTCAAATACATAACGTGGGGTTCTCCGCTGATATCAATCAGCTTAACAGGCGGTTGGCTGTTCGCACGCCGGCGCTTGCAGGCTGCGCATAACGGTTATGGGGTGACTGCAGAGTGGGCCTCACGTGGGTTGTTGAGGGCGCGCTCGGCCTGCTGCTCGCGTAACCTGCGCCACTGCGTGAGTACCGCCTTGGCGGGCCAGATTTGCGGTTCAGACGGCTCAAAGCCATCGGCTTTTTCGCGCGCGGAGACGCTGGCCTGAGCCAGTGTGAAGGCGCGTTGCAGGTCATCGGTTTGTTGCAGGGCTTCGGCAAACAAGGCGCGGCCGAAGTAGGTGAAGTCGTTTTCCTCCGAGCAGCCGAAGGACACCCTGTCGGCCCGTGCGGCGGTGATCACCAGGGTTTTCTCATCCTGCACCTTGGGGATAAAGCCGCCGGAGTAGCAGGCCGAGATCACCAGCACCTTGAGACGATCTTTCAGCGGTGCAAGCAGGCTGGCCAACTCACTGGCGGGCAGGTCATCGAGTTGCAAGCGTGGCTGGTCGAGGTTCAGCGCGTGCTGGGCCGAACCATGGCTGGTCAGGTAGATAAAGATCAGATCTTCCTGGCCGCTACGCTCGGCCAGGGCTTGCAGCGCGCGGCCCAGGCTGGCGCTGGTGGCCAGTGGTCGATCTGCGAGGTGATCGCGGTGGTTGACCAGGGTAATCCGGCCGTGGGCAGCGAAGCGCTCCTGCAGCAGATCGCCGACATAGTCGGCTTCGCGCATGAACACGCTTTGTTTACCGTCGCCGGCCAGGGTCAGTGCGTACAGCTCGATGGCTGGGGTCGAGGCCGGCAGCTGGGCAATGGCGGCATCAAGCAGTCGGCCTTGCTCGAGTAAGCCGACGGCCAGGGTGTCGGCTACGGTCTGGCCCTTGGCATCGCGGATCAGTCGGCCCTGGCGCCAGGTGCCGCTCTGCTGGCTACCGTCGGCCAGGGTCAGGCGGCCGTTGCCGTGGTATTTGCCGTAGGCAAAGTGGCCCTGGTAAACGCTGCCATCGGCCAGGCTCAAGCGCCCTTCGCCGTGGTAGCGCCAGTCGCGGAACTGGCCAGCGTAATGGCTGCCGTCGACGGCCTTGAATTGGCCCTTGCCGGTTAGGCTGCCGTCACTGAAGTGGCCACTCCATACGTCGCCATCTGCGCTTTGATAGCGGCCTTTGCCGTGAAACTGGTGGTCACGGAACTGCCCGCTGTAGAGGTCGCCGCTGAGGTTTTTGAAACTGCCCGGGCCGTTGAGTTGGCTGTTAGTGAAGGTGCCGACGAACTCATTGCCTTCGGCGTCGCTCAGTACGCCCTGGCCATTAGGTTCTCCTTGGCGGAACTGGCCCTGGAAGCTCGCGCCGTTGCGCCACTGCAGCTTGCCCAGGCCGCTGAATTGACCTTTGCGGAATTCGCCGCGGTAGTCCAGCTCACTGCTGCTGAGGTGGCCTTCACCGTTGGGCGTGCCGTTGGCAAAGCCACCTTCGTAGCGGCTGCCGTCGTTGTGGCTGAGGTTGCCTTGGCCATGAAAGCTGCCGCCTTGAAATTCGCCGCTATAGCGCTCGCCCTGCGCGCTGCGCCATTCACCCGGGCCGTTGAACTGGCCATCTTTAAACTGCCCCTGGTAATAGCTGCCGTCGCTGTAATCCAGGCGTCCCGGCCCTTGCAGCAGGCCGTTGATCACCTCGCCACGGTAGCGCCCACCATCGGGCAGCACGCCATCGGCCGGCAACAACGGTTCGCCATCACCGCAGGCGGCAAGCAGTAGGGTAAGGCTCAGGGGAGCCAGGAGGGAAAGGCGCAGCATGTAGAAATCCGGGCTGTAGGGTCGCGCTGAGTATGCCTTAAACCGCTGTGCGTGCCGTGATAGAGCGCTATGAAAATACTCGGGCCTAAAAAAGGCGCACTCGCCATTAGCGGTGCGCCTTTGTTGAACGGTGGTGATCAGACGAAGCAGAGCGTGAGCGGTTCAGCAATATAGGCGGGTTTTTCCGAGCCTTCGATTTCCAGCGCGACCTTGGCTTTGAGCAGCCACTGGCCTGGGTTCTTTTCCGTGGCATCGGTCAGGGTAACGATCAGGCGCACCTTGGAGTTGACCTTCACCGGCTGGATAAAGCGCACGCTGTCGAGGCCGTAGTTGACGGCCATCTTCAGCCCTTCAGGCATGATCATGATGCCTTCCATCAGCTTGGGCACCAGTGACAGCGAGAGAAATCCATGGGCGATGGTGGTGCCGAAGGGCGTGAGTTTGGCTTTTACCGGGTCGACGTGGATGAACTGGTGGTCGCCGGTGCATTCGGCAAACTGGTTGATGCGCTCTTGGTCGATGGTCAGCCAGTCGGAGCGGCCGAGTTCCTTACCGATATAACTGGGTAGTTCGGCGGCGGGTATTGAGGTCATGGTTTCTCCTAGAAGACGCAAGTGTTGTTTTTTTTGGGCGTTAATCCTTCTGGCCTAAGATCATCATGGGTTCGCCGCAGGGTCAAGTGGCTATTGCGGCGGCTGCTGGCATGCGCTTATGTCCGCAACAACCGCTGTAGACCGGCCTTGCTGGACGCTTTTGCTTATAATGCGTGGCATTGCGTTAGGGATCATACGATTCGGAGATTACCCATCATGCTTTTACGCGGCCTTTTTTGGCTGGTGCTGTGCCAGTTGCTCGGCACTGCACTGAATGTCCTGTTGATGCCAATGCTGCCCGGGCCGATCATCGGCATGCTGCTGCTGTTCGGCTTTCTGTTGCTGCGCGGCGAAGTGGCTGAGCCGCTGCGCGAGGCCTCCGGCAGCCTATTGAAATACCTGCCATTACTGCTGGTGCCGCCAGCGGTGGGGGTGATGGCTTATGCCGAGGCTATTTCTGCCGACTTCTGGGCGATTGCCGGTGCGTTGTTGCTCTCGCTGATGCTCTCGATTGTGTTTGCCGGTTGGTTGATGCAGCGGCTGATCGAGCGTCAACAACGCGGCAAGGGCGTATGACTGTGGAGTGGCAAGCGGCCGGGCAGGCACTGATTCACCATCCGCTGTTCGGGGTCGCCATCACCCTGGGGGCTTACCAGTTGGCAATGGCTGTGTACGAAAAGACCCGCTGGGTGTTTCTGCAGCCGGTGCTGGTGTCGACGCTCACGGTGATCGGCATTCTGCTGGCCTGCGGCCTGACCTTCGCTGAGTACAAAGACAGTGCCGCCGCGCTGACGCTGTTCCTTGGGCCGACCACGGTGGCATTGGCGGTGCCGTTGTTTGTCAATTTGCGGCGGATTCGTCAGCTGTTCTGGCCCACCTTTATCACCCTGCTGGTGGCTGGCGTGGTGGCTACGGTGCTGGGGGTCACCCTGGCCTGGGCCTTTGGCGCCGAACACATCATGTTGATGAGCATGGCGCCCAAATCGGTGACCTCGCCGATTGCCATGCTGGTGGCCAGTCAGATTGGCGGCATTGCGGCCCTGGCGGCGGTGTTTGTGATGCTCACCGGGATCATTGGTGCGATCGTTGGGCCGTCTTTGCTCAAGCGATTTGGCGTGCGCCATCCCGCCGCGTTGGGCATGGCCTTGGGCCTCACTGCGCATGCGGTCGGTACCGCACGGGCGCTGCAGGAAGGTGATGAGTGCGGCGCGTTTGCCGCCCTGGCGATGAGCCTGATGGGCGTGTTCACGGCCGTGTTGCTGCCGCTGGCTATTTTGTTGTGGTTATAAGGAGGTGCCTGTGACCCTGCCGTTGTTTCCACTGAGTGCCGTGTTGTTTCCGGGCTGCATGCTGGATTTGCAGATATTCGAGGCGCGTTATCTGGACATGATCAGCCGCTGCATGAAGCAGGAGCAGGGCTTTGGTGTGGTCTGCATCCTCGACGGGGCTGAGGTGGGTGAAGCCGCCGCTCAGTTCTCGGCGATAGGCTGCGAGGCGTTGATTCGCGACTTCCAGCAACTGCCCAATGGCTTGCTGGGGATTCGGGTTGAGGGTGGTCGGCGGTTTCGCGTACAGCGCGCCCGGGTGCTGCCGGATCAGCTGACCCTGGCTGAGGTCGAGTGGCTGGACGAGCAGCCGGAGCAACCCTTGACCGCTGAGCATGCCGATCTGGCCGCGTTACTCGGTGCGCTGAACGCCCATCCGTTGATGGCCGCGCTGGGCATGTCGAGCGAGCCGGCCGGCCAGGAAGCCTTGGCCAACCAGCTGGCTTATCTGCTGCCGTTGGCCGTCGAGCAAAAACTGCTATTGCTCGAAAGCGCCGAAGCACCGCAGCGGCTGGAGTTGCTGCAGCAATTGCTGGAGCAGTTGCAGGGCGAGCGTCAATAGCGGTACAGCAGCAGTCCGGCGGACAGTTGCCAAGTGGTGATGCCGCCGAGCAGGGCGATGACTGCGGGAAGTAGCAGCCACCAGACCTTGCCAGGCAAGGCCGGGAGCGCTGTGCGCCATTGCACCAGGGCCAAGCTTAGGGCGCAAAAACAGGCCGCCAGCATGGCGCCGGCGATGATGTCGCTGGGCCAATGCACCCCCAGATAAATCCGCGAACCGGCAATCGCCGCGGCGGGCAAGCTGGCCAGCAGTAACCAAGTCAGGCGCATGCGCGTGGGCTGTCCGCGCCCCGCCAACACCCCGAGTAATAGGCAGAAGGCGAAGGCCGCCGAGCTGTGTCCGCTGGGAAAGCTGAAGCTGCCCAGCGGCTCCAGCAGCACATCCGGGCGGGTGCGGGCAAACAGCGGTTTTAGCGCGCTGTTGGCCAGGGCTGTGCCGAGCAGGGTGCCAATCGCCAGACACAGTGTCCGCCACTGCCGCGTCGCCAACAGCACCAGGCACAGCAGTACGGCGGCGGCCAATTGGGTGCGCAGGTCTCCCAGGCGGGTGGTCAGGACCATCAGCGTATCGAGTGCCGGGTCGCGATGCTCCTGAACCAGGGCCAGCAGACCCTGATCGAGTTGGCTGAGGTGCGGCCAGCTGAGCATCAGGCCGATCAGCAGCACCAGGCTCGCGCCAGCCGTCATCAGGCTGGTACTGCGCTGGCTACGCAGGCTGCCTTGTACGCTCAGGCCAATCACCAGCGCTACGCCGCCCGCTACGGCCCCGGCCTGGGTCCAGAAACCTTCGGGTAGCGGCAGGCGCAGTGCGGCGCCAGTGGCCCAGCCAGGCAACATATAAGCAATGGACCAGCCGGCCCCAGCCAGCAGGCTGACGATCAGAAAGCGTGCGAAGGGCATGTCGAACATCCCGGCGACCATCGGCAGCATGGGCCGCAGTGGGCCGATAAAACGGCCAACCAGCAGGCTGGTGACGCCGTAGCGCAGGAAGTAGCCGTGCGCGCTGCTCAGCCATTGCGGGTGGTTACGCAATACCGGTAAGCGGCCGATGTCCTGGTGGAAGTAACGCCCGAGCGCATAGGACAGGCAGTCACCCAGCAGGCCGCCGAAAAACGCCAGCAGCAGGGTTTCGCCCAGGCCCAGTGCGCCGTTACCTGCCAGTGCGGCCACCGCGAACAGCAGCACGGTGCCGGGTACCAGAATGCCGACAATCGCCAGGCACTCAAAGCAGGCGAGCAGAAAGATCGCCAGGCCCAGCCATTGCGGGTTGGCGCTTAGCCAGAGCGTCAGTGTGTCGAACCAGTGGCTCATTGATGATCGTCCGTGCGGGAGAGTAAGTGATAGTCCTGCCCGGCCGTCTGCCCGCGCCGCAGTGGGTTGCGCGTGCAGTGGCGGGCAAAGGCGGCATCGACAAAGCGGTACAGCAGGTGTTCGTCGCGGCCGTGGGGGATGCCCAGGCGCGGGCATTGCACCACCTGTTGCGGCGGCTGGCCGAGGTCTTCAACAAACAGGCGTTGTTCATCGAAGGGCTGCGCGTCCCAGGCCGGCACTTTCAGGCCGAGTGCCTTGCACAGCAGGGTCTGGCCATTGCACAACTTGTCCACGGCGCGCGCTCGGCCTTGGCTGTCAGGGTTGTTGCGCTGCATCTGCGCCAAGGCGTCCGCGCCGCTGTAGGCATCCTGCCACGGGTAGGCGGATTTGATCAGCACGGCATTGCCCGGGCCTTGGGCGCTGAAATTCAGCGAGTCGCCGCCGCGCGCGTAGTACATATAGATGTGTCCGCCATCCATAAACAGTGCCCGGCGTTTGTGGGTGTAGCCGAGGGAGGCGTGGCTGCCTTTCTCGCTCAGGTAGTAGGCTTCGGTTTCGATGATGCGGGCACTTAGCCAGCGCTCGCCGGATTTGTGGCGAATCACCTTGCCGAGCAGTTCACGGGCCAGCACGCGCGCATCGCGGTCGAAAAAGCGCGCGGGCAGGGCGCGGCCTTGGGGCCAGGGCAAACTAAGGTTGAGGTCGGTTGGCATGCGCTGTCACGGCTGCTTGGCGGGGCGTTGGATGGGGCGATATTAACAATAAGCGCCTGAATCATGCCCGAATGTGCGCGAGTTAGCCGCTCCAGGCCTACCGTCCGCCGCGCAGCGCTGGGCGTGGAGCGGCGCGACCGTTATACTCAGCGACTTTTTTCAACCGCCAGACCCGCCAAGACCATGACTGAGTCCGTGCTTGAGTATATGACCCGCCTGGGACAGGCCGCCCGCAGCGCCTCGCGTGTGCTTGCGCGTGCCAGTACCGCGCAGAAAAACAGCGCCCTGCAGGCCGCCGCTGCGGCGTTGGATGCTGCCCGTGCCGAACTGACCGCAGCCAATGAGCTGGATCTGGCCGCCGCGCGTGCCAGTGGGCTGGAGCCGGCCATGGTTGACCGTCTGGCGCTGACCCCGGCGGTGATCGATTCGATGATCGAGGGCCTGCGTCAGGTCGCCACCTTGCCGGATCCCATCGGCGAGATTCGCGACATGCGCTTTCTGCCGTCTGGCATTCAGGTCGGCAAGATGCGTGTGCCGCTCGGGGTGATCGGCATCATCTATGAGTCGCGCCCAAACGTGACCATTGATGCCGCCAGCCTGTGCCTGAAATCCGGTAATGCCACGATTTTGCGTGGCGGCTCGGAAGCTATTCACTCCAACCAGGCCATCGCCCGCTGCATTCAGCTCGGTCTGGACGAGGCCGGGCTGCCCGCGTCGGCAGTGCAGGTGGTAGAAACCACGGACCGCGCGGCTGTTGGTGCGCTGATTGCTATGCCCGAGTTTGTTGACGTGATCGTGCCGCGTGGCGGCAAAGGGCTGATCGAGCGCATCAGTCGCGACGCCAAGGTGCCGGTAATCAAGCATCTGGACGGTGTTTGCCATGTCTACATCGACATTGCGGCTGATCTGGATAAGGCAATCCGGGTTGCCGACAACGCCAAAACCCAGCGCTATTCGCCGTGCAACGCCATGGAAACCCTGTTGGTGCATGCCGCCGTTGCTGAGCGTGTGCTGCCACCGCTAGCTGCCATTTACCGTGACAAGAGCGTCGAGTTGCGTGGTGATGCGGCAACCTGTGCGCTGCTCGGTAGCGACGTGTTACCCGCCAGCGAAGACGACTGGTTTGCCGAGTACAACGCGCCGATTCTGTCGATTCGCATCGTCGACTCGCTGGAGGCGGCCATCGAGCACATCAATCATTACGGCTCCAAGCACACCGACGCGATCATCACTGAGAACTTCAGTGATGCGCGGCGTTTCCTCACCGAAGTGGATTCCGCGTCGGTGATGGTCAACGCCTCGACCCGTTTTGCCGATGGTTTTGAGTACGGCTTGGGCGCGGAGATTGGGATTTCCACCGACAAACTGCACGCCCGTGGCCCGGTCGGTTTGGATGGCCTGACCAGCGAGAAGTACGTGGTGTTTGGCGACGGGCATATCCGTACCTGATGGCCAAACGCAGCGGCGTCCGACGCATCGGTGTGCTCGGCGGCACCTTTGATCCGGTGCATATCGGCCATTTGCGCAGCGCCGTGGAAGTTGCCGAGGCGCTGCTGCTGGATGAGCTGCGCCTGATACCCAGTGCGCGGCCGCCGCATCGCAGCGCACCGCAGGTCAGCGCGATGGATCGCCTGGCCATGGTTGAGCTGGCGCTCGCGGGTGCCGCTGTGTTGCAGGTGGATGATCGCGAACTCAAGCGTGATAAGCCGTCCTACAGCATTGATACGCTGGAGTCATTGCGCGCCGAGCTGGCCGCAGATGACCAGTTGCTGCTCATCCTGGGCTGGGATGCCTTCTGTGGTCTGCCCGGTTGGCATCGCTGGGAGGAGTTGCTGGAGCATTGCCATATTTTGGTGTTGCAGCGCCCGGATGCCGACAGTGAGGCGCCCGAAGCGCTGCGCAACCTGTTGGCGGCGCGCAGTGTGAGTGACCCGTCGGCCCTGAGTGGGCCGAGCGGGCAAATTGCTTTTATCTGGCAGACCCCCTTGGCGGTGTCTGCTACCCAGGTCCGCTCGTTACTGGCGAGTGGAAAGTCGGCGCGCTTTTTGGTGCCAGACGCGGTACTGGCCTATATCCATGCCCACGGACTGTACCGTGGCGCGAATTGAACATGAGACAAACGAGTTACTTATGACAAACGCAAAAAAAGTTATGCCGAGCGAAGATCTGGTCAAGCTGGCCACCGCCGCTCTGGAAGAAATCAAGGCCCAGGACATCACCACCATCGATGTGCGCGGCAAGACCAGCATCACCGATTTTATGCTGATCGCCAGCGGCACCTCGAGCCGTCACGTTAAGTCGCTGATCGACAACGTGCTGGAGAAGGTTAAAGAGCAGGGCGTGCGCCCGATCGGCACCGAAGGCATGGACACCGGCGAGTGGGCGTTGCTCGACCTCGGCGACATCGTGGTGCACGTGATGCTGCCGACTGCACGCCAGTTCTATGACCTTGAGCGTCTGTGGCAGGGTGCCGAGCAAAGCCGTGCGCAGTTCAGCGCCGAGCCGAGCCCAGAGCAGGAATAAGGACACGCAGCGGTGCGGATCAAACTGATTGCCGTCGGCTCGCGGATGCCGCGCTGGGTGGAAGACGGCTGGCAGGAATACGCCAAGCGCATGCCCAGCGAGCTGTCGTTGGAATTGGTGGAGATTCCGCTGACCACCCGCGGCAAGAATGCCGATGTGGCGCGGATGATCCGCCAGGAAGGCGAGGCCATGCTGGCCAAGGTCGCGCCAGGGGAACGGATTGTCACCCTGGAAGTCGAAGGGCGACCCTGGAGCACCGAGCAGTTGGCGGTGGAACTGGACAAATGGCGGCTGGACTCACGTACCGTCAACCTTATGGTCGGCGGCCCGGAAGGGCTGGCGCCTGAGGTGCAGGCGCGCAGTGAGCAGCGCTGGTCGTTGTCACCGCTGACCCTGCCGCATCCTTTGGTGCGTATCCTGATTGGCGAACAGATGTACCGCGCCTGGACCGTGTTGTCCGGCCACCCGTACCACAAATAACTCCCCACACATAACCAGCAGCCCCTGATGCCGCAGCCTATCCGCCTTAAAGACCATGAGAACGACGGCCGCCTGATCCGCAAGCGGGCGGTGGTGGGTGCTGCGCTGGTTTTGCTGCTGACCTCGGTGCTGCTGACGCGCCTGTATTACCTGCAAGTGGTGCAGTTCGAGTACCACACCACCTTGGCGGAAAATAACCGTATCCATGTGCAGCCGATTCCGCCCAATCGCGGGCTGATCTTCGACCGTAACGGAGTGATCATCGCCGATAACCGACCCAGCTTCAGTCTGACCCTGACCCGCGAGCGCGCCGGTGACTGGCTGCAGGTGCTCGACGTGATTGTTGAGGTGCTGGAGTTGGGCCCGGACGAGCGCGTGCTGTTCGAGCGGCGTGTGCGCCAAGGTCGGCGGCCTTTCGAACCGGTGCCGGTGCTGTTTGAACTGAGCGAAGAGCAGATCGCCCGCGTGGCGGTTAACCAGTACCGTTTGCCGGGCGTGGAAGTCGCGGCGCAACTGGTGCGGCATTACCCGCAGGGTGAGCATTTTGCCCATTCGGTGGGCTATGTCGGGCGGATCAACGAGAAAGAGCTGAAAGAGCTCGACCCGGTGTCCTACAGCGGCACGCACCATATCGGTAAAACCGGTATCGAGCGCTTCTATGAAGACGAGCTGCACGGCGAGGTGGGCTACGAGGAAGTCGAGACCAACGCCCGTGGCCGCGTGCTACGGGTGCTCAAACGTACCGACCCGACGCCTGGCAAGGACATTGTGCTGAGCTTGGACATCCGCTTGCAGGAGGCTGCCGAGGCAGCTCTGGCGGGGCGCCGTGGGGCGATTGTGGCAATTCAGCCGCAGACCGGCGAGGTGCTGGCGATGGTCAGTCAGCCGAGCTTTGATCCCAACCCCTTCGTTACGGGCATCGGTTTCAAGGCGTATGCCGATTTGCGCGACTCGATCGATCGGCCGCTGTACAACCGCGTATTACGTGGCCTCTATCCGCCAGGCTCCACGATCAAGCCGATGGTCGCGGTGGCGGGCCTGGATGCGGGTGTGGTGACGCCGCAGACCCGGGTATTCGACCCTGGCTTCTACCAGTTGCAGGGGCACAGTCACAAATACCGCAACTGGAACCGCAGCGGCGATGGCTGGGTGGACATGGATTTGGCCATTTCCCGCTCCAACGACACCTATTTTTACTCGCTGGCACACAAGATGGGCATCGACCGTCTGCATGACTACATGTCGCGTTTCGGTCTGGGTCAGCGCGTGTCGCTGGACATGTTTGAGGAAACCGCAGGGTTAATGCCCTCGCGTGACTGGAAACGCGCGCGTTACCGTCAGCCCTGGTATCCAGGCGAAACCCTGATTCTTGGTATTGGGCAGGGCTACATGCAAACCACGCCGCTGCAACTGGCTCAAGCCACGGTGTTGATGGCCACGCGCGGCAAGTGGATTCGCCCCCATCTGGCCAAGACAGTTCAGGGCCGCGTGCCCGTCGACACCAATCCGTTGCCGGATATCGTCCTGCGTGACCCGAAATTCTGGGATTACGGTCGGCATGGCATGGAGCAGGTGATGCACGGGCCACGTGGTACCGCGCGCAAGGTGGGCGATGCCGCGCTGTACCGGATTGCCGGCAAGAGCGGTACTGCGCAGGTGGTGGCGATCAAACAGGGCGAGAAATACGACCGCAGTAAGGTGGCCGAGCGCCATCGTGACCATGCCCTGTTTGTGGCCTTTGCCCCGGCGAATAACCCGCAAATCGTCGTGTCGGTGATGGTCGAGAACGGCGAATCAGGCTCCGGTGTCGCCGCTCCGGTGGTCAAGGAGGTCATTGATGCCTGGCTGCTGGATGACAACGGGCAGTTGAAAGCCGAATATGCTCCGCCTCTGGCGGCTGAGGTCGCCACACCATGAACAGTCATTTCGATCGCAACCTGTCCTCCGAAGACCTGCTGCGCCGGCGGGCGAGCCTGCTGCAGCGACTGCATATCGACGGCATCCTGTTGCTGCTGTTGTTGATTCTGGCGACGGGCAGCTTGTTTATTCTGTATTCGGCCAGCGGTAAGAACCTTGACCTGCTCACCAAGCAGGCCAGCTCTTTCGGTATCGGTCTGGTCGGCATGTTCGTCATCGCGCAGTTCGAGCCGCGCTTTATGGCGCGCTGGGTGCCGCTGGCCTATGTCGGCGGCGTCGCCTTATTGGTGGCTGTGGATGTGATGGGGCACAACGCCATGGGGGCCACGCGCTGGATCAATATCCCCGGGGTGATCCGCTTTCAGCCGTCTGAGTTTATGAAAATCATCATGCCGGCGACTATTGCCTGGTACCTGTCCAGCCGCAGCTTGCCGCCTCGGCTTAAGCATATTTGCATCAGCCTGGCGATGATCATCGTGCCCTTTGTGTTGATTCTGCTGCAGCCTGATCTCGGTACCTCCTTGCTGATCATTGCCTCTGGCGGTTTTGTGCTGTTTATCGCCGGCTTGCAGTGGCGTTGGGTGATCGGCGCGGTCGCTGCGGTGGTGCCAATAGCCATCGGCATGTGGCTGTTTGTCATGCGTGAGTACCAGAAGCAGCGGGTGCTGACCTTTCTCAACCCGGAAAGTGATCCGCTGGGCAGCGGCTGGAACATTATCCAGTCCAAGGCGGCTATCGGCTCAGGCGGTGTGTTGGGCAAGGGCTGGCTGCAAGGTACTCAGTCGCACCTGGATTTTCTGCCGGAGAGCCACACCGACTTCATTATTGCGGTACTGGCCGAGGAATTTGGCCTGGTAGGCGTGTGTTTGTTACTGCTGGTGTACATGCTGTTGATCGCGCGCGGCCTGGTGATTACCGTGCAAGCACAGACGCTGTTCGGTAAGCTTCTCGCCGGTGCGCTGACCATGACGTTCTTCGTTTATGTGTTCGTCAATATCGGTATGGTCAGTGGCCTGTTGCCGGTGGTGGGGGTGCCGTTGCCCCTTATCAGCTATGGCGGCACCTCGCTGATCACCTTGCTGGCGGGCTTTGGGATTTTGATGTCGATTCACACTCATCGTAAGTGGATGACACAGGCTTAATTGGGGTTATGAATTTAATGCAAAACGCACGTGGTTGGATGGTACGAACGGCACCTTGGCTGGCATTGGCAGGCGTGTGCGGGATGGCTCAGCCAGTGCTGGCTGGCGACTATCAGCAATCACCGCTGGTGGCTGAATTCGTTGGCGAAATGACCCGTGACTATGGCTTTGCCGGGGAGCAGCTGGTCAGCATGTTTGCCGAGGTTGAGCGCAAGCAGGCCATTCTCGATGCCATCTCGCGCCCGGCGGAGAAGGTCAAGCAGTGGAAGGATTATCGGCCGATCTTTATCACCGACGCCCGCATCAACAAGGGAGTTGAGTTCTGGAAACAGCACGAAGCCACGCTGGCCCGCGCCGAAGCTGAATACGGCGTGTCGGCTCAAGTGATTGTGGCAATCATCGGGGTGGAAACCTCCTACGGCGGCAATACTGGCAGCTACCGGGTGATGGATGCGCTGTCGACCCTGGCCTTCGATTACCCGCCGCGTGCGCCGTTCTTCCGCAAGGAACTGCGCGAATTTTTGCTGCTGACCCGTGAAGAGCAGGTCGAGCCTCTGAGCCTGAAGGGCTCCTACGCAGGCGCCATGGGCTTGCCGCAGTTTATGCCGAGCAGCTTCCGCGCTTATGCGGTGGATTTTGATGGCGACGGCCATATCAATATTTGGACCAACCCGGTGGACGCCATCGGCAGCGTCGCCAGTTACTTCAAACGGCATGGCTGGCAGCCTGGTCAGCCGGTGGTCAGCGCCGCTACCGTCAAGGGCGCGCAGGTTGAGCAGGGCCTGACCGTTGGTCTTGATCCCGTGAAAAATGCCGCTGAGTTGCGTGCGCTGGGCTGGAGCAGTGCCGACCCGTTGGCGGATGAGCTGCCGGTGACGGCTTTCCGTCTGGAAGGTGCCGAAGGCACTGAGCACTGGCTGGGCTTGCCTAACTTCTTTGTGATCACCCGCTACAATCGCAGTGTGATGTATGCCATGGCGGTTAATCAGCTGGCCGAGTTGCTGGTTGAGACACGGGGTAAGAATTGATGTTGCGTTTGCCTGCTAAGTTGGCTGTTTACGGTGGCCTGGCGTTGTTGTTGGCCAGTTGTTCGTCGAGTCGTGCGCCGCAGCCGGTCGCACCGATCAAGCCAGGCGGTGCTATTTCCGGGCCGGGGGACTTCAATCGGCCGCATAAGGATGGTGCGCCCTGGTGGGATGTTGATGTCTCGCGAATTCCCGACGCCGTGCCGATGCCACACTACGGCTCGGTCAAAGCCAGCCCCTACACCGTATTCGGCAAGCAGTACTACCCCATCCCCGATGCCCGGCGCTATCAGGCGGTCGGTCCGGCGTCTTGGTACGGCACTAAATTTCACGGTCAGGCCACTGCCAACGGTGAAACCTACGACCTGTACGGCATGACTGCGGCGCACAAGACCCTGCCGCTGCCGAGTTACGTGCGGGTGACTAACCTGGAAAACGGCAAGAGCGCTATTTTGCGGGTCAATGACCGTGGGCCGTTCTATTCCGATCGGATTATCGATCTGTCCTTTGCCGCAGCGAAGAAGCTCGGTTATGCCGAAAGCGGCACCGCGCGGGTAAAAGTCGAAGGTATTGATCCGCAGGAGTGGTGGGCCCAGCAGGGCCGTCCGGTACCCATGGTCTTGGCTGCGCCGCAGCAAGTGGCTCAGGCTCAGCCGATTGCGCAGCCTATCGCGGCTCCGGTTGAGCAGTATTCGCCGCCACCGCAGCAGCATGCCGCCGCGGTGCTTCCCGTGCAGATTGACGCAAAAAAAAAACGCTTCAGGCGGAGCCTCTGGCCTGTATCTCCAGGTGGGAGCCTTCGCCAATCCGGACGCTGCGGAGTTACTCCGTTCGAAACTGAGCGAAACGGTGACTGCCCCCGTGTTCGTCAGCTCAGTGGTGCGCAGCCAGCAGATACTGCACCGCGTGCGTCTGGGGCCAGTGAGCAGTCAGGGCGAGGCTGAGCAGTTGCAAGACAGTGTGCGCCTGGCCAATTTGGGTGAACCTACCCTGGTCAAGGCCGACTGACAGGGCACTTATGGTTTTTCTGCAGGACTAAACAAACAACCCCGGCCAGCCGCTGGACGGGGGGATAAGTAACTTATGCCCACTGGGCCTGATCGATCATCAGCAATCTAGAGAGACGGATGAATATCACCAGCTTTACGCAGCGCGTTTTCCTATCACTTTGCCTGCTCAGTGCACCGACAGCCTGGGCCAATCAGCCAGCCATTCCTTCCGCGCCACAGTTGGCTGCCAAGTCCTATGTGCTGCTGGATGCCGCCAGCGGCAAGGTGCTGGTTGAGAACAACGGCGACCAGCGTCTGCCGCCGGCCAGTCTGACCAAGCTGATGACCGCCTACATCGCTACCCTAGAAATTCGCAAGGGCAAAATCGGCGAGCAGGACTTGGTGCCGATCAGCGAGCATGCCTGGCGTACCGGTGGTGCCGCCTCTGGTGGTTCGACCATGTTCCTGCCGCTGAACAGCCAGGCGACCGTGGATGACCTGCTGCACGGGGTGATCATCCAGTCCGGCAACGACGCCAGCATTGCCTTGGCCGAGTACATCGCCGGCAGCGAGGATGCCTTCGCCGACATGATGAACGAAACCGCTGCGCGTCTGGGCATGAGCAACAGCCACTTTATGAATGCCACCGGTCTGCCCAATCCTGAGCATTACTCCAGTGCACACGACATGGCTATTCTGGCTCGTGCCATCATTAACGAAGACCAGCAGCACTACGCCATTTATGCGCAAAAAGAGTTCCTCTGGAACAACATTAAGCAAGGCAATCGCAACCTGCTGCTGTGGCGCGACAAGACGGTCGACGGCCTGAAAACCGGCCATACCGACGAAGCAGGCTACTGCCTGGTGGCCTCGGCTGTACGTGATGGCGCGCGCATGATCACCTCGGTGTTCGGCACCGTCAGCGAATCGGCCCGTGCGGCGGAAACGCAGAAGCTGCTGACCTATGGTTTCCGTTTCTTTGAAACTCGCTCCTTCTACAAAAAAGGCCAAGAGCTGGCGCAGGCGCAGGTGTGGAAAGGCACTGCGCGTCAAGTTAAAGCCGGTTTGGCCAATGACCTCACCCTAACCTTGCCGAAGGGCCAGCTGGATAAGCTGCAGGCAGGTATGGTTATCAATCCGCAACTCACTGCGCCGATTGCTCAAGGTGATGTGATCGGCAAGGTCCAGGTAAAACTGGGTGAGGAGCTGGTACACAGCGCCGACTTGATTGCCCTGGAGGCCGTCGAGGAAGGCAGTTTCTTCCGCCGTTTGTGGGACAGCATCAGCTTGTTCTTCTTCGGGCTATTCAACTGATATCGTGACCTGCACGCCCCTGCATAACCGCCGGGGCGTTGTAGTTGCCACGGCTTACGAGGCCGTTACCGCCATGAGTCAACCTGACGTCAAATCGCACAAAATCGAATTCCCCTGCGCTGATTACCCGATCAAAGTGGTCGGTGACAGTGGTGCCACCTACAAGAACACGGTGATCGAGGTCCTCAGTAAATATGCCAAGGTCGATCTTGCGACGTTGGCCGAGCGCCAGAGCAGTAATGGCAAGTACACCACCGTGCAGCTGCATATCGTGGCCACCAGTGAAGACCAGTTGCGTGATATCAACAGCGCCTTGCGCGCCACCGGTATCGTGCACATGGTGCTCTGATGAGCCTGCCGCTCGGCTTTCGCGAGCTGGGCCAGGTTGAGTACGAGCCGACCTGGCATGCGATGCAGCGCTTCACCGATACGCGCGGCGTGGATACGCCTGACGAGATCTGGCTGCTCGAACACTCCCCGGTATTTACCCAGGGCCAAGCCGGCAAGGCCGAGCATGTGCTGTTTCCGGGTGATATTCCGGTGGTGCAGGTCGATCGTGGCGGCCAGGTGACGTACCACGGCCCTGGCCAGCTGGTGGCCTATCTGCTGCTGGACGTGCGTCGCAGTGGCATAGGCGTGCGTGAGCTGGTCAGTCGCATCGAGCGCAGCTTGATTGAGCTACTCGCCAGTTATGGCGTTAGCGCTACTGCCAAGCCTGACGCCCCAGGGGTCTATGTCGACGGCGCGAAGATCGCTTCCCTTGGCTTGCGTATCCGCAATGGCCGTTCTTTCCATGGCCTGGCGCTGAATGTGGATATGGACTTGCAGCCTTTCCAGCGCATCAATCCGTGTGGCTATGCCGGTATGGCGATGACCCAGCTGGCTGATCAGGTGGCGCAGCCAATAGCGTTTGCCGAGGTCAGTGCGCGTTTGCGCGAGCAACTGGTCAAGCACCTCGACTACGCGCAGCAGCAGAGCCTGGCCGGCGCACTAGACTGCTAGACCGCGCATAAAAAAACGCCTGACTCCCGGATAGATCCAGGTGCCAGGCGTTTTTTTGCGCCTATCAGTTCAGATTAAGCGTCGGAATCAGGCTGTTGTCGAGTGGCTGTCCCGGCACCGGAACGGGAGCCGCTAGGCCCAGGTTGTTCTTCTCGAACACCTTGTCGGCGCGGTAGCTGGAGCGTACCAGTGGGCCGGCGGCGACTTCCATAAAGCCCTTTTGCAGGCCAAGTTCGCGGAACTGATTGAACTCTTCCGGGCTGACCCAGCGCTGCACCTTCAAGTGGTTGCGCGTCGGCTGTAGGTACTGTCCGAGGGTGAGGATGTCCACGCCGATGGCGCGCAGGTCATCCATGGTTTGCAGGATTTCCTCGTCGGTTTCGCCGAGACCGAGCATCAGGCTGGTCTTGGTCAGTACGTCCGGGCGATGGCGTTTGGCGTGCTCCAGTACGCGCAAGGTCTTTTCGTAGCCGGCGCGGGGGTCGCGTACAACATGCGTCAGGCGTTTGACTGTCTCGACGTTCTGCGCAAAAACCTCAAGGCCGGAGTCGACCACACGCTCGATGGCCTGCAGGTCGCCATCGAAATCTGGGGTGAGGGCTTCCACCACTACGTGGGGGGTGCGTTCCTTGATCGCCCGCACGCTGGCGGCGTAGTGCGCGGCACCGCCGTCGTCGAGATCGTCGCGATCCACCGAGGTCAGCACGATATAACGCAGCGCCATCAGCTCAACCGACTTGGCGGTGTTCTGCGGCTCTTCCAGGTCCAGCCAGCCATTGGGGTTGCCGGTGTCTACCGCGCAAAAACGGCAGGCACGGGTGCACACCGAGCCCATCAGCATGATGGTGGCGGTGCCGTTGGACCAGCATTCACCCATATTTGGGCAGTGGGATTCCTGGCACACGGTGCTCAGGCGGTGTTCGCTGACGTTGCGTTTGACTGCTTCGAAGCGGCTACCGCCAGGCGCCTTGACCCGCAGCCACTTGGGCTTGGGTTCGAATACCTGGGGTTCGCTAGAGGCGCGGCGTTTCTGCCCGTCCTTGATCGCGGTGATGCCTTGAGTGGTGCGAAATTTTTCGCCGCTGGCAACGGTTTTAGGCGGGGAGGTATCGGACATCGGCAATCTGGGCTCCGCTAGAGGCTCCGGGGGGACGAGGCGGCTTGTGGCCGCCGCGCAGTCTATCATAAGGGCTGACCGTGCAGTCAGTGGGGTGCCCTGTGGTGCAAGTGGCCGTCTGGCGGTTGCAGCTCAGGCGGCCGCGTCAGCAGGTGCGCGCTTATCTGAGCAGTTGGAGCAACTGGTAACTGGGGTAGCCGTCCGCAGGCAGCCCTTGTGTCTGCTGGAATGCGCGTACCGCTTTGCGTGTATTGGCACCGATAATGCCGTCCGCCGGGCCCGGCTCATAGCCTTTATTGCTGAGCAGGGTTTGCAGCTCGATGCGCTCGCTACGGCCTAACTGACGGTCGTTGCGTGGCCAGGCGGCTTGCACGCCAGCGTTGCCATCCAGCGCATCGCTGAGCAGGCCGATGGCCAGTGCGTAGGCGGTGGAGTTGTTGTATTTGAGAATGCTGCGGAAGTTGTTCAGCAACAGGAAGGCTGGGCCGCGGTGCCCCGCAGGTAGAAACAGCGTGGCCAGGCTTTGCTGATCGGCGTCGATGGTTCTGACTGCTTTGACCCCAAGCTCACGCCACTGTGCCAGGTTGCGGCGCACCTCAGGGTCGGCAAGGGCGTAATCGAAGCCTTTTGGTAGGTCCACTTCGAAGCCCCAAGGCTGGCCATTCTCCCAGCCCGAGGCCTGTAGGTAATGCGCGGCAGAGGCCAGGGCGTCTGGTGCGGAGTTCCACAGGTCACGTCGGCCGTCGCCGTCAAAATCTACGGCATGCTGATTGAAGGTGGTCGGCATAAATTGGGTCTGGCCCATCGCGCCGGCCCATGAGCCTATAAGCCCGGTTGCCGGGCCGTCGCCGGCTTGCAGTATTTGCAGGGCGGCGAGCAGCTGGCTGCGCCAGAACACTTGGCGGCGGCCGTCGTAGGCCAAGGTGGCCAGTGAGCGGATCACGTTGTGGCTGCCGATATTGCTGCCGTAGTTGCTTTCCATGCCCCAGATGGCGATCAGCACTTCATGGTCTACGGCATAGGTGCTGCGAATGGCTTTCAGCGTCGGCCGGTGCTGTGCCTTGAGCAGGCGACCTTGGGCGATGCGCGAAACAGAGACGGCGCCGTCGATGTAATCCCATACCGGGCGAGTGAACTCCGGCTGGCTGCTATCCGAGGTGACAACCCGTGGGTCAAGGGTGATGCCGGCAAATGTGCGGTCGAACAGGTCTGCGTCGATACCGGCGGCGATGGCATCGCTGCGTAGCAGCGTGCGCCATTCATCAAAGCTGAGCAGTGGCGTGGGGCTGAGGGCGGCGCTGGCAATTGGGCTCGCGGGGGCAGCGCTAGCCGTGATCGGGGTGGCGGCCAGCGGCTGTGCAGGCGCTTCGGCGCAGGCGGTCAGCAGCAGCAGGATGCAGGCGGTGGCGCTATGGGACAAGCCCCGAAGAAGCAGGTAAGGCATGGTGGTCTCGGCACGTTTTGCAGGCCGTAACCTTAGCATGATTGAGCGGTGATGCGGGCTGTGGCGGGCGTTTCAGGCGGCCAGAAAGTATGAAGCCTCCCAGTTGTGCTGGGAGGCTTCGCGGCGGTAGCTGCCTTTGCCTTTGCTGGGCGTTTCCTGACGGCTGCGAAACAGCGGTTGAGCGATCAGGGATTTGGCCTTGTTGGGGTCGTGCTTGGTCTTTTTCGCCATGACGTTTCCTCGGGAAATGACCTGTCGGGTACAGGCGAGAGGAGCATGATCCGTACTGCGGGGAAAGTCCAGCGACTGGGGTCTAGCCGTGGATTGCCAAATGCTGCCCGCAGAGGTTCAGGGTCAGCAGGCTTAGGCCGGTCCAGGGGTCGCCCTGCGCCTGGCCTTTGATCTGCGCGTCGATCTGTTGGGCGTCCTGCAACAAGGCTGCCCAGCGGGTGGCGGATAAGCGTTGCAGGGCTTTGCTGACCAGCGGACGGCGCTTATCCCAGACTGGTGGGCGCGCTGCGCTGAACGCTTTGTCCAGCGGCATGCCTTGGGCATATTGCTGGGCGATGGTGGCCAGCAGGCGGATTTCCCGAGCCAGCGCCCAGAGAATCACCGGCGGCTCCACACCTTCGCCGCGCAGGCCTTCGAGCATGCGCAGGGCATGGGCCGCCTCGCCATTCAGGGCCGCATCGATCAAACCGAACACATCAAAGCGCGCGCTGTCGGCGACCGCCGCTTGCACGGTGTCGACATCGATCTGCGTGCCTTCGGCGAGCAGTTTGAGTTTCTCGATTTCTTGCGCCGCAGCGAGCAGATTGCCTTCGACGCGTATGGCGATCATGTCCACTGCTTCGGCGCTGGCACTTAGGCCAGATTGCGCTAGGCGCTGGCGAATCCATTGTGGCAGTTGGTGAGCATCGACCGGCCAGATCTGCACGAACTGGGTGTGTGCGCCTTCGATCAGCGCCTTGCCCCACTTGCTCTTCTGCGCGTTGCCGTCGAGCTTGGGCAGGCTGATCAGCAGCACGGTGTCCTCGGCAGGGCGGGCCAGGTATTCGAGCAGCGCGGCACCCTTGTCGCTGGGTTTGCCGTTGCCAAGGCGCAACTCCAGCAGGCGTTTTTCGGCAAACAGCGACAGGCTGGCACCGGCTTGCAGCAGGTTGCCCCAGTCGAAGTTGTTGTCGGCGTTAAATACCAGGCGTTCGCTGAAGCCTTGCTCGCGGGTTGCGGCGCGAATGGCGTCGGCGGCCTCCTGGCACAGCAGCGGCTCGTCGCCACTGATCACATACACAGGCGCGAGAGCGCCCTGCAGGTTTTTGCCGAGCTGTGCGGGGTTGAGTTTCATCGCGGTGCGAAGCGGGGCCGCTTGCGCGGCCCGGCAGGCTTACTGAGCCGGAATCGGCAGCTGGATCGGCGACTGCTGCGGTTGTGCCGCTTGCTGCTGGCGAGCCGCTTCCAGGGCGTCGGCTTCAGCCTTGGCCTTGACTTCTGCGGTTTGCTGCAGCTGGTCGAGCTGTTGCGGGTTGATCTGCTGCAGGCGCAGAACCAGTTGCTGGATCAGCTCGCGGTTCATTTCCTGGCGAATCTGCGCCGCTTCCTGGTCGCCGCCGATCAGGTTGTTGCTGTCCTGGGTGTAGAAGCTCTGCGCTTCCACCTTGTCACTCAGCAGCAGCAGGTCTTTGCTGCCACGGATCTCGTATTCAAGGGTCTTGTTCAGTTCATACTCGGCGGTACGCGCCGAGCTGGTGAAGCTGGCCGCGCGACGGTTTTCCTGTTCGTTGCTCAATACCAGGCGGTACGGAGCGCCCGGGTATACGCGAACGTCGTTATTCTGCAGCACTTCGCGCAGCTGGTTGACGGTGTCGCCGTAGGCATTGCGCGCGCTGACATCGAGTTCTTTCAGGGCGAACTGCACGTCACCGGTGCCGCGCAGCTGAAAGCCGCAAGCGCTGAGCAGGGTAGCCAGGCCAATTACCAACAGATTCCGTTTGATCATCTTTTATCCCCTTGGCGTGTCTTGCGGCGCGCCGCTGTGCGGTCGCGCCGAGCTTAATCAGTTGGCTACGATGTTGACCAGTTTGCCAGGCACCACGATGACCTTGCGAATGCTCAAGCCTTCGGTGAAGCGCAGCACGCTTTCGTTGCTGCGGGCGCTGGCTTCAACTTCTTCGCGGCTGGCGCTGGCGGAGACTTCGATCTGTCCGCGCAGTTTACCGTTGACCTGGATGACCAAGGTCAGGGTGTCCTGCACCAGGGCCGATTCATCCACTTGTGGCCAGGGCGCGTCGATAATCGCGCCATCGTGGCCCAGCTCCTGCCAGAGCTGGTGGCTGATGTGCGGGGTGATCGGGGCCAGTAGCAGCGCCACGGCTTGCAGACCTTCCTGCAGCAGAGCGCGATCCTGGTTTGTGGCCTGCGGGGCTTTTTCCAGCACGTTCATCAGCGTCATCACCTGGGCGATGGCGGTGTTGAATTTATGGTGCTGGCCAATATCGATGCTGGACTGTTTGATTGCCAGGTGAGTGGCACGGCGCACGGCCTTCTGCTCGTCAGTCAGGCTGGCGAGGTCGAGTGCGTCAGTTACGCCCTGATTAACGTGGTTCTGCGCCAGGCGCCAAACGCGACGCAGGAAGCGGTGCGCCCCTTCAACGCCTGCGTCGGACCATTCGCAGCTCATGTCTGGCGGCGAGGCGAACATCATAAACAGGCGGCAGGTGTCGGCACCGAACTGGTCGATCATCGACTGGGGGTCGACACCGTTGTTCTTCGACTTGGACATCTTCTCGGTGCCACCAATTTCCACCGGCAAGCCGTCGGATTTCAATGTGGCACTGATGACCTTGGCTTTGCCGTCACGCTCAAGCTCGACATCCGCCGGGTTGAACCAGTCTTTGCCGCCGTTATCCAGGGTGCGGTAGTAAGTCTCGGCGACCACCATGCCCTGGGTCAGCAGGTTCTTGAATGGCTCGTTGGAAGACACCAAGCCTTCATCGCGCATCAGCTTATGGAAGAAGCGCGCGTAGAGCAGGTGCAGGATGGCGTGTTCGATGCCGCCGATGTACTGGTCGACCGGCAGCCAGTGGTTGGCGGCGGCTGGGTCGACCATGCCGCCGGTGTACTGCGGTGAAGCGAAGCGGGCAAAGTACCAGGACGACTCAACGAAGGTGTCCATGGTGTCGGTTTCACGCTTGGCTGCGCTGCCGCATTTCGGGCAGGTGCAGTTATAGAACTCAGGCATTCGCGCCAGCGGGCTGCCGGCGCCATCCGGCACTACATCCTCGGGCAGCACGACGGGCAGCTGGTCTTCCGGTACCGGTACATCGCCGCAGGTTTCGCAGTGAATGATCGGGATCGGGCAGCCCCAGTAGCGCTGGCGGCTGATGCCCCAGTCACGCAGGCGGAACTGGGTCTTGCGCGCGCCGTGGGCGCTGGCTTCCAGGTCGGCGACGATGGCGTCGAAGGCCGCGGTGAAATCGAGGTTGTCGTATTGGCCAGAGTTGACCGTGGTCAGCCCGGCCTTATCGCCATACCAGTCTTGCCACTGGCTGGCATCGTAATCCTTGCCTTCGCCGGCATACACCTGAGTAATCGGCAGGCTGTACTTGTTGGCAAATTCGAAATCGCGCTCATCGTGTGCCGGTACGGCCATGACCGCGCCTTCGCCATAGCCCCACAGCACGTAGTTGGCGACGAATACCGGCAGCTTGTCGCCGCTCAGTGGGTGGATGACGAACTGGCCGGTGGCCACGCCCTTCTTCTCCATGGTGGCCATGTCGGCCTCGGCCACGGAGCCACCTTTGCATTCGGCGATAAA
The DNA here is from genome assembly GCF_943846705.1 of uncultured Pseudomonas sp. Classification (NCBI taxonomy): domain Bacteria; kingdom Pseudomonadati; phylum Pseudomonadota; class Gammaproteobacteria; order Pseudomonadales; family Pseudomonadaceae; genus Pseudomonas; species uncultured Pseudomonas sp. Next base: position 508,030 of record NZ_OX044366.1, on the reverse strand, counting down.
CGCGGCGATGGCCGGATTGCTCTCGGCCGCGCGCTGGGCCAGCGGGTGTTCGGCGGCCACGGCGACGTAAGTTGCACCCATCAGGGTGTCGGGGCGGGTGGTGTAAACCTTCAGCTGGCCGTCGATGCCGACGCTGCTGAGGTCATAGTCAAACACCACATCGGCGCCGAAGCTCTTGCCGATCCAGTTGCGCTGCATGGTCTTGACCTGTTCCGGCCAGCCGTCCAGCTCATCGAGGCTGCTCAAGAGTTCATCCGCGTAAGCGGTGATCTTGAAGTAGTACATGGGGATTTCGCGCTTCTCGATCAGCGCACCGGAACGCCAGCCGCGGCCGTCGATCACTTGTTCGTTAGCCAGAACAGTCTGGTCCACCGGGTCCCAGTTAACGCTGCCGTTCTTGCGGTAAATCACGCCTTTTTCGAACAGCTGAGTGAACAGCCACTGCTCCCAGCGGTAGTAGTCCGGCTTGCAGGTGGTGATTTCGCGCGTCCAGTCCACTGCCAGGCCCAGGCTCTTGAGCTGGGTCTTCATGTACTCGATGTTTTCGTAGGTCCACTTGGCCGGCGCGACTTTATTCTTCATCGCGGCGTTTTCCGCCGGCATACCAAAGGCGTCCCAGCCCATCGGCTGCAGCACGTTCTTGCCCTGCATGCGCTGATAGCGGGCGATCACATCGCCGATGGTGTAGTTGCGCACATGGCCCATGTGCAGCTTGCCGCTCGGATAGGGGAACATCGACAGGCAGTAGAAGGTCTCTTTGCCTGGCTGTTCACTGACTACAAATGAGTTCTGCGCATCCCAATGGGACTGCGCGGCGGCTTCGATTTCACGGGGCGAATACTGTTCTTGCATGGCTACCGGCGCTTGGAATGAGGGCTTGCGGGAAACGCCGTAGCATACATGACCCCCGCTTGCTCAGGGAAACCCTGATTAATCAGCAGGCTGTCGGTGCTCGTCGAGCTTTCGCCGTTTGTCGCCAGGGGCTGCTGGTTAAAGGCTGACCGCTAAGCTTGAAATATGGGGCGTAAAGATGCTCGCGTGAGGTGATGGATGGCAGAGTTAAAGTGCAGCGCACCTGTTGGTGGGCTCTACGAGCGGCTGTTACAGCGCCTCGCCACGGCATTGGATGAGGCGGATAACTTGAGCGTGCTGACTGCAAAGCAGCCGCTTGAATTAGAGTTGCGCGGCTTGACGGCGGCGGAGTTGGAGTTGATCCGGGCCTACCTGGAGCATGACTTGGACTGGCTGCGTGGCTGGCATGCGGCGGCTCAGGAAATGGCGCAGATCGAGCAGTTTCAACGCGTGCGCCAGAGCGGGCGCAATGGGCGCAAGGCCGCTGTGGCGCTGCCGAGAAAGGTTAAGCCGTTGCTCAAGCACCGCTTGCAACTGTGTTGCGCCCTGTGTGGCAAGTTGGCTGACTGGCAGTCAGGCAATGTTGTGCAGGTCTGCTCGGCGTGTGGCTCGCAGTTGTTTCGGGCGAGCAATCATCGTTAGGCTGCGCGCACCCTTGGAGGTGCTCAATGCCGATTCGCTACATCCTCAAACAGTTTTTTCTTCCTCCCGGTCTTTTTCTGCTTTTGCTGTTGGCCGCTTGGCGGCTGCGTGGTCGCTGGCCACGATTGGCGGCCGCCTGCCTGATTGCCGGGCTGGGCGGGATGTGGCTGTTCAGCTTGCCGGTGGTGGTCGAGCAGTCGGCGCGGCTGTTGGAAAGCGAGGCGGCATTGGCCGAGGCGCAGTGGGCCGGTCTGTCTCAGCATGCTGAGGTGATTGTGGTTTTGGGTGGTGGGCGCGAGCTGGCTGACCCCGGCTGGGGCGCGGATCAACCCAGTCTGCTGGCATTGGAGCGGGTACGTTATGCCGCCCGCTTGGCCAAGGCCTCGGGTTTGCCGCTGCTGACTTCCGGTGGGCTGCATTACGGTGCTCCGCCGAGCGAGGCCGCGCTGATGGCCGACGTGCTGGTGCGTGACTACGGCTTGCCGGTGCGTTGGCAGGAAGGCTTGAGCCGCACCACCTGGGAGAATGCGACCCACAGCGCTGAGCTGCTGAAGCAAGCAGGTATTACCCGCGTGGTGCTGGTGACTCAGGCTTGGCATATGCCCAGGGCGCGCTGGAGCTTCGAGCAGGCCGGTGTGCAGGTGGTCAGTGCGCCGATGGGCTTTCTCGGCACGCCGAATGGCCGCCCGTTGGGCGGCTGGTTGCCGGAAAGCAAGGCGCTCTGGCAGAACGGCTTGCTGCTCAATGAGGCTGTCGGTCTGCTGGGTTATCGGTTGTTCTACGGGGCGAATGCTGCGCAGCAATAAGCCCCGCACGGCGCTTTAACTATTGATCTGCTCGGCATGGTGGCAGGCCACCTGCCGCGTATCCAGCAAGCGCAGGGCGGGCTGTTCAGCCTGACAACGCGCGTTGGCATGTGGGCAGCGCTGGTGGAACGCGCAGCCGCTGGGCGGTGACAGGGGGTTGGGCAGTTCGCCACTGATCTTGATCTTGGCTTTGCTCGGGTCAGGGTGAATGGTCGGTGTCGCGGATAGCAGTGCCTGGGTGTAAGGGTGCAGCGGGCGTTGGTAAAGCTGCTCGCTGGGACCCATTTCCACCGGGCGGCCGAGGTACATCACCATCACATCGTCGGCCACATGCCGCACCACCGAGAGGTTGTGCGAGATAAACACATAGCCGGTGTTGAACTGCTCCTGCAGGTCCATAAACAGGTTGAGCACCTGGGCCTGGATCGATACGTCCAAGGCTGAGGTCGGCTCGTCCGCCACCAGCACCTTGGGCTGCAACATCATCGCCCGCGCCAGGGCGATGCGCTGACGCTGACCGCCGGAGAACATGTGCGGGTAGCGCTGGTAATGCTCGGGGCGCAGGCCGACCTGCTGCATCATCGCCTGGACTTTTTCCCTGCGCTCCAGGCGCGCCAGTGAGGTGTTGATCAGCAGCGGCTCAGCGAGTTGGTCGCCGACTTTTTGCCGAGGATTGAGTGAAGCGTAGGGGTTCTGAAAGACCATCTGCACGTCGCGGCGCAGCTGTTTGCGTTGCGCTTTGTTAGCGCCTGTCACTTCCTGCCCGGCGATCTGCAGCGAGCCGGAGCTGGGCTCTTCGATCAGCGTCAGCGCGCGGGCCAGGGTGGACTTACCGCAGCCGGATTCACCAACCACAGCCAGGGTCTTGCCCGCCTGTAGCTCGAAGGACACCCCATTCAGCGCCTGCACCTGGGCGTTGGGCTGGAACAGACCGCGCGAGATGTCGTAGTGCCGGGTTAGCTCGCGGGCAGTTAGAACAGTGCTCATCAGGCCACCTCCGCAGTCAGGTTGAGCGGATAAAAGCAGCGCACAGCGCCGCGTGCATGGCTATCCAGGCTTGGCCGCTGTTCGCGACAACGGGGTTGGGCGTAGGGGCAGCGGGGGTGACAGCAGGCAGCCTGCCGGGCGGTCGTAGCGACCTGGGACGATGCCGGGCAGGGTGGTCAGGCGGCGTTGGCCTTGGCTGTGCTCGGGGATCGCCTTGAGCAGCGCTTCGGTATAGGGGTGCGTTGGGGCGTTGAACAGTTGCGGCACGTGGCCGATCTCCACCGCTTGCCCGGCGTACATCACGCAGACCCGTTGCGCGGTTTCAGCGACCACGGCCAGGTCGTGGGTAATCAGCACCAGGCCCATATCCCGTTCGCGCTGCAGGCTGACCAGCAGCTCCATGATCTGCGCCTGAATGGTCACGTCCAGCGCGGTGGTCGGCTCGTCGGCGATCAACAGCTTGGGCTCGGCGGCAATCGCCATGGCAATCGCCACCCGTTGGCTCATGCCGCCGGAGAGCTGGTGCGGGTAGGTATTCAAGCGGCTGGCGGCGGCGGGGATTTCCACCCGATCGAGCAACTGTAGGGCGCGCTCGCGGGCGGCCTGGCCCTTGAGGCCCAGGTGCTGGCGCAACACTTCCTCGATCTGGAAGCCCACGGTAAAGCTCGGGTTGAGGGCGGTCATCGGGTCCTGAAAAATCATCGACAGGTCCTTGCCGACAATGTGCCGACGCTGGCGGCCCTTGAGGCGCAGCATGTCGGTGCCGTCGAACTGCAGGCTGTCGGCCGTGACGATGCCGGGCGCGTCGATCAGGCCCATCAGCGCCAGCATGGTCACCGATTTGCCCGAGCCGGACTCGCCAACAATCGCCAACACTTCGCCCTTTTCAACGCACAGATCGAGGCCATCGACGACGGGAACGGCAGTGGCGTCGCCGAAGCGCACGCTGAGGTTGTTAATATCCAATAGGCTCATGCGGGGTTCCTCACTGCGCATTCTTGAGTTTTGGGTCGAGTGCATCACGCAGCCCGTCGCCCATCAGATTGATCGCCAGCACGCTGAGCAGAATGGTCAGCCCTGGCAGCGATACCACCCACCAGGCGCGCTCGATGTAGTCGCGCGCCGAGGCCAGCATGGTGCCCCACTCAGGTGTTGGCGGTTGCACGCCGAGGCCGAGAAAGCCCAGGGCCGCGGCATCGAGAATTGCCGAGGAAAAACTCAAGGTGGCCTGCACGATCAGCGGTGCCATGCAGTTGGGCAGCACGGTGATAAACATCAGTCGTGGCAGGTTGGCGCCAGCCAGGCGCGAGGCGGTGACGTAGTCGCGGTTCAGTTCGCCCATCACTGCGGCGCGGGTCAGGCGCACGTACGACGGTAGCGAGACGATGGCGATGGCAAAGATGGTGTTGATCAGCCCGGGGCCGAGGATGGCGACGATGGCCACTGCCAGCAGCAGTGAGGGCAGGGCCAGCATAATGTCCATCAGGCGCATGATCGACGGGCCGAGCAGGCGCGGATAGAAGCCCGCGACCAGCCCCAGCAGGATGCCGGGGATCAGCGACATCAGCACTGAGGCCAGGCCGATCAGCAGTGACAGTCGCGCGCCGTGAATCAGCCGCGAGAGCAGGTCGCGGCCGACCTCGTCGGTGCCGAGGAAAAACTGCGCCTGGCCACCCTCCAGCCAGGCCGGCGGGTTGAGCATAAAGTCGCGGTATTGCTCGCTGGGGTCGTGCGGCGCAATCCACGGCGCGAACAGCGCGCAGATCACCAGCACGAGCATAAACAACAGCCCGGCGACCGCGCCCTTGTTATGGGCGAAGGCTTGCCAGAATTCTTTGAGTGGCGAGGGGTAGAGCAGGCTCTGGTCGAGGGGTGTGGTGTATTCAGTTGCCATGGTTGGCTCCGGAAAATCGCTTCATGGCCTCGCGAGCTAGAGCGAGGCAAGGAAAAAATCGTCGAGAGAGCGGAGTTGGCTCTAGCCAATGAGCATCTCGAGATGGATTTTGACGCGGTATCGCCGACGCGCAGCAGGTCATGGTCGATCCTCAGCGTTGGTGGCGAATGCGTGGATTAGCCAGGCCATAGAGGATGTCCACCACGAAGTTGACCAGGATCACCAGGCAGGCGATCAGCAGAATGCCGTTCTGCACCACCGGGTAGTCGCGCGCGCCGATCGACTCGATCAGCCATTTGCCGATGCCGGGCCAGGAGAAGATGGTTTCGGTCAGCACCGCGCCGGCCAGCAGCGCGCCGATTTGCAGGCCGAACACCGTGAGCACCGGGATCAGCGCATTGCGCAGGCCATGCACGAACACCACGCGGGCTGGCGACAGGCCTTTGGCGCGGGCAGTGCGCACATAATCCTCGCGCAGCACTTCGAGCATGGCCGAGCGGGTCATGCGCGCGATCACCGCCAGGGGAATGGTGCCAAGCACAATGGCTGGCAGAATCAGGTGGTGCAGCGCGTCGGCAAACGCCCCGGGTTCATCGGCCAGCAGGGTGTCGATCAACATAAAGCCGGTAACGGGCGGGATGTCGTAGAGCAGGTCGATGCGCCCGGACACTGGCGTCCAGCCCAGCCACACGGAGAAGAACATGATCAGCAGCAGGCCCCACCAGAAAATCGGCATGGAATAGCCGGCCAGCGAGATGCCCATCACCCCGTGGTCGAACAACGAGCCGCGCTTGAGGGCGGCGATCACCCCGGCAATCAATCCCAGGCTGCCGGCGAACAACAGGGCAGCTAAAGCCAGCTCCAGGGTGGCGGGAAACAGGGTGGTGAATTCACTCCAGACGCTGGTGCGGGTGCGCAGCGACTCACCCAGGTCGCCCTGAGCCAGCTGGCCGAGGTAGTCGAAATATTGGGCATACAACGGTTTGTTCAGGCCCAGGCGCTCCATGGCCTCGGCGTGCATCACCGGGTCAACGCGACGTTCGCCCATCATTACTTCTACCGGATCGCCGGGGATCATACGAATCAGTGCGAAGGTCAGCAGGGTGACGCCAAAAAAGGTGGGGATCAGCAGCCCCAGGCGGCGAGCAATAAAAGCCAGCATGCGAGTCAGTGCTCCATCAAGGGTAGGCGTGCGCGGGGCTGCATGGCCTGGCGCTGTTGTAGGGCGGCGTGTGGCTCGGCACTTGGGTGCCAGGCGAGCGTGCGCTTTGCAGGTAGGACGCGGCAGGCAACAGCGAGCCAGCCGGTTGGACGTAGCCAGATAGGTGCAGGCATTAACGCAATCCTCGGGTTATACGCAGCGTGCAAGCGGTGGCCGGGTAGGCTGCCGTTGTCCGGCTGGCGAGTGGTTGGATAAACCGCTCGCCAGCATGGTTGAGGGCTGCTGTTACTTGACGCCGACGCCGTAGAACGAGTTCAGCGCGAACGGACTGATCTTGAAGTCCACGACCTTCTTGCTCATCGGCTGGTAGACCGTGGAGTGGGCGATCGGGGTGATCGGTACTTCACGTTTGAGAATCACCTGGGCTTGCTTGTACAGCTCGGTGCGCTCGGCGGTGTTGGTCACGCGCTTGGCGGCTTTTACCAGCTTGTTGTAGTCGGCATCGCACCATTTGGAGAAGTTGTTGCCGTCCACTGCGTCGCAGCCGTACAGGGTGCCGAGCCAATTGTCCGGGTCACCGTTGTCGCCGCTCCAGCCGATCAGCATGGCGTCGTGCTCGCCGGCCTTGGCGCGTTTGAGGTACTCGCCCCACTCGTAGCTGACGATCTTGGCCTTGATGCCGACCTTGGCCCAGTCGCTTTGCAGCATCTCGGCCATCAGCTTGGCGTTAGGGTTATACGGGCGCTGCACGGGCATGGCCCATAGGGTGATTTCGGTGCCTTCCTTGATGCCGGCAGCCTTGAGCAGTTCCTTGGCTTTTTCCGGGTTGTAGGCCGGGTCCTTGATGCTCTGGTTATACGACCACTGGGTCGGCGGCATGCCGTTGACCGCCAGTTGGCCGGCGCTCTGGTACACCGCGTCGATGATGCCCTGCTTGTTCACCGCCATGTCCATGGCCTGACGCACTTCGAGCTTATCGAACGGCGGGTGAGTGACGTTGTAGGCGATATAGCCGACGTTGAACCCAGCTTGTTCCGGCATGTTCAGGTTCGGGTCTTTCTGCAGTGCATCCAAATCTGCCGGGCGGGGGAACAGGGTGACCTGGCATTCGCCGGCTTTGAGCTTCTGCATGCGCACCGAGGCGTCGGTGTTGATGGCGAAGATCAGGTTGTCGAGCTTGACCTCATCCGGCTGCCAGTATTCCTTGTTGCCCTTGAAGCGGATCACCGCATCTTTCTGGTAACGGCTGAATACGAATGGACCAGTGCCGATCGGCTTCTGGTTGATGTCAGCGGCCTTGCCGGCCTTGAGCAGGCTATCGGCGTATTCGGCGGACTGAATCGAGGCGAAGCTCATGGCCAGGTTCTGGATAAAGGCGGCGTCGACCTCGTTAAGACTGAACTTGACGGTCATGTCGTCGAGTTTTTCGATCTTGGCGATGTTGGCGTCCATACCCATATCAGTGAAATAGGGGAACTCCGTCGGGTAGGCTTTGCGGAACGGGTGATCCTTGTCGAGCATGCGCTGGAAGGTGAATAGCACGTCATCGGCGTTGAAGCTGCGGCTTGGGGTGAAGTACTCGGTGGTATGGAACTTCACGCCCGGGCGTAGATGAAAGGTGTAGTTCAGACCGTCTTCGCTGATGTCCCACTTCTCGGCGAGACCAGGAATCACTGCGGTGCCGCCACGCTCAAACTGACTCAAGCGGTTGAACACGGTTTCCGCTGCGGCATCGAAGTCGGTGCCGGTGGTGTACAGGCCCGGGTCGAACCCAGCTGGGCTGCCTTCGGAGCAGAACACCAGGTTATTGGCGGCGCTGGCAAGCGGGGTGCTGGCGATCAGCCCAGCGGCGAGTAAAGCCTGGATGACGGCGTTCTTACGCATAGTGACCTCATGGTTATTGTGGTTGTGATCCTGAGGGGGCTCTTGTGGAGACCTTGGGAGAAGCTATGCAGGGCGTGTGCCGCAGGCAAGCGGCATGTTGCAGTAGAGGCAGGATTTGCGGTGCAGTTATCTGTTGTTGTCGCATTTTTATAATTGTGCGGGGAACACATGGCAAAGCGCCGCTATCGTCGGACAACGGCGCTGCTTCTGTTTGTAGCAGTTTTTACGGCATCTGCACTTCGATCACCCCGTCAGCGTTGATGCTGACCTGGCTGGTGCCGGCTTCGATCTCGGGGGTAACTGCAGCATCCATCATCGCCGCACCTTTCATCATTTCCATGCGCATCGGCATCGGACGCTGGAAACCGCCCGTATTCAGGCTCAGGCTGACCAGCTTGTAGCCACTGCCGCCCAGCGCTTCGGTGGCAAGCTGGGCGCGCGCCTTGAACGCGGCCACGGCATCCTTGAGCAGCGCATCTTCGTGGGTCTTGCGGGTGTCGTCGGCAATGCTGAAGTTCATCCCGCCCATTTTCAGGGTTTGCAGCATTTCTCCGGTGAGCGTGGACAGGGCGCTGAAGTTAGCGCTTTCCAAACGCAATTCGGCGCGCTCGCGCCAGGCGGTGATTTTCTGGCCCTTATCGTCGTACACCGGGTAACTGTTACGGCTGCCAGAGGTGACGCTGACGCCTTTGACCTTGCGCGCCTGAGCGATGCTGGCGTTGAGGGTCTTGCTGATTTGCGCGGCGAGGGCGGCCGGGTCGCTGTCTTGGGCTTCGCTGTAGAGGGTGACGTGCATCAGGTCGTGGGCGATTTCCTGATTGACCTCGGCGCGCAGCGCGACCTGGTTGTAGCGTGCGTCGTCGGCCATGGCCGTAGCGCTTATCAGGGCAGTGGCACTCAGCAGTAGGGCGGTGGCGAGGCGGGACAATGGCAGCATGACGGTTCCTTTGAGTGATGGGCGCATGGGCTATGCGCGGCTTTCCTGAGGGTAGACGTAGCTATCTGACTGGTCGGGTTAACTCGGGTTCCACTTTTTCCTCAGCGTGTTGCCGCTGCGGCGTGTTGCCGCAGTTGGCTGCACAGGCGCTTGGTTATACTTCTGCGGCCCACCTGATGGGCACCTTTGAGCATCTGGGAGATTCTATGCTCGCACCTGTGCAGCTACTGTCGGCGAGCCGGCAAAACCTTTGGCGCCTGACCTTGATCCGCATTCTGGTGCTGGCCGCGCAGGCCGGTTCAGTGGGCCTGGCCTACAAGTCCGGGGCGTTGCCGCTGCCCTGGCTGGAGCTGAGCGTCACCCTCGGGGTTTCCCTGGTGCTGTGCCTGCTGACAGCGCTGCGCCTGCGCGGGCCGTGGCCGGTGACTGAGCAGGAGTACGCCGTGCAACTGGCCTGCGACCTGATCATCCACAGCCTGTTGTTGTATTACTCGGGTGGCTCGACCAACCCCTTTGTCTCCTATTACCTGGTGCCGCTGACCATTGCCGCAGCGATCCTGCCCTGGCTGTACACCATCACCCTGTCGGGGTTGGCGTTGGGCGGTTACACCTTTTTGTTGATCTGGTCGCACCCGCTGGATTTACCGCAGGGGCCACGGGAAAGCCTGCTGATCTATGGCATGTGGCTGAGTTTCGCCCTGGCTGCCGGCTTGATTACCTTCTTCGTGGCGAAAATGGCCGAAGAGCTGCGCCACCAGGAAGAGCTGCGCGCCGAGCGCCGTGAGGAAGGCCTGCGTGACCAGCAGCTGCTCGCCGTGGCCACCCAGGCCGCCGGTGCTGCGCATGAGCTGGGCACCCCCTTGGCGACCATGAGTGTGCTGATCAAGGAGCTGCGCCGCGAGCACCAGGAGCCGACCCTGCAGGAGGACCTGGCGGTGCTGCAGGAACAGGTCAAGTTATGCAAAGAAACCCTGCAGCATCTGGTGCGCGCCGCCGAGGCGGATCGGCGCCAGGCTGTGGTCGAGTTGTCGTCGGTGGAGTGGCTGGAGGCCGCCCTCAATCGCTGGCACCTGATGCGCCCGGAAGCCAGTTATCGTTATCAGTGCCTGGGGCGCGGCACGCCACCACGTTTGATGCCGCCGGCTGATCTGACCCAGGCGCTGCTGAACCTGCTGAACAACGCCGCCGATGCCTGCCCGGACAAACTGGATATTCGCCTGGACTGGGACCACCAGTGGCTGCGTCTGAGTATTCGCGATTTTGGCGACGGCGTACCGCTGGCGATTGCCGAGCAGCTGGGGCGGCCGTTCTTCACCACCAAGGGCAAGGGTTTTGGCCTCGGCTTATTCCTCAGTCAGGCCAGCGTCACCCGTGCCGGCGGCACGGTTAAACTGTATAACCACGAAGAAGGCGGCACGCTCACCGAGCTGAAGTTGCCGCGCGCCTATGGCCGAGCCTAAGGAAGCATTGAGTATGAGTGACGAAGTTCTGTTTGAAGGTGAGGAGCAACCGCACCTGCTGCTGGTCGATGACGACCCCACCTTCACCCGCGTTATGGCGCGCGCCATGAGTCGTCGTGGCTTGCGGGTTTCCACCGCCGGTTCCGCCGAAGAAGGCCTGGCCCTGGCTGAGCAGGATCTGCCGGATTACGCCGTGGTCGACCTGAAAATGGAAGGTGACTCCGGCCTGGTGCTGCTGCCCAAGCTGCTGGAGCTGGACGCGGAAATGCGTGTGGTGATTCTTACCGGCTATTCGAGCATTGCCACCGCCGTGGAGGCGATCAAGCGCGGGGCCTGCAATTACCTGTGCAAGCCCGCCGACGCCGACGATGTGCTGGCCGCGCTGCTGACCCAGCATGCCGATTTGGACAGCCTGGTGCCGGAAAACCCGATGTCGGTGGACCGCCTGCAGTGGGAGCATATCCAGCGCGTCCTCAGCGAGCATGAAGGCAATATCTCCGCCACGGCCCGCGCTCTGGGCATGCACCGACGCACCTTGCAGCGCAAGCTGCAGAAGCGCCCGGTTCGGCGCTAAGCCCCTGCTTAGGATCTGCAGCGTGGCGGCCATGCTGGGTAAAAATAGGCCCGGAAGCCGTTCGCGGCTGACACGCTTTAGCGAGCCCAGTCCGCTTCCTCGCTGTGTTGACCAGCCGCAGGCTGTGACTGACGTAGTGCCTTGCATGGATCTAACCGGCGAGAGCGTAAGCAGGCTCTAAAGATTATTTTTATCGCCGGCCATCCATGGCAGCCATCCTGCGGGCCGTCGCTGTGCGACGTTAAACATCGCTCCCGGCGTTTTCCCCTCCTGACAGGTTGCTGAAAGCTTTTTGCGAGGCGGCCTTGCTATCATTAGCGCCCTATCTAAGTAGTTGCCAGGGGCTGCCATGCTCGCCGTTGTCCAGCAAACCATCAGCGTTACGGCTCCGGTGTTTTCCATGCTGTTTCTCGGCGTGGTGCTCAAGCGCCTTGCGCTGATTGACGCGGCGTTTATCAACACCGCTTCGACGCTGGTATTTCGTGGCACCCTGCCGACCTTGTTGTTTCTGGGGATCATCAAGGCCGACCTGAGCACCGCGTTACAGCCGGCACTGCTGCTGTATTTTGCCCTGGCCACTCTGGGCTGCTTCCTGCTGGCGTGGGGCTGGTCGGTTCTGCGTTGCCCCGAGGCCGATCGCGGCGTGTATACCCAAGGCGCTTTTCGCGGCAATAACGGCATTGTCGGCTTGGCGCTGGCGACCAGCATGTACGGCGATTACGGGCTGTCGGTGGGTGCGGTGCTCGGCGGCGTGGTGATTCTTACGTACAACGTGCTGTCGGCGATCATCCTGGCGATCTACAGCCCGCAGGCCAAGACCGATGTGTGGAGCCTGGCGAAGAATATTGCGACCAATCCATTGATCGTCGGCGTATTGCTGGCGATTCCGTTTGCCGCCTGGAAAATCCCTCTGCCCGAGTGGTTGCTGACCTCCGGGGGCTATTTTGCGCAGATGAGCCTGCCGCTGGCGTTGATCTGCATCGGCGCCACGCTGACGTTGGATTCCTTGCGCCAGGGCAGTGGTGTGGCCGTCAGTTCGAGCCTGATGAAGGTGCTCTGGTTACCGCTGCTGGCGACGCTGGGCGCGGGGCTGTGCGGGTTTCGCGGTGCTGACCTGGGGATTCTGTTTCTGTATTTCGTCAGCCCGACGGCGGCGGCCAGCTTTGTCATGGCCAAGGCAGTGGGTGCTAACTATGAGCTGGCGGCCGCGATAATTGTCATCACCACCCTGGCGTCGGTGATCAGTACCAATCTTGGGTTGTTGGTGTTGCAGTTTGTTGGCTGGATCTAGCGCCGGACGTAGGGTCATCGCTGGTACAAAAAGCCGACGTTCGCGTCGGCTTCTTCGTTCTGGCGTTCTCCTCGTGCCTGTCAGGCTTTCTGCTTGTGCCAGGCGCGCGCCGCAATGATCATCAGGGTCACGGCCGTCAGCGGCAGGGCGTAGCCGAGCATGGCCTCGCCAAACACATCGGCGAAGGGGCGGCCGGTTGAGGACAGCACCAGGTACAGCGTGTAAGCCGCGTAGTAAGCGATAAACAGCAGGCCTTCCCAGCGGTTGATGCGGTAACCGGCGAAGAAGATCGGCAGGCAGGCCACCGCCACGGCAATCATGATCGGGAAGTCAAAGGCCAGCGCATTGGCCGCCACGTTAATCGCCTGTGGCGAAACCATTGAAGCCAGGCCCAATACGCAGAGCAGGTTGAAGATGTTGCTGCCGACGATATTGCCCACGGCGATATCACGCTCGCCCCGGATCGCGGCCATGATTGAGGTGGCCAACTCCGGCAGTGAAGTGCCGATGGCCACCACTGTCAGGCCGATCACCAGCTCCGATAACCCTAAGGCGCGCGCCAGGCTCACGGCGCCTTCAACCAGGAAGTTGGAACCGCTGACCAGCAGCACCAGGCCGGCGATGATCAGGCCCAGGTTGATCGCCCAGGCGTAGGGTTTGGCTGGCTCGTCGAGGCCGAACTCCTTGGCAAACTGATCGTCTTGCTCAGACGCTTTATCACGGCGTGAGCTGATGATCAGGAAGGCGGTGTAGGCGATGATGCCGGCAAACAGCAGCGCGCCGTCGAGGCGGCTGAGGCTGCCGTCCCAGGCCAGGGCATACACCACCAGGCTGGCACCGATCATGATCGGAACATCCAGGCGGATCAGTTGGCGCGAGACGATCAGTGGGGCGACCAGAGCGGTCATGCCGAGAATCAGCAGGACGTTGGCGATATTGCTGCCGACTACATTGCCGATGGCCAGGTCGCCGCTGTTGTTAAATGCTGCTTGCACGCTGACGGCGGTTTCCGGGGCGCTGGTGCCGAATGCCACGACCGTGAGGCCAATGACCAGCGGCGGAATGCCGAACTGCGCGGCCAGTTTGGCGGCGCCGCGCACCAATACTTCGGCGCCGGCGACCAGTAGCACCAGGCCGGCGATCAGGTAGACAAAGGTCATCAGGGTCATTGCAAGAAGCTCCAGAAAAGTGGCGCTAGTGTAATCATCGGCGTGCGTGGCGCCAGAGGGCTGAGCGGGCTGTTTACGGCTTCTTTGTAAACAGCTGTGTTTACTCGGCCAGTTGCTCCACGCGCACCGGTACCACGCCGTCACGGAGCATGCCGAGCTGCTCGGCGGCCTTGTGCGAGAGATCGATAATGCGCCTCTTGGCGTATGGGCCGCGGTCGTTGATGCGCACCACGACGGATCTGTCGTTGCGCAGGTTGGTGACCTGTACGCGGCTGCCGAATGGCAGGCTGCGGTGCGCGGCGGTCAGGGCGTGCTGGTCGAAGCGCTCGCCGCTGGCGGTTTTTTTGCCGTGGTGACGCGCGCCGTAATAGGACGCCTGGCCCTCGGCGCGATAACCATGTTGGTCGACTTGGCTCTGGCTGGCGCAGGCACTGAGCAGCAGGCTGGCGATGGCAATTAAAATTAGGCGCATAGGGTCTCCGCTGAATGGGGGGATGGGTGTCGCTGTGCTCGGGCTCCGCGTCTGCCTCGCCAAATCCTTTGAGATAAGCAACGCCGGGCTAGCCCGGCGTTGTTGTTGCGAGCCATCCATGGCTTGCGTGCGGATTAAAGGCTGGCTCAGCCTTCGAGCTTTTTCTTCAGCAGTTCGTTCACTTGGCCAGGGTTGGCCTTGCCTTTCGAGGCCCTCATGGCCTGGCCGACGAAGAAGCCGAACATCTTGCCGCGCTTGGCTTCATCAGCGGCGCGGTACTGTTCGACCTGCTCGGCATTGGCTGCCAGCACGTCATCCAGCATGGCTTCGATGGCGCCCGAGTCGGTGACCTGCTTGAGGCCCTTGTGCTCGATCACCTCATCCGCCGTTGCGCCTTCGCCTGCGGCCAGGGCTTCAAAGACCATCTTGGCGATCTTGCCGCTGATAGTGTTGTCCTTGATGCGCAGGATCATCCCGCCCAGCTGTTCGGCGGAAACTGGCGACTGCTCGATCTCCAGGTTGTCCTTGTTAAGCAGGCTGGACAGCTCGCCCATCACCCAGTTGGCGGCCAGCTTGGCATCGCCACACACGCCGTTGACCGCTTCGAAGTAGTCGGCCAGTTCGCGGCTGGCGGCCAGTACGTCGGCGTCGTAGGTGCTCAGGCCGAACTCGCGCTCGAAGCGCTCGCGTTTCTGTACCGGCAGCTCTGGCAGGGTGGCGCGGACTTCGTCGAGGAAGCTTTGCTCGATCACCACCGGCAGCAGGTCCGGGCAGGGGAAGTAACGGTAGTCGTTGGCTTCTTCCTTGCTGCGCATGGAGCGCGTCTGGTCCTTGTTGGGGTCATACAGGCGGGTTTCCTGCACGACTTTGCCGCCGTCTTCGATCAGCTCGATCTGCCGTTGCACTTCATGGTTGATGGCTTTCTCGATAAAGCGGAACGAGTTGACGTTCTTGATCTCGGCGCGGGTGCCGAACTCGGCCTGGCCTTTGGGGCGTACCGAGACGTTGCAGTCGCAGCGCAGCGAGCCTTCGGCCATGTTGCCGTCGCAGATGCCGAGGTAGCGCACCAGTGCGTGCATGGCCTTGACGTAGGCCACGGCTTCCTTGGCTGAGCGAATGTCCGGCTCGGAGACGATTTCCAGCAGCGGCGTCCCGGCACGGTTGAGGTCGATGCCGCTCATGCCGTGGAAGTCTTCGTGCAGGCTTTTGCCGGCGTCTTCTTCAAGGTGCGCGCGGGTAATGCCGATGCGCTTCTGCGTGCCGTCTTCCAGGGTGATATCCAAAAAGCCCTTACCCACGATGGGATGATCCATCTGGCTGGTCTGGTAGCCCTTGGGCAGATCCGGGTAGAAGTAGTTTTTACGGGCGAAGATATTCTGTGGAGCGATTTCGGCATCAATCGCCAGGCCGAACTTGCAGGCCATGCGCACCGCTTCGGCATTCAGCACTGGTAAGGTGCCGGGCATGCCCAGATCAACCAGGCTGGCCTGGGTGTTGGGCTCGGCACCAAAGGCGATGGCGCTGGCGGAGAAAATCTTCGATTGGGTGCTGAGCTGGGCGTGAATTTCCAGCCCGATTACGGTTTCCCATTGCATGCGTGTCGTCCTCAGAATCCAGCCGGAGCTTGTGTATGCCAGTCAGTAACCTGTTGGTACTGGTGGGCGACGTTGAGCAAGCGGCCTTCCTGGAAGTAAGGGGCAAGCAGTTGCACACCGACCGGCAGACCCTCGACGAAGCCCGCGGGCATCGACAGACCGGGGATGCCGGCCAGGTTGGCGGTGATGGTGTAGATGTCTTCCAGGTAGGCGGCGACCGGGTCGTTGTTCTTCTCGCCAAGCTTCCAGGCCAGGTTCGGCGTAGTTGGGCCGAGGATCACGTCGACGTCATTGAACGCGGAGACGAAATCATTCTTGATCAGCCGGCGGATCTTCTGCGCCTTCAGGTAGTAGGCGTCGTAGTAGCCGGCGGACAGCGCATAGGTGCCAACCATGATCCGGCGCTTCACTTCCGCGCCGAAGCCTTCACCGCGCGAGCGCTTGTACAGGTCTTCGAGGTTGACCGGGTTTTCGCAGCGGTAACCAAAGCGCACACCGTCAAAGCGCGACAGGTTGCTGCTGGCTTCAGCCGGGGCGATCACGTAATAGGCGGGTATCGCGTGCTGCATATTTGGCAGCGAGATTTCCTTGACGGTGGCGCCGAGCTTTTTCAGCTCCTCGACTACGGCCATGACTTTTTCGCCGATGCGCGCATCCAGGCCGGTGCCGAAGTATTCCTTGGGAAGACCGATACGTAGGCCGTTCAGCGGCTGGCTAAGGGCGGCCAGGTAATCGTCGACCGGTTGCTCAACGCTGGTGCTGTCCTTGGCATCGAAACCGGCCATGGCCTGCAGCATCAGTGCGCAGTCTTCGGCGGTGCGCGCCAAGGGGCCGCCTTGGTCGAGGCTGGAGGCGTAGGCAATCATGCCCCAGCGTGAGACGCGGCCGTAGGTCGGCTTGATCCCGGTGAGGTTGGTCAGTGCCGCCGGCTGGCGGATCGAACCGCCGGTGTCGGTGCCGGTCGCGGCTGGCAGCAGGCGCGCCGCGACTGCCGCCGCCGAGCCACCGGATGAGCCGCCCGGTACGCGGGTCAGGTCCCAGGGATTTTTTACCGCGCCGTAGTGGCTGGACTCGTTGGCCGAGCCCATGGCGAACTCGTCCATGTTCAGCTTGCCCAGGGTCACACTGCCGGCGGCGGCGAGTTTTTCGACCACGGTGGCGTTGTACGGGGCTTTAAAGCCGCTGAGGATCTTCGAGGCGCAGCTGGTCAGCACGTCTTGCGTACAGAACAGGTCCTTGTGGCCGATTGGCGCGCCCAGCAGTGCGCCGTTCTCGCCGGCGGTGCGGCGGGCGTCGGCGGCCTTGGCCTGGCTCAGCGCCAGTTCTTCGGTCACGGTAATGAAGCTGTTGAGCTGCGGGTCGAGCTGCTGAATACGCGCCAGCAGGCTGCGGGTCAGCTCTTCGGATGAAAACTTCTTGTCGGCGAGTCCGCGGGCGATCTCGGCCAGAGTCAGTTGATGCATGGCTAGGCGTTTCCCTTACTCGATGACTTTCGGAACCAGATACAGGCCGTTTTCGACGGCCGGGGCGATGGCCTGGTAGGCCTCGCGCTGGTTGCGTTCGGTGACCTGGTCGGCACGCAGGCGCTGAGTGGCTTCCAGCGGATGAGCCAGCGGCTCGATGCCGTCAGTAGCAACGGCCTGCATCTGGTCGATCAGGCCGAGAATGTTGTTAAGGGTCTCGGTGGTTCCCGGGATATCGGCTTCATTCAGGCCCAGTCGAGCCAGATGAGCGATTTTCTCCACGTCGGAGCGTTCAAGCGCCATCAGGTTTCTCCCTATATGAGGCTGCGCAGTGCTGGCCGCCTTTGGAAATGTGAACGGGTTACCATGCACAGATGCGCAGGGAACAGAGTGTGACAGGTGGTGGTCAAAGGCCGCGATGATGGGCCGTAATGCCCTGAAAAACCGGCAATCTAACATATTGGTGCCTTGCTCAAAATCCCTGCCGTTGTTAGAGTTTGCCGCACTTTTTTACCCACGCGTTGCCTAGGGTCCCTATCCCATGTTCAAAAAACTGCGTGGCATGTTTTCCAGCGATCTTTCTATTGACCTGGGCACTGCCAATACCCTTATTTATGTCCGCGAGCGCGGCATCGTTCTGAACGAGCCGTCGGTCGTCGCTATTCGTACCCACGGTAACCAGAAAAGCGTGGTGGCGGTCGGTACTGAAGCCAAGCGCATGCTCGGCCGTACGCCTGGCAACATCGCTGCCATTCGTCCGATGAAGGACGGTGTGATCGCCGATTTCAGCGTTTGCGAAAAAATGCTGCAGTACTTCATCAACAAAGTTCACGAAAACAGCTTTCTGCAGCCGTCGCCGCGCGTGTTGATCTGTGTGCCGTGCAAATCCACTCAGGTTGAGCGTCGCGCCATTCGTGAATCGGCCCTCGGTGCCGGTGCGCGTGAAGTATTCCTGATCGAAGAGCCGATGGCCGCTGCCATTGGTGCCGGCCTGCCGGTTGAAGAAGCCCGTGGCTCGATGGTCGTCGATATCGGTGGTGGTACCACTGAAATCGCGCTGATCTCCTTGAATGGTGTGGTTTACGCCGAATCCGTACGGGTGGGTGGCGACCGTTTCGACGAAGCTATCATCACCTATGTACGCCGTAACTATGGCTCGCTGATCGGTGAATCTACCGCTGAGCGGATCAAGCAGGAAATCGGCACCGCCTACGCCGGTGGTGAGCTGCGCGAAGTTGACGTGCGCGGCCGTAACCTGGCCGAAGGCGTGCCACGCAGCTTCACCCTGAACTCCAATGAAGTGCTCGAGGCGCTGCAGGAGTCCCTGGCGACCATCGTCCAGGCGGTCAAGAGCGCGCTGGAGCAATCGCCGCCTGAGCTGGCGTCTGATATCGCCGAACGTGGCCTGGTGCTGACCGGCGGTGGCGCGCTGCTGCGTGATCTGGACAAGCTGTTGGCACAGGAAACCGGTCTGCCGGTTATCGTCGCCGAAGACCCGCTGACCTGTGTCGCGCGCGGTGGTGGCAAGGCGCTGGAAATGATGGACCGCCACACCATGGACCTGCTCTCCTCGGAGTAAGGTGGTCGGTTAAACGTCCCGTGCAGCTAACGCATGTGCTGCACGCGGCGACCTTTCCTATTGAACCTAAGCTGCAGCCGGGTATCTTCCCGCTTGCAGCTTTTGTTTGCTGCCTGATGCTGTGAGGAGCTGCCGATCAAACCGCTATTTGCCAAAGGACCTTCGCTGGGTGTGCGCCTGTTGGTGTTCACCGTGCTGTCGACTGCGCTGATGGTGGTCGATGCGCGTTTCGCCTGGCTGCAGCCGATGCGTACGCAACTGGGGTTGATTGTTGAGCCGGTGTATTGGGTTGGGCGCTTGCCGGTGCAGCTGTGGGAAGGCGCGACGCAGGAACTAAGCACGCGCAGTGAATTGGCGGCCGAGAACGAAAAGCTCAAAGCCGAGCATCTGATCATGCAGCGCCGCCTGCAAAAGCTAGCGGCCTTGACCGAGCAGAACGTGCGCCTGCGCGAGCTGCTCAACTCGGCCGCGCTGGTCGATGATGAAGTGTTGGCCACCGAGCTGATTGGCATCGACCCTAACCCCTTTACCCACCGTATCCTGATCGACAAAGGCGCGAAGGATGGCGTGATTCTGGGGCAGCCGGTGCTGGATGCGCGTGGCCTGATGGGGCAGGTGGTCGAGGTAATGCCCTATACCTCACGCGTGTTGTTGCTGACTGACACCACCCACAGCATTCCCGTGCAGGTTAATCGCAATGGCTTGCGCGCTATCGCCAGTGGCACCGGTAACCCGGAGCGTCTGGAGTTGCGCCATGTGGCCGATACGGCGGATATCAAGGAGGGTGATCTGCTGGTCAGCTCCGGTATGGGCCAGCGTTTCCCGGCCGGTTATCCCGTGGCGATGGTCAGTGAAGTGATTCATGACTCTGGTCAGCCTTTTGCGATTGTCCGGGCGGTGCCTACGGCGACGCTGAACCGCAGTCGCTACATGCTGCTGGTGTTTACCGATCCGCGTTCGGCGGAGCAACGCGCCACCGAATCGGCGCAGGCGCAGGAAGCCCTAGACCGTGAAATTCAGCAGCAGGCACACCCTGCGCAGCCTGCAGAAAACGCACCTGCGGCTCCCGCTAATCCGCCGGAGGCAGCGCAATAATGGTCATGCGTTCACATAACACCTGGGTCATCTGGCTGACGTTCGCCCTGGCGCTGCTGCTCAGTGTGTCGAGCATGCCGCAGTTCATGGAGCTGGGGCGGCCGCTGTGGTTGGGGCTGTTTTTGACCTATTGGGTGCTGGCGTTGCCGCATCGCGTGGGCATGACCACCGCCTGGGGCATTGGCTTGTTGGCGGATGTGCTGAATGGCAGCCTGTTTGGCCAGAATGCGTTGATTTTGACCCTGATTACCTTTCTGGTGCTGACCCTGCATCAGCGCCTGCGCATGTTCCCCATGTGGCAGCAAAGCACCGTATTGTTGGTGGTATTCGGCCTGGCGCAGTTGGTGCAGCTGTGGCTGAACGCCCTGACCGGCAGCCGCCCACCCACCCTGGCGTTTGTCTTGCCGGCGCTGGTCAGCGCTTTGCTCTGGCCTTGGGTCAGTATGCTGCTGCGCGGGCTGCATAGACGCCTGGGCGTCAATTAAGCAAGGCCGCTGGGCCTTGCGTTTATCCGACAGGGAGAAGTCTGCATGGCCACCCTCTATCTCGCCTCCGGCTCGCCACGTCGTCGTGAACTGTTGGCGCAAATTGCTGTGCCCTTTCTCACGCAAATTGCTCCGGTTGATGAAAATACATTGCCAGGTGAGTCGCCAGTCGCCTATGTAGAGCGTCTGGCGCGCGCAAAAGGGCAAGCCGGGCTGGCCGCCTTAGCCGATACTCGGGATGCTGTTGTGCTCGGTGCCGATACGGTGGTGGTGCTCGATGGGCGGATTCTCGGCAAGCCCGCCGACCGTGACGAGGCGCTGGCAACCCTGGGTGCGTTGTCCGGGCGCAGCCATGAAGTGCTGACGGCGGTGGCGCTGGTCAGTGCTGAGCGGGTGGTGTCGCAGGTGGTCAGCAGCCAGGTGACGTTCCGCCCGTTGAGCCGGGCCGAAATCGAAGCGTATTGGGCCAGCGGCGAGCCGCAGGACAAAGCCGGGTGTTACGGTATTCAAGGTTTGGCAGCGGTGTTTGTCAGCCAGCTGCAAGGCAGTTATTCGGCGGTGGTGGGTTTGCCGCTGTGTGAAACTGCTGCATTACTCGCAGAATTTGCTATTCCGTGCTGGCAGTCACTGCCAGATCACAGTCAATAGGTTGCGGGTCGCGGGTGAGTGACCGTCTTTGTCGGCGCAGACCCTGGGCTTTCAGCTTTATCTCAGAAGAGATGAGCGCATGAGTGAAGAGATCCTGATCAACATCACGCCGATGGAGTCGCGCGTGGCGGTGGTGGAAAACGGCGTATTGCAGGAAGTGCATGTCGAGCGCACGCAAAAGCGTGGCATCGTCGGCAATATCTACAAAGGCAAGGTGGTGCGCGTACTGCCGGGCATGCAAGCGGCCTTTATCGACATCGGTTTGGAGCGTGCTGCGTTTATTCATGCAGCAGAGATTTCCAGCCGTGAAGGTTCGGCCGTGGAGAGCATCAGTGCGCTGGTGCATGAGGGTCAAAGCCTGGTGGTGCAGGTCACCAAAGACCCGATTGGCAGCAAGGGCGCGCGCCTGACGACGCAGCTGTCGATTCCTTCGCGTTATCTGGTGTACATGCCGCGCACTGCACATGTCGGCATCTCGCTGAAAATCGAGGATGAAGCCGAGCGTGAGCGCCTCAAGCAGGTGGTGACCGATTGTGTGGCGGCCGAAGGTATTGAAGAGGCCGGTGGTTTCATCCTGCGTACCGCTGCCGATGGTGCCGGTGCCGATGAGATCCTCGCGGACATTCGTTACCTGCGCCGCCTGTGGGGGCAAATCGCCACGCAGATGAAGGTCGGTCCGACGCCGCTGGTGATCTATGAGGACCTGAGCCTGGCGCTGCGCACCCTGCGTGATTTGGTTAACCCGAAGATCGAGAAAATCCGCGTCGATTCGCGTGAGACCTTCCAGAAAATCACCCAGTTCGTGGCTGAGCTGATGCCGGAAGTCGCTGACCGCCTGGAGCACTACCCCGGTGAACGGCCGATTTTCGACCTGTATGGCGTCGAAGATGAAATGCAGAAGGCTTTGGAGCGTAAGGTGCCGCTCAAGTCGGGCGGTTACCTGATCATCGATCCAGCTGAGGCGATGAGCACCATCGACGTCAACACCGGCGCGTTCGTCGGCCACCGTACGCTGGAAGAAACCATCTTCAAGACCAACCTGGAAGCCGCCACGGCGATTGCCCGGCAGCTGCGCCTGCGCAACCTCGGTGGGATCATCATCATCGACTTCATCGACATGGAAGATGAAGAGCACCAGCGTCAGGTCCTGCGCACTCTGGAAAAGCAGCTGGAGCGTGACCACGCCAAGACCAATATCATCGGTATTACCGAGCTGGGTCTGGTGCAGATGACCCGCAAGCGCACCCGCGAAAGCCTCGAACAGGTGCTGTGCGAGCCATGCAGCTGCTGCCAGGGGCGCGGCAAG
Organism: uncultured Pseudomonas sp.; assembly: GCF_943846705.1. Lineage (NCBI taxonomy): Bacteria > Pseudomonadati > Pseudomonadota > Gammaproteobacteria > Pseudomonadales > Pseudomonadaceae > Pseudomonas > uncultured Pseudomonas sp. The sequence continues at coordinate 485,729 of NZ_OX044366.1, read as the reverse complement.
ATGAAGACGGCGGAAACCACTTGCTACGAAATCTTCCGCGAGATTCTGCGCGAGGCGCGTGCCTATCAGCCGGAAGGTTATCGGGTGTTGGCCAATCAGAAAGTGGTCGACCGTCTGCTGGATGAAGAATCGGGCAATGTCGCCGATCTCGAAGCCTTTATCGGCCGCACCATCAAGTTTCAGGTTGAGACCATGTACTCCCAGGAGCAATACGATGTGGTGTTGCTCTGATATGCGCTTTTTCCACTCGAGTGTGAGCTGAATGGCGGCATGGGCGCGAGGGCTTTCCCTGCTGCTGCGTATGGCATTGGGGCTTTGCGCCTTGGCGCTGGTGCTCGCCGCCCTGTACGTCAGCCTCGGCCGCGAGTTGGTGCCGCTGGTTGCCGAATACCGTCTAGAGGCTGAAGACAAAGCCCGCGCAGCGCTGGCCATGCCGGTGCAGATCGGCGCGCTGGAAGGCCTTTGGCAAGGCTTCTCACCGCTGCTGACGGCGCATGATGTGGCGATTGGCGAGGGGCCGGGCGCATTGCAGCTGGATCAAGTGCGGGTGGTGCCTGATGTGCTGGCCAGCCTGCTGGCGCGCCAGCTGCGGATTGCCCGGCTGGAACTGGATGGCGTGCAGCTGGTGGTGGCGCAGGGCGAAGACGGTCGTTGGTCGCTCAAGGGCTTGCCGCAACGCCGTGAGTCGGCACCGCTGGACCTGGCTCAGTTGCTGGCGCAGTCGCAGGCGGTCAAGCGGCTGTCGCTGTATAACAGCCAGGTGACCGTGCAGGCTTACGCTCAGCCAGTGCGCACGCTGACCTACGTCAATCTCACCTTGCGCAATGGCAGTACGCGCCAGCGTCTGGATGGTCGGTTGTTGTTACCGGACGGTCAGCCGCTGGCGCTGCAGTTACGTACGCGGCTGCGTGCCGAGCGCTGGCAGGAGGTCGAAGCCGACCTGTACCTGAGCCTGCCACAGAGCGATTGGGCGGCCTGGGTGCCGGCGAGCCTGCTGGCGCAATGGCAGCTTGCACAGTTGCAGCTGGGCGGTGAGGTCTGGCTGCGCTGGGCCAAGGGTGGCGTGCAGCGTGCCGTTAGCCGCCTGCATGTGCCGCAGTTCAAGGCGGGCTATGCCACGCGCGAGCCGGTTGCGTTAAGCAACCTGGCGCTGAACGCTTATTTCACCCGCACCGATTTGGGTTTCAAGTTGCTGTTGGATGATCTGGCGTTCAGCCGCGGTGATCAGCGTTGGGGCGAAGTCCGTCTGGCCCTGACCCAGCAGGCGGAAAGTAGCGAGGTACAGGAGCAATGGCTGCTCAGCGTCGATCAGCTCGATGTGGCTCCGTTACAACCGCTGGTAGCGGCGCTTGCGCCCTTGCCGGATAACGCGCTGGCGCTGCTCGAGCAGCTCAAGCCGCAGGGTACGCTGCAGAATATCCAACTCGACTACCGGCCGCGGTTGCGCGACAGCAAGCGCCTGCAGTTCTCCGCCAACTTGGCGCACGTAGGCTTTGCGGCGTGGCACGGCTCGCCAGCTGCGGAAAATGTCAGTGGCAGTATCAGTGGAGATCTGGGCCAGGGCGAGCTGCGCCTCGATAGCGAAGATTTCTCCCTGCATTTTGATACGTTGTTTCCCGCGCCCTGGCGCTACAAAACCGCCAATGCCCTATTGACCTGGCAGATTGATGAGCAGGCCTTCACCCTGCGCAGCCCGTACTTGCAGGTGGTTGGCGAAGAGGGCCCGGCAGCTGGGGACTTTCTCATCCGCCTGCGCTTCGACCCTGCCGAAGAAGACTATATGGACCTGCGTGTCGGCCTGCGTAACGGCGACGCGCGCTTTACCGAGAAATACCTGCCGAGCCGTTCGCCAGGCTTTAGCCGTGAGCTGGATGCCTGGCTGAAAAGCGCGATCCGTGGCGGTGTGGTCGATGAGGGCTATTTCCAGTACCAGGGCTCGCTGAATAAAGGCGCGGAGAATGCGGCGCGCAGCATCAGCCTGTTCTTTGCCGTACATGACGCCGAGCTGGCCTTCCAGCCTGGCTGGCCGGCGCTGCGCGAGGGCCGTGGCAAGGTATTTATCGAAGACACGGGGGTGCGGGTTCAGCTTGCTGAGGGGCGTCTGCTCAATAGCCAGGTGCGTAATGCGCAGGCGTTAATCGCCACTGCCTTGCCCGGTCAGCCCCCCCGTTTATTGCTGACCAGCGACCTCAGTAGCAATGTCGATGACGCCTTGCACATCCTGCAGCAGGCGCCGATCGGTACGGCCGCAACCTTTGCTGGCTGGAGTGGCAAGGGTGCGCTGACGGGTAAGCTCAAGCTCGACCTGCCGTTGCGCAAGGGACTGGCACCTGAGGTGGTGGTGGACTTCGCCACGCAAGGCGCACAGCTCAGCCTGCCCAATCCGTCGTTGCAGTTCAGTCAATTGCAGGGCGCGTTTCGCTACGACACCGCCAGCGGTCTCAGCGCGCCGGATATTCGCGCCCAGGTGCTCGACCATGCGGTGCGAGGCAAGGCGCTGGCCGAAGGCTCGCCTGGCAAGGCGCGCAGCCGTATCGAAGCCAGCGGGCAGATCGCCGTTGCGCAGCTGAGCACTTGGCTGGGGGTTACCCAGCCTTTGCCGGTCACTGGCAAGCTGCCTTATCGTCTGGACCTGACGCTGGATGGCGCGGATAGCCAGTTGCGCGTCAACTCGACGCTTAAAGGGGCCGTGATTGCACTGCCTGCCCCCTTCGGCAAGGCCGCGGCGGATGAGCGCAGCAGTGAGTGGCGCATGAGTCTGGGGGGCCGAGAGCAGCGCTACTGGCTGGATTACGCCGAGTTGTTGAGTCTGTCTTTCGCCGCTAGCCCCGGCCAATTTAATCAGGGCCGGGGTGAGATCCGCCTCGCCGATGGCCCGGCAAGTCTGCCAACCAGTCAGGGCCTGCGTGTGCGTGGGCGCGTGGCGGAGCTGGATTGGTCGGCTTGGCAGCAGGTGTTACAGCCCTATACCAATGTGCCGGTCAATGAGGCGCAGCGCTTGTTCAAGGATGCACAGCTGCGTATTGCCCGCTTCAGTGGCTTTGGGGTCAGCCTGGAGGCGTTGGAGGTCGGGGTTAAGCGCGACGCAGCGAGCTGGGCGGTCAGCCTCGACAGCGCACGGCTGAAAGGTCAGGTGGGCTTACCGGATGCCGCGGGTGCGCCGATTGCCCTGATGCTCGACTACCTGCGCTTGCCGCCGGCAGAACCGAAAGTTGCGGGCGCGCCTGTGGTGGATGCGCCAGATCCGCTGGCAAGCGTTGACCCGAGCCGCTTCCCGGCACTCGATGTGCGCATTGCTGAGGTCTATCAGGGCATTGAGCCGCTCGGCAGTTGGTCGCTTAAAGCGCGACCGGTTAGCGCTGGCGTGCACTTCAGTGAGCTGGATCTCAACCTCAAAGGCTTGCAGGTTGGTGGTCGGGCGACTTGGCTGCAGACCGCCAGTGGCATACGCACGACCTATAACGGTCGGTTGGGCGGCGCTGATCTGGCCGATGTACTGATTGCCTGGGGTTATGCTCCTACTGCCAGCAGCCAAAACTTTCATGTCGACGTGGACGGCGACTGGCCCGGTTCGCCAGCCTGGTTCAGCATGAAGCGTCTCAGCGGCACGCTGGATGCCTCCCTACGCAAAGGGCAGTTCTCTGAGGTCGAGGGGCCTGCGTCGGCCCTGCGGGTGTTTGGTCTGTTGAATTTCAACTCGATTGGCCGGCGCTTGCGCCTGGACTTCTCCGACCTGATCGATAAAGGCCTGAGTTATGACCGGGTTAAGGGCGTGCTGGCGGCCAAGGACGGGGTGTTTGTCACCCGTGAACCCATCACCCTTGAGGGGCCGTCGAGCAACCTGGAGTTGAACGGCACGCTGGACATGGCCAATGACCGCATTGACGCCAAGCTGCTGGTGACCTTGCCGGTGACCAACAACCTGCCACTGGCCGCGCTGATTGTCGGCGCGCCGGCCATCGGTGGCGCACTGTTTGTCGTCGATAAATTGCTGGGGGATCGCGTTGCGCGCTTTGCCAGTGTGCAATACGACGTCACCGGGCCTTGGCAGAGCCCGGATATCAGCTTTGATAAGCCCTTCGAAAAACCTCAGTAAACCCTGCGCGGCGCACATACAGCCGTGCAGTCTGCCGGTATGGCTTGTAAGCTGAGGCCTTGTTTCCGGGATTGAGATAAAACCGTCATGACCCTCGCCGTCATCCAAATGGTCAGCCAGGCCGACGTCCTGGCCAATTTGCAGCAGGCTCGGCAGTTGCTTGAACAGGCTGCCGCGCAAGGCGCGCGGTTAGTGGTGCTGCCGGAAAATTTCGCCGCCATGGGTCGAGGTGATCTTGCCGCGCTGGGGCGTGCCGAAGCGCTGGGTGAGGGGCCGATCCTGCCCTGGCTGCGGCAGGCCGCCCGCGACTTGGGGCTGTGGATTGTTGCGGGCACCTTGCCTCTACCGCCGCCTGGCCAGCACGAAGCCAAGGCCCATGCCTGCTCCTTGCTGATTGATGAGAGCGGTCAGCAGGTGGCGCGTTATGACAAGCTGCACCTGTTCGATGTGGATGTCAGCGACAGCCATGGCCGCTACCGTGAGTCGGATGATTATGCGTTCGGCAGCCAGGTGGTGGTCGCCGATACACCCTTCGGCCGTCTGGGTCTGACGGTCTGTTATGACCTGCGCTTCCCCGAGCTTTACAGCGCGTTGCGCGCCGCCGGGGCGGAGTTGATCAGCGTGCCGGCGGCCTTTACCGCCGTGACCGGCGCGGCGCATTGGCAGGTGTTGACCCGAGCGCGGGCGATTGAAACCCAGTGCTATGTGCTGGCGTCCGGGCAGGGCGGAGCGCATCCCGGCGGGCGTGAGACCTTTGGTCATTCGGCGCTGGTCGACCCCTGGGGGCGGGTGTTGGCGGAACTGCCACAGGGGCCGGGCGTGTTGTTGGCCGAGCGCGATGCCACTGAGCAAGCGGCAATTCGTCAGCGCATGCCTGTGGCACGACATAAACGATTTTTTGCAGCGGCCGAACCGCGGCTGCCAGGTTTGGAGTAGTTATGAGCGATAAGTTGGTATCCGTCAGTGAGCATCTGCTCGGCCCCGGTGGGTTGACCCTTGACCACCTGCCCGCGGTCTTGGTTGAGTTGGCCGGGCCGGGGATTGATGCGGCTGACCTGTACTTTCAGAGCCAGGTTTCAGAAACCTGGGCACTGGAAGATGGCATCGTCAAGGAAGGCAGCTTCAACCTCGATCAGGGTGTCGGCGTACGTGCGCAGTCGGGTGAGAAAACCGGCTTTGCCTACAGTAACGCGATCACCGCCGATGCCCTGAGCCAGGCCGCACGCGCTGCGCGCTCGATTGCTCGGGCTGGGCAAAGTGCCCGCGTGCAGGCTTTCAATAGCCCGCTGGTTAAACCGCTGTATGCCCAGGACAACCCGCTGGATGTGCTGGGGCGGGCGGAAAAGGTCGAGTTGCTGAAGCGCATCGATGTCGCCACCCGCGCCCTCGATCCACGTATTCAGCAGGTCTCGGTCAGCCTGGCGGGCGTCTGGGATCGCATTCTCGTCGCGGCGGCTGACGGCAGCCTGGGGGCCGATATCCGGCCGCTGGTGCGCTTCAATGTCAGCGTGATAGTCGAGCAAAACGGTCGCCGCGAGCGTGGCGGTCATGGCGGCGGCGGGCGCACCGATTACCGTTATTTCCTTGAGCAGACCAGCAATAACGAAGAGCGCGCCATGGGCTATGCCCGTGAGGCGCTACGCCAGGCGCTGGTTAACCTGGAAGCGATTCCAGCACCCGCTGGCAGCATGCCGGTGGTGATGGGCGCGGGCTGGTCCGGCGTGCTGCTGCACGAGGCGGTCGGCCATGGTCTGGAGGGCGACTTCAATCGCAAGGGCAGCTCGGCCTATAGCGGCAAAATGGGCGAGAAAGTCGCCTCCAGCCTGTGCACCATCGTCGATGACGGCACCTTGTTTGAGCGCCGTGGCTCACTGAGCATGGACGATGAAGGCACCCAGACCCAGTGCACCACGCTGATCGAAAACGGTGTGCTCAAGGGCTATATGCAGGACAAGCTGAATGCGCGCCTGATGGGCGTGGCGGCTACGGGTAACGGCCGGCGTGAGTCTTATGCGCACCTGCCGATGCCGCGCATGACCAACACCTATATGTTGGCTGGCGAGAGCGATCCGGAAGAAATCATCCGCTCGGTGAAGAAGGGCATCTACTGCGCCAATCTCGGCGGCGGCCAGGTCGACATCACCAGCGGCAAGTTCGTCTTCTCCACCAGCGAGGCCTACCTGATTGAGGACGGAAAAATCACCGCGCCGGTCAAAGGTGCGACCCTGATCGGCAATGGCCCGGAAGCCATGAGTCGGGTGTCGATGGTCGGCAACGACCTGGCGCTGGACAGTGGCGTAGGCACCTGCGGCAAGGATGGCCAGTCAGTGCCGGTAGGTGTTGGCCAGCCGACGCTGAAGATTGATGCGATTACCGTGGGCGGTACGGGGGCGTAGGTTGTGGCTGAGCTGCTTGGCGAACTGCTATTCGGTTGGTTCTTTGAACAGCTGTGCTATTCGCTGGGCCGCTGGACGATTATCGTGCTTTCGCTTGGGCGAATTCGTCCAAGCAAGACCGTGCGCAGTGTGCGTTGGTTAGGCACCCTAGGGTTTGTTGAGATGATTGTTGTAGTGCTGGGTGGTTTTGTCTACTGGCTGTACAGCGTTTAGCCCCGCGCCTTGTTGAAGCCCAATATTGCATTGGGCTTCGGCACGTTCATCGCAACCTACATACTAGGTTGCGGATTGGTACGGGCTCAACGCAAGCCGCGCTGAGCCTCATCCAGTTCACGGATGTATTTGAAGATTTTCCGTGAAGCCGCCGGCGCTTTGTTCTGTGCCAGTTCGTGTTGCGCTTGGCGGATCAGCTGGCGCAGGTGTTGGCGGTCCGCTTCGGCATACTGGCTAACAAAGGCTTCCAGGGTGTCATCGTTACCGTTGATCAAACGGTCGCGCCAACGCTCCAGGTTATGAAAACGTTCGTTGTACTGACGTGTGGAAGCATCCAGCTGGTCAAGCAGGGTCAGGATGGATTCGACGTCCTGGTCGCGCATCAGTTTGCCGATGAACTGCACGTGGCGTTTTTTCGCCGCATTGGCGGTGTGCTTGGGTGCTTCGGCAAGTGCGCGGCGCAGCTCGTCGGTCAGCGGTAGCTTGTTCAGCAGATCAAGCTTCAGGGTGGTCAGGCGTTGCCCCAGGTCTTGTAACGCATGAAACTCGCGTTTGACTTGGGTTTTACTCTTCTCGCCGGAGAAGTCGTCAAGGTATTCAGACATGGTGGCGGTCCAGTGGAAAACGCCGCCATGATAGCAGCAAGTTTCCAGCTGTAAGCGTCTGGCCTCTGTGGTCGCGCTTGCCGCTTATCGTTCAGGAGTTTTTATGAGTGCAGTAGACATCGTCGGGCCCCAGGCCGTGCCTTCATTACAGGCGCAGGTGGAGCAGATTATTGCCGAAGCGAAAAAGCAGGGTGCCAGCGCCTGCGAGGTGGCTGTATCGGTGGAGCAGGGTTTGTCCACCACGGTGCGCCAGGGCGAAGTAGAAACAGTTGAGTTCAACCGTGACCAGGGTTTTGGCATCACTCTGTATGTCGGTCAGCGCAAGGGCTCGGCCAGTACTTCTGCCAGTGGTGAGGCGGCGATTCGCGAAACGGTCGCGGCGGCCTTGGCGATTGCCAAGCACGCCTCCGAGGATGAATGCGCCGGGCTAGCGGATGCCGGACTGATGGCTCGCGAGTTGCCGCAGCTGGATCTGTATCACGCCTGGTCGATCACCCCGGAGCAGGCCATCGAGCAAGCGCTGAACTGCGAGGCTGCGGCCTTTGCCGCGGACCAGCGGATCAAGAACGCCGATGGCACCACCCTCAATACCCATCAGGGCTGCCGGGTGTATGGCAATAGTCATGGTTTTGTCAGCGGCTATGCCAGTACGCGTCACAGCCTGAGCTGCGTAATGATCGCCGAAGCGGACGGGCAGATGCAGCGTGACTACTGGTACGACGTCAATCGCCAGGGGGAGCTACTGGCGGATGCCGGCAGCATTGGCCGCCGCGCTGCCGAACGCGCGGTGAGCCGTCTGGGCGCGCGCCCGGTGCCTACCTGTGAAGTGCCGGTGCTATTTGCTGCCGAGCTGGCGGGCGGGCTGTTTGGCAGCTTTCTGGCGGCTATTTCCGGTGGCAATTTGTACCGCAAGTCGTCATTTCTTGAGGGGACACTGGGGCAGCAACTGTTTCCCGAGTGGCTGACCATCGATGAGCGCCCACATATTCCACGTGCACTGGGCAGTGCGGCCTTCGATGGTGACGGCCTGGCGACCTATGCCAAATCCTTTGTCGAACGTGGCGAACTGCAGTCCTATGTGCTGGGGACCTATTCCGGGCGCAAGCTGGGCATGCCTAGCACCGCCAACTCTGGTGGCGTGCATAACCTGTTCGTCAGCCATGGTGATGAAGATCTGCAGGCGCTGCTCAAACGTATGGGGCGCGGTCTGCTGGTCACCGAGCTGATGGGCCAGGGCCTGAATATGGTCACCGGTGATTACTCGCGCGGTGCCGGCGGTTATTGGGTGGAAAACGGTGAAATCCAGTTCCCGGTTCAAGAGGTCACTATCGCCGGCAACCTGCGTGACATGTTCAGGCAAATTGTCGCGGTGGGCAGTGATCTGGAGCTGCGCAGTAATATCCGCACCGGTTCGGTGCTGATCGAGCGCATGACGGTGGCCGGTAGCTAAGCGTGAGGGCACAAAAAAGGGCTGCCCATTTACCTGGGCAGCCCTTTTTATTACAGGCGGTTTACTCGCCCTCATCGAAGTAGTTGTTGATCAACTCGCTTAGCGCGTGCAGCGCTTCGGCATCCTGCTCACCTTCAGTATGCAGATGCACGCCAGTGCCTTTGCCGGCGGCGAGCATCATCACCGCCATGATGCTTTTGCCATCAACCAGGCTGTCGGCGCTGCGGCCGACTCTGACCTGGCAAGGATAGCGCCCGGCAACGCCAACAAATTTGGCTGCGGCACGGGCATGCAGGCCAAGCTTGTTGATAATGATGATTTCGCAGGCGGGCATCGCGGCAATTCCTTAACTGAGGTCGCGGTGGCGAATCTGAACGTTTTTCAGGATGGGTTTGAGGGTTTCACCCAAACGATTGGCCAGGTATACCGAGCGGTGGTGTCCGCCGGTACAGCCTATCGCTACTGTGACATAGGCGCGGTTGCTGGCGGCAAAGCGCGGTAGCCATTTGGTCAGGTAGGCGAGGATGTCCTGGTACATGTCTTCGACATCGGCCTGGGCTGTGAGGTACTCGACTACCGGCTGATCCAACCCAGAGAAATCACGTAAATCGGGCTTCCAGTAGGGATTGGGCAGGCAGCGCACATCGAACACTAGGTCGGCGTCCACCGGCATGCCGCGCTTGAAACCAAAGGATTCGAGCAGAAATGCGGTACCTGGCTCAGGCTGGTTGAGCAGGCGCAGTTTGAGGCTGTCCCGCAGCTGGTACAGGTTGAGGTGAGTGGTGTCGATCTTCAGGTCGGCCAAGTCAGTGATTGGCCCCAGCAGCGCGCTTTCATCGGCGATGGCTTCAGCCAGCGAGCGACTCTCGTTGGTCAGTGGGTGGCGTCTGCGGGTTTCCGAAAAGCGCTTGAGCAGGGTTTCTTCGTCGGCGTCCAGGTAGAGCACATCGCACTTGATGTGCCGGGCGCGAACTTCTTCGAGCAGCTCGGGGAAGCGCTTGAGATGGCTCGGCAAGTTGCGCGCATCAATGGATACCGCGACCTGCGGATGCAGCAGCTCAGTATGCAGCAGGGCGCGCTCAGCCAGTTCAGGCAGCAGCCCGGCGGGCAGGTTGTCGATGCAGTAGAAACCGTTGTCCTCGAGTACATCGAGGGCCGTGCTCTTACCGGAGCCGGAACGACCGCTAACGATGATCAGGCGCATGCTCAGGCTCTATTGAGTTGGCTTTGTATGTCGACGACCACTTGATACAAGGTTTCGCTGCTTTCGGCTTGGCGCAGGCTGGCGCGAACATCGCTGCGGTCGAGCATGCTGGCTATCTGCCGAAGCAATTCTAGGTGAGCATCAGTGGCGGCTTCTGGTACCAGCAGCACAAACAGCAGGTCGACTGGCGCGCCGTCGATGGCGTCGAAGTCCACTGCTGCGTCCAGGCGCAGTAAGGCGCTGATCGGTGCGGTACAACCCGGTAAGCGGCAGTGCGGAATGGCGATGCCATTGCCAAAGCCGGTCGAGCCGAGTTTTTCACGGGCAATCAGGCTTTCGAAAATATCTTGGCCGTCCAGGTCAGGCAGCTCGCGCGCCACCAGGTTGGCAATTTGTTCGAGAACACGTTTTTTGCTGCCGCCCGGCACGTTCACCAAGGAACGGCCGGGGGTCAGGATGGTTTCAAGTCGGATCATAGGAGATAGACGACGTCAGCGGGACATGGCGCCCTGTTGACGATCGAGCTGTTTTTCCTTGTATTTGATGAGTTGTCGATCGAGTTTGTCAGTCAGTAAATCGATGGCGGCGTACATGTCGTTATGCTCGGCATTGGCGACCACTTCACCGCCTGCAATATGCAGGGTCGCTTCGATTTTCTGCTTGAGTTTCTCGACCTCCATGATGACTTGTACGTTGGTGATCTTGTCGAAGTGGCGTTCTAATCGGCCGAGTTTTTCGCCGATATAGTCGCGCAGGGCGTCGGTCACATCCAGCTGGTGTCCACTGATGTTGACTTGCATACCGCTTTCTCCTTGTTACCGTGTGTAAGAGACAGGCGAGAGGCCTGCCGCCGGAACACTGTGGCATGGAAGACGTAGGCAGAACGTATCAGGGTTTACGCTGATTGCTCAGAGCTGTATGGCTGTTGAGCGATAAGACCGAGCCTGACGTGTTCTGCGCGGTGCGATCTGTCTTCCTTGTTCTGCCGCTTAAATCAATCGTTTGCGCTCGCTGGAGGGCGCAATGCCGAGGGACTCACGGTATTTGGCGACCGTGCGGCGAGCGACTTGAATACCTTGTGCCTCCAGTAGACCAGCGATCTTGCTGTCACTCAACGGCTTTTTCGCATTTTCCGCTGCGACCAGTTTTTTGATGATGGCGCGGATCGCGGTGGACGAACATTCACCGCCTTCAGAGGTGCTGACGTGGCTGGAGAAGAAGTATTTCAGTTCGTAAATACCGCGCGGGGTGTGCATGAACTTTTGCGTGGTGACCCGCGAAATGGTTGATTCGTGCATGCCGACGGCTTCGGCGATGTCATGCAGAACCAGCGGCTTCATGGCCTCATCGCCATAGTCGAGGAAGCCGCGCTGGTGTTCGACGATCTGCGTGGCGACCTTCATCAGGGTTTCGTTGCGGCTTTGCAGGCTTTTGATAAACCAGCGCGCCTCTTGCAGCTGGTTGCGCATAAAGGTGTTGTCGGCGCTGGAGTCGGCACGCTTCACAAAACCGGCGTATTGCGCATTGACCCGCAGGCGCGGCATGGCCTCCTGGTTGAGCTCCACCAGCCAGCGTTCATTGTGTTTGCGCACGATCACGTCGGGCACCACGTATTCCGGCTCGCTGGATTCAATCTGCGAGCCGGGGCGCGGGTTGAGGCTCTGAATCAGGTCGATAACCTGGCGCAGCTCATCTTCCTTGAGCTTCATGCGGCGCATCAGTTGGCTGTAGTCGCGGCTGCCGAGGAGGTCGAGGTAGTCGCCGGTGAGGCGCTGGGCTTCGCTCATCCACGGTGTGTTTGCGGGCAGCTGGCGCAGTTGCAGGAGCAGGCATTCACCGAGGTTGCGTGCGGCAATGCCGGTGGGCTCGAACTGCTGAATACGGTGCAGCACGGCTTCGACTTCGTCGAGCTCGATGTCCAGTTCTGGGTCAAAGGCCTCAACCACTTCTTCCAGAGTCTCTTCCAAATAACCCTGTTCGTTGATGCAGTCGATCAAGGTTATGCCGATCAGGCGATCCTTGTCTGACATTGGGGCCAGATTGAGTTGCCAGAGCAGGTGGCTCTGTAGGCTCTCGCCACTGGATGTGCGGGTGGTGAAGTCCCACTCGTCGTCATCGTTGGTGCTGCTGGGTAGGCTACTGGCACTGGTCTGGTAGATGTCTTCCCAGGCGGTGTCGACCGGTAGTTCGTTCGGGATGCGGTCCCCCCAATCACCCTCTTCCAGGTTGTCCACGGTTTGTGTGGCTTCCTGGTAAGTGGTTTCTTGATAGGGCGTCTCGGGCTGCTCGTTGGGCGTCGCGCTTTCTGCGCCATCGGCCATGGGGTCCGAGTTGTCGAAATCATCGCCTTCTTCTTGGCGTTCGAGCATCGGGTTGGACTCCAAGGCTTCCTGGATCTCTTGTTGTAGATCCAGGGTCGACAGTTGGAGTAGGCGGATGGCCTGTTGCAGCTGCGGTGTCATCGTCAGCTGCTGGCCCATTCTCAGGACTAGCGATGGTTTCATTGCAGACCTTATTTACCGGCGTCTGTGCGCAATCCACTACAGGGCGTTTTTGAAAAACGCCACCAGGAAGCAAATTATATGCCTGACTCTAAAGGTTTTGCCTAGCCTTGGCTGCAGTAGGCTTGAGAAAAGCCGTGGTTACAGCCTGAACTCATGCCCCAGATACACTTCTTTCACGGTCTGGTTGGCCAGAATCGTCTCGGCATCACCTTCCGCAATCAGCTGGCCATCGCTGACGATATAAGCGATTTCGCAAATATCCAGGGTTTCGCGGACGTTATGGTCGGTGATCAGTACACCGATGCCTTTGGCCTTGAGGTGGTGGATGATCTGCTTGATATCACCGACTGAAATCGGGTCGACGCCGGCGAACGGCTCGTCGAGCAGAATGAATTTGGGGTTGGTCGCCAGGGCGCGAGCAATTTCCACGCGGCGGCGTTCACCACCGGACAGGCTCATGCCGAGGTTGTCGCGGATATGGCTGATGTGGAACTCCTGCAGCAAGCCTTCAAGTTCCTTGCGGCGAGCGGCGCCGTCGAGGTCCTTGCGGGTTTCCAGGATGGCCATGATGTTGTTGGCCACGCTGAGCTTACGGAAAATCGAGGCTTCCTGCGGCAGATAGCCAATGCCGGCGCGCGCACGGCCATGCATCGGCTGATGACTGACGTCGAGGTCATCAATCATCACGCGGCCTTGGTCGGCTTGTACCAGGCCGACGATCATGTAGAAACAGGTGGTTTTACCGGCTCCGTTGGGGCCCAGTAGACCAACGATCTGTCCACTGTCGATGCTCAGGCTGACGTCGCGCACGACCTGGCGGCCTTTGTAACTTTTGGCCAAGTGTTGGGCTTTCAATGTGGCCATTATTACTGCGCCTGCTGTTCGGCTGGTTTGTTCTTCGGCTGGATCACCATGTCGATACGCGGGCGTGGCGCAGTGACATTGGTGCCTGTGGCGCGGCCGGCGTTAACGATCTGGCGCTGGGTGTCATAGACGATTTTCTCGCCTTCGAAGGTGTTGCCTTCCTGGATTACCTTGGCCTGATCGATCAGCACCACGCGCTCGTTGGCCATGAAGTACTGGATGGTCAGGCCGTAGGCCTTGACGATCTGCTTGTCGGCTGACGGCAGTTGTTCGTAGTAGGCCGGTTTGCCGACGGAAGTGAACACCTCGACATCGCCCTGGGCGTTCTGAGTGATGGTCACGGTATCGCCGGTGACCTTCATGCTGCCCTGGGTGATGACTACGTCGCCGCGATAAACCGCAACGCCTTGTTTGTCATCTAGCTCTGCGCTGTCGGCCTGAATACGGATTGGCTGTTCGCGGTCGGATGGCAGAGCCCAGGCACTGGCACTTCCGAGTGCGGCGCTGAGGCTGAGTAGTAGGGGGAGGGTGTTAACGAGCCTCATGCAGACCTCTTACGTTGGACAGCAGGAGCATCCGGCCGTCATTCATGTACGCTTTCATTCCTGTTGCCGTGGTCACCCCATTGGCCGCTTCGATTCTAACGGCTTGCTGGGTTTGCGCATATTCCTTCTCGGGGAATACGGTCAGGCGGCTGGTGGTGAGGATGGTCGGGCGACCTTTGGCGTCGGTGCGTTCGACGCGCACCTGCTCGATCAATTCGACCTCTGTGCCACCGGGCGAGACTTCGCCGCGCTCGCTACGGATTTTCCAGGGCAGTTCTGTGCCGCGGAACAGGTTCATGTTCGGGCTGGCCATCAGCGTAATGTCGCTGGCCTTGATGTGTTCGACCTTGTCGGCTGTCAACTCGTAGTGCAGCGTGCCGTCGGCTTGGTACTGCACGGTATAGGTATTGGTGGCGTAAAAGTCGATGGCGTTGTTGCTCGCAGCATTGCTGGGCTGCTGGCTAAAGCCTTCCGGGCTGAGGTTCCAGTAGCCGAGCGCTGCCACCAGCAGGGCGACGCAGGTGAATAAGGCGATGTTAAATAGCTTGCGGGGCATGGTCGGCCTTATAGGTAAGCGGCTTGAGCGGCTTCAAGCGTGTCTTGGGCGCGCATGATCAGCTCGCAAAACTCGCGCGCGGCACCTTCGCCGCCGCGAGCGCTGGTTACGCCATGGGCATGCTGACGAACAAATGCGTCGGCGCTGGCGACTGCCATGCCCAAGCCTACACGGCGGATCACCGGCAGGTCGGGCAGGTCGTCGCCGAGGTAGGCGACTTGTGCGTAGTCCAGGCCCAGTTCGCCGAGCAGCTCATCGAGTACCACCAGTTTGTCTTCGCGGCCCTGGTACAGGTGTTGAATACCCAGGTTCTGCGCGCGGCGCTCAACCACAGGGGTCTTGCGGCCACTGATAATCGCGGTGCGTACCCCTGAGTTGATCAGCATTTTGATGCCGTGGCCGTCGAGGGTGTTGAAGGTTTTGAACTCGCTGCCGTCGACGAGGAAGTACAGCTTGCCGTCGGTGAGCACGCCGTCGACGTCAAAGATCGCCAGTTTGATCGCCTTGGCGCGCTGCAGCAGGTCCGGGTTAGTTGCGTCAGCGGTCATCACATTACTCCGGCGCGCAGCAGGTCGTGCATGTTCAGTGCACCGACCGGCTGGTCGTTATTGTCGATTACCACCAGCGAACTGATTTTGTGGTCTTCCATGATTTTCAGGGCCTCTGCCGCGAGCATGTCGGCGCGGGCCGTTTTACCGTGGGCCGTCATAACGTCGTCGATAACGGTCTGGCGTACGTCGATATTGCGATCCAGGGTGCGGCGCAGGTCGCCGTCGGTGAACACGCCGGCCAGGCGGCCGTCATCTTCGGTGACTACGGTCATGCCCAGGCCTTTCTGGGTCATTTCCAGCAGGGCGTCGCGTAGCGAGGTGCCTCGGTTGACACGTGGCAGGCTGGCGCCGGCGTGCATGACATTTTCCACTTTGAGCAACAAGCGTCGGCCCAGCGCACCACCAGGGTGGGAGAAGGCGAAGTCTTCGGCGGTAAAGCCGCGCGCCTCGAGCAAGGCGATGGCTAGCGCGTCACCCAGTACCAGCGAGACTGTGGTGGATGAGGTCGGCGCCAGGTTCAGTGGGCAGGCTTCCTGGGCTACGCGGGCGTCCAAGTTGACTTCGGCAGCCTTGGCCAGCGGCGATTCTGGGTTGCCGGTTAGGCTGATCAGGGTGATGCCGAGGCGTTTGATCAGTGGCAATAGGGTGACAATTTCTGAGGTGGAGCCGGAGTTGGACAGCGCCAACACCACATCGTCGCGGGTGATCATGCCCATGTCGCCATGGCTGGCTTCGGCCGGGTGGACAAAAAAGGCGGTGGTGCCGGTGCTCGCCAAGGTGGCGGCAATCTTGTGGCCGACGTGGCCGGATTTACCCATGCCGACCACTACGACGCGGCCTTTGCTCGCCAGGATCAGCTCGCAGGCTTTGATGAAATCACCGTTGATACGCTGCAGCAGGTCTTCGATCGCCTCGATTTCCAAGCGAATGGTGCGCTGCGCTGACTGGATCAGGTCGGTTGATTGGCTCATGACTTCTCTGCGGCGTGCGGGCTAAAAGCTGCTGATTATAACGGTAAAGGTGCGCCTGCCCAGTGTTTCCAGTTGCGAGTTGGGCGCTGGCCCTCTGCGCGGCTGATCTTTGGCGACAAGATCAATCTTGGGCGGGGAGTTCCTCGATGCTATAGTTCGCGCCCATTTTCGGTGGGTTAGACGACCAGTGGTGTCCTTTGTTTGGGGCTGTGCGTCAGTCAGGCAAGCATTTAGCAAGGAGTCCAGATGAGCGCCGAGAGCCCGTATGCAGTCGAGCTTAAGCAGCTGAGCTTTAAGCGCGGCGAGCGGGATATTTTCAAAAACGTCGATATCAGTTTTTTGCGTGGCAAGGTCACCGGCATTATGGGGCCGTCTGGCTGCGGCAAAACCACCTTGCTGCGACTAATCGCCGCTGAGCTTAAACCCAGCGAGGGCGAGGTGTGGGTTAATGGGGTAAACCTGCCGACGCTGTCGCGCAGCGATCTGTTTGATATGCGCAAGCAGATGGGCGTGCTGTTTCAAAGTGGGGCGCTGTTTACCGATCTGGATGTGTTTGAGAACGTGGCCTTTCCGCTGCGCGTGCATACCCAGTTGCCGGAAGAGATGATCCGCGACATCGTTCTGATGAAACTGCAAGCAGTGGGGCTGCGCGGTGCCTTGGATTTGATGCCGGATGAGTTGTCGGGCGGCATGAAGCGTCGCGTGGCATTGGCGCGGGCGATTGCCCTAGACCCACAAATACTTATGTATGACGAGCCTTTCGTTGGTCAGGACCCGATTGCCATGGGTGTTCTGGTGCGACTGATTCGCCTGCTCAGCGATGCGCTGGGCATCACCAGCATCGTGGTCTCCCATGATCTGGCGGAAACCGCGAGCATCGCCGACTACCTCTATATAGTCGGCGACACCCAAGTATTGGGGCATGGTACGCCGGCTGAATTGATGGCCTCTGAGGACCCTCGTGTGAAGCAATTTATGCAGGGTATTCCGGATGGCCCCGTGCCGTTTCATTTTCCTGCGGCCAATTACCGCGACGATTTGCTGGGGGAGCGCTGATGCGCAAAACATCTGTGCTCGAGCGGGTGCGCCTGCTCGGACGTGCCGGTATTGATGTGCTGGCCACGCTGGGGCGCTCCGGGCTATTTCTGCTGCACGCACTATTTGGCCGCAGCTCGACCGGCAATGGCTTTCAGTTGCTGGTCAAGCAGCTGTATTCGATCGGGGTGATGTCGCTGGCGATCATTGTCGTGTCCGGCATCTTTATCGGCATGGTGCTGTCGCTGCAAGGCTTCAGCATCCTGGCCCAGTACGGCTCGGAGCAGGCGGTGGGGCAGATGGTCGCCCTGACCCTGCTGCGTGAGTTGGGGCCGGTGGTCACCGCCTTGTTGTTTGCCGGGCGTGCAGGGTCGGCGTTGACTGCGGAAATCGGCAACATGAAATCCACCGAGCAGCTGTCGAGCCTGGCGATGATTGGCGTTGATCCGCTGAAATACATTGTCGCCCCACGGCTCTGGGCCGGTTTTATTTCGATGCCGCTGCTGGCGATGATCTTCAGTGTGGTCGGTATCTGGGGCGGCGCGATGGTCGCCGTTGACTGGCTGGGCGTTTATGAAGGCTCGTTCTGGGCCAATATGCAAAGCAGCGTTTCGTTTCGCGAAGATGTGCTCAATGGTGTGATCAAGAGCATCGTTTTTGCGTTTGTGGTGACCTGGATTGCTGTGTTTCAGGGCTATGACTGTGAGCCGACGTCGGAAGGGATTAGTCGTGCCACCACGAAGACTGTGGTGTACGCCTCACTCGCCGTATTGGGGCTGGACTTTATTCTGACCGCTTTGATGTTTGGAGATTTCTGATGCAGAACCGCACGCTGGAAGTGGGTGTCGGCTTGTTCCTGTTGGCCGGGTTGTTGGCGTTGTTGTTGTTGGCCCTGCGCGTTAGCGGCTTGACCGTAGGCAGTGGTGATAATACCTACAAGGTTTATGCGCACTTTGAGAATATCGCCGGTTTGACGGTCAGATCAAAAGTGACCATGGCAGGCGTGACGATCGGCAAGGTCACCGCGATTGATCTGGACCGCAGCAGCTATATGGGGCGCGTCACTATGGTGCTGGACGATGCCGTGGATAATCTGCCGACAGACTCGACCGCCTCGATTCTGACCGCAGGTCTGTTGGGTGAGAAGTACATTGGCATTAGCGTGGGCGGCGAAGAAGAAGTGCTGCGCGATGGTGGCACTATCCACGACACGCAGTCATCGCTGGTGCTGGAAGACCTGATTGGCAAGTTTTTGCTCAACTCAGTCAACAAAGACCAGGCTAATTAATAGGGGAACTGAAGATGATCAAGGCACTGCGTAACAGTCTTTTGGTTTGCTTGGCAGCCATGTCCTTTTCGCTGCTGGCCGCGCCGGCGGCCCATGATGTGGTGCAGCAGACCACCAGCACACTGTTGGCTGATCTGAAAACCAACAAAGAGCAGTACCGCACCGATCCGGGCGCGTTTTACGACGCCCTGAACAACATTCTCGGTCCGGTCGTGGATGTTGACGGCATTTCTCGCGGCGTGATGACCGTGCGTTATTCGCGTCAGGCCTCGCCTGAGCAGATGCAGCGTTTTCAGGAAAACTTCAAGCGCAGCCTGATGCAGTTTTATGGCAATGCCCTGCTGGAATACAACAATCAAGATATCCGTGTGCTGCCGGTCAGCGGTCAGCAGGACCCGCGGCGCACCTCGGTCAACATGGAAATCAAGGACGGCAATGGCACGGTTTATCCGCTGTCCTACACCATGGTCAGCCAGGACGGCACCTGGAAGATGCGTAACGTGATCATCAACGGCATTAACGTCGGCAAGCTGTTCCGCGACCAGTTCTCCCAGGCCATGCAGGACAATCGCAATGACCTGGACAAGGTCATCGATAACTGGACCGAAACTGTGGCCAAGGCGCGCCAGGGGGCGGACGCATCGTGAGTCAGGCCAGTATCAGCGAGGCCTCCCCAGGTGTTTTCAGTCTGGCGGGGGTGTTGGATTACCAGACCGCCCCGGCGCTGCGTGAGCAAGGGGCGCGTTTGCTGAAGAACAGTCAAGCCGCTGTTTGCGTGCTCGACTGCAGCGCTGTGGCGAAGTCCAGCAGCGTGGGTGTGTCCTTGTTGCTGGCCTTTATGCGCGATGCCAGTGCTGCCGGTAAAAAATTAAGCGTGAGTAGCCTGCCCAAAGGCATGCACGAAATTGCCGGCGTTTGTGGTCTTTTGGAAATTCTGCCACTGCAAGCGTGAGCCACTGTCGTTCTGGTTTCGGTCGGCTGGCAGGAATGCGGGGTTCGCAGGCGGGGGGCTTTTTTGTATGATGCTCGGCCCGTGAGCGTACGCTCCGCTGTCGTTAATTGATGCATTGATCGAGGTTGAGCATGCAGGCCTTAGAAGTAAAAAGTCTCCTTGAGGCTAAATTGCCGGAAACCCAAGTGGAAGTTGAAGGCGAAGGCTGCAACTTTCAGCTGAACCTGATCAGTGATGAGTTGGCTGCCCTTAGCCCCGTCAAGCGTCAGCAGCAGATCTACGCCCACCTCAATGCCTGGATCGCTGATGGCAGCATCCATGCCGTGAGTATGAAATTCTTTAGCCGTGCCGATTGGGCCGCGCGCTCCTAGACCGAGAGAATCATGGACAAACTGATTATTACCGGCGGTGTGCGCCTTGATGGCGAAATCCGCATTTCCGGGGCGAAGAACTCTGCCCTGCCGATTCTTGCCGCGACCCTGCTCGGCGACGCCCCTGTCACTATCTGCAACCTGCCGCACCTGCACGACATCACCACCATGATCGAGCTGTTCGGGCGCATGGGGATCGAGCCGATCATCGACGAGAAGCTCAGCGTTGAAGTCGATGCGCGGGCGATCAAGACCCTGGTTGCGCCCTATGAGCTGGTCAAAACCATGCGCGCCTCGATCCTGGTGCTGGGCCCGATGGTCGCACGCT
Organism: uncultured Pseudomonas sp.; assembly: GCF_943846705.1. Taxonomy (NCBI): domain Bacteria; kingdom Pseudomonadati; phylum Pseudomonadota; class Gammaproteobacteria; order Pseudomonadales; family Pseudomonadaceae; genus Pseudomonas; species uncultured Pseudomonas sp. Next base: position 465,800 of record NZ_OX044366.1, on the reverse strand, counting down.
TTGGTTATGCCGAAGTGGCCCTGCCGGGTGGTTGCGCGATCGGCTCGCGTCCGGTTGACCTGCACATCCGTGGCCTCGAAGCCATGGGCGCGATCATTGATGTTGAGGCTGGCTACATCAAGGCCAAAGCCCCAGAGGGCGGCCTGCGTGGCGCGCACTTCTTCTTCGATACCGTCAGTGTGACCGGTACCGAAAACATCATGATGGCCGCGACACTGGCTAAAGGCCGTAGCGTGCTGGAAAACGCTGCACGCGAGCCGGAAGTGGTCGACCTGGCCAACTGCCTGATCGCCATGGGCGCGAAAATCAGCGGTGCCGGCACCGACACCATCATCATTGATGGCGTTGAGCGCCTGCACGGTGCGCGTTTCAGCGTGATGCCCGACCGTATCGAAACCGGCACCTACCTGGTGGCTGCGGCGATCACCGGCGGCCGCGTCAAGGTCAAGGACACCGACCCGACCACCCTCGAGGCGGTGTTGTCCAAGCTTCAGGAAGCCGGTGCGGAAGTCACCTGTGGCAATGACTGGATCGAGCTGAATATGCATGGCAAGCGGCCTAAGGCCGTGAACCTGCGCACGGCTCCGTACCCGGCGTTCCCGACTGACATGCAGGCGCAGTTCGTTGCGTTGAATGCGGTTGCCGAGGGCACCGGCACGGTGATCGAAACCGTGTTCGAAAACCGCTTTATGCACGTGCATGAAATGATTCGCATGGGCGCGCAGATTCAGGTCGAAGGCAACACGGCCATCGTCACCGGCACCGATAAGCTCAAGGGCGCGCCGGTTATGGCGACGGATCTGCGTGCGTCGGCCAGCTTGGTGATCTCGGCGCTAATTGCCGAGGGTGACACGCTGATCGACCGGATCTATCACATCGACCGCGGCTACGAGTGCATCGAAGAGAAGCTGCAAATGCTGGGTGCCAAGATTCGCCGGGTGCCAGGTTGATATCATGCTGACTATTGCTCTCTCCAAAGGCCGGATTCTCGACGATACCTTGCCGTTGCTGGCCGCTGCAGGTATTGAACCAACTGAGAATCCGGACAAAAGTCGCAAGCTGATTATTCCGACCACGCTGGATGATGTGCGCCTGCTGATTGTGCGTGCCACCGATGTGCCGACCTATGTCGAGCATGGCGCGGCAGACCTCGGTGTAGCCGGTAAAGACGTGTTGATGGAATACGGCGGTCAGGGCTTATATGAGCCGCTGGATCTGCGTATTGCCCAGTGCAAGCTGATGACCGCCGGGGCCGTGGGCGCGCCTGAGCCGAAAGGCCGGCTGCGCGTGGCGACCAAGTTCGTCAACGTGGCCAAGCGTTATTACGCGGAGCAGGGCCGTCAGGTCGACATCATCAAACTGTACGGCTCGATGGAGTTGGCGCCGTTGGTGGGCTTGGCCGACAAGATCATCGACGTGGTCGATACCGGCAACACTTTGCGTGCCAATGGCCTGGAAGCTCAGGAACTGATCGCCACGATCAGCTCCCGGCTGGTGGTTAACAAGGCGTCGATGAAGATGCAGCATGCACGTATCCAGCTGTTGATCGACACCCTGCGTGATGCAGTCGAAGCACGACACCCTCGCTGAGTCTCATGGCCGCCCCTGTGCGGCCTAGCCTATCCGCGTTATAGCCAAAATTCTCAGGTGCCCGCGCGGAGTGGTTGTTACTCTACGGGCGCCCGAGCATTTGCCAATTAAGAGGCCCGCTATGACCGCTCCTATCGCTATCCGCCGACTCAATGCCGCTGACCAGGACTTTGCCCAGCATCTGGATCATCTGCTGAGCTGGGAAAGTGTCTCGGACGATGCGGTCAATCAGCGCGTGCTCGACATCATCAAGGCCGTGCGTGAGCGTGGCGATGCCGCGTTGGTCGAGTTCACCAAGCAGTTCGACGGCTTGGATGTCGCTTCCATGGCGGATCTGATCCTGCCGCGCGAGCGTCTGGAGTTGGCCCTGAGCCGCATCACCCCAGAGCAGCGCAGTGCCTTGGAAGTGGCGGCCGAGCGTGTGCGCAGCTACCACGAGCGGCAAAAGCAGGACTCCTGGAGCTACACCGAGGCCGACGGCACGGTGTTGGGGCAGAAGGTCACGCCGCTGGACCGTGCTGGCCTGTACGTGCCGGGCGGTAAGGCCTCGTACCCATCTTCGGTGTTGATGAACGCCATTCCAGCCAAGGTCGCCGGCGTGCCGGAAGTGGTCATGGTGGTGCCGACCCCGCGTGGCGAGATCAACGAGATCGTCCTGGCGGCGGCCTGCATTGCCGGCGTTGACCGGGTGTTCACCATCGGTGGTGCCCAGGCTGTCGCCGCGTTGGCCTATGGCACCGAAAGTGTGCCACCGGTGGACAAGATCGTCGGCCCCGGCAACATCTATGTTGCCACCGCCAAGCGTCACGTGTTCGGCAAGGTGGGTATCGATATGATCGCCGGGCCTTCGGAAATCCTTGTGGTCTGCGACGGCCAGACCGATCCGGACTGGATCGCCATGGACCTGTTCTCCCAGGCCGAGCACGACGAAGACGCCCAGTCGATCCTGGTCAGCCCGGACGCCGCCTTCCTCGATCGCGTCGCTGCAAGCATCGCCAAATTGCTGCCGACCCTGGAGCGCGAAAGCATTGCCCGTACCTCCCTGGAAGGCCGTGGCGCGCTGATTCAAGTCGCGGATATGGCTCAGGCCATTGAAGTGGCCAATCGCATCGCCCCGGAGCATTTGGAGTTGTCGGTGGATAATCCCGAGCAATACTTGCCATTGATTCGCCATGCCGGCGCGATCTTTATGGGCCGTTACACCGCCGAAGCCTTGGGCGACTACTGCGCCGGGCCCAACCATGTGCTGCCGACCTCCGGCACCGCGCGCTATTCCTCGCCGTTGGGGGTGTATGACTTCCAGAAGCGCTCGTCGATCATCCATTGTTCAGCCGAGGGTGCGTCCGAGTTGGGCAAGGTCGCCAGCGTGCTGGCCCGTGGCGAGTCGCTGACCGCCCACGCCCGCAGCGCCGAGTACCGCATCAAGAACTAACGGGCGAATGTAGGATGGGTTGAGCGCCGCGATACCCATCAGCGCCGTCGATGATCGCAACGAATTCGAGGAGAGAAGGGCAGATGAGCAAATTCTGGAGCCCCTTCGTCAAAGACCTGGTGCCCTATGTGCCGGGTGAGCAGCCGAAACTGGCCAAGCTGGTCAAGCTCAACACCAACGAAAACCCCTACGGCCCGTCGCCCAAGGCAATCGCGGCCATGCAGGCCGAGCTGAATGACAGCCTGCGTCTGTACCCGGACCCCAATAGCGACCGCTTGAAGCAGGCTGTGGCCGATTATTACGGCGTGCAGACCGCTCAGGTGTTCGTCGGCAACGGCTCCGATGAGGTGCTGGCGCATGCCTTCCACGGCTTGTTTCAGCACGGCCAGCCGTTGCTGTTCCCGGATATCAGCTACAGCTTTTATCCGGTGTATTGCGGCTTGTACGGCATTGCCGCCGAGCAGATTGCTTTGGATGAGCAGTTCCAGATTCGCGTCGAAGACTATGCGCGGCCCAATGGCGGCATTATCTTCCCTAACCCGAACGCACCGACCGGCTGCGCCCTGGGACTGGACGCCATCGAGCGTTTACTCAAGGCGAACACCGATACGGTGGTGCTGGTCGATGAGGCGTATATCGACTTTGGCGGTGAGACAGCGATCAGCCTGGTGGACAAGTATCCGAACCTGCTGGTTAGCCAGACGTTGTCCAAGTCGCGCTCGCTTGCCGGTTTGCGCGTGGGTATCGCGGTCGGTCATCCAGACCTGATCGAGGCGCTGGAGCGGATCAAGAACAGCTTCAACTCTTATCCGCTGGATCGCATGGCGATTGCTGGAGCGGCGGCGGCATTCGAGGACAAGGCGTATTTCCAAGAGACCTGCCAGCGGGTGATCGACAGCCGTGACGCGGTAGTCGGCGGTTTGGAAAAGCTGGGCTTTGCGGTGCTGCCGTCAGCGGCGAACTTCGTGTTTGCCCGCCATCCGGATAAAGATGCGGCGACGCTGGCTGCTGGTTTACGTGAGCAGGGGGTGATCGTGCGCCACTTCAAACAGCCGCGTATTGCTCAGTTTCTGCGCATCACCATCGGCACGCCGGAGCAGAACCAGGCGTTACTGGATGCCCTGCAAGGCCTGTAATGAGTGCGTGTTAACCAAGCCGGAGCGCCGCAGCGCTCCGGCTTTTTTATTTCGCGTCAATGGTCCCGGCCAGTCATCGGCTTGCCTGGGGCAGCACGGCGCGAGTGGTGCGGCGGGCGGTGTCGGGTCAGTTGCCGTTGGCGGGCGGCCTTACGCCGACTTCTGCGGTCAATTGCAGTGGCTTGCCGTTGCGCAGGATGTCGATGCTGATCGTATCGCCGGGTTTAGTGCGCGCCACCTGATTCATCGAGCGGCGACCGTCACTGGAAGCCTCGCCGTCGATGCTGAGGATCAGGTCGCCCGGTTGCAGGCCGGCTTTCTGCGCCGGGCCGTCACGGTAAAGACCGGCCACCACGATGCCAGGGCGACCGTCCAGGCCAAAAGATTCGGCCAGCTCTGGCGTCAAGGGTTGCACCTCAATGCCCAGCCAGCCACGAATCACCTGGCCGTGCTCAATAATCGCCTGCATCACATCCATTGCCAGTTTGGTTGGAATGGCAAAGCCAATGCCTTGCGAGCCGCCGGACTTGGAGAAGATCGCGGTGTTAATGCCGACCAGGTTGCCGTAAGCATCCACCAGCGCACCGCCCGAGTTGCCGGGGTTGATCGCTGCGTCAGTCTGGATAAAGTCTTCGTAGGTGTTGAGGCCCAGCTGGTTGCGCCCGGTTGCGCTGATGATGCCCATGGTCACGGTCTGGCCGACACCGAAGGGGTTGCCAATGGCCAGGCTAACGTCGCCAATGCGGATGTTGTCGGAGCGGCCGAGGGTGATGAACGGCAGGTCAGGCAGATCAATTTTCAATACTGCGAGATCGGTTTCCGGGTCGCTGCCAATCAGTCGTGCCAGGGTTTCACGGCCATCTTTCAAGGCCACGACGATCTGGTCGGCATCGGCGACCACGTGGTTGTTGGTCAGCAGGTAACCTTCCGGGCTCATGATCACCGCCGAGCCGAGGCTCGACTCCATACGCCGCTGCTTGGGCAGGTTGTCACCGAAAAACTTGCGGAACTGCGGGTCTTCGAACAGCGGATGGCTCGGCTTTTTAGCGAACTTGGTGGTGTACAGGTTGGCTACCGCAGGGGAGGCGGTGGTGACCGCGTCGGCATAGGACACCGGGCCCTCCTGCATGCGGCTGTAGAAGGGCGCTTGGCGCACGTGCACGTCCTGCCTCGGTAAACCGACCCATTGCGGAAAATACTGCATGATCAGCAGTGCCAGGAGCACGCCGACCAGCAGGGGCCAGCCGAAGGGACGTAGGGCCTTGAGCATTGAAACAATCCTGAGGGTTGCAGGGCGGCAAGTGCGCCCCTTAAGGTGCGCCATTATAGAGAAGCGACTGACAATAAAGCAGCGCCTCGTAACGCTTGATTAAGGACACTTTATGGCCATTGCCCTGGCGACTCTGGTGGAAGAAGCCGATCGCTATCTTAACGCCGCGCGTATTAGCGATTACTGCCCCAATGGCTTACAGGTTGAAGGTCGGCCGCAGGTACGCCGCATCGTCAGTGGCGTCACCGCCAGCCAGGCGCTACTCGACGCCGCCGTCGAGGCCGATGCCGACGTGGTGCTGGTGCACCATGGTTATTTTTGGAAAGGCGAAAACCCCTGCGTCACCGGGATGAAGCGTCGCCGCCTGCAAACCCTGCTGGCTAACGACATCAGTCTGCTGGCCTATCACCTGCCGCTCGATGTGCACGCCGAAGTCGGTAATAACGTGCAGCTGGCCGCCCAGCTGGGTATCACCGTGGAAGGCCCGCTGGAGCCCGATAATCCGCGTACCGTGGGCCTGATTGGCTCGCTTGCTGAGGCCATGACCGCGCAGGACTTCGCGCAGCATGTGCAGCAGGTGCTCGGCCGCGAACCGCTGTTGGTCGAAGGCGATGGCATGATCCGCCGCGTGGGCTGGTGCACGGGCGGTGGTCAGGGCTATATCGATCAGGCCATCGCGGCCGGGGTCGACCTGTATTTGACCGGAGAAGCCTCTGAGCAAACCTTCCATAGCGCCCGCGAAAACGCCGTCAGCTTTATCGCCGCCGGCCATCACGCCACCGAGCGTTACGGCGTGCAGGCGCTGGGCGATTATCTGGCGCGGCGCTTTGCCATCGAGCACCTGTTTATTGATTGTCCCAACCCTATCTGAGAACCCGCATACGACCTGCTACACGGCGGCAATCCGGGGTTAAACATGACCTCGGGCGGTTAATTTGCAACCAGAAGCCTTCGTGCCCTCGGTGATTTTTGCCTGGTCTGGCTCGAGTTCGCGAGATCGTCAGCGGGTTATAGGTGCATATTTTTGCCGATATAAACCTAGATCTTTTCGATCTAACCAGGCTCCTGATTAGACGAAGGTGCTGTGCTAGAGTGCCGTCTAGTCCACGGCCCGCCGGCCTAAACACATCGCCATTCGTGAGTAGCCATGCTCGATAAACTGACCCACCTGAAACAGCTGGAGGCGGAAAGTATCCACATCATTCGTGAAGTGGCCGCCGAATTCGACAACCCGGTAATGCTCTATTCCATCGGTAAAGACTCCGCCGTGATGCTGCACCTGGCACGCAAGGCGTTTTTTCCGGGCAAGCTGCCGTTCCCGGTGATGCACGTTGATACGCGCTGGAAGTTTCAGGAGATGTATAGCTTCCGCGAGAAGATGGTCAACGAGTACGGCCTGGACCTGATCACCCACATCAATCCCGATGGTGTGGCGCAGGACATGAACCCCTTCACCTACGGCAGTGCCAAGCACACCGACGTGATGAAGACCGAGGGCCTCAAGCAGGCACTGGATCAGTACGGCTTCGACGCAGCCTTCGGTGGCGCGCGCCGCGACGAAGAAAAGTCCCGTGCCAAAGAGCGGGTGTACTCGTTCCGCGACAGCAAGCACCGCTGGGACCCGAAGAACCAGCGTCCCGAGCTGTGGAATGTATACAACGGCAACGTCAAAAAGGGCGAGTCGATCCGCGTATTCCCGCTGTCCAACTGGACTGAGTTGGATATCTGGCAGTACATCTACCTGGAAAGCATCCCGATCGTGCCGCTGTATTTCGCTGCCGAGCGCGAAGTGATCGAGATGAATGGTGCGCTGATCATGATCGACGACGAGCGCATTCTCGAGCACCTCACCCCCGAGCAAAAAGCCAGCATCCATAAAAAGATGGTGCGCTTCCGTACCCTCGGCTGCTACCCGTTGACGGGTGCGGTGGAGTCCACGGCAACCAGCTTGCCGGAGATTATTCAGGAAATGCTGTTGGCCAAGACCTCTGAGCGCCAAGGGCGAGTCATCGACCATGACTCATCCGGCTCGATGGAAGAGAAGAAACGTCAGGGCTATTTCTAAGCAGGGGTTAATATGTCGCATCAATCCGAATTGATCAGTGAGGACATCCTCGCCTATCTGGGCCAGCACGAGCGTAAAGAGCTGCTGCGCTTCCTTACCTGCGGCAACGTCGACGACGGCAAGAGCACCCTGATTGGTCGCCTGCTGCATGACTCCAAGATGATCTATGAAGACCATCTGGACGCCATCACCAAAGACTCGAAAAAAGTCGGCACCACCGGTGAAGAGGTCGACTTGGCGCTGCTGGTCGACGGCCTGCAGGCCGAGCGCGAGCAGGGCATCACCATCGATGTGGCTTACCGCTATTTCAGCACCACCAAGCGCAAATTCATCATTGCCGACACCCCCGGCCACGAGCAGTACACCCGCAACATGGCCACCGGTGCCTCCAACTGCGACCTGGCGATCATTCTCATCGACGCCCGTTACGGCGTGCAGACGCAGACCAAGCGCCACAGCTTTATTGCCTCGTTGCTGGGCATCAAGCACATCGTCATCGCGGTCAACAAGATGGACCTCAAAGGCTTCGATCAGGGCGTTTTTGAGCAGATCAAGGCCGATTATCTGGCGTTTGTCGAAGGCATTGCCTTCAAGCCAAGCTCGATGCACTTTGTGCCGATGTCGGCGCTGAAGGGCGACAACGTGGTCAACAAGAGCGAGCAGTCGCCTTGGTACACCGGTCAGTCGCTGATGGAAATTCTCGAAACTGTTGAAGTGGCGGGTGACCGTAACTTTGACGACCTGCGTTTCCCGGTGCAGTACGTCAACCGTCCGAACCTGAACTTCCGTGGTTTCGCCGGCACCCTGGCCAGCGGCATCGTGCGCAAGGGTGACGAAGTCATCGCGCTGCCGTCGGGCAAGGGCAGCAAGGTCAAATCGATTGTCACCTTTGAAGGTGAGCTGGAGCAGGCCGGTCCCGGTCAGGCCATTACCATCACCCTGGAAGACGAGATCGACGTCTCCCGTGGCGACATGCTGGTGCACGGCGACAACCGTCCACAGGTGGTCGACAGTTTCGACGCCATGTTGGTGTGGATGGCTGAAGAGCCGATGCTGCCGGGCAAGAAGTACGACATCAAGCGCGCCACCAGCTATGTGCCGGGCTCGATTGCCAGCATCGCCCACCGGGTGGATGTGAATACCCTGGAGGAAGGCGCGGCGAGCAGCTTGCAGCTCAACGAAATCGGCCGTGTGCGCCTCGCTCTGGATGCGCCGATCGCGCTGGACGGCTACGCACATAACCGCACCACCGGCTCGTTTATCGTCATCGACCGCCTGACCAACGGCACCGTCGGTGCCGGCATGATCATCGCCGAGCCGGTAGGCGGCAACAGCGGCCATCATGGTCCGCTGGCCCATGTGTCGACTGAAGAGCGTGCCACGCGCTTCGGCCAGCAGCCCGCCACCGTGTTGTTCAGCGGCCTGTCTGGTGCGGGCAAGAGCACCCTGGCCTATGCCGTGGAGCGCAAGCTGTTCGACTCCGGTCGCGCGGTGTATGTGCTGGATGGCCAGAACCTACGTCATGACCTGAACAAGGGCCTGCCGCAGGATCGTGCCGGGCGTACCGAGAACTGGCGGCGTGCCGCGCACGTGGCCCGGCAGTTCAACGAAGCTGGCCTGCTGACCCTGGCGGCTTTCGTTGCGCCGGATGCTGAAGGCCGTGAACAGGCCAAGGCGCTGCTGGGTGCCGAGCGGCTGATCACCGTGTATGTGCAGGCTTCGCCGCAAGTCTGCGCCGAGCGTGACCCGCAGGGCCTGTATGCGGCCGGTGGCGATAATATCCCGGGTGAGTCTTTCCCCTACGACGTGCCGCTGAATGCCGATCTGGTGATCGATACGCAGTCGCTGTCGGTGGAGGAAAGCGTCAAACAGGTGTTGGCACTGCTGCGTGAGCGTGGCGCGATCTAAATCCGCTGCGTATTAAAAAGCCCCGCCAAGTGCGGGGCTTTTTATTGTCGGCTTAAGCGCCAGATGCGGCGGCGCTGAGCAGCGCTTACTTTTTCTTCAAGCCGTAGTTCTCATCCAGCATGCCGGGTACATCGGCGCCTTTCGGGGCGTAGTCCTTGGGCATCTCTTGGTGGGCTGGGGCTTTCAGGCGTTCGCGCTTCTCGCCACTGTCTTCCGTATGCAAGGTGGCCAGCAGGCGTTGGCGGGTCAGCTCGTCGAGGGCCAGGCGATTAGCGCCTTCGGACAGGTGCTGTTGCACATCGAGCTGGGTTTGGCTGAGCTTTTTCACCAGATTGGCGGTGGTGTTGAAGTGGGTGACCACCTCGTTCTGGTAGGTGTCGAAGCGTTCTTGGATTTCGTCCAGCTGGCGTTGAGTACGGCTGGGGGCCGCATTGGGTGCCAGGCGGGCAATCAGGAAGCCAATGGCAATGCCAGCTACCAGGGTAATGGCGGGTAGCAGCCAGGCGGTGAGCGTCTGTTCCACGAGTCCTTCCTCTCTAAACGGCTTTGCTTTACGTTAACGGCTCGAACCTGCGCTGTATAGCCGAGATGTGTGCGGCGCAGGCTGTAGCTAGACGAGTCGACCCACTGCGAGGTCACGGAGTTCCCTGTTGCTCACCCGCGAAACCCCCATGATGATTGCTGGCCCCAGCGGCCAACTCGAAGCCCTGTGGCTGGACACCCCCGATGCCCGTGGCGTGGCGCTGATCTGCCACCCCAATCCGGTGCAAGGCGGCACCATGCTCAACAAGGTAGTTTCCACCTTGCAGCGCACTGCTCGTGACAGTGGCTTGGCCACCTTACGCTTCAATTACCGCGGTGTTGGTGCCAGCGCCGGCAGCCACGACATGGCCAGCGGCGAGGTGGATGATGCCGAGGCTGTGGCGCATTGGCTGCGCCAACAATATCCTGATTTGCCGTTGACCCTGCTGGGCTTCTCCTTCGGTGGCTTTGTCGCTGCCGCACTGGGTGCGCGCCTGGAGGCGCAAGGTGTGACGCTCAATAAGCTGTTTATGGTGGCCCCGGCGGTGCATCGGCTGCGCGAGGAAACACCACCGGCGAGCAACTGCCCGCTGATCCTGATCCAGCCTGAAGACGACGAGGTGATCGACCCGCAGGTGGTTTACCAGTGGTCGGCGGCACTCGGGCGTGCCCATGAGCTGCTGAAAGTGGCAGAATGCGGCCACTTTTTTCACGGCAAGCTGACGGACCTCAAAGATCTGTTACTGCCGCGTCTTTGAACTGCCTGCAGCGCTGATAAACGCTCAACCGAATAAGCGAACGCCATGACCACTCGTATCCTTACCGGCATCACCACCACGGGCACCCCGCATTTGGGCAACTATGCCGGTGCCATTCGTCCGGCGATTGTTGCCAGTCGCGCCGCCGATGCCGATTCGTTCTACTTCCTCGCCGACTACCACGCGCTGATTAAATGCGACGATCCGGCACGCATCCAGCGTTCGCGCCTGGAGATCGCCGCTACCTGGCTGGCGCTGGGGCTGGATACCGATAAGGCAACCTTCTACCGTCAGTCGGATATTCCCGAGATTCCCGAACTGTGCTGGCTGCTCACCTGTGTCGCCGGCAAGGGGTTGCTCAACCGCGCCCATGCCTACAAGGCTTCGGTGGACAAGAACGTTGAGCAGGGTGAAGACCCGGATGCCGGCGTCAGCATGGGTCTGTTCAGCTACCCGGTGCTGATGGCAGCGGACATTCTGATGTTCAACGCGCACAAGGTGCCGGTCGGTCGTGACCAGATCCAGCACGTGGAAATGGCCCGCGATATCGCGCAGCGCTTCAACCACCTGTTTGGTCAGGGCAAAGAATTGTTCACCCTGCCCGAAGCGGTGATCGAGGAAGACGTGGCGACCTTGCCCGGCCTCGATGGGCGCAAGATGAGCAAGAGCTACGACAACACCATCCCGTTGTTCGGCAGCGCCAAGCAGCTCAAGGATGCCGTGGCGCGTATCGTCACCGACTCGAAACTGCCGGGCGAGGCCAAAGCCCCCGACAGCTCGCACCTGTTTACCCTCTACCAGGCTTTTGCCGCACCCACCCAACAGGCGGATTTCCGTGCCGCGCTGGAAGGCGGGCTTGCCTGGGGCGAAGCCAAGCAGGCGCTGTGCAACCTGCTGGAAGCCGAGCTGGGTGAGGCGCGCGAGCGTTACCACGCGCTGATCAGCAAACCGGCGGATCTCGAGGATGTCCTCCTCGCCGGTGCCGCCAAAGCACGTAAGACCGCTACGCCGTTCCTTGGCGAGCTGCGCGAGGCGGTTGGCCTGCGTTCCTTCCGCAGTGAGGCAGTCAGCGGCGCTGGCGAGAAGAAAAAGGCCGGCAAGAGCGCGCGCTTTGTCAGCTTCCGTGACGAGGATGGCAGCTTCCGCTTCCGTCTGCTGGATGCCGCCGGCGAGCAGTTGTTGCTGTCCAAGTCCTTTGCCGATGGCAAGGCTGCGGGCATGGTCAACAAGCGCCTGCAGGCTGGCGACGTACTGGATGTGCGTGAGCAGGACGCTGGCTTCGGTGTCTGGCTGGACGATGAGTGCGTGGCGCAAAGCCCTGAATTCGCCGATAGCAGCGCCTGCCAGGCGGCGATTCAGCGTCTGCGCGAGGCCTTGGCCCCGCAGGAATAAACGCTCGGCAGGATGGGGGTGAGCAGCGCGATAGCCATCATTGATGGGTATCGCAGGTTCAACCCGTCCTACGACTGCATTAGCAGATTTCCGCCGAGCAGCCCTGCTGGCTGATTGCCAAGTAACGGGGGCGTCGCTAAAGTGACGCCCCCGTTTTACTTGCCCGGCTAAGAGCCTGCTCAAGGCTCGCGAGCTAGAGGCATGCAAGGCAGACACAGGCGAGAAACGTAGCGCAGCGTAGTAACAGCCAGCGGCTGGCCCATAGGGTGAGCGCAGCGAATCAAGCGGAGTGTACTGGTGTACATGAGCATGACTCGTTGCACTCGCCCTTCGGGCCGCGCTGAGGCGCGTTATCCGCAAGCGGCTTACCGAGCCTGTTTCTAACGCAGCAGGCCCGACGCGCAGCAGACTTTGAACAGGCTCTAAACGAATTATGACGCCCCTAGAACGTTACCAGGCTGACCTCAAACGCCCTGAGTTTTTCCACGATGCGGCCCAGGAAACTGCGGTGCGCCATCTGCAGCGCCTGTATGACGACTTGGTCGCCAGCGAAAATGCATCGACCGGTTTGTTTGGCAAACTCTTCGGCAAAAAGCCACAGGGGCCTGTGAAAGGGCTGTACTTCTGGGGCGGCGTGGGCCGTGGCAAGACCTATTTGGTGGATACCTTCTTCGACGCGCTGCCCTTCGAGCGCAAGGTGCGTACGCACTTCCACCGCTTTATGAAGCGCGTGCACGAAGAAATGCGCACCCTCAAGGGCGAAAAGAACCCGCTGACGATCATCGGCAAGCGTTTTGCCGATGAGGCGCGGGTGATTTGCTTCGACGAATTTTTCGTGTCTGACATTACCGACGCGATGATCCTCGCCACCCTGATGGAAGAGCTGTTCAAGAACGGCGTGAGCCTGGTGGCGACCTCCAACATCGTGCCTGACGGCCTGTACCGGGATGGTTTGCAGCGCGCGCGTTTCCTGCCGGCGATTGCCCTGCTGAAGCAGCACACCGAGATCGTCAACGTCGACAGCGGCATTGACTACCGCCTGCGCGCGCTGGAACAAGCCGAGTTGTTCCATTGGCCGCTGGGTGCTGCCGCTGAAGAAAGCCTGCAGAAGAGCTTTTTCAGCCTGCTCCCTGAGCATTGCGCGGTGCAGGAAAACGAGCCGCTGATGATCGAGAACCGGGCCATTACCGCGCGCAAGGTCGGCGATGACGTGGCCTGGTTTGAGTTCCGCGAGCTGTGCGACGGCCCGCGTAGCCAGAATGACTACATCGAATTGGGCAAGATCTTCCATGCGGTGATCCTCGCCAACGTCGAGCAGATGAGTGTGGCCAAGGAAGACATGGCCCGGCGCTTTATCAACCTGGTGGACGAGTTTTACGACCGCAACGTCAAGCTGATCCTCTCCGCCGAGGTGGAACTCAAAGATCTGTATACCGGCGGCCGCCTGACCTTCGAGTTCCAGCGTACCCTCAGTCGTCTGCTGGAAATGCAATCGCACGAATTCCTCGCGCGTCCGCACAAGCCTTAATTCGGCACTTGCATGCATGCCCACCGCGCCCGGATTTATCCGGGCGCGGTGTTTCTGGCCCGGCTGTTCGCTGAACACAAGCGGGCCCGCTGTGCTCAGGCAGGATAAACTCTGCGCCATCGACTTTTAGCCCTTTGTGGTAACCCTATGACCTTTGCCTCCCTCGGCCTGATCGAGCCTCTGCTGCGCACCCTCGACAGCCTCGACTACAAAACCCCCACCGCAGTGCAGGCGCAGGCCATTGTGCCGATCCTGCAAGGCCGCGACCTGATGGCCGCCGCGCAGACCGGCACCGGTAAGACCGCGGGCTTTGCCTTGCCGGTGTTGCAGCGGCTGATGATGGAAGGCCCCGAGGTGGCGAGCAACTCAGTGCGGGCACTGGTGTTGGTGCCGACCCGCGAGCTGGCCGAACAGGTGTTGCAGAGCTTTGTGACCTACGGCCAACACCTGCCACTGCGCAGTTTTGCCGCGTATGGCGGGGTGAGTATCAACCCGCAGATGATGAAGCTGCGCAAAGGTGTGGATGTGCTGGTGGCCACGCCGGGGCGTTTGCTCGATCTTTACCGGCAGAAAGCGGTGAAGTTCAACCAGGTACAGACCCTGGTGCTGGACGAAGCCGACCGCATGCTCGACCTGGGTTTTGCCAGCGAGTTGGAGGATGTGTTTCGTGTGTTGCCGAAAAAGCGGCAAACCTTGCTGTTTTCCGCCACGTTCTCCGACGTTATCCGCAGCATGGCCGGCGAGATGCTCAATGACCCGCTGAGCATTGAGGTCAGCCCGCGTAATGCGGCGGCCAAATCAGTCAAGCAGTGGCTGATTCCAGTGGATAAGAAGCGTAAGGGCGAGCTATTTCTGCATCTGTATCAGACCAAGCGCTGGAGTCAGGCGCTGGTGTTCGTGAAAACCCGCAAGGGTGTTGATGAGCTGGAAGCCGAGTTGCAGCGTCAAGGCATCAGCGCCGACGCGATCCATGGCGACAAGCCCCAGGCCACACGGCAGCGGGCTTTGCAGCGGTTCAAGGACGGTGAGGTCAAGGTGCTGGTGGCAACCGATGTGGCGGCCCGTGGTCTGGATATCGATACCATGCCGTTGGTGGTGAATTTCGACCTGCCCACCGTCGCTGAAGACTATGTGCACCGCATCGGCCGTACCGGGCGTGCCGGGTCTACAGGGCAGGCGGTGTCGCTGGTCTGCGCCGATGAGGTGCAACTGCTGTCGGCCATCGAAACCCTGACCCAGCAAGTGCTGCAGCGTGTCGACGAGCCGGACTTTATCCCCGATCACCGCGTCCCACAGACGCTGCCGGGTGGCCAGGTGGTGAAAAAGCCGAAGAAGGCCAAGAAGCCGAAAGTGGTCGGCGGCGGTAAGGGCGGCAGCTTAGGCCGTTGGATGGAAGCGGATGCGCCGGCGGCCCCGGTGGTCAAGGCTGTGCGCAAAGTGCCGAGCTTCGGCGGCAAAGCCGGCAAACCGGGTAAGTTCGTTAAATAACCTCAGGCGCGGCTGGTGGCGTGCGCTGCTGCCAGTTGCTTCTTGTGGGTCGCGGCGGCGGTCATGTCGTAGATCACCACACAGATATGTTCGACCTCACCGGTAGCACCTGCCAGGGGCAGTAAGGTGACGTTCTGGTACATAAAGTCTTCCTGCCCGGTGATCGGCTGGTAATTCTTGAAGTGCATCAGATAGGGGTGCTGCTCCCACAGGCTGAACGCACGGGTGCCCAGTTGCACCACGGTGTCGATCTTGCGCTTTAGCCAGCTTTCGTTGATTTCCGGAAACAGGCTGAACAGGGTTTTACCCTGTACCTCATCCGGGCCCATGCCGGAGTGGTTTTCCATAAAGCTGTTCCACACTTCAACGTGGTACTGACGGTCGAGCACGATGACGCCGACATCGATGCACTGCACGATGTCGAGCAGCCAGTGCACCTCTTTAATATCAATCTGTGCGGGCATTGGTGGGTGGCCTAGTTCATCAGGTAGTTGAGCTTGTTGGTCAGGCGCTTGAGCGAGTCTTCGGTGAACAGCAACAGCAGGTCGAAGTGGATGTTATGCGCCTCCAGGCTGTAGCTGACTTCCACCGCCAGGGTCTTTTTCCAGCGCCGCTGATTGAGGTGAATCAGTTGCTCGATGGAGGAGTGTTGGCCGAGCAGTTGCGGATGCCCCTGGGAAAAGCGCACATCGATCTGCTCAGCAATCCCGGAGAGGCAGGCACCGATGATGATGCTGGCCAGATCCAACAGCATTTCTGAGGTTTCCAGGTCGTCTTTGGGCTGCCAGTTGAGCAGACGCGCCATGTCGGCCACTTCCGAGTCATGAAACAGCAGCAGTGACTCGCCGGCGATGCCGTCACCGATAAAGCCCTGACACACCGCGCTCATGCGTTCGCCGTGCATGGCGTCGGTGAGGGTCATGTGCAGTTCGCTGACTTCGAAGATATTCACCTGCGGCACCGGCAGCTGCACGAAAACTCCGAGCGCCTTGGCCAGCAGCGCGGCGGCGCGGCCCATGGCGACGTTGCTGACTTCGCGCAGGGCATCGCGGAAACTTACCTTGAGGCTGTCGAGTACGGCGGTTTGCGCCACCGTGGTCGAGGTGGTCGAGGTGGTCGAGGTGGTCGTGGGGTCAAATAACCCCAGTTCAATCAGCGTGCTGCGCAGTAGTGCAGGGTCGGCGGGCTTTTTGATAAAGGCCACGGCACCCAGCGCTTTGACCCGGCGCAGGGCTTCATCCTGTACGTCGCCGGACACCACCAGCACCTTGCAGGCCAGGCCCTCGGCACGGATTGCCGCGAGGGTTTCATAGCCGTCCAGCACCGGCATGGTCAGGTCCAGCAGCATCACCTGGCCAAGGCCTTGGCGCAGTGCCGCTAGCGCTTCTTGACCATTAGTCGCCTGGCTGATGGTCACCGGCCATTCGGCGGGCAGGGCGCGAATCAATTGCTTGCGCGCCATGTTCGAGTCGTCGCAGACCACTAGAGGAATCAAAGCTAAGGATTACCTGTGCGCGTGGCAGAGCACTGCTCTGGGGCGGTTTGGTTCCAGCATAGCCGTTTGCGGCTGCGTGCGGGGCTTATTGGGCCTGGCTCTGCAGCCAGTCGTGGAGGCCTTGGGCCGCTGTGCGGCCGCTGGCAAAACAGGCCGTCAGCAGGTAGCCGCCGGTGGGTGCCTCCCAGTCGAGCATTTCGCCGGCGCAGAAGGTCCCTGGTAATTGCTTGAGCATCAAGTGCTCATCCAGTTGCTCGAAGGGTACGCCGCCGGCTGTGCTGATCGCTTCATCCAGCGGGCGCGGGCGGATCAGTTCAATCGGCAAGGCCTTGAGCGTTGAGGCCAGCTGCGCGGGATCGTTAAAGACCGCGCTGCTGGCCTGTTCGCGCAGCAGCGCCGCCTTGACCCCGTCGATCCCCGCCTGGCGGTGCAGGTGTTTGGCCATCGACTGCGAGCCGCGCGGTTTGCTCAAGGCGGCTTGCAGCTTGTTCAGCGCTGTTTGTGGCAGCAGATCGAGGTGGACAGTGGCGCTGCCGTGCTGGTTGATGGTTTCGCGAATGGCGGCGGACAGGGCATACACCAGGCTGCCCTCAATGCCACTGGCGGTGAGCACGAACTCGCCGAGGCGCTGCGCTGCGCCGGGTAGACACAGGCTGACATTCTTCAGCGGAGCGCCGGCGAATTTGTCGCGCAGAAAGGGGCTCCAGGCGGCGACGTCGAAGCCGCAGTTGCTCGCCTGTAAGGGCGCGATCGGTACGCCGCGTGCCTGTAGCAGCGGCACCCAGGCACCGTCCGAGCCCAGGCGCGCCCAGCTGCCGCCGCCGAGGGCTAGCAATGTGGCGTCGGTGTTCACAGCCAGTTCCCCCGCCGGCGAACTGATGCGCAATGCGCCCTGGGCGTCCCAGCCCAGCCAGCGATGGCGGGTATGGATCTGCACGCCCAACTCGCGCAGGCGCTTGAGCCAGGCGCGCAGCAGCGGCGCGGCCTTCATATCGGTGGGGAATACGCGGCCCGAGGTGCCGACAAAGGTGTCGATGCCTAGGTCGTGAATCCAGGCGCGCAGCGCGTCGGCATCAAAGTCTTGCAGCAGCTCGGCCACTGCCGCCTGGCGCTGGCCGTAGCGGCTGAGAAACGCCGGCTTGGCTTCGGCGTGGGTGATGTTCATGCCACCGACTCCGGCCAGGAGGAACTTGCGGCCTACCGACGGCATGGCGTCATACAGCGCGACCTGCACGCCGTTCCGCGCCAGCACTTCAGCCGCCATTAGGCCGGCGGGGCCGCCGCCGATAATGGCAACGCGCAAGGGGGGCTGTTGGGCAATGGTGGTCATGGCGAGATCGCGGCGGTCAATGGGCCGGCATTCTAACCGAGGCGGCGGTGACCTTGTCATTTTGCCGAGCTTCGGGCACGGTCGTGGCTAAGCCTTTTCTGACTGGAGCCTCATCATGTCTGACCTTTATCCCAGCATCGACCCTGCCGGCCTGATCGAGTATTCGGTGGTGTACACCGACCGCTCCCTCAACCACATGTCGCAGTCGTTCCAAGGGGTGATGAAGGACATCTCCAGCACCCTTAAGGATGTCTACAACGCCAACGCCGTGGCTATCGTGCCCGGTAGCGGCACTTACGGCATGGAAGCCGTGGCGCGGCAACTGGCGACCGGGCAGAAGTGCCTGGTGATCCGCAATGGCTGGTTCAGCTACCGCTGGACGCAAATTTTCGAGATGGGCCAGATTCCGTCCGAGTCGATTGTGCTTAAGGCCCGTCCGGTCGCTGGAGGCAGCCAGGCAGCGTTTACCCCACCGCCGTTGGCTGATGTGCTGGCGACCATCGCCGCTGAAAAGCCCCAGGTAGTCTTCGCTCCGCATGTAGAAACCTCTTCCGGAATGATCCTGCCGGACGGCTACCTGCGTGCCGTAGGCGATGCGGTGCATGCGGTGGGTGGCCTGTTTGTCCTCGACTGCATTGCCTCCGGTACCCTTTGGGTGGACATGCAGGCCTGCGGCATCGACGTGCTGATCAGTGCGCCGCAAAAAGGCTGGAGCGCCTCGCCGTGCTGCGCCCTAGTGATGCTCAGTGAGGCCGCGCAAGCCCGTGTTGAGGCGACCCAAAGCAGCAGCTTTGCCTGCGACCTGAAAAAGTGGCTGCAGATCATGCAGGCCTATGAGCAGGGCGGCCACGCCTATCACGCGACCATGCCCAGCGATGCCCTGGCGCGTTTTCGCGATGCCATGCATGAGGCCGCAGCCATTGGCTTTGCCAAGGTGCGCGAGCAACAGCAGGAACTGGGTGATCGAGTACGCGCCCTGCTGACCAGCAAAGGCTGCAAGAGCGTGGCGGCCGAAGGCTTCGAAGCCCCAGGTGTGGTGGTCTGTTACACCGACGATGGGCAGATCAAGAACGGCAGCAAGTTCGCCGCCTTAGGTCTGCAGATCGCCGCCGGTGTACCGCTGCAGTGCGACGAGCCCGCAGATTTTCAGACCTTCCGCCTGGGCCTGTTTGGCCTGGATAAACTGGGCAATATTGAGCGCACTGTGGCGACGCTGGAACAGGCGCTGGATAAGGTATTGGCCGGCTAACCAGGTTGCCGCTCTAGGGGTGTTGGTGTTTGGCGCTGAGCACCAAGGCGATCCCGCCGAGCACCGCCGCGCCACTGAGCAGCAAGTGCAGGCTCAAGGCTTCACCTAGGAGCAGGCTGCCGGCCAGTGCGGCGATAATCGGCACGCTGAGCTGTACGCAGGCGGCCTGGAAAGCCTGCAGGCCGCGCAATGCGCTGTACCAGATGGCGTAACCGACGCCGGAGGTCAGTGCGCCAGATAGCAGGGCATAGATCAGCCCCGGTGTATCCCAGCTCATTTGCTCGATAAACAGAACGCTCAGTAGCAGCGCCAAGGGTGCCGCCCGCAGAAAGTTGCCGGTTGTTGCGGCCAGCGCATCGCTCACGCCGCGGCCCAGTAAGGAGTAAGCGCCCCAGGCCACGCCCGCCAGCAGCATCAGCGAGGCGGCTTCTGTTGGCGGCCGGCTGGCGCCCGGTAAAAGCAATACGAGTAACCCCGCGAACGCCAGTAATAGACCGCTACAGCCCTTTAGCCCCAGGCACTCACCGCGATAGATTCCCCAGGCGAGCATGCTCAGTTGCACCGCGCCGAACAGGATCAAGGCCCCCGCGCCGGCATCCAGATGGATATAGGCGAAGGAAAACGCCGCCGCGTAAACAAACAGCGCGGTCGCTGCGGGCCAGCTGCCGGCTTTGAGGTTGCTAGGTGCGCGCAGGCGTAGCAGAAACCACAGCGTTACGGCGCCAGCGATAAGGCGCAGGCTGGTAAAGCTGGCTGCATCAATGGCGGTGTCACGCAGTGCCAGGCGGCAGAGCAGCGAGTTACCAGCAAAGGCCAGCAGCGCCAAGGCTGTCAGCAGTAAGGTTCGAGTGGTCATCAGGGCTACGCGAGGCGTGGGGGGAACCATCTAACCACAACCGCACACCAGGCACCGCAATGCGTGTGGTGCCTGGTGTGGTGGTGCGGTCACTGGTTAATACCTGTCCAGCACCCAGGTATCGTCTTCGCGCAAGGCGATCAGCAGCAGGCTGGCGGCGAAGATAATCAACGATGGATAGAACAGTGCATTGGTGCCGGTGAATACCCAGCCCCATGGATCCAGTACCGATTTGGACACTGCCAACAGCGAGGCGCTATTGAGCAGCGCCTGCGCCGGGTACACCCAGCGGCGTGCAAAACCCAGCACCACGGCCAGGCCTATAAGCATTTGCAGCACACCGGCGACTTGCAATGCGCTTTCTGCCGCCAGGAGGCCAAAGTAAAACTTGTTGGCCACGGCCAGGCCGTGTTCGACATTGAATACTTTGTCGGCCCCCCAAATCACCAGCAGCCAACCCAGCGAGACGCGCAGCAGTAACAGGGACATGTGTTTCATTGAGTAGCTCCGAGTGCCAGCCGCTCGTAGGCCATAGGCAATGGGTTGAACGATAGGGTTAGCGGCGCGGGGTTAGTTGATTGCAGTGAGTTGGCGGGCCAAATCACTGAAATCGTCGAGAAGGATGCTGGGCTGCACATCCCAGGGGTCGAAAATCGCCTGCGGATCACGCCGTAGCCAGGCCGTTTGCAGGCCTGCGTGGGCCGCGCCGAGAATATCGAACGGATTGGAGGAGACCAGATACACCCCATTGGCCGGTAGGCCGCAGCTGCGCAGCAGGTGCTGATAAACCTTGGGGGCGGGCTTGAAAGAGCGCACGTCCTCGACGCTGACCACGGCTGTAAAGTAGTCAGCGATGCCGGCACGCTCCAGCAAGTGTCGCACGGCTGCCTTGCTGCCATTGGAGAACGCATAGAGCGCTATGCCCTGTTGTTGCAGGGATTCAAGGCCGGCCGCTACATCGGCAAAAGCCTCCAGTTCGGCGTAGGCCTGCATCGCCTGCTCAACGGCGGCAGCGCTGATCTCCACCTGCTGTTGGCGGCAGGCAAACAACAACGCCTGGCGGGTGCAGACCGAGAAGTCGCAGTAGTCACCCATCAAGCCCCTGCGGAAGCTGTACTCCAGCTGTTTTTGCCGCCACAACTGGGAAACCGCAGGGGCCTTGTCGCCAACCAAGTCACTCAGGCGCGTGAGCACCGCCTGGGTGTCGATCAGTGTGCCGTAGATATCAAATGCCACTGCAGTGTGCATATAAGCCTCCACTGTTTGCTGAGAAATTGACTGTCAGGTTAGAGCAGGCACCTGCAGCGAGCTGGCAGGTGCCTGAATCATCTTCGGCTTAGTTCTTTTCCCAGGCGAATACTTTGAAGGCTTGATCAACCGGGGTTTGCGCAATGTGGTTGGTGTAGTTGCTCATGACTTTCTGGCTCAGGCCGAGAATCACTTCCAGCACGTTTTGCTGGGTGTAACCGGCGGCATAGAAGGCCTCCAGTTGCTTGGCCTCAACGTCGCCGCGCTGGCGCACCATGGCCAGGGTGAAGTCACGCAGGGCTTCGAGCTTAGGCGTTGGCAGCGGCGTTTCATCACGCAGCGCGTTGTTGATTTCATCGGAAACCTTCATCGCCTTGGCGATGCCGGTGTGCGCCGGTACGCAGTAATGGCAGGCATGCTCGACGTTGATGGTTTGCCACACCACGGTCTTCTCGTCGGCATCGAAGCTGCTGTCGAGAAACAAACCGTGCAGCACTTGATAGCCGTTGAGCAGTTCAGGGGATTCGGCCATTACCGCATGCAGGCCCGGCACTCGGCCAAAGGCTTTTTGTGATTTGTCGAGGAGGGCCTTGGCCGCTTCAGGTGCGCTGTTTTGGTCGTGTAGGGTAAAAGTGCTCATGGCATGGATCCTTATTTGAGTGATCGTTCAATAACTAGATGGCCACCCTAATTGATCAAGTGAAGGCAATCAAGTCATAATTGAGCGATCATTCAGAATTAACCCTGGCGGTTAGCCCGCCTTTCGCCCGAGAGTTGACGATGGCCCGCACCGCTCGTTTTGATCGACAGGTTGCTCTGCAAAGGGCCGTTGAGTTGTTTTGGTCGCGGGGCTATTACGCCTCCTCGATGAAGCACATCGAAGAGGCATTGGACATGCGCCCCGGCAGCCTCTATGCCACCTTTGGCAGCAAAAGCGGCTTGTTTAGCGAGGCGTTGGACGCCTATGCGGCGCGTAGCGGTGATGAGTTTCACCAGATAATCGAGAGCGCGCCGAGTATCGTCGAAGGGCTGAAGGGCTATTTGTATGCGCTGGCGTGCTGCTGCAGTGGCGCTGCAAAAGCCCCCGCACAGGCCTGCATGCTGATTAAAACCCTGCTTGAGGTGAACGCTGAAGATGCCGCCTTGTTGGCCAAAGTGGATGCCATGCTGGCGATGATTGAAACGCGGTTGCGCGAGACCTTGCAGCACGCCCAGGCGGCTGGGGAGTTGCGTGCAGACGTTGATTGCCCACGCTTAGCCCGTTTGCTGCAAGCGCAGATCATGGGCCTGCGCGCCTTCGCTACACGCGACGTGCCAGATGCGCAGATTGTTGCGCTTGCTGATGATATGGCGAGCCTGCTTGAGCATTTTCGCGTCCAGCCAGGCTAGCGGTTACAGCGCTCAGCGTCCTCATCGACGGGCTGTGATCGCGTCGCTTTAGCCCGTTAAGCCTTACCACCCAAGCCGTTCGCCCGCCAAACCTTGTCGGCGCTGTGGTGCAGGATGCCATGCCGGCGTGCCAGCGCCAGGCGGTCTTTATCGTAGCCGCCGCCGATTACCCCCACCACCGCAATATCGCGGCCGATGCAGTGATCGAGCACAGCTTCATCGCGGGCGGCAATGCCGGCATCACTGAGGTTGAGGTAGCCGAGGGCGTCGCTCTGGTGCACGTCGACGCCGGCGTCGTAGAGCACGATATCCGGCTGGTACAACGGCAGCAGGTAATTCAGGGTGTCATTCACCACCTTTAGATAGGCGGCATCGCCCATGCCGTTGGGCAGGGGAATGTCCCAGTCGCTGAGGGCCTTGCGTGCCGGGTAATTTTTTTCACAATGCAGGGACACGGTGATGGCGTCCGGGGTGTGCTCCAGCAGCCGCGCGGTGCCGTCACCCTGGTGCACGTCGCAGTCGAAGATCAGCACGCGCTGGGCCTTGCCACTTTGCAGCAAGTATTGGCTGATCACCGCCAGGTCATTGAAAATGCAGAACCCAGCCGGGTGGTCGTAATGCGCATGGTGCGTGCCGCCGGCCAGGTGACAGGCCATACCGTGCTGCAAGGCCAGTTCCGCCGCCAGCAATGAGCCGCCCACCGCGCGAAGGGTGCGCTGCGCCAATGCGGCGCTCCAGGGCAGGCCAAGGCGGCGTTGTTCTTCATGGCTCAGTTCGCCACTGACAAAACGCTCGATATACGCCGGGCAATGGGCCAGGGCCAGGACCTCGCTGGGACAGCGCTCCGGGCGCAGCAGTTCGGCATCGGTGCTCAGGCCACTGGCGATCAAGTGGTCGCGCAGCAAGCGGAATTTTTCCATGGGAAAACGATGATTGGCCGGGAAGGGCGGGCTGTAATCGTCGTGATAGACCAGCGGCAGGCGCATGGGGAAGGCTCGTGCGGAGAGGTCTAAAGTATGGCGGCAGGCTGGCGCCAGGCTCAAGCCCGTCTGCTGATTGGCCAGAATGCTGGCATGATTGTCTGTATCTAGCGTGCAGTCAGGCCGACAAGCGTTGGCAAAGTCTTTACCATCTCGTCCCCAGCCAGATGCGTTAACAGGAGAGCATGCATGAGTCAGGTGTTGAATGAGTTGGTCGCCCTGCTGACCCTGGAAACCATCGAAGAAAATCTGTTTCGCGGCGTCAGCCAAGACCTTGGCTTTCGCCAGCTGTTTGGTGGTCAGGTGCTTGGTCAATGCATCTCGGCGGCCAGCCAGACGGTCGAGGCGGCGCGCCATGTGCATTCCATGCACGGTTATTTTTTGCGTCCCGGCGATGCCACGTTGCCGGTGGTCTATCAGGTTGAGCGCGTGCGTGATGGCGGCAGCTTCAGCACGCGGCGGGTCACGGCGATCCAGAAGGGCAAGCCGATCTTTACCTGCAGCGCCTCCTTCCAGTTCGATGAGCAAGGCTTTAACCATCAAAACCTGATGCCTGATGTGCCGGGGCCGGAAGCGCTGAAGTCGGAAACCGAACTGGCGCGCCTGATCGTCGATGCGTTGCCGGAGCCCATGCGTGAGCGCGCGGTGAGCGCCAAGCCAATCGAGATCCGTCCGGTGACGGTGGATAATCCTTTTGCCCCGCAACCCTGCGAGCCGGTCAAGCATGTGTGGTTCCGCGCCGCCGGCGAGCTGCCGGATGATCCGCAACTGCACAAATACCTGCTGGGCTATGCCAGTGACTTCAATTTGCTGACCACCTCGATGCTGCCGCACGGCGTGTCGGTGTGGCAGAAGTTTATGCAGGTGGCCAGCCTCGACCATTCACTGTGGTTCCACGGCAACCTGCGCATGGACGACTGGCTGCTCTACAGCATGGACAGCCCCTGGGCCGGTAACGGCCGTGGCTTCGCGCGCGGCAGCATCTTCAATCGTCAGGGCCAGTTGGTTGCCTCGGTCGCACAAGAAGGCTTGATCCGTTTGCGTGAGGACTGGAAATGAGCCTCGCCGCCGCCCAGCACTGGGTGTTCGACATGGACGGCACCCTGACGTTGGCGGTGCATGACTTCGAGGCGATCAAGCGTGCCTTGGATATTCCACTTGCCGAGGACATTCTCGGTCACCTGGCCAGCCTGCCTGAGGCGCTGGCTACCGCTAAACATGCCTGGCTGCTGGAGCATGAGCGCGAGCTGGCGCTGACCTCGCAGCCGGCGCCGGGTGCGATTGAACTGGTGCGCGAGCTGCACGGCCGCGGCTGCCGGCTCGGCATCCTCACCCGTAATGCTCACGAGCTGGCGCTGCTGACCTTGCGCGCCATCGGCCTGGATGACTGCTTTGCCGTGGTCGATGTCATTGGCCGCGATGAAGCGCCACCGAAACCCGACCCGGGCGGCCTGTTGCATTTTGCCAAGGCATGGCAGGTGGCACCGAGCGAGCTGGTGATGGTCGGTGATTACCGTTTTGATCTGGAGTGCGCACGCGCCGCCGGGGCGCGCAGCGTGCTGGTTAACCTGGCGGAAAATCTCTGGCCGGAACTGACGGATCATTTTGCGGTGGATTGCCGGGCCTTGCAGCAGGCGCTGTAGGGGGGCGCCAGGTCAGCAACCGGACTCTAGATCCTTGAGGATTGGACAGTCCGGGCGGTCGTTACCCTGGCAGCTGTTCATCAACTCCCTGAGCGTGTTACGCAGGCTGCTGAGTTCGCTGATCTTGCGTTCCAGCTCTGTGATATGCGCGGCGGCCAGGGCCTTGACGTCGGCGCTGGCACGTTGGCGATCCTGCCATAGGGCCAGTAGCTGGCTGACTTCGGCCAGGGAAAACCCCAGGTCGCGCGAGCGCTTGATAAACGCCAGGCGGTGCAAATCCTGCGCATTGTACTGGCGGTAGCCGCTGTCCGAGCGGTCGGCGGCGGGCAGCAGCTCGATGCTTTCGTAGTAGCGGATCATCTTGGCACTAAGGCCGGTTTTCTTTGCGGCTTGGCCGATGTTCATGGGCGTTTCCTAAGCGATGTTCGGCGGATGGCATTGAGCGCAGCGATAGCCAGCAGACCGCGTCTGTATGCATCAGTTGGTACGGCGAATAACGCTGATGGGTTACGGCGCTTGCGCCTAACCCATCCAGCGGTTGTTCAGTTGTGCTCTTGGGGTTTCCAGGTTTTCAGCAGCAGGGCATTGCTCACCACGCTGACGCTGGACAGTGCCATGGCCGCGCCCGCTAGCATCGGGTTGAGCAGGCCAGCCGCCGCTAATGGAATGCCAACCAGGTTGTAGGCGAAGGCCCAGAACAGGTTCTGGCGGATTTTGTTGTAGGTGCGCTTGCTGATGTCCAGGGCGTCGGCCACCAGGCGCGGGTCGCCGCGCATCAGGGTGATGCCGGCAGCATGCATGGCCACATCGGTGCCGCTGCCCATGGCGATGCCGACATCGGCGGCGGCCAGTGCGGGCGCGTCGTTGATGCCGTCGCCAACCATGGCCACTACGGCCTGTTTCTTCAGTTCGGTGATGATGGCGGCTTTGTTCGCCGGCAGCACTTCAGCATGTGCTGTGGTGATGCCAAGGGCCTGCGACACGGCGTTGACGCTGCCTTGGTTGTCGCCACTGATCAGGTGGCTGGCAATGCCCTGTGCAGTCAGCGCGCTGATGGCCTCCGTGGCGCCGTCCTTGAGGGTGTCGCCAAAGGCAAACAGGCCCAACACCTGGGGCTGCGGCGTGAGCTCCATCAGCCAGGACAGGGTGCGGCCTTCGGCCTCCCAGGCCAACGCCTCGGCGATTAACACTTGATTCTGCAGCCAGTGTTCTTCCAGCAGGCGTTTGTTGCCCAGGGCCAGTTGGCGCTCGTCAATCCGTCCGGCAATCCCGCGCCCGGCCAGCGCTTTGCTGTCGCTGACCTCGGCCAGTGTCAGCCGCTGCTCCGCGCATTGGTCGAGCACCGCCTTTGCCAGTGGGTGTTCGCTGCCGCGCTGCAGAGCGCCGGCCAGTTTCAGCAACTGCTCGGTATCACCGTCGACGGCTTGCAGGTGGGCAATCTGGGGGGCGCCGGAGGTCAGGGTGCCGGTCTTGTCGAAGGCGACCAAGCTGACCGAGTGGGCGACCTCCAAGGCTTCGGCATCCTTGATCAGAATCCCGTGGCGTGCGGCCACGCCAGTGCCGGCCATGATCGCGGTGGGCGTGGCCAGGCCGAGGGCGCAAGGGCAGGCAATTACCAGCACGGCTACGGCGTTGAGCAGGGCGGTTTCAATCCCCGCGCCGAGCATTAGCCAGGTTACCAGCGTGGCCAGGGCGATCAGCAACACGCTGGGGACGAAGATTTGGCTGACTTTATCCACCAGTTTCTGGATCGGGGCCTTGGCGGCCTGGGCATCTTCGACCAGGCGAATAATCTTCGACAGCACGGTTTCTGCGCCCAGCGCGGTGGTTTCCACCAACAGCCGGCCCTCGCCGTTGATCGCCCCGGCGGTGACGGTGTCCCCCGGTTGTTTGGGCTGCGGCAGGCTCTCACCACTGATCAGCGCCTCGTCGGCGTGGCTCTGACCTTCCTGAACCAGGCCGTCGACCGGGAAGCGCTCGCCAGGTTTGACCACAATACGGTCACCCAGCTGCAATTCGTTGAGGGCCACCCATTGTTCGTTGCCATCACGCAGGCGCAGCGCGCGCTCCGGGCGTAAAGCCTGCAAGGCGCGGATGGCACTGCTGGTTTGCCGTTTGGCGCGGCTTTCCAGGTATTTGCCGAGCAGAATCAAGGTGATGATCACCGCCGAGGCTTCGAAATACAGGTGCGCCATCGCCCCGTTTGGGGTGACGGCCCACTGATACAGGCTCAGGCCATAGGCGGCGCTGGTGCCGATGGCGACCAGCTGATCCATGTTGCTGGCTTTGGCGCGCAGTGCACTCCAGGCTGCACGATAGAAGCGTGCGCCGAAGATAAACTGCACCGGCGTGGCGAGGGCAAACTGCGCCCAGGCCGGCAGCATCCAGTGCAGGCCAAAGGGTTCGACGAACATCGGAATGACCAGCGGCAGGGTCAGTACGATGGCCAGGAGCAGCATCCAGCGCTCGCGCTGCAATTGTTTGCCAGCGGTGGCCGGCGTGGCCTGTGTCTCGCTGACCGGGCTGGCCTGATAACCCGCTTGGCTGACGGCTTGCAGCAGGGCCTTCGGCTCAGTGCCGGGGAGCACCTGCAGTTGCGCACGTTCTGTGGCCAGGTTGACGCTCACTGCCATGACGCCTGGCTGTTGCGCCAGTGCGCGTTCGATACGGCCGGCACAGCTGGCGCAAGTCATGCCAGTGATCGCCAGTTCCAGGCGTTCACTGGGCACCTGGTAGCCGGCGGCGCTGACGGCCGCGACCAGTTGCTCCAAACTGGCCGCTGGCGCTTCGATGCGCGCCTGCTCGCTGGCCAGGTTGACGCTGACGCTACTGACTTCGGCGACCTTGGCCAGGGCGCGTTCGACGCGACCGACGCAGCTGGCACAGGTCATGCCGCTGATCGGCAAATCAAAGGTGGTGAGATTGGACATGCGGCAGCCTCCATTGAATTTCACCACAGGATCAACCTTGCCACCTTGGCAGGGTCAAGCGTTGTTTTCTGACCCTGTCATTTCTGGCCGCCACCCTTGGGTCGCTGCTGTGCCAGGTTAAAAATGCGGTCCGGCGCTTGTTTATGGCTTGACCTTACCCCGCTGGCAAGGAGGACACTGTGCACTTCAACAGGTTAATTCAGGTGATTAATGATGCAAGCAACCAGCGTTCATACATTTCGGGTCGAAGGCATGACTTGTGATCATTGCGTCAAAGCGGTGACCGAGGCCGTGCTGGCGCGCGATGCGGCGGCCGATGTCCGGGTAAAGCTGCAAGGCGGCGAGGTAAAGGTAGGTAGCCGCTTATCCAGTGATGAGCTGATTATCGCGATTGCCGAGGCCGGCTATAGCGCAGGCTTGGCCTGATCGGCACTGGGTGCTTCCTGGGCTGACCAGTCGCGGATCAGCCCACGAAAGCCGGCGTCGACCATCTTGGGGGTGTCTTGCAGAAGGTCGAACAGCGTGGGGTCGCGCAGCCAGTCATGGATCAGGCCGATAAGTAATCCGTGCACAGCCCGCGCGGCCAGGCGTGGGCTGATTTCCGCGTGCAGGCGCACGCTGACCGATGGCGCGCTGAACGACTGTTCACAGAGCTCGATAAACTGATTGATAAAGGCTTCATGGCGTTCTTCAGCGTCATGCAGCTCTTCGGTGAACTCGCAGCGGCGCAGCAAAATCGTGAAAATTCTGCGCTTCTGCTCGTCGTGCGCCAGGTTGGTGATCGCCTCAATACACAGGTCGCGCAGGGTTAGCAGCGGATCGTGCTCCGGGCAGCCACGCATGCGCTCGGCTAACTGCTCGGGCGGCAGGCGCACCTGGTTAAGCATGGCGTTGAACAAGTGAGCTTTGTTGGCAAAGTGCCAATACACCGCGCCGCGCGTGACGCCGGCCTGTCGGGCGATATGTTCCAGACTGGTATGCGCCACGCCTTTTTCCAGAAACAGCGATTCGGCGGCTTCGAGGAGCGCAATCCGGGTTTTCTCGGCATCTTCTTTGGTCCGGCGCATGGCAGCAGGCATATTTCTGGCTAGGCTGAGCACAAAGTGTAATGAAGTTAAGGGTAATGTTCTATTTACAAACACTTGTGTATGTAACTAGCATTGCCGGCTTTATATGCTGCACCCGCGTCCTTTCGGAGACACCCATGCTTTTTTCCCGTCATCTGCCGGCGCTTGCCGGTTCCTTGTTACTGGCTGTTCTGGCTGCTCCGTTGTATGCCGCCGACGCACCACGTGCGCCCGAAGTGGTGGTAGAAACCGTAAAGGTCGAAGCACTGCCATTGGAGTTTGAATATTCCGCGCGTACGGCCGGTTTTCGCGAAGTGCAGGTGCGCGCCCAAGTGAGCGGGATTCTGCAGGAGCGTACCTACCTAGAAGGTAGCCAGGTCAAACAGGGGCAGGTGATGTTTCGCATCGACCCGCGCATCTATCAGGCGGCGCTGAGTCGGGCTAAAGGCGCGCTGGCGCAGGAGCAGGCGCGCTACCGGCAAACCGCGCGTGACCTCAAGCGTATCCGTGAGCTGCAGAAGAAGGGCTTTGCCAGCGAGAGCGAGCTGGATAACGCGGTCTCCAACTTCGAGCAGAGCAAGGCGAATATCCAGGCTGCCGAGGCCGAGGTGCAGACCAAGCAGATCGACCTCGACTACACCACGGTGAAGGCCCCTATTTCAGGTATTACCAGCAAGGAAACCGTCTCCGAAGGCAGCCTGATGGTGGCCGGTGATCCGAATGCCAGCCTGCTGAGCAATATCACCCAGTTGGATCCGATTTACGTCAACTTTGCCGCCCCCGACTCCGATGTGGCGAGTGTTCGCAGTGGGCTGCAGAACGGCAGTCTGATACTGCCGGAAGACGGCAAAATGAGCGTGCAGATTACTCTCGGTGACGGCAGCGTGTATCCGCTGGAAGGCAAGGTGGATTTCACCGACAGCCTGGTGGATCGCGGTACCGGCTCGGTCAGCGCGCGCGCGGTGGTGCCTAACCCCGAGCAAAAGCTGATGCCCGGCCAGTTCGTCCGTGTTCAGGTCAAGGGCCTCAGCCTGCCGAATGCCATGACCCTGCCTGAGCGAGCAATTGCCCAGGGCCCGGCTGGCACCTTTGTGTATGTGGTGGATGAGGGTGGCGTGGCGCGCATGCGTCAGGTCACCACCGGACACACGGCCAAGGGCCGCTGGGTCATCGTGTCCGGGATCAGCGCCGGTGAGCAGGTCATAGTCGAAGGGTTGCCCAAAGTACGTCCGGACACCCCGGTAAAAGTTGTTGCCCCAGCTGTCAGCCAATCCTAAGGAGCGTTCCCAGGTGATTTCACGCTTCTTTATCGACCGTCCGGTATTTGCCACGGTTATCTCGGTCGTCATCGTGCTGGCGGGGCTGATGGCCATGCGCTCGTTGCCGATCTCCCAGTATCCGCAAATTCTGCCGCCGCAAGTGTCGGTCAGCGCCAACTATGCCGGCGCCAGCGCCCAGGTGATCGCCGAGACAGTGGCTGCGCCGCTGGAGCAGTCGATCAACGGCGTCGAGGGGATGATCTACCAGCAGTCCAACTCCGGCGGCAACTCGATGAGGCTGTCGGTGTATTTCAAGGTTGGCACTGATCCGGATCAGGCCACCATCGACGTCAACAACCGGGTGCAGGCCGCGCTAGCCAAACTGCCGGAAGAAGTACGCCGGCAGGGCGTCAAGGTACAGAAGAAGTCTTCCGATATCCTGCAGGTCGTCACCCTGTACTCGCCGGACGGCTCGCGCGACCCGGTGTTCATCAGCAACTACGCGCTGATTAACGTGATCGATGAACTCAAGCGCCTGCCCGGTGTGGGCGATGTCAGCCAGTTCGGCTCGAAAGACTACTCCATGCGCATCTGGTTACGCCCAGACAAGCTGGCGCAGTTCAACCTGACCCCCAGCGATGTGGTCAATTCGATCCGTGAGCAAAATTCGCAGTTCGCCGCCGGTAGCTTCGGCCAGCAGCCGTTGAAACAGGAGCAGGACTTCACCTACACCGTGACCACTCAGGGCCGCTTCACTGACCCTAAAGAGTTTGAGAACGTCATCCTGCGTACCGATGACACCGGCGCCAGCCTGTTGCTTAAGGATGTCGCACGGATCGAGCTCGGGGCGCAGGATTACTCGCTGATGACCTCGCTCAACGGTCAGCAGAACGCCGCCTTTGGTGTGTATCTGCAGCCGGGCGCGAATGCCCTTGAGACTGCCGATGCGGTCAGTAATGCGTTGCAGCGGTTGTCGAAGAGTTTCCCCAGTGGCATGACCTACAAGGTGCCGTACGACACCACCAAGTTCGTGCGGGTGTCGATCGATGAGGTGATCTACACCTTCTTCGAGGCGTTGGTGCTGGTGGTGTTGGTGGTGTTTATCTTCTTGCAGAACTGGCGCGCCACGCTGATCCCGGTGTTGGCGATTCCGGTCTCGTTGGTCGGCACCTTTATCGGCATGTACATGCTCGGTTTCTCGATCAACCTGCTGACTCTGTTCGGCATGGTGCTGGCCATCGGTATTGTGGTGGACGACGCCATTGTGGTGATCGAGAACGTTGAGCGGGTGATGGCCACTGACAAGGTTGGCCCGCGCGAGGCGACCATCAAGGCCATGGAAGAGGTAACCGGGCCAATCATCGCCATCGTCCTGGTGCTCTGCGCGGTATTCGTACCGGTGGGCTTCCTCGGCGGCCTCGCGGGTGAGATGTATAAACAGTTCGCCATCACCATTGCCGTGTCGGTGGTGATCTCCGGCATCGTCGCGCTAACCCTTAGCCCGGCCCTCTGCGCCCTACTGCTCAAACCGGGGCAGCACGAGCCGGCCGCCCCGTTCCGTGCCTTCAACCGGGTGTTTGACAAGCTGACCAACGGTTATACCGCCGGCGTGCGTTTCTTCCTCAAGCGCTCGGCAGTCGGTCTGCTGCTGTTTGGCGCGATGATTGCGCTGATGGTGGTGCTGTTTAACCGGGTGCCCAGCTCCCTGGTTCCCAGCGAAGACCAAGGGTATGTGATCAACGCCTACTTCCTGCCGCCGGCCGCCTCGCTCACCCGCACCGAGAAGCTGACGGGTGACGTGACTGAGCAGTTGATGGCGCACCCAGCCGTGGAGAACGTCGTGACATTTGCCGGTTTCGATATTCTGACGTCCGGTGTGCGCAGCAATGCCGGGGTGTCCTTTGTGCCCTTGAAGGACTGGAGTGAGCGCACCACGCCTGAATTGGATGCGCGCAACCTGACGCGTGAGTTCATGGGCATGGCCTCGACCCAGAAAGACGGCGTGATGATGAGTTTCAACCCGCCGCCGATCACCGGCATGAGCACCACCGGCGGTTTTGAAGGCTATATCCAGGATCGCAGCGGTGGTAGCACGGCTGAGTTGGCGAACAAGGTGCAGGCCTTCCTCGCCGCAGCAGCCAAGCGTCCGGAACTGGCTGGGGTGCAGAGCAGCTTCAATGCCAATGTGCCGCAGTACTACATCGATCTGGACCGGATTAAGGCCCGCGCGCTGGGGGTGTCGGTGAATGATGTATTCACCGCCATGCAGGCCACGTTCGGCAGCTACTACGTCAACGATTTCAGCCTGTATGGCCGCACCTTCCAGGTCAGCTTGCAGGCCGAAGCGGAGTTCCGCAGCAAGCCTGAGGACTTGTCCCAGGTGTATGTGCGCGCGGCGAGTGGCGAGCTGGTGTCGTTGGCCAGCCTGGTCAAGGTCAAGCGTATTCTTGGCCCGGATACCTACGCACGCTTCAACGTTTATCCGGCGGCAAAAATTCTCGGCGGGCCAGCCCCTGGCTACAGCTCAGGTCAGGCGCTGAGCGTCATCCAGGAGGTGGCGGAGGAAGTGCTGGGCAGTGATTACAGCATTGGCTGGACCGGTTCGGCCTTCCAGGAAGTGGCGTCACAAGGTTCGGGCAGCAGTGCTTTTGTCTTCGGCTTGATCATGGTGTTCCTGATTCTCGCCGCCCAGTACGAGCGCTGGACGCTGCCGCTGGCGGTGATCACGGCGGTGCCGTTCGCGGTATTCGGGGCGATCCTCGCGGTCTGGCTGCGCGGTATCGAGAACGACCTGTACTTTCAGGTCGGCCTGATCACGTTGATTGGCCTGGCGGCGAAGAACGCCATCCTGATCGTCGAGTTCGCCGTACTCAATCGGCACAATGGCATGGGCATTTTTGAGTCGGCGCTGGAGGCTTCACGCCTGCGCTTCCGTCCGATCATCATGACTTCGCTGGCCTTTATCCTTGGCGTTGTACCCTTGGCGATTAGCTCGGGCGCCGGCTCGGCCAGCCGTCATTCGATCGGTACCGGGGTGATTGGCGGCATGCTGGCGGCAACCTTCCTGGCGATCTTCCTGATCCCGATGTTCTACCTGCTGGTGGAGTCGCTGGCGGAGAAAATCGGCAAAGGCCGGAACAAGGCCGACACGCCGCTTTGACCCCAGGGCCCTGCGCTGGGGCCTGCAGGCCGTAGCCCGGATGCAATCCGGGAGCGGCCTGTGAGGTCGTGAGTTGCCCGGGTTATCCGGGTTGCGACGGCCCCATCTGCCCTCACTTACCTGGATATTCATGCCATTACGTCTGTTGTTGATTCTCGGCGCGCTTAGCGCATTCGGGCCGCTGGCCATTGATTTCTACCTGCCGAGTTTCCCGACCCTGGCGCGCGTGTTTGCCACTGACGTGGAGCATGTGCAGCTGTCGTTGGCTGTCTACTTTATTGGTCTGGCCATCGGGCAGCTGATTTACGGCCCGCTTGCGGACCGTTTTGGCCGACGCAAACCGCTGTTGGCCGGGGTCGCGTTGTTCAGTGTGGCTTCGCTGGCCTGTGCGCTGGCACCGAGTTTGGAATGGCTGATCGCCGCGCGTTTTGTGCAGGCCTTGGGCGGCTGTGCGGGCATGGTGGTGTCGCGGGCGGTGGTGCGGGATTTGTGCGATCCGATCAACTCGGCCAAGGTGTTTTCCCAGTTGATGCTGGTGATGGGTTTGGCGCCGATTCTCGCGCCGCTGGCCGGTGGCTTGCTGCTCAGTGCGCTGGGCTGGCCGTCGATTTTTATCAGCTTGACGCTGTTCAGCTTTATCTGCCTGCTGGCCGTGGCTAAATGGTTGCCGGAAACCTTGGCCAAGGATGTTCCGCCAGCGCCACTGCGCGGCGCGGTAGGCGAGTACAAACGACTGTTCGGCAACTTGCCATTCCTCGGCTATGCATTAACCGGCGGCTTTGCCGTGGCCGGGATGTTTGCCTACATCGCCGGCTCGCCGTTTTTGTTTATTCAGTTGTATGGCATACCCGCCGAGCACTACGGCTTGCTGTTCGGCAGCAATGCCCTGGGTTTTATCCTGGTGGCGCAGGTGAATGCCTGGCTGGTGGCGCGGCACGGCCCGGCGTATTGGTTGGCGAAAACGGTGTGGTTCTACCTGGCCAGCGGCCTGGTTTTACTGTTGGTTGCGCTGGCCAAGCCACAAGCGTTGTGGCCGTTGCTGATTCCACTGTTCGGCTGCATTGCCTGCTTGGGCATTCTGCTGCCCAATGCCTCGGCTTGTGCCATGGCGGGGCAGGGCCGGCATGCCGGTAGTGCCTCGGCATTGCTGGGTAGCCTACAGTTTGTCATCGCCGCCAGTGCCGCCGCCATGGTTGGCGTGCTGCATGACGGCAGTGCCTGGCCGGTTGCGGTGGTGATGTTTGGCTGCGGGGTCTTAGCCGTAGGTTCTTCCCTCTTTACCCGCTGGGCCGAGCGCGGCGCGCTGCAGGCAGTGGCTAAGGCAGAGCAATCTCGGCGCTCACTGTGAGCGCTCACAGAGCTTTAGCCATTCGTCATGGCTGACGCGGCGTTGCTCCGGTTAGCTCACAGTGGCGGCGCTGAGCTGCACCGCCAGTCCCGCTAAGCGGGTGAACTCGGTCACCAGGGCGATATCGGCAGCGCTCGGGCGACTTGGCTGTGAGTAGTAGATGCCGAAAGTGCCCAGCACCTGGCCGTTGTCATCCTTGAATGGCAGTGACCAGCAAGCGTGCAGTCCTGTTGCCAGGGCGACGGCTTGGTAGTCGCGCCAATAAGGGTGTTGGCTGAGGTCTTCGGCGATCACCAGTTCACCACTGGCGGCGGCATGCCCGCATGAGCCAACTTCCAGCGCGGCGGCAATCCCGTCGATGGCCTGGCAATACGCTGCCGGTAGGCTGGGTGCTGCGCCCACATGCAGGCGCTGGTGCTCGTTGAGCAGCATGATCGATACGCGCATCTGCGGTTGCAGGCTTTCCAGGCGGCGGGTGATGCCGAGGAGAATGCTGCGCAGCGGGTGTAGCCCCAGCAATTCATCGAGTACCGCATTACGCGCCTGTTGCAACTGTTGGGATTGATGGCGCTCGTGCACATCACGCAGGCTGCCGCGCAGGCCTTGCTCCAGCGTGCTGAAGTTGAAGTGCAATTCAACCTGGCGGACCTGACCGTTGCGGGTTAGCAGTGGGCACTCCACGCGCAGCTTATCCAGTTTGCCGCTGAGCAACTCTTGCAGCCTTTGCTTGAGTGGGGCCTGGCCT
This sequence comes from uncultured Pseudomonas sp., assembly GCF_943846705.1. Classification (NCBI taxonomy): domain Bacteria; kingdom Pseudomonadati; phylum Pseudomonadota; class Gammaproteobacteria; order Pseudomonadales; family Pseudomonadaceae; genus Pseudomonas; species uncultured Pseudomonas sp. The sequence goes on along the minus strand of NZ_OX044366.1, from coordinate 430,012 downwards.
AACTCGGGCATAAACTGTTGCAGCGGGCAGCCCAGGCTTTTGTGAATGGGGTAGCCGCTGATTTGCTCCCAGGCCGGGTTGAGAAAGCTGAGTTGACCGACTGCATTGGTGATGAAAATCGCATCATCCAAGTGTTCGACCAGAGAGCGGTAGCGGTTCTCGCTGGCCTGCAGCTCGCTGTCGATCTTCTTATGTTCGGTGAGGTCGATATCGACGCAGTACAGCTCCAGTTGATCGAGGCTGTTGCGCAGGATTAAGTGGCTGGAGTAGACCCACACCAGGCTGCCGTCTTTGCGTTGTAGCTGCACCTCCGCGGGTGGGATCTGCGGGCCGCCGAGTTGCCACAGGTTGATCGCGTTTGCCACCTGACTGCGCGCCTGCGGCGGTACGATCAGTTCTTCCAGGCGCCGCCCCATCACCTCATGCACGGCATAGCCATAGAGCAGGGTGCTGGCCTGGTTCCAGTAGATCACCCGGCGTTCGCGGTCATAGCCCTGCACGGCAATCCGTGGGGTTTGCTCGAACAGTTGGCGAAAGCGCTGTTCACTCTCGCGCAGAGCGCTTTCGTCGCGTTTCTGCGGGCTTATATCCTGCACGGTACCCAGGATTCTGCCGTGCTCGTCGACCTCCCCGCGCAGCATCAACCAGGTGACTGGTTGATGCTGGGGTTTTAGCAGGCGGGCACTGATTGCCAATGGCGCGTGCTCTTCGATAAGGGCATTCAGCGCGCGGTGCACACTTGAACGCTCGGCAGGGTGCAGCCAGCCAAGAAGTTGCTCAAGGTTGCACTGTTGCTCGCCGTGCTTCAGGCCGAACAGGCTCAGCGCTTCCTCACTCAACAGAAACCCGCCGCTGTACTCCCAGCTGCCGAGTGATGCATTGCGTTGCGTCTGTTGCAGCAGGCTGCTGTTGAGTGTGAGCTCTTCGAGCAGTTGGCGTTGTGCCTGACGGTCACGGTAACTGACAAATAAGATCAGCCCCGTGCTGAGCACTACAAACAGCAGGCCTTTAACAATGTGCAGGTTGCCCATTAGCTCGTTGCTGCTGACAAGGGTAAGCAGCAGATAATCGCTGCCGACAATCCACAATGAGCTGAACAATAAGTACAGGCCGGCGAGGCGCAGTGGGCCTTTCAGATCGGGTCGCATCCCTTACCGCCAATGGTTGGCCAGTCGTAATACTGAGTAGGCTGTTGCCCGCCAAACCAGTCGGGCGACAGTTTTAGCGTAGTCGACCCTCAGGGATGTGCAGGCGCCGATGGCCGGCTACCCGGCGCTTGCTGACCGCGAGCCGGGCTTGCTTCTAGAAGCCTTCGAGGACGATCTTGCCCTTGGCAGTGCCGCTCTCCAGCAGGCTGTGGGCGCGGCGCAGGTTGGCGGCATTGATGCGGCCAAAGTGCTCGCCAAGGGTGGTTTTCAGGGGGCCGGCATCGACCAGTTCGGCAACTCGCTCCAGCAGCCGGTGCTGCTCGATCATGTCCGCCGTCTCAAACAGTGAGCGGGTAAACATCAGCTCCCAGTGCAACGACAGGCTTTTGCGCTTGAGCTGCATGATGTCCAGCGCCTGCTCGGGATCGTCGATCAGCGCCAGGCGGCCTTGCGGGGCCAAGGCTTCCACCAGTTGGGCGAAGTGTTGGTCGGTCTGGGTCAGGCTGGCGACGTGGGTCACCTGATTCACACCGATACGCTTGAGTTCTTCGCTCAGTGGCTGACGGTGGTCGATGACATGGTGGGCACCCAGTTCGCGCACCCAGGCCTGGGTTTCCGGGCGTGAGGCGGTGCCGATCACGGTCAGCCCGGTGAGCTGACGCGCCAGTTGCACCAGCATCGAACCCACGCCGCCGGCCGCACCGACAACCAACAGACTCTGGCCTTGGTCGGCGCTGTCCTGGCTGATCTGCAGGCGCTCGAACAGCAGTTCCCAAGCGGTGATTGCGGTCAGTGGCATGGCTGCTGCTTCGGCAAACGCCAGCGTCTTGGGCATGTGCCCGACAATGCGCTCATCCACCACATGCAGTTCACTGTTGGCCCCGGCACGGTTGATCGCGCCGGCGTAGTACACGCGGTCGCCCGGCTGGAACAGACTGACTTCGCTGCCCACGGCCTGGACGATACCGCTGGCGTCCCAGCCGAGTACCTTGGCGGCGCCGTCTTCGGGGGCAACGTTACGGCGGATTTTGCTGTCCACCGGGTTCACCGAAATAGCCTTTACCTCGACCAGCAGGTCGCGCGGGCCAGGTGTGGGTGCCGCAAGTTGCACGTCTTGCAGGGCATCGCTGTGGTCGATTGGCAGGGACTGGTAATAGGCGACGGCTTTCATCTGAGAGGCTCCTTAAATAATACGCTGCATGAGTTGATGATCGACCGGTTCCAACAAGCTGCCGCAGGTGTCGACGAAGTGCTTAAAGTGCGCGGTTTGCTGGTGTGCACTGAGGGCGGCGGCATCGCGCCATTGCTCAACCATGATGAAGCGGTTGGGCTGGTCCTGATGGCGGTGCAGGTTGTATTGCAGGCAGCCGGCTTCAGCCTGGCTGGGCGGCACCAGCTGGCGCAGGCTGGACTCAACCACGTCCGCGTGGCCGGGCAGGGCGGTAATGGTGGCAATGAGTGTGAGTGGGCTCGACATGCGTTGGCTCCGGTTGTAGAGGTGGCCATGCTCGCTTATTTGATTGACGAGAAAAACAGCCTGCTACTAGAGTCTCTTTCAATATTATTTTGATAATTAATCGCCATGCTGCGTTTTGATGACCTGCAATTGTTTGTCTGTACGGCGGATCTTGGCAGCCTGTCAGCGGCGGCTCGTCGGCTGGATATTTCACCGGCGGTGGCCAGTGCTGCACTCAAGCGCTTGGAGCAACAGCTGCAGGCGCGCCTGTTCAACCGCTCTACCCGCAGCCTACGGCTGACGCCCGAAGGCGAGTTGTTTCTCGGCAACGCGCGTTTGGCCCTGCAGAGCCTAGACGAGGGGCGTCAACAGTTGGCCGGCAGCAAGGTGGGGATCAGCGGCCCTTTGCAGTTGTCGGCACCTTCGGATTTCGGCCGCAACACCCTGCTGCCCTGGCTGGATGAATTTCAGCAGGCTCATCCGCAGGTGCAGTTGCGCCTGCTGCTTGGCGACCGGGTGGCGGATCTGTTTCGCGAGCCGGTGGACATTGCCCTGCGCTACGGTGCTCCCGAGGACTCCAGCCTGGTCGCCTTACCGGTGGCCGCATCCAACCGCCGGGTAGTGTGCGCCGCACCGCAGTACCTGCAGCGCCGGGGCGCGCCTGAGACTGTAGCGGCCTTGGCCGAGCACAATTGCCTGCTGTATATGCTTGGTGGGCGGGCACATGATCGCTGGCGTTTCAGCGACGGCAGGCGTGAGCAGAGCATCAGCGTGAAGGGTGATCGGGTCAGTGACGACGCCGATGTGGTGCGGCGCTGGGCGGTGAGTGGGGCTGGAGTGGTGTACAAATCCTGGCTGGATGTGGCCGGCGATGTGCAGGCCGGGCGGCTCAGGGTGTTACTGCCTGAGCTGCTGGGCGAGCGGACACCGCTCAACTTGATCTGTGCGCACCGGGCGCAGCTGAGCAAGCCGGTGTTGCTGTTGCGCGAGTTTGTACAAACGCGATGCGCTGAGTTGTTGGCGCATGCGCCATGGCCGCATTAAGATTGCCGCCAGCACGCTGCGGCAATCAACCACAGTCGAGCCGCGCGAATACCGCGCAGAAGCAATGCTAGAGTCGCGCCCCATGAAATTGCCCCATACTGACCGTCGCTTGCTGGCCTGGATGCTGTATTTCAGCGTGCTGTTCAGTGCGTTCGCCTGCAGTATCGGTCACGGGCAGATGGCCGGCTTGCAGCTCAGCGGCCTGAGCAGTCAGTACTGTTCCTTCGAGGGTAACTTCGGCGCCGGCGCGGATCTGGACGGCACCGGAGTGGTCGCGCCCAACCCGGCTACGGCAAGCGGTTGCAGCCTTACCAGCCTATTCAGCGCCATCATCCTGGCGGCCTTCTTCGGTTTACTCGGGCTGCTGGCGGCCAGCCGTGCGCCGCTGTCCGTCTACGCCTTTATTCCCCGTCCCGTCCGTTACCTCTGGCCTTCGGCCAACCCCCGCGCCTCTCCGTTGCGCTAACGCATAACCCGCGGGCTTAGGCCCAGCGTTACCACAGTCGCGATGTGCTTCTTGGCACGCGCGGGGCTGGCCTGCGCACACTGATTGACCCACTCTGCTGTGAATACCATGGACTGTCGGTCCATTAATGGAGGAACACCATGTTGTTGAAAAAGACCCTGCTGCTGGCTGCCTTATTGGCCCCGAGCCTGTTTGCCAGCGCCCATGAGTACAGCGCCGGTGAATTGCATATCGAGCACCCTTGGTCGCGGGAAATGCCGCCGGTCGCGCCTACAGCTGCGGCCTATTTTGTGGTGCATAACAAGGGTGGCGAGGCTGACCGGTTGCTCAGCGTGGCGACGCCTGTGGCCGGCAGGGCCGAGATGCACGAACACCTGCATGCCAATGGCCTGATGAAAATGCAGCAGGTACAGAGCGTGGCCATTCCCGCCGGTGGCGAGGTGAAATTCGCGCCGATGGGCTATCACGTGATGCTGTTCAACCTGAAGCAGCAGGCCAAGGACGGCGAGCGTTTCCCGCTGACCCTGACCTTCGAGAAGGCCGGTACGATTGAAGTGGAAGTCGCGGTACAGAAAGATGCGCCGGTGCAAGAAGCGGCGCACCACTGACAGTCTTAACTGTTGATCTGTATCCGGCTTACTACCAACTGCAGAACCTGTTTACGATTTAGCGAGCTAGAGCCAAGCAAGGCAAAAACAGCCGAGGAAGCGGAGTTTACTGGTTGTAAATGAGCATTACTTGTTTCACTCGTCCTTCGGGTCGCGCTAAAGCGCGTTAGCCGCGAACGGCTTCCGAGGCTGTTTTTAACGCCGGATGGCCGACGCGCAGCAGATCGTAAATAGGTTCTCAGACCAGTCGCGCGTCCAGGCTGTTCTGCGCCAGGCGCTTGGCCTGATCCTGAGTCATGCCCAGACTTTCGTGCAGCGCGGCGAAGTTCTCGGTGACGTAACCGCCGAAGTAGGCCGGGTCGTCCGAGTTCACCGTGACCTTCACCCCGCGTTCGAGCATTTGCAGGATGTTGTGCTGGCGCATGTCGTCAAACACGCAGAGCTTGGTATTGGACAGCGGGCACACGGTCAGTGGGATCTGCTCGTCGATGATGCGCTGCATCAGGCGCTCGTCTTCAATGGCGCGCACGCCGTGGTCGATGCGCTCGATTTTCAGCAGGTCCAGGGCTTCCCAGATGTACTCCGGCGGGCCTTCTTCGCCGGCGTGGGCCACGGTCAGATAACCCTCGCTGCGGGCTTTGTCGAATACGCGCTGAAACTTGCTCGGCGGATGGCCCATTTCGGAGCTGTCGAGGCCCACGGCGATAAACGCATCGCGGAACGGCACAGCCTGCTCCAGGGTTTTGAACGCTTGTTCCTCAGGCAGGTGGCGCAGAAAGCTCAAGATCAAGCCGTGGCTGATGCCCAGCTGTTTCTCGCCATCGACCAGCGCCTGCTTGATCCCGCGCAGCACCACTTCGAAAGGGATGCCCCGGTCGGTGTGGGTCTGCGGGTCGAAGAACGGCTCGGTGTGGATGACGTTTTGCTGCTTGCACTTGAGCAGGTAGGCCCAGGTCAGGTCATAGAAGTCCTGCTCGCTGCGCAGCACGTTGGCACCGGCGTAGTAGAGGTCGAGAAACTCCTGCAGGTTGTTGAAGGCATACGCACCGCGCAGCGCCTCGACGTCGCTCCAGGGCAGGGCAATCTTGTTGCGCTCGGCCAAGGCAAACAGCAACTCGGGTTCCAGGGAACCTTCCAAGTGCAGATGCAGTTCGGCTTTGGGCAGGGCGTTGAGCCAGTCGTACATGGTCAGATCTCGTTTTCAGGCGTGGTTAGCGCAAAGTTTAACCGTAAGGACAGGATTGCGCCGAATCGAACAGGCTATGTAGACGTTGGACTCTATGCAGGCTGGGCATCGCTTTTTATATCCACCAAGCGGTCTTTATGGTGCCGTAGGCGGTGGATGAAAAAGCGTCATCCACCCTAGGTTTAACTGGCCTGCTCTTCGCGCCGATAGGCATAGGTGTCGGCAAAGCGCGACAGCAGGTACTCGGCGCTGGTCACGCTCGGGTATCTCGGCGGGTTGCTGGCGTCCGAGCAGTTGGGCAGGCAGCTGATTACGGTGTCCGGGTGCGGCTCGGCGAAGAACGGCATGGAATAGCGATCCACCCCCAATGGGCTGACCACCCGGTGTGGGGTCGAGGTGTAACGGTCGTTGCTCCAGCGTGCGAGCATGTCGCCGATATTCACCACAAAGCTGCCGGCAATCGGCGGCGCGTCGATCCACTGGCCGTCGCGGGCGCGTACCTGCAGGCCGCCAGCATCGTCCTGATAGAGCAGGGTGATGCAGCCGTAGTCGGTGTGCTCGCCTGCGCCTTGCTGTTCGGCACTGCTGGCGGTGTGGCGCGGCGGGTAATGGATCATGCGCAGCACGCTGATCGGTTCACGAAAGCGTGTGTCGAAGAAGTCGCGTTCGATATCCAAAGCGAGAGTCATGGCACGCAACAGGGTGTTGGCCAGCGCCTGCATATCGCTGTAGTGCTGCTCCATCAGTGCCGCCCAGCCGGGTAGGTCCGGGTGACGGTTAGACCCGCGCAACGGCTTACCGGCCAATACCTCCGGGTGCTCGGCGGGCATGTGGAAACCCATGTCGAAGGTTTCCTTCAGGTCGCTCGGCTGGCTGGGGTCCAACTGTTCGGTGGCAATCGCACCGTAGCCGCGATGATGGGCGGTCTGGGTAATGTCGATCTTGAGTTTTTCCGCCGCCGGCAAAGCGAAGAAGGTCTTGGCGGCCGTCAGCAATTCGGCAATGCGCACTGGGCTGATCGGGTGCCCGGTGATGTAAAAAAAGCCCCACTCGCGACAGGCGCGGTCGATCTGTTCAGCCACGGCGGGCCAGGCAGACGGGTCGCTGTTGTAGAGCGGGGCGATGTCGATAAGCGGTAAGCGGTGCATAAAGGCTCCGGGTGGGGCGGTGCTGCGAGTCTTCTCGTACTGAGAAGCCTGTCGGATTTTACTCAGTAGCTCAGTGTTAAGTCCGACAGGCTCCTGGGCAGCGAAAAAGGACGCCGCCGGGTTAAGGCATTGTCCTGCTGATGCGGTTCTGCGCATCAGCGCAGGGACGGCATCGGTCATTGTTTAGCGCGATCGCGGCTGAAGCCGCGATTCTCCGTTTACTTCGGCAGTTCAGCCTTTACGTTTTCCACGTAGTAGTTCATCGACGCCAGCTCGGCGTTGCTTGCCGCGACCCCCGCTGGGATTTTTTCTACGCCGCTCTGGTCCTTGATCGGGCCGGTGAACGGGTGAAAAGCACCGCTCTTGATGTCGCCGATGATCTGCTCGGCCTCAGCCTTGACGTCAGCCGGTACCAGGTCGCTGATCGGTAAACGGATGGTGTCTTCAGTCAGGCCGCCCCAGAAGTCCTGAGTTTTCCAGGTGCCATCGATCACCGCTTGGGTGGATTTGACGTAGTGCGGGCCCCAGTCGTTGACGATCGAGGTGAGCACCGCTTTCGGCCCGAAATGCGCCATGTCCGAGGCGTAACCCACCGAGTACACACCGCGCCGCTCGGCGGTCTGGATCGGTGCCGGGCTGTCGGTGTGCTGGAACACCACGTCCACACCCTGGTCTATCAGCGCGTTGGCCGCGTCGGATTCCTTGCCTGGATCGAACCAGGAGTTGACCCATACCACTTTGATCTCGCTGCCCGGGTTGTACTTGTCGAGCGCCAGCTGAATGGCATTGATGTCGCGGATCACTTCCGGGATCGGGAAGGAGGCGACGTAGCCGATTTTCTTAGTCTTGGTCATCTTCGCCGCGAGGAAGCCGCCGACGTAACGACCTTCATAGGAACGCGACAGGTAGGTGGCAACGTTCTTGTCCTGCTTGTAGCCGGTGGCGTGCTCGAAGGTGACCTTGGGGAATTGCTTGGCCACTTTCAGCGTTGGGTTCATGTAGCCGAAGGAGGTGGTGAAGATCAGGTCATAGCCGCCCTTGGCCATGTTGCGGATGACCCGCTCGGCGTCAGCACCTTCTGGTACGTTTTCCACGTAGCTGGTTTCGACTTTGTCGCCCAGCTCTTTGATGACCGCCTGGCGACCCTGTTCGTGTTGATAGGTCCAGCCGTGGTCGCCAATCGGACCGATATACACGAAACCGACTTTCAGCGGGTCGGCGGCGGACGCGCCTAAGGTGGCACTAAAGCCTAGAGCGGCAACAAGGGCGCGCAGCAGGGGTTTTTTGCTCTTCTTCTGCATGGTCAATAGAACTCCGGATAGGTGTTGGATATGGCCTGTTAACGGCTGTCAGTTGGATTGCAAAAAGCTGACCAACTGGACAATTAGCGCGTGACCCCGCGTAAAACGCAGAACCCCGCAGGAGCGGGGTTCTGTCAGGGTGCTGTGCTGGTGCGTAAGGCGTTTGATGTGCTGCTAGATGGTGCGAAAGCGCAACGTGTCGTCAGTGCCCGGGTTGCCAAGGCTTGCCCAGTGAAACGGGGGCGAACAGGCGGGTTTTGATAGCGTCACGCGAGAGCAATACCAGCACCAGAATGGTTGCGACATACGGCAGCATGGCCAGCAGGTTAGACGGGAATGACAGGCCGATCCCTTGGGCCACCAGATGGATAATGCTGGCCAGGCCGAACAGGTAGGCGCCGAGCAGTACGCGCAGTACCCGCCAGCTGGCGAACACCACCAGGGCCAGGGCGATCCAGCCACGCCCGGCGGTCATGTTTTCCGCCCACATCGGCGTGTAAGCCAGCGACAGATAGCCGCCCGCCAGCCCGGCCATCGCGCCGCCGAACAGCACGGCCAGGGTGCGCACGCGCAGCACGGGCAGGCCCATGGCGCTGGCGGCATCGGGGTTCTCGCCGACGGCCTGGATGATCAAGCCAATGCGGCTTTTCAGCAGCACCCAGGCCACCAGACCGAAGAGCGCGAAGGACAGGTACACCAGTACGTCCTGAGCAAACAGCATGCGCCCGATCAGCGGGATCTCACTCAGCAGCGGAATGGCGATGGGCTCGAAACCGGCCAGTGGTTTACCCACCCAGGCCGCGCCGACAAAGGTCGATAGGCCCACGCCAAAGATGGTCAACGCCAGACCGGTGGCGACCTGATTGGCATTAAAACCCAGGGCCACGGCGGCAAACAGCATCGACAGCAGCATGCCGGCACTCATGGCCAACAGCACGCCAAGCCACAGGTTGCCGGTGGACAGGGCGACGATAAAACCGATCACCGCGCCAAACAGCATCATGCCTTCCTGGCCGAGGTTGAGCACGCCGCTCTTCTCGCACACCAGTTCACCCAGGGCCACCAGCAACAGTGGCGTGCCGGTGCGCACCATGGCGTAGAAAATATTGCTTAACAGGTCGAGATCCATGGGAGTTCCTATGTGTATGCCTTTTGTAGGCGCGAGCAAGCTCGCGCCTACCGGTTCTTTGTCAGGCCAAGGCCTCGGTAGTGGCTTTGGTTTTGCGCTGCGCCCACTTCAATTTCAGCCGTGGCCGGTAAAGGATCAGCACGTCGCAGGCGAGCAGGAAGAACAGCATCATTCCCTGAAACAGTTGGGTGATGGCCTGGGGCAGGTTCAGGGTCATCTGCGCGTTTTCGCCGCCCAGATACAGCAGGGCCATAAGCAGGCTGGCGAACAGAATGCCGAGCGGGTTGAGGCGGCCGAGAAAGGCCACGGTAATCGCCGCATAGCCGTAGCCAGGCGACACCTGTGGCACCAGTTGGCCAATCGGCCCAGCCACTTCGCCAACGCCGGCCAAGCCGGCCAGGCCGCCGCTGACCAGTAGGGCAAACCACGCCAGGCCTTTTTCGCGAAAGCCAACAAAGCCAGCGGCGCGGCGGTCGAGGCCGAGGACTTTGATCTGAAAGCCGAGAAAGCTTTTTTGCAGCAACACCCACACAGCCACCAACGCCAGCAAGGCGAAGTACAGGCCGCCGTGCAGGCGACCCTCGTCACTGACCAAGGGCAGGCGGCTGGCGTCGCCGAACATCGCCGACTCGGGGAAGTTGAAGCCCGCCGGGTCCTTCAGCGGGCCGTGCACGAAGAACAACAGCAGGTTCAGCGCGATGTAGTTGAGCATGATACTGGTGAGGATTTCGTTGGCATTAAACTGCGTGCGCAACCACGCCGTCAGCCCGCCCCAGGCTGCGCCGGCAGCAGTGCCGGCGAGTAACACCCAGGCCAGTGCCCAGCGGCTGTCCCAGTCAATCAGCTGAATCGCCATGGCACTGCCGGCCAGTGCGCCGAGCAGCAACTGACCTTCTGCGCCGATGTTCCAGATACGCGCCTGATACGCCACCGCCAAACCTAGGGCGCAGAGCAAAATCGGCAGCGCTTTAACCAGCAGCTCAGACACGCCGTACCAGTCGGCCAGCGGCGCGATCAACAGGGTGTGCAGGGTTTCCAGTGGGTCATGGCCGAGCAGGGTGAACAGCAGCGCACCGCTGAGCAGCGTCAGTACGGCGGCGAGCAGGGGCGACAACCAAAGCATGGCGCGTGATTGCTGGCCGCGTGGTTCGAGTGATAGCAACATCGGTAACTCCGTCAGCTCAGGCCGGCAGCAGGCGCTGCGGCGGGGCTCGTGATAGGGGCAATCGGGGCGAACTCACCGGCCATCCAGCGGCCGACAACAACCGCTTCGGTCTGCGCGGTCGCGGCCAGTGGCGAGAGCTTGCCGCTGCACAGCGCACCGATGCGGTCGCTGATCTGGAACAGCTCATCGAGGTCTTCAGAGATCACCAGGATCGCCGCGCCGGCATCGCGCAAGGCGATCAGTGCGCGGTGAATGGCGGCGGCCGCGCCGACGTCCACGCCCCAGGTCGGGTGCGCGGCAATCAGCAGCTTCGGGTTCTGCAGAATTTCGCGACCGAGGATAAATTTCTGCAGGTTGCCGCCCGACAGACTGCGCGCAGGCGCATCGGCATCTGGGGTTTTTACCGCGAAACGCTTGATGATTTCGTCCGCCAGCGCGCGCACCTTGCCGCGTTGAATCAGCCCTTTGCTCAGCAGGCCTTGTTGGAAGGCGGTGAGCAGGGCGTTATCGGCCAGGCTCATGTCTGGCACTGCGCCGTGGCCCAAGCGTTCGGCGGGGACAAAGGCCAGGCCCAACTTGCGCCGTGCATCCGGGTACAGATGCGCGATTGGCATGCTGTCCAGGCTGATGCGTTCGTGCTCACTGCGCGGCAGCCGGGTTTCGCCGCTGAGCAGGGCGAGTAGTTCGTCCTGGCCATTGCCAGCCACCCCGGCGATGCCGACGATCTCGCCGCTTCTAACCTCTAAGCGCAGGTGGCTCAGGGTGCAACCGAAGGGGTCGGCATTGCGCCAGCTGAGATCGTCCACGCGTAAGCGCGGCAGGCCACCCTCGGCCTTCGGGTAACTGCTTTCCAGGCCTTCGGCATCGCCGACCATCAGCCGTGCCAGCTCCAGATCAGAACACTCGGCGGGTATGCAGTGGCCGGATACTTTACCGGCGCGCAGCACCGTGGCGCTCTGGCACAGGGCGCGCACTTCACCGAGCTTGTGGCTGATAAACAGAATGCTGCAGCCCTCGTCGGCCAAGCGCCGCAGGGTGACGAACAGCTCGTCGGCCTCCTGCGGGGTGAGCACCGAAGTGGGTTCATCAAGGATCAGCAATTTGATGTCCTGCATCAGGCAGCGGACGATTTCTACCCGCTGGCGCTCACCGATGGACAGGCTGTGCACCAAACGGCTCGGCTCCAAGGCCATGCCATAGCGCTGCGACACCTCACGGATTTTCGGCTCCAGCTGCTTCGGCGTGCCGGCGATCGCGCCCATGGCCAGGGCGATGTTCTCCGCGACGGTCAGGGTTTCAAACAATGAGAAGTGCTGGAACACCATACCCACGCCCAGGCTACGGGCCATGGCCGGGTCACGCATCGTCAACGCTTCGCCCTGCCAGCGGATGTCACCGCTGTCGGGTTGGGTGACGCCATAGATGATCTTCATCAGGGTGCTTTTGCCGGCACCGTTTTCGCCCAACAGCGCATGGATCTCGCCAGGCGCGATGCTCAGGTCTATACGGTCGTTGGCCAGGCAGCCGGGGTAGCGCTTGCTGATGCTGCTGAGCTGCAAGCGTGGAACAGAGGGGAAAAAAGGCATGGGCAGTGGCTCAGAAAGGACAACTGCCTTGGTTAAAGCAAAAAGCTGGCCAGTGAGTCAGAAAAGCCACTTTCTGGGGGCTCGGAACCCCGTGTTGCACGCTAATCCAGCTGAACGGCTCCAGCTTGGTGCGCGGGTGTTCGCGTTGCTGCGCTGAAATGCAGCATCGCGGCCAAGGCCGCTCCTACAAAAGCGTGCCGTTACTGGCCATCGCAGTCACGCTGCTACCTTGTAGGGGCAGGCTTGCCCGCGATAAGTCAGACCTTGCGGGGGCATACCAAAGAAGCGTGGCGCAGTGCTCTTACTGCGGCTGCAACGCAACCCGCCCACGGCTGATATCCGCCAGCAGCCGCTGCAGCTCGGCAAAGCGTTGCGGTGGTACGCCCAGTTGTAATTCGGCGCCCGTGGCGTCGTAGTCTTCGTGTTCTAACAGGCAGTCGAGATCGCTCAGGCGCGCCTTGAGCAGCGGCAGTTCAGCGAACAGACAGTGACAGCGGTAATGCTCGCGGGTCACCAGTTCATGGCGCGGCGCAGCTTGTAGGCATTTGTTGGCGCTGCCGCCATAGGCGCGGGCCAGGCCGCCGGTACCGAGCTGGATGCCGCCGTACCAGCGGATCACCAGTACCGCGACCTGATCGCAGTCCTGGGCTTCGATGGCCGCGAGGATTGGCCGCCCAGCCGTGCCGCCGGGTTCACCATCATCACTGAAACGGTACTGTTGGCCGACCTTCCAGGCCCAGCAGTTATGGCTGGCGCTGGCGTCGCTGTGCGCGCTGATAAAGGCCTGCGCCTCGGCCGCGCTGGCAACCGGCGCGGCGAGGGCGAGGAAGCGGCTTTTACGAATTTCCTCGCGGTAGTCGCAAGGGCCGAGCAGGGTAAAGGGCATTAGGAGGCTTTGGTCGGCGGCGTCAGGCCGCAACCCTTGAGGATGATGTTGATCAACTGCTCGGCTGCTTCTTCATAGTCGGCCTTCACCAAGCGTGAGCGACCGGTTACGCGGCAGATTTGCGAGGCAAAATCGGCATAGTGTTGGGTACTGCTCCAAATCAGAAAAATCAGGTGCATCGGATCGACTGGGTCCATCTTGCCGGCGTCGCTCCAGGCCGTGAAGACTGCGGCGCGGCCACGGAACCAGGATTGGTAGTCTTGGCCGAACATGTCTGAGAGGTGCTCGCCACCACCGATCACTTCCATGGCATAGATGCGCGAGGCTTTTGGATAGCGGCGGGAGAATTCCACTTTTGCGCGGATGTAGCGTGCAATCACTTCGGCCGGGTCGTCATCGACGCTCAAGGTGTTAAAGGAGCTGTCCCACAGTTCGAGGATATTGCTTAACACGGCCTGGTAAAGGCCCAGCTTGTTGCTGAAGTAATAATGCAGGTTGGCCTTCGGCAGCCCGACACTCTGCGCGATGGTATTCATGCTGGTGCCTTTGAAGCCGTGCTTGGCGAACTCTTCTTCGGCGGCCTGGATGATCGCGTCTTGGTTTTTCTGGCGAATCCGCCCAGCCGGTTTGTGAGCCGGGTCGTCAGCGTTGTGCACAGCTACTTCAACAGTCATGAACGGTTCCGCAGTGGTCAGGTTTTTAGACGACAGCACAGATACCGCAACGTCGCCGGGGTGACAAGCACTGCGTGAGAAAACTACCGGGCCGCACCTGTTGCACTGCGGCGCCGGGCTAATCAGTCATCCGCTTCAGCAGCCAGCCACCGGCCGGCCCCAGGTTGTGCACGCGTGACGTGACTGCGTCGATGATGATCTGCCGTGGCCAGCCTGGCACTGTGAGTTCGCGCAGCGCGGCTGAACCAAAGCGCGCCACCAGGCGGCGCGGCAGCGGTGCCCAGCCAAAGCCCAGTTCGGCCATTTCCATCAACATCAGGTAGCTCGGCGCCGACCAGAAATAGCCCGGTGTGCTGGCGCTGGTGCTGTTGAGCACCGTACCCAGGCGCAGTTCGCGGTGCTTGTGCAGCTGCTGCGGGTCGATGTGCGCGAGCTGAGCCAGCGGATGGCTATGGGTGACGTAAAGAGCCATGTCGGAATCTTCTGCCAGGGCGCAGGCGCTGATTTCGCTCGGGTAGGTCGGTTGCGCCTCGATAAAGCCCAGTTGCGCACGACCTTGCTGCAGCAGTGCGAGGAGATCGTCGTATTCGGCAATCAGGCATTCCAGTTGCAACTGCGGGTAGCGCTGCTGGAAGTCATCCAGCGCCTGTTCAAAGCGCTCGGACTGATAGGTGTCGGACAGCACAATAGTCAGCTTTGACTCCAGCCCCTGGCCCAGCTCCATTGCGGCCCGCGCCAGTTGCTGGTTGGCCGTCAACACCGCTTCGGCTTTGCCCAGCATCACTTGGCCATGCTCGGTGAGCGTGGGTTTGCGGCTGCTGCGGTCGAACAGTTGCAGGCCCAGATCGGCTTCCAGGTTGGCGATGGCGGCGCTGATGGTCGACTGGCTTTTGCCCAGACGCCGCGCCGCCGCAGAGAAAGAGCCGCAGGAGACGGCTTGAACAAACGCGTGCAGCGCGTCGGAGGTGGGCATTGTCTATCGCTTTTATCGATGGTTATTAACTTTGAAGTATCTGTGCGGACGTTGACTATGGCAACTCATCCGGTTTAACCACAGTTGAGCGTCAGCCATGCACAGCGGTAAATCATTGCGCGAACGCGTCTTGCAAGCACTGGGTTTTGAGTTGTTAGCCATTGCCCTCAGTACGCCATTGCTGGCGTGGGCGATGGACGCCCGCTGGCAAACCATGGGCGTGGTCACCGTGGCCACCTGCGTAATCGCCTTGATTTGGAACGTGCTGTACAACCGCACCTTCGATTGGCTGTTGCAGCGCATGGGCAGGGTTAAAACGGCGTCGGTGCGCCTGGTGCATGCGCTGTTGTTTGAAGGTGGCTTGGTGGTGTTTTGCGTGCCGTTTGCCGCCTGGTGGCTGAGTATCAGCCTGTGGCAAGCGTTGTTGATGGAGATCGGCCTGCTGCTGTTCTTTCTGCCTTACACCTACCTCTACCACTGGGCCTACGACAGCCTGCGCGCTCCGGTGCAACGCTGGTATGGGCGGCGCAAGGCGTTGCACACCATCGACAACGCGTGTTGAGTCACACCTCATCCAGGGCCTTGAGAAAACTTTCCAGCACCAGATGTGGGCGGCGGCCTTTGCGGGTGACTGAGGCCAGGCTGACATCGTAAAAGCGGCTGTCGGGCTTGAGCACGCGCAGGCGGCCCTGCTGCACCCAGGCTTGGGCGTAGTGGTCGGGCAGGTAGCCGATGTAGCGCCCGGTCAGAATCAGAAACGCCATGCCTTCGCGGTCCGAGGCGCTGGCCGTGCAGTTGAGCACCTGATAGTGGCTTTGCGCGTCCGGTGGCAGGCGAAACGTAGGGGCGATGGCTTCCTGGCTGTTCAAACGCTGGTCATCCAACTGCAGGTCGTCGACATAGAACAGCGGGTGGCCGACCGCGCAGTACAGCAGCGAGCGTTCGTCATACAGTGTTTGGTATTCCAGGCCCGACAACGCGCCCACTTGTGGCACCACGCCGATGTGCAGGCGGCCGTCGAGCACGCCTTGTTCCACCTCGCTGGGCGGGGTCATGCGGATATGAATGCGCACATCCGGCCCCTGGGTCTTCAACTGCGCCAGGGCATTGGTGATGCGCATATGCGGCACCGTCACCAGGTTATCCGTCAGGCCGATATTCAGCTCACCGCGCAGGTGCTGGTGCAGGCCGTTGACCTCGGTACGAAAGCTCTCCAGCGCGGCGAGCAATTGCTGGGTGCTCTGGTACACCTCGCGGCCTTCCTCGGTCAGGGCAAAGCCGGCGCGGCCACGTTGGCACAGGCGCAGCCCGAGGCGTTGCTCAAGGTCGCTCATCTGCTGGCTGATTGCTGAGCGGCCAATCCCCAGGGCGCTTTCCGCCGCAGAAAAACCGCCGCACTCCACCACGCTGCGAAACAGCTTGAGTAGGCGAATATCAAAATCACTGACTTGAGCCAGCGGGTCGGGGCGGCGTGCACTCATTGTTCTGGGCTCTTTGTTTAGTGGGCGTTTAACTAAAGATATGAAGAGTCGTATTTTCAGGACTCTAAGCCCGTGGCACCTTGGCTGGCAACAGATGAGTGATTCCCCACTACCTCCACCGATCAAGTCGCCCATACGCGAGGCCGCCATGACCATGTTGCAGACCACAACCCCTTCTTTGGCCAGCCAGCTCAAGCTGGATGCGCATTGGATGCCGTTTTCTGCCAACCGTAACTTCAAGCGTGACCCACGCCTGATCGTCGCGGCGGACGGCAACTATTTTATTGACGACAAGGGCCGGCGCATTTTCGACAGCCTGTCCGGGCTGTGGACCTGCGGTGCGGGGCATAACCGCAAGGAAATCCAGGACGCGGTAGCCAAGCAACTCGGCACCCTGGATTACGCGCCGGGCTTTCAGTACGGGCACCCGCTGTCCTATCAGCTGGCGGAGAAAATCACCGAGCTGACTCCGGCCGGCCTCGACCACGTGTTCTACACCGACTCCGGCTCCGAGTGCGCCGACACCTCGGTGAAAATGGCCAAGGCCTACTGGCGCTTGAAAGGCCAGCCAAGCAAAACCAAGTTTATCGGCCGTGCCCGTGGCTATCACGGCGTGAACATTGCCGGCACCTCGCTGGGCGGCATCGGCGGCAACCGCAAGATGTTCGGCCAGATGATGGACGCCGACCACCTGCCGCACACTCTGCAAGCGCACCTGGCGTACACCAAGGGCATGGCCGAGACCGGCGGTGTGGAGCTGGCCAACGAACTGCTCAAGCTGATCGAACTGCATGACGCCTCGAACATCGCCGCCGTGATCGTTGAGCCAATGTCTGGCTCGGCCGGGGTTATCGTGCCGCCGGTGGGTTACCTGCAGCGCCTGCGTGAGATCTGCACCCAGCACAACATTTTGCTGATCTTCGACGAAGTGATCACCGCCTACGGCCGTTTGGGCAAGTGGACCGGTGCCGAATACTTCGGCGTTACCCCGGACATCATCAACACCGCTAAGCAGATCACCAACGGCGCCATCCCGCTGGGTGCGGTCATCGCCTCCAGCGAGATTTACAACACCTTTATGAACCAGGCGATCCCTGAGCACATGGTCGAGTTCGGCCACGGCTACACCTACTCCGGTCACCCGGTAGCCTGCGCCGCCGGTTTGGCGACCCTGGAATTGCTCAAGCGCGACAACCTGATCGAGCAGTCGGCAGCCCTGGCACCGATCTTCGAAGAGAAGCTGCACGGCCTCAAAGGCAGCAAGCACGTCATCGACATCCGCAACTGCGGCTTGGCCGGTGCACTGCAGATCACCCCGCGTGATGGCGACCCGGTGATTCGTCCATTCGAGGCCGGGATCAAACTGTGGGAGGCCGGTTTCTACGTGCGCTTCGGCGGTGACACCCTGCAATTCGGGCCAACCTTCA
Organism: uncultured Pseudomonas sp.; assembly: GCF_943846705.1. NCBI lineage: Bacteria > Pseudomonadati > Pseudomonadota > Gammaproteobacteria > Pseudomonadales > Pseudomonadaceae > Pseudomonas > uncultured Pseudomonas sp. The sequence continues at coordinate 412,334 of NZ_OX044366.1, read as the reverse complement.
ACACCACGCCCGAGCAGTTGGATTCGGTGTTCAACGCCGTCGGCGATGTACTCAACGGCCTCGATTAACCCATTTATGTGGGAGGGCCGGACGGCGTGCCGCCCGGCCCTCCCACAACAGAACACCCAGCGGCCAAGGTCGCCCCAAAATTTGCTAACGGAGTTTTTATGACCCTCGTAAACCACCTGATCCACGGCGAGCTGACCGCCGGCACCGGCCGCCGCGCCGACGTGTTCAACCCGTCCACTGGCGAAGTCAGCAAGCAAGTCGCCCTGGCCGACCGCGCCACCATGCAGCAGGCCATCGACTCGGCCAAGAGCGCTTTCCCGGCCTGGCGCAAAACCCCGCCGGCCAAACGCGCGCAGGTGATGTTCCGCTTCAAGCAATTGCTCGAAGATCACGAAGCAACCATCGCCAAGCTGATCAGCGAAGAACACGGCAAGACCCTGGAAGACGCCGTCGGCGAACTCAAGCGCGGCATTGAAAACGTCGAATTCGCCTGTGGCGCACCGCAAATTCTCAAGGGCGAGTACAGCCGCAACGTCGGCCCGAATATCGACGCCTGGAGCGACCTGCAAGCCATCGGCGTGGTCGCCGGTATTACCCCGTTCAACTTCCCGGCCATGGTGCCGCTGTGGATGTACCCGCTGGCCATCGTCTGCGGCAACTGCTTTATCTTGAAGCCGTCCGAGCGCGACCCAAGCTCCACTCTGTACATCGCCCAACTGCTGCAAGAAGCCGGCCTGCCGAAAGGCGTGCTCAACGTGGTGCACGGCGACAAAGAAGCGGTGGATGCGCTGATTGAAGCCCCGGAAGTCAAAGCCTTGAGCTTTGTCGGCTCCACGCCGATTGCCGAATACATCTACAGCGAAGGCACCAAGCGCGGTAAGCGCGTACAGGCCCTGGGCGGCGCGAAGAACCACGCCGTGCTGATGCCCGATGCCGACCTGGACAACGCCGTCAGCGCACTGATGGGCGCAGCCTACGGTTCGTGCGGCGAGCGTTGCATGGCCATCTCGGTGGCCGTATGCGTCGGCGACCAGATTGCCGATGCGTTGATCGAGAAGCTCACCCCGCAGATCAAAGCGCTGAAAATCGGTGCCGGCACCAGCTGCGGCCTGGATATGGGCCCGCTGGTTACTGCCGCAGCGCGCGACAAGGTCAAAGGCTACATCGACGCCGGCGTGGCCCAAGGCGCACGCCTGGTGGTCGACGGGCGTGATCTGGTGGTTTCCGGTAATGAAACCGGCTACTTCGTCGGCGGCACTCTGTTCGACAAAGTCACCCCGGAAATGACCATCTACACCGATGAAATCTTCGGCCCGGTGCTGTGCATCGTTCGCGTCGGCAGCCTGGAACAAGCCATGCAGCTGATCAACGAACACGAATACGGCAACGGCACCTGCATCTTCACCCGTGACGGCGAAGCGGCCCACCTGTTCGTCGACGAGATCGAAGTCGGCATGGTCGGCGTCAACGTGCCGCTGCCGGTGCCGGTCAGCTACCACAGCTTCGGCGGCTGGAAGCGCTCGCTGTTCGGCGACCTGCACGCTTATGGCCCGGACGGCGTGCGCTTCTACACCCGCAAAAAAGCCGTAACCCAGCGCTGGCCACAACGCGCCTCGCACGAGGCGGCGCAGTTCGCCTTCCCGAGTAATAACTAAGTAACTGCCGAGGGGCTGGTCGAAAGATCAGCCCCTTTTTTTGCTTTTCGTTTGTTCGGTGTGTGCTGTAGGCGCACCGTAGGATGGGTCGGGCCGCGCAGGTTGAGCAGCGCGATACCCATCAGCTTTACGCAACAAACCAGCCGCGCGGGCGCGGCGTTGGTGCAGTGCCCGGCCTGGCCGGTTACGGCACCCCTTGGGTGAGCGGGTCACAGTCATCGTGACCCGTAAGCCCGCTCTCCCAAGGGCAGCCCACTTCAACTATCTATGAAGAGGACTACCTATGAACAAGCCCTTTATTGGCCTTCCCCTGTGCCGCTGGCAGCTGACCGACCGTGATATCGGCTGGTTTCACCTGGTCGGCGAGAAGTACATCAGCGCCGTCACCGGTTACGGTGCCTTCCCGCTGATGATTCCGGCCTTTGGTGATGAGCTGGACATGGACACCGTGCTCGATAACGTCAGCGGCATCATGTTCGGCGGTTCACTGTCCAACGTGCACCCCAGCTTCTACGGTGATGAGCATCCCGGCCTCGGCCTGGCCGACAAGCCCCGCGACGCCACCGTGCTGCGCCTGATGCGTGCCTGCATCGAGCGCGGCATTCCCTTCCTCGGCATCTGCCGGGGCGTGCAGGAAATGAACGTGCTGTACGGCGGCACCTTGCACCGCGAAGTGCACGCCGTTGCAGGCCGTCTCGATCACCGTGAGGTCAAGGACGTACCAGACGACGTGGCCTACGGCCCGATGCACAACGTCACCCTGAGCGAAGGTGGTGTGCTGCACACGCTGCTCGGCGAGCGGCAGATCAAAGTCAACTCGCTGCATGGTCAGGGCATTGATCGACTGGGGGAAGGGTTGCAGATCGAGGCGGTGGCGGAGGATGGGCAGATCGAAGCCGTCAGCGTGATCGGGGCCAAGGCGTTTGCTGTTGGGGTGCAGTGGCACCCTGAGTATCGCTATTGGGAAAAGGCAGATTACAACGCGCTGTTGGGAGCGTTTCATCAGGCGGCGCGGGAGTATCTGGCTAAGAAACTTGAGTGCCGTCGCGAGGCAGCGGTGGCTTGATCCAGTGATGTGCTGAGCGGCGATTGAAGCAAAAAGGCCCATCGAGAGACGGGCCTTTTGGCTTTGGATTATTGATGGGTATCGCTGTGCTCAACCCATCCTACGGGCTATTTTCAACCCGGCTTGCATGCTGTTAATAGAAACCTATGGTTGTTTTCAATTGGTCAGCAAAATCATAGATTTCATCGAGTGAACTGATTGGGTGGCGTATTTCATTTTTCTCTCGATAAAAAATACCGATGTATTTCTGCGTGCGGTTGAAGTGTAAACGGCATATTGGTTTGCGGTTGTTGTCGTCTAGCAGTATTCCAAAGTAACTCTGGGTGTCGCGTTGAATGATGCGTTTAGAGTCAACAACGGAGCGCACGATTGCCTTGACGATATGATAACCCTCAAGTTCTTCTAAGGTTGTCAGGACCTTGTCTTCTGAGGTTTCGTCAATCTGTTCATTCGCAGGGTCTGCTGGTGACATATTCGTGGTCGTGTAACTGGGTTGGATCGCCCCGCTCATTGCTGATTTGAGACGATCATTTATTTGGTCGCTCAAGAACTGTGCGACTGCCTTACGGGTGAGCTCTGCAAACTGCTCGCGTACTTTCTGCGTGATCATTCCGTCGTAAACACGAGATGCGAAAAATTTAACGAAATCATCATCTGGTTTGGTGAATTGCAGTGCGATTTCTTTCTTTATTTGGCTAACGTATTTCAACTCTCCCGCAGCACTTACTATCGACTCAACATCAAAGGCTGACTTTGTTAGCTTTATAAGTTCGGGTACTGCGTGCTCGTCAATGTCTAAAAGATCGAGCTCAAGAAAGGGTTTTTCATCCATCTTGTTTGGTGCGTCAAGGTCAGTAAAGAACTTATATACTTGGCCGTTGGTGAGGATGGAAATTCGTGCATTTGTTACATGAAAGTAACGAAATAGTTGTGAGGCGTGGTTGATGTTGAGGGGTTCGCCAATTTTCTTGCATTCGATTAGTATCTGTACTGCACCATCTTTTAATATTGCGTAATCAATTTTCTCACCCTTCTTCGTGCCTACGTCGCAGACGAATTCAGGGGTTACTTCTCTAGGATCAAATACGTCATAACCGAGAACAGTATTTATAAACGGCATAACAAAGGCGTTTTTCGTTGCTTCTTCAGTTTTAATCGCACTTGCCTGCTGACGAATTTTTGCTGAAAGGCTGTTTAGCTTCTCGAATACTTCCATGTTTAGCTCCTTGCTATTGATGCGTTGTTGTTACCTGATTCCGTAGGATGGGTTGAGCGTAGCGATACCCATCAATAATGGCTATCTGAAATTATCATTCACTACGTTCGCCAACAGTTTTATTCATGTCTTCACTGCCTGCCCAATCCCTCGGTAACAACCCTACCTGCACATACCGATGAAACGACGACCACGGCCAATCTGCTATGCGCTGCACATGCCCATGTTTACGTGGGTTGTGGTGGATGTAATCGACGTGCCTGTTGAAATCCACTTGGTCGCGAATGCGATGCTCCCAATAACGCCGTTGCCATATGCCACGCTCGTCTTTGCGCTGTCGGCTGGCGGAAATGTATTCGCCATACGGCAGGGCGCGGGAAAAGCCGGTTTTGATCAAACGCCAACGCAGGGCGAAATCGCCATCGCCCGGTGGCAGGGTGCACAGGGCATGCAGGTGGTCGGGAAGGATCACGATGGCGTCGATGTGCCACGGATGTTGGCGCATGACCCTTTGGAAGCTGGTGCGCAGCAGGTTGATCTGCTCGGTTAATAACGCCCGGCGGCGGTCGGCTAGGTTGAGGGTAAAGAACCAGCTGGCGCCAGGGGTGTGATCGCGGCGGTAGTCAGACATGGCTGCAGTCCTTTGCAGATTCGGGGTTGGCTGAGTGTAGTAGCGGTTTTTTGTGGTTGGTTGATGCGTTCACGTTGCTCAACCCATCCTACGGGTGTGTTGCTTGGCGATTGGTGTGTGTCCGCCGCTTGGTCGGTGGTTTTTATATTGCTTCCGCCCTTACGGCGGCTCACTTTTGGCAAACGCCCCAAAAGTAAGCAAAAGGTCTTGCCCCTTGCATCCGGGTCTCGCTGCGCTCGACTTCCCTCGTTCCATCATTGCTCCAGGGGCCCGCCGCGAAGGGCCATCCCTGGCCTATCGCGGCTCTCGCGGCATCCATGCCGCTCAACCCCTTCCGCAACGATTCCACTCGGCCTCCTGATGGGGCGGAGGCATGCCGTGCCATGGATGGCCCGTCTTGCCGACCCTCGGAACAGCGCCGGAGCGAGGGGAGTTGAGCGCAGCGAAACCCGGATGCTGGGCGCGCTTTCTCTTTGGTTACTTTCTCTTTCGCGCGAGCAAAGAGAAAGTGACTCGCCGTAAGGGCGAAAAGCGTAATTCCGGTCAATAGAGCAGCTGCGGTTTACGTTCCTGTATTGGCTGTGACCACCATGCTGACCGTCGGCCAGCACGGCGAGGTGTTTTTGCTGGCGAGGGGCGGGGGGCTTGGCAGCCATGTTTCGTCCTTGAATGGTCTGGCTCGACCATTGCTGCGAATGGATGACCGTGCGCCAGGGGTGGCGTGCATGACGGTCGATTTAATCGCCAAGGCAGCGCTGAGCTAGGCTTAGGGGAAGGCGCACAGCGCCTTTCCTACCACGCGGTATATCAGGCCATCACTCATGCCGGCAGAGTCGCTCAGCGAGAATATTCAACAAACCCTGTTGCAGTGGGCAACCGCCCCTTGGTTCCAAATCGGCACCACGGACGTGCACATGGCCCGTTTGCTGGGTTTGATATTCATCCTGTTTTTCGCCTGGTGGTTTTCCATCCAGCTTGAGCATGGTTTACGCAACCTGGCGGCCCGCGGCAAAAAAGACGCCTACATGAATTCGGCCGGCGTGTACGCCTTCAACCGGATCATTCGTTACACCGTGTGGATTGTCGGCACGCTGGTGGGCTTGCGTTACTTGGGCCTCGATATCAGTAACTTTGCCCTGATCGGTGGTGCCATTGGTGTGGGGATTGGCTTTGGCTTGCAGGGCATTTTTGGCAACTTTGTCTCCGGCTTGATCTTGTTGCTGGAGAAGACTTTGAAGGTCGGGGATTTCGTCGATTTGCAGTCCGGGGTCATGGGCCGAGTGACCGAAATTGGGATGCGTTATACCCGCGTCACCACCAATGATTTGCTCGACATCATTGTGCCCAACTCGGAGTTTATAAACGGCCGGGTCACCAACTGGAGCTTCAATGAAAAGTACCGGCGCATTCATGTGCCGTTCTGTGTGGCCTACGGCACTGACAAAGACAAGGTCAAGCAGGCGGTATTGAAAGCCGTAGATGCTGTGCCGGGCTGCATCATCAGTGACCCCAGGCGCATGCCAGATGTGTGGCTGACCGGGTTTGCTGATAGCAGCCTGAGTTTTGAGTTGGTGCTTTGGGTTGAGCATGCGCTGATGGTTTCTCCCGGCGCCACCCAGGCGAAGTTTTTGTGGGCGATTGATGACCAGTTGCGTGCGGCGCAGATCGAGATTCCCTTCCCGCAGCGCGACCTGCATGTGCGTTCTGGCAGCTTGCGCTTGGAGTTGGATGACGCAGCAATTCTGCGGCTGCTGGACGCTCGGGCGCGTCAGCAGGAGCGCGGCGATGACTAGCGGCGCAATGCCGTAGCGGTTTTTTAGCCGAGCGGGCCACGCAGTCATTCGTTGATGAATACGGTCATGTCCCTGCGCGCGTCTTGCCTCGTACCCGCGTGCCGCGCGGGTACGGTCAAAACCGCTTAATCCAGCGCTACGGTTTTATAAAGCGACTGCTTCGGCTCGGCAAACACCCTTCTCAGCATCGGCGCAAAGAACTCCAGCGGCAGAATTTCACCTTGCGGGTCGAATGCCGCTGCGTCGTAGCGTGCGCAGAATTCGATGGTGGCTTGGTACTGCGGGTGGTCTTTGAATTGCTCGCGCAGGTGGCGGTCCATGCCCAGGTGATGGAAGAAGTAGTAGCCCTGGAACACGCCATGTTTCTCCACTATCCAGTGGTTTTCCGGGCTGACGAAGGGCTTGAGCATGGCGGCGGCGATGTCCGGGTGGTTGTAGCTGCCGAGGGTGTCGCCGATGTCGTGGAGCAGCGCGCAGACCACGTATTCCTCATCGCGGCCGTCGCGGTAGGCGAGGGTGGCGGTCTGTAACGAGTGGCTCAGGCGGTCAATCGGGAAGCCGCCAAAGTCGCCATCGAGCAGTTTCAGGTGGGCGAGGATGCGCTCGGGCAGCTTGGCCGCATGCGCCATAAAGTCCTCGGCGATGATGCGCCAGTCTTCGGCGCTGCCGTCTTCCATGTGGGTGAACTGCGCGTGAGTATTCATCTGGTGGTCTCCTCTGCGGGGGATTTTGTGGTCACCGCCAGCCTGGTGGACGGCAATCAGCCGTTTCTACTCTATGCGCCGCGCTGCTCGCACGCAGTGGCGTGCAGGGCCAGCGTGCTGTCCTTGGTAGCCAGGTTTGCTGGCCACTGAGTATGAAAAAGCCCCGCATGTGCGAGGCTTGTGGTTTACCGGCGATACCCACGCAGGTGTGCGTGACCGTGGTCGTGATCGCGGTACTGCTTGTGCCAGCGCTTGTGGCGTGGCCGTTCCTGCACGTAATACACCGGGGCGGGTTGGTAATACACCTGAGCGGGCGGGTAATACACCGGCGCTGGTTGGTAGTAGACCGGGCGGCGCTCGTAGTAAGCCGGGTGCGGCGGGTAATACTCCTGTGGGGGCGGGTAGTACGCGGGCGGTGGTGGGCTGTAGACCTGCACCGGGCGGCTCTGGCTGACAATAACGCCACCAATGACTGCACCGGCTACTGCGCCAATAATGGCTGCGTCGCGGTTGGACGCCTGTGCCGGGGCCTGGCCAAGTAGCGCCAGGCTGGCAAGCAGGCCAGTGATCAGGGGGATACGTGACAGCATGATCGAAACTCCTCTGCAAACCGGCTTTCCGGCTTGTTGTTTCGACACCGCTGAACGGCTGGCATTGCAAGTGGCAGTGTAAAGCTTGTGTAAAAGTGCCAACGGCAGGCGTTGGTGGGTTGGCTTTAGGTTTACCTGGGCGCTTGTGGCTTAGCTGTCTTGCGCATCTTTGCGGCACTGCGCCTGCAGGGCGGCCCAACCGTCGCTGCCGAGTTGTTCCAGGGTGTCAATATTGGCGTCGAAGATCGCCTCGGGCTCGGGGAAGGCCGCGACGGCGCGGTCGATGCTGGCTTCCCGAAGGATATGCAGGGTCGGGTAGGGTGCACGGTTGGTGGCGTTGCTGACATCGTTGACGTGGGTGTCGGCAAACTGGAACTGCGGGTGGAAGCTGGCCACTTGCAGAATGCCGCTGTAGCCGAGGTCGTCGACGGTGTTGTCGACCACGGCGAGAAAGTCGTTGAAGTCGAGAAAGTCGGTGAGCGCCGCCGGGTGGATCAGCAGCGTGGTGTCGGTTTCGCTCGGCTCGACGTTAGCCAGTGCGTGCAGTTCGTCGATCAAGGCGCTGAGCAGGTCTGCCGGCTCGGCGCTGGCGCACACCACATAACGCACCTGCCCTTTGACTTGCACGGCCTTGGCGAACGGGCAGAGGTTCAGGCCAATCACGGCGCGGTCGACCCAGGCGCGGGTTTCGGCGATGGCGTGGGCGGCGCTCGGGGTGACGGTGTTGGGCATGGAAGGCGACTCGGGCTGGCTGGGGTGGCTTAAGTTTAGCGGCAATCGCGCCGCTACAGGTGCTCGGCGCACGCGCGCTGGGGCTTAGCCGCTGTTGCGTTGCGGGTTGCCGGCGCGACGTTGTGGGTTGCAACTGCTGGCGTCAATGGCACCGACATAAGGATTGCCGTAGCCCATCACGCAGCCCACTTGCTGGTTACGCCAGCGCTCCCATTCGCTGATGGGGTACTGGCGGTTCCAGGCTTCGTAAGTGCGTCGGTCGAGTTTCGACAGGCGCAATTTGTAGTGATCAGCCATATACAGGTAGATGCGCGCCGCCGCGCCACGGGCATGGGCGGGCGGCATGGCGGTCTTGGCCTTGAAGTTGACCACCATGGGGCAGGCACCGTATTGCTGCGGCTTTTCGCTGAGCATGCCGAGGGCGTAGTTGGAGCGGTCGCCATTCACCTCGCCGATGCTCGGGACGAGGTTGTGCAGGTCGGCTTCGGCGGCTTTGAAGGTGGTGTCGTTACGTGCGCATTTTTTACGTCCGCCGTTCTGCCAGCACTGGCGCTGATGGCCAATCACCCAGGCCGGCACCACGTGTTCCCACTCCACGCGCTGGGCACGGCGCAGCTGTTTGCGCGGGCTGTAGCCGCAGCTGTTGAGGTCGACCCGGTTGCCGTTGTACGCGCAGTGGCAATAAAAGGTGTTGGGTCGTTCGGCGTAGAGCTTCCAGGCAATTTTCTTGGCGGCGCTGAAGGTTTTTGGTGCGTCGGCGAAGGTGGGCAGCGCAACTAGCAGGCAGAGCAGGGCAAACAGGCGGGGCATGGGTAACTCGACAGCAAAAAAGCTGCGGATCATACCGGTTTACACGCTCTGCAACGGGGCTTTTAGCGCTGCACTGCGCATCTGCCGGCAAGCTTTTATGCCTGGCAGTGGCTGTTAGCACGCCACCTGAGCTTGTGCTGCTAGGTATTTGATTGTGCTGTAAGTCATGCCTTTGGGCAGAAAAGCGGATCAACCTGGATTTTGTTGCTAGCGTTACCCCATCACACCGCAGCGGACGAACTCCACTGATGAGTACTGTGCAGCGTTTACCAAGGTTGGCAAGACGCGCCCACGGCATGCCCGGCTGCGGGATGGCGAGGCGGGGCAGGTGGGTGGCTGGCCTGCTGCTATTGAGCTGGCTGACCCTGAGCGGTTGCTCCACGCGCCAGGACCATAAGAGCATCATCAGTAACCAAAGCCCGATCAAACCCTCCGAGTTCTTCCAGAGCCACGCCGACCGCATGGCGACCCTGGGCATGCGCAACAACCTCAACAGCCTCTACCGTTTGATGGACAAGCTGTACCTGCGCAACCCGCGTGAGTGGCGCAAAACCGGCCTGGCCGATGTGCAGGCCGTGAAGCGTGGCGTGCACCGCGCCATTGAGTTGGACCAGCCACTGCCGCAACTGGCTGGCCGCACTGATGTCGCGGCCCTCAGCTATGCCTTGAGCGCCGAGTACCAGGGCGACCGTGTCGGCGCGTTTATCTATTCACTGGCGAGCATGCTGATTACCGCCCATGGCGGTCGCACCGAGTATTACCTCAGCGATACGCTGGACCCGCAGTTCATTCACAACGCCGCGCGTAATATTGAGAAGGCCAGCTGGATGCTCGCCCAGCGCACGGATGCCGGCGGCAAGCCTTGGCTGCTGTCCAACGAGATTTCTGCCGAGGGGCGCAACCTCAGTTACGCGGTGGAGTTCGGCAAGATAGTGGCGCGCCTGGATCTGCTCACCGATGTGCTGGATGAGCGCTACCGGCGCATGGGCGTGAGTTATGCCCAGGGCCTGTTGTTTATGAACTTCCTGCCGGTGCAGTAAGCCGGTTCTCGCGCTACTCCTGCGCGTGCTCAGTAAGCCTCTTGCAAGCGCTCCTGGTTTTGCGCGTTGGCCGCTTCGATTTGCTGTTTGAGTTGCGCTGTCTGCTGCTGCAGTTGCGCCGCTTGTTCGGCTTGCAGGCTCGCAGTGGCGGCGCTTTCGCCGAGGCCACAGGCGCTCAGCAGCAGGGTGGTCGATAGCAGGGTGAGGGTCAGGCAGCGCATGAAAACTCCGGGTTATTGGGCAGGCAAGCTACTGCCAGCGTTGGTAGATGGTGTCCAGTGTGCCTGCGTCTCTTAAGCGCTCCAGTGCGGCTGCGAATTGTTCGGCACGGCGGTGATCGCCCTTGGCGAAGGCCACATAGCGCGGCATTTCCACCAGCGGTGTGCTGAGGATGCGCACGCTTTGCTCAGCATGCTGCTCGCGCACGAAGTACATCAGCTGTGCGCGATCACCGACTATCAGATTAATGCGCCCGGCCAGCAGCATCGCCACCAATTGCCGTGGATTGTGCGCGTTGTTATCGCGGCGCAGGTCGGCCTTGTCGAAGTCTGACTGGTAGGCGTAACCGCGCACTTGGCCAATGATGTAGGGCGACAGGTCGTCGAACCCGCTCCAGTCAGTGAGGTTGGTTCTGCGCGAGGCCATAAAGACTGTGGAGCCGGTGCGGATTGGCCCGACTAATTCATATTGCTGCATGCGCTCGGGGGTGCCGGCGAACTGAAATGCCATGGCTACGTCCTTGCGCTCGAGCATGCGCTTGACCCGCTCCCAGGGATACAGGCGTAGGTTGTAGCTGATGTGAGCGGCCTGCAGCACCGTCTGTACCAGCTCAACATCCAGCCCGCGCGGTTGCTCATCCTCGAGGCTGATAAAGCTGTAGGGCGCGAACTGTTCGTCGCCTGCCACTTTCCAGACTTCGGCCTGTAGCGCGCAGGGCAGCAGCAACAACAGGCACAACGCAGCATTACGCATGAGCTCCTCCAGGCTTGGGCGCTCATCGCGCGGCATGCTCGCCCGTGAGGCTAGTCAAGGGCGGGCGGGGTCGCACGGAGTATGCCGGAGGAATGCTTGCCATAGAAAAGCCCCGGCTTGCAGATCGGGGCTTTTGGCGTCTGCAGCTCTGAAAATCAGACTTTGCGCACGAACTCGGACTTCAGTTTCATCGCGCCGATGCCATCGATTTTGCAGTCGATGTCGTGATCGCCGTCGCACAGGCGGATGCCTTTGACCTTGGTGCCAACTTTGACCACCAGTGAGGAACCTTTGACTTTCAGGTCCTTGATCACGCTGACGGTGTCGCCATCTTGCAGCACGTTGCCGACTGAATCCTTGATCACCTTGACCTCATCTACTGCTTCGCTTGCAGCGTCGGCCGACCACTCGTGGGCGCACTCGGGGCAGATCAGCTGAGCGCCGTCTTCGTAGGTGTATTCGGAATTGCATTTGGGGCAGGGCGGCAACGTGCTCACGGCGGGGTCCTTACTGGGTCAATAAGAAAAGGCCGCATAGTGTATAGGGTTTTGTCGTCCTTGGTTTTAGCGGGTCCGGCTCGGCGCTGGCAGCTGTGGCCAGTTGAGGATGCCGTGGTCCTCGAAGCGCCGGGTGCCAAACAGGCCGCCCGCGAGCTTGCCGTTTAGTTCGTAAGGCAGGCCTTTGCCGTCCGGATAACCGGCTACGCCCCAGGCTTGGCGCAGTGCGGCGTAGGCGGACAAGCTGACTGGAATTTGCAGGATGCGTTCACCATAACGCGGCACCTGGCCGCGCTGGTCACTGACGCCACTGAGCAGCGGCTGTTGGTTGACCTGCAGTTGCAGGGCGACGCCGTTGAAGTCGATCGGGTTGTCGTTGGGGTTTTGCACGCGCAGTTTGATCGCGAAGCGCATTTCCAGGCCTTCGCCGGGCAAGGGTTCGATGCCGACTAGCTGTATGCGTAGCGGGTCGCGAGGGGCCAGAGTGCCGCAGGCGGCCAGCGTGAGCAGCAGGCTGACGAGCAGGGCGCGGGCGAGTGTGCGGTGTAGGGCGTTAGGCATGCTGGGTATCCACTGCTGAGTCATCACAGAGTAGAAGACCCTGATACTGCGGCGATTACGCCGCAACTCCAGAAATAGCGTTGCCAAGGTGGTTGCCGGTGATGCCCGCCAGTCTGTTGTAACAGGGCTGGCGGGTAGCAGCTGAGAATCAGAAGTGCACTTTGACCAGCAGGCTGGCGGTGTTCTGATCGGTGCCCTTGAGAATGGTGTCACCGAGGAAACTGTTGTCATCGATGCCGTATTTGTCTTTCCAGTAGTCGTACTCGATGCCGACGTACAACTGCTTCTCGCCCCAGCTCATGGCTTTACCCAGGTCGTATTTGATCTGCGGGTTGAAGTGCAGGTTGGCGTGGTAGGTCTTGTCGTTGTCCACCACCCAGTCCATGAAGCCGTCGATGACGATGTCGGACTTGCCCACCGGAATGGTGTAGCTCCACACCGGAGTGATCTGCCAGACATTATCGCCGTCGCGCTTGCCGTCCGTGGTCCGGTTGTAGAAGTTCAGCGAGAAGTAGTCGAAGCCGGGGATCGCCAGATCAAAACCCGGGCCGATCAGGTAGGACTCAACGTCGTCTTCGCCGAACTCATAGGTGGTGGCCAGCAGCACGTCTTTGATCGGGCCGAACTCCAGTTTGCTGTTGAGCAGCTTGCCGAACGACAGGCGTGGCGAGAATTCACCGTAGAAGGTATGGCCGTCGCCCGCGCCATTGGTGGCGTCGGTGTTGTACTTGATGGTGTCGACGAAGAAGAACAGGTCACCGACGTTCCAGCCGCTGGCGTGCTCGAAGGTGATGGTCTGCTGAATTTCCGGGTCGATCTTAAAGTCCTGGCCATATAGGTAAGTCAGGCTGTTGTTCTGCCAGTGCAGTAAGTCACCGGCTACGGCCTGGCCGCCCGCCAGCAGCCCGCCGGCCAAGGCCAGAGAGGAAAGTGTACGGTTGATCATGTGTTGCTCCCCAAGTGCTGAATTATTGTTTAAACCTGTCCGATGGGTCAGGTTAGCTAGTATTTCAGCAAGAACAAGGCCAAGTCCTGAATTTATTTCGGTATCGCCACGTCAGCCATTCGCGAGCAGCGAGGGCGCGCACTTTAGTGATTTTTCGGCGGATGTAAATGCGCGAAATGCGCAAGTAACTGACCGGACGGGCAGGCTTTGCCTTAAGTTGGTGCATCGGCGCGCAGGAATGCTCACGCACAGCGCCGAACAGGCGCTGGCGTGCTGTTTATGGCGTGGGGTGTGGGTCAGCGGCTGTCTACTGCCGGGTCCAGGCCGCGCAGCATCACTTGCTCCAAGCTGTTGTTGGGCTCGGGCGGGGTGCCCTCCAGCTGGCCGAGCAGTTGCCATTGCTGGTCCAGTTCACTGTTGATCGCCAGCATGCGCTCGATCATTTTGCGCGCGCTGGCACGTACGGCGCGGTCCTGTGCATTCAACAATTCAAATGACATCGCGGTGGTGGCGGCAGTCAGGTGGGTGAGGGTGCGCGTGGACAATTTGAGCAACTCGGTCAATTGCGCTTCCTTGGCAGTCATGAACGTCTCCTTGTTAATCGCGACCTGAGCTTAGCCTGAGTGAAGCGTCACCGGCTATTCACGCCATCGTCTGCGTGTGTCGCCGAGCCTCTTTAATTGGCTCGACATGTTTCTGGATTGTCATCCGTGGTGGGAGGCGTTGACGCAGTGCGCGCACTCCGTCGGCTGACCTGCGCAAATGGGGCAACTGTGCTTTGCTGAAATAGCGTGACTTAGATAAATAGGTACAACCTTTTCTGGTCTTCGGGTTGCACCTGTTGTCGGAAAATTAATGCATTTTTAAAACAGCCGTTTTACCTCGCCACTGCGAGTTTCTCCTGCGGGCAGCCAGGTATTTGAGGCTTGCCCTAGGATGGGTGGGGTTGGCGGTGACTGGTGGACTGCAAATAGTGTGCATTTGCCGGGTTGCGCCTAGTTGCACCTTTAGCCTTGAGAGGTTTAATCTCGCGCCAGTTTTTTTGCCGTGCTCCAGCCCATACAGGACAAACCAATGGCCACCACTACCCTTGGCGTAAAGCTCGATGATGCAACCCGTGAGCGCCTCAAGCAGGCTGCGCAGAAAATTGACCGCACGCCACACTGGCTGATTAAACAGGCGATTTTCAATTATCTGGAACAGGTTGAGGGTGGATTGACCCCGGCCGAACATTCCGGCCTGGCCGCAGCTGCCGGTGAAGAGCCGGTTGAGGCGCTGACCGAGCAGGGTCTGCAGGTGTTCCTCGACTTCGCCGAAAGCATCCAGCCGCAATCGGTACTGCGCGCGGCGATTACCGCGGCTTACCGTCGTCCGGAAATCGAAGCCGTGCCGATGCTGCTGGAGCAGGCGCGTCTGCCCAAGGACATGGCCGAGGCCAGCAACAAGCTGGCCATGCGCATTGCCGAGAAGCTGCGCAGCCAGAAGAACGCCGGTGGCCGCCAGGGCTTGGTGCAGGGCTTGCTGCAGGAATTCTCGCTGTCCTCGCAGGAAGGTGTCGCGCTGATGTGCCTGGCCGAAGCGCTGTTGCGTATTCCGGACAAGGCCACGCGTGACGCGCTGATCCGCGACAAGATCAGCAACGGCAACTGGAGCCAGCACCTGGGCAACAGCCCGTCGATGTTCGTAAACGCCGCCTCCTGGGGGCTGTTGATCACCGGCAAGCTGGTCTCTACGCATAACGAAGCCGGCTTGGTCACCTCGCTCAATCGCATCATCGGCAAAGGCGGCGAGCCGCTGATCCGCAAGGGCGTGGACATGTCCATGCGTCTGATGGGCGAGCAGTTTGTTACCGGCGAAACCATCGCCGAAGCCCTGGCCAATGCCACCACGATGGAAGATAAGGGTTTCCGTTACTCCTACGACATGCTCGGCGAAGCCGCGCTGACTGACGAAGATGCCAAGCGTTACCTGGCGTCCTACGAGCAGGCGATCCATGCCATCGGCAAGGCGTCCCATGGTCGTGGCATCTACGAAGGTCCAGGCATCTCGATCAAGTTGTCGGCGCTGCACCCGCGCTATAGCCGTGCCCAGCACGAGCGCGTGATGGATGAGCTGTACCCGATCCTGCTCAGCTTGACCAAGCTGGCCAAGCAGTACGACATCGGCCTGAACATCGACGCCGAAGAAGCCGATCGTCTGGAAATCTCCCTCGACCTGCTGGAGCGCCTGTGCTTCGACCCGGCCCTGACCGGTTGGAACGGCATCGGTTTTGTCATCCAGGCTTACCAGAAACGCTGCCCGTACGTGATCGACTATGTCATCGACCTGGCCAAGCGCAGCCGTCACCGCCTGATGATCCGTCTGGTAAAAGGCGCGTACTGGGACAGCGAAATCAAGCGCGCCCAGGTCGAAGGTCTGGAAGGCTATCCGGTGTACACCCGCAAGCCGTACACCGACGTCTCCTACATTGCCTGTGCGCGCAAGCTGCTGGCCGTGCCGGAAGCCATCTACCCGCAGTTCGCCACGCACAACGCTCACTCGTTGTCGGCGATCTATCAGCTGGCCGGGCAGAACTACTACCCCGGTCAGTACGAATTCCAATGCCTGCACGGCATGGGTGAGCCGCTGTACGAGCAGGTCGTGGGCAAAATCGCCGACGGCAAGCTGAACCGTCCGTGCCGTATATATGCGCCGGTCGGCAGCCATGAAACCTTGCTGGCTTATCTGGTGCGTCGCCTGCTGGAGAACGGCGCGAACACCTCGTTTGTTAACCGCATTGCCGACCACAGCATCTCGATTAAAGAACTGGTGCTCGACCCGGTGCAGCAAATCGAGCAAATGGCCGCGCAGGAAGGTGGGCTTGGCCTGCCGCACCCGCGAATCGCGCTACCGTGCGCCCTGTATGGTGCTGCCCGGAAAAACTCAGAAGGCATCGACCTGGCCAACGAACATCGCCTGGGGTCGCTGTCTTCGGCGCTGCTGAGCAGCACTAACAACGCTTACAAGGCCATGCCGCTGCTTGGGTGTGACACGCCAGAGCTGGGCGAGGCGCAGCCGGTGCGCAACCCATCGGACCATCGTGACATCGTCGGCCATGTGCATGAGGCCAGCGTGCAGGATGTGCAAAATGCCGTGCTCTGCGCGGTGTCCAGTGGGCAGATCTGGCAGTCGACCCTGCCAGGTGAGCGCGCCGCAGTGCTCGACCGCGCGGCGGATCAGATGGAGGCGGAAACCCAACAGCTGATGGGCTTGCTGGTGCGCGAGTCGGGTAAAACCTTTGCCAACGCCATTGCCGAAGTGCGCGAGGCCGTGGACTTCCTGCGTTACTACGCGGCGCAGGCACGTAACCACTTCAGCAATGACAGCCATCGCCCGCTGGGTCCGGTGGTGTGCATCAGCCCGTGGAACTTCCCGCTGGCCATCTTCAGTGGCCAGGTGGCTGCGGCTCTGGCAGCTGGTAACACTGTGCTGGCCAAACCGGCCGAACAAACCCCGCTGATCGCTGCCCAGGCGGTACGCATTCTGCTGGAAGCCGGCGTGCCGGCCGGTGCCGTGCAGCTGCTGCCGGGCCGTGGCGAAACCGTGGGTGCCGGCCTGATCGGCAACGAGCGGGTGCGCGGCGTGATGTTCACTGGCTCCACCGAAGTGGCCGGGATTATCCAGCGCAACCTGGCCGGTCGCCTGGATGCGCATGGTCGTACCCTGCCGTTGATCGCTGAAACCGGCGGCCTCAACAGCATGATCGTCGACTCCTCGGCACTCACCGAGCAGGTGGTGGTTGATGTCGTGGCCTCGGCCTTCGACAGCGCCGGTCAGCGTTGCTCGGCTCTGCGTGTGCTGTGTGTGCAGGAAGATGTGGCCGATCGCGTGATCAACATGCTCAAAGGTGCCATGGCCGAATACAGCCTCGGCAACCCGGAGCGCTTGAGCACGGATATCGGCCCGGTAATCGACGCCGAAGCTAAGGCCAATATCGATCAGCACGTCGCGAAAATGCGCGACAAGGGCCGCAAGATTTTCCAGGCAGCGCGCAGCAATGGCGATGACCTGAGCCGCGGTACCTTCGTCACGCCGACGCTGATCGAACTGGACAGCTTCGATGAAATGACCCGTGAAATCTTCGGCCCGGTGCTGCACGTGGTGCGTTATGCCCGCGCAGACCTCGGCAAGTTGCTGCAGCAGATCAACGACAGCGGCTATGGCCTGACCCTGGGTGTGCACACGCGCATCGATGAAACCATCGCTCAGGTGGTGGGCAGCGCCAAGGTCGGCAACCTCTACGTCAACCGCAACATGGTCGGTGCCGTCGTGGGCGTGCAGCCGTTCGGTGGTGAAGGCCTCTCCGGCACCGGCCCGAAAGCCGGTGGCCCGCTGTACATGTACCGTTTGCTGGCCACCCGCCCGCATGATGCGGTGGCCAAGCAGCTGCAGCAGGAAGAGGGTGAAATCCAGCGTCCAGCGGCGCAGGCCAAAGTCATCCAGGCGCTGCAGGAGTGGGCGGCTGAGCATGAGCCGAGCCTGTCTGCCTTGAGCACGCAGTATGTAGAACTGGCGCAAAGCGGCACGGTGCAGCAGTTGGCTGGCCCGACCGGTGAGCGCAACAGCTACAGCCTGCTGCCGCGTGAGCATGTACTGTGCCTGGCCGATGAACGTGGCGATTTGCTGGTACAGCTGGCGGCGGCGTTGGCCGTGGGTTGCCAGGTGCTGTGGCAGGAAAGCGAGCTGACCCAGGCGCTCTTGGCGGCACTGCCCAAGCTGGTGCAGCAGCGCATTACCCTGCTCAGCCAATGGAGCAGCAGTGAGGTCGGTTTCGATGCGATCCTGCACCACGGTGACTCCGATCAGTTGCGTGAGGTCAGCCAATTGGCGGCCCAGCGCCCTGGCGCGATCATCGGTGTGCATGGCTTGAACAAAGGTGAGACTGACATCCCACTGGAGCGCCTGTTGATCGAGCACGCGTTGAGCATCAACACCGCAGCGGCCGGCGGTAACGCCAGCCTGATGACCATCGGTTAAGCCGCTGCCGCGCTAAGTGCCGGGCCGTTGTCCGCTACTCAGCGCACCGAGCATGACACCCGGCAGGTTTGCCTGCCGGGGTTGCACGCAACACCGGCTTACCGCCACCCCCAGGTACTTTGCCCAAGCACCTGATGCTGCACGCGGCACCTGCCGTTACGCAGCGCCCTTCGTACACCCGGTAACGGGGGCTACCCGCCGGTACGAGGCGTTTCTTCCCCTCTGGCATTTCGATGCGATGCACCGGCCTACCCGGCTGGTGCTGGAGCGGCGCTACCTGCGCCGCTCCAATCGATCGCCTGGCGCTTTCTCTTAAACCACCTGTCCACTGATTTTCGGCGATACCCATCGTCAGCGTCTGCAGTTGTGCACGACGCATATTCGCCTGGGCGTCACAGGCAGGTATTGCAGCAGGTGCCGCCCAATGGTCTGTCGTACAGGCCAAACAGCGCAGCGGTTTTGGCTGCGCTGCAGGCACATTTGACGGGCAAGCCGCGAGTGCTTACTGGCGGGTGACGATAGGGAAGCGTCCGTCCGGCTTATCCAGCAGGCTAAAGAAGCGCCCCAGCGCCAGTGCACTGCCGTCGATCGACACCTGGTCGGAGCTGAACAGGGCCGCGACACCGGCCTGGCCGGTGATCATTTGCAGGAAGAAGTCCTGGCTCAGATTGAGGCTGGCGTCGGCCTCAGCAACGTCGTCTGCCGCCACGCGACGGTGGTGCAATACGGCGTTTTCGATCCACAGGTGATAGCGCACGCCGCTGTCGGTGAAATTGAGATTGATCCGCAGCGCACTGTCGGCCGCTGCGATGCCGTCCAGTTTGCTGGCCATCACTTCCAGAAAGCGCTCGGGCTCCGTGTGCTTGAGCATGTCGAGCATCATCGCCGAGGTGAAGCCGTCTTGCGGCAGGCCGTGGCGCAGCTCATAGGCACCGCTCAGGTAGACGTTCCGCCACGCCGCAGACTCGGCTTGATAACCCAGTTGCTCGAAGCTGCGGGCTTGCAGGTCGCGCGCCGCCGCATGCTCAGGGTCGGCATACAGCAGGTGCTTGCCCAGCTCGGCCGCCCAGCGATAGTCACCCTCGGCATAGGCCTGTTCGGCACTCGCCAGCAATTGCTCGCGGCCCCCGGCGAGGGCCACGTACTTGGCGGCCGCGTCCACCGGTGGGAGTGGGTCGAGGTTGGCGGGGTTGGCGTCATACCAGCCCAGATAGAACTGATAAATGCCGCGCACGTTGTGCTTGAGCGTGCCGTAGTAGCCATGTACGTGCAGGTGTTGGTCGAGGCTTGGCGGCAGCCGCAACTGCTCGGCGATCTCCGGCGCGGTGAGTCCGGCATTCATCAGTCGTACGGTTTGGTCGTGCAGGTAGCGGTAGACATCACGCTGCGCGGTGAGAAACGCCTGGATGTTGGTTTGCCCCCACACCGGCCAGTGGTGTTGGTTGAACAGCACCTGGGCCTCGGCGGCGTGGGCACGGCTGGCGTCGATGTAGTTGGCCCACTGCAGGGCATCGCGCACCTTGGCGCCACGCAGGGTGTAGAGGTTGTGCAGGGTTTGTGAGAGCAGCTCAGCGCCGCCAAAGGCGTTTAGCTCTGGCAGGCTGAAAGTCATCTCCGCCGGGGCCTCGGCTCCGGGCGTGTTGTAGAAAACAAAGCGTACGCCATCGACGTCCAGCGTCTGTTCGCTGGCGCTGATCAGTTGGGTCGGCGGCAGAATGCCCATGTGACCAAACGCCACCGCCTTGCCCAAGCCGTTGTCGACCATGCCCTCGGCGGTACGTGGCAGGCGTTTGCCGTACATAAAGGTGGCGCGGCGGGTCATGGCAACGCCCATCATCAGGTTTTCGCTGGTGGCCTCCTGCATAAACCCGGCCGGGGCGATCACCGGTACCTGTCGAGCCTTGGCGTCTTCGGCAGTGAGCACACCGAGGGCACCGCCAAAGTGATCGACATGGCTATGGCTGAAGATCATCGCGCTCACCGGGCGCTGGCCCAGATGTTGTGCGACGAAGTCCATGGCGAAGGCGGCAGTTTCCCGGCTGGTCAGCGGGTCGATGACAATCCAGCCGCTGTCGCCCTCGATCAGGGTCATGTTGGCCAGGTCAAAGCCGCGCAGTTGATAGATTTTCTCGCTGACTTTGAACAGACCAATCTGGTTATTCAGCAGCGCCTGTCGCCACAGGCTCGGGTTGACGGTGGCAGGCGCTTCGTCATGGATAAACGCGAAGCTGTCGAAGTCCCAGATCAGTTGGCCCTCGGCATCGCGCACCTGGCCCTGCGGTGCGGCAATCAGGCCGCGCCGTGCCTGGGCCAAGCCCTCGGTGTGGCTCAAGTCGTATTGCTGCAGCACCTCAGCCTGGGCGGCTTGCGTGCTTGGCGTGGCGGCGCTGGTGCTGGGCGCGGAGCTGTCGCTGCAGGCGCTGAGAAACAACAGGGTGCTGGGTAATAACCAGCGCAAGGGCAGATTCATTGGCTTACTCCACGGGTTGACTGGTCAGAGCATGGGGTGCGGGATACCATGCGTCCAATGCAGCTAAAGCATCTTTTCAATGCGTGTAAGACATGAATATAGAGCTCCGTCACCTGCGTCATGCCCTTGCTCTCGCCGAACATGGCAACTTTGCCCGTGCTGCCGAGGCGCTTCACCTCTCCCAGCCGGCGTTATCGCGCAGCTTGCAGGCGCTTGAAGCGCAGGTTGGCGAGCAACTGTTTGACCGCAGTCACCGTGAAGTGACCCCCACGGCGATGGGCGAGTTGCTGTTGCAGCATGCCCGCAAACTGCTGCTGCATGCCCAGGACCTTAAGCATGACCTGCAATTGGCGCGCGGCTTGCAGCAAGGGGAGTTACGCATAGGTGTAGGCCCCTTCGCCGGCGCCGCCCTAGTCGCCCCGGTGCTGGCCATCTTGAGCCGTGCCCATCCAGGGGTGTATCTGGAGGTGATACTGGCGCCCTGGCAAGAGCTGCCGGCGCGCTTGCAACGTCGCGAAATCGATCTGATGGTGGTGGATTTGCACGAGATTGAAGACGATCCCAGCTATGTCGTGCAGCTCCTCGGTGAGCACCACACGTTGCCCGTGTGCCGCGCCGGTCATCCGCTGCTTGAGCAGGCCTCGCCCAGTACCGAGGCGCTGTTGCGCTACCCGCTGGCCGGGCCCAACCTGCCCGAGGCGATTCGCGAGGAACTGCTCAAGCGCCTGCCCAGTGCGTTGCAGAACACCTGGCGCGCGCAGTGGAAACTGGCGATCACCTGCGACAGCTCGGCCATGCTCAAGCAGCTGCTGTTGGGCTGTGAGGCGCTGGCGCTGTTGCCGTGGTTTATGGTGGAAGACGAACTGCAGCGCGGCGACTTGCAGGCATTGCCTAGCCTTGCCCCGGGGCTGAGCGGGCGCTTCGGCGTTGCTCGCCTGCACGGCCGGCGCTTATCGCTGGCGGCGCAGTGCTTTATCGAGGCACTGCTGGCGCATGACGTCGCCGTGCGCCAGCGCCAAGCCGCATGGCTGGCTCGCTAAGAGAAGGCGAACAGCAAGGGCGGCAGGTTGCTTCGGCGGCCTCTCCCGATGTTCAGGCGTCGGTTAGGGCACCGTCTCGCTCAGGCTCAACTGATTGCGCAGTGCCCGAGCGACCTCAATCTGCAGTTTGTAAGCGGGCGCTTCGATGGCGTCGTGGTCGCGGGTGTAGCGGCGGGTAAATTCGCGCACGCCCCATTGCTGGTATTGCTGCACATGCAGCAACTCATGGGCCCAGAGCGCGACATTTTGCTGCGCGTCCTCAGCGTTACGGAAAACGATGATGTCGATCAGCGTCACCGCCAGCACGTCGGGGTTTTGCAGCAAGGCATTGCCGGCGTTCAGCGCCTCGCCGCCACCGACCTTAAAGCGCGCCGAGTCGAGCACCGCTATATCGAAATAGGCCTCTAGCTGCGCGCGGATATGCAGAGGCACAGGCTCGGTGCCGTCGGCTGCCGCGCGCTCACGCGCTTGCTGCAAGCCTTGCTCAAGACCTGTAGCGGCTATCTGGGTGGCGTTTTCGTACAAGCCATCGATGTCGGCCTGGCTGAGCGGCGCACAGAAGCACACCACGGCACACACCTGCTGCTGCCCGCTGGGGCAGGCGAGAACCGAGGCGGTTAGGCCGATCCCGCCAACCAATAAGGCGACCCAGCGCAAAGGGTGACGCAAAAACACAGCAGGCAAGGACGTCTCCCTAGAGCAATAACGAGCGCGGCTGGATGGGGCAGTTCCGCGTTGGGTTTGGACAGTGGCCATTGCGCTTGGTTGCAGCGGCGCAGAGACCGCTCAGCGCAAGACGCATCTGCCTGATGCGTGCGGCTACACCCGCACCCAGCGTTGGCGGCTCCAGCCACTCAGCGCATCGACGCCGAACACCAGCAGCAACATCGCCAGGATGACCGTGCTGGCCTGTGCTTCCTGGAACAGGCTAAGGCTGACATAGAGCATCTGCCCCAAGCCGCCGGCCCCGACGAAGCCGAGCACGCTGGCCATGCGGATATTGTTTTCCCAGCGGTACAAGCAGTAAGCCAACAGCTGTGGCCACAGGTTGGGCAGGGTGCCGTAGCAGAACGCCGCGACCTGGCCGCCGCCTTGTAGGCGAATCGCTTCGGCCGGTGCGGTCGGGGTGTTTTCCAGGGCTTCGGCAAACAAGCGGCCAAGTACCCCGGCGGTGTGCAGAGCCAGGGCCAGGGTGCCGGCATTCGGGCCGAGGCCGGCGGCCAATACCATTAAGGCCGCCCAGACCAGCTCGGGAATTGCCCGCAGGGCGTTCAGCAGCAAGCGGGCCGCGCTCTGCAGCGGCCAGCCGAAACGTCCCGCTGCGGGTAACGCCAGGAGCACGCCAAACACCGCTGCCAGTAAGGTGCCGATGGCTGACATGGCCAAGGTTTCCAGCGCGCCATGGCCGATGGTTTGTAGGTGGTCCGTGCTCAGGTCGGGCGTCAGGAAACGCTGCACGTAGCCGGCCATCTGCGCCAGGTTGTCGCCACCGATCAGCGTGCCGAGGTCGATGCCCAGGTAGACGAACGAGGCGTACACCGCCACGCCGATGATCACTAATAACAGCAGGTTGATCAGCCGGTGCATGCCAACCTCCGGCGCAGTAAGCGGCTGAGTTGGTCGGCCAGCAGCACCAGCAACAGGAAGGTCAGCAGCATGCTGGCCACCTCGCCGCCAGCGAACATGCGCAGCGACAGGTCGATCTGCTGGCCAAGGCCGCCGGCGCCGACAAAGCCCATCACCACCGAGGCGCGGATCGCACATTCCCAGCGGTATACCGTGTAGGAGGTCAGTTCCGCCGCGGCATTCGGCAGGATGCCGTAGACGAACGCCGCCAGTCGGCCGCTGCCGGATTGCAGCAAGGCGTGCATGGGGCGTTGATCGACCGACTCGTAAATTTCCGCATAGACCTTGCCGAGCATGCCGCTGTAGGTGATGGCGATGGCCAGCACCCCGGCGGTGGGGCCGAGGCCGACGGCGCGCACGAACAATAGCGCCCAGACGATTTCCGGCACGCTACGCAGGAAGATCAGCAGCCCGCGTACCGGCCAGCGCAGTAGCTGCGCCAACGTTTTAGGCCGGCCGTCACGGGAGGCCGCCGACAGCGACAGCGCGCGACTGGCCAGCAGGCTAGCCGGAATCGCCAACAGCAGCGCCAGGGCCATGCCGGCGGTGGCGATGGCCAGCGTTTGCAAGGTGGCTTGCAGCAACAGGTCGAGAAACTCGGCGTCATGCGCCGGCGGCCAGAAGCCGGCGACGAAACGGCCCATCTCGCTTTGGCTGTCGGCGTGCAACAGCACACCGAGGTCCAGCTCGCTGAGCTGAATGCCGGGCCACAACAAGGCCAGCGCCAGCAGGCTGAGTAGCAGGCGAGGCAGGGCGGCCGGGTCGCGCTGAACGCGGTTTAGCATCGCGGAGTCTGCAGGCTTAGGCTGACGGCGGGGAGGGGCGGTGAGAGCAGCTGTTCGTTGGCATACAGCGCATCGAGCTGCGCCTGATCGACTTCGGCGGCCGGGCGGTCGAACAAAATCTGCCCGTCACGCAGGCCAATCACCCGCGGGAAGTGCGCCAGGGCCAGCTCCACCGCATGCAGGCTGGCGATCAGGGTGACGCCGCTGGCTTCGGAATGCCGACACAGCACGTTCAGCGTATGCGCGGCGAGCACCGGGTCCATCGCCGAGACCGGCTCATCGGCCAGCAGCAGCTCGGGTGCCTGGTACAGCGCGCGGGCAATGCCCACGCGCTGCAACTGACCACCGGAAAGCTGCTGGCATTGGGCGAATACCTTGTCGGCCAAATCCAGTTTGCCCAGCTCACGCTGTGCGCCAGGGATGTCCAGCGGGTACAGCAGGCTTAGCAGGCTCTTGGTCACACTCCACTGGCCGAGTTTGCCGGCCAGCACAGCAGTTACCACGCGCTGCCGCGCCGGCAGCGGCGGCGCTTGATGGACTAGGCCGATGCGCGCGCGCAGGCGCTGGCGTTGCCGGCCAGAGAGCTGCCAAGGCTGTTCGCCGAGCACGTGCAACTCGCCGCTGCTGGGTTGCAGGGCGGTGGCCAGCAGATTGAGCAGGCTCGACTTGCCGGCCCCGGAGGGGCCGATGATCGCCACGCGCTCGCCTTGGGCAATGTGCAGATCAAGATTGCCCAGGGCGTGAACGCCGTTACCGTGCTGCAGCGTCGCCTGAATCAGGCGTAGGCTCATTTCAGCAGATCGGCGGCGCGGGCGGCGTCCTCGATGCCTTGATAGTTCTCGGGCTTGGTTTCGATAAAGCGGCTGGCAGCCTGCAGGTCGAGAATCGCCTTGTGCGCCGGGTTAGCCGGGTCGAGGGCGAGGAACGCCGCTTTGATTTTCTCAACCAGCACCGGGTCGAGGCTGCCGCGCACGGTCCAGTTGTAGTCAAAGTAGCTTGGGGTGGTGGCGAAGACTTTGACCTTGCTGGTGTCGACCTTGCCGCTGGCGACCAGCTTGTCCCACACGCTGGCGTTGAGCACGCCGCCATCGACCTTGCCGGCCTGGACCCAGGCGGCGGTGGCGTCATGTGCGCCGGAGTAGCCAATGCGGCTGAAGTAGTCTTCCGGCTTGATGCCGTCCTGCAGCATGAAATAACGCGGCATCAGGCTGCCGGAGGTCGACGACACCGAACCAAAGGCAAAGGTCTTGCCCTTGAGGTCGGCCAAGGAATTGATGTTGGCGTCGGCGGTGATGAACTTGCTGGTGAACTGGGCATCCTGCTCGCGCTGCACCAGCGGAATGGCGTTACCGGTTTTTTGGCGGACCTGGACGAAGGTGAAGCCGCCGAGCCAGGCCATGTCGAGGCGATCAGTGGCCAGCGCTTCAACCACGGCCGGGTAATCGGCTACCGGGGTGAACTCGACGGGCATGCCCAACTGCTGTTCCAGATAGGCGCCCAGCGGTTTGAATTTGCGCAGCAGTTCGGTCGGCGCTTCATCCGGGATGGCGCTGACGCGCAGGGTTTCGGCGGCGTGGGTCAGGCTGGCGGACAGGCACAGGGCGGCGAGCGCCAAGGAGCGTTTAAGCATGAAGATTCTCCGGTTCAATAGCGGAAAAGGTTCTAAGTGTCAGCTCAGCGGATCGGCTGGCTGCGTGTCGTCAGTAATCGACGTGGCGCGATTATAGGGAGCGCTGCGCTAAAGACCAGCGTTGCCGGCAGACCGTTGGAAAACAAGCGGCGTTGGCAATCCTGCGTTTACAACGGCCTGTTAGAATCCGCGACCTGTTTTCTGATTTGCCGAGAGCCTGACCGATGAGCGAGCCGATCCGCCTGACCCAGTACAGCCATGGAGCCGGTTGTGGCTGCAAGATTTCCCCCAAGGTGCTGGACGTGATCCTCGCCGGTAGCGGTGCGCAGAACCTCGACCCGAAGCTGTGGGTCGGCAACGCGTCGCGTGACGATGCGGCGGTGTATGCCCTCGATGACGAGCGCGGGGTGGTTTCGACCACCGACTTCTTTATGCCGATTGTCGATGACCCCTATGACTTCGGCCGCATCGCCGCGACCAATGCGATCAGCGACATCTATGCCATGGGCGGCGACCCGCTAATGGCCATCGCCATCCTCGGCTGGCCGGTCAACCTGCTGCCGCCGGAAGTGGCCCGCGAAGTGATTCGCGGCGGCCGCGCGGTCTGTGATGAAGCCGGCATTGCACTGGCCGGTGGCCACTCCATCGACGCGCCCGAGCCGATCTTCGGCCTGGCGGTAACCGGCGTGGTGAACAAACGCCACATGAAGCGCAACGACACCGCCACGGTCGGTTGCCGGCTGTACCTGAGCAAGCCGCTGGGCATCGGCATCCTCACCACCGCCGAGAAGAAGTCCAAGCTGCGCGCCGAAGACGTCGGCCTGGCGCGTGACTGGATGTGCACCCTGAACAAGCCCGGCAGCCGTTTCGGCAAGCTCGCCGGGGTGACCGCGATGACCGATGTCACCGGTTTCGGCCTGCTCGGCCACCTGGTGGAAATGGCCGATGGTGCCGGCCTCACCGCGCAGCTCGACTACGCCGCCGTGCCGCGCCTGCCGGGCGTTGACTACTACCTGGGCGAAGGCTGCGTACCCGGCGGCACCCTGCGTAACTATGAGAGTTACGGCGAGAAGATTGCGCCGATCAGCGAGGCGCAGCGCAACCTGCTCTGTGACCCGCAGACCAGTGGCGGTCTGCTGGTGGCTGTCACCCCGGAGGGCGAAGCCGAGTTCCTCGCGGTGGCTGCCGAGCTGGGCCTGAACCTGGCGCCCATCGGTCGTTTGCTTGAGCGCCAGGCGCACGCGGTAGAGGTGCTCTGATGCGCGACAACAGCAGTGACTACCGTGACATCTTCCTCAATGACCGGCCGCTGATGGATGCTCGTGCGCCGGTGGAGTTCGCTAAGGGTGCCTTCCCCGGTGTGCTCAACCTGCCGCTGATGGACGACATCGAGCGACAAAAAGTCGGCACCTGCTACAAGCAAAAAGGTCAGGATGCGGCCATCGAGTTGGGCCATCAGCTGGTCAGTGGTGCGGTCAAGGATGAGCGCGTCGCGGCCTGGAGTGCCTTCGCCAAGGCTAATCCAGAGGGTTACCTGTACTGCTTCCGCGGTGGCCTGCGCTCGCAGATCACCCAGCAGTGGCTCAAGGACGCGGGTATCGAATATCCGCGGGTGATCGGCGGCTACAAGGCCATGCGCAGTTTCTTGCTGGAAACCACCCTGCAGGCGGTGGCCGAATGTAAGTTCGTCATCGTCGGCGGCATGACCGGCACCGGAAAAACCGAGGTGATCAGCGCGCTGGGCAACAGCCTAGACCTGGAAGGCCACGCCAACCATCGCGGCTCCAGCTTCGGCAAGCGTGCCACCGGCCAGCCGGGGCAAATCGACTTCGAGAACCGCCTGGCCATCGACATCCTCAAGCAGCGCGCCGCCGGCACCCAGCAGTTTGTGCTGGAGGACGAGAGCCGCCTGGTCGGCACCTGCTCGCTGCCGCTGGAGCTGTACCAAGGCATGCAGAATTATCCGCTGGTGTGGCTAGAAGACAGCTTCGCCGGCCGCGTCGAGCGCATTCTCGGTGATTATGTGACCGACCTGTGCGCCGAGTTCATCAGCGTGCATGGCGTTGCGGATGGCTTTCGCCTGTTCGCCGAGCGGCTGCTGCAAAGTCTGAGCAATATCCAGCGGCGTCTGGGCGGCGAGCGTTATCAGCGGCTGTTGGCGATCATGCAGGCGGCACTGGATGAGCAGCAGCGCAGCGGCAATGTTGACCTGCACCGTGGCTGGATCGAGGGGCTGTTGCGTGAGTATTACGACCCTATGTATGACTTCCAGCGCGAGAGTAAAAGTGCGCGGATTGAGTTTGCCGGCGAGCAAGCGGCGGTCATCGCCTACCTGAAAGCGCGCCAGGTTAACGGCTAAACCGAGGAAGGCCTGAGCCTAGGCGCGAGGCTCAGGTATTAAGCACGCTGACGTTAGCGGCTAACGTCAGCGCCGGCTGGCAGTGCAGCGCCGTTTAAAGCCATGGTTGCTGAGGCTTCGACTCAGCCTTGGTCTTTTTCAATAGCGCGCTGATAACTACTGATCTTTTCCAGGTTACGGATATAACGCTCGATGTGGGGGAATTGCTCTCCGCCTTTCAGGTTGTTCAGTGCGCCCTGTACGACGAAGCCCAACATAAAGTCCGCACCGGTCAGACGCTCTTCTACCAGGAAGTTCTTGCCCTCAAGGTGGCTGTTTATAAAGGCAAATACCTTGTTGAATTCAGCCTGTGCGTAGCCGTTCAGAAACTTCAGGTCGGTGCCTGACTGAGTCTCATATTGATTGAAGACCTTCAGCAAGAACGGCAGCATGGCGGAGCTTTCTGCGAAGTGAATCCACGTCAGGTAATCAATGTATGCAGCTGAACCCTCATCAGGTGCCAAGTGCGGTGCCAGGCGCTTAATCAGCACTTCCAGCATCGCCCCGGACTCGGCAATGACTTGCCCGTCTAGTTCAATCACCGGCGATTTGCCGAGCGGGTGAATGGCTTTCAGGGAGGCAGGGGCCAAGTGGGTTTTTGCATCGCGCGTGTATGTGATTAACTCATAGGGCTCACCGATTTCCTCCAGCAGCCAGAGGATGCGAATTGAGCGTGAAGCATTCAGGTGGTGAAGTTTGATCATCGGTATAGCTCCGTTGGGGCGCATCGGGCATCTGGCGCGCGGATGAGTATTGGGTAATTGGCGTGCTCTGGGCGCATGCTACTCGCACACTAGTCAACCGGTCTACTATCTGCGGGTGTGCTACGGAACCTAGCGTTTTATGCGGAAAAGTCTCTGCAAGTTGGCTGATGGCTTTGCGGCTTGGCCTGGGTGGCCGAGGTGGAGTGTTGCTATAGTAGGGTCTTGATATCAGCTGTAGACGACTGGTCTAATTTATTGGTAATCTGCCCCGATGAAGCAAAACTACGATGACACGCGCCAGCATTTACTCGATACCGGCCACCGCATGATGGTGGTGAAGGGCTTCACGGGTGTGGGCCTTAACGAGATTTTGCAGGCCGCCAGCGTGCCGAAAGGCTCGTTCTACCATTACTTCAAATCCAAAGAGCAGTACGGCCAGTCCTTGCTCGAGGATTACTTTCGCACTTATCTGGCGAACATGGACGAGCGCTTCGCCGTCACGGGCAACACGGCCCGCGAACGGCTGATGGGCTATTGGCAGAAGTGGCTGGACAGCTACTGCGAGCCCTGCGATGAGCAGAAGTGCCTGGTGGTGAAGTTAAGCGCTGAGGTGGCGGATCTCTCGGAGTCCATGCGCCTCACGCTGCGCGATGGCGCAGATCAAATCATTGTGCGGATCGCTGACTGCATTGAGCAGGGGCAGCAGGACGGTTCCCTGCCGCAGGGCGAGGCTTACCGCACGGCGACGGCCCTTTACCAGCTGTGGCTGGGGGCCAGCCTGCTGAGCAAGCTGCACCGCAATAGTCGGTCGCTGGAAAACGCCATGGCCACGACCCTGGCCATGCTGGCCGCTGACAACGCCTGATGGCGAGATTGCCCACCTGTAGGTGGGCATTTTTTACCGGTCTTGTAGCCGACTGGTCTAATTTATTTGCACCGAGACAACCTCTTCTTCAACACCCGCCAAGGAGTTTGCACATGCCCCAGTCAAAGCAAATCAATCGACGCGTTGTGCTGGCCTCGCGCCCGCACGGCGCACCGGTCGAGGCGAATTTCCGCATTGAGCAAAGCCCCATTCCTGAACCTGCCGAGGGGCAGGTGCTGCTGCGTACCGTCTACCTATCGCTCGACCCTTATATGCGCGGGCGGATGAGTGATGCACCGTCCTATGCCGCGCCGGTGGACGTCGGTGGGGTGATGGTGGGTGGCACCGTAGGCCGTGTGGTTGCCTCAAAAAATCCCGCCTACAAGGTCGGTGACTGGGTGCTGTCCTTTGCTGGCTGGCAGGACTATGCGCTGTCCGATGGCAGCGACCTGACCGCGCTGGGCGAGTCGCCGGCGCAGCCTTCTTATGCCTTGGGCATCTTTGGCATGCCGGGCTTCACCGCGTATATGGGCTTGCTCGATATTGGCCGGCCGCAGGCGGGTGAAACCCTGGTAGTAGCGGCTGCCACCGGGCCGGTCGGTGCGACTGTCGGGCAGATCGGCAAAATCAAAGGCTGCCATGTGGTCGGTGTCGCCGGCGGCGCGGAAAAATGCCGGCATGCGGTCGAGGTGCTGGGGTTTGATGCCTGCCTCGATCACCGTGCGCCAGACTTCGCCGAGCAACTGGCCAAGGCCTGCCCGGCGGGTATCGACATCTACTTCGAGAATGTCGGCGGCAAGGTCTTCGATGCGGTGCTGCCGCTGCTCAATACCAAGGCCCGAGTGCCGGTCTGCGGCATTATTGCGCACTACAACGATACCGCTTTACCCAGCGGGCCAGATCGGTTGCCGTCTTTGATGGGCAGCATTCTGCGCAAGCGTATCAATGTGCAGGGTTTCATTATTTTTGATGATTACGGCCACCGCTACGACGAGTTTTTTAATGATATGTCGAGCTGGTTTGCCCAGGGGCGGATCAAGTATCGCGAAGAATTGGTGAGTGGTCTGGAAGAGGCGCCTAAGGCCTTTATCGGCCTGCTCGAGGGTCGTAATTTTGGCAAGTTGGTGGTCCGCGTCGGTGAAGACTGATTGCCGCTTGTTGGAATAACACCGGTTATTGCTCTGCCAGCTCAAGCTCCTTGCTGGTAGGGCTTTTTTATTTAAAAAATCCAGGCCGCTAAGTTACAGGCAATGCCTGCAGGGGTTTTTATGCATGAACGCAGTAAGCGCTCGCATCAAATAAACGCCATGTTCTGGCGTGTAGTGGTGGGCTGCCTGGGGTTATACCCTACGCTCTTATTGGTGCTGAGTGTGTTGGCCCCGCTGACCCGTGACCTGAGTTTCCCGCTAATGGTATTGGTGGAAGTGCTGGTATTGGTGCCTGTCACCCAGCTTATTTCCTTCCCACTGGCCGGGTGGCTGGTTGCCCGTTTAAGGCGAATTGATTCGTGAGGGCATGACGCCGTTTTAGCCTGCCTCACGTACCGCACCCACATGATCAACGCGATAACCAAGGTTGTCGGCATCAACACTTTAAGCAGAGGAAATACTATGCAAACGTTAATCATCAATGGACAGTCGCAGCAGGTTGACGTTGCCCCCGATATGCCTCTGCTGTGGGTCTTGCGCGATGTGCTGGGCCTGACCGGAACCAAGTACGGCTGTGGCATTGCCCAGTGCGGGGTGTGCACCGTACACCTCGACGGTCAGCCGATCCGTTCGTGTGTGACCCCGGTTGCCGCAGTGGCGAGCCGCGCGATCACCACCATTGAAGCCATCGGTGAGACAGCCGTGGGCCAAGCCGTGCAGCAGGCCTGGCTGGCGCACGAGGTGGTGCAGTGCGGTTACTGCCAGTCAGGGCAGATCATGGCCGCCACGGCGCTGCTGCAGAGCCAGCCGAAGCCCGATGATCAGGCGATTGATGCCGCCATGGCGGGTAATCTGTGCCGCTGCGCCACCTACACCCGGATTCGCACGGCCATTCACAGTGTTGGCCAGGTTGAGGAGGCGTGAGATGAAAAAGCCTAACGAAACCAATGTTGATATGTCCCGTCGCCGCCTCTTGCAGGGCAGCGGTATCGCCCTCGGTGGCCTGGTGTTGAGTACCTGGCTGCCGCCGCTGGCGGCCAAGAGTGCCGCCGCCGATGCAGCTGCTGCCGGCCGCCTGGGCGACCGCTCCGCTGAGGGCTTCGGTGCCTTCGTGCGGGTGGGGCCCGATGGCGTGGTTACGGTGATCTCGCCGAAAATTGAAATGGGTCAAGGCGCGCAAACCGGTATTGCCATGATGGTCGCCGAGGAGCTGGAAGTGCCCCTGGATCAGGTGGTGATCCAGGAAGCGCCACCGAACTCGGCGCTGTATACAGACAGCCTGATGCAGTTTCAGGCCACCGGTGGTTCGACTTCTACTCGTGTTACCTGGGAGCCGCTGCGGCGGGCGGGCGCTACGGCGCGGATCCTGTTGATCCAGGCGGCGGCTCTGCAATGGCGCGTCGCGCCGAGCCTGTGCCATGCGCAGAACGGCCAGGTGTTTGGCCCTAATGGTTTGCAGGCTGCCTATGGCGAACTGGTCGAGGCCGCCGCTACGCTGCCGCTGCCCAACGACGTACCGCTGAAAACCCCCGAGCAATTCAAGCTGCTGGGCACCCCCGCGCAGCGCCTGGACACGCCGGCGAAGGTTAACGGCAAGGCGCGCTTTACCATCGACTTGCAAATACCCGGCATGCTGGTGGCCTCCAGTATCACCTGTCCGGTGTATGGCGGGCGGCTGCTCACGGTGGACGACAGTCAGGCGCGCCGGGTGCCTGGGGTGCGCGACATTGTGCGTCTGGACAATGCCGTGGCCGTCACCGCGAGCAACTTCTGGGCCTGTCAGCAGGCCATCAAGGCGCTGAAGATTGAGTGGGATTTGGGCCCACATGCCGCGATTGGTTCAGCGCAGTTGGACCAGGAGTTGCTCGCCGCCAGTAGCCGTGATGGCGTGGTCGCCAAGCGCAGCGGCGACATTGAGCAAGCCAAGCAGCAATCGGCCAGCCAGTTCGAGGCGGTTTACGAGCAGGCGCTGTTGTCGCATTCGCCGCTTGAACCCATGAGTTGTGTGGCCCATGTGCGTAAAGATGCCTGTGAGCTGTGGGTCGGCACCCAAGTGCCGGTGTTCGCCCAGCAGACGGCAGCCCAAGTCACCGGGTTGCCGGCGGAAAAAATCCAGGTGCACAACCAGCTGATCGGTGGCGCATTCGGTCGGCGTCTGGAGTTTGATTTCATCACCCAGGCAGTGGCCATCGCACGCCAGGTTGCTTACCCGATCAAGCTGATCTGGAGCCGTGAAGAGGACATGACCCACGACCTCTACCGGCCGCTTTACGCCGACCGTATGCAGGCCGCTCTTGATGAGCAGGGGCGACCGCTGGGTTGGGAGCACCGCATCGCCGGTGCCTCGATTCTCGCCCGTTATGTCGGCAGCTTGCCGGCCAACGGCGTGGATGCCGATGCGGTGGAGGTGGCGGTCGACCCCATCTATAGCCTGGCGCATTTGCAGGTTCGCTATATCCGTCAGGAGCCGAGCGTTGTGCCCGTGTCCTGGTGGCGCGGCGTGGGCCCGCTGCGCGGCACCTATGCCCTGGAGTGTTTTATTGATGAGCTGGCGCACAACGCCAAGGCCGACCCGGTGGCCTACCGCCTGGAGCTGATGGCAGACCAGCCACGTGCCCAGGCGGTGCTGCGCCTGTTGGCTGAGAAGTGTGACTGGAACCAGCCGTTGCCCGCCGGGCAGGGCCGTGGTGTGGCGGTCAGTGCGGTGTTCGGCAGCTATGTGGCGACCCTGGTTGAACTGGAGATGCAGGGCGACTTGGGCATACGCATCAAGCGCCTGGTCAGTGTGGTGGATTGCGGCTTCGCGACTAACCCGACCTCGGTTAAGGCGCAGATCGAGGGCGGCACTTTGTTTGGCCTGTCCGCCTCGCTATTCAACGAAATCCTCATCGAAAACGGCCAGGTGCAGCAGACCAACTTCCACAACTACCGGCAGCTGCGCATCAGCGAAGCGCCGGCGGTGGAGGTGCACCTGCTGCCGAGTCTGGAAGCACCGGGTGGCGTGGGCGAGGCCGGTACTGCGTTGATCGGTCCGGCCCTGGTCAACGCCCTGTTCGCCGCATCGGGCCAACGCATTCGGCGTTTGCCGCTGAGCCGTTTCGGCTACTACCCGGTTTAAGGAGTTACTGATGAAATTAATAAGCAACCTACTGCTGCTCGCCAGTGCTGCTCTGCTGGCGCAAGCGGCCAATGCCCAGGACGATTCGCTGGCTAAGGGCGAATACCTGACGCGCGCCGCCAACTGCGTGGCTTGCCATACCGTGCCCGGCGGTGAACCTTTCGCCGGTGGCGTTGAGTTCAAGCTGCCGTTCGGCTCGCTGTTTTCACCCAACATTACCCCGGACACGCAAACCGGTATCGGCGCGTGGAGCGATGACGAGTTCGTCAGTGCGCTGCAAACCGGTGTGGGCCGTGATGGCAAGCACTACTACCCGGCGTTTCCCTATACCTCCTACAGCAAGATGTCGCGCGATGACATCCTCGCGATCAAGGGGTATCTCGACAGCCTGGAACCGGTCGAGCAGGCACCGCGCGAAAACCACATCAGCTTCCCGTTCAATCAGCGCTGGGGCATGGTTTTCTGGAATTTGCTGTTCCTTAACGATGAGCCATTTCAGGCGGACAGCCAGCGCTCTGCTGAGTGGAATCGCGGCAAATACCTGGTAGAAGGGCCGGGTCACTGCGGCGAATGCCATACACCGCGCAACCTGTTTCAGGCAGTCAGCAGCGACCGCTCGCTGGCCGGTAACCTGATCCAGGGTTGGAACGCCTACAACATCAGCGCCGACCCCATACACGGCATTGGTGCCTGGCCCACGGACGTGCTTGCTGGCTATTTGAAGGATGGCGCAGCGCCAGGCCTGGGTTTGTCTTCGGGGCCCATGGCAGAGGTGGTGGAAAACAGCTTGCGCCACCTGACCGACGCTGACCGTCAGGCGATTGCCGTGTTCCTCAAGGACTCAGCGCCGCGCAGTGAAGGCGTGCCTCGCCCGCAGCAGGTCACGCTTGCTGAACCGGGCAGCGGTAATGCACTCGGCAACAAGCTGTTCGCCGAAGCCTGCGCCAGTTGCCACCGCTGGGACGGCACGGGCAACCAGAGCCAGACGGCCATGCTGCTGGGCTTGAAGACGGTTAACGATCCGGCCGCCAGCAACTTGCTGGGCATTCTGTTGAGTGGTCACGGTGCCGCCGACGCCCCAGTGAATCGGCGCATGCCGTCGTTCGGCAGCATTTACACCGATCAAGAGTTGGCCGCGCTGAGCAGCTTCATGCTGCAGCGCTTTGGCGAGAGTGCTGCGCAGGTTTCGGTGCCGGCTGTGGCTAAGCGCCGGACCGAGTCCCTGCATTGAGCGGAGGTGTCGCATGTCGGGCCTGAACACATTGCTGGATGCGCTCCTGGCCGAGCGCGAGGCTGGCCGCGAAGCGGTGCTTGCGACTGTGGTCAAGGTCGAGGGCTCTGCGTATCGGCGGCCGGGTGCGCGCATGCTGGTGTCGCGCTTCGGCCGGCCCGAGGGCACCATCAGTGGTGGCTGCCTGGAGGCGGAAGTGGCGAAAAAGGCCTGGTGGCTGACCGAAGCCGGGCCGGCGCTGCGCAGCTACAGCACCGCCGAGGCGGATGAGGCCAGCGAGGAAGCGCTGAGCTTCGGCCTGGGCTGCAACGGCAAGGTGCATGTGCTGTTCGAGCGCCTGCCGGCCAACCGCTCCTGCGCCTTGGTCGATGCTTTGCTCAGCGTGCGCGACAGCCAGCAAGCGGCGGCCATTGCCACGGTGATCGCCAGCTCGGGCGCAGCTGCGCCACGCTTAGGCGAGCGTTTGTGCTTGATGCCTGGGCAGGACGCTGCGGGGGAACTGCTGCGCTCGGCGCTGGTTGAGCAAATCAGCGCTGACCTGCAGCAGACCTTGTTGCGCGGCAAGTCATCCCGCTGTGTCTATCCAAATGGCGCGGGCGAAGTGGAGGTGCTTCTGGAGTACTTGCCGCCGGTGCGACGCCTGGTGATCTTCGGCGCGGGCCATGATGCCCAGCCGCTGGTGCGCATGGCCAAGCTGTTGGGTTGGCAGGTCACGGTGATCGACGGCCGGGCGCACTTTGCCCGCGCCGAGCGCTTTGCCGAGGCTGACCAGGTGCTGGTCGGCGACGTCGAGCAGCCTTTCGCCTACCGCGAACTGGTGCGCGGGGCCGCGGTGGCGGTGATGACCCACAGCCTGGTGCAAGACGCGCATTGGCTACAGGGCGTGTTGCACAGTGAACCCTGCTATGTCGGCCAGTTAGGCCCGCGTGAGCGCACCGAGCGCTTGTTGGCCGGCATCCACGAACAATTGGCTAAACCGCAGGACGAGCTGCCGGGGCTGGAGTGTTTGCATTATCCGATCGGCCTGGACCTGGGCGGCGACACCCCGGAAAGCGTGGCCATGGCGGTGCTGGCGGAAATTCAGGCAGTGCTCAACGGCCGCAATGGCGGCAGCCTGCGTTTGCGCGCCGCGAGTATCCATGACAGCGACCCTGTGCTGGTCGCTGGCCAGGCCGAAGCCGCTGTTACGACAGAGGCTGTTCGGCAGTTCGCCGTGCAGCGCTGATGACTGAGCAACCGAGGAACCCATCCGCATGAATCAAGCCATACGCGTTGTCGCGGTACTGACCGCCAAGGCCGGCAAAGAGCAGCAGGTCGAGCAGGTTCTGCGCGCCTGCGTGCAGCCATCGCGCGGCGAAGACGGTTGCCTGGCTTACGACCTGACTCGATGTGTTGAGCAGGCCGGACGGTTTGTTTTCGTCGAGCGCTGGGCCAGCCATGAGGCGATAGCACGCCATCGGCAGATGCCGCATTACACGGCCATGGCCAATGCGCTTGGCGAGCTGCTGAGTGAGCGTCAGGTTTATGTGCTTGAGGACATCGAAGCCGCCACTGATGCCCACGCGGGCGTCGCCGGGTGATCGTCGATCGACATGGTCGGCGTTTTCGCAAACTGCGCCTGAGCCTGACTGCCGCCTGCAATTACGCCTGCACCTATTGTGTGGCCGATGGCCGTCGCTTGGTGGCCGCGCGGGATGAATTGACGGCCACGGCGATGCTACGTGCCGTCGAGTTGCTCAGGGATGTTGCCGGTGTTGAGGAGCTGCGCATTACCGGTGGCGAGCCGCTGCTGAGCGACCGGCTGGAGCCATTTCTGCAGGGCATAGGTGAGCTGGCGTTGCCGGACATTAGCCTGACCACCAATGGCCAGCTGTTGGCCGGCAAACTGCCGTTATTGCGCCGCGCCGGTATCCAGCGGCTGAATGTGTCCCTCGATACCCTCGACCCGCAGGCCTTTCGCACGATCGCCAAGGGCGGCGACCTGCAGACGGTGCTCAGCGGCATCGAGCAGGCGCGCCAAGCCGGCATGAGTATCAAGATCAACATGGTGCCGATGCGTGGCAGCAACCTCGATCAGGTCATGCCGATGTTGGCGTTCTGCCTGCAGCGTGGCTACGAATTGCGTTTTATCGAACTGATGCGCATGGGCCATCTGGCCCAGCATGCAGAGGCTTTCCGCGCTCAGTTTGTCGGCCAACGCGAGCTGCTGGAACTGATTGCTGAGCGTTATGCCTTCACCCAGGCTGAGGCGCCGGTGGACTCCACCGCGCTGCGTTATAGCGTGGGCGAGCGCGGCGCGTTCGGCATCATTGCCAACGAAAGCGCGCCCTTTTGCCGGAGCTGCAGCCGTCTGCGCCTGTCGTCTACCGGCTGGTTATACGGGTGCCTGTCATCCAATCGCGGGCACTTTATGGGCCCGCTGTTGGATCTACCGACTGAGCAGGCACAGCCGCAGCTGGCAGGCTTGCTCGGCCGCGCGCTGGCGGACAAGCAGGACGCTACGTTTACCGGCAGTGCGCTGATTATGAAATCGGTGGGAGGCTGAGGTCGGCCGGCCTGTCGACGTCGCGCAGAATACCGTGGTCATCGAGCGTCACGGCAATCACCTGCTGCGCATGGCTGGCGATCAGGCCCTTGGCCCCATTCTCGCCCTGCAGTTGCATCAGCTGCGGCCAGTAGCGCCGGCCGAATAACACCGGGTGGCCGCGCTGGCCCTCGCAGTAAGCCACGACTATATGTTCAGCGTCGGCCTGTGCTCGCAGTTGCCGCAGGGTGGCGGCAGAAATCCACGGCATATCCCCGAGCAGCACCGCCACCGCAGTGGCCTGCGTGTGTGCCAGGCTCTGCATGCCGGCAGCCAGGCTTGAGCCCATGCCCTGTTTGGCGTTGGCCGCCCGCACCAGCTGAACGCCGGGTGGAATAGCCAGGGCCTGGGCATCGTCCTCGGCTTTTAGCACGACGCGAACATCGCTGAAGGCTTCTTGCGTGCGCAGCACTGTCGCGCGCAGCAGGCTGTTGCCGTCGGCCAGCTTGGCCAGGCGTTTGTCGCTGCCAAAGCGCTGCCCGTAGCCGGCGGCCAGTACCAGGCCGACACAGTCCGGGGTGCTCTGCAGTTCTGTCATATAGAGAAGTCCTTAATGCTCTGCCGGGTTATTGCG
This sequence comes from uncultured Pseudomonas sp., assembly GCF_943846705.1. Lineage (NCBI taxonomy): Bacteria > Pseudomonadati > Pseudomonadota > Gammaproteobacteria > Pseudomonadales > Pseudomonadaceae > Pseudomonas > uncultured Pseudomonas sp. The sequence goes on along the minus strand of NZ_OX044366.1, from coordinate 373,923 downwards.
CCGCGCAGTGCTGAGTGTGGGCTTGTAGGCAGGTCTTGGGCAACGATCTGGGGTGTCGCCGCGTGTGGCTCGCCGTTATGCAAAGGGTGGATAACGGCAGCAGCCATTCTGCGCTAGGGCGCAGTCGTCAGAGAAGGCGGGCGCTTTTTATGGCCCTAAACAATACGGCCGTCAGGGTTAAACCGTGACGGCCGCTGGTGCAGGTTTACTCGGCGTAGGTGGGGTAGTCGCTATAACCCTTCTCCGTGCCGCCGTACATGCTGCTTGGGTCGACCGGGTTGAGCGGCCAGCCATTGGCAATGCGCTGCGGTAAATCCGGGTTGGCAATAAACGGCCGGCCAAAGGCGATCAAGTCGCCCAAGCCCGTCTCCAGGGTTTGCGTCCCGCGTTGTACGGTGTAGCGGCCGGCGTAGATGATGCGGCCGCTAAAGGCTTGGCGCACCTCACGGCGGAAGTCATCGGGGAGCGCCGGGGCATTGTCCCAGTCGGCTTCGGCAATCGACAGGTAAGCGATGCCCGCCTCTTCGAGCACTTTGATGGCCTCGATGTAGGTGCTGTGCGGGTCTTCCTCAACCAGGCCCAAATAGACCCGGTCCTCTGCCGTGCTTTCAAACAACGGCGCGAAGCGCACGCCCAAGCGGTCGGCGCCGACAACTTCGGCTACGGCCTGGACAATCTCGCGCAGGAAGCGCAAACGGTTGTGCAGCGAACCGCCATATTCGTCGTCACGCTGGTTGCTGTGCGCGGAGATGAACTGGTTGACCAAATAGCCGTTGGCGCAGTGGATTTCCACGCCATCAAAGCCTGCACTCAAGGCGTTGCGTGCGGCCTGTGCGTACATCTGCACCAGTTCTTTGACCTCGGCATTGCTCAGTGCGCGGGGCAGCGAAGGCTCGGCCAGAGCGCCGGCACCTGGGCCGGTTTCAATAAATACTTTGACGTTGGTCGCGGCAATAGCCGAAGGCGCTATCGGTGCTGCGCCATTGGGCTGCAGCGAGGTGTGCGAGACCCGACCGACGTGCCAGAGCTGGGCGAAAATGATGCTGCCGGCGGCATGCACGGCGTCGGTAACGTTGCGCCAGCCGTCGACCTGCTCTTGGCTGTGAATGCCGGGCGTCCAGGCATAACCCTGGCCACGGGGTTCGATCTGCGTGCCTTCGGTGACCATAAAGCCTGCGCCGGCACGTTGCTGGTAATAGGTGGCCATCAGCGGGTTGGCGATGTTCCCCGGCTGGGTGCTGCGCGAGCGGGTCAAGGGCGGCAGGACGATGCGATTGTTGAGCAGGTAAGGGCCGAGTTGCAGCGACTGAAAGAAGCGACTTGTATCCATTGTTGGGTTTCCTAGTTATGCCGCGGCCACCTAGCGGCCACGGACGAAAAGTGCGCCTCTGCCTGAGGTGGCAGAGGCATTAGCGCGGCCTTAGGCCAGCCGGCTTAGCAACGCTTGGGCCGGGGCTGCGCAGGAGGCCGGGGCTGTGACGAGCCGCCCGACGTCATCGAGACGGCCGATGGTGTCGAAGACCATGCGAGTAGGGATAAAGATCGAAGTTGAACATGCGATTATTCCTTAATAGACCAGTCGTCTAGTTTTCAGTGAAGTCTGACGACTCATCGGTTGTGGCATAACGCGGATGTCGTTGGACATTCAGTACAGGTTGGCGCGCCAGCAGTTGTGTACTGCGCAGGTTGGCACGCTTGGTTGCATGGCTAATTGTCCACTCGGGATTAACCTGCGGCGCACAATGTAGTAAAAAATAGACCAGTCGTCTAGTGTGTTGTCAGGTTTGTTTACCTTCAGCTCACCATCAGGGTTGGGGGCGGTGGTGATGCCTATCCAGCTGCTGGCAGCTGGATAGGCGATGGGGCGGTCAGTGCTTGACCGCGACTGTTCTAGCGGGGGGATTACTTCGCGGGGTAGTCGGCAATAACCTGGTCAGTGCCGTCTTTGGTCAAACCGATCACCTGATAGGCGTGTTGGGTGCCAGCAACCTCCATGCCCGGTGAGCCTGCCGGCATGCCAGGCACGGCGATGCCCAGCAGGTCATCGCGCTTGGACAGTTCGATAACCTGGGCGGCGGGCACATGGCCTTCGACGAACTTGCCGTCGATCACCGCGGTGTGGCAAGACGCCAGCCGTGGTGCAACGCCGAGACGCTGCTTCACCGGGCTCATGTCGCGCTCGACATGGTCGATCACGTGGAAACCGTTCGCTTCGAGGTGTGAGACCCACTTCTTGCAGCATCCGCAATTTGCATCACGGTGCACGTCGATGGTCAGGGCCTCGGCTGCGTGAACCGCTGAGGTCATAAACAAGGCGGCCAGCACCGCCACTCGCGTTGCTTTACGTTTAGCTGTCATGGAGGTGCTCTTTGCCATCGGCATGGGTGTGAGTGTTTGGAGCGGCGGCCGGGGCCTGTTCCTGTTTGGATTTCTCTGCGCCGTGATGATCGCCATGAGCATTCGAGCTCGGTTCATCCGCAGCATGGTGGCCAGCGCCGCTGGCTGCTGGCGGCATGGCCGCTGCGTGATGGTCCGCAGCACTCGTAGAATCGCCGTGATGACCGGCGTCATTGCTGGCCGTTGGACTGTCCGCGGCATGATGATCTGCGCCAGCCTCAGGCTTGGCATGGTGGTCCGCCTTGGCGCTGCCATGCTGGCCTTCATGGTTATGCATCGGGCTCTCACCGCCGCCATGCGCGTGGCCGCTGCTCGCTCTCACCAGCGCTTGGTACTGCGCGGCATCTAACTTCGGCAGCTGATCGAGGAACGCGACCATGCCCCAGATATACGGATCATCCATGCTCTTGCCCCAGGCCGGCATGCCAGTGGCTTTTATACCGTGCTTGATCACCCAAAATGCGGCGGCCGGGTTGCCATCGATACCCTCTTTGGCCAGGTTCGGCGGCGCGGGATAGAGTGCTTGGCTCAGCTCTGTTTGCGCGATGCCCGGTGCCAAATGGCAACCAATGCACATCGAGTTGTAGTTACCTGCGCCTGATTTAATCAGCGCCTCGTCATTGAGATTAGGCACCTCAATGTCTTTGGAGCGCACTTCAATAGAGCGGTCACGGGTCATCGACAGGAATGCATGTACGGCTGGAAAGTGAGGGTCATCGGCGCCCACGTTAACCAGGCCCATGTAGGCCACAGTACCTACCGCGACACTTGCGACTAGGCCGGCGGCCATTAAGGTTTTGATTGTGCTTTTCATATCAGGCTCTCAAAACCACATCCGGATGCCGGCAACCAGGCGGGTATCTTCAATGTCCCCACCCTCATGGCGTATTAAATCGGCGGTATTGCCATAGGCGCGGCTCCAGGAAACGCCGACGTAGGGGGCGAACTGGCGAATGATCTCGTAACGCAGGCGCAGACCGACCTCGGTATTGGCCAGCCCGGAACCTATGCCGCGCTCGGGGTCGTTTTTGCCGTAGAAATTCACTTCTGCGGTCGGTTGGAGAATCAGGCGATTGGTCAGCAGAATGTCGTACTCGCCTTCTAAGCGTGCTGCTGTCTGGCCGTTCTCGCCGACAAAGGCCGTAGCCTCAACCTCGAAGGCATACAGCGCCATGCCCTGGATGCCGAATGCGGCCCAGGTCTGAGGCGACTCCGGCTTGAAGTCTTGGCGAACACCCGCGACTACATCCCACCAAGGGCCGATTGAGCGGCCGTACAAGGCCTGTAACTCAGCGTCCTCAGTGACACCGTTGGTGCGTTCACCTTCGGCGCGCAGCCAGAGACGGTTGATGTCGCCGCCGATCCAACCGGACGCATCCCAGGCCAAGGTGCTGCCTTCATCGGCATCCTGGTATTCGAGCTGGTCGAGCAGGAAGAAGCTGTTGATGGCGCTGTCGTGAACCTTGTGGCCTGGTAATGGTGGAAACGCGGCTGCACGATCCGCATCTGTCAGCACCGGGATAGGCGTGCGATTGGTGGTTCGCGGAGCATCTGTGCTGCCATGGTTCATCTGACTGTGATCCATGGTTTCCATCTGGCCGTGCATAGCGCCGTGGTCCATCTTGCTATGGTCCATGGCTGCCGGTTTGTTCTGGTTCATCTGCCCATGGTTCATCTGGCTATGATCCATCGCGCCATGATCCATTTTGCTGTGATCCATGGCGGGCATCGAGCCGTGACCCATTGCGGCATGATCCATTTGTGCAGTGCTTGAAGCGGCCTGCTTGACCACCGCCTGCTTCGCGTTGGACGTGCTCTGCGCAGTCCCCGGTGTCATGTGCATGGAATGATCCATTGTCTCGGCAGCGTTGGCGAAGCCGCCCGCTAGTGCGCTCAACGAAACGGCCAGGGCGATGAGAGTGGGGCGTGAAAAACTAGTGGTCATGGTTCGACTCCGCCTCAGCTTTGTTGGTGTCGTGCCCAGCTTGGCCTTCACCGGCTAATGCAGCCGGCACCTGCATTGCGCCTAGCAAACCAGGCGCAAACACCGCCCCGAATAGGCTGGCGCGCTGAAGAAATGTACTCATCATGACTCTCCTTTACTCGTCCACGCGTACTTCACGGAACATGCCCATTTCCATGTGCAGCAACAGGTGGCAGTGATAGGCCCAACGCCCAAGAGCATCAGCGGTTACGCGATAGCTACGCTTGGAGCCCGGTGGCATATCGATTGTGTGTTTACGCACCATGAACTGGCCATTTTCATCCTCAAGATCGCTCCACATGCCGTGGAGGTGGATGGGGTGGGTCATCATGGTGTCGTTGACTAACGTGATGCGCACGCGCTCGCCGTACTTCAGGCGCAGCGGCTCTGCATCCGAAAACTTGATGCCGTCGAACGACCAGGAAAATTTCTCCATGTGCCCGGTAAGGTGCAGCTCAATGGTTCGGCTGGGCTCACGGCCATCGGGATCGGGGAAGGTGCTTTTCAGGTCAGAGTAGGTCAGCACGCGACGGCCATTACCACGTAGGCCGATACCCGGATCGTCCAGCTTGTGGGTCGGGGTCATGGTTTGCATGTCGACCAGTGGATTATTGGTTTCGGAGGCCGGGTGCGCTTGCATCGCTGCGCCCATGCCCGCCATACCAGAGTGATCCATGCCGGCCATATCGCCCATGCCGGCCATCTTGCTGTGATCCATGCCGGCCATGTCACCCATGCCGGTCATCTTGCTATGGTCCATTCCAGCCATGCTGCCGTGATCCATACCCATGTCGCCCATGGCGATCAGGGGGCGAGGATCGGTTTCTGGCACCGCAGCGCTCAACCCTTCACGGACCGCCAAGGTGCCGCGGGCATAGCCGGTGCGATCCATGGACTGGGCAAAAATGGTGTAAGCCTCTTGGTCGGCGAGCTCGACAATCACGTCGTAGGTTTCCGCAACGGCGATACGGAATTCGTCGACGCTGACCGGCTTGACGTGCAGGCCATCGGCCGCGACCACGGTCATCTTCAGGCCTGGAATACGCACGTCGAAGTAGCTCATGGCCGAGCCGTTGATAAAGCGCAAGCGGAGCTTTTCACCCGGCTTGAAGATACCGGTCCAGTTGCCATTCGGTGCCTGACCATTCATCAAGTAGGTGTAGGTATAGGCACTGACGTCAGCAAGATCGGTGGGGCTCATCTTCATTTCGGCCCACATCTTGCGGTCGGCAACGGCTGCCGACCAACCTTGCTCGCTGACGTCATTAATAAAGTCGCCAACGGTGCGCTTGTGATAGTTGTAGTAGTCCGACTGCTTTTTCAGCTTGGCCAGTAGCCGGTTTGGATCTTCATCGGTCCAGTCAGTCAGCATCACCACGTAGTCACGGTCGTAGCTGAACGGCTCAGGCTCCTTGGCGTCGATGACTAGAGCACCGTAAACGCCGATCTGCTCCTGCAGTCCAGAGTGGCTGTGGTACCAGTAGGTACCATTCTGATTGACCTTGAACTTGTACTCGTACATGCCGTCAGGCGCGATGCCGTGGAAGCTCAAACCAGGCACACCGTCCATGTTGGCGGGCAGAATAATCCCGTGCCAGTGAATCGAGGTGTCTTCGGCCAAGCGGTTTCTCACCCGCAGGGTGACGGTGTCGCCTTCTCGCCAGCGCAGAATGGGCCCTGGAATAGACCCGTTAATAGCCATCGCGGTCCGCGCGGCGCCCGTGATATTCACCGGTGTTTCACCAATGAATAAGTCGAAGTCGGTGCCAGTCAATACATTGGGCTGACCTGGGCTGGTCACCGCCCAAACGGGCGTGCGCCACAAGCCAAGGCCTCCGAGAATGCCGGTGGCGGCCAGGCCTTTAACGAAGGTTCGTCTTGAGGTTTTGCAGTGCATACCATTATGTCCAATCAGTTAGAGGAACCAGGGTAAACAACCGTGAGGTCACGGTTGGTTGTCAGCTTCATCCTGGCGTGGTTTCCCTATCAGCCTTACCCACTGCCATGATTATTCAAGTCAATCCGACAGCGAGTCTGAGAAATTGCCATATATCAACCGGCTAAGTGATTACATTTCTGTCAGGTTGGCCCTGTACTAGCAGTTGGCGTGGTCGGCTGTATGGGTTTTATTGCCTGCCACTGGCGACTGTTTTTTCGCTTGCTGGGCCAGTTGATAGGCTTGCATCGATACCTTGCTGGCCTGTTCCATGCGGGCAAACGTACGCTCAGCCCCGCCTTCGGCCATCGCCAAAGAAGCAGCGCTAAGTGCGATCACCACGAACAGGGTTTTGATTGATTTCATCTGGATATTCCTCGATTCAGTGCAATTAGCCAGGTGACCCCGAATGGGTCGCCATCAGGCGTTGAGCTTCAGGCTCGAAGTCACCTTAGCCAGAGCGGCCTGTCATAAACCTGAGCTGAACATTACAGTTCTGTCAGGTTGCTACTTCTTTCTTGTCGAGTCTCCACGGGCCTCTGTAATGTCTGTTCATGCCCGTTGATCAAGCCTGTGCGGATTGGTTTTATGGCATGCCAGGCAGCGATGCCTAAGCTGCTTCCGGGCAGTGGCGCTAAATAGCCCCGCCCCCACACTTAAGAGAGATAGCCATTATGTCGAGCAAAAATACTGTTGCTACCGGTGCTGCATTGGCCCTCGTTGCCGCCAGCCTGTTCGCCACCCTGCCTGCGCAAGCGGCTCAGGACGCAAAAACAGCCGAAGTAAAATGCTTTGGGGTGAACGGCTGCAAAGGCCAGAACGATTGCATGACGGCGAAGAACTCCTGCAAGGGGCAGGCCGCCTGTAAAGGCGAGGGCTTCAACTTGATGACCCAAGAAAAGTGCGATGAGGCCGGCGGCAAAACCAGCGAGTAAGTTTATCCGAGGGAGTGCGAGTCACTCCCTTACTCGGAGCGCCAATGAGTAAAAGCGATACGCTGGCTCTGCCTGGGCTTATTAAGCGAGTATTACCCGCAGATCCTGGAGCAACGCCCTGCAGTCGACTGGCTCGAGCTCATCGCCGAGAACTACATGGTCGGTGCGGTAAAACCCTCTATTTTCTCGATGCGATCAACGCGCCGTATCCGCTGGTCATGCATGAGGTTGCCTTGTCGACTGGCGGGCCGCATGAGATCGATGTCGACTACCGGCGGCAATTGAAATCGTGCTCGACCGAGTTCAGCCCTGCTGGGGCCTGATCATCTGTGTTGGAGCCGGGGCCGCGCCCACCACCTGCATGTCGCTGAAACAATGGGGCGGTGAGGGGCTGCTCCAGCGGATATAGCTAATGAAATGCACAAGTCTCAAACCGAACGGTTATAGATCACGGCAAGCAGCCATCCACCCAAACCTGCTAGTACAAACCAGCCGACCAAGCCAGTTAAAACGCCAGCCAGGGTTAAATGCCAGCCCATTCCAGCAAGGTTCATATGCATCATGGCGCCGGACATGGACAGCGTCATTGCAGGGGCGAGCAAGACGAACAGGCTGCATAGGAGCCATAGCAAGGAGAAGCTGATGGCAGCTGCGAGGCCGACCTTAATTGGATTTAACAGCATGATGTTCACCTCTTTGCATGACGTTACTTGTGAACGTCATGAGGACTATTGGCTGGCCGTAACTTGATTCGGAAAGCCAAGCTCACGCACCCGCGTACTGATCTGATCAGCGCTGACAAGGCTTTCAACCATCACCCTGCCGGCTTCACGATCGACCTCGACTATTGCCGTCGCGTCCAGTTGCTGAATGGCTTTAGTGATTTTGCCGACACAGCCACCACAGCCCATTCCTGTTACCTGTAATACAAACATAGATCACCTCGTCTTTAAGAGCGGGCCGATGCACCGCACTGCCATCATCAACCTTGACGCAATGGCAAGCTCAAGCCTGTTTTTTACAAGCGCACATTAAGATGGGCTGAGTGCAGGTGACTGGAGTAACCAAGCAGAGAATCGTTCTCTCACCACACTGGCAGCCAGCTCACCATCAGGAGCAACTCTGCTCAGTCAATATTGGTATGACGCAACCGCAGCGCGTTGAACACCACTGACGCTGAGCTGACACTCATTGCCAGTGCAGCAATCATGGGCGATAGCAGGTGACCGGTCAGGGGGTAGAGCACCCCCGCCGCAAGTGGTATGCCCATGGCGTTGTAGATGAAGGCAAAGGCCAGGTTTTGGCGCATGTTTTTCACCGTGGCCACGGACAAGGTCCTTGCCCGTAAGATGCCCAGCAGATCACCTTTGACCAAGGTCACCTGAGCACTGTTCATCGCCACATCGGTACCGGTTCCCATCGCGATACCAACATCGGCACGGGCTAGTGCAGGGGCATCGTTGATACCGTCGCCCGCCATGGCCACGCGGCGGCCATCGCGCTGCAGATCGGCCACCAGTTTTTCTTTGTCCTGAGGTTTAACCTCGCCATGGACTTCGTCGATACCCAGCTCTTTGGCCACGGCCCTTGCGGTAGTGAGCCCGTCACCGGTGGCCATGATGACGTTCACATCGACCCCCTGAAGCCTGCTGACTGCTTGTTTAGCGGTCGGCTTGATCGGGTCAGAGACAGCCAGCAGCCCTGCCAGTACGCCATCCACCGCCAAGTAAATAATGCTGATGCCCTCCAGTCGAAGCTGCTCTGCAGGGTTGCGCAGAGGGGCGGCATCTATTCCGGCCTCTTCCATCAACGCCGTATTACCCAGTTGCAGTTGTTGACCGTCCACGTGGCCGCGCACACCGATGCCTGAGCCCGACTCGAAAGAATCCGGCTTGGCCAGCTCAATGCCTTGGGCGCGAGCGTGATCAACGATTGCATGGGCCAGCGGATGTTCGCTGCCTTGATCGAGGCTTGCAGCCAATCGCAGCACCTCGTCCGGGTCGAACGGGCCGGTACCCTCTGCGCTATGGAATACAGGCCGCCCCTCGGTCAGCGTGCCGGTCTTGTCGACGATCAGCGTATCAATCTTGCACAGGTTCTCTATGGCACTGGCATCCCGGAACAAGACGCCACTGGTGGCCGCCTTGCCGGTCGAGACCATCACCGACATGGGGGTCGCCAGGCCCAGTGCACAGGGGCAGGCAATGATCAGTACGGCAACCGCGTTGATCAGGCCGAATACCCAGCCTGACTCCGCACCGAGCAAGCCCCAGCCGAAGAACGTGAGGATCGCGATGGCGATCACGCCGAGCACGAAATAACCCGCGACAGCATCGGCCATGCGTTGCATGGGGGCCTTGGAGCGCTGCGCCCTGGCGACCATCTGCACGATCTGGGACAGCATGGTATCGGCCCCCACCTTCTGCGCCTGCATGACCAGACTACCGTGGGTATTCATGGTTGCGCCGATCAGCGTATCGCCAACGCGCTTGGTCACCGGTAACGGCTCGCCGGTCAGCATGGCCTCGTCGACGGCGCTTTCGCCTTCGAGAACGCTGCCATCCACCGGGACTTTCTCACCGGGGCGTACCCGCAGATGGTCGCCCAGATGCACATGGGTCAACGGTACATCCTCTTCCTGGCCGTCAGGATTGATGCGCCGCGCGGTTTTGGGTGCTAGGCCTAATAGCGATTTAATGGCGGCTGAGGTTTGTGAGCGAGCCTTGAGTTCGAGCATCTGGCCCAATAGCGTCAGGGAGATGATGACTGCCGCCGCCTCAAAGTAGACGCCAATGCGTCCGCCCTGGAAGAACGCCTGGGGAAATAGCTGTGGGGCCAGGGTCGCGGCAACGCTGTAGAGGTAGGCTGCTGCAGTACCTAGGCTGATAAGTGTCCACATATTGGGGCTGCGATGACGGATCGAGTCGATGCCTCGGGTAAAAAAAACCCAGCCGCCCCAGAGCGTTACAGGCGTCGCCAAGGCAAGCTCTACCCAGTTCTGCGTGGCGCCATGAAATAGCGTTAATGAGTGACCGGCCATAGCCAAGACCGTCACGATGATCGTGAGTGGGAGTGTCCACCAGAAGCGCCGGGTGAAGTCCTCGAGCTCTGAACTATCCTCTTCCTCCAGCTCCGGAATCACTGCCTCCAAGGTCATGCCGCAGATGGGGCAGTTGCCAGGTTTTGGCTGGCGTATTTCCGGGTGCATTGGGCAGGTGTATTCCGCCGCCCCTGTGGCCCCAGGTGAGGGAGGCGCAGCGTCATGATGTGGATGCTCCGCACGCTGGGGAGGGTTCACATAGCGGCTAGGTGCTGCCCGGAACCTCTCCAGGCATTTCGCGCTGCAGAACCGGTATGTCTGGCCTTCGTGGCTTTCACTGAATGGGCTGTCTGGCTTGACGGCCATGCCGCACACCGGATCGTGCAGGCTCCCATGTTGGTCTTCCTGATGCTTGGAGTGATCATGGTCAAGATGGCACGAGGTGGTGTGCATAGGGCTTATTTCCGGCTGTCGTGCTTGGGAGTATCAGCACCATCCTGGTGGGAGTGCCCACCATGCTTGTGACCGAATATGTGCATCAGCGGGCACAGCAGCAGAATCAAGTAAGGCAGTGCCTGAGACAGGTGGCCAAAATGCTCGCGGGCCACGTAAAACAAACCGATGACGGCCAGCATAATCAGCACAATGCCATTTCTGCTCTTCCAGAATGGCAATTCAGAGCCTGAGTGGTGGGAGTGGTCCATGGCTCGATCCTCGTTTGGATTGAGGCGTTATTGGAGTGACAGCTAATGACAGTAGCCTCTACTGCGCTCCGACGGATTGACGTGGGTCAATCCGAACTTAACGATTAGCGCACGTTGACCTTGCCGACCATCCCCGATTGGTAATGGCCAGGGATGTTGCAGGCGAACTCAAGGCCCGTTGCCTTGGTAAAGGTCCATACCAGTTCTTCGGTGGCACCTGGCTCAATCAAGACGCTGTTTGGATCGTCGTGTTTCATGCCGACCATCTTCATCCCGCCCATGCCATGCGCCATGTTGCTCATGCCCTGTGCGGCCGTTGGAGACAGCGTGCCGTTCTGAAGCATGACGACCATTTCTTTTTGATGGGCGGCATGTGCGGCGGCCATGCCCAGGTTGAACTCATGCAGCAGCGCGCCCTCATTTTTGAGTATGAAGCGGACGGTTTCTCCTGCTTTGAGATCAATACTCTGCGGCTCGAAAAAGATATCGCCCATTCTGATTTCGATGGTGCGATCAGCTTTCTTGGCGTCTCCCGGTTGGCCAATAGCGCTTTTACTATGGCTCGGGCTGGCCATGGCAGCAGAGGCGGTGAAGACCAGTGTTGTGGTGAGAAGAAATGAGATGAGTTTGGATTTCATAATGGACCTCGAAAAGGGGGGCTCGAAATACCATTGCATTGAGGGCGGCTGAACTGTCAGTTGGCTTACCCGAAACCTACATGCTTGAAAGCTATGCTGAGTAAAGTGCAGTGCGGGTTTACTGGCGGGAGCACTGCAAAGACTGCAGATCAGTCAATATTGAAAAAATGCGGCACCGTCGAGATGCCGCTAGGCCAAAGGAGCAATCATGAAGGCCTTGAAGATGGGAAGTCTTATGGATGGCACTCTTTATCAGCCATCATCAGCTTGTGCTCACGCATCATCTGCGCAAGGACGTCATCAACCAATTTGTCGTGCTGCTCCATCCACGCGAGATGTTCTTCCGTAGATATGCCGGGAGCCGGATGCTCGCTGTGCAGCTGGTTCATGATCTCGCCGAGCATTTTCATGTGCTCTTTCATGTGCACATGACGTTCACTGGCAGGCGCTTTTTCCGCCTGAACTAGTACAGCCTCAGCTTTGTCTCGCATGCTCTCTATGCGTTCGAAGAGCCTACCAGCACCACCCTCTGCCCAAGCCACTGATGCAAGCAGGAGCGAACCAACCAGAAATAAAGATTTAAGCAGTTTCATAGGGGAGTCTCCGCAGTAAAAAATGTAGCCGTCACCTCTTTATCCATCGGAGGGGCAAGCGCCCAACCTAGCGCTCATACTTGCACCTTAGCCAGTCAACCTGACAGAAGCCTGAAGCTAGGATTACATCTGCGTAAGCTTCTGGTTGGGTGGGCAATTTGACTGCACACTCAGACCACTCAACGCTTGGAATAGCCCGCATGAGACTTTTAGTTGCTGAAGACGAGCCCAAAACAGGTATTTATTTGCAACAGGGCCTCACTGAGGCTGGATTCAATGTCGACCGCGTGATGACCGGAACGGATGCGCTCCAGCATGCGTTAAGCGAGGCCTATGACCTGTTGATTCTGGACGTCATGATGCCGGGCCTAGATGGCTGGGAAGTGCTAAGGATGGTGCGGGCGGCGGGAAAGGATGTGCCCGTGTTATTCCTCACAGCACGTGACGGTGTTGAGGATCGCGTGAAAGGCTTGGAGCTGGGGGCCGATGACTACCTAGTCAAACCTTTTGCCTTTTCTGAGTTGTTAGCACGCGTTAGGACACTGCTTCGCCGTAGCAATAGCGCGCCCACGCAGACCACCATGAAAATAGCTGACCTTGAAGTCGATCTGCTTAAGCGGCGTGCCGTGCGCAGTGGAAAGCGAATTGATCTGACAGCAAAGGAGTTTTTGTTGCTCGAATTGCTGCTGCGTCGTCGTGGTGAGGTTCTTCCCAAATCGTTGATCGCCTCCCAGGTGTGGGACATGAATTTCGACAGCGACACCAACGTAATCGAAGTGGCTATTCGCCGCTTGCGCGCCAAGGTTGACGATGATTTCGAGTTAAAACTGATTCATACCTCTCGCGGTATGGGATACATGCTTGATGCTCAGGAATCTGAATGAAGCACTTATCACTGACAGCGCGCATGAGTTTGATGTTCATGCTGGCGGTGATGGCTGTCCTGACAATATCAGGCCTTAGCTTCAATGAGTTCAGCCGGCATCACTTTATGATGCTCGACCAGCAGACGTTGGATGAGAAGCTCGAATCAACTCAGAAAATCCTCCGCAATACACGCAACCAAGCAGACCTTGAAAGAGTTTTACCGCAACTGAAAGCAATGCTCGGGGCGCATCACGATTTAGCCGCGATCATCCTTGCACGCGACGGCACAACACTTTTTGCCGAGCCTCAGCTGTTCAATGTCCCCGAAAAGTTTCGCCATAACACTGATCATGGGATGTGGCAGTGGGAGCACAAAGGTCGAATGTTCCGTGGCATGACTGCGCAGGTATCAACCCCGGCTCAGCCTTCATTTCTCACGGCGTTGCTGATTCTTGATGTGACCAAGCATGTGCATTTCTTTGAAACGTTGCAGCGCTGGTTTTGGATTGGCCTGGTTATCAGCGCACTGGTAAGCGCTGCGTTAGGCTGGGTTGTAGCCCGCAGTGGCTTGACCCCCTTGCGGCAGGTCACCCAGGTGGCGACGTCGATGTCGGCCAGGTCGCTGAAAGAGCGTATTCCGCTGGAGCCCGTGCCCCTTGAGCTTCAGCAGTTGGTGACGGCATTCAATGCGATGCTTGCCCGGCTCGATGACGCTTTTGCTCGGATCTCAAACTTTTCAGCCGACATTGCCCATGAATTGCGTACACCACTCAGCAATTTGATGACGCACACCGAGGTGGTGCTGAGCCAAAAGCGCAATCTCGAAGCCTATGAAGAAAACCTCTATTCGAACCTCGAGGACCTCAACCGCATGTCGCGAATGATCGACGACATGCTGTTTCTGGCTAAATCGGACAATGGCTTGATCATCCCCCAGCAGGTGCGCATTGAACTCAGCGAGGTCGTAACCAAGCTGGTCGAGTACTACCACCTGTTGGCGGACGAGCAGGGCATTCAGTTGCTTGTGAGTGGATCCGGCAGCGTGCTGGGTGACAAGCTGATGCTCGATCGCGCGATCTCGAACCTGCTGTCCAATGCGCTGCGTTATACACCTGCCGGCAAGACGATATCGCTAACGATCTCATCGAGCGCACATGCGGTCACGCTCATCGTCGAGAACCCAGGTGAAACCATCAAGCCCGAGCACCTGGATAAGCTCTTCGACCGTTTCTATCGAGTAGACCCGGCGCGCCGCGAAGGCAGCCCGAGCAATGCCGGCCTTGGCTTGGCCATTACCCGCTCCATTGTTGAGGCGCACAAGGGCACCATTTTCTGCATCTCCAGCAATGGCATCAGCGCCTTTCACCTGGAGCTTCCCCCGGTAAACATCACCTAGTGGCACCGGGGCATGCAGTCGGCGCGGCCATGGCGCAGATCACTCAGGGCGAGTTCCGATAGCCAATCGTTTCGCTGGCTCTGACGGTGGCGCTGGGGGCTTTTCCCGTCCAGCGGAGTACGCTGCGGGTGAAGGCGCTGTGCTCGGAATACCCCAACAGCGTGGCGATATCGACCATGCCCAGGCATGTCTCACTGTAGTGGCTTAATGATTCTGGACACCCCGATAGGGCGTTAAGCTTCGCCCAGCAATGAGGTGTTCATGACCAGAAGATCATTCAGTACAGATTTCAAACTCGAAGCAGCTGGCCTAGTTCTAGACCAAGGCTATTCTATACCCGAGGCCTGCAAGTCCATGGGCGTAGGCCCAACGGCGTTGCGTCGATGGGTTGAGCAACTGCGTGACGAGCGTGGAGGCACAACACCGCTGTGCAGTAAGGCCCTGACACCTGAGCAGAAGCGCATCCAAGACCTGGAAGCCCAGGTTCGACGCTTGGAGCGGGAGAAAGAAATCCTAAAAAAGGCTACCGCTCTTTTAATGTCGGACTCCCTCAATCAGTAACCCTGATCGAGGCATTGGGTGAGCGGTATCCACGAGCCAAACTGTGCAGGCTATTTAGCGTGCATCGCAGCAGCTTCTACGACGCCAGCAAGCGTCGCCGTCGAGTGAATCACCGGCGAATTGAATTACGTCAGCGTGCCTCTGAATTACATGCGCAAAGTCGCGGTTCAGCTGGCGCCAGAACGCTATCGGCCGCACTGCGGATGCAGGGTGAAGTGGTCGGTCGCTTTCTGGCGGGACGCCTGATGAAAGAGGCTCGGTTATTTAGTTCGCAATACCGTAAGCATCGCTACCGTAAAGCTGAGGGTGAGAGTGCGGTTGCGCCGAACACGCTGAATCGGGAGTTTAACGTAAGCGGCCCTAACCAAATCTGGTGCGGCGACGTCACGTATATCTGGGCAGGTAACCGTTGGATCTATCTCGCGGCGGTCATGGATTTGTATGCGCGCCGGATTGTCGGCTGGGCACCCTCCAATCGGCCGGACTCGCGGCTCACGACGCGCGCTTTACGTGTGGCTTATGAGTCTAGTGGCTGCCCACAGGCACTGATGTTTCACTCCGACCAAGGTAGTCATTACACCAGTATCGAGTTTCGCCAGATGCTTTGGCGCTACCGCATAAAACAGAGCATGAGCCGGCGCGGTAACTGCTGGGACAATGCGCCGATGGAGCGCTTTTTCAGAAGCCTGAAGACGGAATGGATACCGGAACATGGCTACGCCAGCCAAGAACATGCAGAGGCAGATGTGCTGCGCTATCTGACGCACCACTACAACCACCAACGCCCACACAGCTACAACGGATACCAAACGCCAGCGGAAACTGAATCACTAGCCGGATAAACCTAAACCAGTGTCCAGAAATAGTTGACCACTACAACCGGACCACCTACTCGATGCTGTGCGTTTAGGGCCTCTGGCGAGTTTCGGCAGTTCTTCGACACCTCTATGAGGCCAGAAACAAAAAAGCCCCGAAATTCCTAGGAAAATCAGGGCTTTAAGTGCTTCTATTTGGTGCCGGGGTAATCTGAACAGAGATTTTAACTATATGATTTATATCTAAAAAATCGGTTTAAGTTCTTGCTTGGAATACCGTTTGGAATACTGATTGAGTGGATTGCTTTGAACTCGGGATTTTTCTACTGCTTTCGGCAGGGCATGATCATCTGGCCAAAATGTGGCCAGGTTAGCTTTTTGACGGCGTGATCAGCCTTTCCCCCCGCAGACTTCGTTCGTAGTTTTCGAGCATGAGGTTGGTAGTGGCTTCTCCTGGAGCGGACTCGCCAGGGGTATCAACTGAATCTGCTGTAGTGCGGCTTTTAGCATCCCCGATCGGGTCTGCCGGCTCCACTGGTAGATCTTCCAGGAACTCAGGCGATTCTGTCTGGCCATTGCAGTCCGAGGTGCTTTGGTTGGCGTTGGCTGCTTCGGCCATTCTCTTTCGCATCGACTCGCCGGTAAGGTGGAATTTCTGCCGGGCGTATGCCAGGCGGTCAAGAAGCCTCAGGGCGTGGTTGTTGTCGTAGATAGCGTCAAACCACCTTTCGGGTGGTTGCTGACTGACGATGAGTGTTGAACAGCGATTTTCGCGCTCGGCAATCACCGCGAGCAGGTCTTGATACTGGCCTGCAGTCAGCTGCGACAGATCCCAGTCGTCGATGATCAAGAATTCAATTTTCGCTAGGTCTTGCAGCGCGTTGCTGAGCGTTTTGCTGGCGCGCGCACCAGAAAGCTCTTCCAGGAGCTCGGGCATGCGGCGATAGCTGGTTCTCCATCCCTTTATGCAGGCCTGATAACCGAAGGCACAGGCGAGCCAGGTTTTTCCAGTACCCACTCCACCGGAAATGATCGTGTTTTCTTTGTACTCGAGCCATGTCCCGAGCTTTAGATATTCAATTTGGGCCAGGTTGATGCTGCGACTTGTGCCCCAGAGAAGCTGTTCAAGGCGAGCGTCAGGGATCCAAAGGTCGGCGTTCTTTAGGAGCGAGCTCATGCGGCTACGTATGAGTTTTTTCTGTGGGGAGCCCCGTAAGCACTCCAGCCGAGCCTCAATATGAGTCCGGTCTGGATAAGCGATCCTGGGACTGCCGCTTTCTGCTCTCTGTGCAAGCCACTGGCTCAGGCCGCGTTCAGGCTGCTTGATGCAGGCGTTTAGCAGTTTATGGCTGAGCGTTTCGATGTCGGGTGTAGGAGGTTCAGTGGGGACGAATTTTTGGTGCCTGGCTTCCTCGAGCTGCAGCTTGCAGATGCTTAGGTCTACCTGAGCGTCTACCAGCATGGTCGCGAAGGCTGCAGTAACCGTTTTGTGCAGATCAATCGCCTTGCGTTGCTTATCCAGAAGTTTGGCGTCTTCGGATATGGCTCTTCGTGATCGAGCTTTGCTCTGCTCTGCGATGCCCTCAGCTCTGCTGCCCAGCATTTCTAGCGTGTCCCCAACGCTTATGCGCAGAGACTTGGCCAGCGTCTCAATCCGCTTCTTGGTCGCGGTCGTTACTCTGAGGGCCGAGGTTGTGCCTTTTTTTTCGCGCCTTTTCTCTACGGCCTCCCAAGCACGTCGCATGCCTTTGAGTGTTTTGTCGTGCTCAGGATTGCCTTTCTGCTGCTCATCCCAGTGGACGATTCCTTGATAGAGGGGATATCCGCCGAGCTCGCTAACAAGCACGTTCTGCTTCCGCAGGTATTCCTTTGCCCACTGGAGTTGCCGCGTCGCGTTTTGATCCAACCAGTTAAGATTTTCCGCCATCTCAGTGACTCACGCATAAACGTTACCTTATTATAAATCACGCGTGATTAAATGCGTGATAGTCTAATTATTAACAGGGTGTATATTTGCGATATTAAAGATAATTTTAATCTGATAATTAGAAAATGACTGATTACATCAAGCTATTGTTGCTGCCGGAGCTACAGCTCAGCTCGGCGGCACAGTTCTTCCTGCTCAGATTTGTGCAGCAGTTCGGGCTGGGAAGGGCGGTTACTTTGGGGGTCAAAGAGCTCGCAAAGGCGCTAGGCATGACAGACCGGGTGATATCGCTCGCGAGCAAAGAGCTCGCCGCGGGCGGTTACTTGAACCTACGCCTTCTGGCAGGCGGGAAGGGGCGTCCCAGCACTGAGTACGAGTGTCTTGATATCCCAACTGCAAAGAGAAAGAGAGGGACAGGCGTAGGTGCTCGACCAGTAATCCACGCGCAGCGCATCGACAAGTTGCTCCGGGCGAGTACGGACAAATCTGCTGATGGATTAAGTTGGAGTAATCGACTGCTGCTGGCAGTGCTGTTGGTTCATGCGGATGAATTTGGTGTTGTCAGGGGGCTGGGCTTGCGCGATCTGAGTGATCTGACCGGCCTGAGGAAGGATGTTCTGGCGAATCGCCTTCAGCTGTTGATCGATAAGTGCTTCATTCGCGCGCGTGTGCCAGGGGCTACGGGCTCGGGTTTGTTCAGGCCAATGAAGAGTGCCTATTACCTCAATCTTCCCCTTTTGTCCTCACCACTGGCCCACGCTGATGCCGTCTTGATTCATTGCTCATGGTGGAAGACTTACCAAAACGAGATGTCAGAGGCTGAGCGTATCTTCGGCTTTGCCGCGGTACTCAAGGAGGGGCTGATTCCGGGGGATTCTTACGACTTGGAGCAGTTTCCCTATCTACGGCATGTCGAGCCGCTAGTCGGTAAGTTGAATGATTCGCGAACATCGCGTTTCATTCCGACGCTTCAGTCGAGGCTGGACGACTATGCCGCTATTCTGCTGTCCAGTCACTGGAGTGAAATCCAGGGGCAGGCTGAGAAGCATGATCATGGGCTTTTTCGGCGCATTTATAGGGAGTGCCGTGTTGTCCGTAATCTTACTGATCGGGCTGGAAAGCCTCTGCGAAAGGAATTACTGCTTTTGCTAATGGGAGCTGCGCGTCACAGGGCTAAGTCCATCCAGCATGACCTGATCGCCAACTTCTCAGAGTTGCCCTTGGAGTCGCTGAGTTACTTGGTCATGCCCAGCTCTAAACAGAGATTGAAGGAAGCCGGCCTTAAAGAGGGGCAAATCCCTATCGTCACTACGCTTCTGGTGGCAGCTCGTCAGCCGTGGGCAATCTCGGGTTGTCACGTGGCCGTAAGGGACCAATGCGGGCAGCCGTCTGTGGAGCATTTGGGCAACGAGTCTGCGCTGTCTTTAGATCTGAGTAGGCGATATGGCTTGCAGAGCCTTGCTGGGGAAGCGCTACAGGCCAAGGATGCTGGGGCGGCCTAGGCCTGCGTGGTGCTGCTCCGAAGATATTTTTCTACCGCTGCTGCGAATCCTCTGAACTAATGCTCAGAGGTGCTGCACCATGAAAATCATCCGCTTGAAAGACGTCATCGACACCACAGGACTTGCCCGTTCGACAATCTATAAATACATCAGTGAGGGTTTCTTCCCGAAGCCCATATCGCTGGGTGATCGTTGCGTTGGCTGGCTTGAAAGTGAGGTACAGGACTGGATTCTTGCTCGAATAGAAGAGCGTGACGAGGGTCAGGCTGCTGCTTGACGTGACTCCCAAAGCATCGTGCTCGGATCGTCCGAGCACGGTGCTTTTTTGTCGGGGTTAGCGATCTAGGCTGAGACGCTACTTTTGACGGTTTTCGTCGGGGATTTTACTGGGTGAGCAGCCTGATTGCTTTCGGTAGCTTGGGAGTATCAGAAAGCTACCTAAGAACTACCTCAAGTATGTGATCAGGGAACCTGAATCACTGGGTGCTATTGGACTGCCTCAGAGCAGTTCTGTTGGGTAAAAAATACTCAGTTGGCTTGAGAGTATGAAGCAACCCCTACCCTCAAGAACAGAGTAACCAACATGAAGCGCCATCCTGGTAACCACAACCTGCCTCTTCACCATGAACCGACCTTCCTGAATCTGCCAGTCCAGGTGACCAAAGGGCCATTAGTCGAGCCCTACCTAAGTAGAGCGTACCTGACGATCCAGCGTGCTCTGGACGAGCACCCACGGACACTCGTTGTGCGTTTCGATCTGCATTTCCCGAAATGGATCGTTCCTGGCGACGCTGACTTCAGCAACAGCGTCATCAGCAACTTCTTCGTACACCTAAAGGAAATAATCAAACACGACCGCAACAGGGCAGCGAAGCGCAATGGCACTGCCCATGGTTCCAGCGTTCGTTACGTCTGGGCTCGTGAGGTCGGGCCCTTGGCCAAGGACGGTCGCCCCCACTTCCATGTCTTGTTGTTACTCAATCGTGACGCCTACAACACCCTTGGTAGCTTCAACTCCAATCAAGAGAACCTTTTCAAGCGCATTGAGACGGCTTGGTGTCGAGCGTTGCAGATTAACCTGGCGGTGGCGGATGGTCTGGTTGAGATTCCCGAGAAGGCAACCTACTTCCTGGATCGAGGCGACGAAGCTGGGCTTTCAGATGTCTTTTACCGCACCAGTTACCTTTGTAAGGCAGACACTAAAAAGTATGGAGAGGGTTTTCATGGCTTCGGTTGCAGTCGAATCTGACAGCTGAAAATCGGTTGTGCTGGGTTATCGTGTGCCACTCAGTAAATCAAGGGGCATGGTAGTCCGGCTGGCTGAGGAGGCAGGCTTCGAGGCCGCTGGTTAGGCGTGCCGCATTAGCCCCAACTTTTTCGACCCAGATAGCGACATCTTGAACGATGCACGCGTCTGTGGTTTGATTCTAGGCACGGCCTCATGCAGGGGCCTGCCACCCGCTTTAGCGAACCCTTGTAGGGACTGCAATTTCTCTATTCATACGTTGACTTTGTGCTGCTAGCAGCCTTGTCGGTATTCGCGGGTGATGCCTCTCCGGCTGCGTAAGCACGAAGGATTTCGTATGAGCAGCTATACCTCTCGCCTACAACGCCATCTCAAGAATCACGCCAAGCAACTCCGCTCTGCTGCCGATATCAGACACAGCGAAGCCTTGGACGTCGCTGCGACTGACTTCGGATTTTCTGGTTGGAAGCAGGCCACCGCCCATATGGCCATGGCTGAACAACGGATAGGAGACGCCCCTGCGTCATTTGCCAGTGAGATTGCTCGCCTGGCTGCAGAGCTGCGCGCATTACCCGGCTATCCATACCGGCTAGAAGACCGTACCGGTGTGAGATTTGAACCAGCTGATAAGCAGCAAACTGAAGCTGTAGCCAGGCGCTTGGTCTTGCTCCAGCTGTTCGAGGATATTCACGCTCCTAAGGGGCTGTGCAATTCAGATAACGCTCGGCTCTGGTTGCGTGCGCCGATGCTGTTCGAAGACGCCGCTGAGATCTGTCACGGTGGGCAGTGGAAAATCAGACGCCTTTCAATCGCGCTGACCAATGAGCCAAAAGCTTCTGGAAATGTATGGATGCACGACCAGCAGCCAACCCCAGAAATCGCGCGACGCACGATTGTCGAGTACCTGCACGCATTGCATTCAAGATCGGTGATCCGATCGTTGGCGGGCACTCTTGAAGAAGTTGTCGAACACCCAGGGTTCAAAGAGTTCGCCGGTTTTGCCTTGAATGCACTCTTGGTCAGCAAGGAACCTGAAGAGCCTCTTTTCAAGCTACTGGAGCACGCCGGAGTCGACGCCTGGGCACAGTCAAGTCCAGGGCTTGTCGATCCCAAGCGACTGTACTGGATCGGTCGTCAGGCGTCGGAGAGCCCGCAGCCCAATGAAGGCGTGTCGATGATAATCGGCTCCCCTTTACATGCGCGCCTGCGCAGACCGCTGAACTCGCTCTCACATGAAAAGCACCAGAAACTCTCCGCTCTATTGATGCACCTCGGCAAGCTCGCTCATGGGAAAGCCGTTTTGGAGCGCAAACTCAGCGATATCCGAGAAACCCTGGCTAGCTGGATGGCTCTAGAGGCTGGGAGTCAGGAAAGGGCCAGCGAATGCTATTTCGGTAAGTCTCGCGCTTACCGGGCAGTGCCATTCCTTGCGCCGGCAGAAGAGCGAGATGCTCGCACCACCATTAAGGCTATCCGAGACTGCATTGACGCAGGCTACGAACACTGCACGCCACGATCGAGGCTGCTGAGCCAGATCCTTCAGTTGCAACAGAAGTTCGACCGTTGGATGGAGAAAACTGAAGGTCACTGGCTGAAGACCACTCACAAGCTACCGATGGACTCCATTGGTCTCGTGGCCACCGACCCTAAGCATGAGCCTTTAATGGATTCTGAAGCTGTTTGGAAACAGACAGAGATCATGGGCGGTAGCAGGGAGGCCGATTTAATCGCTGTGGTACGCCCCCACCTTTTCAAGTCTTGGAAGGAGGAAGAGGAAGACATGGGGTATGAGTTCAATGCAGCAGACCCCGACAGCGAGCAGTCCATACTTGAGCATCTCCATGATCTTGTTTTCTACCGCTACACGGGCGCGGCGCTTACTCGTTCACAATTCGAAAAAGAGGTTCGTAAAGCCTTTTACTTTGAGCCTGACCATGTCTGGTTCAAGCAGCGAATGATCAGCTGAGCTTTAGAGAGCATGCTCCTTGGGCAGTGAGTGGTTTTTCGATCAGGGGCTCGCCTCAAAGCGGATATCACTGGCAGACGATCATTAAGCTGGCAGCTGAAACTCGATCGCGTTGGGCTTATAGTGCCCCTTCAATAAATTGAGGGGGTGTCATGGAAGTTAAGCCGATTGGTGAAGCCGTCTTTGAGGTGGCTGGTCAGACTTACCGCATTAGTGCGAGCGAGCTGAAGCAGCAAGGCATGGAGCAGAACAGCAACCGCAGTCATAAGTCTGGCACTGATGCGTGGTCAGTGTCCTTCACGGCAGAGCATGAGCTCGGTCAGTTTACTTGGCTTGTTTCTTACTCTTTGGGGGATGATGGTGCCAGCGTTGATGACTTCATGCTGGTGAAGCAACCTGCCGGTCTGGAGGTGGACAATCGGATACGTTTTGAACTGGTCGAAGACGACGAGTGATCTACTTGGCCACGCGCAGTGCGCACTTAGGCTGATCAATACTGCAGACATGGAAGCCGACGCATGACCCCTAATCGCAGTTACTACCGCATCATGGCCGGCGCTAAGTCGGTGTATGCGTCCGAGTGTTATCAGGGGGGATTCATTGCTGCTAACTGGAGCATTGACCAGGATCTGTCTGCCTGCTTGCCAGAGAGCTGGCGTGACTTTAATCACCAGTTTATTCCCGTGTACCTGCAGGCTAACCCAGAGAAGTCGAAGATCGCGGCCGGGCTGGCCTGTGGGATGCTGCATACCGTCTGCAAGGGAATGCGCAAGGGCGATATTGTCATGTGTCCCAATGGCTCTGGGCAGTACTACGTCGGCGAGGTGATCTCCGATTACTACTACGTACCGGCTGGGAATCTGTCCCATCGACGCAAGATCCGGTGGTTCGACAACGGCATCAGTCGCGATGAGATGAGCCAGCCGCTTAAAAACTCAACCGGCTCCATCGGCACCGTCAGCGATATCAGCAAGTATGCCGAAGAACTTGAGAGCCTACTGGCTGGCAAACAGCCGCCTGCGCTCATACACAGTGACCCCTCGGTGGAAGACCCCAGCGCATTTGCCCTGGAGAAGCACCTGGAAGACTTCCTGGTGGCTAACTGGGCGTTGACCGACCTGGGTAAGGACTTCGACATCTTCAGCGAGGAAGGTGAGCCGGTCGGTCGGCAATACCCGTCCGATACTGGACCCATCGATATTCTGGCTATCAGCAAGGACGGTAAGACCTTACTGGTGGTCGAACTCAAGCGTGGCCGTGCCAGTGATGTCGTGGTGGGGCAGATTCAGCGCTACATGGGGTACGTCAAAGCCGAGCTGGCAGAATCGTACCAGCAGGTGCGCGGTGTGATCATTGCCCTGGAGGATGACCTCCGTCTACGCCGTGCCCTGAGCGTTGCGAGCAATATCGAGTTCTACCGCTACAGAGTCAGCTTCAAGCTGTTCAAAGGCGAGGCATGACGTTAGCGTCTACTGTGCCGATTTTCATCGGCTAGGATGTTGGTGGCTGGAACTGCGATAAGAATCCTGCCAGTCGCGATGCTCTGGTGGCGTGCGATGCCTATCACCAACTGATGGCAGGCCCTGTGAACGGTGCGTTAACGTAGCGGGCAGACTTTTGCAGCGACGAGATGCACGTCGTATTCGTTGGAAAAAGTGTGAAATGGTGTACTTTGAAGGTATATTCCGTCGCCGCGCCACGAACTGGCCGTGAGTTACCTCAATGAAGAGGGCGTACAGATGAGCAAGCACAAGAAGTCTCTGATTCAGAAGCTAAAGGCTTACTATCAGGCCGCTGAGCGTGATGCAGCGAAGGCCGCGCCGTTCTACGTCACCGCTGATGGCGGACTATTTGCTAACCCGACTGAAGTCATTCAGTCTAGGAAGGTACGGGTTCAGCTTCAAGCCTTCGCTCATTTGCAGAACTCCACCAAGGTTGATAGCGAGACGCGCGCTTCTACCTCGGCAATAGTCACGCAATCTTAAATGAGGCCAGCCAAGGGATTGGCAGTAGATGCTTAAAGCAGCACTGGCGTTTGTGCCTCTATTGGCTGGCTATATTTTCGTATCAACCTGGTTTCAGACCAGTTACCTGATACAACGGGAAGATTCGCAGAAGGTCTATTTTAGAGCTGCCTTTTGGGGTATATGGCTCTTCCTGCTGGCTTTTGCCCTGCTGTCTTGGGCTCGTCCTGAACTCAAGCAAATCGTTGCCTTCCTGAACTCTTGGCATGAGCAGATTATCTTGACGGATGGTAAAGCTGCTTATGTCGACTTGATGTTCTGGCTCCTGGTACTTGCATCCACCCTCGGGCTTGGCATGACTGGTGGTTACATCCTCAACTGGATGTTTGCCTTGCTCAAGATTCCACGTAAAGAGATGCTGAGATTGTTTGTTCGGGCGGCTCGAAGGCGAGACACGAACTTCTTCTCAAGTATTTATGCCTACTCCAAGCGCGCCGCCGTCAAGAAAGCTATCCACGCGCTGAACTCTGATCTGGATATCGTCTTGCTTCGGGCGATGGAGGAAAACATGCCCGTGTCCATGACTTTGGGGCATGGCAAGGTTTATATCGGCTATGTGACAGGCTCCATTGAGCCAGGCGAGAAACGGGAGATGCTGCGGATACTGCCACTGGTGAGTGGCTACCGAGATGGCGATGCTATGAAGCTCAAGCTGACTACTTGGTACGTCTCGATCTATGAACAGTTCAACGACAAGAAGCTCTCGCATCTGCGCCCTGAGCTGTTTGAGGTCGTGCTTCCTTTGTCAGAGGTCAAGTCGGTCAACCTTTTCGACATTCAGGCCTACAACGCATTCCAGCAAGACCCCCAAGGTTAATACGGCTTCGGCTCAGGGCTTATGGCTACAAGCCTAAAGGCTGGGAGAAGAGGCGAGCCAAGCTTCCACAACGACGGTAGAGAGCGCTCCGGGGTTAATGGCTGTCTTTGCCCAGATACTGCTCCGCCTATTGCCAGCCAGCTTATGCACTGACTGTAGCAACTCAGTTTGGCTAGCCGGCAATCACCACTCTCTGACCCGAGCAAGCTGTTCGTTGATCTCAGGCACTAGAAAAGCGAAAAGCCGATCGTACTGCTGATCCCAGCGGTACGCTTCGTCGCGACTCTCTATGCCATGGCGAATCTCCTTTCGCCGCTTTGCCCATGTCCCCTTCCTGTCCTGCTCTTGTAGAGCAGCATTGTGATCGAATGCATCTAATGTCCAACCGAACGGCAGCAGGTACGCTTTGTACGAGTTGAACACTACGTTAGTTACTTCGATCAGGCGCTGGAGCCGATAGCCTATTGGTCGGCCATAGCGGGCGCTCAATATGATCGACACGACTCCATGAAAAGGATCTTCCCAGAAGTACGACTCGGGCAGTCGCACATCTGGTAGCACCTCTTTCATTCTGTCGCAGATACTCGTCCAAGCAACCTTTGCGTCGGGAGTGTCACTCGCCCCGTACTCGATCCAAAAATCGTGGAAAGCCTGGCGCAGGTTGTTCACGTCGAGCTCCTCTTCCAGTCTGGCCCGGTGTGATTGATAGTCGTGGAAGTACACCAATTGCCTATCAGGATCGATCGTGAGCTGGTCGAGGAAGACCTTCTCCATAACCCACTCATTCGCGATCATCTTTCCCTTGCGATGAGGTATCGCATACCAGCAATCCAGCGCCATGCGCTTTGCGTCGATCGACCGCCGCAACGTATCGTCATTCACCACAAACGCATTGAGGTTGTTGAGGTAGAAGATGTCCTCTTCTGCTGTGCGTGTTTGGGCCGGATCGAAGCCTTCGAACACCCAGATAATCGCCCCGCCATTAGCGCGATAAAACTCTCGCCGTCCAACGATCTCAGTCAGAAATGTGGTGGAGAGCTGAACCTCAAAGGCTAGGCGCTGGCCTACACGCTCGACCTGTACATCCGGTTTGCGCCAGGTTGCACGCTCGGCGACGGGCATTCCACGCCATACCTTCTCGACCTGTGGTTCACCGCAAGTGCTATCGGCAATCAGGCTGTCCCGAATGATTCCCTTCAATCGAAGGTGCGCCAGACTTTCCTTGGCGGCGTTGTATTTCATCTTGTTGATCTGATCGGCGCTGAACTCACCGCGAGTCGAGATCGGGCATCCTCGTGTGCCCTCTTCGTCGGTATGGTGACGAAAGTGGAACCTGCGATCCTTTTTGCGTACCAGCATTACTGCACCGCCACATAGCTGGCAAACCAGCCAGGGCTGCTCTGGATTGCGTTTGTAGCGGCCAGCCATTTCATTGCGGTCTTGCATGACAACAGCAAGGTCTCGGCTGAGAAATGTGCGAGGCTCTATCGGTATGCCAGTGTCGAGATCCAATATCTCGCTCAGTCGCATCTGGTCGGTGGGTTCAGCGTACTCGTAGGTGAACATTCCTTGTCCTGCAGAGGTTGTGCAAGGTAAGCCCCGAATCGAGGTTTACCTTTTGCCCGTAGTGGTTTGGTTGCGCAGTCTCAAATATCCAGTGGCGGCAGCGCCTTGACGATTTTCATTGTTTCCAGGCTGACGGTGACTACGCGCTGGAACAACTCGAGCGGGTATTTGGGGTTGCCCATGGTTTCGACGGCCCAGTCGTTGGCGTCGTTGACGATGCCGCTGGTCTTGTCGGTGCGCACGGCCTGGCGTTCCATCACCCAGTCCAGTGCGGCTTTGCCGTTGACCACATAGTCCCATGCCGCTTCGGGGATGCCCTTGAGGGTGATGCGGTGGTTGTAGATGACGATGGTCTTGTCGCCCTTCTTGGCGAACTTCATCTTCTCTACGTGGTAGTCAGCGTCGCTGAGCGTGCCCTTGGCCTCGATGGTTAGTGGATACGCCTCGACGGTTTCGTAGTTAAGGTGAAGGTCTGCCAGAGTGCGGCCGGCTTTGCTGAAGGCCCAGAAGTCGGCCGCTTTCTTCACTGCCGGAATGCGTGGCAACTCCTTGCTAAGATTATCGGCATAGCGTTCGCGGTAATCCTGCGAATGCAGTATTCCGTAGACGTAGTAAAACAGGTCTTCCTTACTGATCGGCTCGCCAGTGTAAGCTGCCTGGAAGTAGGCTAAGCCAGCGTCTGTGATGGCGTCGCGGCGGTGCAATCCGCCCTCTGCGGGCTCGGAAAACAGGTCGCTTTTTGAGGCTTGAGCGGCTTCGTCGTATAGATAGAGGGGGAAACACTGGCTGTTGTACTGAAATTTCATCTCTGAAATGCAGTTTGAAATCAGAACAGAGAATGGAGTGTTCTCCCCTCTGCCAGTCATACAAATCGTCAGGTTTTTAGTTTCGGCATCAGGGTAGATGCGCGGCATCTGGTACACCATTT
Organism: uncultured Pseudomonas sp.; assembly: GCF_943846705.1. Classification (NCBI taxonomy): domain Bacteria; kingdom Pseudomonadati; phylum Pseudomonadota; class Gammaproteobacteria; order Pseudomonadales; family Pseudomonadaceae; genus Pseudomonas; species uncultured Pseudomonas sp. The sequence continues at coordinate 346,081 of NZ_OX044366.1, read as the reverse complement.
CATTGAAGGTGCGGTTGAAGTAAACCCACTGCTTGGTGAACGGCCGATAGAGAGACGCCCTCAGCGATTTAGCTTGGTACACAAACAAACGGCTTTTGGCCAGCTCTTGTTTCAGAGCGCGTGTCCAGCTAATCCGCTCAGCGTTTGTGTCGATAAAGCCATCCAGCACCGCCTCGCGACCCTTTTTGTCTAAGTCCTGATGTGCATGATTAAATCGCTGCACTTCGGCGTTGTAGAAACTAATCATGCTGGTCATGTTGGCTTCCAGTTTGGCTTTGCCGGCGTTGTAGGCCCAAGCATCGCGTTGGGTTTTTACACCGCTGGAGTAGTTATCGAACAACGTCAGCGTGCTTTTGTCATCTTTGTCGCCCAACACGATGAACTGGCCGAAATTATCGTCACGCTGTTTTAACCAGTCTCCGTGCTCGTCTGGGGTGATCTGCTGCCATTCTTCAATACCGGCCACGCTGGTGTAGCCGGCGATCTTTTCCAGCTTTTCTTCGCGACTGAGGTAGTCGCCGATGTCGTGGAAATAAATCTGGCCATGAGCTTGCGCAGTGGGGTTTTTGACCAATAGCGAAATTGCAATCGGGGCACGACTACCACTGCCGAAGATCTTGCCGCCTTCCTTGCGCGAGGTTTCGCCGCTGGTGCGTTGGTTACCGCGCAGATGGAACACATAGAGGCTGGAGAACTCATCGACCAGACACTTGCGCAGTCCGTCTGTCGTGTTGGCTTCGACAAAACCTGCGTTGGTGACAAAGCCGAGGATGCCGGCGTTGCCGATACGGTCGCTGGCCCAGCGAATGGCGCGGATATAGCTGTCATAAAGTGAATTTTTGTTAGTTGCCTCCGAGCGTGCCCCGTAGGTATCACGGATGCGGGCATCTAGGCTTGGGTAGGGTACGTTAGCGTTATTGGCGTTGGCATCACCCTGGCCCACCGAATAAGGCGGATTACCCACAATAACCCGAATATCCAGCGCCTTCTGCCGCTTACGGCGGGCGCTGTTATCCACCAACAGGGCATCCACCAAATCATCCTTCTCATACATCTGAAAGGTATCGGTCAGACATATACCTTCGAACGGGGTGTACTCGTCGATCACTTCGCCGTGATAGGCTGCTTCGATATTGATGGCGGCAATGTAGTAAGCCAGCAGCACCAATTCATTGGCATGGATTTCGTTCTTGTATTTGTGCGGTAGTTCTTCCGGTTTAATCAGGCCCGACTGGATCAGGCGAGTGATAAAGGTTCCGGTGCCGGTGAATGGGTCGATGATGTGGACGCCCTTGCTGCCCAGGGTCTGCCCGAACTCCTGTTGCAGCAGATGGTTGACGCTGTGAAGGATGAAGTCCACGACCTCAACCGGGGTGTAAACGATGCCCAGGCGCTCGGTCATCTTAGGGAAGGCGTTGCGGAAGAACTTGTCGTACAGCTCGACAATGATCTTCTGCTTGCCCTGAGCGCTATCGATACCCGAGGCACGCTGCCGCACGCTGGCGTAGAACTTCTCCAGGGTGTCGGCTTCCTTGGCCAGATGATGCTCATGGAGCGCGTCTAGCACGGCTTGCATAGCCTTGGACATGGGGTTGTGACTGGCAAAACTGTACTCTTCGAACAGCGCATCGAACACTGGCTTGGTTACCAGGTGCTGGGCGAGCATTTCGACAATCTCGCCATCGCTGATGCTGTCGTTGAGGTCATCACGCAACTCGGCTGCAAAGGCGTTGAACGCGGTCTTTTCCTGAGTGTTTCCAGGGTTTTCTAAAATGCCCTGGATGCGGTCGATATGGGTGCGGGCAATCTTGGCGATGTCGTTGGCCCAGTCTTCCCAGTGATGGCGATTGCCGCACTTATCAACGATTTTGGCGTAGATGGCTTTTTCGATCTCACCTACTTCATAAGTCATATCTACTTGCTGGGTCATCTGGCCTGCGGCATCGTGGTTTTTGCTACCGATACCGAACTTGCCTTTGCCGGCCTGGCCGTTGCTCGTGCCGCTGGCTTTTTTCGCCTTCTTGTCGGCCTTGTCGGTGATGGCGATGACTTCCATCTTGCGCGGGTCTGAGCCGATCAGGTCGAGCTTGTTGACCATGGCGTCGAAGCTATCGTCGTGTGAACGCAGTGCCTGGAGTACTTGCCAGACCACTTTGTAGGTTTGGTTGTCGTTGAGTGCTTCGTGAGGCTCCATGCCGGCTGGAATGACTACGGGCAGCACGACATAGCCGCGCTTCTTACCCGGTGCGTTGCGCATCACCCGGCCTACCGATTGCACCACGTCCACTTGAGAGTTACGCGGGGTGAGGAAAAGCACGGCGTCCAACGCCGGTACGTCCACGCCCTCGGACAAGCAGCGCACGTTGCTGAGGATGCGACAGGTATTGGCCGGGGCTTCTTCCTTCAGCCAGTTAAGCTTGGTTTCCTTCTGGCTGGCATTCATGCCGCCATCGACGTGTTCGGCTTCACAGATGATGCGCGAGGCTTCGTCGATCTCTTCGGAATCCTGGTAAGCCTCCACCACCGATTGGAACATGCTGGCGATGTTGACGGAGCTGACCTTGTGCTTGGTGCCTTTGTAGTTGGGCGAGATGACCTGGCAGAAGGCGACAGCGCGCTTCATGGGTTGATCATCACCCACGAGGTTTTCTGCTAACCCTTGTTTGGCCAGCGCCTTCCAGCAGCCGACGATCTTGGCGGCGTCGTCTACCTTAAGTTGGTTGTCTTCGTCTTTTAGCAGCTCTTGAAGGCGGCGACTGATGACGCTCTCTTCAACGGTGAGCACGAGCACTTTGTAGTCGGTGAGTAGGCCACGCTGAACGGCCTCGGAGAAGTTGATTACGAACAGCTCTTTGCCGTACAGCGCCTCATCATCCATAGAGCACAGGGTGACTTCACCGGACTCAGCCTTGAGCTTGGCGTTGTCGCCATAGATGCGCGGCGTGGCGGTCATGTACAGGCGTTTGGCGGCGCGGATGTAGTCGGCATCATGGATGCGCACGAAGGTGCTTTCGTCATCGTCGTCGAAGGTTGCGCCAGTTGTACGGTGCGCTTCGTCGCAGATCACCAGGTCGAACGCTGCCAGGTCGTAATCGTGCTGGGCGCGGCTGATTACATCGATGGAGTGATAGGTGGAGAAGACCACGCTCATGTGCTCGGCATCGTGGCGCTTGAGCATTTCGGCGGCGAGGCGATCCGCCTTGGTAGTGGCTGGGTAGCGCAGTTCGTGGGTGAACACCTGCACGGTGTCTTCATCGGCCTTGCGCTTCTTGCCTACATCGCTGTCGGAGCAGACGGCAAAGCTGTGGAGCGGGGTTTCGCTTTCCTGCGTCCATTCGGTGAGGGTCTGCGAAAGCAGAGACAGGCTGGGCACCAGGAACAGCACACGCTTGCCCTTGCCAGCCAGGCGCTCGGCGATCTTCAAACTGGTGAAGGTCTTGCCCGTACCGCAGGCCATGATCAGCTTGCCGCGCTCGGCATCCTTGAGGCCGGCAGCGGTGGCATTCAGTGCGGTCTGCTGGTGATCGCGCAGCTGCTTACGCGCCTTGAGTGCAACGGCTTGGTTGGGCTGGTACTTGGCCCAGTCAATTTGGCTGTCTTCCAAGGCTTGCAGGTCGATCTTGTTGATCGAGAGCTGCTGGCCCTGCAAAGCATCTTCCGCGTGCTCGCTCCAGTTGTTAGTGGTGGCAACGATAATGCGGTGCGAGAACGGTGCTTTGCCCGAAGCGGTGAAGAAGCTGTCGATGTCCTTCTTCTGGACTTTGTAATCTTCGGCGTACAGCTTGCACTGGATGGCGTGGTACTCACCGGTACCTTGGGTGCGCGCTACCAGATCAATGCCCGCGTCCTTACCACTAAGACCCTGCTCCTTAGCCCATTCGGCATACGTCCACACCTTTTCGTACAGATCGCGATAGGTGGCTTCATTGCGCAGGTAGGTGCAAATCAGCTCTTCGAAGTAGGTACCTTTTTCGCGTTCGGTGACGGAGGCGTTGCGGTAGGTGTTGAGCAGGGCTGATAAGGCGGACATTGAGGATAAATTCCTTTTGAGTACGGCTGGTGCATCACGGGCACCAAATGACCGCAGTCTATCAATTAGCAGAAGTTCTGGGCGAGAACAGCAAGCCTTGAGTTGCTGCAACTGAAAGCAAAAAAATAAACAAACAAAGCAAAAGGGCCACAACCCCTGAGTGAGGTTATGGCCCTTCTTTAAAACGGTGATCAGGCAAGTTGCTTAGTACGAGGGCGGTAGGCCGCACTGTTCTTGCCACTCGTTGATTTGATCCATGATGATCATGGCCTCTTCGCCATTCTCCTTGCGGAAGTCGGTCTTTTTCTTCTCGTAGCAGGCTTCGCCAGTCAGCGTATTGCCTGCTGTCTCGCTTGAAGTCGAACTGACCTCAGCGTTGGCCGCCGCTGAAGGTAGAGCAGGCAGAATGCCTTGACGCCTGTAGTCCTCGACCTTGTAGTCGGCGAGGCCCAGAGCGTTACCGCTGTTGTCCTTACAAAACCCGCTTATTGGATCGCAGCGACTGCCGTCTGTGAAGATGGGGTCGCCATTGCTATAGCGCTCTCCCGCGTGGTTGTAGATAGGCACGTAGTCGAGTACCTGCTCAGCAGGGAGTTGGTAGCTCTGGCCTAGATAGGTCAGCACTCCGATATAAGCGGTCTTCGTGCGTGTGCTCAGTCCGGCGGCATACACAAGGCTGAAGTCGTAATGCCGATCAGCTTGGATGGCGGCTTTGAGCGCAGCAGGGGATAGCTGCTTCTTGATGGCTTGAGGTTTTCTCTGTGGTGCAACTCCCGCTGCTTGACCGTGGCTAGGGCCAGTGCCGTTTTGATAGGCCATTGCACTGCCATCGTTTGCTGCTCCTAGATACCAGCCTCGCGGAATGATGTAGTAGCCGTGAGGGGCGTTGCCGACAAACTCGCCCTGGAAGTGCGCACCAACTACCCCGCAGACATTATCCTTGCAGATTGCGCCGATGTACTTTGGAACGGTGGTCACGCGTTGCTGACCGTGCTCATCTGTGTAGATTGCTTGTTCCATTTGGGCCGTAAGGCGTGATGAGCCACTTCCCGGCTTGCCGGGAGTGCAGTTGTAATTGTTGAGTCCGCTTTCTTTGCTGAACAACTCGCAGGGCAGGTAAGTAACCTCAGCTTGCACCAGGCTGGCTGTCAGTGAGACCGCTGCAGCCAAAATCAGTCTGTATTTCATGAGATCAGTCCTATTTCTTGTATTTGACGACGATGCGGTTATCGATTGGGTACTTGGCAATTTCGTAGTCCGGGTTGATGTCTTCGTACTGGATCTTCTTCATGGTGATTCCTTTCGTGGCGTTAGAGGGTTTAGAGCGGGTCTTGAGGAATGACCCATTTTTACAAATGGGTCGTAAATACCGTGGTCGTTAAGGCAGCATAACGAAACGATTGGCGGCATGCCAAGAGTCTCCGTAAGCCAAGACAAAGACCAAAGCCTGGTTCGCCTGGGTGCAGCTGTACGTGCTCGTCGCACGCAGATGAACTATTCCCAAGAGACGCTGGCTGACGCAGCGGAAATTGATCGATCCCATATGGGCAAGATCGAGCGAGGAGAGCGCAACGTGACCTTCCTGAACATTGCGCGGATTGCGAAGGCTCTGGAGTGCAAGCCTTCGGATCTGCTCGTTGATGCGGGGCTATAGAGCCCTCGGTCATTTGGAAAGGTGTTGAAGCACGCGGGTGAATACCCAGCAGGCTAAGACCAGTGCGATAAGCAGCAAGGGAAAGCGCAGCAGCACAACGAGCACCAGCACGACGGTGCTGGTGCCTGTCAAAACCCCAAGGAAAATGAACAGGCAGGCCATGCAGCGCAGCAGAGTCATGGCTGCGCTACTCGTGCCTCCAGCTGATCCGGCAATGATTGACGGGCTGTTGGATTAGCAGTTGGTGCTGTGCGTTCGGGCTCCCCAGCAGGAAAGAACTCTTCGACAATGGCCCCGCTGTCTTCCTCGTTGTCTTCAAAGGCCCCATTGCTCAGCCCTTGCCGTGCGGCACAGTCCAGCGCTACCTGATCGAATCCCGCCGATTGACGGGACTCATCCAGTTGCCGAGCAGCCAGCAATGCCTCCTCCATGTTGATACCGTTGCGCACGGTGATGTCGGCATAGAAGATCGGCGTGCTATGACTCTGCCGAGTCGACTTCCCGCGTAGACGCAGCTCCAACGGCAGGCACGCCAACCGATTACCGGAGATGGCCTGGAAGTACTGCAGGCGTGCCGCTAGGGTGCGGATGCTATTAAAGCCGGTAGTGCGAAACACGAAGCTACCCAACAGATCCTCGTCGCCGATTACGACGTTGAGGCGGCCGTAGGGTTTGCAGGCACCGCCTTTGGCCAGCGTGCAGGCATCAGGTGAGGGGCAGGGCAGCGATTGAATGCCTTCTGCAGTCTGACGCTTGCAGGTCTCACCGTTGCCTACACAGGTCGGCCGTCCAGTTTGTCGATCAAACAAGCTGTACTCAGCCCGAAAGTTCAGATCAGGCTCATTGAATAGCAGGCGAATCGGGATGCTGCGCAGCTTCTCTTCCGGTGCTTTACGCAGCTCGTCATTCAGCGGGTGCAGCAGCCAGCCGTCCCGGCCTTGTACCTGCGAGGTGATGGTGAATTGGTCGTCCTTCTCCGGTAGGCGTTTGCCGTTCTTCTCGACAACCTTGCCGATGGAAATTCTGCCCAAAACAGGCGGAGTTATGGCGAGACCTTTGAGCATGGTAATTCTCCTTAAACTAAGTTCCCCATAACCAGCTGGGCACGCGGACGTGCCCGACTAGTGGGGGTGGAAAAAACATTCGTTTAACTGACGAGGGCTCGTCGTGTGGGCTTGCGAGGGGTGTTGCGCTTCAGCTCAGGTTAGAGCTGAGAGAGAGGCTGGCCACTTGACGTCAGGCGACCACAGAGGGGTTCAACAATCACTCCATAACTTTGTTCACCTGATCAGCCTGGATGCGCTGATAGACCTCTTCACGGTGTACTGCGACGTTTTTGGGGGCGTCGATACCGATCCTGACTTGATTGCCGTTGATGGCCAAAACGGTCACGGTGATGTCGTCGCCGATACACAGGGTTTCACCAGAATTGCGGGTAAGTATGAGCATGACTTTCGTCCTTGGGATGGAGTTGATGTTTGCCATATGCAGGCGTGGATTGTTCGATGGTGTCAACCAGCATGAAGTTGCACAAGACAGCCTGGATTAGGTGATCAGGAAACGGCGGCTGCCTTCCTTGATCACGGTGTAACGGCCTTGCAGGTAAGGTTTATCTTTTAGCAGCGTGGCCACATCCAGCGCTGCGCTGTCCTTGGCCTTCTTCCAGGTGATCTGGCCATTGGCGAACTTCGCTTTGCTGGCATCGCCCATGGCCTGCTGCAGCGCCTGCTTGAGCTGAGCCTCGCGCTTTTCTTGCTGGGAGATGTTCTGTCGAACCGCTTTGAGCTCCACATAGGCCACCGACAGCGCCGGGTTGTGGCTGAAGTCCACCACCTTGCCGCTGTCCTCGGGGTAGAGGCAGCGCAGGGCTTGATCAGCCGAATCCGAGCCATCCGCTGGCGGTGGCGTGTCGGTGGTCACGTATTGCCAGAAGCGCCGTTCCAATTCGACCAGGCGAGCAATCATCTGCTCGTCACGCTCAATGCGGTGGATCTCCAGGTGCTGGCCACCGATCAACACGGCGACATCCGCTGCCAGTTTGCCGGTGACGGCCAACTGGTGCATGACTTGCAATTGCACATACTCCGGCACGCCCTCTTTCCAGAGGCGCGCGCCGTTTATGCCGCATGTTTTGCACTCAAGGAGAGCTACGTCATCTGCACCGATCACCTCACGGTCAATGTTGGCCAGCATCCACGACAGGTCTGGATCTGGGTGCTGCAATACGGCGTTGATTCGACGCACACGTTTACCGGTGCGTTTGCTGTAGTGCGATGCCACGATGGGTTCGAGGATATTGCCCCAGTACGCCGGGCTCTCCTCATCCTGCGGGTCGATCTTGGGTAGCGAGCCATCACGACCAGTTTTCTCCATCCACAACTCCAACTGTGATTTGTAGGGGTTCAGGCCAACGGCTGCGGCGGCATCCGAGCTGCCAATACCGCGTTTACGCACGTCCAGCCACTCCTCGCGAGGCATAGCCTTGGTGGTGACCAAGCGCAGCGCTGGCCTGGGTTTCTGTGAGGTGTTGCGGGTGAGTTGAGTAGCCATGATCTGTTCCTTGCAGAAAAGAAAACGCCCGACCAGCACAAGGCTGACCGGGCGTTATTGGGTCGGGGATTGCTGCGTTAAGCGACCATCCGTAGCGCCGTATCAAGGGCGCGCTGTTTGATCTGTGCGCCCTGGCCGAACCAGGCCGAGTCCATGCGGTACTCAGTGCTGCGAGCACGGCGTTCGTGATCGACGTACTCGGTGACTGCATTGAGCAGGCCCCAGGCGGTGCCGTTGGCCGATTCCAGCGTGGCTCCACGACCCTGGCCTTCGTACAGGCTTTGCACCTTGCGCAGGGCGCGCTCGTTGGGCAGCACTTCCGGTAGCTGGCTGTTCGGACTGGTGTCACACAGCACGTTCATGAAAAAGCCCAGCGCCTCATGCCACTGCACCTTGCGCTCGGCCAGTGCACGCATGCGGTACATGAAGTCGTCCCATTGCGACACGGCGATACCCAGTTGCTTTTTCACGGCTTTAGGATCGAAGCGGGTGTTGTGCGGCACCTTTATAGCGCGTGTGGTGCCGTCTAGGGCAATGGTTAGGGTGTTGTTGCAGACCACGCGGACGGTGGTGGGTGTTGCCGTGGTGGCCAGGGTGCCGTCACAGGAAGTAGCCAGTAACAAGTAGCCGTTCACCTGGTCGTTACCCTTGAGCGCAGTGCTTTGGCCGGTACGTGCCAGTGCCCAGAACTTGCGGCCACCTTTCAGTACACCAGCTGTTTCCAGCTCGTAGCCAGAGACCTCCGTGAGATCCCGGTAGAACTCCAGCACTTCGCGTGGCTGAACGGTGTGGTAGCGCTGGGAAACCACCGACAGTGGTGCTTTGGTGTCCGAGCGGAACAGCACTTTCTGCTCGGGGAATGAGTGGATAGTGCCAAGTGAGCCGATAGTGTCGGCCTTAAAGTGAACGGGTGACTCTTGGATTTGCCAGTCCATACCGGCTTCGCGTTGCCAGACGTCGATGGGCTGTTTCTGTGTGAGTTGATTGCCCAGGCCGTGCCAGGGGGTTGCGCCAACGTAAGCCATTTGTTCGATTTGATGAGCCATGAGTGATTCCTTTTCGAGCGAGCAGGCATAAACGCCGCGCAACTGCGCAGCGAGCCAGGAGGGTTTGAGATACGAGGGACGTAAGGCCTGATCAGGCCGGGGCGTAGCGCTGATTGAAGCGGTGACCGCAGTCGATGCACAGGTTGTTGGCGAGAAAGTAGCGGTCGAGTCGTTCACCCAGCTGAGCGCCGAGAGCACAGCCGCCGACACCGCCCGCGAGACCGCCCAGCACCGCGCCGGAAATAGCGCCGAGCGTAGAACCTACGGGGCCAGCGACCAGCCCAACTGAAGCACCGAGCTGGCCGCCCGCCAATGCGCCGCTAATTCCGCGAGCAGCCCCGCCGACAGTGCCGACGGTAGCACCAACCTTCATGGCTGTTCGAAGTGAAGCGATCCGCCTGGAAAGGCAACAAGGACACTGCAATGACATGGTTTGAGCTCCATGGTGGATAGGTTCATTGCAGTGATATGTGGCTGAGATTTTTTGGAGCTAGATTTGCAATCGTACGGCCGGGTGTGACCAGGTGCAGCCAGCACGGTCTGAGAAACCGGGTGCGACTCAATGTGATATATAAATGCTCCACTAAAAATCTTGCTTAAACCATGGACGCCAAGAGAGGGATCTATGAGGCTGAAAAAACTCTTTATCAAGAATTTTCGTTGCTACGCCGATGAGCTTGAGATTCCTATTGATGACCTCACAACTATCGTTGGCAAGAATGACATTGGAAAGTCCTCAATTCTTGAAGCCCTTGAGATCTTTTTTAATAACGACGTTGTGGCCATCGAGCCCGGCGATGCAAGCGTGATATCTGAAGACAAGAGGGTTGAGATTTGCTGTGAATTTGATGGCATACCCGCAACAATGACGCTGGATGCCGGAGCGGAAACTACTCTGACCAGCGAATATCTTTTAACAAAGGACGGTACGCTTAAAATTCTCAAGATTTTTAATTGCACCAACAAAAAGCCGACTGTCGAAGTATTCATCGTTGCGAACCACCCGACAGCAGAGGGTTTCAAAAATTTGCTCGAGCTCAAAGAAAAAGAGCTTCAAGCCAAGGTCAAGGAGTTGGGTTTAGCTGTCGCTCTAAAAGGTAATCCAGGAATGAGGCAGGCCATTTGGGAATCTGCTGCAGACCTAGAACTGGCAGAAGTCCTGATCTCCACGGGTAAAGCCAAAGAGGATACCAAGCGACTCTGGGATCAGATCGAAAGCCATCTGCCGATATTCGCACTTTTTCAGAGTGACCGAAGCAGTCGCGACTCCGATGATGAAGTACAAAGCCCAATGAAAGCTGCTATTGCAGCTGCTATTGCAGAAGTCCAAGACGACATAGCCAAGATTCAGAAACGCGTTCAGGAGAAAGCGGAGGAAATTGCCCAGCGGACTCACGACGCCCTAAAAACCCTAGATGCAAATTTAGCGAGCGAACTAACACCAGAATTTTCTGCGCCGACTCCGGCGAAATGGATCGGCCTCTTTTCTGTAGGGTTGAACACTGACTCGGGTATTCCCCTGAACAAGCGGGGTAGCGGGGTACGGCGACTGGTGCTTGTGAGTTTTTTCAAAGCAGAGGCGGAGCGGCGGCTTAAGTCGGGCAACCGCCGCAACATCATTTACGCGATCGAAGAGCCTGAAACTGCCCAGCACCCGAACAACCAACGTTTGCTCATTGAGTCTTTTAAATCCCTGGCAGTTGAGGCGGGCTGCCAAGTGTTGCTCACCACTCACAGTCCGGGCCTCGCTTCTCAGTTGCCAAGCGAGAGTATTCGCTTCGTAACACGAAATACAGTCAGTGGGAAACCGGTCATATTGCATGGCGTGGACGCTTTTGGGCCGGTGGCCGAGGCCCTTGGTGTTACGCCGGACAGCCGAGTGCAAGTTCTGCTTTGCGTTGAAGGTCCTAATGATGTCGCCTGCCTTAAGGCTCTCAGCAAAGCGGCCTATGCGGCAGATCCTTCTCTGCCCAATTTAGAGAGAGATGATAGGGTTGCATTCATTGTCCTCGGCGGGGCAACACTGCAGCACTGGGTCAATCGGCACTACCTACAGACGCTGAAGAAACCTGAGGTTCATATCTATGACGGTGACGTTGTTGACTACCAAGCATCAATGGCACAAGTGAACGCTCGCACTGACGGTTCTTGGGGAACTATAACTAACAAGCATGAAATCGAGAGTTACCTTCATCCTGAAGCGATACACCAGGCATTTGGTGTTTGGATCAATGTGACCGACCAACCGGTAAATGGTAAGGCAACACCCAGAGTTTTTGCGGATGTCTATAGTGCCCACCAAGGACTCGGGGCGCCGATGAAGGACTCGACTGCCAAAAAGCATCTCGCAAATAAAGCATTCCCCTGTATGACGGCTGCAATGCTTCAGAATCGAGATCCTCAAGGTGAGGTAGTAGGCTGGTTCCGAAGAATTGGTGACATGCTGGACTAGCGCTGACCGCAAGAGAGTAGTTTCCTCAGATGGAGAGATCGGAATGAGTTTTGCTACACCTGAGGGGCAGAGTCAGGGACTAATGACTGATTTGGCGATTCACACCCTAGGGTGGAAATCGTTCCAAGATCTCTGTGCTCAAGTATGCGCCGAGGTATTTGGAACAACGGTCTCTGTTTACCGAGAAGCACAAGACGGTGGGCAAGATGCCGTGTTCCTGACTCGACGGCTGTCGGAGCACGAGGAGCAAGTCGAGGCAACGGTGCAGTGTAAGTTCAGCAGTAAGGCCGACCTGCGGCTCCGCGCAAGCGACATCAACTCTGAACTGGATACCATACGAGAACTCGTTTTGTTAGGACGAGCGAGGATTTATTATTTGATTTCAAGCCTCGGTGTCGACGCGCCTGTGGCAGCAGAGATTCGTGACAAACTCCTCGAAGCTGGGGTGGTTGAGCCCCATGTTCTAGGGCGCGAGTGGCTCACTATTCAGATTCGGAGCAGTCCGCGGCTTAGAGCGCTTGTACCAAGGGTGTATGGACTTGGCGATCTTTCGACAATTCTTGATGAGCGGTGTGCGCAGCAGACGCAGGCTCTGTTGGGGCACTTGAGACCGGGCCTACGTGTATACGTCCCAACAGCAGCACACCGAAGCGCAGTTCGAATTCTTACAGATCACAAGATCGTTCTATTGCTCGGTGCGCCAGCCACCGGTAAGTCAATGCTCGCGGCAATTTTGGCGACGACGGCGATTGATGGAGATGGTCATGCATGCCTAAAGTGCGACGGTCCGCTGGAACTTGCTGCACATTGGAATCCTAACGAGAGAAATCGACTTTATTGGGTAGATGATGCCTTTGGCCCCAATCAGGTACGCCCGGATTTTGTGGATAGTTGGATAAGTGCGCTGCCTAGGCTAAAAACTGCGATCGAACATGGCAATCGTTTCATCCTAACGTCTCGTAGTCATATCTGGTATGGGGCAAAACCTAAGCTCGGTACTCGTAATTTACCTGTTTTGATGGACGGGAGAGCGGTCGTAGACCTAGGTACACTTGGTTTGGAGGAGCGTGAGCAAATCATCTACAACCATATCAAGGCCGGAAATCAAACATCCTCATGGAAGAGGTTAATAAAACCGTACTTACCTCGGCTCGCAGAGAGTCCCTTGCTGCTACCAGAGATCGCTCGACGTTTAGGGGATAGTAGCTTCACCAAAGCTCTAAAAGTGCAGGACGCTGACTTGATCAAGTTTGTGGAGGAGCCTGAGGAGCTTCTTGTTCAAACTATTCGAGAACTCGATGACGCTCACCAAGCAGCTATGACTCTAGTTTTCCTCTGGCAAGGAAAATTGCCTACTCATGAACTTACTGGTAACTCTACGAAGCTGATAGCAGAGAAGTACGACGTGACGCCGCGCGCTATAGCCGAGGCCTTGCCGCAGCTTGAGCATTCGTTTCTTTCTAAACGCCAAGAGGCAACTCATCTAATCTGGGGGTTCGTTCATCCAACATTTACCGATGCAATTAGTCGCATTCTTAGTGGGCGCCCTGATTTAGTAGAGTTATATGTCCAGGGGGCCAAACTCGAAACTTTGCTAACTGAAGCTGTATGCGAAGGGGCAAGACCAATTCGAGATGCAGTGGTCATACCAGTCTCCGCATCAGAGCGTCTTGTTCAGCGGCTGCTAAATACTCCAGATGTCGCTGATTTAAACCGCTCATTGTTTGAATTTTTGTCCATTCGAGCCTCTGACTGCGTGATAGGCGCGGTCCTAAATTCGGCTCCAAATGTGGCGTATCGAGAAGCTCGGCGCCACTGGCGGGTCTGGGGCGATCAACGTATTCGTTTCCTTGCCCGAGCTAACAAGCTATGCGGATTACCTGACGAAGTCCGTTTTCTGGCTGAGCAGGAGCTTGAGCGAATTGCGGTTGATGATCTAGACGTATCATTTTTGGACGAAGATGACATCTTGGGTCTTATTAGGCCAACGCGATTGGTGAGCCTGGGAGCACAGCTTACTGGGATGCTGACTGATGTCATCCCGAGCCGCATCGTTGAGATAGCAGAAGAAGCTAATCCTGACCAAGATGTTCCCGATCAGTTTGATCAAGTTAGGAGTTTCGTTGACCAGTTGCGAGAGTTATTTGTCGAAGATAATTCGATTCAGAGTACGTTGAAGCAATTAGGCGAAGAAATCGATGAAGCTGTCTCTGAAGTGTCAAGCAGGAAAACTCCCGATGACGATGACGAAAGCTGGTTCAGTGTATCCCCGGCAAAGGTCGATGCAGTTCCCAGGGGGCGTTCCACTTTTAGTGATGTCGATGATTAAAGTTTGCCGAGTTGTAAGGGGCGTAGATAACTTGCGGAAATCTTTAAAGCAGCCTGCACCGATTTTTTTGCGTGAATATGTCTATTCAGGTTCTGACAGATTTGAGCTGGCAAACCAGTAACTAGCGTATCGAAACGACTTTCCTGTCCTGGTTCTCCTTGATAGCTGACACCGACAGGTTGCCAGTTGCTGCTTCCTGAATGTGCTCGCTCCACCAGGCCATCATCGGGCGTCTGCGCTCTATGTAGTCCGCCCGGTTGTAGGAGCTACGAGTCCCATCTTTGTCGACGTGGGCGAGCGCGACTTCTATCATCTCAGCATCCCAGCCGTGTTCGTTGAGGATTGTACTTGCCATTGAGCGCATGCCATGGCTGACCAGGCGACCTTCGAAACCCATACGCTTTAACGCCATGTTGGCGGTCTGGCTGTTGCAGTGGGTGCGAGGATTACGGTCTGCCGGGAACACGTACTCCCGGTGCCCGCTGTAGGGTTTGATTGTCTCTAAAAGTGCCAATGCTTGATCCGTGAGAGGCACGATATGTGTGCGTCGTTTCTTCATGCGTTCAGCAGGAATCGTCCAGATACGTTTGTCGAAATCGATGTCGACCCAGCGGGTGGTAGCTGCTTCTGCTGGGCGAGTCATTGTGTTCAGCTGCCATTCAATTAGGCAGCGCGTCGTTCTTTTTATGCTGGCATTGGCAATTGCCACCATGAGCTCTTTCAGCTCATCGGGAGCCAGTGCCGCCATGTTCTTCTTTTTCGGTTTCTTGAAGATGGAGCGAATCCCACTAAGTGGGTTTGCGTGAATCAGTCCCGAGTTAACCCCATAAGTCATGATCTCGTTGAGCCGCTGAGACAACCGTTTAACGGTTTCAAGGCTGCCTTTGGTTTCGAGTGGCCGAAGCAGGGTGATGACTTGTGGTGCACTAATGACTGAGATTGGTGTGGTACCTAAATCGGGGAAAACGTGCAGCGTAAGTGAGCGCCAGATGTCCTCAGCATAAGCTGGCGTCACCGAGTCTTTTTTAAGCTCATACCAAGCAGTGGCCACATTCTCGAAAGTGTGTTCAATAACTGCTTTTCTCTTTTGCTCGATGAAGTCTCTCTGCTCTTTCGGGTCCGTGCCCAGAGCCAGCAATTCCCTCGCTTCAACTGCCAGTTTCCTAGCCTGTGCCAGAGAGAGCTCAGGATAAGTACCGAGCCCCATATTGATGCGCTTCTTCGTTATGGGGTGGTGATAGTTGAAATTCCATAGCTTTGAGCTATTGGTTCTCACTCGCATCTGCAAGCCGTTGCCATCGCTCAGTACGTAATCCTTGTCTTTAGGTTTGGCGGCTTTGACTTTGAGTTCAGAGAGGGTGGTAGCTTTGGCGCCCATTGGTATTCCAAGAAGAAATTCTGTATTCCAAAAATTAGCACCTGAATGCTTGGAATACAATTTGGAATACAGATTCGCGTGGCTGTTGGTGGATGTCTTTGGACGCTGATGGCGCTGAAAGCCTCGTATTTGCTGGATTTCAGGCACAAAAAAGGACGTCCGTGGACGCCCTTAAATGTGTATTTGGTGGAGCCGGGGGGATTTGAACCCCCGTCCGCCAGTGCTCCGCTGTTGGTTCTACATGCTTAGCCGTGTCTACTGAGTTAACCCTTGGCCGCCCGACGGGCAGGGTGCTTTGGGCGAGTTGTGTAAGTTTTAGGCGCTTCGTCCACAACGTACTAGGCGACGATTCTGTTCTATATGACAATCATTTCGGGTTTACAGACATCCCCTAATGATTGCTGGAGCCGAAGCTACCAGAAGTGCGACTAGGCTGCTTACGCAGCTAGTTGAGCACCGTAATTGTCATCATTGGCAATTATAGAGTTTTGCAACAGTGGATTTACGAGTTCTGTTACCAACTCGGCATGCCCCTCAAGTTTCACTACCGGCGTCGAATCCTAATCGGCCCCAAAACTTGTGTTGCTGGTACTAGGACGCGAGTCTACGCCAAAGGTTCCACAACGTCGACCCGGTAATTGCCAGGCGGACGCTGAAGGGCTTTGCCGGCTATGATTACAGCCTGCATATTCGCTTTGTCTTTTGGATGAGACCCCCGTATGCCGCGCGCGTCGCGTTACCCTTTACGTCAGTGGATCTGGCGCGCTTTTGTGCAGAGTGCATTGGTTCCGCTGATCCTGGTCGAGTCGGTGCTGATCACCGTGTACCTGCTGAGCAATTCGGCGATTCGCGATGCGCAGATTGAGCATTTGCAGCAAAACGCCCTAGATGACTTGTCGGCTGCCGTAGCGCGTGAGGTGCAGGTGATCAATGGTCGTCTGCGTTCGGTGGAGGCGCAGGTGCAGATCTTTCGTGATGCCGCCGCCAATGCCTTGGCGAATCACACGTTTCAGCCCGATGCGCTGGAGCGCCAGCGTCATGCGTTGACGGATAACGGGGTGTTTTACAGCCGCACTGATGACGGCCGGGCAGCTTCGTTTTATGCCAACAGTACGCCGCTGGCACAGCAGGACCACGCCAAGGCCTTGCGCCTAGCGCAGCTTGATCCCTTGATGCGTTCGATCCAGGCAGCCAACCCACGAGTCGCGGCGGCCTATTTCAATAGCTGGGACAGCTACAACCGCATCTACCCCTTCTTTATGACCCCCGAGCAGTATCCCCATGACATGGTGATACCTGATTACAACTTCTATTACCTGGCTGATGCCAAGCACAACCCTGAGCGAAAGGTGGCCTGGACTGATGTTTATCTCGACCCGGCAGGCATGGGTTGGATGATGTCGGCGGTGGCACCGGTTTATCGCGATGATTTTCTTGAAGGTGTCGTGGGGCTGGATATTACCGTCGGGCAGATGCTCAGCGAGATCAGCGAATTGGGCGTGCCTTGGCAGGGCTATGCCATGCTGGTCAGCCGCGATCACAACATCATGGCGTTGCCGAGTGCCGGCGAAGCGGACTTTGGTCTGCGCGAATTGACCGACTACTCCTATGCCGAGGCGGTGCGTCGGGAGGTGCTCAAACCTGAGGACTTCAACCTAGCCAAGCGTGCGGAAATGCAACCGCTGCTGCAGGCCATGGCGGCCGGGCGGGGCAATGTGCAGGAAGTCATGCTGGGTGGGCGCAAGCAGTTGATTGCCTGGAGTGAGATTCCGCAGACCGGCTGGCAACTGCTGTTGGTGGTCGACGAGGCGAATATCTTCAGCCAGACCAACCGCTTGGCTGAACGCTACCTGCACATCGGTTACCTGCTGATTTTCGGCCTGGTGCTGTTCTATCTACTGTTTTTTGCCTTTATGTGGTCACGCTCGCGGCGCTTGAGCGAGCAGCTGGTGCAGCCGATTGATGGGGTGGTCGGGATGATGCGCGAGCTGGGCCAGGGCAACTATCAACCAGTCGCGCCGAATAGTCAGATTGACGAGCTGGTCAGCATGGCGGCGGCGGTGCAGCACACCGGCGAACAGTTGCAGGCCAGTGAGGCCCAGCGTGTGCAGGCGCAGCGGATTCTCCAGCTAGTGTTGGAAAGCACCACGGAAAGTCTTTGGGAGATTGAGGCGCAGGCCCTGCGCATCACGCTCAGCGAGCGTTTCCTCAAGCGTTTCGGTCTGACGCAGGCGAACATGAGTTTCAGTGAGTTCAACCAGCGCGTACACCCCAATGATTTGGAGCGGCTTCGTCATCTGCGTCAGCTATTTGTCGCGAGTGGTGAGGAGCGCTTCGAGGCGGAGTACCGCTACGCCGATGCGCGTGGCGACTATGTCTGGCTGCTCAGTCGCGGCAAGGTTCTTGAGCGTGATAGCCAGGGGCGTGTCCTGCGCGCGGCGGGCACCCATGTCGATATCACTCGGCTCAAGCAAGTACAGGAAGATCTGCGCCGCGCCAGCCTGGACGCGCGAGCCGCCAGTCAGGCTAAGAGCCGTTTTCTGTCGAGCATGAGCCACGAGTTGCGTACGCCGCTCAATGCCATATATGGCTTTGGCCAGTTGATCGAGCTAGAGGTGCAAGACAAGCCAGAGGCCCAGCAGGAGGCCGATTACGCCCGTGAGATCATCAATGCCAGTCGCCACCTGACCTCACTGGTGGACGATATTCTTGATCTGTCGAGCATTGAGAGCCGCCGTCAGCAGCTCAAGTTGCAGCCGGTGGAAGTGGGCGCGCTGCTGCATGGTTGCGCCGAGTTGGTGCAGCCGGAGGTGCAGCAGCGCCAATTGCAGTTGCAGGTACTGACGGGGGCCAGCGCTGGCTTGTATGTGCAGGCGGACATGCGCCGGGTGCGTCAGGTCTTGCTCAACCTATTGTCCAACGCGATTAAGTACAACAGCCCGCAAGGCCTGATTCGCATGGGCTATGAAGTGCGCCCGGACTGTGTGCGGTTGTGGGTTGAGGATAACGGCGCAGGGTTAAGCGCGGAGCAGCAAGCCAACCTGTTCCAGCCGTTCCAGCGTCTGGGTCGCGAGAACTCCAATATTCCAGGCACCGGGATCGGCCTGGTGCTGTGCCGCGAGCTGGCCATTTTAATGGCTGGCGAGATGGGCTTTAGCAGCAGCGTTGGCCTGGGTAGCCGTTTCTGGATCGACCTGCCGGGTGCGGCGGCACCGACTGTGCAGGTTGAAGCGAGTGTGGATGCGGTGCCGGCACTGCCTAATAGATTGGCCGAGGTGTTGTGTATAGAAGATCACCCTGCCTGCTTGAGAGTGGTGCAGGAAGCGCTGCGTGAGTTTGCCGAGGTGCGTGGTGCGGGGTCGGTTCAGCAGGCTCTGGTGGCGTTGGAGCAATGCACCCCGGCGCTGCTGTTGCTTGATCTGGATTTACCCGATGGTGACGGTATGCAGGTGCTTGACGCGATGCGGCATAGTCCGCGTTTGCAGAAGGTGCCGGTATTGGTCATCAGTGCGGCTGCGGATGAGGCGGTGTTTGCCGACGCTCGCCGGCGCGGTGCGCAAGCCTGCCTGGCCAAGCCAATTGACTTGGGCCAGGTGCGCGGCGTGGCGCTTGACCTGTTAGGGCAAGCGCTTTGAGTGCTGTTGCAGCGCTGTGAGCTAGGTCGATAAACCCGGCTTGTCACGTTTGCGCTTATTCGCTGGCGTCGAGCAGTTGCAAGGCCTCGCCCAGCGCCTTGACCGATCCGCTGTGATCACCGGCCTTGTGCAAGTCTTCACCTTCGCTACGCAGTTGTTGCACCTGTGCAAGTACTGCGGCATCGCTTGGCGGGTTGGTTTTTAGCAGTGCATCGATCTTGGCCATATCGGCTGGGCAGTGCATGGCCCAGAGTGAGGTGCTGAGTAACGCGGTGGCAAGAAAAACGGCAAGACGGCGCATGGTCATTCTCCAACAGGGGCGGTGGGCTTTAAGTATAGAAAGCCCGCACCGGCTGGCTGCGCCGTTGGTCTGCTGGCTGTTTAGCGCGTGCTGCTGACCCGGTCCAGCAGATACACCAGCCCGTGGTAATCGATACCGCCATGTTGGCTCAGGCCGATTTCGCAGGTGCGGCTGGTGCTGATGCCTTCTTCGCAATATTGCACCGCTGACTTCAAGCTGCGCAGGGCGTGGCTGTTCAGCTCGGGGGTGGTAAAGCCCTTGTCACCGGCAAAGCCGCAGCAATGAATGCCTTCCGGAATAACCACTTCAGTGGTGCAGCGGCGGACGATGTCGATCAACCCCTGTGCCTCACCTAGATGTTGGGTGCTGCAGGTGACATGCACCGCAACGGGTTTGTTTTGCGGGGTGATGTCTAAGCGTTCGAGCAACTGCTCGCGGATAAATTTTACCGGGTCGTGCAGCTTGAGTCGGCTGTCCAGGCCGTCTTCAAGCAAGCGCAGGGTGCAGGGGCTGGTGTCGCAGTAGATGGGGTCGAGGCCGCCACGGCTGGCCTTGAGCAGGGCGTCGATCAGCTCCTGCTTCTTGCGTTCGGCTTGCTCGGCATAGCCTTTGGAGGCGAACGGCTGGCCGCAGCAGAGGCTGTCCAGATCAGCCGGAAACACCACGTTAAAACCGCCTTTTTCCAGCAAGGCGCGGGTTTTCTCGAGCAGCGGTACTTGCTCGGCATCGGTGGCCGCCGGGCCCATGGCGCGGGAGACGCAGGCAGCCAAGTAAACCACTCGGGGGCGCGCGTCGTCGCAGGCGGTTGGCAGCTGCAGGCGCTGCAGCGGCTGTGGCATGGCCGGGGTCCATTGCGGTACACGGCCATGGCTGGCTTTGCTGATGGCCGCCGAGGCACGGCTGAGCAGGGGCGCGCCCATGAGCATGCGTGCGCCGTTGGCCACGTGCAGCATGACCCGCGCGCCCTGCATGGCACGCTGGAAGTTATTCGCCAGCCAGTCGGCGCGACGTTGCTTATCGGCATCACGGCCGCGCAGCTGCCGGACTAAATCGCCGGTGTTGATGCCCACCGGGCAGCGTTGCGCGCACAGGCCGGTGGCGGCGCAGGTGTCGATGCCGTGGTATTGGTAGGCCGCCTCCAGCTCCTGGGTATCGACACCGGCGCGCTTCTTCGCCTGAATGTCACGCCAGATCACGATGCGTTGGCGCGGGCTCAGGGTCAGCCCCTTGGAGGGGCATACCGGCTCGCAGAAGCCACACTCGATGCAGGTGTCGACGATCTCGTCGGCAGCCGGCAGCGGCTTGAGGTTTTTCAGGTGCAGCTGCGGGTCATCCGAGAGCACTACATCCGGGTTGAGGATGCCTTTGGGGTCGAGCAGGCGCTTGATCTGCCACATCAGCTGGTAAGCGTCTTGACCCCATTCCAGCTCGACGAAGGGTGCCATGTTGCGCCCGGTGCCGTGTTCGGCTTTCAGTGAGCCGCCAAACTCCACCGCGACCAACTGGGCGACGTCGTCCATAAAGGCGGCGTAGCGGGTTTTCTCTGCTTCGCTATCAAAGCCCTGGGTGAAGACGAAGTGCAGGTTGCCTTCCAGGGCGTGGCCGAAAATGATCGCCTCGTCGTAACCGTGTTTGTCGAACAGCGCGAGCAGGCGGTTAACCCCTTCGGCGAGTTGCTCGATGGGGAAGGTCACGTCCTCGATGATCACCGTGGTGCCGGTCTGGCGCACCGCACCGACAGCTGGGAAGGTGTCCTTGCGGATCTTCCACAGCAGGTTGTAAACGGCCGGGTCTTCGCTGAAATCCACTTGTTTGTCCAAGGGGAATTCAGCGATCGAGGCCATGATTTGTTGCAGCTGTTCGTGCAGCAGGCTTTGCTTGGCCGCGCGGGATTCGATCAACAGGGCGCAGGCGTTGGCGGACAGATCCTTGACCCATTCCGGCATGCCGGGCTTGTTCTGCACCGAGCGCAGGCTGCGGCGGTCCAGTAGCTCAACGGCGGACACCGGTTGTTGCTTGAGCACGGTGACCGCGCGGCAGCAGCTTTCCACGTCAGGGAACACCAGCAGGGCGCTGGCCTTGTGCGGGTAATCAGGCACGGTGTTGTAGGTCACCGCGCTGATAAACCCCAGGGTGCCTTCGGAGCCGACCAGCAGGTGGCTGAGAATATCCAGCGGCTGGTCGAAATCCACCAGGGCGTTAAGGGACAAACCGGTGGTGTTTTTTAGGCGGTATTTGTGGCGAATTTTCGCCGCCAGTGCGCTGTTGGCGCGGGTCTGTTTGCCCAGCTGGCTCAACTGCTCCAGCAGCTCGGCGTGGGTGGCGAAAAAGCGCGACACGCTGAGCGGGTCTTCTGTGTCCAATACGCTGCCGTCAGCCAGCACCAGACGGATGCCGGCCAGGGTGTGGTAGCTGTTTTGCGCGGTGCCGCAGCACATGCCGCTGGCATTGTTGGCGACGATACCGCCGATCTTGCAGGCATTGATCGATGCCGGGTCGGGGCCGATCTTGCGTTGAAAGGGCGCCAGCACGGCATTAGCCGCCGCGCCAATGACGCCGGGTTGCAGGCGAATCTGCGTGCCCTGGCCACGAATCTCCCGGCCATTCCAGTTGTCGCCCAGGACGATCAACACCGAGTCGCTGATGGCCTGGCCAGACAGACTGGTGCCGGCGGCGCGAAAGGTCACTGGCACCTGATGTGCGCCTGCCAGCTTGAGCAGCTCAACCACCTCTAACTCTGCTTCGACGCGCAGCACCAACTTGGGAATCAGTCGATAAAAGCTGGCGTCGGTGCCGAAGGCCAGGGTCGACAGCGGGTCATCGAAGCGGCGTTCAACGGGGATCAGGTTTTCGACGGCGGCAATAAAGGCGGCAGGCAGGCTCATGCAGGCTCCAGGGTCAGGATGCGGCGTGGTGCAGTTCACGCACCAGCGAGTCAGCGCTGATCTCGCTGATCGATTTGGCCCCGGTCAGCACCATGGCCACGCGCATTTCTTTATCAATCAACTCCAGCAGGTTGCTTACGCCCGCTTCGCCAGCAACGGCCAGGGCGTAGACAAAGGCGCGACCGAGCATCACGGTGTCGGCACCGAGGGCGAGCATGCGCACCACGTCCAGCCCGGAGCGAATGCCGGAGTCGGCGAGAATCGCCAAATCACCTTTAACCGCATCGGCAATCGCCGGCATGGCACGGGCGCTTGAGAGCACGCCATCGAGCTGACGGCCACCATGGTTGGAAACGACGATGCCGTCGGCACCGAAGCTCACCGCATCCTTGGCATCCTGCGGGTCGAGGATGCCTTTGATCACCATCGGGCCGTCCCAGAACTCACGAATCCACTCCAGGTCCTTCCAGCTGATCGACGGGTCGAAGTTGTTGCCCAGCCAACCGATGTAATCGGCCAAGCCGGTGGGGTTGCCACGGTAGGTGGAGATATTGCCCAGGTCATGTGGTTTGCCCAGCAGGCCAACATCCCAGGCCCAGATAGGGTGGGTCATGGCCTGCAGCATGCGCCGCAGCGGTGCATTCGGGCCGCTCATGCCGGAGTGAGCATCGCGGTAGCGGGCGCCGGGCACCGGCATGTCGACGGTGAACACCAGGGTGGTGACGCCGGCCGCTTTGGCGCGCTCCAGGGCGTTCTTCATAAAACCACGGTCTTTCAGCACATACAGCTGAAACCACATGGGCCGGTCGATCGCCGGGGCGACTTCCTCGATCGGGCACACCGACACGGTGGACAGGGTAAAGGGAATGCCCTTGGCCGCTGCCGCCTTGGCTGCTTGCACTTCACCACGGCGGGCGAACATGCCGGTCAAGCCAACTGGGGCCAGAACCACCGGCATGCTCAGGGTTTCATTGAACAGGCGGGTTTCCAGGCTCAACTCGGACATATTGCGCAGCACGCGCTGGCGCAGGGCGATATCCGCCAGGTCGGAGACGTTGCGCTTGAGCGTGTGCTCGGCATACGCGCCGCCGTCGAGGTAGTGGAACAGAAACGGTGGCAGCCGGCGCTGGGCAGCGGCGCGGTAGTCAGTGGAGGCAGAAATGATCATGGAGTCACCCAAGTGGGGAAAAGGGTTGCTACAACGGCTGGGGCGCTGCGTGTCGCGCGCCCCAGGCGGTTATTAGCCAGCCATCAGCGGGTCGCTGATGCCTAGCACATAGACGGCAAACAGTGCGATCAGGCCGGTAAACAGTACGTAGTACAGGGTAGGCCAGACTGTCTTGCGCAGGATGTTGCCTTCACGGCCAAGCAGACCGACCGTGGCCGAGGCCGCCACCACGTTGTGGATCGCGACCATGTTGCCTGCGGCAGCGCCGATGGCTTGGACCGCGACGATCAGCGCGCTGGAGATGCCCAGGCTGTTGGCCACGCCAAACTGGAACTGGCTGAACATCATGTTGCTGACGGTGTTGGAGCCGGCAATAAACGCGCCCAGCGCCCCGACGCTTGGTGCCAGCAGCGGGTAAATGCCGCCGACGCTGTCGGCCACCCAGCGCGCCATCAGGATCGGCATGCTCGACAACTCGGCGGCGTTGACCCCGGAGTTAATCAGGATGCGCACCATTGGCACGGTAAACAGCAACACGAAGCCGGCGCTGAGCAGCACGCTGGAGGATTCCTTAACCGCACTGCCGAGTTCGCGCAATTTCATGCCGTGGATGAAGAAGGTGGCGAGCACTACTGTCACCAAAATACCGCCAGGCAGGTACAGCGGCTGGAAGTTGGCGCTGACCCCGGTTTCACCGAGCAGGTCAGGGAAGTTCAGCATCACGCCTTTCAGTGCCGCGCTGACTTCCGGGAAGATCCGGCTGATGACCAGCAGTGCGCCGACCAGCACATAGGGCAGCCAGGCACGCAGGGCGCTCATCGGCTTGGCGGTGAGCTGGTCGAGTTTCATCTCCACAGTGCCCAGCCATTCAGCCGGCCACTTGTCCGCCGGGGCGAAGTCCCAGGTGGTTTTCGGCAGCAGAAAGCCCATGCGCGCGGCGCTGGTGACAATTGCCAGGCCAATCAAGCCGCCGCCCAGTGAGGGGAATTCTGGGCCGAGGAAGATGCCGGTCAGGGCGTAAGGGATGGTGAACGCCAGGCCGGCGAACAGGGCAAACGGCAGCACCGCAAACCCGGCTTTCCAGCTTTTTTCGGTGCCGAAGAAACGCGTCAGCATCAGCACCATCACCAGCGGCATCACGGTGCCGACAATGGCGTGGATGACCGCCACTTCACTGGTGATCAGTTGCAGGAACTGCGCCCAGGACGAGCCTTGCTCAACCAGCTGCGCGCCGATGGTGGCCGAGTCCAGGCCGGTGTTGACCCCGACGATGATCGGCGTACCCACCGCGCCAAAGGAGACGGGTGTGCTTTGCACCAGCATGCCCATCAGCACGGCGGCCATGGCCGGGAAGCCGATGGCCACCAGCAGTGGCGCGGCGATGGCGGCGGGTGTGCCGAAACCGGACGCGCCTTCGATAAAGCAACCGAACAGCCAGGCAATGATAATCGCCTGAATGCGCCGGTCCGGGCTGATGGTGGCAAAGCCGGCACGAATCGCGGTGATGCCGCCGGAGTGCTTGAGCGTGTTGAGCAGCAATATCGCGCCGAAGATGATCCACAACAACCCGAGGGTGATCAGCAGACCCTGCACGGTGGAGGCCAGTACACGGTTAACGCTCATGTCCCAGGCGAACAGGCCAACGGCAGCGGTGAGCAAGTAGACCAGCGGCATGGCGTGTTTGGCCGGCCAGCGCAGGCCGATCAGCAAAATAGCGGCCAGTAGAATCGGCGAGAAAGCTAAGAGAGCAAGAAGACCTGTCGACATGGTGGCCCCCTAGCGCTGCGCGATGCGTTTGGATGAGTGCAGGTGCAGCGGTATGGCGAGTAGGTGGGCAAAAGCCGGCATGGGAAAGACCTCGGTGAACTCTTGGAATTATCTTATATTCATAAATTGGTAATACCAATTTACAAATCTGCCTGGCCAGAGTAAGAGTGACGGCTTCGGCCTGTCAATGAGCTGCCTTACGACTTTGGTCGAAAATCGCCAGCTTGCCTGCCCGCTGAGTGAGCGATAGGCTGGCTTGCAGAGCGCGTGATAGGCCGTGATAGACGGTCAAACCAATGGAGTGTGGACGATGGAAGTAGGGTCGGTGCGTCAGCGCCGTTTGTCGGACGATATCGTCAGTCAGCTGGAAACCATGATTCTCGAAGGCACCCTGAAAACCGGTGAGCGACTGCCGGCCGAGCGCGTGTTGGCTGAACAGTTCGGGGTATCCCGGCCGTCGTTGCGTGAGGCGATTCAGAAGCTCGCAGCCAAGGGGTTGCTGGTCAGTCGGCAAGGCGGTGGTAACTATGTGGCCGAGACCTTGGGTTCGACCTTCAGTGACCCATTGCTGCATTTGCTGGAAAGCAACCCAGAGGCTCAGCGCGACTTGCTGGAGTTTCGCCACACCCTGGAAGGCTCCTGTGCGTATTACGCAGCGCAGCGGGCCACCGAGCTGGATCGTCAGTGTCTGGCTGAGGCCTTTGCCGCCTTGCAGGACTGCTACAGTCGCAGCGGCAAGGTGACCCGTGCGGAAGAGGGCGCGGCCGATGCGCGCTTTCACTTGGCCATTGCCGAGGCCAGCCATAACGCCGTCCTGCTGCACACCATTCGCGGCTTGTTCGCCCTACTCAAACGCAACGTGGTGACCAACATTGGCGGCATGTATGCCCAGCGCGATGAGACCCGCGACATGCTGATTGAGCAGCATCGCGGCTTGTATCAGGCGATTATCGAAGGTCGCGCCGAAGAGGCGCGCACGCTGTCCAACCGGCACATTGATTATGTGCAGGAAGTACTGGCCGAAGTGCAACAGCAGGCGCGCCGTGAAGAGCGTGCGCAGCGTCGCGGCAAGCTGTGATAGCCCGGCCCTGCTGAGCATGTGCCGGCGGCTCGGGTGGAGTTGTTACTGTCTATTTTATCGGTGGACTTTCGCTCGCTAAGCGCCGCTAAACCGGGCATGGTTAGGCCTGCTGAGGATTGGCTACGTGCTTGCGGATTGCGCGGCAAGGCGGCTTAAGTGAAACCTCAGCAGCCGCTAATTCACCCTGGACCTTAAGCGCCATACGCTCGGAGATAGTTATGCCCCCTATGGATACTGAGCAACAACTGGCGGCCCGTTTGGCCCTCCTGCAAAACCCGCAAGCGCAAGACTGCACGGTCTATCGCGCCGATGAACAGGACCAGGACCCGGATGCAGAGGAAGTGGATCTGGGGGATGCCAAGGTACTGTTCTGCGGCCCGTTTGAGGCACCCGCTGACTGGGATGCGGCTGAGCGGGAAGAGTATTTCGGCGACAGCGCGCCGGAGCTGTTCGTCAATGCGCGTATTGAATGCGAAGCCAAGCCTGGCTCGAAGAGCCACTTCACCGTGGACATCGGCGACTATGTCGCGGCTCAGCCGAGCCTGGGTGAGGTGGTGATGTATTACGTGCACGATTATCTGGATGACGACACGGGCTGCACCTATGTGCTGCACCGTGATGAAGAAGTGCTCGAGTAACGCCATCAACACGCCGGGTTTCCTGTGAGGCCCGGCTCGCTCCCTGTTTATTTGCTGTGCGCCGTTTATCCGCGATTCGCCCTGTAGTACCGGGTTATTACCCGCACCTGACTAATCGGGTCAACACTCTGTGCTTATCAACCAATAAAGGGAGCACGCACATGGCCGCGAAAAAAATTCTTATGCTGGTCGGCGACTACGTCGAAGACTACGAAGTGATGGTGCCGTTTCAGGCGCTGCTGATGGTCGGTCATCAGGTGCATGCCGTGTGCCCGGACAAGACTGCCGGTCAAAGCGTGCGCACCGCCATCCACGACTTTGAAGGTGAGCAGACCTACAGCGAAAAACCGGGGCATAACTTCGCCCTGAACTTCGATTTCGCCCAGGTTAACGCCGCTGACTATGACGCCCTCGTGGTGCCGGGTGGTCGTGCGCCGGAGTACCTGCGGTTGAATGAGCAGGTGCTGGCGCTGGTGCAGGCCTTCGATCAGGCCGGCAAGCCGATTGCGGCGGTCTGTCATGGTGCGCAGTTGCTGGCTGCTGCCGGCGTACTAAAAGGCCGTGAATGCAGTGCTTACCCTGCCTGCGCGCCGGAGGTGAAGCTGGCGGGCGGGCAGTACATCGACATCGCCGTGGACCAGGCCCATGTGCAGGGCAATCTGGTCACCGCTCCGGCTTGGCCGGCGCATCCCAACTGGCTGGCGGCGTTCCTCGGTCTGCTCGGTACGCAGATCAGCCTGTAAGCTGTGGGTAACGCCGGGGCTGTTAAGGCCCCGGCATTCAAGGAGGCGAGCGGCCATGTGCGAGCTCTATGTCAAAGCCGATCCGATTCTCTACGAGTCCCGCGCCCGCTCGCTGCGGATTCGCGGCGTGGTCACCACCCTGCGCCTGGAAAACCAGTTCTGGGACATCCTGCGCGAGATTGCCGAAGTCGATGGCATGACCACCAATCAGTTGATTACCAAGTTGTACGACGAGGTCATGGACTACCGTGGCGAAGTGGTGAACTTCGCCTCGTTTCTGCGCGTCAGCTGCACCCGTTATCTCAGCCAACGCCGTGGACCGGCCGAGCTGAGTGTGCTGCGCGCAATCAGCCAGTAGCGGATTTACTGCGCCGGGGGAACTGCCACGCGCAGCGCTGGATCACCCAGTGGGTGGCTCAGCGCATCGAAGAAACGCAACTGCACCTCCTGCCCGGCGAACAGCGCGGCGTAGTGCTGCTTCTGCTGCTGGATAAACAGCGGGTTGTGCGGGTAGATCGAGATGGCCAGGGTTTTCAGTCCGGCTTGCAGCAAGGCCTGGACCAGGTGCTGGTCTTGCGCCGCCAGGTTGTGGCCGAAGATGCACAGGGCTTGTTTGGGGCTAGCCAACTGGCTGTAGCAGTACGACAAATAGTCGGAGCTGCGAATGGCCTTGAGCTTGTCGGCGCTGCTGCCCTCGTTGACGAACAGCGGAATATCGCCCAAGTGGTTGATGGCGAAGCTGGCCAGCAGGGTGCTTTCCGAGGAGTTGAGGATGCGCGTGCTGCCGTCGAGGTTCTTCACCAGGTGCATGCCGCCATGCAGGTAGAGCATGCGTGTGGCGTCGCTCTGGCGCGCATGGTTGCCAGGCTCAAAGGTTGAGTCGGGGCCACGGAACATCTGCTCGAACGCCTGCGGATTTTGCATCACGGCCCAGTAGTTGAGCAGGTCGTAATTGCCCGAATAAACCGTCTGGTACTGGCTGAGTGCGCTGTTGATGCGCGCCAGGCTGCTGGCCTGCATCTGGCTCCAGGGAATGTGCAGCGAACGCACGGCGTGAATCAGCGCTTCCTTGATGGCGAAGTAGCGATGGCGTGGCGATGACGAGTTGATGGTCAGTGCGGCATTCACTCGGATGCTGTTCTTCAGCGCGCTAAGTACCTGCTCGAAGTTGCTGGTGTCCAGCGCGCGGAACACGCTCAGTTCGGTTGGGCTGAGTGGACGGTTCTGGGTGGTTTGCGCTTCGTCAAACAGCGAGAAGTAAGCGAACTTGCGCCATACCGCCAGGCTCGCGCCGTTGCCGATCAGCAGTTCGGGGAAGTTGATGCTGTTGCTTAGGGCGCTCCAGTCTTCGAGTTCGCCAGTCAGTGCCGGGGTTTGCATAATTGCTCTTCGTCGCCTTGGGCCAGGGTTGCGCAGGGCGCGACTGTAGCACGGGTGGTGCGTGTGGCTGAGCACTCCGCCATCCTTCGCTTTACCCGCGCAAGCAAGGCCGTATTGAGTCTTTGGTTATGATGGTGATGGCGCATAAGTGACTGATCAGGCCTGGCAGTGGTCTGCTAAACATAAGCCTGCCGTGCTGGCGCAGAGCTTCCGGAAGCAGAGAAGAGAGCGAGCAATGAACAACGAATTAGTGATTGAAGATATTCAGCTGGGAGACGGTAAAGAAGTGGTCAAAGGTGCACTGATCACTACGCAATACCACGGGTATCTGGAAGATGGCCGCAAGTTCGACTCATCCTATGATCGCGGCAAACCCTTCCAGTGCGTGATCGGCACCGGCCGCGTGATCAAGGGTTGGGACATCGGCATGATGGGCATGAAGGTGGGTGGCAAGCGCAAGCTGTTCGTGCCCGCGCATCTGGGCTACGGCGAGCGTGAGTTCGGCGCGCATATCAAGCCGAATTCCAACCTGATTTTTGAGATCGAACTGCTGGAAGTGCTGACGCGGGACGAGTGAGGGCATTTTTGTGCCTCGGCGTCAGCAATAGCGCTTACGGACAGGCGGGTATCGCGCAACTGGGCGGATCAGCTTGCGGCAGCGCTGAGGCTGTTTGTGCTTGCGTTCCGTTGGCGCAGGCTTCTGCCTGGCGGACCGCCTGGGTGCAACCGACTGCTGCAAGCGCCACCGCCAAGTTATTCCAGCCCGCCTTGAGCGTTGGAAAATCGCTGACTAAAGCACGGAACTGCGCAACGGCATGCTCAGGTTGGTTTTGCGCCCAGGCCACATTGCCTAAGCCCAAACGCGCGGCGGCCTGGTCAGGCCAGGCGTGCAAGGCGGTTGTGTACGCGCGCTTGGCCGCGTCCAGCTGTCGGCTTTGCTCCAAGTCGCTGGCCGCACGCAGATAGACCAGTGGCTCCGCCTTGGCCGGCAGTTGATCCGCAGGTAGGGCGATAACCGCCCAGCGTTCGGTTCTATTCCACAGGCGCATAAACAGGTTAAACGGCTCGCGTTGAGCTTTGTTGGTTCCGCTGTGCAGGATGATTTCCTGGGTATTGAGGTCGTAACCGACGACCACCGCATAGTGCCATTGCGGCATCCAGTTAAACCCCAGGTTCTGCATGACCAGAACTGCGTTGCCGGCGGCCACTTCACGCAGCAGCGCAAGTAGCGTGTGCTCAAGTGGGTAGACCAGCAGGCCGTGTTCACGGGCGGCGGCAACCATCTCAACCTGCAAGCTGCCTAGGCGTTGTGGAAGATAGACGCGATCTTTGAGGCTTTCCGGGGTGTCGCTGAAGCCGCGTTGACTGAGGAGCATGGCCAGAGACGCCGGGCCACATTGATAGTCGTCTTGGGCGTAGAAATGCACCTGTTCGATATAGGTGTTGCTGGGCAGTTGGTCGAGATCTGCCTGAGAGGGCATATACGTCGACTGCCCTGCACAGGCGGACAGCAACAGCAGCAAGCCTGTGAGGAGCAGTAGACGTAACTCAGCCATGGCGGATTAGCGCGCGCAACGAACGAAGCTGAAGATGTCGGTGACGCACAGCGCATCGGTGAGGATGAACACCAGCAAGAACAGGACGATGATGCCAGCCACCCCGGCACCACTCGGCGCTGCGCTTAATTGGCTGTTAAAGCTGGCCAGTTCGCTTGGGGTCAGGCTGTTGATCCGCTGTTCCACCTGCTCAGGGGTAACCCCCATGGATGCCAGCTTATCTTGAACGTCTTGGTCGCTGAGCATGTGCTTTAACGACTGACGATCAACGCTCACTTGCTGTTCGGCGATCATTTCGTGGGTCCCGACCATGGCTGTTCGCGCGGACACGCTGCCGATGCTGGTCAGCATGAAAACAACGCTGAGCATGATTGAGATAATGGGTTTGGCAGATCTCATTAAAGTCATAGCGTTTACTCCTGCAGGTTGACTTGGAATTACCGCGAGCGGTCACTCCACCCATGCCAGGGTTCCCAGCACTTACTAAACAATATAGCTCGCAGTTGCACTAACCACTGTCTGCTGCCCGACTCAACCTCTGTGGGTGCGGTTTGCGCTTGAGTGTGCAGTCAGGTCGGGAGCTTGAGCATTAATGCGAGCCGCATTTCAGCTGATCAGATCCACTGATCATTACGCTTGCGCCGCACCCGCAGCAGCGTCGGCAGGATCAGCCCGGCGGCCAGCCCGGCACCCGCGATCGCGCCGCCATACACCATATAGCGCATCAGCACCTGCTGGTTTTCCTCGCCGAGTTGCGCTTGCAGTTCGCGTACGTCGGCGTTGGCCTGACTCAGCTGGCTGTCTAGCGTGGTGCGTGCGCTCTGCAATTCGTCGATCAGGTTTTTGCGCGAGTCGAGAGTTTCCTGCATGCCTTGCACGCGGGTGTTCCAGGTGTCGTTGATGCCGTCCAGCTCGGCACTCAGCTCGGCTACTTTCTGCTCCAGCTGCGGCAGGCGTTCGGCTTGGCCGGGTACGTCCTGCAGGTCACGGCTGGCAATCCATACCGCATTGCCGCTGTCGCCACGTACCTGGCTGTAATCGCCGTCGCTGCGCAGTAACGTCACTTTCTGCCCGGAGCTCAGGGTGCCGACGATGCGGTAGCCGTCGGTTGGGCCGCTGCGGACATAGGTATTCAGGCTGTCGCTGACCCAGCGAGCCGCACGGTTAGTGTCTTCAGCGTGCGCGGTAACGCTAGTTAGCAGGCAAGCACTTAAAGCTAGGAGGGGGGTAAAGCGGGCGTTGAACTGACGGGATAGAGACATGCGGCAATCTTCATATGGCGATGAGCGAAACCCTGAAACGGGTGCGATAAACGCCGGCCAGGCGAATTGCCATAAAACAGATACGCGTTCAGGGGGCTGCTGCGCGCCATTGCTGGTGGGCAAATGGCCATGCAGCCTACCCGCTGGGCCGACAGCAGACAGACACTGGGCGAGCGGGCAGAGTTCACTCGGCGCGGGGTTGTGCGATGTCCGGCCATAAGGATCGCCGCCTTGCGCTGACGTTGACGGAAAGTCTTGGTTGCGCGGCGCTCGGCGGCAATTGAGCTCAAAGCACGATCACGCCCCAGGTCAGCCCGATCAGCAACAGGGCGATAAACTGCGCGGCGCTGCCCATGTCTTTGGCTTGTTTGGACAGTGGATGGATGCTCAGGGAGATGCGGTCTACGGTGGCTTCGATGGCGGAGTTAAGCAGCTCGACGATCAACGAGAGCAGCGGCACGATCATCAGCAGCAGGCGCTCACTGCGGCTGACATCGAGCAGGCACGCCAGCGGTAGCAGCACGGCATTCAGCAGCAACAATTGGCGGAACGCCGCCTCGCCGCGATAGGCCGCCTGTAAGCCCATCAGCGAATAGCCGCCGGCGTCGAGGATGCGCCGCAGGCCGGTGCGGCCCTTGAGTGAAAGGGCGTCATGCGTATCAGCCGTGGGTTTGCCGCTCATCGTGACCACCCCGCTGCTTGCGGCTGTGTACGGAGCTGTGGGGCGCGCACAGGGCGCAGGCAATCGAAGCAAGGTGAAGCACGCATGGCTGAGCGTCCGGTTAGGGGGAACACTCGCCACACTAAACAGGCGGGTATCAACAGCGCGTTAAGACGCTGTGAAAATTTCGTCAGCGTTGTGCTTAAGCAGCACCTTGAAGCGGGTGCCGCCCTCCGGCTGGTTGTGCACCGAGATGCTCCAGCCTTGTTTGGCGCAGATCCGTTTAACCAGTGATAGCCCTAGCCCCAGGCCTTCGCCGCGCGCCTGGGGGCCGCGTACAAACGGCTGGAAAATCTCCTCGTGTTGCTCCAGAGGGATACCCGCGCCGCTGTCCTCGACGCGAAAGCCACCGTCCTCCAGCACCAGGCGGACTAAGCCGTGCTCGGTGTAATGCAGGGCGTTACGCAATAGGTTGGCCATGACCGTACTGAGGAAGGTGGCGTTGTACAGCCCGCTATCGCTACCCTCTTGCTGAAAGTGGAAGCCCAGCCCTTTGCCGTGAAACATGGGTTCCCAGCGTTCGACCTGTTCGGCGGCGACACGGGCGAGGCTGCAGTCGGCGACAAACGCCGTTTCATTGGCCTTGCTCCTGGCCAGCTGCAAAAAGGTCTGCACCAACTCGCGCATCTCCTCGCTGGCCCTGGCAATGCGCTCCAGCTGTTGGCGCTCACGCGGTTGCAGAGCGGCTTCGGCCAGCAGCTCGCAGGAGCTGGCGATGACCATCAAGGGCGTGCGCAACTCATGGCTGACATCACTGGTAAATAGCCGCTCGCGCTCCAGTGACTGGCGCACCTGGCCCAGAGTGCTGTCGAAGGCCGCGGCCAACTGGCCCACTTCGTCATCGGGGTAGTCCGGCGCCAGGGGGGGGGCCAGGGTGTGCAGTTGGTCGCGGTGGCGCACCTGTTGCGCCAGTCGGCTGACGGGGGCCATGACCTTGCGCGCCATCACTAGGCCCAGCGCCCAGGCGCCCACTACGGTTAGCAGAAAACCGGCAAGCACGACATTGAACAGGGCTTGTTCGCGGGCCTCGAATTCATGCTGTTCTTGCACCAGCAGATAGGTGTTGCCGTTGATTTCCTGCACATAGACATAGAAGGCTTTTTCCGCCTCGACCACTTCGTTGAAGCCTTCCGGCAGGCCGGCGTACTGCTGGGGAATTGCATACTCAGGCAGGTTGGAGGCAAAGAAGCGTGTGCTGGCGTCCAGACGTGGGCGAATGCCATGTTTGAGGTCTTCATGCAGCACGGTGTCCAGCTCGCGGTTGAGTTCCTCGGACACCAGGTGTTCTTCAATCACGTGCACCACGGCCACGATACTCAGGGAGAACACCCCGCTGACCAGCACCGTCATCAGCACAAATGCGATCAGGATCCGCCGGGCAAACGGCTGCTTAGACACCATGGCTGGACTCCGCCAGGCGGTAGCCGACGCCGTGCAAGGTGTGCAGCAGCGGTGTGGCGAAGGGTTTGTCGAGTACCTGGCGCAGTTGATGGATATGGCTGCGCAGGCTGTCACTGTCGGGGCTGTCATCGCCCCACAGGGCTTCTTCCAGGGCCTCGCGGCGAATTACCGCCGGGCTTTTCTGCATCAGCACGGCCAATAACTTCAGGCCGATGGGGTTGAGCTTGAGCGGTTGCCCCGCGCGGCTGACATGCAGGGTGTCGAGGTCATAAAGCAAGTCGGCGACTTTCAGCTGGCGCTTACGGCTGCCTTGGCTGCGGCGCAGGATCGCCTCGATGCGGGCTACCAGCTCGGACAGGGCAAAAGGCTTGATCAGGTAATCATCAGCGCCGACATTCAGGCCTTGCAAGCGGTCATCCAGGGCGTCACGGGCGGTCAACATCAGGATCGGCACTTCATTGTGGCCATCTTCGCGCAGGCGCTTGCACACCTGATAGCCGTCAATCCCCGGCAGCATGATGTCCAGCACGATCAGGTCATAGTGGCCGCTGCTGGCCAGGTGCAAGCCGCTCAAACCGTCCTGCGCACAGTCGACGGTGAAGCCTTTGAGCTGCAGGTAGTCGAGTACGTTGGCCAGAATGTCGCGGTTGTCTTCGATGACCAGAATACGCATGGGGGTTGTTCCTTTCGGCGTTGACGTTTTTTTCACATCGTTTTGACGAGCGCCTCACAGCGGCCATTTCACACTGCGGCACGTTCATCCAAGCGGGATCATACGATGCCTCAGTTCCATTTCGCCCAACTTCGTTACCTGTCGATCATCGTCCTGAGCTGGTTGGCGGTGTTCGTGGTGACCCGCAGTGCCTTGCTGGCCACCCACCTGGCTGACGCCCAGGTCAGTGCTGGGCAGTTACTCAGCCTGTATGGCGTGGGCCTGGTGTATGACCTGAGCTTTTTACTGTATGCCAGCCTGCCGCTCGCGCTGTACCTGTTGCTCTGCCCGCGCCGGCTCTGGCAGCAGCGTTGGCATAAGCAGTTGTTGCTCGGCGTGGTTGGGGTCAGCCTGTTTGTCATGCTGTTTACCGCGGTGGCGGAGTGGCTGTTCTGGGATGAGTTTGGCGTGCGCTTCAACTTTATCGCCGTGGACTACCTGGTGTACTCCGAGGAGGTGATCAACAACATCCTCGAGTCCTACCCGATTTATCCACTGCTGGCGTTGCTGGCGATCGTCGCCATTGCCACGGCTGCGCTGCTGCGTAAGTCGCTGCTGGCGGCGCTGGATGCGCCAAGCCTGCGGCCTGTGCCGGCGCTGCTCAGCGTATTGGCGATGTTGCTATTGGTCGGTTTGAGCAGTGGCCTGGTTGGCCAAGATGCGCCACGCGGCACCGGTGGCAACGCCTACCAGCGTGAGCTGGCCAGCAATGGGCCGTTCCAGTTCTTTGCCGCGTT
Source organism: uncultured Pseudomonas sp. (assembly GCF_943846705.1). NCBI lineage: Bacteria > Pseudomonadati > Pseudomonadota > Gammaproteobacteria > Pseudomonadales > Pseudomonadaceae > Pseudomonas > uncultured Pseudomonas sp. Next base: position 310,655 of record NZ_OX044366.1, on the reverse strand, counting down.
CCGCAATAACGAGCTGGATTACCCGCAGTTTTACGCCACCCTGGCCAAGCCTGAGGTGGCCAGCCTGCTGCGCAGTGAAGTCAGTGAGCCGAATGCGCGCTTTATCGGTAGCGATCCGCAGGATATCCGTCGGGTGATCGACAACCCCGGTCAGCCTGAGCGGTTGAACGTGGTGCTGGTGACCATCGAGAGCCTCAGCGCCAAGTACCTGGGCAGCTTCGGTGACAGCCGCGGCTTGACCCCCAACCTCGACCAGTTGCGTAAGCAGAGCCTGAGCTTCAGTAATTTCTATGCCACCGGCACCCGGACTGACCGCGGCCTGGAGGCGATTACCCTGTCGATCCCGCCAACGCCGGGGCGCTCCATCGTCAAACGCATCGGCCGTGAGTCGGGCTACGGCAGCCTCGGCCAGCAATTCAGCGCGCAAGGCTATGACAGCGTGTTTATCTACGGTGGGCGCGGCTACTTCGACAATATGAATGCCTTTTTCGGCGGCAATGGCTATCGCATCGTCGATCAAAGCAGCGTGGCCGAGGCGGATATGGCATTCCAGAACGCCTGGGGCATGTCCGATGAGGACATCTATAAGCAGACACTAAAGGTCGCCGATGCCGACCACGCCGCTGGTGAGCCATTCTTTCTGCAGTTGATGACCACCTCCAATCACCGTCCTTATACCTACCCGGAAGGGCGTATCGATATCCCCTCGGGTGATGGCCGTGAAGGGGCGGTGAAGTACACCGACTATGCCATCGGTCAGTTCCTCGCCCAGGCGCGGGAAAAACCCTGGTTCAAACACACCGTGTTTATCTTTGTCGCCGATCACACCGCAGGCAGTGCCGGCAAAGAAGACCTGCCGGTGGCCAATTACCACATCCCGCTGTTCATCTATGCCCCGGCGCATATCCAGCCCCGTGAATTCAGTGAGCTGACCAGCCAGATCGACCTGGCACCGACGCTGCTGGGCTTGCTCAACATGGACTATGTATCGACCTTCTTCGGCCGCAATGTACTGCGCGCTGACCGGGCGCCAGGGCGTGCGCTGTTGGGTAACTATCAGCTCTTGGGGCTGTTCGACGGCGACAGCTTGGCGATTCTCAGTCCACGCAAAAACATGCGCCGGCATGACGATGCATTGGGTCTAAGTCATGAGGTAAAGGTGAGCGCCAGCGATAGCTTGCAGCGCCGCAATATCGCCTATTACCAAGGGGCCAGCTATGCCTTCCAGAAGCACCTGATTGCCTGGCGACCGGCGCTTTTGCCTGAAGCGCAACTGAGCAAGCGTTAACCCTCAATTTTTCAGGCACTGCTCGGCAGTGCCTTGCCGGGAGCACCGTTATGACGGCCGATCACGCTGTTGCCGCCTCGCGCTATTTTGATTTTCGCCTGGGCTTGGGCATTCCTTTAGCGCTGATGGCGTTGTTGTTGATGTTTGACCCCAGCGGCCTGGACTTCGCCATTGAGCAGCTGTTTTACCAGCCGGGTCAGGGCTTTATTGGTCGGCACAGCTTTTGGCTGGAAGACATCCTGCATGACCGCGCCAAGCAGCTGGTTATCGGCTTTGCTGTGCTGGCCATTATCGGCTTGGTCATCAGCCTGTTACCTACGCGGTTCAGGGTATGGCGGAGGTCGCTGGGCTATCTGGTGCTGGCGCTGGGCGTGTCGACCAGCATTGTCACGCCTCTTAAAGCATTTACGGCTGTGCAGTGTCCCTGGAGCCTGACCGAGTTCGGCGGCACTGAGACTTTTACCCCGCTGCTGAGTGAGCGCGTAGCCACTGACAGCCCTGGTCGCTGTTGGCCAGGCGGGCATGCCTCATCGGGGTTTTCGCTGCTGGCGCTGTTTTTTCTGCTGCGTGACAAACGTCCGCGCGCGGCGCGTGCCGCCTTGGTCTTCGCCCTAGGGCTGGGCGCTGTGTTTTCGCTGGGGCGGATGATGCAGGGTGCACATTTTCTTTCGCACAACCTGTGGACGCTGCTCTTCGATTGGACGATCTGCTTGCTCTGTTATCGCTGGGTGCTCTACCGCGCGCCATCCGTGCAGCGCTCCGAGCCGGCTGAACTTAAACCGCTGGAGGGCTAAGCCATGCCAACTGTTATCTACGCCTGTCGCCTCGCCGTTGCCGCGTTGCTGTTTACGCTCGCCCTGGTGGCACTGCCATACAGCATGGCCTGGAGTGCAGAGCCGGCTCTGAGTCATCAATTGGGCTCGGCTGGCCGGGCCGCTTGAGGCCCGTATGCGCATGAGCACTGCCCCTATCACGTGGGTGAAGCTGTCCGCATGTGGCGTGTTTGCGCTGCTGCTTGGCGGTTGCCAAAGTACTCGTGAGTGGCTGCAGGCCGAAGGTTATCCGCCGGTCTTTGTCGATGGTTTTGAGGCGGGTTGCAGCAGTGGTCGTCAGGCCGCCGGTGGCCTCGATGATTTCCGCAAGGATGTGCCGCGTTACCTGGCAACGCGACTTTATGCCCAAGGCTGGGACGATGGATTTCGCCAGTGCCAGGCACGGCTCAATAGCCAAGTTGAGCGCGAGTGGGGCGACGAGGATTGGCGCGACCGCGAATGGCGCGCGCATGTCGATCAGGCCATGGCCAAGGCGTTGCGGCCGAACTAAGGCTGCAGAAACAACAAACCCGGCACTCGGCCGGGCTTGTGTTAACGCTGTAACGCTTACTTGATCTCGACTGCCAGGCTGTCGTGGATCTTCTTGTTCCAGATCGCCGGGCCGGTGATGTGCACCGACTCGCCCTTGGTGTCGACGGCCACGGTGACGGGCATGTCTTTCACCTCGAACTCGTAGATCGCTTCCATGCCCATTTCCGGGAAGGCCAGTACGGTGGACTTCTTGATCGCTTGCGAGACCAGATACGCAGCACCGCCAACGGCCATCAGGTACACGGCTTTGTGGTCCTTGATCGCCTCGATGGCAATCGGCCCACGCTCGGATTTACCGATCATGCCGAGCAGGCCGGTGCTTTCCAGAATCTGCCGGGTGAACTTGTCCATCCGCGTGGCGGTGGTCGGGCCAGCCGGGCCAACCACTTCGTCACCGACCGGATCAACCGGGCCGACGTAGTAGATAAAGCGGCCTTTCAGGTCGACCGGCAGCTGCTCGCCCTTGTTGAGCATCTCGACCATGCGCTTGTGCGCGGCGTCGCGGCCGGTGAGCATCTTGCCGTTGAGCAACACGGTCTCGCCCGGCTTCCAGCTCTGCACTTCTTCCGGGGTGAGGGTGTCGAGATTCACCCGGCGCGCGCTTGGGCCGGCCTCCCAGACGATTTCCGGGTAGGCGGATAGGTCCGGCGCTTCCAGCTCGGCCGGGCCGGAGCCATCCAGCACGAAGTGGGCGTGACGGGTCGCAGCGCAGTTGGGGATCATGCACACCGGCAAGCTGGCGGCGTGGGTTGGATAATCCATGATCTTCACGTCGAGCACGGTGGTCAGACCGCCCAGACCTTGGGCGCCAATACCCAGCTGGTTCACTTTTTCGAACAGTTCGAGGCGGATTTCCTCGAGCTTGTTCTGCGCACCGCGGGCTTTCAGCTCATGGATGTCAATGGACTCCATCAGCACTTCCTTGGCCATCACCGCGGCTTTCTCGGCGGTGCCGCCGATGCCGATGCCGAGCATGCCCGGTGGGCACCAGCCCGCGCCCATTTCCGGCACGGTTTTCAGTACCCAGTCGACGATCGAATCGGACGGGTTGAGCATGGCCATCTTCGACTTATTCTCGGAGCCGCCGCCCTTGGCTGCAACGTCCACTTCCAGCTTGTCACCGGGCACCACGGAGTAATGGATGACCGCAGGGGTGTTGTCCTTGGTGTTCTTGCGTGCGCCAGCTGGGTCGGCCAGGATCGAGGCACGCAGGACGTTTTCCGGCAGGTTGTAGGCGCGGCGTACGCCTTCGTTGATCATGTCGTCGACGCTCATGGTCGCGCCGTCCCAGCGCACATCCATGCCGACACGGATAAACACGGTGACGATGCCGGTGTCCTGGCAGATCGGCCGGTGGCCGGTGGCGCACATGCGCGAGTTGATCAGGATTTGCGCCATGGAATCACGCGCAGCCGGGGACTCTTCCTTGAGGTAGGCCTCGTGCATGGCCTGGATGAAGTCCACGGGGTGGTAATAGGAAATGAACTGCAGGGCGTCGGCGACGCTTTGAATCAGGTCGTCTTGCTTGATCACGGTCATGCTGTGCGCTCCCTTTGCTATAGGTGGAGTAGGGCAGGAACTTCGAAGAGCGCTGGGGCATGCCCGGCGCAGGTTTATCAGGGCCAGAGCACAAGATAAAAAGGCGCAGCAGTATAGCGCGCACGGCACTAGGCGGACACCTTGTCAGGCCGCAACCATGGTCGTTGATCGGTAAATGACGCCGAGTAATTGACTAGGCATTCTGTGATCACAGGGGTAAAGTGGCGGCCAGATGCCAGTATGGGAAGGAGCCCATAACCCTCATGAGCCCTAGCAGCCAAACGGGTACCCGTCGCCCCCTGCAAAGCCTGCTGCTGAAGCGTTTCAGTATGGCAGTGGCCACTTATGCATTGACCGGGTTGTTGTGCTGGATCGGTCTATTTGTCGGTTTTTTTCAGACCTCTCTAGCCACTGCACTGACCCTCACTGGGCTGGCCGCACTTAGCCAGCTGCTATTTCTCGGGCTGTTTCTCTCCCGCCTCAATCTGCGGGTAGCCGACCCCAGCCTGACTGAGCCGCAGATTTTGGTCGCGATTACCTGGCTGACCGTGCTGCTGTCGTTGATCAGCGAAGGGCGCGGCAGCATGCTGGTGATCTACCTGCTGATATTGCTGTTCGGGGTATTTCAGCTGCCGCCTAGGGTCTTCGTCCGCTGCGCCCTGTTTGCTTTCGCTGGTTTTGCCGGTTTGCACCTGTATGAGGCGTATACCCTACAGCTGAGTGCGCCGAGTGTGGCGCTGATGCAGGTGTGTGTGCTGGCGGTGGTGCTGATCTGGCTGTGTCTGTTCGCCAGCTACGCTCAGGCCATGCGTCAACGTATGCGCAAACGGCGCTTTGCCTTGCAGGCCCATCAAGACACGCTGCGTGGCATGATGCGTCAACTTGAAGATCTGGCTGCAACCGATGAGCTGACCGGCCTGTATAACCGCCGGCACTTTCTGCACCTCGCCGGCCAGGAATTGCAAACCCTGCGCGGCGGCGGCCAGCATGGCCTGGCGTTGCTGGACCTGGATCACTTCAAGCGGATCAACGATGTGCACGGCCACGCCGCCGGCGATCGCGTGCTGCAGGCCTTTGCCGGCGTAGCTCGCGCCTGCTTGCGCGAGGGTGATGTGCTGGCCCGTTATGGCGGTGAGGAGTTTGTTTTGTTATTACCCAATACTGACGCCGGACAGTTCAGCGCGTGTTGCGAGCGCTTGCGCGAGGCGTTCAATCGCGCTGAGCCGTTGGGTGTGAATGTGCAGGGGCTGAGTGTCTCTATCGGCATGACCTTGCTGAGTGTCGGCGATGACCTCGACGAGGCCCTGCAGCGTGCCGATCAAGCCCTGTACCAGGCTAAGCGTGAAGGACGTGACCGTTGTACGGCGACTTGGGAGGCGCTAAGTGCCTGAGTTGCGGGTCGCCGAGCGTTGTCTTGAAGTATCCCCGGCGAGCAATCTGCTAGACAGTCTCTTGGTCGCGGGCATCGCTGTGCCTTACAGCTGCCGGGCCGGCAGTTGCCATGCCTGCCTGGTGCGCTGCGTGCGCGGCGAGTTGCTGGATGCCAAGCCAGAAGCGTTGGATACGACGCAGCGCGAGCAGGGCTGGCGCCTGGCGTGTCAGTGCCGAGTGATTGAGGATGTCCAGGTTGAAGTCTTCGATCCACTGCGCGATGGGCTGCCGGCGACCATCCACAGCTGTGACTGGCTGAGCGCGGACGTGCTGCGCTTGCGTCTGACGCCACCGCAAGTGTTGCGCTACAACGCCGGCCAGCACCTGCAACTGTGGAGCGAGGGCGGGGTTGCTCGGCCTTATTCGTTGGCCAGCTTGCCGGGTGACGATGCCTGGCTGGAATTTCATATTGATTGCCGCCAAGGCGGCGCGTTTGCCACGGCGGCGCGCGCGTTTCAGCCCGGCGACAACCTGCGTCTGGGTGAGTTGCGCGGCGACGCGCTGCACTATGATCCGGACTGGCAAGACCGGCCGCTCTGGCTGATGGCTGCCGGCACCGGGCTTGCGCCGCTTTACGGGGTGCTGCGTGAGGCGCTGCGTCAGCAGCATCGGGGCGTTATCCGGGTTATTCACGTGGCTCATGATCAGGCTGCGCATTACCTGGCTGAGCCCTTGCGGGAGCTGGCGGCCAGTCATCCGCAAATACAGCTCGAGCTGCGGGTGGCGGCCGAGTTGCCGGCTGCTTTGGCCGAACTGCGCCTTGTCTCGCGGCAAACCATCGCCTTACTCTGCGGCCACCCCGATAAAGTGGAAAGCTTTGCGCGCCGCCTCTATCTGCTGGGTTTACCGCGTAACCAGGTATTCGCTGAGGTTTTTTTGCCCCACGCGCGCTAGCCGTTAAGGTTGCCTGCGCGGGTGGGGTCTGCCGTGAGGAGCAATAATGAGTGAGCATCTGCAGGTTGAGCGTGAACAAGGGCTGCTGACCTTACGCATGCACCGTCCCGATAAGAAAAATGCCCTGACCCGGGCTATGTACAGCGGCATGGCTGAGGTGCTGGCGCAGGCCGATCAAGATAACAGTGTGCGTGCGGTAATGATCACCGGCGGTGAAAGCTGCTTTACCAGCGGCAATGATGTCGCCGACTTTGTGCAGGCACCGCCTAGCGGGCTGAACAGCGAAGTGTTCCAGTTTATGCAGGCGCTGTTCGAGTTCAGCAAGCCAGTGGTGGCAGCGGTTAACGGCCCGGCCGTGGGCATTGGCACGACCATGCTGCTGCACTGCGACCTGGTATATGTCGGCCGTGGGGCGAAGCTGAAAATGCCATTCGTTAACCTAGGGCTGTGCCCCGAGTACGGCTCCAGCCTGATTCTGCCGCGCTTGCTTGGTCACGCGCGCGCCGCCGAATTGTTGTTGCTGGGAGAGAGTTTCACCGGTGAGCAGGCCGCCGCTTGGGGGATTGCCAACCAGGCGCTGGAAGATGGCGCTGAAACCTTGGCCAAGGCGCGGGAGATGGCTCTGCGCTTTCAGCAACTGGCGCCGGCCGCTGTGGCGGACAGCAAGCGCCTGATGCGTGCACCGGATCGTGAGCAGCTGCGTCAAGTGATCGAGGAGGAAGGCGCGTTGTTCGGTCAACGGCTGCGCTCACCAGAGGCCATTGAAGCCTTGACGGCCTTTATGCAGCGGCGCACGCCGGACTTCAGCAAGTTTGCCTGATACGCCGAAACCAAGAAAAAGGCCGCTCGAATGAGCGGCCTTTTACGTTGCACTGACTAGCCCTAGAGCCTTGTTACGATCTTGAACAGGCTCTACACCAGCGCTTCACCCACATGCAGCAGTTTCATGGTGTTGGTGCCACCGATGGTGTGGTAACTGTCGCCCTTGGTCAGGATCACCCAATCACCGGCCTGTACCACGCCGCGCTTGAGCAGTTCGTCCACCGCCGCCTGGCTGACGTCAGCCGGTTGCAGCGCCGCTGGGTCGAACGGCACGGTGTAGACGCCGCGGAACATGGCTGCGCGGGCCTGGGTTTCGCGGTGCGGGGAGAAGGCGAAGATCGGCACCGAGGAGCGGATACGCGACATGATCAACGGCGTATAGCCACTTTCGGTGAGGGCGATAATCGCTTTCACACCGGGGAAGTGGTTGGCCGTGTACATGGCCGCCAGGGCAATGCTTTCGTCGCAGCGCTCGAACTCGGTGCCCATGCGGTGGCTGGATTTTTTGCTGGTCGGGTGTTTTTCCGCGCCCAGGCAGATGCGCGCCATGGCTTGCACCGCTTCCAGCGGGTAGGCACCGGCGGCGCTTTCCGCCGAGAGCATCACCGCATCGGTGTAGTCGAGCACGGCGTTAGCCACGTCGGAAACTTCCGCACGAGTCGGCATCGGGTTCTGGATCATCGACTCCATCATCTGCGTCGCCGTGATCACTGCCTTGTTGTGGCGACGGGCGTGCAGAATGATTTTTTTCTGGATGCCGCACAGCTCGGCGTCGCCGATTTCCACGCCCAGATCGCCACGGGCAACCATCACCGCGTCACTGGCGCGGATCAAACCGTCGAGGGTTTCGTCGTCGGCGACCGCTTCGGCACGCTCGATTTTTGCTACCAGCCAGGCCGTACCGCCGGCTTCGTCACGCAGCTTGCGCGCGTAGTGCATGTCGTCGGCGTCACGCGGGAAGGATACAGCGAGGTAATCCAGCTGCATCTCGGCCGCTAGCTTGATGTCGGCTTTGTCTTTCTCGGTCAGTGCGGGCGCGGTCAGGCCGCCACCACGACGGTTGATGCCTTTGTGGTCGGACAGCGGGCCGCCGATGATCACTTCACAGTGCAGGGCATCAGCCGTGGCGCTTTCGACGCGCATGACCACACGGCCGTCGTCGAGCAGCAATTCGTCACCGACGCCGCAATCCTTGACCAGATCCGGGTAGTCGATGCCGACTATTTCTTGCGTACCGGCGGTGAGCGGGTGGCTGGTGGAGAAGGTGAAGCGATCGCCGAGCTTGAGCTCAATACGCTTGTTGGCGAATTTGGCGATACGGATTTTCGGGCCTTGCAGGTCTCCGAGTAGGGCCACATGGCGACCGTGTTTGGCCGCCAGCTCACGCACCAGTTTGGCGCGGGCTTTATGTTCGTCGGGCGAGCCGTGGGAGAAGTTCAGGCGGGCTACATCCAGGCCAGCGATGATCAGTTGTTCAAGAACCTCGGGGCTGTTGCTCGATGGGCCGAGGGTGGCGACGATTTTGGTGCGGCGAACGGTCATGCACAGACTCCTGAATGGCAACTGCAGACGAGGCTACTATGCCGCAACCCTGTAGTCATTGTTCCGCTGCACTACCTCCGGCGGCCAAGTGACGCGGCAGGATCGATTGAGGCATAAGGAGCTGCAGAAATTTCCGGGGCAGTCGATACACTGCACATTGGAGGAGAAGTTTATGCGCATACTGTTGATTGTTCTGCTGGTCGTGGGGGTGACGGGGTGCAACCGTTACTCGTTCGATCATCACCTGAATAACGCCTACGAGGCTTATGATCGCGGTGAGTGCGAGGCGGCCATCTTGTCGTTATCCAAGGCCGAGCGTAACAGTCGGTCGCGGCGTTATATGCAGCCGGAGATCTCCCTGCTGCGTGGTCAGTGCCTGGAGCGCCAGGCGCTGTTCGTCGATGCCATGCAGACTTACCAGTTCATCACCAGCCATTACCCGGCCAGCGAGTATGCTTACCGGGCCCGTGCGCGTATGAACACCTTGCGTCAGCTCGGGCACGAGGGTGTTGATGTGGCGGTTAAGGTCAGCCCGGCCAAGCCTTGACCGCTGGTCGTCAGCGCTGACAGAAGGTCGGTCTCGGCAGTAAGCTGAGGCTTTACGGGAGGGAATCCATGCGCGTGTTGTTATGCTTGTTGTTATTGCCAGGATTGGCTGCTGCGGAAATCTATCGCTGGACTGATGCCAATGGCCAGGTGCATTTCGGCCAACGCCCGGCGGTGGCGGGCGCTGAAAAGGTTGAAGTGAAGCCGCAGGTGGTTGAGCGTGACCAACTGACCCGTGAGCGGGAAGAGCGCACCAATCGGTTTTACGATGCCCGCCGTGAAGAGCAGGCGCAGGCCTCACAGGTCGCCGCAGAGCGCCACGCCAAGCGTGCCGAGGAGTGCCGTCAACTGCGCGGCAGATTAGCCGCAATTCCTGAAGGGCGGAGTTATTACCGCAACGCAGCGGACGGCCAGCGCAGTTATTACAGCGATGAGCAGGTCGATAGCGCTCGTCAGCAATTGCAGAGCCGGGTGGCCGAACGCTGTACCTGAAACTGGTTTAAGCGCAGTAGTGAGGCCATACTCAATGGCCGTATATAGCGATTTGCCACTATGTCAGAGCGTGTGCAGCGCAGCATCAAACGCCATCAGTTGCCGTATTACCTGAAGGTGTTCAATCGCATCACCGACAAGCCCATGGGCTATATCGGTAACGTCTCCCTGGACGGTCTGCTGTTAATCAGTCAGCTGCCCCTGCTGGTGGGCGCACGCTTTGATATGCGTCTGAAACTTCCAGGGCATGCCGCGCCGCGCTATATCGACTTCTCGGCCACCTGCCAATGGTCCCGCGAGGATGTCACCCCAGGCTACTATGACTCGGGGTTCGCCCTGGTGGCACCACCTGGCGATTATGTTGAGATGGTCGATGCACTGCGCCACTACTTCAGTTTCAGGCCGATGGCCACATCAGCCTGAACGCCTCTGCCGCGGATTTTCCAAGCCATAAAAAACCGCCCCGAGAGGCGGTTTTTTTATGGCCAAGCAGCTTAGGCGCTAACGCTTTGCTCCAGTTGCAGCAGGGCGTCGGAGCGCGCCTGCACTTCGCGGAAACGTTCGGCGTCGCTGGCCAAAACATCAGCCATGGCCGGGAAGATCTCGTTCAGCTTGGTACGCCATTGTTCTGATTTAGCCTGCTCGCTGAAGCAGCGCTGGATCAGATCGAGCATGATTGAGACCGTCACCGAGGCGCCTGGCGATGCGCCCAGAAGGGCCGCCAGAGAGCCATCTTGTGCCGCCACCAGTTCGGTGCCGAACTGCAGAATGCCGCCGCTTTTCGCATGCTTTTTGATGATCTGCACACGTTGGCCGGCGATCTCAATACGCCAGTCTTCGGCTTTGGCTTCTGGGTAGAAACCGCGCAGGGTTTCCAGGCGCTTCTCTTCCGATTGCAACACTTCCTTGACCAGGTAGCGGGTCAGGTCGAAGTTGTCACGCGCCACGGCCAGCATCGGGCCGATATTGTTAAAGCGGATCGACAGCGGCAGATCGAGGAACGAGCCGCGCTTGAGGAACTTGGTGGTGAACCCCGCATAAGGGCCGAACAGCAGCGATGCCTTGCCCTCGACGACGCGGGTATCCAGGTGCGGTACCGACATAGGCGGCGAGCCGACGGCTGCCTGGCTATAGACCTTGGCCTGGTGCTGCTTGACGATTTCCGGGTTGTCGCAGCGCAGCCACTGGCCGCTGACTGGGAAGCCGCCATAGCCTTTGCCTTCGGGGATGCCGGACATTTGCAGTAGTGGCAGCGCCGCACCGCCGGCACCGAGAAAGACGAACTTGGCCTGAATTTCACGGCTGCTGCCGTTTTCCAGGTTCTTTACGCTGACGCGCCAGCCTTGGCCGTTGCGCTTGAGGCCAACGACCTTTTGGCTGCAGGTGACCTTGGCTTGGTTTTGCTGGCGCAGGTGGTCGAGCAGGTGCAGGGTCAGGGCACCGAAGTTGACGTCGGTGCCGGCCATTACACGGGTGGCGGCAATCGGCTCGTGCGGGTCGCGACCCGGCAGCATCAGCGGCATCCACTCGGCCATGGTGGCACGGTCTTCGCTGTATTCCATCTCGCTGAAGGCGTGGTGAGCAGTCAGTGCCTTGAAGCGTTTCTTGAGGAACTCGATGCCTTTCTGGCCGCGCACGAAGCTTAGGTGCGGAACCGGGCTGATAAACGACTTGGGCGAGCCAAAGCGACCTTTCTCGACCAGGTAGGCCCAGAACTGCTTGGATTCCTCGAACTGAGCATTGATGGACACCGATTTTTTGATGTCGATCGAACCGTCTGCAGCTTCCGGCGTGTAGTTCAGCTCACACAGGGCCGCATGGCCGGTACCTGCATTGTTCCACGGGTAGGAGCTTTCACTCGAAGCAGTGCTCATCATGTCGAGCACTTCCAGCTTGATCGCTGGGTCGAGTTCTTTCAGCAGTACGCCGAGGGTCGCACTCATGATGCCGGCACCAACCAGCACCACATCCATTGTTTCGTATTCGTTTTGCGCCATTACCACTTCTCCGCAAACCAGCACTCAATAGACGTTAATCAGCCAGGCTAAACAGGCAATCAGCAGTCGGTGAGACGTTCAGGGTTGAAGGAAGCAGGCTTCTGGGTGCAGATGCCAACCGCGAGATCGTTCATTTTCGCCACACTCTTGTGAAGTTTTCCAAACCGTTTTTTCCACGCTCTTTTGGAGTCGTGAACCTCAAAACACGTCTGCTTCGGCCAGCTTTTCACCGACGTAAAGCGACCGTTGCAGAAGCTGCATGGCGTTTCACAGTGGGGAAAAGCGCTAGCTAGGAAGCAGCGTGAAGTGGGCGACTCTCTGGGGCGCGGCCGATGAGTGGAGCATCAGCGTTACGGCAAGGCCCGAACAGGAGGCGTCCTTATATTCGGGGCGCGATTATAAGGGCAAAGCAGGAAAATTGATCGTCTGGCGTGACTTTTCTTCTTTCGCCGGTCAGGCCGCCAGCGTTTGCTGGGCGTATAAGCCTGGCGTGACCTGCACGGTTCTGGCGCTGACTGGCAGCGGGCGATTGAGCCAGCTCAAGCAGCTTGTATGCACCTCAACCCAGCCAGAGCCTTGTGGGGCTTGGCTTGACTGGCGAAGGGCCGTGCAAATGCCCTGGGCGTCGACCAGGGCGAATGAGCGCATCGGGCGGCGTGGGGCGAGCAGGCTACGCAGGTCGAACATGGCGATTCACTCACGAACAGAGAAGACTAAAGTCTTATGCCTGAAGTGCATGACAAGAGCGTTACGGGAACCTGTTAGCCCCTTGTGCGTCATAACAACCAGCGCTGTCAGGCATTTGCCGTGCTGGTTATACTGCGCGCCACGTTGCCCCTTATATATGGAGAGTTGAGCATGTTGCATCGTCTGCTGTTTGGTCTGGTGGCTGTTGCCAGCCTTACTCTGGTGGGTTGTGCCCACAGCCCGCAACAACTCAGTCCACAACCCAAACTCAATAGCCCGTTGACCGCCGTTGGCCAGGGCCAGCCGGTTGTGGTGCGAGTGGCCGATGGGCGTCCTTCGCCCGTACTGGGGACTCGCGGCGGCCTGTATCCGGAAACCAGCGCCATCAGCGTGACCGGTCAGGATGTACTGCCCAAGCTACAGGCCCAGGCTGAAGCGGCTGTGCGCCTGCTTGGCTTCACCCCGACCGCGAATGCCTACAACGCGCCGCAGCTGACTCTGACCCTGGCCGAACTCAAGTATCAGTCGCCAAAGGAAGGTCTGTATGTGACTGAGGCGGACATGACCGCGACCTTCCGGGTTGATGTGCAGAACAGCAGCCGTCGCTACAGTGGCCGTTACGGCGCGTCGTTGAATCAGCGCTTCGGCATGGCGCCAAACCAGACGACCAACACCAAGCTGGTCAGCGATGTGTTGAGTGATGCACTGACCCGCGCCTTCAAGGACCCGACCATCGGCCAGATGCTCGCGCAGTAAGCGCTGTTGCTGTGATGAAAAGCCCGGACTATTCCGGGCTTTTTTACGCCTGCAACTTCTGCATTGCTGCTAGGCGGCGTCGCTGTACAGCGTGGGCAGATTTAGGTCAGGGCGTGTGTCGAGATCTGCTAGGGCGTAATGCTCATGACCGCCCAGGGCGCAGTACACCAGCCAGTGGTCGTCTTGCACGTTAAATGAGAGCTCGTCGATGACGGCCGCCACATCATCCAGTGCATCGCTTAGGTCGTCGTGGTTTTGGCGGTGGGCATGCGGCATGGTGCGTTCCTCCATGGGGGTTAAGGTTGATCTGCGCGCCACAGCCTTTGCGCAGGCGGTGGCGCGCGTGCCCAACCATGGCTGATGTGTGTGACAGGGTTTTGACGGATGGCGCAAGGTGGCTGCAATTCGTCGGAATCGAGCCGCGAGGGCGACCTCCTTCGGTAGACTCCGCGACCGTATTTGCACTGCCCAATGGTTGAGTGGGTGGCGTGTTGGTTGGCGCGGCATTGTTCGCCCGCCTAACAGAATTGAGGTCGAAGATGTCTTTGCAAACGCTCTGGTGGCTGGTCGAGAGCCAGCCTGGGCAGTGGCTGAATGGCTTGGCGCTGTTTTTTGCCATGGCCGGTGCCTGGTTGCTGTTGGCTACAGGTCTACGCGAGCAGCGCAAGCTGGCTCGGTTGCTGGCCGGCAACGGGTTAAACGACTTGGCGCCGCAGGCCTACGCCTTTGATGCGCCAGCACTGCGCCTGAATCGCTTCTTCTATCGCTTCGGTTATGCCTGCCAGGCTTCGGCACTGCTGCTGTCCTGGCTCAGTACCCAGCTGTAGTTCAGGTTCACACCATAAAAAACGGCAGCCAATGGCTGCCGTTTTTTATTGGGGGTCACCGCGTCAAAGAGGCAGGCCGGCCTTGATCCGGTACTGGTTACGCACCGGGTTAGCGTATTGCAGGATCAGGTAGGGCTGCTGCTCGCTCGGGCAGTTGGCCAGGCGGCGCTGCCATTCGTTTTTTGCCGCACTGAGTTCTGCCGCAGGGAACAGCTCGGCAACATTGGGCACTGCCAGCGCCGGGTCGCGCTCCGCCCACATGGCGTACGCCAGGTAATGCACGGGGAACAGCCGGTAGCCGCTGAGAATGTGGCGGTCCATCTCCGCCGCCAGCACTTTGCTGTCTTCCAGGCCTTGCGCCACAGGCGCGCCGAAGTGCACATGCACGCGGCCTTTGTAGCCGGTGATGCCGAGGGCGATGCTCTGGTCGTCCTCGCCGGCGGCCTTGGTATAGCTGCCGCTGCTGGCACGGACTGACAGCTCGCGAGCCTTGGCCTGATCGCAAGGGTCGTATTCGTAGCTGATTGACACCGGCGTCAGGCGCAGACTGTTGATCACCTCGGCAAACGGCTCGGCCTTGCGGCTCATATGAAACATTTTCAGGATCGCCGAGTCGGTGCGGTCATCCCCATCCTTGGCACGGCCTTCTGCCTGGGCGATCCAGATCGACTCGCAGTCATTGCGAATCGAGTGATTGATATAGGCCGAGAGCAACTGATAAGCCGCTAGTTTTTCGCGGCGGCCGCTGATTGAGCGGTGCACGATAAAACTCTTGTTCAGGCGCATCAGGTCGCTGACAAAAGGCTTCTGCAACAGGTTGTCGCCAATCGCGATACGCGGTGTCGGCAGGCCGGCGTGGTACACCGCGTAGTTGACGAACGCCGGGTCCATGACGATATCGCGATGGTTGGCGAGGAATAAATAGGCTTGGCCGGCTTGCAGGTGCTCGATGCCGGAATAGCTCACACCATCGGTGGCCTGCTCAATCGTGTGGTCGACATAGCTGGCGATGCGCGTTTGCAATTGCGCCACCGAACTCACGTCACGAAACTCAGCACGCAGGCGATAGGCTATAAGTGGTTTAAGCAGCCAGCCTAAAGGTGCGGCCAGGCGCGGGAAGCGGAACTGAGTGAGAATGCCGAGAAACGCATCGTCAGCCAGCAGGTGCGCCAGTACGGCAGGGACTTCGGCATCGGAGTAAGGTCGGATGGCATCAAATTCGCCCATCATGCTCTCTGTTGTGGTTGGCTGTGGAAATGCTCACTGCGCCGCTCGTCGCGCTCAGCACGGGCTGTGCACGACTGCAGGGCCAGCTATAGACCGGCGATTATACGCCCAAGTCACAAGGAGACCGCGATGCTGGAAACTCAGGACTACCAGTGCCCTTATTGTGGCGAGCAGGTCGAGGCGTTACTCGACCTGTCTGCTGGCGATCAGCAGTACATTGAAGACTGTCCGGTGTGCTGCCGGCCGATTGTGTTTTCGCTGCAGACCGATGGCGAGGACTGGCACCTCGACGTGCGCGGGGAGAATGACTGATGCAACGAATCTACGAGCCGCAGGACCAGATGGAAGGCGAGTTGCTGCTGGCGATGCTGGCCAGTGAGGGCATCGATGCCTACCTCACCGGGCAGCACCTGGCCGGAGCGGTGGGCGAGTTACCGGCTTGTGGTTTGCTCGGGCTGATGGTTGAGGATGCTCAGGCGCAGAGCGCACAGCAGTTGATCGCCGCGTACAATGCCGCGCAACCATTGCCCGGCGATGAGCCGGATAGTGTCCAAGGTACGCTGCTCTGCTGAAAATCTGACCACGGTCTAGCGTGCGGCGACTGTCTTTACTGCAAGTGTTATCGAGTTTCCCCGATGTGTGGACGTTTTGCCCTGTTCCGTTGGACGCCCGCTTTTGCGGCCATTCCAGGTTTTCCTGTTGACCAGTTACCGCACTGGAGTATCTCGCCGCACAGTCAGGTATTGCTGCTGCGCAACGTCGACGGCGAGCGCCAACTAACGCGCGCGCGTTGGGGGCTGACCCCGCCCTGGTTGACGGATCTAACCAAAACGCCGGCCCAGGCACGTGCGGAAACCCTGGCTGAGCAGCCGATGTTTCGTGAGGCGTTTCGCCTGCGCCGCGGTCTGTTACCGGCCAACGGCTTTTACGAGTGGCGCGGCACGGCACGCAAACGCCCGTACTGGCTGACAGGTGAAGGCACGCCGCTGTATTTCGCCGCGTTGTGGGAAGCCTACCCGGTCGAGGGGTGTGTCTACCTGAGCGCCGCAGTGGTGACCCAGGCTGCGGCCAATCAGCGCCGGCCGTTGATTCTCGATGAGGCCGGGCAAGCGGCGTGGCTAGCGGCCGATACATCGCCAGCGGAGTTGCAGGCCTTACTGGCGAGGCCACAGCCGGCGTTGCGTGAGCGGGTGCTGGCCAACCTGGTCAATGATCCCATGCTGGATGCGCCAGAGTGCCTGACGCCTGCTTAGTGCGCTGACAACGCCGTGAATATAAAAAAGGGCGGACTGCATGGCAGTCCGCCCTTTTTTTCAGCTGTAGCCTTAGACCTTGAACTGGTTGATCAGGCGACGCTGCTGTTCGGCCAGTTTGGTTAGCTCTGCACTGGCCTGGTTGGCCTCGTCGGCACCGCTGGCGACTTCATTGGCCACTTGGCCGATGTTGGTCACGTTGCGGTTGATGTCTTCGGCGACCGCGCTCTGCTCTTCGGCAGCGCTGGCGATCTGGGTGTTCATATCATTGATCACCGACACCGCCTGAGTGATCGACTCCAGTGCGTTGGCGGCCTGGGCCGCATGCTGCACGCTGTCGTTGCTCTTGACCTGGCTTTCCTCCATGACCCGCACTGCTTCACGGGTGCCGTGCTGCAATTGCTGGATCATGCTCTGGATTTCTTCGGTGGCTTGCTGGGTCTTTTGCGCCAGGTTACGCACCTCGTCGGCTACCACGGCAAACCCCCGGCCTTGTTCGCCGGCCCGCGCTGCTTCAATGGCGGCGTTGAGGGCCAGCAGGTTGGTTTGCTCGGCGATGCCACGAATGGCCGTGAGGATGGCGTCGATGTTTTCGCTGTCTTTGGCCAGGGTTTGCACCACGCCGACCGCCAGGCCGATCTCGCTGGCCAGCGCGGCAATCGAGGTGGCGGTGTTCTGCACCACGCGTTTGCCGTCGTTGGCCGAATCATCGGCATGCTGGGCCGCCTCGGCGGCATGGCTGGCATTGCGTGCCACGTCCATGGCAGTGGTGGTCATCTCGTGCACGGCGGTGGCGACCTGATCGATTTCGCTCATTTGCCGCTGCACGCCCTGGTTGGTGCGGATGGCGATGTCGGCGCTGTGCTCGGATGAGTCGCTGACCTTCTGCACCGAACTGACGACCTGGCTGATCATTGCCTGCAGCTTGCCGAGGAAGGTATTGAAACCGTTGGCAATGGCGCCGAGTTCATCGGCGCGGTCGGTACTCAGGCGCCGGGTTAAGTCACCTTCGCCCTGGGCAATATCGTCGAGCATGGCGACCATCTGCTTCAGCGGCCGGGCGATGCCCAGGCCGACCAGCCAGATCACCAGCAGGCCGACGCCGGCCACCAACAGGCCGACCAGAGCCATGCCGAGCATATCGGCATCATGCTGGCTCTTGAGGTCGCTCTGCAGCTTGTGCAGCTGGGCGAAAACCACTTCTTGTGGCAGTTGCAGCACCAGCGTCCACTGGGTGTTGGTATCGCCAATCTGGAAGGGCAGCAGCACTTGCAGCATGCCCTGTTGTGTATCCAGCTGGTACAGCGGTGTGTCGCTTTGCAGGTGCTTCAGCGAAGCGATGGCGTCGGCGTCGAGCACATTCGTGGCAACCTCGCCAAGCTTGCTGGGATCTGCGGTGAAGGCCACCAGGCGGCCGTTGCTGGCAATCAGCGCCATCTGCCCGGCACCCTCGTAGAGCTGGGTAGCCGCGTTGCTGAGGAAGTCCTGGATGGACTGCAGCGACAGGTCGACGCCGACCACGCCGCGGAATTGCCCCTTGACCATAAGCGGTACGTTGAACGACGACATCAGCACCATCTTGCCGTCTATTTCGTAGGGCGCGGGGTCAACGATGCAAGCTTGTTGGCGTTCTTTGGTGCACAGATAGTACTCGCCCTCACGTACGCCGGTAGGCAGCAGGGTCGTGCCTTCAATATTTTCGCCAAGAGCCTCAACCATCAGGCTGCCGTCCGCTTTGCGATACCACCAAGGCATAAAGCGCCCACTGGAATCGTAGCCTTGCTCGGTCTGCCCGGCGTAAAGGTCGTCGTTACCGTCGAAGGCGTTCGGCTCCCAGCCGATAAAGGCATCGAGCAGCTTGGGGTTCTCTGCCACGGTCTGGCGCACCAGATTCGACAGTTCCTCGCGGCTGATGCTCAGCGCCGGGTTGCCGCTGGCATCCTCGCTGCCCAGCAGCATATTGGTTTGCGCCAGGCTGCGGGCGACCGTCAGTGGGTATTCCAGCTCGCGCTGGATCTGCCGCACCTGGCCTTGGGCCAGGGCAATCAGGCGTTGCTGGATGTCGTCCTCTACCTGCGCCTGACTGCGCGCCTGCACCAGTTCCTGGGTGCGGATGCCGGAAAATATTGCATAAAGCATCAGTGCCACGACCACAGCAAGCACGCTGGCTCCTGCAAAGACGAGGACGGAAAACTGGATGGACTTGAGCTTCATTACGCCTCCAGGCGAGATCTTGTTATGCGTGCTCTGGTTATCGGCCAGACGTGGGCAAAGCCTTAATTATCGGTGCTCGCTGAGTCGTATGACGAGCCGGCAAGTGCTGTCTGGTAGTTGCCCGGCAGTGGTGCGAGGCCTAGCATACGTTGCTGTTTCAATTGGAGAAGCACGGATGAGCCCTTTATCTCGAATCACCGGCCTGACTGCGGCCTTGTTGCTGGTTGGTTGCCAGGCTGTTAATACCACCAGTGGCGGCGCAGTAGGTGTTGAACGTAAGCAGTACATGTTCGGCGCGCTCTCGACTCAAGAAGTCAATCAGATGTACGCGCAGTCCTATCAACAGACCCTGGGTGAGGCTTCCAGCAAGGGTGTGCTGGATAAAACCAGCAACAACGCCAAGCGCCTGCGTTCGATTGCCGATCGCCTGATCAAGCAGGCACCGCTGTTTCGCCCGGATTCGGCGCAGTGGCAGTGGGAAGTCAACCTGATCAAGAGCCCCGAGCTGAACGCCAACTGTGGTCCCGGCGGCAAGATCATTTTCTACAGCGGCATCATCGATAAGCTGAAACTGACTGATGACGAGATTGCCGCGATCATGGGCCACGAAATGGCTCACGCCCTGCGTGAACACAGCCGTGAGGCGATGTCCAAGGCCTATGGCATCGAGATGGCCAAGCAGGGCGCGGGTGCCTTGCTCGGTCTGGGCTCCGACTCCCTGGCGCTGGCTGATGCCGCAGTGCAGTACGGCATGACCCTGCCCAATAGCCGTGGCAATGAGAACGAGGCCGACCTGATTGGTTTGGAGTTGGCCGCCCGTGGTGGTTTCAACCCCAACGCCGCCATCAGCCTGTGGCAGAAGATGGCGTCCGTCAGCGAAGGTTCGCCGCCTGAGTTTATGAGTACTCACCCGTCGTCAAACAGCCGGATTGCTGCGTTGCAGGCGGCGATTCCCAAAGTAATGCCGCTGTACGAACGCGCGCGCTAAGCCGCTGTGAATAAAAAAGCCCCGCTCGCATACGGGGCTTTTTGTTGGCTGGCGTTCGATGCCCTAAGGCAGCGCCTTGGCCGCAAAGGGCTGGCTGGGCAGGCCCAGTTGTGAGCGGAAGCTTTCCATGTCGAACATGGTGCAGATTTCCTGGATTTCGTTGCTCGAGGTCAGCGTCCAGAAGGCCATGGCCGAGATAGTCAGCACTTTGTCGCTGGGTTGATAGCCGAGCGCGGGCCGCTGGATGGTGCCGATCAGGGTGCTCCACGTCACCACTTTGTAATCCTCGGCAATGCATTCCTCAACCATCACCTGCAGGTCCGGCATGGCGTGGCGGATGTCCTGGACCATCTGAGCAAATGCCGAGCTGGCCAGTGGTCGGCCAATAAACGAGCTTTTATAAAGGAAGTCTTTGCTGTGCAGTTGCTCAGCCAGCGCCATACGGCCTTTATTCCACGACAGCTCGATGTGCTGGCGTACCCGCTTTTTCCGATCATCCAGCGACATGCGTGCCTCCCTGGCAGCAAGTGGAGGGGCGCACTGTAGCAGTCGCCTACCAGTCGAGGTAGCGGCAGAAACGCCAGGGTCGCGGTCAAACCAGCCCGCTGAATTGCAACGCCTGGTACCCGGTATATACGGCCAGCACTGCGAAGGCGCTGGCTGCCGCGCGGCGAATCAGGGTCAGTGGCAGGCGCTCGGCGGCGAAGTTGCCGGCCAGCACCACCGGTACATTGGCCAGCAGCATGCCCAGGGTGGTGCCGATCACTACCAGAATAAAGTGCGGGTATTGTGCGGCGAGCATCACGGTGGCGACCTGGGTTTTGTCGCCCATTTCGGCGAGGAAGAACGCAATCAGCGTGGTCAGAAATGGCCCGTAGCGCTTGAAGCTGGCGCTGTCATCGTCATCCAGGGTGTCCGGGACCAAGGTCCACAGCGCTACCGCAACAAAGCTGGCGGTGAGTACCCAGCTGAGGGTGGCGGGGGAGAAGAAGCTGGCGACCCAGTTACCGATAGCGCCCGCCGCGAAATGGTTAGCCAGCGTGGCGACCACGATGCCGCAGATGATCGGCCAGGGCTTGCGAAAGCGCGCCGCCAGCAGCAGGGCAAGCAATTGCGTTTTATCGCCAATTTCAGCCAGGGCAACGATAAAGGTTGGGACAAATAGGGATTCGAGCATCAGGCGTTCCTAAAGGGGCGGGTCGACATGGCTATGACACGTACAGCCTTCCCGCCCCGGGTAAGGTGTGCGTGTCATAGGTCTGGTCAAACCGCAGGCGCCACTGAGTGGGCCTTGGGTCGCACGCGCCATGCTCTGCTGAGCAAGTATGTTGACGCGTGCCGGGCGAGCTGGCGCTCGCGGGAGACTACTCCCCTAGGACGCGCGCATTTTGCCCGCGTGCCTGGGATAGGGCAAGCCTCGATTCAGCCTTTACAGGCGCGATAGATGCGAAAGCCCTTGGCCTCGGCCAGCGTCTGGCAAGGGCCGAGGTGCTGTTCGATCAGCGGTGGATATTTAAGGAAACTGTTGGCAACCAGGCGCAGCTCGCCGGTGCTAGTCAGGTGCTTGGCCGCTTGACGCAGCAGGTGCTCGGTGGCCTGGTAGTGGGTGTGCACGCCTTGGTGAAAGGGCGGGTTGCTGAGGATCGCGCTAAGGCCGGTGGGGGCGGCATCAATGCCGTCACCGCTGAGCACTTCGGCCTGCAGGCCATTGGCGGCCAGGGTCAGGCGGCTGCTTGCCACGGCAAAAGCGTCAACATCCAGCATCGTCACCTGGCTATCCGGGTAGCGGCGTTTGAGTGCTGCGCCGAGCACGCCAGCGCCGCAGCCGAAATCCAAAATATGCCCGCTTGGTAAGTCGTCTAAGTGCTCCAGCAGCAGCGCACTGCCGGCATCTAAGCGACCGTGGCTGAATACGCCTGGCAAGCTGAGGACCTGCAGCGGCCCATCGGCCAAGGGGAGCTCGTAGCGTTGCGCCAGGCTGTGCAGGTCCGGGGTGGCAGGACTGTGCTCAACGCGAACCTGCCAGAGCTGGCAGTGCCGCGCACTGTCGAGCTTGCGCGCCTGGCCAAAGGCCGCCAGTTGTTTCGCGGCGCGCTCGATGCCCGCGCGTTTTTCCCCGACCAGAAACAGCTCACGACCGCCCAGGCGAGCGGCCAAGGCGTTGAGCAGGTACTCGGTGAGTTCGCGGGATTTCGGTAGAAACAACACGGCTGCCTGGCAGTCGCGCTCGCCAGGCTGCGTGCCGAAATGGCAACGACTGTTGAAGCGCGCGTCCAGCAAAGCATGCTCGCCGGCGTGCCAGCTCCAGCCGTGAGCGTCGGGGAAGTGGCCGAGCAGGTCATCCGCCGGCAAGCCGGCAAGCAGCAGTGGGCCGTTGAATAGTTCAGCCTGACGCAGCAGTACTTCGCTTCGCGGGTCCATAAGCGCTCCTGGAAAAAAGTCGCGTAGCTTAGCTGACAACGCGCACGGGCGCGCCGTTGAAAAATGCCTGAGCGTTTTCAGTCATTTGGCCAACGATGCGCTGCCGTGCCTCGCGGCTGCCCCAGGCGCTGTGTGGGGTAATGATCAGTCGAGGGATGTCGGCGGCGAGCAGCGGGTTGCCATCCTTGGGTGGCTCCTGGGTCAATACATCGGTGGCCGCGCCGCCCAAGTGGCCGGCGCGCAGTGCGTCAGCCAGGGCCTGTTCGTTGACCAAGCCGCCGCGCGCGGTGTTGATCAGCAAGGCACCGGGCTTCATCAGGCTTAGCTCACGGGCATCGATAAGGTTCAGGGTGTCGCTGTTCAGCGGGCAGTGCAGGGTGAGTGCGTCGACCTGTGGCAGCAGCTCATCCAGCGGCAAGCGGTCTGCGCGGGGGGGGCGGCCGGGTAACTGGCCGAGCAGTACGCGCATGCCAAAGGCTTCGGCCAGCCTGGCGACGGCACTGCCGAGCTCGCCATGGCCGAGCATGCCGAGGGTTTTGCCGTGCAGCTCAATGATCGGGTGATCCAGCAGGCAGAATTGCTGCGCCTGCTGCCAGCGCCCGGCGCGAATATCCTGCTGATAGTCCGGCAGGCGCGTGGCCAGCGCGAGTAGCAGCATCAAGGTGTGCTGCGCCACGGATGGCGTGCCGTAACCTTGGCAGTTGCACACGCTGACGCCGTGGGCGCGGGCAGCGGCCAGGTCAATCGAGTTGATGCCGGTGGCTGCCACCAAGATCAGCTTAAGCTCCGGGCAGGCGGCGAATACCGCGGCATTCAGAGGCACTTTGTTGCTGATTGCCACTTGGGCACCCTGCAGGCGTTCGATGGTCTGCGCCTGGGTGCTGTGCGGATACAGTTGCAGGTCGGCAAAGCAGGCGCTCAGGCCGGACAAATCGAGGTCGCCCAGGTCGAGTGAACTGTGGTCGAGAAAGACGGCGCGGAGATTGTTACTCATCAGCTGTATCTATCCTGAGGGTTTGCGAGGAGAGTAAGGTTGCGAGCCTAACAGAATCATTTCGACCTGGCGGAGCCCCCATGTACTGGACTGAGTTTTTAGCTGTAGCGCTGATCCACTTGTTGGCGGTGGCCAGTCCGGGGCCGGATTTTGCCATTGTGGTACGCGAAAGTGTCGGCCATGGGCGGCGCGCCGGGATTTTCAGTGCGATCGGTGTCGGCTGCGGGATTTTTATCCACGTGGCTTACTCGCTGCTGGGCATCGGTTTGATCGTGTCGCAGTCGATTGTGTTGTTCAACGCCTTGAAATGGCTGGCTGCTGCCTACCTGCTGTACATCGGCATCAAGGCGTTGCGCGCCAAGCCGGCCAGCTCTGCAGAGGCTGAGTTGATCTTGGCGGGGGGCGTGCGTTCGCCTCGTGCAGCCTTTGTCGCGGGCTTTGTGACCAATGGCTTGAACCCCAAGGCCACGCTGTTCTTCCTCTCGCTGTTTACTGTGGTGATCAACCCGCATACGCCGTTGCTGGTGCAGGCTGGTTATGGGGTTTACCTGGCGCTGGCGACTGCGTTGTGGTTCTGTCTGGTCGCCCAGTTGTTCAGCCACCGGCGGGTGCGCGCCGGCTTTGCACGCATGGGCCACTGGTTTGATCGGCTGATGGGCACGGTGTTGATTGGTTTGGGCGTTAAGCTGGCGTTTACCGAGCTGCGCTAAGCGGATTGCTATAACAAAAACGCCCCGCATCAGCGGGGCGTTTTTATTTGGTTCGGCGCGTTTAGTCGTCTTTGCCTTTGGTGCGCATGGCACGCTGCACTTCGCGGTCAGCGTCACGCTCTTTTTCGGTGTGGCGCTTGTCGAAGTCCTTCTTGCCCTTGCCCAGGGCAATCTCGCACTTGATCAGGTGCGCCTTCCAATAGATCGACAACGCCACGCAGGCATAGCCTTTCTGCTGTACGGCGCCGAACAGTTTGTCCAGCTCGCGCTTGTTCAGCAGCAGCTTGCGGGTGCGAATCGGGTCGGCGATCACGTGGGTGCTGGCCGTGGTCAATGGGGTGATGTGGCAGCCCATCAGCCAGGCCTCGCCGTTCTTCAGCAATACGTAGCTGTCGACCAGCTGAGCTTTACCGGCGCGCAGACTTTTTACTTCCCAGCCAGCCAGGACCAAGCCTGCCTCGAATCTGGTTTCGACGAAGTAGTCATGCATCGCCTTCTTGTTTTGCGCGATGGTGCCTTGCGGGTGTTTCTTTTGTTTAGCCATAGGGCGCGCATTATAGGGAGTCACAGGCGAGGAAGCTATGTGTGCGACAAGGCAAAAGCGCTCGCGGGCCACCCAGTGTCGGCTGCGCTTGAGCCGCCTTGGCGAATCCCCGACAATGCACGATCTTTTTTAAATAGAGCGGGCTAGCCGAGCATGGCGAACGATAAGGTTTCGATACACGGTGCCTGGGCCAGCCGTTGGGTGTTTATTCTGGCAGCGACCGGTTCGGCCGTCGGCCTGGGCAACATCTGGAAGTTCCCCTACATGACCGGCATGTACGGCGGCGGGGCTTTCGTGATGATGTACCTGGTGTGCATCTTTATGGTCGGTCTGCCGATCATGCTCGCGGAGACGCTGCTCGGTCGGCGCGGCCGGCAGAGCCCGGTGAACACCCTCAAGGCTTTGGCCATTGAGTCGGGTGCTTCACCGAAGTGGTCCTGGGCGGCGTTGATGGGGATGATTGCCGCGCTGCTGATTTTGTCGTTTTACAGCGTGGTGGCGGGCTGGTCGCTGGATTACATCCTCAGTATGGGTAGCGGCAAATTTGCCGGTGTCTCTGCCCAGGGGGCCGGCGCCGCCTTTGGTGCGTTGACCGCCGACCCATGGCGGCTGACCCTGTGGCACACGCTGTTTATGCTGCTGACCGGCTTTGTTATCGCCCGTGGCGTAGTGGCGGGGCTGGAGCGTAGCTTGCGCATCATGATGCCGCTGCTGTTCGTGCTGCTGCTGGTGCTGCTGGGGTACAGCATGACCACCGGGCACTTTATGCAGGGCTTCCACTTTCTGTTCAACTTCCAGCCGGATCGGGTTCTGGGGGGCTTGCTGGCCGCGATGGGCCACGCCTTCTTTACCTTGAGCGTGGGCGTGGGCGCGATCATGGTCTACGGCGCGTATATGCCGAAGAAGGCTTCGATTGGTAGCACCATCCTCACCGTCGGTATTCTCGATACCCTGGTGGCCCTCACAGCAGGTATGGCGCTGTTTCCTATTGTCTTCGCGGGTGGCTTGGAGCCGAGTGCCGGGCCGGGGCTGATGTTTGTCACCCTGCCGGTGGCGTTCGGCAATATCGCTTTTGGCCAGGTGATGGGCACACTGTTCTTTGTTTTGGTGCTGATTGCAGCCTGGACGTCGTCGATCTCCATGCTGGAGCCGGCGGTGGCTTATCTGGTTGAACGCAGCAAGCGCAGTCGGGTGCTGGTGACCAGCGTGCTGGCATTCCTCTGCTGGGTCATTGGTATGGGCACGGTGCTGTCCTTTAACCTGGGTGCTGAGGCGAAGTTTTTTGTATTTGCCGAGGATGGTTTCCATCTGTTCCAGTGGGGTGCAGAGGGTGGGCGGAACTTCTTCGACAGCATCGATTACCTGACCAGCCGGATTCTGTTGCCGCTCGGTGGTCTGGCTTTTGCCGTATTTGCCGGCTGGGTGCTCAAGCGTGAGGTGGTACGCGAAGAGTTGGCCATGAAGAGCCCGTTGCTGTTCAGTGTGGTGTATTGGTCTATTCGTGTGGTCGCGCCGATTGGCGTGTTAATCGTGTTTGTCGCAGAGCTGAGTAAATGATCATCTGCATTCTGTTTAGCCAAGTGGTTGGGTTATGAGTACGCATATTCAGCGTTCGGCGTTGTTACCGTATCCCGCGCAGGCGCTGTTTGATCTGGTCAATGACGTGGCCAGCTATCCGCAGTTTCTGCCGTGGTGCTCGGCCAGCGAAGTGCTTGAGGCTAGTGATACGCACATGCGCGCCAGTCTGGCGGTGGCCAAGGGTGGTCTGAGCCAGCGCTTTGTCACCGCCAATATTCTGGTGCCTGGTGAGCGGATTACTTTGAACCTGATTGAGGGACCATTCACCCAGTTGTACGGGCACTGGGAATTTAAGGCGCTGGGCGACAAGGCCTGCAAGATCAGCCTTGACCTGACCTTCGACTACGCTGGGCCGTTGGTGCGGGCCACGCTCGGGCCATTGTTCAATCAGGCCACCAACACGCTGGTTGATGCTTTTTGCCAAAGGGCCAAGCAACTCTATGGATAAGCCAAACATGGTGGTCGAGGTGGTCTACGCCTTGGCTGACAAACAGAAGTTGCTGCGCCTGAGCCTGCCTTATGGCACTACAGTGCGCCAGGCCGCGTTGCAGTCCGGCATGCAGGCGCATTTTCCCGAGCTGGATTTACACAACAGCCCGCTGGGTATCTTCGGCAAGGCCGTCAGCAAGCCGGATGAGCGCGTGCTGGAAGAGGGGGAGCGTGTGGAAATCTACCGCCCGCTGATTGCCGACCCGAAAGAAGTGCGCAAGCAGCGTGCGGCTAAAGCGGCGCAAGCCAAGGCCGAGGGTGGCGGGCATTAAGTAAGCGCTTATGGGTGCGGGCATGGATGCCCTGACACAAAAAAGCCCGGACATGTCCGGGCTTTTTATTCGCAAATGATTACTGTGGCGTGCTTTCCAGAGGCTCTGGTGTTGGCACTGGCACAACTTTTACGTCGTCCACTTCGCGCTGTATTTGCTCAAGCAGCGAGCCCGGTGCAGGTTTCTCTTCAACCTGTTGGCTGGCCTGCGGAGTGCTTACGCCGCTGGCTTCACCCAGGATCGCCTGGTCACGGCTTACGCCAGGCATAAAGTCACCCGACAGGCCGACCAGTTGGTCGTCAGCGCCGAAGTTCACGCTAACGCGTTCTTGCAGGCGCTGCCCGCCACCCGGCTGGATGCTGTACAGGTAATCCCAGCGGTTGGCATGGAAGGTGTCAGTGAGCAACGGGTTGCCCATGATAAAACGCACTTGCTTGCGGGTCATTCCCGGACGCAACTGGTCTATCATGTCCTGCGTCACGACATTGCCCTGTTGGATGTCAATTTTATAAACCCCGGGGAATGAGCAACCGGCGAGTGCGAGTAGCCCCGTAAGGGAGAGGCTGGTCAGCAGGAGTTTGGTCTTTTGCATCGGTGGGCGACTTCCACTATCTTGGCTGGGCAATATAAACCCGGATCATACCCGCAATAAAGGAAGCTGCGAAGCCGCTTCCGTGAGAAAGCAGACCATGGTTGAAAATAGCGAACTACGCAAGGCTGGCCTGAAAGTAACCCTGCCACGGGTCAAAATACTGCAAATGCTCGACTCTGCCGATCAGCGTCACATGAGCGCTGAGGATGTCTACAAGGCATTAATGGAGGCGGGCGATGACGTTGGCCTGGCCACTGTCTACCGGGTGTTGACGCAGTTTGAAGCCGCTGGCCTGGTGGTTCGCCACAATTTTGATGGCGGTCATGCGGTCTTCGAATTGGCGGACAGTGGGCATCACGACCATATGGTCTGTGTCGACTCCGGTGAGGTGATTGAATTCTTCGATGCCGAGATCGAAAAGCGCCAGAAAGAAATCGTTAAAGAACATGGTTTCGAGTTGGTCGATCACAATCTTGTGCTGTATGTGCGCAAGAAAAGCTGATTGGTAGCGGCATGAAAAAGGCGACCCTCGGGTCGCCTTTGTGCTTTCTGCGGGGCTGCAAATCAGACTTGCGCGCTGCTAACCATCTGTCGTGCGTGGGCTAGGGATTCTTCGGTCAGGTCTACGCCACCGAGCATGCGTGCGATTTCCTCGACCCGCTGCGCGGCGCTGAGTTTGCTCACGGCGGTGCGTGTGGCATCGCTCTGGCGAACCTTGTGCACAAACAGATGCTGATGGCCTTGTGCGGCGACCTGCGGCAGGTGGGTCACGGTGAGTACCTGGCCGCGCTCGCCGAGCTTGCGCAGCAACTGCCCGACCACTTCGGCGGTAGGGCCGCCGATGCCGACGTCGACTTCATCGAATACCAGCGTCGGTACGCGTGAGGTTTGCGCGGTGATGACCTGAATCGCCAGGCTAATCCGCGACAGCTCGCCGCCCGAGGCGACCTTTGCCAGGGCTTTGAGTGGCTGGCCTGGGTTGGCGCTGACCAGAAATTCCAATTGCTCCAAGCCATTGGGGTGCGGCTCGCTGTTGCTGTGGGCGCTCAGTTTGATGGTGAAGCGGCCGCCCGGCATGCCCAGGGTTTGCATCTCCACTTCTACTGCGCTGGCCAGTTGGCTGGCTGCGTTGTTGCGTAAGCTGCTTAATTGCGCGGCTTTTTCCTGGTAATGCCGTTCGAAGGCAGTCAGCTCTTCGCTCAGGCGTTCGGCTGCTTGGTCGTCAGCGTTGAGGCTTTCCAGTTCTTCGAACAGTTGTTGTTGCATGGCGCCCAGTTCGCTTGGCTGGATGCGGTGCTTGCGCGCCAGGGTGTAGATCGCGTCGAGTCGCTCTTCCATCTGTCGCAGGCGTTCGGGGTCGGCATCGAAATGGTCGAGGAAAGCGATTGAGTTCGCCGACCGCTTCTTCCACTTGGATTTGTGCGCTGGCCAGCAGGTTGGTGGCTTCGCTCAGTGCGCCGGGCTGGCCCTGAAAGCCGCCAAGGCGGTTGAGGCTGTTGGTCAGGGCGGACAGCACGTTGCCGGCGTCGTTCTCGCTGCATTGTTCAATCACCAGGCGGCAAGCGCTGAGCAGGCTTTCGGCGTTGGTCAGGTTCTTGTGTTCCTGCTCCAGTTGCTCCAGTTCATCTTCGCCGAGGGCCAGGTTATCCAGTTCTTCCAGTTGGTAGCTGAGCAGTTGGTGACGAGCGCGCTGTTCGTCGCCAAGGCTGGAGACCCGTTGCAGTTCGGTCTTGGTTTGTTTCCAGCGCTGTGCGGCAAGCTGGACCTGGCGCGCCAGGTCCTGGCTGCCGGCGTATTCATCGAGCAGGCGGCGGTGCGTCTCGGGTTTGAGCAGTGACTGATGCTCATGCTGGCTGTGGATGTCGATCAGCAACTCGCCGAGCGCTTTCAGGTCGCCTTGCGGGCAGGGCGAGCCGTTGATATAGCCGCGTGAGCGGCCTTCGGCCGTGATCACGCGACGGAGGATGCACGGGCCGTCGTTGTCCAGGTCGCGCTCGGCCAGCCAGGCGCGGGCTTCGGGGATGTCGTGCAGGTCGAAGCTGGCGAGGATGTCGGCCTTGTCCGCACCGGGGCGCACCACGCCGCTGTCGGCGCGATCGCCCAGGGTCAGGCCGAGGGCGTCGAGCATGATCGACTTGCCAGCGCCGGTTTCGCCGCTGATTACGCTCATGCCGGCATCCAGCTCTAGATCAAGGTGTTCAACGATGGCGTAGTTGTGTACGGACAGGTGCACCAGCATGGCGAGGGCCTCCCAAGTTCATGTCTGGTTATTTATACAGTGTTTTTTTGTGGGCTGACAATCCGTCTTTGATCCTTGAAACGATAATTTTTGACCCCATATAGCGGTCAGACACGTGAGTTAAGGCTCGCGTCGGAATTCAAAAGGAGAGACGCATGGCTGACGAACAGACCCTGGATACGCAGAACCCCGATCTACAAACGGCTGCTGAGGCCGCTGCGGGTGATGACCTGGTTGCTCGCGTGCAAACGCTGGAAGAGCAACTGGCCGCTGCGCAGGATCAGTCGCTGCGCATGGCTGCCGATCTGCAGAACGTGCGCCGTCGCGCGGAACAAGATGTAGAGAAGGCGCACAAGTTTGCGCTGGAAAAATTCGCCAACGACTTGCTGCCAGTGGTGGATAGCCTGGAGCGCGGCCTTGAGCTGTCGAATCCGGATGATGAAGCGATCAAAGCGGTGCGTGAGGGCATGGAGCTGACGCTCAAATTGTTCCTCGACACCCTCAAGCGCTTCCAGTTGGAGGCCATTGATCCTCATGGTGCGCCGTTTAACCCTGAGCACCATCAGGCGATGGCCATGCAGGAAAGCACCAATGTTGAGCCCAATAGCGTGCTCAAGGTGTTCCAGAAGGGCTTCATGCTCAATGGTCGTCTGTTGCGCCCCGCCATGGTGGTGGTCAGCAAGGCACCGGTGGAAGCGCCGCCATCGATTGATGAGCAGGCTTGAAATTCATCGAGCTGCCCCCATTTAACAGGCAAGCGTTTTAGTGCTACCGCCGCTAGCAATTAACTAGCGGCGGAATAATCAAAGTTTCGGGAGAGTGAATATGGGCAAAATTATCGGTATCGACCTGGGGACCACCAACTCCTGCGTCTCTGTTCTGGAAAACGGCAAAGCCAAAGTTATTGAAAACGCTGAAGGCACGCGCACTACACCGTCGATCATCGCTTACGCCAACGATGGCGAAATCCTCGTCGGTCAGTCGGCCAAGCGTCAGGCTGTGACCAATCCGCACAACACCCTGTACGCGGTGAAGCGTCTGATCGGTCGTCGTTTTGACGAAGACGTCGTACAAAAAGACATCCAGATGGTGCCGTACAAGATCGTCAAGGCGGATAACAACGACGCCTGGGTTGAAGTGAACGGCCAGAAAATGGCCCCGCCGCAGATCTCGGCTGAAATTCTCAAGAAGATGAAGAAGACCGCCGAAGACTACCTCGGTGAAGCCGTGACCGAAGCGGTGATCACCGTGCCGGCCTACTTCAACGACAGCCAGCGTCAGGCCACTAAAGACGCCGGCCGTATTGCCGGTCTGGACGTCAAGCGCATCATCAACGAGCCAACCGCTGCCGCACTGGCGTACGGTATGGACAAGGCCAAGGGCGACCACACTGTCATCGTTTATGACCTGGGTGGTGGTACCTTCGACGTTTCCGTGATCGAAATCGCCGAAGTGGATGGCGAGCACCAGTTCGAAGTGCTGGCCACCAACGGTGACACTTTCCTCGGTGGTGAAGACTTCGACATCCGTCTGATCGATTACCTCGTCGACGAGTTCAAGAAAGAAACCGGCATGAACCTCAAGGGTGACCCGCTGGCCATGCAGCGCCTGAAGGAAGCCGCCGAGAAAGCCAAGATCGAACTGTCTTCCAGTCAGTCGACCGACGTTAACCTGCCATACATCACCGCTGACGCCAGTGGCCCTAAGCACCTCAACGTGAAGATCTCCCGTTCCAAGCTGGAAGCGCTGGTTGAAGACCTGGTGCAGCGCACCATCGAGCCGTGCCGCATTGCCTTGAAAGATGCGGGTATCGACATCAGCGCGATCAACGACGTGATTCTGGTCGGTGGTCAGACCCGCATGCCGTTGGTGCAGAAGCTGGTAACCGAGTTCTTCGGCAAAGAAGCCCGTAAAGACGTTAACCCGGACGAAGCCGTGGCCATGGGGGCTGCCATCCAGGGCGCGGTGTTGGCTGGTGACGTGAAAGACGTGTTGCTGCTCGACGTATCGCCGCTGACCCTGGGTATCGAAACCATGGGGGGCGTGATGACTGCGCTGATTGAGAAGAACACCACCATCCCGACCAAGAAATCCCAGGTGTTCTCCACTGCCGACGACAATCAGGGCGCGGTGACTATTCACGTACTGCAGGGTGAGCGTAAGCAGGCCAGCGGTAACAAGTCGCTGGGCAAATTTGACCTGGCTGAGATTCCGCCAGCTCCACGTGGCGTGCCGCAGATTGAAGTGACCTTCGACATCGACGCCAACGGCATCCTGCATGTCGGCGCCAAAGACAAGGCCACTGGCAAGACCCAGTCCATCGTGATCAAGGCCAACTCCGGCCTGTCCGAGGAAGAAATCGAGCAGATGGTACGTGACGCCGAAGCTAACGCTGAGGAAGACCGCAAGTTCGAAGAGCTGGCCGGTGCCCGCAACCAGGGCGATCAGCTGGTACACGCTACCCGCAAGATGATCACCGAGGCGGGCGACAAGGCCACTGCTGACGAGAAGACTGCAATCGAAGCGGCGCTGAGTGCTCTGGAAGTGGCGGTGAAGGGCGACGACAAAGCTGAAATCGAAGCCAAGATGACCGCGCTGTCCGAAGTGACCGCTCCGTTGGCGCAGAAGATGTACGCCGAGCAGCCACAGCCAGGTGCTGCCGAGCAAGGTGCTGAGCAGGCTCAAGACGCTGGTGACGACGTGGTCGATGCTGAGTTCGAAGAAGTCAAAGACAACAAGTAAGCGCAAGCTTATGCCGCTTTGGCTGGGTGTGACGCGAGTTGCGCCCGGCATGATTCGCCGCGCGGGAGCTTGCTCCCGCGTTGGCGTGTCTGGAGTAGACGATTTTAAGGTGTTGAAGACTTATGGCTAAACGTGACTTTTACGAGGTGCTCGGTGTTGAGCGCGGTGTCAGCGAGGCGGAGCTGAAAAAGGCTTACCGTCGCCTGGCCATGAAGCATCACCCCGACCGCAACCCCGACGATAAAGCCTCGGAGGAGAAGTTCAAGGAAGCCAACGAGGCTTACGAAGTGCTCTCCGACGCGGCCAAGCGCTCAGCGTACGATCAATACGGGCATGCCGGCGTTGATCCGCAGATGGGGGGCGGTGGCGGCCCCGGCGGAGCGAACTTCTCTGACATCTTCGGTGATGTATTCAGT
Source organism: uncultured Pseudomonas sp. (assembly GCF_943846705.1). Taxonomy (NCBI): domain Bacteria; kingdom Pseudomonadati; phylum Pseudomonadota; class Gammaproteobacteria; order Pseudomonadales; family Pseudomonadaceae; genus Pseudomonas; species uncultured Pseudomonas sp. The sequence continues at coordinate 277,791 of NZ_OX044366.1, read as the reverse complement.
GACTTCTTCGGCGGTGGCGGTGGTCGTGGCGGTGGTCGTGGCGGCGCCCAGCGCGGCAGTGATCTGCGCTACACCCTGGAGCTGGATCTGGAAGAAGCGGTGCGTGGTACCACGGTGACTATTCGTGTGCCGACTCTGGTCAACTGCAAGCCGTGCGATGGCTCCGGCGCGAAGAAGGGCACCACGCCAGTGACCTGTACCACCTGTGGTGGTATCGGTCAGGTGCGCATGCAGCAGGGCTTCTTCTCGGTGCAGCAGACCTGCCCGCGTTGCCATGGCCAGGGCAAGATGATTACCGATCCCTGTGGCTCCTGCCACGGTCATGGCCGAGTCGAAGAGCACAAGACCCTGTCGGTGAAGGTGCCGCCTGGCGTTGATACCGGCGACCGTATCCGTCTGACGGGTGAAGGTGAGGCGGGCGCCATGGGTGGCCCGGCGGGCGATCTGTATGTGGTGGTGAATGTGCGCGAGCACGCGATTTTCCAGCGTGACGGCAAACACCTGTACTGCGAAGTGCCGATCAGCTTTGCCGATGCGGCCCTGGGTGGCGAGCTGGAAGTGCCAACCCTGGATGGTCGGGTCAAGCTGAAGATTCCGGAAGGCACGCAAACCGGCAAGATGTTCCGTTTGCGTGGTAAAGGCGTGGCGCCGGTGCGTGGCGGCGGTGCGGGCGACCTGATGTGCAAGGTGGCGGTGGAAACCCCGGTCAAGCTCGGCAAGCGTCAGCGTGAACTGCTTGATGAGTTCCGCAAAACCCTGGAAGGCGACAGCTCGCACTCGCCCAAAGCCAATGGCTGGTTCGAAGGCGTGAAGCGCTTCTTCGGCGACCTGTAAACACCCGTGGCAGGCGGCGCTGGCCTTTGCTGGTCGCAGCCTGTCATGCAGCTAGGAGCATAAGGCTATGCAACGTATTGCTGTGATGGGCGCCGCTGGGCGCATGGGCAAGACCCTGATCGAAGCCGTGCAGCTGGCAGATGGCGCAAGCCTGAGTGCGGCAATTGACCGTGCGGACAGCAGCCTGGTTGGCGTTGATGTGGGTGAGTTGGTTGCGCAAGGCAAGATGGGCGTCAGCCTGTCCGGTGATTTGCATGCGGTGCTGGATCAGTTTGATGTACTGATCGATTTCACCCATCCCTCGGTCACCCTGAAGAACTTGGAAGTCTGTCGTCAGGCTGGCAAGGCGATGGTCATCGGTACCACCGGCTTTTCTCCAGAGGAAAAGCAATTGCTGGCGGATGCCGGCAAGCAGATTCCGATCGTCTTCGCCGCCAACTTCAGCGTTGGCGTCAATCTCTGCCTGAAACTACTGGATACCGCCGCGCGGGTGTTGGGTGATGATGTCGATATCGAGATCATCGAAGCCCACCATCGACATAAAGTCGATGCGCCGTCGGGTACGGCGTTGCGCATGGGTGAAGTGGTGGCGAATGCCTTGGGGCGTGACCTGCAAAAGGTTGCGGTCTATGGGCGTGAGGGTCAGACCGGTGCGCGTGAGCGCGAAACCATCGGGTTTGCCACGGTGCGTGCCGGTGATGTGGTCGGTGATCACACTGTTTTGTTCGCCGCTGATGGTGAGCGCGTGGAGATCACGCACAAGGCCTCGAGCCGCATGACCTTTGCTAAAGGTGCGGTGCGCGCGGCCCTTTGGTTGCAGGGGTGTCAGCCTGGGCTGTACGACATGCAGGACGTTCTGGGGCTCAACTGAGGCATTCTGTCGCAGTGGTGTTTTTTGCCTCGGTCTTAGTCGCAACGGTGGTGGACCAAAAAGGCAGATTCCTGTAAGCTTTCTGCTTTAGTGTGTCCACTAAAGTTGCGCAGAATGAATCAGATAAAAAGCGGGGTGACGGTGCATACGTCATCCCGCTTTTTTACAATCTGCGTTTGCTTCACGATTTGATCTCCGGAGGTTTTCTTGAGTAAGCCAGCCCTTAAACCTGCCATTTTGGCTCTTGCTGATGGCAGCATTTTTCGCGGCGAGGCCATCGGTGCCGATGGCCAAACTATTGGAGAGGTGGTTTTTAACACCGCCATGACCGGCTATCAGGAAATCCTTACCGATCCTTCCTATGCCCAGCAGATCGTTACCCTGACCTATCCGCACATCGGCAATACCGGCACCACGCCGGAAGACGCTGAGTCCAGTCAGGTCTGGGCCGCCGGCCTGATCATTCGCGATTTGCCGCTGACCTCCAGCAACTGGCGTAACAAGCAGCCACTGGATGAATACCTGAAAGAGCGCGGCACGGTCGCCATTGCCGGTATCGACACCCGTCGCCTGACCCGCATTTTGCGCGAGAAGGGCTCGCAGAACGGCTGCATTCTGGTGGGCGATGACGCCACTGAAGAGAAAGCACTGGAACTGGCGCGCAGCTTCCCAGGCCTCAAGGGTATGGATCTGGCCAAGGTGGTCAGCTGCACCGAGCGTTACGAGTGGCGCTCAAGCGTGTGGAATCTAGAAACCGACAGCCATCCAGAAATCCCTGCCAGTGAGCTGAAATATCACGTGGTGGCCTACGATTTCGGCGTCAAGTTGAACATCCTGCGCATGCTGGTTGAGCGCGGTTGCCGCGTGACAGTGGTGCCGGCGCAGACGCCTGCTGCCGATGTGCTCGCGCTGAGCCCGGACGGTGTGTTCCTGTCCAATGGCCCGGGTGACCCCGCGCCGTGCGATTACGCCATCAGCGCCATCAAAGAAGTGCTGGAAACCGACATTCCGGTCTTCGGCATCTGCCTCGGCCACCAGCTGCTGGCCCTGGCCTCCGGTGCCAAAACCCTGAAAATGGGCCACGGCCACCACGGTGCCAACCACCCGGTGCAAGACCTCGACACCGGCGTGGTGATGATCACCAGCCAAAACCACGGTTTTGCCGTGGATGAAGACAGCCTGCCGAGCAACCTGCGCGCGATTCACAAGTCGCTGTTTGATGGTTCCCTGCAAGGCATTGAGCGTACCGATAAGGACGCTTTCAGCTTCCAGGGTCACCCGGAGGCCAGTCCAGGCCCGGCGGACGTTGCGCCGTTGTTTGATCGCTTTATCGAAACCATGGCCAAGCGCCGTTAAACCCGCCGACTGACCCCAGGATTCGAGAGAAAGAACATGCCAAAACGTACAGACATAAAAAGCATCCTGATCCTCGGCGCTGGCCCGATCGTTATCGGCCAGGCCTGCGAGTTCGATTACTCCGGTGCGCAAGCGTGTAAAGCGCTGAAAGAAGAGGGCTACCGCGTCATTCTGGTGAACTCCAACCCAGCCACCATCATGACCGACCCGGCCATGGCTGACGCCACCTACATCGAACCGATCAAGTGGTCCACCGTGGCCAAGATCATCGAGAAGGAGCGCCCGGACGCCCTGCTGCCAACCATGGGCGGCCAGACTGCGCTGAACTGCGCGCTGGACCTGGAAAAGCACGGCGTGCTGGAGAAGTTCGGTGTTGAGATGATCGGTGCCAATGCCGACACCATCGACAAGGCTGAAGACCGCTCGCGCTTCGACAAGGCGATGAAAGACATCGGCTTGGCCTGCCCGGTTTCCGGCATTGCGCACAACATGGAAGAGGCCTACGCGGTCCTTGAGAAGGTCGGCTTCCCGTGCATCATCCGTCCGTCCTTCACCATGGGCGGCACCGGTGGCGGCATCGCTTACAACCGTGAAGAGTTCGAAGAAATCTGCGCCCGCGGTATCGATCTGTCGCCAACCAGCGAGCTGCTGATCGACGAATCACTGATCGGCTGGAAAGAGTACGAGATGGAGGTGGTCCGCGACAAAAAGGACAACTGCATCATCGTCTGTGCCATCGAAAACTTCGACCCGATGGGCGTGCACACCGGTGACTCGATCACTGTTGCCCCGGCTCAGACCCTGACCGACAAGGAATACCAGATCCTGCGTAACGCCTCCCTGGCGGTGCTGCGTGAGATCGGCGTGGAAACTGGTGGCTCCAACGTGCAGTTCGGCATTTGCCCGAATACCGGCCGCATGGTGGTGATCGAGATGAACCCGCGTGTGTCGCGTTCCTCGGCGCTGGCCTCCAAGGCCACCGGCTTCCCGATTGCCAAGATCGCTGCCAAACTGGCAGTCGGTTACACCCTCGACGAGCTGAGCAACGACATCACCGGTGGTCGCACCCCGGCCTCGTTCGAGCCAGCGATTGACTACGTCGTCACCAAAATCCCGCGTTTTGCCTTCGAGAAATTCCCCAAGGCCGACGCCCGTCTGACCACCCAGATGAAGTCTGTCGGTGAAGTCATGGCCATTGGCCGCACCTTCCAGGAATCCCTGCAGAAAGCCCTGCGCGGACTGGAAGTGGGCGTTGCCGGTTTCGATGAAAAGCTCGACCTGGCCGACCCGGAAGCTGAAAGCACCCTGCGCCGTGAGCTGACCGTGCCAAGCGCCGACCGTATCTGGTACATCGGCGATGCCTTCCGTGCGGGCAAGACCGTTGCAGAAGTCTTCGAGCTGACCAATATCGATGAGTGGTTCCTGGTACAGATCGAAGACCTGATCAAAGACGAAGAGCGCATCAAGACGTTGGCCCTGTCTAGCATTGATCGCGACGCGATGTACAAGCTCAAGCGCAAAGGCTTCTCCGATATACGCCTGGCCAAGCTGCTCGGTGTCACCGAGAAAACCCTGCGCAGCCAGCGTCACAAACTCAAGGTGCTGCCGGTCTACAAGCGCGTGGATACCTGTGCTGCTGAGTTCGCCACTGACACCGCCTACATGTACTCGACCTATGAGGAAGAGTGCGAGGCCAATCCGTCGAGCCGTGACAAGATCATGATCCTCGGCGGTGGGCCGAACCGTATCGGTCAGGGCATCGAGTTCGACTATTGCTGCGTTCACGCGGCGCTGGCGCTGCGTGAAGATGGTTACGAAACCATCATGGTCAACTGCAACCCGGAAACCGTATCGACCGACTACGACATCTCCGATCGCCTGTACTTCGAGCCAGTGACCTTGGAAGATGTGCTGGAAATCGTCCGTGTCGAGCAGCCGAAAGGTGTGATCGTGCAGTACGGCGGCCAGACTCCACTGAAGATCTGCCGCGCCCTGCAAGAGGCCGGCGTGCCGATTATCGGTACCTCGCCTGACGCTATCGACCGCGCCGAAGACCGCGAGCGTTTCCAGCAGATGGTCCAGCGCCTTGGTCTGCGTCAGCCGGCCAACGCCACTGCGCGCAGTGAAGATGAAGCGCTGGCGCACTCCAAAGTCATCGGTTACCCACTGGTGGTGCGTCCGTCCTACGTGCTCGGCGGTCGTGCGATGGAGATCGTCTATCAGGAAGACGAGCTCAAGCGCTACATGCGCGAAGCAGTGAAGGTTTCCAACGACAGCCCAGTGCTGCTCGATCACTTCCTCAACTGCGCCATCGAAATCGATATTGACGCGGTATGCGACGGCGAGACCGTGGTGATCGGCGCGATCATGCAGCACATCGAGCAGGCGGGGGTGCACTCCGGTGACTCGGCGTGCTCGCTGCCGCCGTACTCGTTGCCGATGCATATCCAGGATGAGATTCGCGAGCAGGTCAAAAAAATGGCCCTGGAGCTCGGTGTGGTCGGTCTGATGAACGTGCAAATGGCGGTGCAGGGCGAGGATATCTTCGTCATCGAAGTGAACCCGCGCGCCTCACGTACCGTTCCGTTCGTATCCAAGTGCGTCGGCGTCTCTTTGGCCAAGGTAGCGGCTCGTGTGATGGCCGGTAAGTCGCTGGCTGAGGCCGGTTACGCCAAGGAAATTATCCCGCCGTATTTCAGCGTTAAAGAAGCGGTGTTCCCGTTCGCCAAGTTCCCGGGTGTTGACCCGATCCTCGGACCGGAAATGAAGTCCACCGGCGAAGTTATGGGTGTCGGCGACACCTTCGGTGAAGCGTTCGCCAAGGCTCAGCTGGGCGCCAGTGAAATCCTGCCGAACACCGGCTGTGCCTTTATCAGTGTGCGTGAAGACGACAAGCCTGAAGCTGTTCAGGTTGCTCGTGACCTGGTGGCATTGGGCTTCGAAGTGGTTGCCACTGCCGGTACCGCCAAAGTGATTGAGGCGGCAGGTTTGCCGGTGCGTCGGGTGAACAAGGTGACCGAGGGTCGTCCGCACGTGGTCGACATGATCAAGAATGACGAAGTCACTCTGATCATCAACACCACTGAAGGTCGTCAGTCTATCGCTGACTCTTACTCCATTCGTCGTAACGCTCTGCAGCACAAGATCTACTGCACCACCACCATTGCGGCGGGTCAGGCGATCTGTGAAGCGCTGAAGTTCGGTCCCGAGAAGACCGTGCGCCGGCTGCAGGATCTGCATGCAGGAATCAAGGCATGACTAAGTACCCCATGACTGTCCAGGGCGCTCGCGCCCTGGAAGAAGAGCACACGCACCTGACCAAGGTGCTACGGCCCAAGCTCAGCCAGGATATTGGTACTGCACGTGAGCTGGGTGATCTCAAGGAAAACGCCGAATACCACGCTGCTCGTGAGCAGCAGGGTATGGTTGAGGCGCGTATCCGCGATATCGAAGGTCGCTTGCAGAATGCGGTGATCATCGATGTCACCAGTATTGAGCACACTGGCAAGGTGATTTTCGGGACTACCGTGGAAATCGCCAACTGCGAAACTGATGAAAGCGTGATTTATCAGATCGTTGGTGAGGACGAAGCGGATATCAAGAAACGCAAGATATCCGTCGGCTCGCCGATTGCTCGCGCCTTGATTGGTAAGGAAGAGGGGGATGTGGTTGTAGTGCAGACCCCGAGCGGTGCGATCGAGTACGAAATTGTCGAGGTTCGTCATCTCTAAGCCTGGCTCGCGTGATGCTGGCGCGATCAGCTGGCTGCTGGCCCAGACACTGTGGGTGGGTGGCCTTTGGCTGCTGCATTTTATGCTGCTGCCGGCGATTACCAAGATTGGCCTGGCGTCGTTGCTGGTCGAGGAGATCAGTAACGCCTTGAGGCCTTTGCTGATTGGTTTGGCGGCTGTTTGCGCGGGGTTGCAGGTGTTGGTGTTGATTCGCGCCGAGCGGCTGACAAGCCTGTGGCGCGATGCTCGCGGGCAGCTACTGCTGGTTGTGGTGCTGATGGCGGGGAGCTACTTCGCTGTACGCGAACTGCTGCCAGGGGCTGAGCTGTGGTTGCTGTTCAGTTATCTGGTGATGGCTTTTTGCGGCTTGTTACTGGTCTTGCAGCCAGTGCCGCAAACGCTCAAGCGTAAGCTCTAACGGGTAGGTTAAGCTTGAAACGCGGCTGCAAAGGCGCTGAGCGCGCCTTGCAGCAGTTGCTCAATCAGCCGTGATGGCGGTGAACGTTGGACAGATTTTTGTTCACTTTCGGGTTCTTGCGGTAGATCAGCGCCATTTTACCGATAACCTGGACCAGCTCGGCTTTGCCGGCCTTACACAGCTCATTGATGGCGGCTAGGCGGCCTTCGCGTTCGGTGATGCGCAGTTGTACTTTAATCAGCTCGTGGTCGCTGAGCGCACGCTCCAGTTCAGCCTGCACACCTTCGGTCAAACCATTGTCAGCCACGATCAATACAGGCTTCAAATGGTGGCCGATAGATTTGAATTGTTTCTTCTGCTCTTGAGTGAGCGGCATAATCTTATTCCTGCATTTAATCTGGTAAAAACGGCGGTTAGTTTACCCGAGCGCCTTCGGGGTCGCCCAGATATTCATGCGTTACACATCCGAGGTATTGCGTGGCCCGTACCAAGAGCAGTCAAGGTTGGCTGAGAGAGCATTTCAACGACCCCTACGTCAAAATGGCGCAGAAGGATGGCTATCGTTCGCGCGCCAGCTACAAGCTGCTGGAGATCCAAGAGAAGGATCGCATCCTCCGGCCTGGCATCACGGTAGTCGATCTGGGTTCAGCCCCTGGTGGCTGGTCACAAGTCACCAGTCGGGTGATCGGTGACAAAGGCACGCTAATAGCCTCCGATATCCTTGAAATGGACAGTATCCCGGATGTCACTTTCATTCAGGGTGACTTTACCGAGGATGCAGTGTTCGATCAGCTTCTTGAGGCGATCGGGGGGCGTCCGGTAGACCTTGTGATTTCAGATATGGCCCCCAATATGAGTGGGGTGAGGGAGTCGGATCAGCCGCGGGCTATGTACTTGTGCGAGTTGGCGCTGGATTTGTCGACTCGGGTGTTGCGTCCGGGTGGTGATTTTCTAATCAAGATCTTCCAGGGCGAAGGCTTTGCTGAATACCACAAGCAAGTGCGACAGTCGTTCGACAAGGTGCAGATGCGCAAGCCGCTGTCTTCGCGTGACCGTTCTCGCGAGCAATACATGTTGGCGCGTGGCTATCGCGGTCTTTGATGTCGCTGGCTGCTGATTGAACGGATGTGGGGCTGTGGCAGTCTAGTAATAAATATAGGGTTACAGACGGCGTCTGCCAGGGGTGGGCGTTGTGTAGTAAGTTAGATCGGTACATAACTGGTCGTCATGCGAAGTGCGCTTCAGCACGGGGCCTGCTTCAGAGGGTAGCTAATTGAACGACATGGCAAAGAATTTGGTTCTGTGGCTGATCATCGCCGCCGTTTTGGTCACGGTGATGAACAATTTTTCCAGCCCGACTGAGTCGAACAAACTCAATTATTCGCAGTTTATCCAGCAGGTTCAGGATGGCGGCGTTAAGCGAGTAACAGTTGATGGCTTCATCATCAGCGGTACGCGCAGTGATGGCTCGTCTTTTGAAACGGTGCGTCCAGCGATTCAGGACAATGGCCTGATCAAGGACCTGATAGATAACAATGTCGAGATCGTCGGCAAGCAGCCTGAGCAGCAAAGCATCTGGACTCAGTTGCTGGTTGCCAGCTTCCCGATCCTCGTAATCATTGCCGTGTTCATGTTCTTTATGCGCCAGATGCAAGGTGGCGCAGGCGGTAAGGGCGGGCCGATGAGCTTCGGCAAGAGCAAGGCGCGCCTGCTTTCCGAAGATCAGGTTAAGACCACCTTTGCTGACGTCGCGGGTTGCGACGAGGCCAAGGAAGAAGTCAGCGAGCTGGTCGAGTTCCTGCGTGATCCAGGTAAATTCCAGCGCCTTGGTGGGCGTATCCCCCGTGGTGTGCTGATGGTCGGTTCACCAGGTACTGGTAAAACCTTGCTGGCCAAGGCAGTTGCTGGTGAGGCTAAGGTGCCGTTCTTCACTATCTCCGGTTCGGATTTCGTGGAAATGTTCGTCGGTGTCGGTGCATCCCGTGTGCGCGACATGTTCGAGCAGGCCAAGAAGCACGCGCCCTGCATCATCTTTATCGACGAAATCGACGCCGTTGGTCGCCATCGTGGTGCGGGTATGGGTGGTGGTCACGACGAGCGTGAGCAGACACTCAACCAGCTGCTGGTAGAAATGGACGGTTTTGAGGCGAACGACGGCATCATCGTGATTGCTGCCACCAACCGTCCTGACGTACTTGACCCAGCACTGCTGCGTCCGGGGCGTTTCGACCGTCAGGTTGTAGTTGGCTTGCCGGATATTCGTGGTCGTGAGCAGATTCTCAAAGTCCATATGCGCAAAGTGCCGATGGGTGAGGATGTTGCGCCAGCCGTGATTGCGCGGGGTACGCCGGGTTTCTCCGGCGCGGACCTGGCCAACCTGGTTAACGAAGCTTCTCTGTTTGCTGCGCGCTCCGGTAAGCGCGTGGTCGAGATGAAAGAGTTCGAGCTGGCCAAAGACAAAATCATGATGGGTGCCGAGCGCAAGACCATGGTCATGTCGGACAAGGAAAAGCTCAACACGGCCTTCCACGAAGCCGGTCACGCGATTGTTGGGCGCTTGGTGCCTGAACATGACCCTGTTTACAAAGTATCGATCATTCCGCGCGGTCGGGCTCTGGGTGTGACCATGTTCCTGCCTGAGGAAGATCGTTACAGCCTGAGCAAGCGTGCGTTAACCAGTCAGATTTGCTCGCTGTTCGGTGGTCGGATCGCCGAGGAAATGACCTTGGGCTTTGATGGCGTCACGACCGGTGCGTCCAATGACATCATGCGTGCCACCCAGCTGGCCAAAAACATGGTCACCAAATGGGGTTTGTCGGAAAAACTCGGTCCGCTGATGTATGTCGAGGAAGAGGGTGAGGTCTTCCTGGGTCGCAGCATGGGCAGCCAGCAAAGCAGCATGTCCGCGGACACAGCCAAGCTGATTGATCAGGAAGTACGCAGTATTATCGATGGCTGCTATGCCACTGCTAAGCGTCTGTTGGAGGAAAATCGCCACAAGCTTGATGCGATGGCTGAGGCGCTGATGAAGTATGAAACAATCGACGCTGAGCAGATTGAGGACATCATGAATGGCCTCACGCCGCGCGAGCCGAAAGGCTGGCAGGGCGGTGACGACAATAACGGCACACCTAGTGCGCCGGTTGAAGTCGCGGAGTCTGCGGAAAAACCAATCGGTGGTCCTGCCGCAGAACTCTAAGGTTCTCCATGTCTTCTGTTGTGCCAACCTTTGACCGGCTGCCCTGTGGCAGCCGGTTTCTTGATTTAAGCCGTCCGCAAGTGATGGGCATTCTCAATGTCACCCCTGACTCCTTCTCCGATGGCGGGCGTTATGGGCAGCGTGATGCAGCGCTACGGCATGCTGAAGCGATGCTGCTAGCTGGCGCGACGCTGATTGATGTCGGTGGTGAGTCGACGCGCCCGGGGGCTCGTGCTGTCTCCCCGGTGGAGGAGCTGGAGCGGGTCTGTCCCGTCGTTGAAACCATTGCTCGCGAGCTAGATGTGATCATTTCGGTGGATACCTCTACGCCAGCGGTCATCCGTGAAACGGCGCGCCTGGGAGCTGGCTTGATCAATGATGTGCGTTCGCTGCAGCGTGACGGTGCTCTGGATGCTGTCGCTGACAGCGGCTTGCCGGTGTGTCTGATGCACATGCGCGGTGAGCCAACCACCATGCAGCAGAATCCTGAATACCCTGATGTAGTGGTCGAGGTGCGCGAGTTTCTGCTTGAGCGGCTGGCTGCTTGTGCGGCGGCAGGAATTGCTGCGGAGCGGGTCATTCTTGATCCGGGTTTTGGTTTTGCGAAAACCCTGGAACACAACTTATCGCTGTTCAAGCATCTGCAGGCGTTGCATGCATTAGGGCGGCCCTTGCTGGTAGGGGTGTCGCGCAAAAGTATGATCGGCAAGGTGCTTGGGCATGAAGTGGGTGAGCGGTTATACGGCAGTCTGGCCTTAGCTGCGCTGGCGCTGAGTAAAGGCGCGCACATTTTGCGGGTGCATGATGTGGCGCAAACGGTTGATGTGGTGCGGATGATCGCCGCGGTTGAAACCGCAGAGTAAGTTAGAGGGAGTGCTGGGATGGGTAGAAAGTATTTTGGGACTGACGGTATTCGTGGGCGTGTCGGTGACTTCCCTATTACCCCGGAATTCATGCTCAAGCTCGGCTGGGCGGCCGGGATGGCGTTTCGCAGGCAGGGTAAGTGCCGCATTCTGATCGGCAAGGACACGCGTATTTCCGGCTATATGTTTGAGTCTGCTTTGGAGGCGGGTCTGTCCGCGGCCGGGGCGGATGTGATGCTGTTGGGGCCGATGCCGACGCCTGCAATCGCCTACCTGACCCGAACCTTTCAAGCCGAGGCCGGGATTGTCATCAGTGCTTCGCATAACCCGCATCACGATAATGGCATCAAGTTCTTCTCAGGGCAGGGCACCAAGCTGCCGGATGAAATTGAACAGATGATCGAAGAGTTGCTCGATGAACCGATGACAGTGGTTGAGTCGGAGCAGTTAGGTAAGGTTTCGCGGATCAATGATGCCGCCGGCCGTTATATCGAATTTTGTAAAAGCAGTGTGCCTACCAGTACGAGTTTTGCTGGCCTCAAGATAGTGGTCGATTGCGCCCATGGTGCAGCCTACAAGGTGGCCCCCAGTGTATTTCGTGAGCTAGGTGCGCAGGTGATTGTACTGTCGGCGCAGCCCAATGGTCTGAATATCAACGATGCCTGTGGCTCGACTCATGTCGAGGCGCTGCAAGCTGAAGTAAAGGCGCAGCATGCCGACCTGGGGATCGCATTCGACGGCGATGCGGATCGCGTAGTGATGGTCGATAGTTCAGGTGCGGTGGTTGATGGTGATGAGTTGATGTTTATCATCGCTCGTGACCTGCTGGAGCGAGGCAAGCTGCAGGGTGGGGTGGTCGGTACGCTGATGAGTAACCTAGGGCTGGAGCTTGCTCTGGCGGATCTGGGTATTCCATTTGTACGCGCCAAGGTCGGTGATCGTTATGTGATTGCCGAATTGCTTTCGCGTAACTGGCAGTTAGGTGGGGAAAATTCCGGTCACCTGGTGTGCTTCCAGCACACCACAACTGGTGATGCGATCATTGCTGCGCTGCAAGTACTGCTAGCGCTCAAGCGTCGCGAGCAGACGCTGGGTGAGGCTCGGCAGGGTATGCAGAAGTGTCCGCAGGTGCTGGTTAATGTACGCTTTGCGGGAGGGCTGGATCCGCTGGAGCACCCGGCTGTGCAGGAGGCTAGCGCACGGGTCACCGAAAAAATGGCGGGTCGTGGGCGGGTGTTGCTTCGCAAATCTGGCACTGAGCCATTGGTGCGGGTCATGGTTGAGGGTGATGATGAAAGCCTCGTGCGTAGCTATGCCAATGAATTGGCTAAAGTTGTTGCTGATGTATGTGCTTGATTCGGCTTGCCAGGCGAGTAGCTGTTGGGTAATATCTGCGCCCTCTTTGACCGACGAGGTAAAGCATGCGTCGCCCAATGGTTGCTGGTAACTGGAAAATGCACGGTACCCGCGCCAGCGTTGCAGAGCTGATCAACGGTCTCAATCAGCAGGTGTTGCCTGCTGATGTGGATGTAGCGGTTTTTCCGTCTTGTTTGCACCTCGCTCAGGTTGTCGAGGGCTTGGTAGGCAGGGCAGTTTCGGTCGGTGCGCAAGATTGTGCGACTGATGCGCAGCAGGGGGCTTTAACCGGTGAGGTGGCGGCGAGTCAGTTGCACGACGCGCGCTGTTCGCTGGTGTTGGTCGGTCACTCCGAGCGCAGGTCGTTGCTGGGTGAGGGTGATGAGGTTGTGACGCGCAAGTTTGCGGCGGCGCAGTCCTCAGGCTTGCTTCCCGTGCTGTGTGTTGGTGAGAGTCTTGCTCAGCGCGAGGCTGGGAAGACGCTTGAGGTGGTTGCTGCGCAGTTGTCTGCGGTGATTGATGCGTTGGGTGTTGAGGTGTTTGCTGCTGCGATCATTGCTTATGAGCCTGTTTGGGCTATTGGTACTGGTCTGACTGCCTCGCCTGAGCAGGCGCAGGAGGTTCATGCGGCGATTCGCGGGCAGCTAGCGGCAAAAAGCCCTGAGTTGGCTGGCAAGGTAAGAATTCTTTATGGTGGCAGCGTCAAGGCCGCCAGTGCAGCCGAGTTGTTCGGTATGCCAGATATCGATGGGGGGCTTGTGGGTGGAGCCTCTCTGAATGCGGATGAGTTCGGTGCGATTTGTCGCGCCGCAGGAAGCTGAAAAAATGCTGGAAACAGTTATCGTTGTTCTTCATCTGCTAGGTGCCATCGGTGTTGTTGTGCTGGTTTTGCTTCAGCAGGGTAAGGGTGCAGACGCGGGCGCCTCTTTTGGTGCGGGTGCTTCTTCTACCGTATTCGGTAGTCAAGGAACTACTACCTTTCTGAGTCGTGTTACTGCTATACTTGCCACCGCTTTTTTCATGACTAGCTTGGGTTTAGCGTTCTTTGCTAAAGATAAAGCTGATGGCATGGCTCAGGTTGGTTTGCCTGATCCGGCAGTCTTGGAAGTTCAGCAGGCTGCTCCAGCTGTTGAAGATGTACCTGTTCTTGATGCAGCTAAGCCGGCTATTGATGCGGTGGACGTACCTCAGGCTCCTGAGCAGCAGTAACACGCAGTACCGTAGTGCGTAGTATGTAATTTTGCCGAGGTGGTGGAATTGGTAGACACGCTACCTTGAGGTGGTAGTGGCCATAGGCTGTAGGGGTTCGAGTCCCCTTCTCGGTACCAATTTTCAAAAAGGCCCGCTCGATGCGGGCCTTTTTGTTGCTGGAGCGTCGATTGACCCTGGTAGGGGTTCAGTCGTATAATTCGGCCCCAGCTTTGATGTGGGGTTGAGTAGTAAGGTCTCTCCTCGGGTGTTGAATCCGATGATGGCTGGGTTAAACCAGCCCCCCGCATTGAGTTGCAGAGGAGCCCCTTTTAAGGGGCTTTTTGCTAGCTGGGCGACAGCTTTGCCGGCCTTTAGAAGGGCGGTCTGATGATGGGCGATTCGCCCATTTTTTATTTTTACAGCATGCGCGAGGGGTTCAGGTGTCGAGCAAGCTAGAACAGTTGCAAGCCTTGGTGGCCCCGGTAGTCGAGGCTCTTGGCTACGAATGTTGGGGTGTCGAGTTCCTGTCACAAGGGCGGCATTCTCTGCTGCGAATTTATATTGATAAGCAGCCTGATGGCGTGCTGATCGAAGACTGCGAAATTGTCAGTCGGCAGATCAGTGGTGTGCTCGATGTTGAGGACCCTATCAGTGCTGAGTACACCCTTGAGGTGTCATCGCCAGGCATGGATCGGCCGCTGTTCACCATTGAACAGTTTGCCAGCCATGCCGGCGAGCAAGTAAAGATCAAGCTGCGCTCGCCTTTTGAAGGCCGACGCAACTTCCAGGGCCTTCTGCGCGGTGTAGAAGAGCAGGACGTGGTAGTGCAGGTGGATGACCACGAATTCCTGTTGCCGATCGATATGATCGACAAGGCCAACATTATCCCCAGGTTTGACTGAGACGCGGATCCCGCGAGAGCTGCGCGGATTGCGCAGGATCCAATGGATTGCGAAAGGCGAGGCGTACGATGAGCAAAGAAGTACTGCTGGTTGTTGAGTCGGTTTCCAACGAAAAGGGCGTGCCGGCTAGCGTAATTTTTGAAGCGCTGGAACTGGCTTTGGCCACGGCTACCAAAAAGCGTTTTGAAGATGAAGTCGAGTTGCGTGTGGCGATCAATCGCCAGACCGGCAACTACGAAACATTCCGCTGCTGGACCGTGGTGGAAGAAGCTGATTTTGATGATCCTGCACACCAGGTCACCACTGATATGCCGCGTGCTGTTGAAGCCGATGCTAAAGTGGGCGATGTGCTGGAAGAGAAGATTGACTCTATCGAGTTCGGTCGTATCGCCGCGCAAACCGCCAAGCAAGTGATTGTGCAGAAAGTCCGTGAGGCTGAGCGTGCTCAGGTCGTCGAGGCTTATCGCGAGCGTCTGGGTGAAATCATCTCTGGCACCGTGAAGAAAGTAACCCGCGACAGCGTCATTGTTGACTTGGGTAATAACGCCGAGGCCATGCTGGCTCGCGAAGACATTATCTCCCGCGAAACTTTCCGTGTTGGTGTGCGCTTGCGTGCCCTGCTCAAGGAAATTCGTACCGAGAACCGTGGCCCGCAGTTGATTCTGTCGCGTACCGCGCCGGAAATGCTGATCGAGCTGTTCCGCATTGAAGTGCCGGAAATTGCCGAAGAGCTGATCGAAGTCATGGGCGCGTCCCGTGACCCGGGTTCGCGCGCCAAACTGGCCGTGCGTTCTAAAGACAAGCGCATCGACCCGCAGGGTGCCTGTATCGGCATGCGCGGTTCGCGTGTGCAGGCGGTCTCCGGTGAGTTGGCGGGTGAGCGTGTGGATATCGTGCTGTGGGATGACAACCCTGCGCAGTTCGTGATCAACGCCATGTCGCCGGCAGAAGTGGCCGCCATTATTGTCGACGAAGATGCCCATGCTATGGACATCGCCGTTGGCGCAGACAACCTTGCTCAGGCCATTGGCCGCGGCGGTCAAAACGTGCGTTTGGCCAGTCAGTTGACTGGCTGGACCTTGAACGTGATGACCGAGGCGGACATCCAGGCCAAGCAGCAAGCGGAAACAGGCGACATCCTGCAGCGCTTTATCGATGAGTTGGAAGTCGACGAAGAGCTGGCCCAGGTGTTGGTCGAAGAGGGCTTCACCAGCCTTGAAGAAATTGCCTACGTACCGATGGAAGAAATGCTCAGCATTGATGGCTTTGACGAGGATATCGTCAGCGAGCTCCGCGCCCGCGCCAAAGATCGCTTGCTGACTAAAGCCATCGCCAACGAGGAAAAGCTGGCAGATGCCCACCCAGCCGAAGACTTGCTCTCGCTAGAGGGGATGGATAAGGCGCTTGCGCATGAACTGGCAGTGCGCGGCGTTATTAACCGCGAAGACCTGGCCGAGCAGTCTATTGATGACCTGCTCGACATCGACGGTATCGACGCTGAGCGAGCCGGCAAGTTGATCATGGCCGCCCGAGCCCATTGGTTCGAGTAAGCAGTTGCGGCCTGAGGAGAGAAATACATGACGCAAGTCACGGTTAAAGAACTGGCCCAAGTGGTCAATACGCCGGTTGAACGCCTGCTGCAGCAAATGCGCGAGGCAGGTTTGCCGCACATGAGCGCTGAGCAAGCGGTCACTGACAGTGAGAAGCAGGCCCTGTTGGCCCACCTCAAGAGCAGTCACGGCGACAGCAAAACAGAAGAGCCGCGCAAGATTACCTTGCAGCGCAAAACCACCAGCACCCTGCGCGCTGGCAATAGCAAGACCATCAGCGTTGAAGTGCGCAAGAAGAAGACCTTCGTCAAGCGCAGCGCTGAAGAAATCGAAGCTGAAAAGCAGCGGGAACTGGCTGAGCAGCGTGCGGTGGCTGAAGCTGCACGGGTAAAAGTTGAAGAAGAAGCCAAGCGTCGCGCCGCAGAAGAAGCGCAGCGAGCGGCTCCTGCTGGCGGCGCTGCAGCGGTGGAAGCGACTCCGGCTGCTGCAGCGGTTGAACGGCCAGTAGTGGCTGCCCCTGCTGCAGAAGAGCGCAAGAAAGAAGAACCGCGTCGCCCAGATAAAGCACGCAATGATGATGCTGACCGTCGTGGTGGTGAGCGTAAAACCACTCAGCATCGCCCGAGTGTTAAGGAAAAAGCGCCTGCTCCGCGTGTTGCCCCGCGTACCACCGACGAGGAAAGCGATAACTTCCGTCGCGGCGGTCGTGGCAAAGGCAAGCTGAAGAAGCGCAATGCGCACGGCTTCCAGAGCCCAACCGGCCCTGTAGTACGTGACGTGGCAATCGGCGAAACCATCACTGTTGGCGATCTTGCCAATCAGATGTCGGTTAAGGCGGCTGAAGTCATCAAGTTCATGTTCAAAATGGGCACCCCGGTGACCATCAACCAGGTACTGGATCAGGAAACTGCCCAGTTGATCGCCGAAGAGCTGGGTCACAAGGTCAAGCTGGTTAGCGACAACGCCCTGGAAGATTCCCTGGCCGAGTCCTTGAAGTTTGAGGGTGAGTCGTTCTCCCGTGCGCCGGTTGTGACCGTAATGGGCCACGTTGACCACGGTAAAACCTCGCTACTCGACTACATTCGTCGTGCCAAGGTTGCTGCTGGCGAAGCCGGTGGTATCACCCAGCATATCGGTGCGTACCACGTTGAAACCGAGCGCGGCATGGTCACCTTCCTCGACACCCCGGGCCACGCGGCGTTTACCGCAATGCGTGCCCGTGGTGCCAAGGCAACCGATATCGTGATCCTGGTTGTTGCAGCCGACGACGGCGTGATGCCGCAGACCATTGAAGCTGTTCAGCACGCTAAGGCGGCTGGTGTGCCGCTGGTGGTTGCAGTGAACAAGATCGACAAGCCGGGCGCTGATCTCGATCGCATCCGTAGTGAATTGTCGGTTCACGGCGTGACGTCGGAAGAGTGGGGTGGTGATACGCCGTTCGTTCCTGTCTCGGCCAAAGCCGGTACCGGTGTCGATGAGCTGCTGGAAGCCGTATTGCTGCAGGCTGAGATTCTTGAGCTGAAAGCCACACCGACGGCCCCAGGTCGCGGTGTAGTGGTTGAATCGCGCCTCGATAAAGGCCGCGGTCCGGTTGCCACCGTACTGGTTCAAGACGGTACCCTGCGCCAAGGCGACATGGTGCTGATCGGTTCCAACTACGGCCGAATCCGCGCCATGCTTGATGAAAACGGCAAGGCCATTAAAGAAGCAGGCCCGTCGATCCCGGTCGAGATTCTCGGTCTGGACGGCACGCCGGAAGCTGGCGATGACATGAGCGTGCTGTCTGACGAGAAGAAAGCCCGCGAAGTCGCGCTGTTCCGTCAAGGCAAGTTCCGCGAAGTTAAGCTGGCCCGTGCTCACGCCGGCAAGCTGGAAAATATCTTCGAGAACATGGGCCAGGAAGAGAAGAAGACGCTTAACATCGTCCTCAAATCTGACGTGCGTGGTTCGCTTGAAGCGCTGCAGGGTTCGCTCGGCGGCCTGGGTAACGATGAAGTGCAAGTGCGTGTGGTCGGTGGCGGCGTCGGTGGTATCACCGAATCCGATGCCAACCTGGCGCTGGCCTCCAACGCTGTTCTGTTCGGCTTCAATGTGCGTGCCGATGCCGGTGCGCGCAAGATCGTCGAGCAGGAAGGTCTGGATATGCGTTACTACAACGTGATCTACGACATCATTGAAGACGTCAAGAAAGCCCTGACCGGCATGCTCGGCAGCGATGTTCGCGAGAACATTCTGGGTGTCGCTGAAGTGCGTGACGTGTTCCGTTCGCCGAAGTTCGGCGCGATCGCCGGTTGTATGGTGATCGAGGGTACGGTTCACCGTAACCGTCCGATCCGCGTACTGCGTGACGACGTGGTGATCTTCGAAGGCGAGCTGGAATCCCTGCGTCGCTTCAAAGACGATGCGGCCGAAGTGCGTAACGGCATGGAGTGCGGTATCGGCGTGAAGAGCTACAACGACGTTAAGGTCGGCGACAAGATCGAAGTGTTCGAGAAAGTCCAAGTGGCCCGTAGCTTGTAAGCACGCGTCGCAATACGCAGCGCCCGGCCCCGCATTTGCGCGGCCGGGCGTTTGCCGCTTTTAGGTCCGCTGCTTTTTTGGCAGTGTGACGAGTGAAGGTAGTAAGAAATGGCCAAAGAATTTAGCCGGGCCCAGCGCATCGGCGACCAGATACAGCGCGAACTGGCGCAGTTGATCCGCCTGGAAGTCAAAGACCCGCGTCTTGGCGGCCTGGTGACCATCACGGCGGTGGAGGTCAGTCGTGACTCCAGTCATGCCAAGGTGTTCGTCACCGTGATGGGCGCTGGCGAGCCTGAAGAGGGTGTTGATCCCGTTGCGCAGAGCATCAAGGTGCTCAACGACGCCAGTGGCTTCCTGCGTATGCAGTTGGGCCGCGCGATGAAGCTGCGCAGCGTGCCGAACCTGCGTTTCCATTACGACGAAAGCGTGATTCGTGGTGCGCAGCTGTCGGCACTGATCGAGCGGGCAGTCAGCCAAGACCGTCAGCACGATGACGATTCGGCTGAGCCCAAGGAGTAAGCGCGTGGCTCAGGTGAAACGTATTCGTCGTGCCGTCGATGGCATCATCCTGCTGGATAAGCCCAAAGGCTTTAGCTCCAATGCTGCGCTGCAAAAGGTGCGCTGGTTGCTGAATGCCGAGAAGGCTGGGCATACCGGTAGCCTCGACCCATTGGCTACCGGCGTCTTGCCGTTGTGCTTTGGTGAGGCGACCAAGTTTTCCCAGTACCTGCTGGATGCCGATAAAGGCTACGAGACGCTGATGCAATTGGGTGTGACCACCACCACGGCAGATGCCGAGGGTGAAGTGCTAGAACGTCGCCCAGTGACCGTTGGTCGTGCCGATATCGATGCTGTTCTGCCGCAGTTTCGCGGTCAAATCAGTCAGATACCGCCGATGTACTCGGCGCTCAAGCGCGATGGTCAACCGCTTTACAAGCTGGCCCGTGCCGGTGAAGTAGTGGAGCGCGAGCCGCGTTCTGTTACTATTGCGCGCTTGGAATTACTAGGCTGCGAGGCGGAGCAGGCGCGCCTGGCGGTCGATTGCAGCAAAGGCACCTATATCCGTACTCTGGTCGAAGACATCGGCCACTTGCTCGGTTGCGGTGCACATGTTGCAGAACTACGCAGAACCAAGGCTGGCCCGTTCGACTTGAGCCGCACCGTGACGCTCGAAGAGCTGGAACGTGTGCATGCTGAAGGCGGTAACGAGGCGGTCGATCAGTTCTTGCTGCCGGCCGACAGTGGCTTGCAGCATTGGCCGCTGCTGCAGTTCTCCGAGCACAGTTCGTTCTACTGGTTGCAAGGGCAGCCGGTACGCGCACCGGACGCGCCGAAGTTCGGCATGGTACGGGTGCAAGATCACAATGGTCGCTTTATCGGTATCGGTGAAGTGAGCGAAGACGGGCGCATTGCGCCGCGTCGATTGATTGCAACCAAGGCGTAGCCTGGGTTGCAGGCACGGGCCACAGGCCTGTGCTGCAGAATTCGGTCGGCATGACCGTAGCGCGGCTAGGGGTTTAGGCTCCGGTCTGCGTGCTTCGAGGGTGGCTGTTAATAGGCGCGGTCATACCTCACTTAAAAACACGGGAAGTAATTCCCGGCCTATTGCGACTGTTTCGGCGGTTGCCTAACTGAGAGGATTGCCCACATGGCACTCAGCGTTGAAGAAAAAGCTCAAATCGTTACCGACTACAAGCAAGCTGAAGGCGACACTGGTAGCCCGGAAGTGCAGGTTGCACTGCTGACCGCCAACATCAACAAGCTGCAGGGTCACTTCAAGGCCAACGGTAAAGACCACCACTCGCGTCGTGGCCTGATCCGTATGGTAAACCAGCGTCGTAAGCTGCTGGATTACCTGAAAGGTAAGGAAGTTGCTCGTTACACCGCTTTGATCGGTCGCCTGGGTCTGCGTCGCTAAGCAATGCTTATGCGAAGCTGACTGCCGAAGCTGGAAGTGGGGTTTACCCCGCTTCCAGCTTTTGCGTTTGTGCTGTAGCTGTTTTTGGACGACAGCGGGTCCGATTCCCGTCGCCGCCCACTCATTCTGTAAGACCCGCGGGCACCTCATCGAGACGAGCGCGCGGAGGCAAGAAACGCTTTCCCCAAGGGCAATAAAGAGAAGGAAAACACCGTGAACCCGGTAATCAAGAAGTTTCAATTCGGTCAGTCGACCGTAACCCTCGAGACTGGCCGTATCGCCCGTCAAGCCTCAGGCTCCGTGCTGGTCACCGTTGATGACGACGTGGCCGTACTGGTTGCTGTCACTGGCGCCAAGACTGCTGACCCGAGCAAAGGCTTTTTCCCGCTGTCCGTGCACTATCAGGAAAAAACCTACGCAGCCGGTAAAATTCCAGGCGGCTTCTTCAAGCGTGAAGCACGCCCAAGCGAAAAAGAAACCCTGACCTCGCGCCTGATCGACCGTCCGATCCGTCCGCTGTTCCCAGAGGGTTTCCAGAACGAAGTGCAGGTTATCTGCACCGTGATCTCGACCAGCAAGAAGACCGATCCGGACATCGCGGCGATGATCGGTACCTCGGCGGCTCTGGCTATCTCTGGTATTCCGTTCAACGGCCCGATCGGCGCCGCGCGCGTTGCCTTCCACCCGGAAACCGGCTACCTGCTGAACCCCAACTACGAGCAGCTCAAGGCTTCCAGCCTGGACATGGTCGTAGCCGGTACCAAAGACGCCGTGCTGATGGTTGAATCGGAAGCCAAAGAGCTGACCGAAGACCAGATGTTGGGCGCTGTACTGTTCGCCCACGACGAATTCCAAGTTGTGATTGACGCTATTGCCGAGTTGGCTGCTGAAGCCGCCAAGCCTACTTGGGACTGGCAGCCAAAGGCTGAGAACACCGCGCTGCTCAACGCCATCCGCGGCGAGTTCGGCGATGCCATCTCGCAGGCCTACACCATCACCATCAAGCACGAGCGTTATGCCCGTCTGGGTGAGCTGCGTAACGAAGTCGTTGCCAAGTTCTCCGGTGAAGAGGGTCAGCCATCGGCCGGCGAAGTTAAAGAAATCTTCGGCGAAATCGAATACCGCACCGTGCGCGAGAACATCGTTAACGGCAAGCAGCGTATCGACGGCCGTGACACCCGCACTGTGCGTGGCCTGAACATCGAAGTTGGGGTGCTGGACAAGACCCACGGTTCGGCGTTGTTTACCCGTGGTGAAACTCAGGCGCTGGTGGTTGCCACCCTCGGTACCGCACGTGACGCCCAGCTGCTCGACACCCTTGAAGGCGAGCGTAAAGACCCCTTCATGCTGCACTACAACTTCCCGCCGTACTCGGTCGGTGAGTGTGGTCGTATGGGCGCTACTGGCCGCCGCGAAATCGGTCATGGCCGTCTGGCGCGTCGCTCCATCGCCGCCATGCTGCCGGCTGCTGACGTGTTCCCGTACACCATCCGTGTGGTCTCGGAAATCACCGAATCCAACGGTTCCAGCTCCATGGCCTCGGTTTGCGGTGCTTCCCTGGCTCTGATGGACGCTGGTGTGCCGATGAAGGCGCCGGTTGCCGGTATTGCCATGGGTCTGGTTAAAGAAGGCGAGAAGTTCGCGGTACTGACCGACATCCTCGGTGACGAAGATCACCTCGGTGACATGGACTTCAAGGTGGCCGGTACTGACAAGGGCGTTACCGCTCTGCAGATGGACATCAAGATCCAGGGCATCACCGAAGAGATCATGGAAATCGCGCTGAATCAGGCGCTTGAAGCGCGCCTGAATATCCTTGGCCAGATGAACCAGGTGATTGCTCAGTCGCGTACCGAGCTGTCGGCCAACGCGCCAACCATGATCGCGATGAAGATCGACCAGGACAAGATTCGCGACGTGATCGGTAAAGGTGGTGCAACCATCCGTGCCATCTGCGAAGAAACCAAGGCTTCGATCGACATCGAAGACGACGGCAGCATCAAGATCTTCGGCGAAACCAAGGACGCGGCAGAGGCAGCACGCCAGCGTGTTCTGGGGATCACCGCAGAAGCCGAGATCGGCAAGATCTACATCGGCAAGGTTGAGCGTATCGTTGACTTCGGTGCCTTCGTTAACATCCTGCCGGGCAAAGACGGTCTGGTACACATCTCCATGCTCAGCGATGCGCGTGTTGAGAAGGTGACCGACATTCTTAAGGAAGGCGAGGAAGTTGAAGTGTTGGTACTGGACGTGGATAACCGCGGTCGTATCAAGCTGTCCATCAAGGACGTCGCTGCTGCCAAGGCGTCGGGTGCTTAATCGCTCCTACGCTGTTTAAAAAGAGGACCCTTCGGGGTCCTTTTTTTGGCTTATAAAAAAGGTCGTGCACAGTGCATGGCTTAACCGAGCCATGCATGCAAAATGCACGGAATAGAGTTGTTTATGATTTCTTTAAGTTATTGAAATTTAAAGGTAATTATAAATTTATGAAGCTGGCATGCCACCTGCAACTGTCTTGGTGTAAGCGCAGCCAATGAAGGTTGCCGCTAATTTTACTCATGCAGGAGCACCATCCATGAAACAGCCAATCAAGCACGTTGCCAGCGCCACTCTGACCGCCACTGCCCTGAGCCTGTTATTGGCCGGGCCGGTTCTTGCTGACACCCGCAGTGCCGTGCAGCCGACCATGTTGGCCGCCAGTGAAACCATGAACGCCACGGAAGACGCCGTCACCGATACCTGGATTACCAGCAAAGTGAAGTCGACCTTTCTGGCGGACAGTGAGCTGAGCGGTATCGACATCAAAGTCGAAACTAACCAGGGCGTAGTCAGCCTCTCGGGTGTTGTCGCCACCGAGGCTGAGCGTGAGCTTGCCGTGGCTAAGGCTAAACAAATCAAAGGTGTGACCGCTGTTGCTGGCGAAGCCCTAAAAACCGCGAACTAAACCGATGGATTTGCGCAAGCTCGCGCAACAGCCCGCTAATTACATGATTACGAGGATTGAGCGATGAACGCTGATGTCATTAAAGGTAAATGGAAGCAGCTCAATGGCCGCATCAAGGAGCGTTGGGGCAACCTGACGGATGATGACCTGGATGTTGCCGAAGGCCACAGCGAGTACTTGGCCGGCAAGCTGCAGGAACGATACGGGTGGAGCAAGGAGAAGGCTCAGGACGAGCTGCGTGATTTCAGCAGCAAGCTGTAGATCCTTAAACCAAAAAGCCCTGCCGGTAACCGGCGGGGCTTTTTAGTCTGTGCTGGGCCGGGGCACTTACTGGCCGCGTTTGCTGTCGATCTTGATCAGACGGTTACCTTCGAAGCGCAGAAAATGGTACATGCCGTTGCGCGGCCCATAGGCCCATTCTTCTACGGCGACTTCATGGTAAAAGCCGTATTCATCGAGCACCTCGCGGTAGCCGATAAACTCACGGCTGATGGGGTTACCGCACTTGCTGCTGACGATGCGGGTCGAGTCATTCAAGCTGATCAGTGCGCTCCCGCAGCGCAAGGTCGAAGAAGCCTGCGCGGCAATCGGCAGAGCAAGCAGCAGGCTGCAGAGCAGCTTTTTCATCGTGACGTCCTAGCGGTTGCGCCGCCGTTCGATGGCACGCAAGCGGCTGCCTTCGAAAGTCAGAATGCTCAGCATGCCGTTGCTAGGACCGTATACCCACTCTTCGATCTGGTATTCACGCCGCTCGTTGGCGCTGAGGGCATAGCCGACAACGTCGCGGAAAGCCGGTTTGCCGCATTTTTGCAGCACTTCAAAGCGCCGGTCATCCAGGCTCACCAGTTGGCTGCCGCAGCGCAGGCTCTCAGCCAGGGCCACCGGCGCTGCGCCGATCAGGGCGAGTAACAGCGTTGTAGTCAGTGTGCGCATATGCAACGACCTTACTCGCTGCCGAGGTGCAGCGTGCTTGCTACGCGACCATCGGCTATCGCTTGAGTAGTACTGACATCCAGTAGATAAATCCGTTCGGCGCTCAGGCCGCCACGCTCAACCAAGTAGTTCTTTATTTCTGCTGCTCGCGCCTGGGCCAGTTGTCGCTGCAGTTGTTGGCTCTGCGCCCAGGATTGCAGCACGCTTTCGCGCATTTTCGTGCTGCGTTCTGCGTCGGGCAGTTTGCTCCACTCTGCCGGCGGTTGCTGCTTCAGGCGAACACGGTAGATGCCTTCGAGCAGTACGGCTTTGTCGTCTTCATCCACCACCAGTTCGCCAGCGTCGGCAGGTACGTCATCGCCACGCCGCTGCAGTATTTTGTACCAGGTACTTTGGTATTGGCGCTCCAGGCGCGCGGCCGCCAGTGGTGGGCCATCACTGCTCTGGGCGCTCATGCCTTCGATCTCCAGGCGCAGAGTGGGGCGCTCCTTCAAGGCGCTGGCTAGGGTGTTCAGGGCGCTTTGTGCCTGGCCGTCGAGCTGGTCATCTCCGGCGCTGAACTGCACGGTGCTGAGGTCGACCTTGCTGCCGCCGCTGACCAGGCCACCAATAAATTTAAACGGAGCCTGCGCCGCGCGCGCTACCAGGCTGCGCAGGGTCTTCCAGACGATTGGCATCACGCTGAATTCAGGGTTGTTGAGGTTGCCCTGTACCGGTAGCTGGATCTCGATATTGCCTTGGCTGTCTTTGAGTAAGGCCACGGCCAGGCGGATGGGCAGGTCCATGGCGTCCTTGCTGTCGACTTTTTCGCCCAGTTGCAGGTCTTCGAGCAGCAGCTTGTTCTCCGCATTGAGCTGGCCTTTCTCGATCTGGTAATGCAGGTCGAGATTGAGGCGACCCTTGCGGATGCGAAAACCGGCGAACTTGCCGGAGTAGGGCGTCAGGGTAGTCAGTTCGACATTCTTGAAGCTGGTGGCGATATCCAGGCTGTTCAGCGGGTCGAACGGGGTGAGCTGCCCCTTGATACTCACCGGGGCGTATTTATCGACCTTGCCGGTGATGTCCACGCGGGCCGTTTTCGGGCTTTGGTTATCCAGCGTGCCGATCTGGCCGTTGAGCTGGCCAATGGCGGTGGCAAAATTAGGGCGCAGGCTGAAGTCGGCGAAATTGGCCGAGCCGTTCTTGATGCTGATGCCGCCGATGCGGATGGGCAGCGGCTTTTTAGCAGGCGCCTGGCGTGGCTCGGTGCTGGCCGGTTGAGGCACCAGTAGATCGTTAATATTGGTGGTCAGGTCTTCGTTGATGATAAAGCGCACATAGGGTTGCTGCAGTTTGACCTGGTCGATCACTAAACCCTGGCCATGCTGGTAGTCGAGGCCTTCGACCAGTACCTGCTGCCACTTGAGGAAGTCGCGATTTTTCAGGGTGTCGAGAGTGTGCAGCTGATTGATCTCGGCTTGTCCGCCGATCTTCAAAGCCAGCGGCTCGACACTCTGCAGGTCAACGGCGAGATCGCTGGCCAACTTGCCGCTGCGCAGCTCCAAGTGGACGAAGGGGCTCAGGTAGGTTTGCGCTAAGCGCAGATCAATATCGCGGGTTACCACCTGTAGCTTGGCCGTGGTCGGTGTCAGTTGTACCTGGCCGTCCGCCTTGATCAGACCGGTTTTGTTCACCCCAGTATCGAGCTTGAGGGTGAAAGGGGCAGTGCCCAGGCTGTCAAAGTCATTCAGGTCGAGGTTGAGCGGCGCGAGATCGATTTTAACTACAGGGGCGGCCGCGCGATCAGCCAGGTGTACCTGGTAATCACGCAATTGCACGTCACGCAGAATCACCTGCCAAGGTTTGCTTGGCGCTTTCGCTTGCCCGGCACTGGCGACTTTTAATTCGGCTGATTGCTGTGCGGTGGTCGCGGCAGTAGTGGTTTCTACTGGCGCGGGTGGTGTTGCTGCAGGGGCTGCTGCGCTTGCCGTTTGAGCGGGTTTGGCGGGTTGGCTGGCCAGTAGCTTTTGCCAGTCGAGTTGGCCGTCGGCCTCGCGTGCGGCCCAGGTTTCCAGCTTCTGGCTGCGAATTTTACCGACGCTGATCTGTTGCTTGGCCAGGTCGACACGGGTGTCACTGATATCCAGGTTGGCCAGGCGCAGAAGGGGTTTGTTCGCCGGGCTCTTGATGGCAAAGCTGCTGAGCTTAAGCCGGGTGTTGCTTAGCAGCAGCTCGGTACCGTTATTCAGGTTCAGGCTGTAATCGCTGCTGAGGTCAACGCTGCCGTCTTCGAGAACCAGTGGCACGGCATCGCGTACGTAGGGCCAGAAAGCGCTCAGCTTGCCGTCAGTGACCTTCAGGCTGCCGCTGGAGCTGATGGGGGCCAGGCTGATAGTGCCGGTCCAGTCGATGCGACCGCCCTTTGGCCCGGTGGCGAACAAGCTCAAGTCAGCCTTGTCATCCGGCAAAGTGCTGAGGTTGAGCAGCTCAACATTAAGGTCGTCGTAGATGAATTCGATCGGTTCGCTGGGGCGCAGATCCTGAAAGTGCAGGTTGCCGCCGCTCAACTTGATGCGCGTGATACGCAGCGCAAACGGCTCGCTAGGCGATTCTTCGCTTTTCGCTTGTGGGCTGCTCGGCAGTTTGAACAGCTGGGTCAGGTTAAGGCGACCGTCCTTGCCGAAGAGTATTTCGCTGTGCGGCTTGTCCAGTTCGATATCGGCCAGATGCAGCACGCGGGTCCACAGACTGTCGATTTGCAGGTTGGCATACAGGCGCTCGAAGGCAATTTGCTGTTGTTCGGCTTCGCCAATCTGCAGGCCCCAAAGGCTGAGCTCCAGGCTGAACGGGTTGAATTGCACGCGTTGCAACGAGGCGGGTACTTCGGCGTATTGGGTCAGCTGCTGGTTGGCGATGCGCACACCTATACCGGGCAGAATGAGGAACCCCAGCAGGCTGTAGAGGGCAACCGCGATAGCAATGGCGCTGGCAGCGCGCTTTATTCCTTTAAGCATAAAAACGTCATCTATCCCGACGAAGAAGTGCCTTGGAGTATGGCACGCGTGCACAGTTCCGCGGAGGCGCTACGGCGACTTTCTCCGTGTGTGCGAGTGGCTCAGAACTGCAGAATCAGGGTCTTCAGCGGCGGTTGGCCATCCTGTGAAGGGAAGTCGCTGGCCGGCGGGAGCACCTGCCAGTCACGTACCGGGCGGCCGAGTTTTTCCGCACAGCGCAGCACTTGCTCGCGCCAATCGCTCAGGGCAACTTTTGCCAGGTTGTTGCAGCAGATCAGTACGCCATCATCAGCCGTGGCAAGGATCGCCGGCTTGAGCAGGCTCTGGTAGTCGCGCAGCAGATCGACGGTGCCAAAAGCGCTTTTGGCCCAGGCCGGAGGGTCGAGCAGCACCAGATCGAACTGGCGCTGTGCTAAACGCGGATAGGCTGGCAGTTTGTGGCCACGGCGCGCATTGATTGGCAGCCCAGCGAGTTGGCGAATGGCCGGGAAGTAGTCCGACTGCACAAACTGCATGGGTACAAGCGTGGGGTTGAGCGCGCCATTCTCGCGACCGACGGCCAGGTTGCCCTCGGCAAAGTCCAGGTTGAGCACCTCTTGCGCGCCACCGGCGGCGGCAGCCAAACCCACGCCACAGGTGTAGGCGAACAGGTTAAGCACTGACTTGCCGCTGCTGTGCGCTTTAACCCAGCCGCGGGCGTTGCGCAGGTCGAGAAATAGCAGCGGGTCTTGGCCGGCATGACGGCCGCGCACGCGGTAATTAAGCGCCCATTCATGACCAATCAGGTCTTCCAGGGCTGCGGGATCGGCCTGGTAGACCGGATCGCTGCGGTCGATGCGCGAATTGCCCTGGGAGCGGTCGTTGTAGACCAGCAGCAGCTCTTCGCCGAGGCTGGCCTGGCATTGCTCGGCCAGTTGCAGCAGTTCGTCGCGGCTGAGGCTTTGGTGAAAGCTTTGTACCAACAACTGTGGGCCGTAACGGTCGACGGTCAGGCCACCGGCACCTTCCTGGCTGCCGTGAAACAGGCGATAGCAGTCGGTGCCTTGCTGATGCAGCTCGGCCAGTAATACTTCGCGGTTTTGCAGAGCGGCGCGCAGCGCCTGATCGAGAGCGGGCATGCGCGACGACTCGGGATAAAGAGGGCGCGCAGTTTACCAAGAAAAACGCCGGCCCCCGTTAATCCGGGTGCCGGCGTTAGGTATTGCGCGCAGCGGGTGCGATTAGGCCCGTTCGATGGCCAGCGCCACGCCCTGACCACCACCGATGCACAGGGTCGCCAGGCCTTTTTTCGCATCACGCTTGATCATCTCGTGCAGCAAGGTGACCAGAATCCGGCAGCCGGAGCCGCCAATCGGGTGGCCGAGGGCGATCGCGCCGCCGTTGACGTTGACCTTGCCGGCATCCCAGCCCAGCTCTTTGCCTACCGCCAGGGCTTGGGCAGCGAAGGCTTCGTTGGCTTCGATCAGGTCGAGGTCGGCGAGCGTCCAGCCGGCCTTGTCCAGGCAGCGATTGGTGGCGCTGACCGGGCCGATGCCCATGATCGCCGGGTCGACGCCGGCGTTGGCGTAGCTGGCAATTTTCGCCAGAACCGGCAGGCCGAGCGTCTGGGCTTTGGCGGCGCTCATCAGCAGTACCGCAGAGGCACCGTCGTTGAGGCTGGAGGCGTTGCCGGCGGTGACGCTGCCGTCTTTCTTGAACGCCGGCTTGAGTTTGCCCAGCGACTCGGCGGTGGTGCCGGCGCGTGGCTGCTCGTCGGTGGCGAAGGCCACGGGATCGCCCTTGCGCTGAGGAATCAGGATCGGGGTGATTTCATCGGCAAAACGCCCGGACTCGATGGCCGCGACGGCTTTCTGCTGCGAGGCCGCGGCGAAGGCGTCTTGCTCCTCGCGGCTGATGCTGTATTTGTCGACCAGGTTCTCGGCGGTGATACCCATGTGGTAGTCGTTAAAGGCGTCCCACAGGCCGTCGGTGATCATGGTGTCGACCAGCTTGGCGTGGCCCATGCGCAGACCGGTGCGTGCGCCAGGCATGACATAAGGCGAGAGGCTCATGTTCTCCATGCCGCCAGCGATCAGCACCTCGGCATCGCCACAGCGAATCGCTTGGGCGGCCAGGTGCAAGGCTTTGAGGCCCGAGCCGCAGACCTTGTTCAGGGTCATCGCCGGCACCGCGTGAGGCAGGCCGGCGAGAATCGCGGCTTGGCGTGCGGGGTTTTGCCCGCTGCCGGCAGTCAGTACTTGGCCGAGGATCACTTCGTCGACCTGCGCGCCGTCCAGGCCGGTTTGCGCAAGCAGCTGGCGGATCACGGCGGCGCCCAGCTCGGGTGCCGGGATATTCGCCAGTGAGCCTTGGAAGCTGCCGGTGGCGGTGCGGGTAGCGGCAACGATGACGACGTCTTGCATAACGCGATCCTCATTTGGGAGTGGGCGCGGCAGGCCGCGAAAGGTTGCTATGGTGGCACAGCGGCTTTGTTTACGGCCAGCGTTCGAACTGCCCGGTCAGCCTCGGGGCGGCAGTTGCAGGCGCTTGCGGGCGCGATGGACTGCGCCGCTGCGGACTGCCCAGCGCAGCACGGGGGCCAGGCTGTGCACGCCGGCATGGATCAGCCGGCTGTGCGGCGCACTGAACTGTTGGCCCAGCATCGCCTGCGCCCAGCCTGGCAGCAGGTCGATGCCGGCCTGCATCAGCAGCTTGGCCACCGGTGCGGCGAGCGCGCTGGGAGCGGGCGCGTTGAGCAAAATGCGCAGAATTTCCAGGGAGCGTTTATCGCAGCGCAACTCGGGGCGGACTGCCGTTAGATAGGCCGCGACCTCGGCGCGTGAGCGCGGCACCTGTGTCGCGCCCAGGCGTTCGGCGATCAGGGCGATTTCGGCGTAGTAGCGGTCCTGATCCGCCTCGCTCAGTTGCGGGTTGCGGTAACGCAGGTGCGCCTGCAGAAAGCTGTGCACCTCGGCCACATGCACCCAGGTCAACAGTGCTGGGTCACTGGCAGCGTAGGGGCGGCCATCCGGGGCGGTGCCGTTGACCTTGAGGTGAATGGTTTTGACCTTGTCGATCAGCCATTCGGCGTCGGCGGTTGCGCCAAAGGTGGTGCCAGAGATGAATTGGCCGGTACGGCGCAGGCGGCCGAGCAGGTCATCACGAAAATTCGAGTGGTCCCATACGCCGGCTAGCGCCAGCGGATGCAAGGCTTGCAGGAGCAGGGCGCTGATACCGCCAATGAGCATGCTGGTGAAGTCGCCATGCACCTGCCAGCTCACCGAGTCAGGGCCGAACAGGCCGGTATCGCCCTGGGGACTTGCGAAGTCGATCTGACCAAGGGCGATGCCGCTCAGACTGAGAACTTGGGCTTCGATACGGCGGCGGAGCAATTCCATGGGTGACTGCATGCTTGGCGGAGAAAGCTGGAGGAGCCGGTAGGCGGGCTCCTCCATCGGTTGGCGTTACTGGTTCAGGCGTTGCTCGATCAAGCCGTCGACCACGCTGGGGTCGGCCAGGGTCGAGGTGTCGCCCATGTTCTCCAGCTCGTTGCAGGCAATCTTGCGCAGGATACGCCGCATGATTTTGCCCGAGCGGGTTTTTGGCAGGCCCGGCGCCCACTGAATCAGCTCGGGTTTGGCGAAACTGCCGATTTCCTTACCGACCAGTGCGAGCAGTTCCTTCTTCAGCTCGTCGCTGACCTCTATGCCGTTCATCGGCGTGACGAAGGCGTAGATGCCCTGGCCTTTGAGGTCGTGTGGGTAGCCGACCACTGCGGCTTCGGCGACGGCATCGTGCAGCACCAGCGCGCTCTCCACCTCGGCGGTGCCGATGCGGTGGCCGGAGACGTTGATTACGTCGTCCACGCGACCGGTGATCCAGTAGTAACCATCCTCGTCGCGGCGCGCGCCGTCGCCACTGAAGTAATAGCCGGGGAAGGGCTTGAAGTAGGTGTCGATCATCCGTTGGTGGTCGCCGTAGATGCTGCGAATCTGGCTGGGCCAGCTTTCCTTGATCGCCAGTATGCCGCTGCCTGCGCCGTTGATCTCTTTGCCCTGCTCATCGAGCAGCACCGGCTGCACGCCGAAGAACGGGCGGGTGGCCGAGCCTGGCTTGAGGTCGGTTGCGCCCGGCAGCGGGGTGATCAGAATCGCCCCGGTTTCGGTTTGCCACCAGGTGTCGACGATCGGGCAGCGGCGTTCGCCAACGACGTTGAAGTACCACTCCCAGGCTTCCGGGTTGATCGGCTCGCCGACGCTGCCGAGTAGGCGCAGGCTGCTGCGCGAGGTGGCCTTGACCGGCCCTTCGCCTTCGCGCATCAGTGCACGCAGGGCAGTGGGGGCGGTGTAGAAGATATTCACTTGATGCTTGTCGATGACCTGCCAGAAGCGTGAAGCGTCCGGGTAGTTGGGCACGCCTTCGAAGATCAAGCTGGTCGCGCCGTTGGCCAGCGGGCCGTAGACGATATAGCTGTGCCCGGTGACCCAGCCGACATCGGCGGTGCACCAGTAGACATCCCCTTCGTGGTAGTCGAAGACGTACTTGTGGGTCATCGCGGCCATCAGCAGATAGCCGCCGGTGCTGTGCAGCACGCCTTTGGGTTTACCGGTGGAGCCGGAGGTGTAGAGGATAAACAGCGGGTCTTCGGCGTCCATCGGCTCGGGCGGGCAGTCGTTGGCGGCTTCGCTCATGGCTTCGTGGTACCAAATGTCGCGACCTTCGACCCAGTCGATCTTGCCTTGGGTGCGCTCGACCACCAGCACCGTGGCAACGTTCGGACAGCTCTGTAGCGCCTTATCGACGTTGCTCTTGAGGGCCACGCATTTGCCACCCCGCACGCCTTCATCGGCGGTGATCACCGTGCGGCAGTCGGCATCCAGAATACGGTCACGCAGCGCATCTGGGGAGAAACCGCCGAACACCACCGAATGCACCGCACCGATGCGCGTACAGGCGAGCATGGCGTAGCTGGCCTCGGGGATCATCGGCATGTAGATGCACACCCGGTCGCCCTTTTTCACCCCACGGCTTTTCAGCACATTGGCCAGGCGGCTGACGTTTTGATGCAGCTGTTTGTAGGTGATGTGCGCGGATTCACTGGGGTTGTCGCCTTCCCAGATCAGTGCCACCTGGTCAGCGCGGGTGGCCAGGTGGCGATCAATGCAGTTGTAGCTGACGTTCAGTTGGCCGCCCTTGAACCAGGCGCCATTGCCGCTGAGCAGGTCGCCCTGTTGCACGCTGTCCCATGGCTTTGACCAGTCGAGAAACTGCTTGGCTTGTGCGGCCCAGAAAACATCAGGCTGCTCAACCGACTGCTGGTAGAGGCGCAGGTAGTCGTCGTTGTCCAGATGGGCGTGCTGGCGTACAGCGTCGGTAACCGGGTGGCGAGTAATGTCGAACATGGCGGGTCCTTTGTTGTTGTGTTCCGCAATGTTCTTAGGGTGGACCAAGCGGGTGCTCGGTTCAAGTGCTGGCCCTGTGCATCCATGCCGGGCCTTGCGTGCGTTTTGGTTTAGCCGCGATGGCGCTCGCGGAAGTGCTGAATCAGACCTTGGGTCGAGGCATCGCTGGCGGGGGTGTCGAGTTGCCCGGTCAAACGTTGATAAACGCCCTGGCCCAACTCTTTACCCAGCTCAACGCCCCACTGGTCGAAGGCGTTGATGCCCCAGATGGCGCTTTGCACAAATACCTTGTGCTCATACAGGGCGACCAGCGCGCCAAGGCTGAAGGGGTCTATCCGGTTGAGGACGAGAATATTGCTCGGACGGTTGCCTGGAATCATCTTGTGCGGGGCCAAGCGTTGTACTTCGGTTTCGTCCAGACCCTTGGCACGCAGCTCGTGTTCGGCCTCGGCGCGGGTCTTGCCGTGCATCAGCGCCTGGCTTTGTGACAGGCAGTTGGCAAACAACCATTGGTGGTGGTCGGCCAGCGGGCTGAAGCTGTTGACCGGGACGATAAAGTCCGCTGGGATCAGTTCGCTGCCCTGGTGCAGTAGCTGGTGGTAGGCGTGCTGGCCGTTGCAGCCGACGCCGCCCCAGATCACCGGACCTGTGCTGAAGTCCACCGGGCTACCGTCCTGGCGAACCGACTTGCCGTTGGATTCCATGTCCAGTTGCTGCAAGTGCTTGGTGAAGTTCCGCAGGTAATGGTCGTACGGCAGAATCGCCTGGCTTTTCGCGCCCCAAAAGTTGCCGTACCAGATGCCCAGCAGCGCCATCAGCACCGGCATGTTCTCGGCTAGTGGCGCTTGGGTAAAGTGCTGGTCCATGGCGTAAGCCCCGGCCAGCAGCTCCTTGAAATTGGAGACGCCGATGGCCAGCGCGATGGGTAAGCCAATGGCCGACCACAACGAGTAACGGCCGCCAACCCAGTCCCACATGGGGAAGATGTTTTCCGCCTTGATGCCGAAGTCGACGGCGGCGGCGGTGTTGCTGGTTACTGCAATGAAATGCTTATGCAGCTCGGCCTCTGGGCCGCCCAGGGCGAGGTACCAGTCGCGTGCCGCAAGGGCGTTCTTCAGGGTTTCTAGGGTGCTGAAGGATTTTGACGAGACGATAAACAGGGTGGTCTCGGGGTCTAGCTGAGCGGTGAGTTCACGGAACTCGCTGCCGTCGATATTGGCCAGGTAATGGCAGCGTACACCGCGCTGGGTAAAGGGCCGCAAAGCTTCAGAAACCAACTCTGGGCCGAGGAAGGAGCCGCCGATACCGATGTTCACCACCTCGGTGATCGGTTTGTCGCTGTAACCGCGCCACAGGCCGCTGTGGATACGGCTGACCAGCTCTGTCATCTGGTTGAGTGCGCGGTGTACCTGGGGAATCAGGTCCACCCCGTTGAGCTTCAGGCTGCGACCGATTGGGCTGCGCAGGGCGGTGTGCAGCGCTGCGCGGCCTTCGGAGGCATTAACCTGATCACCGTTAAACAGGGCCTGAATGGATTCCCCCAACTGGCTTTGTTCGGCCAGTTGTACCAGCAGCCCTAGGGTCTTTTCGTCGATCAGGTTCTTTGAGTAATCCAGCATCAAGCCGCTACTGCTCAGGGAGAAGCGTTTAAAACGTTGCGGATCGCTGGCAAAGGCCTCGCGCATGCTGAAGTCGTTCATCTGCCCGCGCTGCTCGCGTAGCGCCTGCCAGGCGGGCAGGGCGGTGACGGCATGCGGCTGCTGGTAATAGGCCATGGGTGCGTGTTCCTTGTTTTGGGTGCTACGAATCTTGCAAAAAAGCCCGGTGTAAGCCGGGCCTTGAGTGTAACTGGCGGGTGCCGGGAGCAGGCATCCGGCTAATCAGGCGGGCGTATCGAGGTCGAACGCGAGGTTATCGATCAGCCGAGTGTTGCCGATGGATGCGGCCAACAGAATTACCAGCTGACGATCATCCGTCGTGGCCGGGCGCAGGCTGTTCGATTCGCGCACTTCTAAGTAATCCGGGCGCAAGCCGGCGGCGCGGTGTTGCGCCTGCGTTGCCTCGATGAGCTTGGCGTAGTCGCGTTCGCCGGCGCGAATGGCCGTGGCCATCTCCTGCAGGCTGCGGTACAGCAGCGGCGCGATTGCGCGTTGTTCGGCGCTCAGATAGCCGTTGCGCGAAGACAGTGCCAGGCCATCTTCGGCGCGCACGGTTGGCTCGCCGATGATTTGGATCGGCATGTTTAGATCACGCACCAAGGTGCGGATCACCGCCAGTTGCTGGAAGTCCTTCTGGCCGAAAATCGCCAGGTCCGGCTGCACCATGTTGAACAGCTTGCTCACCACGGTGGCGACGCCTTCGAAGTGCCCCGGACGACTGGCTCCGCAAAGGCCTTCGGAGACCCCTGCCACGCTGACGCGGGTTTGGCCGTCAGTGCCGTGTGGGTACATCTCTGCGACATCCGGAGTGAACAGCAGGTGACAACCTGCTTCGACCAGCTTTTCCTGATCGGCCAGCAGGGTGCGCGGGTATTTATCGAGGTCTTCGCCGGGGCCAAACTGCAGCGGGTTGACGAAGATGCTGGCAACCACGAAATCGGCGCGTTGTACGGCTTTTTCAACCAGGGCGGCGTGGCCGGCGTGGAGGTTACCCATGGTTGGCACGAGGGCGATTTGTTTGCCTTCGGCGCGGGCTTGGGCGACAGCGGCGCGTAATTCGCGCACGCTTTTAACTGTGTTCATGCAGAAAATCCGTGCTCGGCTGCTGGGAAGCTTTGGTCTTTGACCGCTTTGACGTAGGCGCTAATGGCGTTCTGAATGCTGCTCTGGCCGGCCATAAAATTCTTCACGAACTTGGGCATGCGCCCGCTCAGTGATAGCCCGAGCATGTCGTGCATGACCAGTACCTGGCCATCAGTGGCGCTGCCGGCACCAATACCAATTACCGGGATCTTCACTGCCTGGCTGATCTCTGCCGCCAGCTCACTGGGTACGCATTCCAGCAGCAACATGGCTGCGCCAGCCTGCTCCAGCGCCATGGCGTCGGCACGCATCTGTCGCGCCGATGCTTCCTGACGGCCTTGAACCTTGTAACCACCGAGGATATTCACCGCTTGCGGCGTCAGGCCGAGGTGAGCGCACGCTGGGACACCGCGCTCGGCCAGTTGGCGAATCGGCTCGGCCAGCCAGGCTGCACCTTCGAGCTTGACCATATGCGCACCGGCTTGCATCAGCGCTGCGCAATTGCTCATGGTTTGCTCAAGGGTGGCGTAGGCCATAAAAGGCAGGTCGGCGAGGATCAGCGCGCCTTGGTTGCCTCGTTTGACGCTGGCGGTGTGATAGGCCATGTCGGCCACGCTGACGGGCAGTGTGCTGTCATGGCCTTGCAAGACCATGCCGAGGGAGTCACCCACCAGCAACACATCGACACCGGCCTGGCTGGCCGTCTGGGCGAAGGTGGCGTCATAGCAGGTCAGCATGGCGATTTTCTCGCCGCTCTGCTTGAGGCTTTGCAGGGTGGTCAGGGTTACATCAGGCATGAAAACTGTCCTCGCTCAGGCGTTCAGTCAGCAGTTGTGCTGCTTCAAGTGGCCTGCATTGGCCGCAAATTGCACCGGTGCCGGGCAACGGGACGCCTATAGTCCTGATGGGTGGACTCGAAGTCAATTGCAGGTGTTACCGGCTTGTTACTGGCGTTACTGCAAGTTGCCCTGCTCGGTGTCAGGGCAGCGGCGCGGTGGCAATATGATGCGGTCTAGCCGACGTTGGGTTGTTCTAGGGTTGGCGGTGTCTCGTCTAGCCGCTCCAGGCCGACAAAAGGGCAGGCCGTGAGTAGCTCGTTCAAGGTGCGACCATCCGGCAGCTGCAGTGCGGGGGCGATCTCGGCCAGCGGATAGAGGACAAAGGCGCGGGCATGCATGTGGTAGTGCGGCACGGTGAGGCGTGGCTCATCCAGTTGGCGTTCACCGAACAGCAAGATATCCAGGTCGAGGGTGCGTGGCCCCCAGCGCTCAGCTTTGCGCGTGCGGCCTTGCTCGCGCTCGATGGTTTGCAGCGCATCGAGCAAAGCCAGCGGGCTGAGGGCGGTGTCCAGCGCGGCCACCGCGTTGACGTAGCGCGGCTGATCCGCCGGGCCCAGCGGGTCGCTGGCGTAGAACGATGATTGCCTAACTAGATGGGTTTGCGGCAGCGCGGCCAGAGCGGCCAGCGCGCTGCGCAGTTGCGCGTGCGGGGTCGCTAGGTTACTGCCCAGGCCGATATACACGCGTTCCATCATTCACCCGCGGCGGAGTTGCTGCCGTCACCTGCGGGGCCGCGCTTGCGCTTGCTGTTGCTGCGCTTGCGTTTACGGGGTGCGCCGGAGGCATCGTCTTTGCTGCTGAGGTCGCGGATCATGTTGCGCCGCTCGCTATCACTGACGTCCTGATAACGCGTCCACCAGTCGCCGAGGCCACCGGTTTGTTCACCGGCGCTTTCACGCAGCAGAAGGAAGTCATAGCCGGCCCGGAAGCGTGGGTTTTCCAGCAGGGTGTCGGCGCGTTTGCCGCTGCGCCGTGGCAGGCGCTCCTGCATGTCCCAGATTTCGCGAATGGGCATGGTGAAGCGCTTGGGCACGGCGATTCGCAGGCATTGCTCGCTGATCAGTTCGTGAGCTGCTTCCTGCATCGCCGGGATTGGCGGCATGCCGCGATCCTGCAGTTTGATCACACGGGCTGGTAGGGCTGGCCAGAGCAGCGCGGCGAGGAGGAACGCCGGGGTGACTGTTTTGCCCTGATGGATGCGCAGGTCAGTGCTGTCGAGGGCGTTGCGGATCAACTGGTCGGTGTAGTCCGGGTTGCTTTTCAGTGCGTCAGCGCTGGCCGGGAACAGTTGGCCGAACAGGCCGTAGTCGACCAGCAGTTCGTAGGTGTACAGCGCATAACCGGCGAGAAACAGCTTCAGCACTTCATCGAACAGGCGCGCAGGGGGAATACCACCGAGCAGTGGAGCCAGTTTATAGATAGGCGCGGCGCTGTGTTTTTCAATGTCGAAATCCAGCTTGGCGGCGAAGCGCACTGCCCGCAGCATGCGCACCGGGTCTTCCTGGTAGCGCTGAGTCGGGTCGCCAATCAGACGGATCAAGTGGTTGCGGATGTCGTGTACGCCATTGGCGTAATCGAGAATGCGTTCAGTGACGGGGTCGTAGTACAGCGCATTGATGGTGAAGTCGCGACGCTGGGCGTCGTCTTCCAGGCTGCCGTACACGTTGTCGCGCAGAATCCGCCCACTCTCGTTGCGCGAAGACAGGTTGCTGTTCTCTTCCTCATCGCCTTCGGGGTGGTTGGCACGGAAGGTCGCCGTCTCGATGATCTCGCGGCCGAAATGCACATGCACCAGCTTGAAGCGGCGGCCGATTACCCGGGCGTTGCGGAATTCGGCACGCACCTGCTCCGGGGTGGCACTGGTGGCTACGTCGAAATCCTTGGGTTCGATATCCAGCAGCAGATCGCGAACGCAACCGCCGACCAAATACGCTTGGTAGCCGGCCTGCTGCAGGCGCTCAACCACGCTGATGGCGTAACGGCTGATTTCGCCGCGTTCGATCGGGTGTTGGCTGCTACTCAGCACTTCGGGCGTGCTATGCGAGTGTTTGCCACGGAGGGTGGGGGTGCGAAAGGACTTGAACAGCTTTTTCAGCATGGGAGGCACTGTTTGACGAAATGACTGGCCAGAGTATATGCCGGCCGCAGGAATGGCGCGGATTTTAGCATTGAGTTGGGGTTTGGTGCAGGAAACGGCAGGAGACTGTTGCAGGCGGGGAGTTTGAAGCTACTGGGGGAGCCGAAGCTCCCCCCCAAATTGGTGCGTGCTCTGTTTTTATTATTATGGCGGGCTTGTTGTTTTTGTTGATTTACCCGTTCCATCCAGTCAGTGACTTTTGGAAGCTCTCCCAAGTTGGGAGTTAAGAGCAAACGTATTGCTTTGGATACTGACGCTGCCATGATCACACAGTGACCCAACCAGTTCTGGCGCTGCCTTAGGGCAGTTTTATCGTTCTCGGCCTGGTTTTGGGGCGAACCCCAAAGGCAATTCCTTTCCAAAAGAATCAGTTAGCTGCGCCTCCGCGTTGTTGTTTTTATTGTGCTGGAGTCGGTACGTCTTATTTTTATTAGGTTTGGAACATGCTTGTTATTATTTTTGTATCAGTACTAAAGCAGAACCCGTGCCAGTTTTCGTAAACCCTTTAAATTCAAGGTGTTGAGCGGCTTGGTGAGTGGCTGGGAGGTATAAAAAAGCCGGGCTCTCGTTACCATAAGACCCGGCTTTTGTTACTAAGTGTTGAATGGGTAACAGATGGTGGAACCTCTTGCGCCCGCATCTGTCACCCAGGTCAGCGCGCTAATCTGCGGTGGCGCCCGAAGACTTGCGACGTGGAATACCCAAGCGTTGGCGGCGCTCCCACAGGCACTTGCGGCTGATGCCGAGTTTGCGGGCCAGCTCGGTCTCGGTCATGTGGTCCTGATGCTCCAACACGAAGTGTTGGAAGTAGTCTTCCAGTGACAGGTCTTCGGTGGGTTCGCTGGATTCATGCCCCAGGCCGCCACCTTGCCCGGGCAGGCCGCTGAAATCGTCCTCAAGGTCATCCAGTTCGATATCGATGCCCAGCAACTCGGCAGAAATACTGTTGCCCTCGCAGAGAATCACCGCACGCTCAATGGCGTTCTCCAGTTCGCGCACGTTCCCCGGCCAGGGGTAGTGACGGATAGCCTGTTCGGCGTCTGAGGCAAAGCTCAGGTCGAGGCGGTGTTGGCGTGTGCTCTGGCGAATCAGGAAGGCGCGGGCGATCTCAATCACGTCGGCCCCACGCTCCCTCAGCGGCGGCAGCTTCAGGGCGATTACGTGCAGGCGGTAATACAGGTCTTCGCGGAACTGGCCGACTTTCGACAGGCTTTTCAGGTCGCGGTGGGTCGCGGCAATCAAGCGCACATCAACCTTCTGCGACTGCACCGAGCCCACACGGCGAATCTCGCCTTCCTGCAGCACACGGAGTAGGCGTGCCTGCGCCTCTAGCGGCAGCTCACCGATTTCATCGAGGAACAAGGTGCCGCCATCAGCCGCTTCCACCAGGCCGGCGCGACCGGCGCTGGCCCCGGTGAAGGCGCCTTTTTCGTGGCCGAACAATTCGGACTCGATCAGCGACTCCGGGATGGCCGCGCAGTTCACCGAAATCAGTGGTGCTTTGGCGCGGCGCGAGAGGTTGTGCAGGGCGCGGGCCACCAGTTCTTTACCGGTGCCGGACTCGCCCTGGATCAGTACATTGGAGTCAGTGGGCGCGACCTTGCGGATCTTGCTGTACAGCTCCTGCATCGCGGCACAGGAACCGATGATGCCGATCTCGCCGTTGCTGTTGTCCACGGCTTTGTCGGTGCCGGCTTTTGCGCTGGCCGCTGCAGGGGCGGGGGCGCTTTTGGTCTGCTGGAAATCACGCAGGATGCGCGCCACGGCCTGGAGCATTTCGTCGTGGTCGAAGGGTTTGGCGATGTAATCGACTGCGCCCATTTTCATCGAGTCGACGGCCGAGCGCAGGCTGGCGTAGCTGGTCATGATCAGCACGGGCGTGCCTTGACCGAGCTTGATCATCTCGGTGCCAGGGGCGCCCGGCAGGCGCAGGTCGCTGACGATCAGGTCGAAGCTGGGGATGCTGAAGCGCTCTTGGGCTTCCTGCACCGAGCCGGCTTCGCTGACTTCGTACTGATTGCGCTCAAGCAGGCGGCGCAATGCAGAGCGGATAATAGTTTCGTCTTCGACGATCAAAATATGAGGCATTAATTTGGTCTCTCGACGGTCTCGGGGCATGCCGCTGGGCTAAGGGCCTGGCAGGCATGCTCTCAGTTAGCTGGTTTAGGTCGCTAGGGACGTCGCCTCGACATGCCTCGGCAGGCTGACCCTGATGCGGGTGCCGCGTTGTAGCTCGGGGTCGGCCGGGCTGTCGATTGTTATTTGTCCATAATGCTCTTCCACGATCGAATAGACCAGAGCGAGGCCAAGACCGGTGCCCTTACCCACTTCTTTGGTGGTGAAAAAAGGCTCAAACAGGCGGTCGATAATCGCCTTGGGAATGCCTGTGCCTTCGTCTTCGACGATCAGGTTGATGGTGTGCTCGAATGCCTCGCTCTTAATCCGAATCGCGCTGTTGGGCGGCGAGGCGTCACGGGCGTTAGACAATAGATTGATCAGCACCTGAGCCAGGCGCTGCGGGTCACCGACTACCCAGTGGTCGGAGTCGCAGAGGTTGAAAAATTGCACGTCGATGCTCTGCCGATTGAGGGCCAGGAGGGCAATGGCGTCCTGGGCGACCTGAGCCAGGCAAACCGGCTCATCGCTGTTCTGGTGGCTACCGGAATGGGCAAAGCTCATCAGTGACTGAACAATGCGCGACACGCGTTTGGTCTGCTCGATAATTTGCTCGCTGATCTCGGTCAGCTCGGCGTCATCTTCGCGCTCTTCGCGCAGGTTTTGCGCCAGGCAGGCGATGCCGGTGATCGGGTTACCGATCTCGTGGGCCACACCGGCAGCCAGGCGGCCGATGGACGCCAGGCGTTCGGAGTGCACCAGTTTGTCTTCGAGCAGCTGCGTCTCGGTGAGGTCTTCAACCAGCAGCACCAGGCCGCTGTTACCGGGGGCCAGGGGCTCGTCGATGGCGGCCTTGTGCAGGTTGAGCCAGCGGGTCTGGCCGTCGAGGGCCAGGCTTTGCTTGTGCAGGTGCTCGTCCGGTAGTTCGATAAAATTTTGCAGCAGGGCGCGCCACGGTTCGCCCAAGGTGCCCAGGCGTGAGCCAACCACGCGCTGCGCGGGGATTTCGGTGAGCTCTTCCATGGCCTTGTTCCACATCAGGATCTCCTGATCCTTGGCCAGCGAGCAGACGCCCATGGGCAGTTCCTGCAGGGTCTGGCGGTGATAGCGACGCAGGGTGTCGAGCTCGGCGGCGAGGCCGGTGAGGCGCGAGTGGTAGTCCTCTAGGCGGTTCTCAATAAAGTGGATGTCTTCGCTAACGTAGGTTTCGCTGCCGGCTTTATACGGCAGGAAAGTCTCGACTATGTCCTGGGCCACGCTGGGACCCATCAACCCGGAGAGGTTGGCCTCAATGCGGTCACGCAGGCGACGCAGGGCGTAGGGGCGACCCTCGTCGAACGGCAAATGCAGGTCGCGCAGCGCCTGCTCGACTTCATGCTGGGCGGTTTTTGCGCCGAGCGGCTTGGCCAGCTGCGCGGCAAACTCCTGCGGTGAGGCGGCCAGCAGCTCACGGCGTTGCGGGCGCCGCACGTTATCCACCGCGCAGGCTTCAGCGGCGCTTTTCTCTTCTGTGCTGGCTTCGGTGAACAGCGACACCAGGGTGAACACCAGCACGTTAGCCGCCAGTGAGCCGATGGCCGCCATGTGCCAGCTGCTGTCATCCAGCACATAGATGACGTTGAACCAGGGCAGGTACAGCCCTTGCAGGTTGCCGAGCATCGGCAGCAGCATGCTCACCACCCACACGCCGATCCCTGCCAGCAAGCCGGCGATAAAACCTTTGCGGTTGGCCGTCGGCCAGTACAGCACCGAGAGCACGCCGGGCAAGAACTGCAGGGTGGCGACGAAGGCGACAATGCCGAGGTTGGCCAGGTCCTGTTCGGCCCCGAGCAACAGATAGAAGCCGTAGCCGGCCATGATCACCAGCAGGATCAGCGCTCGGCGGGTCCATTTCAGCCAGCGGTAGATATTGCCCTCCGCCGGCGGTTGATACAGCGGCAGCACCACATGGTTAAGCACCATGCCCGACAGCGCCAGGGTCGTGACGATGATAAGCCCGCTGGAGGCCGACAGCCCGCCGACATAGGCAATCAGTGCCAGAGTCTGGTTGTTGACCGCGATGCCGACGCCGAGGGTGAAGTATTCCGGGTTGGTGGTGGCGCCGAGCTTTAGCCCGGCCCAGAGGATCAACGGCACCGCCAGGCTCATCAGCAGCAGGAACAGCGGCAGGCCCCAGCTGGCGCTGACCATGGCGCGCGGGTTGAGGTTCTCGGTGAAGGTCATGTGGTACATGTGCGGCATGACGATGGCCGAGGCGAAAAACACCAGCAACAGGGTGC
Organism: uncultured Pseudomonas sp.; assembly: GCF_943846705.1. Classification (NCBI taxonomy): domain Bacteria; kingdom Pseudomonadati; phylum Pseudomonadota; class Gammaproteobacteria; order Pseudomonadales; family Pseudomonadaceae; genus Pseudomonas; species uncultured Pseudomonas sp. Next base: position 234,720 of record NZ_OX044366.1, on the reverse strand, counting down.
GCCAGGGGCCTTCCTGCAAGGGCGTATGCAGGTTGGCCAGTGAGGCCTGGTTCTGCACCAGCCAGGACTGCAGGTCCTGCGGGCCGTCGAACACGCCGTATAGCGCGTACAGGCCGATGATGCTGATCGCCACCAGCTTGACCACCGACTCGAAGGCGATGGCAAACACCAGACCCTCATGCTTCTCGCGGGTGGCGATATGCCGCGCGCCGAAGAGGATGGTGAACAGAATAATCAGCCCGCAATAGGCCAGTGCCACGCGCTCCTGCACTGGCTCGCGGGTGAGAATGCCAATGGAGTCGGCCACCGCTTGAATCTGCAGCGCCAGCAGCGGCAGCACACCGACCAACATAAACAGGGTGGTGAGGGCGCCGGCCCAGGTGCTGCGAAAGCGGAAGGCGAACAGGTCGGCCAGGGATGACAGTTGGTAGGTGCGGGTAATCTTCAGGATCGGATAGAGCAGCACCGGTGCCAGCAGAAAGGCCCCGGAGACCCCCAGGTAGCTGGCGAGGAAGCCATAGCCATACTGATAAGCCAGGCCCACTGTGCCGTAGAAGGCCCAGGCACTAGCATACACGCCAAGCGACAGGATGTAGGTCAGCGGGTGGCGAATGATCCAGCGCGGAATCAGGCCGTGTTCACTGATCCAGGCGACGCCGAACAAAATAAGAAGGTAGGCCGCACTGATCAGGATCAGCTGGCTCAGGCTAAAGCTTGTCAGCATCAGGTTGGCTCGGCGAATAGATTAAGAGGCAGGCATGGGGTGCGCCGCAGGGCGTCAGAGTTCATCGGCATCTTGCTGACTCTGCAGGATAAAGGTCACCACGATCAGAATCAGCCACAGCAGGTAGGGGCGGTACCAGGCCCCATTGGGGTCGATCCACCAGTCCATGATGGCGGGGGAAAACAGATAGATCCCCACCACCAGGATCAGCACCAGTCGATAGATATACATGCCGCATCTCTTCGCTTAATTGCTGGCGATGGTAACGGATGCGTGACGCTCTGCGTAGGTTGGCTTATTGCGCGTGCAGGGCTTGGAGTGACGGGGGCGGGTTGGCTTTTTCTGATTAATTGGTACTATCGTTCCATCTAATAAGAAATACGCTGGAGATTGCCATGCGCCTTGCCCCGCTTTCCTTGCTTGCCCTGTCCGTGTTGTTTGCCGCGTGTGGCGAAGAGCCCGCGCCGCTGGCCAATCTGGATTTCCAGAAAGACCTGCAAACCCAATTGATCAAGGCCAAGCCCGGCAGCGTGATTGAAATACCGGCGGGCATCTATCAGCTTGATCGCAGCCTGAGCCTGAAAGTCAGTGGGGTGACCATCAAGGGCGCGGGCATGGATAAGACCATTCTCAGCTTCAAGGGGCAGAAGTCCGGGGCTGAAGGGCTGTTGGTGGATGCCTCGGACTTCACCATTGAAGACATCGCCTTCGAAGACACCCAGGGTGATTCGCTGAAAGTGGTGGGCGGCAAGAACATCATCATTCGCCGCGTGCGCACCGAATGGACCAACGGCCCGGCCACCGAGAACGGTGCCTACGGCATCTACCCGGTGCAAACCGAAAACACCCTGATCGATGGCGTAGTGGCCATCGGCGCGTCGGACGCCGGTATTTATGTCGGCCAGTCGCGCAACGTGGTGGTGCGCAACAGCCGCGCCGAGCGCAACGTCGCCGGTATCGAGATCGAGAACACCGTGGACGCCGACGTGTATGACAACATCGCCACCGGCAACACCGGCGGCATATTGGTGTTCAACATGCCCAACCTGCCGCAGGCCGGGCGGGTGACGCGGGTATTCCGTAACACGATCGAAGGTAACAACCACACGAACTTCGGCCACAAGGGCACTCCTGTGGCCAGTGTGCCGGCCGGTTCCGGCGTGGTGATCAACTCCAATGATGATGTCGAGGTGTTCGACAACGATATTGGTGAGCACAAGACTGCCAACGTGATCATCAGCAGCTACTTCAGCACTGGTTACACCGACCTTTCCACCGCCGAGAATTTCGACCCCTACCCCGAAGGCATCCATATCCACGGCAACCGTTTTGGCCCGGCAGGCGATAGCCCGGACCATCTGGAATTGAAGGCGCTCAAGGTCAGCCAGTTCGGTTTGAATGGCCGCCTGCCGGACATCCTCTGGGACGGCTACGTCAATCTCGACATTCTGGTGGATGGCAAGCTGCCAGCCGAGCGGGCGATCTGCATCAATAACGGCGAGGCGGGGATGATCAACGTCGACGGGCCGAACAACTACCAGAACATCAGCACCGAGATGGCCAACTACCGCTGCAGCCTGCCGCCGTTGCCGGCGGTCAAGCTGGCTTCGGCTGAAGCCAACGAGGGGGCTTGATGCGCCGTGTGTTGTTGGGGTTGCTGTTGTTGCTCCTCGCCGGCTGCGAGCAACAGCCTGCCGCGCTGTACCTGCCGCACGGTGACAGCTACCCGGAGAAACTAAGTGGGTGGGGCCTGTTGCAGCGCGCGGATGGCTTTATTGCGCCGATTGCCGACGCGCTGCCCTATGACCTGAATACCCCGTTGTTTACCGACTATGCGCACAAGCTGCGCAGTGTGTGGATGCCAGCAGGTGCGGCGGCGACATATCACGAGGAGCACGTCGAGTACCCGTTGGGTACCGTGCTGAGCAAAACCTTCTACTACCCCAAGGATGCGCAGGGCCGTTTGCTGCTCAACGAGCAGGATGACCGCGACCCGCAACGTGGTTTGGAACTGGCACGGGTGCAACTGATAGAAACGCGCCTCCTGCTCAAACAGCAGGGTGGCTGGGTGGCGCTGCCCTATGTGTGGGATGAGCAGCAACAGGAGGCGCACCTGGAATGGGCGGGCGACAGCCGCGAATTGCGTCTGCTGGATGCCCAGGGCCAGACTCAGCCCGTCAGCTATCAAGTGCCGGACGCCAATCAGTGCGCCGGTTGCCATGAGGAGCGCGCGGGGCAAGGCGTTAACCCGCTAGGGCCGAAAGCGCGGCAGCTGAACAAAAGCTTCAGCTACGCCGAGGGCACGCACAATCAGTTGCAGCACTGGCAGCAGCAGGGCCGTCTCCAAGGTTTGCCGGCGGACTTGCAGGGCGTGCCGCAGAACGCCCTGTGGCCGACGCCGCGTCCAGGCGAGAGCCTGGAAAAGCAGGCACGCAGTTACCTGGATGCCAATTGCAGCCACTGCCACAACCCCACCGGGCCAGGACGTACCTCGGGCCTGCTGCTCGATCCGGCCACGGCCATCGGTATCAGCTATGGCCTGTGCAAGCAGCCGGTAGCAGCGGGCAAAGGTTCGGGCGGGCGGCTGGTGGATATTCATCCGGGGCAGCCAGAAAAATCGGTGCTGATCTACCGGTTGGAAAGTGTCGACCCGAGCGTGATGATGCCGGAGCTGGGCCGCTCCAGCGTGCATGCCGAGGGTGTTGACGTGCTGCAGCGCTGGATCGCCAGTCTGCCTGGGGATTGCTGAGAGCCTCGTTGGGCGACCAGCCTTCTATGCCCAGCGGCAAAGCCTGAGCTGCAGAGGCTGGATTAAGCCGAGGTCTTCGCCGGCTTTAGGGTTTTCCACAGGCGCGTTGCCAGGCTGACCAACAGCAGCGCGACGGCTCCGGCAATGACTCCGGCGATGGCGTTGAGCAGGGTCGGCAACAGGGCGGCGAGCAGACCGCTGCTGGCGGCAACACTGAGCGCCAACTGATCAATCCACAGCTGCGCCGTATGAATACCGTGGGTGAGAATGCCGCCCCCGACCATAAACATTGCCGCGGTGCCAAGAACCGACAGGCCCTTCATCATGTACGGCGCGGTAAGCAGGATGCCGCGGCCGAGGCTACGTTGCAGGCGCCCGGCCAAGCCCTCACCGCCGTGATGGCTGAGGTATAGGCCGGCGTCATCCAGTTTGACGATGCCCGCCACCAGACCATAAACCCCGACCGTCATCAGGATGGCGATGCCGGACAGCACTGCGACCTGCTTGCCAAAACTGGCCAGGGCCACGGTGCCGAGGGTGATGGCGATGATTTCCGCCGAGAGAATAAAGTCAGTGCGGATTGCACCTTTAACCTTGTCCCTCTCGAATGCCAGCATATCCACTGCCGGGTCTGCCACGGCCTGCAGCAGCTCTGTGTGCTTGGCCTGATCCTCGCCTTTGTTGTGCAGGAATTTGTGCGCGAGCTTTTCAAAGCCCTCGTAACAGAGAAAGGCGCCACCGAACATCAATAACGGCGTCACCGCCCAGGGTATGAAGGCGCTAATCAACAGGGCTGCGGGCACCAGAATCAGCTTGTTTTTGAACGAGCCCTTGGCCACCGCCCAGACCACCGGTAGCTCCCGCTCGGCGCGCACACCGCTGACCTGTTGGGCATTCAGCGCCAGATCATCGCCGAGCACCCCCGCGGTTTTCTTCGCCGCGACCTTGGTCATTAGCGCCACGTCGTCGAGCACGGCGGCGATATCATCGAGCAGGGTTAACAGGCTGGCTCCGGCCATGGGAAGGGTTCCTTTCTGCGCTGTTCAAGGGGCATCGCGCTGCGAGCGCCGCAGGCAAGCGTGCGCAAATTTATACGTGAGTCAGCCCGCCTCAGCCATAGGCAGTCCGCCCAGGTTTGCCGCCGCGCACGAAAAATATCGCCGGTGTCGGTTAGTCGCGGCTGCTGCCACTGGCCCCGCAGGCATAAGCGGCAAGCAAGCTGCGTAACAGGTCATTGAGCGGCATGGGGTATCTCCTTGATGGGGGTAGGCGAGGTTATGCCGATGCTCAGTGGTTGGGGTGTTGATTGTCTCGATAGGGCTCATAGGCAGAAGCCGCTTATGGCGTTATGCACAGCGCACGTCAGCTTGTTGTGAGTTGTGCACAAAGACTGTGGGGCGTTCTGTGGATAAGGTGGGCGTAGGCGCGTGCGGGTCTAGTCGTGTGGCCGTTAGCGACAGTTGTATGTTTTTTGATCAGTTGATTATTTATCGTATAAACAACAGCTTGGCTGGGTTATTCAGGGGGCATTGGTGGGGCGCCGACGAAGTTGTCCACGACTACTGTGGGTAGAGTTGTTCATAACTCTGGTATGCCTGCTTGCAGGCCTTATTAGGCGCGGCTTTGCGCGAGTTGTATGTTTTTTGATCAGTGCGCGGGTTAGCGTGTAATCCGCAAATTAGGCTGGTTATTCAGGTTGCGATGGGGTAGTGCAGAAGTTGTCCATGGCTGCTGTGCGTAGAGCTGTTGATAACTATGGTATGTCTGCTTGTAGCCCTTGCTGTGCCTGTCTCTGCGAGTATTGATTGTTTTTTGATCAGTCTGTAAATGTGGGTTTAAACGTCATTTCAAGCAGGCTGAGTCAAGCAATAATCGTGTTTTTTGCGGGAATTTCGAGGTGGATAAAATCTGCGGTGGATAACTTATCCCAAGTTACTGTGGAGCGATCTGTGGATAAGCTGCGCACGCTTGTCTTGAGGCCACAGTGGGCGTGGCCTCAAGGGTGTAGGTTGTTTTTTGTACAGCAGGCTGTGCGCCGAATCTGCTTTAGCGCAGCAGGGCTGACGTAGGGTGGCTGTGTACAGGTGCTTAGTTTTCCAGGGCGCTGATTCGGGTCGAGCGCCCCAGCACCTGCAGGGCACGGTCTGGGTAGTCGGTGATCAGCGCGTGGACGCCCAGGTCGAGCAGGCGACGCATGTCTGGCTGTTCGTTAATGGTCCACAGTTGCACGTTCAACCCGCGTTGCGCGGCGGCCTTGAGCAGGCTTGGGCTGGCGACTAGCAGTCCGTCGTGCGTTTCGGGTATTTGCAGCGCCTGATAGGAGGGCGACAGCAGGCTGCCCAGGCCCAGCCAGTTGAGCGCCACCAGCAAACGCACCGAACCCGGCCCGGCGGAGGTGGCTACCCCAGGGCACTGTTCGCGAAACAGTTGCAGGCTGCGTTCATAGATGCTGGCAACTATGACTTGGTCCTGTTGCTGGTGCGCTTGCAGGGCGTCACACAGCAGGACTTCGATGCCGACATCCGGCACCTTGATTTCAATCACCTTGGGTGCATCCGGCAACTTGTCGAGCACTTCGGCAAAACTCGGGATACGGATGCCCTGGCCACGGTAGGGATAACTCTGGCCACCGTCGGCGCTCCAGTTATAACCGGCATCCAGTGCCTGTAATTGCGCCAGGCTGAGCGCGGCAACTGCGCCGTCGCCATCGGTGGTGCGTTCCAGGGTGCGGTCGTGAATCACCACCAACTCGCCGTCACTGGACAGCTGCAGGTCCATCTCCAGCATGTCGACGCCCAGGGCGCTGGCGCGCTGGAAGGCAAACAGGCTGTTCTCCGGCCACAGGCCCTTGCCGCCGCGATGACCAGCGGTTGCTCGGCAAAGCGACTCAGCACGGCTGTCGGTTGGGCCGGTTTGCTGGTCAGGGCCAGCACGCCGAGGGCGATGGCCAGCAGCAGGAGGGGAGCAGTTAGAAAGCGAGCGACGCGCAGCATGGTCAGCATCCAGGGCAGTCAGGTAGGGGTGGTAATACGCACCGACTATGACAAAGCCATGGCGGCTGAGCGAGGGGTGAAATGCATCAGCCTTGCGCGCGTTGCAGTCAGGCGTCACAGGCGAACGGCAGTGCCGTTCACCTCGCCCTGGGCTTAACCCGTCAGCAACCAGGCGCCGGTCACTGCTGAGGCAGCGCCCAGCCAGCGCACGAGCGGCGCGGCGGCCTGCGGCAGCAGGCGTACCAGCGCGTAGCCACTGGCGTGCAGAGTGGCGGTGGCCACGGCAAAGCCTGCGGCATAGCCCCATGGGCTGGCCTGCGCAGGCAGCTCCAGGCCATGGGCGACACCGTGGGTCAGGGCAAATACGGCGGTCAGGACGATGGCAGCCAGCGTCGGTAGGCGAATGGCCACGGCCACCAGCAGGCCGAAGGCCAATACCGAGGCGGCGATGCCGGTTTCCAGCAGCGGGACTTGCAGACCGTTAAAGCCCAGCAGGCCACCCACCAGCATGCTGGCGACAAAGCACAGCGGCAGCGCCCAACGTGCAACGCCGGCTTGCTGCGCGGCCCACAGGCCGACGGCGAGCATCGCCAGCAGGTGATCGAGGCCGAGTAGCGGGTGTGCCAAGCCTGCCATTAGCCCGGCGTGGTCGTGCCCCGGATGGGCGAAGGCCATGGCGGGGCTGAGCAGTAGGGCGATGACAGCGAGCGGTTGGCGCAGGTGCATGAGGTGTCTCCTTGACTGAATGTTGGGCGTTTCAGGCGGCGCTGAGCATGCCGTGTTGTTCGATAAAGGCGATGATCTGCTGCAGACCCTGACCAATCTTCTGGTTGCTAAATACGAACGGTTTTTCGCCGCGCATCTTCAGCGTGTCGCGCTCCATCACTTCCAGCGAGGCGCCGACCAGTGGCGCCAGGTCGACCTTGTTGATCACCAGCAAGTCGGACTTGCAGATGCCCGGGCCGCCCTTGCGTGGCAGCTTGTCGCCGGCCGATACGTCAATCACGTAAATGGTCAGGTCTGACAGCTCCGGGCTAAAGGTCGCCGAGAGGTTGTCGCCGCCGGATTCGACGATGATCAGGTCCAGGCCTGGGAAGCGCCGGTTGAGTTGGTCGACCGCTTCCAGGTTGATCGAGGCGTCTTCGCGGATCGCCGTGTGCGGGCAGCCGCCGGTTTCCACGCCAATGATTCGTTCTGGCGCCAGGGCCTCGTTGCGCACCAGAAACTGCGCGTCTTCCTGGGTGTAGATGTCGTTGGTCACCACCGCTAGGTTGTAGCGCTCGCGCAGGGCCAGGCACAGGGCCAGGGTCAGCGCGGTTTTGCCGGAACCGACCGGGCCGCCGATGCCGATGCGCAGGGGTTGGCTGTTCATCTTTAAGTCTTCCTTATCATCAAGAACGGAATAAACGGCTGTATTGGCGCTCGTGCGCCATGCTCGCCAGGCTCAGGCCAAAGGCAGCGCTGCCCCAGTGCTGCGGTTGCAGTTCACTGGCCTGGCGCTGGGCCTGTTCCAGTAATGGCAGCAGTTTTGAAGTCAGGCGTTGCGCGGCTTGTTGGCCCAGCGGCAAGGTCTTCATCAGCACCGCCAGCTGGTTTTCCAGCCAGCCCCAGAGCCAGGCGGCCAGAGCATCATCGGCGCTGATCTGCCAGGCGCGGGCGGCCAGCGCCCAACCAACGGCCAGGCCGGGTTCGTCGAGTTCGCTAAACAGTTGCTGCGCCGGCTCGTCCAGTTCCGGTAGGCCGCTGAGCAGCTGTTGCAGGGAATAGCCCATCTGCCGACTTTCCAGGCGCAGCTCGCGGGTTTCGCGGCTGGCGCGTTGTTGCTCGGCGAGCTGGCGCAATTGCGCCCAGTCCTCGCTGGCTGCGGCGTGGCAATGGGCGCGCAGCAGCGGCGCCTCGAAGCGGGCCAGGTTGAGCAGCAGCTGATCGGCGATCCAGTGCTGGGCGCTCTCGGCGTTATTCACCAGGCCCTGTTCGACGGCCATTTCCAGGCCCTGGGAATAGCTGTAGCCGCCAATCGGTAATTGTGGGCTGGCTAACCTAAGCAGCTGCCAGGCGCTACGAAATGACACTGAACTGGCTGCGCTTGACGATACTGTGTTGCACGGCGGCTCGGACTGCTCACGTGCAGCTGTAAGCTCGACTCGGCTGCGCTCGCTGGCGTTCAGAGTCATTTCGTTCACTTGCGTGCACCGAACTGATGCAGGCGCGGCGCATAGCTGAACTCGGCATCGCCGGCATGCGAATGGTGATGGCCGCCGCCATAGGCGCCTTGTTCGGGTTGATAGGGCGCTTCGACGTTCGTCACCGTTGCGCCGAGCTGCTCCAGCATGGCCTTGAGCACATAGTCGTCCGGCAAACGCAGCCAGCCATCGCCGAGTTGCAACGCGACGTGGCGGTTACCCAGGTGATAAGCGGCGCGCATCAGCTCGAACGGATTGGCGCAGGTGACGTGCAGCAGTGGCTCGGCACGGGCGATGACCCGCACGATGCGGCCATCTTCAGCCTGCAGGCATTCACCATCGTGCAGGGCAGGCTGGCCGCGCTCAAGGAACAGGCCGACGTCTTCGCCAGCGCGGCTGAAGCAGCGCAGGCGGCTTTTGCTGCGGGCTTCAAAACTTAATTCAAGTTCGGCATCGCAGTGCGGCTGGGCGTCAATACGGCGGTGGATCACCAACATGGGGCAGTTTCCGGCAGGTCAATACCGGTTACAGAGCAAGGGGCTTGCCAATCCGTGTTGAGCCCAGGCGCAACTAGGCTTTGCGTCTATTAGGTGCAAGTTTTCCGTGCGTTGCCTCGGGCTGATTTGGTGCGTGGCGGGTGTGGGTGAGTTGTTTTGGTGCGCGTTAGCGGGTTGTCTGCCCCAACCCCTGCCAGTGTTTGGCCCCGATAAAGATAAAGCGCAGCTGCTCGATCATCTTGACCTCGGGGGAGGCATGCATCGGCAAGGTGGCGGCGGGCGGGTCGATCAGCTCGGGCAGGGTGGCGAACACGGTTTTCACCACCAGATCGGCAATCACGTTCTGCGCCGGGGCATCGAAATGCTGCAGCCTCGGCATGGTGGCGAGATCAGCGACTAGGTCGGCGCTGATGCGCTCGCGCAGTGCGCCGATAGCCTGGCGAACCAAAAGTGAGCCGCCGTATTGCTCGCGGGCAAGAAACAGGAACTGCGAGCGGTTAGCCGCCACGGCGTCGAGGAAGATGCGCACCGAGGCGTCGATCACCCCGCCCACTTCAAACTCGTGGTGACGGACTTGGCGAATGGTTTCGCGGAAGGTTTCGCCCACTTCGGCGACGAGTGCCAGGCCCAGGGCGTCCATGTCATCGAAATGCCGGTAGAAACCGGTCGGCACGATGCCGGCGCTGCGTGCGACTTCACGCAAGCTCAAGCTGCCAAAGCCGCGACCACTGTCCATCAGACTGCGCGCCGCGTCCATGAGGGCGTGGCGGGTTTGCAGTTTTTGTTCGGCGCGCGGTTGTAGTGGTTTCAAGCGTGCATGGCTCGGCATGGCGAAATCAGCCCAGCACTCTATCAAATGGCCTTCCTCTACGTCGAACTGTGGTCTCGAAGTCATTTGAGTGTACGAGTGTTGACCGAGTGGTGGCGCTCTGCCAATCTAGTGCACAATTGTTCACTGGAGTGTTGTGTTGGCCCTTCTTCCTTTTGCCTGGGTGCGTGGGCTCGCAGGCCTGCTGTATCCGCTGCGCGTGCTGGTCGCCCAGGGTTGCTTGCGTGAAAGCGATGTCGACGCCGGGCTGGCGCTGCTGCATCCGGCGCTGCGGCTGAATCGGGTATTTGCCCAAGTCACCCAGCGCCAATGGGTGGGCGACGACATGCTCGAACTGACCTTGCGTGCCAACGGCAACTGGCGTGGAGCCAAGCCTGGCCAGCATGTGCAGCTGTATCTCGAACGTGATGGGGTGCGCCTGTGCCGCAGCTATAGCCTGACGGCGTTGCAGGCGCACGGCAGCCTGCAAATCGCCATCAAGCAGCAGGCCGGTGGCCGGGTTTCGCCTTATCTGCTGCAGCAGTTGGCGGTGGGTGACGTGCTGGAATTGGGGCCGGTATATGGCGAGTTGTACTGGCCTGCTCCGGCGCAGGGCGTGCTGTTGCTGGCCGCAGGCAGTGGCATCACGCCGCTGCTGGGGCTGCTGCGCGTCGCCCTGGCACAGGGTTTTAGCGCCCCGGTGACGTTGCTGCATTACGTGCGTGAGCAGGGCCAGCGGGCTTTTGTCGCCGAGTTGCAGGCGCTGCAGGCGCAGTACAGCAACCTGCAGGTGCGCTGCTCGCTGACGGCAGGCCATGCCGAGCCCGGCGAGTTGGTTGGGCGTTTTACCGCCGAGCATGTGGCTGCATTGCTGCAACTGGCCCCACAGCACGTGCTGGCCTGTGGTCCGGCAGGGTTTGTCGGCCAGGTGCAACAGTGGTGGCAAGGGGCCGGGCAGTCCGGACTGTTGCAGGTTGAGGCCTTTACCCCGCCGGCATTGATCGCGGATGTCGGCTTGCGTCAGGTCAGCCTGCGCTTTGCCCGTAGCCAGTAGCAGGCGCTTGCCGACAATCAGCGCAGCTTATTGGCGCAGGCCGAGGCGCATGGCTTGCAACCGGCCCATGGTTGCCGCCAGGGCATTTGCGCCAGCTGTACCTGCACCTTGGTCAGCGGCACGGTGCGTGATATGCGCAGCGGTACCTTGTTCAGTGAGCCGGGACAGCCGATTCGCCTGTGTATCAGCGCGCCGCATGGCGATGTCGAACTTGATCTTTAACAGGAGATGCCCATGCGCACTGACCGTGAACTGAGCGCGGCTGAACTGGAGGCGTTCGGCCAAGAGCTGGATGCATTGCGTCAGCGCACCCTGGCCGACCTCGGCGAGGTGGATGCGCGTTATATCCGCCGTATTCGCGCGGCGGTGCGGTTCTGTTGCTGGAGCGGGCGAGGCTTGCTGATGTTCGGTTGGTTGCCGCCGACCTGGCTGCTGGGCACTGCGCTGCTGGGGCTGGGCAAGATTCTGGAGAACATGGAGCTGGGCCATAACGTCATGCACGGCCAGTACGACTGGATGAATGACCCCGAACTCTGCGGGCGTAGCTATGAGTGGGATATCGCCGGCCCCGGTGATTTCTGGCGGCACACCCATAACCATGTGCACCACACCTGGACCAACGTGCTGGGCATGGACGATGACGTCGGTTATGGCGTGGTGCGGCTGTTTCCCGAGCAGCGCTGGAAGCCGTTCTACCGCTGGCAGCCGTTGTGGGTGACGCTGCAGGCCGTGCTGTTCCAGTACTCGGTGGCAGTCCAGCACCTGCGTCTGGACAAGGTTTATAAAGGCAAGCTGAGCAAAGCCGAAGTGCGCCCGCTGATCCGCCAGTTCAACGGCAAAATCCTCCGCCAGTGGGGTAAGGATTACCTGTTCTTCCCGCTGCTCGCCATGCTGTTCGGCGCCAATGCTCTGGCGGTGCTGGCCGGCAATGCGGTGGCCAACCTGCTGCGTAACCTGTGGACCTTCACGGTGATCTTCTGTGGCCACTTCACGGAAAAAGCCGCGGTGTTTAGCAAGGAGTCGGTGGTCGGCGAAAGCCGTGGCCATTGGTACCTGCGCCAGTTACGCGGCTCCAGCAACCTTAACGGCGGGCCGCTGCTGCATATCCTCACCGGTAACCTCAGCCACCAGATTGAACACCACCTGTTTCCCGATCTGCCGGCTCGGCGCTATGCCGCGCTGGCGCTGGAGGTGCGCGAGATCGCCGCGCGTTATGGTCAGGTCTACAACAGCGGTAGCTTGTGGCGGCAGTTCACCACAGTGCTCAAGCGGATCTGGATCTACCGCAACCCACCAGCCGGCACTATGCCGGTTGGCGGGTAACGCCATACCGTAGGCCTGGATGGCACCCGACTCGTCACTCAGTCGGTTATATGAACGGCATGGGCATGCTTTGTGGTTCAGTACGTTCTTTCTCGCGGTAAAACACAAGGATGGTTTGCAATGGCGACTTCTACTGCACCCCGTTATCCCCTGGTTCTGGTGCCAGGTTTGCTCGGCTTTGTCAGCCTGCTCGGTTATCCCTACTGGTACGGCATTGTCAGCGCATTGCGCCGGCATGGGGCGACGGTGTTCCCGGTGCTGGTGTCTTCGGTGAATTCCACCGAGGTGCGCGGTGAGCAGTTGCTGTTGCGTATTGCCGAGGTGTTGCAGCAAACCGGTGCGCAAAAGGTTCATCTGCTTGGTCACAGTCAGGGCGCACTGACTGCGCGTTATGCCGCAGCGCTGAAGCCTGAGTGGGTGGCGTCCGTGACCTCGGTGGCCGGGCCTAATCATGGCTCTGAGCTGGCGGATTATCTGACCGGTAAAGCGCCACATGGCAGCCTGCGTGAACGCTTGTTGAGCGCCTTGCTGCGTGGCGTAGCGCGTTGCATGGCCTGGCTGGAGCGCGGCTATAAAGGCGCGCCGCTGCCGATGGATGTCAGCGCGGCGCAGCAGTCGTTAACGCAGGAAGGTGTGGCTGCTTTCAACGTGCGGTACCCGCAAGGCTTGCCTGAGGTTTGGGGCGGAGAGGGCGCGGCCGAGGTCAATGGCGTGCGCTACTACTCCTGGTCCGGCACCTTGCAACCCGGCATCACCAATAAAGGCGGCAACCGTTTCGATGGGCCGAATGTCGCCTGTCGGTTATTTGCCCGCACCTTTGTGCGTGAAACTGGGCAGTGCGATGGCATGGTCGGGCGTTACAGCTCGCACCTCGGTACGGTGATCGGCGATCAGTACCCCATGGACCATTTCGACATCATCAACCAGACCTTCGGCCTGGTCGGCAAAGGCGCTGAGCCGGTGAAGTTGTTTGTCGAGCACGCGCAGCGCCTGTACGCGGCCGGGCTCTAGCGTCTCTGCACGCCACCAAGGCTCGTAGGATGGGTTGGCCTGCGATACCCATGACAGTCGGTTTGATGCAGCGGCTGATTGATCGGTATCGCTGCACTCAACCTGCGCGGCTCGATTCATCCTGCAAAGGTTTATCCAGGCAGATCGACCCAGATGCCCTGGTCATCTTCGCGAGTTGCAAGCTCTTGAAGCGATTGCCCGGCGCAGGGGCCAGCGACGCATTCGCCGGATTCGATCAAAAACAGCGCGCCGTGGGTGGCGCACTGGATCAGGCTGGCACTGGCATCGAGAAACTGGTCCGGCTGCCACTCCAGGGGGATGCCGCGGTGCGGGCAGCGATTGCGATAGGCATACAACTGGCCGTCCTTGCGCACGGCAAACAGCTTCTCTTCAGCTATTTCAAAGCCCCGGCTCTGGCCTTCGGCCAACTCATCCGGTGCACATAAACGCAACATAGGGATCTCCACGACAGGCCGGCATTATGCCGGCCTGGCCTGGAAGTGGAAGAGCCGAGCGCCTGCATGCGCCCAGTGGCGCTCGGCTGCGCACCGCTGGCAGTGCGCAGCGGTTAGATTTCCCAGACCAGATTGACCGCCACATGGCGCCCAGGCTGGCTGAAACGGCCCATGCTCGGGCTGTTTTCCGTCAGGCCGCGGACGTCGCCCCATTGCCAGTACTGTTTATCGGTCAGGTTGAACAGACCGGCATTCACCGCGAAGTTGTCGCTCATCTGCCACCAGCCATTCAAGTCGAGCACGCCATAACCCGAGGTCTGCGCATGGTTGGCGGTTTGACGGGTATCGACGCGGGTTTTCGCCGCCACCAGGGTCCAGCTCAACTCGCCGCCAAAGCTGCCGCTGGGCTCGCTGTAACCCAGACCGAACACGCCCTTAAGCGGGTCGATAGTGTTGAGCGGCTGGCCTGTGCCTTCATCCTTGCCGCGGGCATAGGCCACGCTGCCGCGGACTTTCCAGCCGGCGGGCAGGCCCAGTTGGTCGAGGAACAGCTCGCCTTTGGCTTCCGCACCACGAATGGTCACGCGGTCGCGGTTAACGTACTGGAACTCGCCGAACGGAAAGCCCTGCACGCTGGAGGCCCGGCTGACTTGCTCGATAAAGTCGTCGTACTGGTTGTAGAACAGCGCCGCGCCAAAGCTGCCGATGGCGTACTGGCCGCGCAGGCCCAGTTCAAAGCTGTCGCTGGTTTCCGCCTTGAGGTTGGTATTGGCCAGGGTGCGGTACATCCCTGGGTTGGTGAACTCGCCGAATATCTCGATAGCCTGCGGCGCACGGAAACCAGCGGCGTACTGGCCGTAGACGCTATGCGCAGGGTCGAGTTGGTAGGTCACGCCAAACTTGGGCGACAGCGCCGAATCAGTGAAGTCACTCGGGTTGCGCTCAGTGGCCTGGCTGTTGAGGTACTTCTGGGTGGCGTGCGGTTGCATTGCGTAGCGGTCGTAGCGCAGGCCTGGCAGCAGGGTCCAGCGGCCGATACTGATACTGTCCTGCACGAACAGGGCATATTCCTTGGTGGTCGGGTCAGGGAAGTCGCTGGTTGGCAGTACTGGAGTGGTCACCCCGCTGCTTAACTGGGTTTCGCCACCTTCGCGCAGGTCGGCATTCTTCAGGTGCTTGAGGTCCAGGCCGTAGACCAGTGCATGCTGCGTGCGGCCGATGCTGAAGGCCTTGTCCAGTTTGCTGTTGAAGGCCCAGAGCTGTTCTTCGTAGTGCGAGTCACGTGTACGGTAGCGCGGCTGCCCGCCGACCACGCGGTCTTCGAAGGTTTGCTGGCGGGTCTGGCTGTCCTGATAGCTGAGCTGGCTGTGGATCTGGTCGACCAGCAGCGTGTCGAGTTGTTGGCTGTGGGCGAGGGAGAGGCGCTCACGATCCACCCGGTCTTCGGCGTCCTGGCGGCGAATGGTCGCGGTGTTGCTGTAGTTGCTCAGCACGCGGGTATCGCTGTCGTCCTGATAGCGCTCGTAGGTCATCTGTAGGCGAGCAGTGTCGCTGTAATCCCAGCCGAATTTGCTCAGCAGGTTGTCGGTGCGGTAGTCCAGCGGGTTGGCCTGTTCGCGGGTTGCGCCGATACCGCTCCGCCCACCGTGGGTCTCTGTGGCCTGGCCGTTACGCCGGCCCAGGTGCAGCAAGCCGTCGATCTGGCCTAGGCGCGCGGCGAAGGTGGCGCTGCGCTGCCAGCTGTCATCACTGCCGTCATAGCCGGTTTTCAGGCGCGCATAGGCGTCGTCGCCATCATCCAGATAATCACTGGCATCCTTGGTCAGGAAACTCACTGCGCCACCAATTGCATCGCTGCCGTACAGCGAACTGGCCGGGCCGCGAATGATTTCCACCTGCTTGACGGTGTCGAGGTCGACGTAGTTGCGTTTGGCGTTGAGGAAACCGCCGAAAGAGAAGGCATCCGGCATACCGATGCCATCCACCTGGGTCAGCACGCGGTTACCACCAATACCGCGAATGGTAAAGCCGGACAGGCCGAAGCGATCACCGCTGCCGCCCACCGAAACGCCGGGTTCGTAACGCACCAGATCCTTAATGTGCTTGATGTTCTGTTGATCGATGTCGCGCTCGGTCTGCACCGACACGCTGCTCGGCACCTGGTCGAGGGTCTGCTCGGTGCGGGTGGCTGTAACGGTCACCGTATCGAACTGATTTGGCGCTTTATCCATGGCAAGCGCCAGGGCGGGGCTGAGCAACAGCAGGGCAAGCCAGGGGCGGCGGGCGAACGGAGGGCTTCTGTGCATGGGGTGCTCCAGGGCGTTTAGGTGGTTTCTCTGACCACCGGGTTGGCATCGGCGGCAAAGCTAAACGACATTGACACGCAAATGCAAATAGTTATCAAATAGATTCAATTTGATTTAGCTGGATCACTGCATGTTGCGTTTTTCGTTGTTTTTGCTGCTGTCGCTGGCCGTGCATGTCGCCGGTTCGCGGCTGCATGGCACAACGCAAAGACCCGCGTTGAGCGCGGCACAAACCGCGGACGCGCCTCAGGTTTTGCGCTTGGCGGCCGTGCTGCAAGCCGCCCCGGCCGCGCTGCCTGAGCAACCACAACCGCTGCGCCAGGTGGCAGTCAGCCAGGCGCTTGCCGTGAAGCCTTCAGCGCCGGTGCCAACGGCCAAGCCACAGGCAATAGCAGTGCCGGCTGAGACTCCGCCTGGGTCTGCGCTGGCGCGCGCGCCCAACAGCCCTGCGGTGAGCCCGACAGTGACGGCTGACGCCGCGCCCGCCGCGCCCGCCGCGCCCGCCGCGGCGGTTGCCGCACCGCCGCTCGCGGAAGTGCTCAGTCGCCAGCCGAGCTTTCGCCAGCCGCCACGCCAGCCGAGTTATCCGTCCCAGGCGCGGCGGCGTAACCAGCAGGGCGTGGTGCTGGTCGAGGTGCGCCTGGATGCGCGCGGCCGGCAGCGCAGCTTGAGCGTGCTGCGTTCGTCAGGGGTGGACAGTCTTGATCGCGCCGCGCTTGAGGCCGTGGCGCAGTGGCATTTTCGCCCTGAAACAGCAGGCGGTCAGGCCGTGCCTAGCCGCGTGCAGATCCCCATTAAGTTCGCCTTAACGGCGAGCCGTTGATTTATCACCGAGGAGTTATCCATGAGCACACATGTCGAGTCCGCTGCCGCCACTAATGATCTGTATCTGGCCTGGCAGGTGCTACGCCGCGAGCAGCCGCGCTTACGTGCTCGCGATGCGGCCGAGCGTCTGGCCGTCAGCGAAGCCGAACTGGTTGCCAGTCGCCTGGGTGTCGACACCGTGCGCCTGCAGCCGGATTGGCCGCAGTTGCTGCCAGCGCTCGGCGAGCTGGGGTATGTGATGGCGCTGACCCGCAACGAGCATTGCGTGCACGAGCGCAAAGGCTTTTACCGCGAGGTTACGGTGACTGCGAACGGGCAGATGGGCTTGGTGGTTTCGGCCGACATCGACTTGCGCTTGTTCCTCGGCGGTTGGGCCAGCGTGTTTGCCATCGAGGAGCAAACGGCCAAAGGCGTTCAGCGCAGCATTCAGGTGTTCGATCGCCAAGGCACCGCAGTGCACAAGGTATTTCTCACCGATGACAGTCAGCTAAACGCCTGGGCACCATTATTGGAGCGCTTGCGTATGGCTGAGCAGCGTGTCGACCTGGAACTGTTGCCGCTGCTGCACGTGCCGCAGGCGCAGGCCGATGCGCAGGTGGATGTGAATGCCCTGCGCGTGGGCTGGTCGACCCTCAAAGACACTCATCACTTCTTCGCTCTGCTGAAAAAGCACGGCACTACGCGCACCCAAGCCCTGCGTCTGGCCGGGAGTGAGTGGGCTGAACCGCTGGAGGTGCGCGAGTTGCCGAAGCTGCTGGAGCAGGCGGGCGCGCGTGAGGTGCCAATCATGGTGTTTGTCGGCAACCGCCACTGCATCCAGATTCACTCCGGGCCGGTGAAAAACCTACGCTGGATGGACAGCTGGTTCAACGTGCTCGATGCCGAATTCAATCTGCACCTGCAGACCACCGGTGTGACCGAGCTATGGCGAGTACGCAAGCCCAGCACTGACGGGGTGATTACCAGCTGGGAAGCCTTTGACACCAATGGCGAGTTGGTGCTGCAGCTGTTTGGCGCGCGCAAGCCAGGCATTGCCGAACGCGAAGACTGGCGTGCGCTGGCCGAAAGCGCGCCAGCGCTGGAGTGCTGAGATGAGCCCGTGGTGGAGCGCGATGGGGCCGTTGGCCTGGCCACTGGCGCTGTGCTCGCTGCTGGCGCTGGCGCTGATTCTGCAGCGGCTCAGCGTTTTTATGCGCTTGCAACCGTTGAGCAATGCCGCCGCGCAGGCGGCAGTCGGTGCCTGCCGCACCTGTGACCGGGAGCACTGCAAAGGCCGCGCACGCGGGTGGCGCTATGGCCTGGCCTTGTTGCTTAAACACAGCGCTTTGCCGCCAGAACAGCGTGAGGAACTCCTCGGTTGCTGGCTGCTGGAGGAGCGCCAGCGTCTTAATCAGCAGCTGCGCTTACTGCAGCTGCTCGGCGTGCTGGCCCCCATGCTCGGTTTACTTGGCACGGTGCTGGGCATGTTGGAGATGTTTGCCTCTATTGCGCAGCAGAACAGCCCGGTCACCCCGGCGTTGCTCGCCGATGGCCTGTGGCAGGCGCTGTACACCACGGTATGGGGCTTGCTGATTGCCATCCCGGCACTGGCGGCGGGGCAGGGCTTTGCCTTGTGGGCCGAGCGCTACCTAGAGGGCGTGCAGGCGTTGCTCAATCGCTGCCAGTTGGCTTTGGGCGGCCTGGAGCTCGAACTGCCGAGCAGTGCACGGACTGCGCAATGGGCCTTGTCGTGATCCGCTTGCCGGCCGCCAATTCGGCGCAGAGCAACCTATTGCCAGACCTGACGCCGTTGCTTGATGTGATTTTTATCGTGCTGGTGTTCTTTCTCCTGACGGCGCAAACCCCGTTGCTGGAGCTGCCCGTGCAGCTGCCGCAGAGCCGTGAGGCGCTGCCCAGCGCGAGTGCCGGCAGCGCTGAGCGCGTGCAAATACAGCTCTCCGCCGAAGGGCGTTGGCGCTTTAACGGCACGCCGCAGGCGGATTTCAGCGCGTTACGCACTGAGCTGAACGCAGCCTTTGCCGCCGATAACGCTGCCGTTCTCGACCTGGCGCTGGATCGTCAGGCGCCGCTCTCGGCATTTCTCGACCTGATGGCGCTGCTGCAACAGCAGGGTATTCAGGACAGTCGCATTCTTTTAGAGGCCACGCATGAAACGCCTTAACGCTTTACTCGCCCTGTGCGCGAGCCTGTTGTCGTGTACCGCGGTGATGGCTGCTGAATCATTGCCGCAACGTTGGGTCAGCTCGGGTGGCTCGCTCAGCGAGTGGATCGTGGTGCTGGGAGGTGAAAACCGGTTGGTCGGGGTGGACAGCACCAGTCAGCATCCACAGTCGCTGCGCGGGTTGCCGAGTATCGGTTATCAGCGCCAGCTGGCGGCCGAAGGGATGTTGACCTTGCGCCCTGATGTACTGATAGGCAGCGAGGAAATGGGCCCGCCGCCGGTGCTCGCGCAGCTGCGCAGTGCAGGTGTGCAAGTGGAAGTGCTCGCCGCCAAGGCGGACTTGCCGAGCCTGCAGGCCAGCTTGCACCGTATCGGCCACTTGCTGGGTGAACCACGGCGCGCCGAGCAGGCCTTTGCGGCGTATCAGCAACGCCTGCAACAGCAGGCCGACTGGTTGCTGGCCGTGCAGCGGCAGCACGCACCACCCGGTGTATTGCTGTTGCTTGGACATGCTGGCGGCAGCCCGATGGTGGGCGGGCACGGCACCTCGGCTGACTGGCTGATCGAGCGCGCGGGGGGGCGCAACCTGGCCGCGCATAACGGCTACAAGGCGATGTCTACTGAGGCCCTGTTAGCGCTCGACCCTGAGGTGGTGATCATTGCGGATCGCCGCTTGGCTGGTGATGCTGCGCGCCAGGCGCTGTTACAGCAGAACCCGGCGCTCGCCGCGACGCGGGCAGCGCGTAATCAACGTTTGCTGATGCTCGATCCAACGTTGTTGGTCGGTGGTCTTGGCCCGCGTTTACCAGATAGGCTGGCGGCCTTGTCCGCAGCCTTTTATCCTGCCAGCCACCCCCTGGTCGCCGAAGCTAAGCCCACGCCATGAATCCTGTTATTCGACCACGCTCACTGTTTATCGCGCTGGGCCTGTTGTTGGCGTTCGCGCTCTGGTTGTCGCTGGCGCTGGGGCCGGTCAGTCTGCCACTGCTCGATACCCTCAAGGCGGCACTGCGCCTGCTGGGTCTGGCGTCGCCGGGGAGCGATCTGGCCCAGGCTGAACTGATACTCGGGCAGATCCGTCTGCCGCGCACCTTGCTGGGGTTGCTGGTCGGTGCAGTGCTGGCGCTGTGCGGGGTGGCGATGCAGGGGCTGTTTCGTAACCCGCTGGCCGATCCCGGCCTGATCGGCGTATCCAGCGGTGCCGCATTGGGCGCGGCGGTGGCGATTGTCGGTGGTGCCGCATTAGGCGGCATACCGGAGGTTTTTGCGCCTTATCTGTTGTCGCTGTTTGCCTTTATTGGCGGCCTCGGGGTGACCGCGCTGGTCTATCGGCTGGGTCGGCGTGACGGTGAAACCAACGTGGCGACCATGCTCCTGGCCGGTATCGCGCTGACGGCGTTGGCGGGTGCGGCCATTGGTTTGTTCACCTACCTGGCCGATGACGCCACCTTGCGCACCCTGACGTTCTGGAACCTGGGCAGCCTCAATGGCGCCAGCTACAGTCGCTTGTGGCCGCTGCTGCTGGTGACGGCGGCAGTGGCGCTGTGGTTGCCGCGCCGGGCCAGGGCGTTAAATGCGCTGTTGTTGGGTGAGTCCGAGGCACGTCATCTGGGCTTTGCCGTAGAGCGGGTCAAGGCCGAGCTGGTGTTCTGCACCGCCCTCGGTGTGGGGGCGGCAGTCGCTGCGGCGGGGATGATCGGTTTTATCGGTCTGGTGGTGCCCCACCTGATGCGTCTGTTGGTGGGGCCGGATCACCGGCTGTTATTGCCGGCGTCAGCCCTGGCCGGCGCCAGCCTGTTGCTGTTGGCGGATCTCGCCGCGCGCCTGGTGTTGGCGCCGGCTGAGCTGCCTATCGGTATCGTCACGGCGCTGATTGGTGCGCCGTTCTTCCTTTATTTATTACTGCGAGGGCGTACCTGATGCTGCGCGCGGAGAATCTGGCAGTACAGCGCGGCTCATCCACGGTGTTGGCGGATATCAACTTGGAGTTGCGCCCTGGCGAGGTGCTTGGTGTGTTGGGCCCCAATGGCGCGGGCAAGAGCACCTTGCTCGGCGCGTTGTGTGGCGAGTTGCCGCTGAGTCACGGCACCGTCTGGCTCGATCAGCGGCGCTTGCAGGACTGGCCGGGCAGCGAGCGTGCCCAGCGCCTGGCAGTATTGCCGCAAACCTCGACGCTGAATTTTGCCTTTCGCGTTGAAGAGGTGGTGGCCATGGGCCGTTTACCCCATGCCAGCGGGCGACTGCGCGATGAGCAGATCGTCAAGCAGGCGCTGGAGGCGGCCGATGCCTTGCACCTGGCCGGGCGCAGCTATCTGGCGCTGTCCGGTGGCGAACGTCAGCGTGTGCACCTGGCGCGGGTGCTGGCGCAGCTTTGGCCGGGCGGTGAGGGGCAGATGCTGCTGCTTGATGAGCCGACCTCGATGCTCGACCCGCTGCATCAGCACACTACCTTACAGGCCACACGCGCCTTCGTTGAACAGGGCGCTGCGGTGCTGGTGATCCTCCATGACCTCAATTTGGCTGCGCGTTACTGCGACCGTCTGTTGCTGTTAGAGCGCGGTCGCCCCCATGCGCTTGGCAGCCCTGAAGAGGTATTGCGTGCCGAGCCGCTGCAGGCGGTGTTCGGTCTGGAGGTGCTGGTGCAGCAGCATCCGGAACGCGGTCACCCGTTAATTGTTGCCCGTTGAGGTTGTGTCTATGCGTATTGCCTTATGGCTGGTGATGGCGCTATTGAGTGCCTGCCAAGCGTCGCTGCCCGCGTTGCCTGCCTGGCAAAGCCCGGAAGGCTTGCAGCATCCTGAGCTAGGGCAGATTGTCGAGTTGCGTACGGGGGCGTTGCTGAGTCCCGCGCAGCTGCTGGAGCGTTTGGCCGCAGCACCTCAGGTGCTGGTGGGTGAGCGGCATGACAACCCCGATCACCACGCGCTGCAACTCTGGTTATTACGTGCGCTGGCTGCGCAACGGCCGCAGGGCAGCGTGTTGCTGGAAATGCTCACGCCGGATCAGCAGGTCAAGGTCGATCAGGTGCAGGCTGCTATTGCCGCTGGGCAAGCGCCGCCGGACATACTCAGTGCGTTGGCCTGGCAGCCGGGCTGGGCCTGGTCGTTGTACGGGCCGTTGCTGCAGCATGCCCTGCGTCAGCCGTATCCGCTGCTGGCGGCTAACCTCGAGCGACGTGAGATCATGCAGATCTATAGCCAGGTGCCGCCACTACAAGGGCAGGCATCTGCGGCGCAGCCGGTGCGTGAGGCGCTGCTGGTGCAGATTCGCCAGTCGCACTGCAATCTGCTGCCGGAGAGCCAGCTGCCGGCCATGCTTGCGGTGCAGCAACAGCGTGATCGGCGTATGGCTGAAGCCCTGCTGGCAGCGCCAGAGCCGAGCCTGCTGTTTGCGGGGGCGTTCCATGTGCGTCGCGACCTTGGCGTGCCGTTGCACCTGCGTGACCTGCACGCTGAAGCTGGTGCGCAGGTGCTGATTTTGGCGGAGGTGGGCAGTACGTTGAGCGCCGAGTCTGCCGACTACGTATGGTACACACCGGCGCAACCTGAGCAGGACCACTGCGCCAAACTGCGCCCCTAGCCCGATTTTCCTCTGACAAAGCAGGCAGTCTGCGGTTTACCGGAGACTGCCGATGCCCACGACCTGCTTGCCCGTTATTGCAACTGCAGGCATGAACTTCCTGGCGATTCGCGGCGGCAGTAGTTCCTGGGTGAGCCACCACTTCAACTTGCCGGAATGGCTGGCGCAGAGCGACTTCTAAACGCTCGGCTGTGCTTCAGGGCTTTGTTCAGACCAAAAAAGACCCGGCAAGAGCCGGGTCAATAACCGTGATTAGCCTGATGAGGAGATAATCTGAAGAGGCCGACTGAATGGCTCTTAAGCTTATCGGCTGATCTCGCGATCAGTTGTGCTAATAATATCAATTCTCATTTGCATGTCAATGCCCGCAAGCAAACTTATTGCGCAGCCTTCAATGTGGCGCTTGGGGCATAAGCAAAGAACCCGACACAAGGTCGGGTTCTTAAGGCTGCAAGCGGGTTTCAGGACACTTCGGCCGGTAAGCGTAGCTGGGTGACTTCTTTGTTTAGCAGGCCGATACGCTTGGCCATGCTCTCGATCAGGCTGTGAGCAATCCGTGGGTTGCTCTGCATCAGGCTGAGGAACTGCTCCTTGGGAATCACCATGACCGTGCAGGGCTCGCTGGCCAGTACGGTGGCGCTGCGCCTTTCGCGGGTGAACACGGCCATAGCACCGAAGATTTCATCTTTCTGTACGTCACCGACTTTGTGGCCGTCGACATAGGCTTCGGCATGACCTTCGATGATGATAAAGACGTTGTCGGCAGCATCACCTTGATGAATCAGCTCTTCGCCTGCGGCAAAGTGCTGGAAGCCGGTGGATGGGCGAATCTCGGGTTGTTTTAAGCGCGCCAGGGCATCGGAGAGTAAGGCGGTATGGCCAATCAGGTACTGGATAAACAGTTCCTGGCGCTGTTCGCTGGCATAAATATGCTTGAACACGTCACTGCGCGAGTAGGGGATCAGGCTCAGCTGTTCTTCGCTGCTGTAACGGCAGCTGGGCATGTCCAGCCCCTGACGCAGACCAACCAGATCACCCTCTTGCAGATAGAACAGTGGGCGCTCATCGACTACGGCATGCAGCAGACCATTTTCAATGATGAATAGCTGATTACCTGGCAACACCGAGGCCAAGTCGTCAGTCCGCTCCAGTTGCTGTGGTGCCCCAGAAGGTGCCAGCCCATCAAGCAATTGGGTGGGGATGCTTTGCAGTCGGTTGATCAGCTGATCGGCGTAAGCCGGTTGCTCCCCGAGTAAATACATGAGCGAATTTCCTTGAACTGGCTGGGCATACTAAACCGCACGAACGCCTCTAAAACAATAGTGGCCAGCGCGCCTCAGGTAAATCAAAAGGCTAAGGGGTTGTGAGCTAACTCTTGTTGTTGTGTGAACTTTCTTCGAGCTGGCCGTTTAGTTGGGCCTTGTGGCCTGGCGACAGGTCGTTCCAGTGCACGTCCAGCAACGCGCCTTCAATCGCGTAAAGCAGCACCTTGGATGCCCTGAACCCGCGCGCGCGCACCGCTCGATAGGCACTAACTGCGCCTAGCCGACGCAAGTCATTGGCGCTGTGGATACCGACCGCATGCAACCACTGGGCCGAGGTTTTGCCGAGGTTTTTCAGATGTTGCAACTCATCGTTCATTAAGCCTCCTTGCGCTGCTAGGCGGGCGCGCGGGTGGAGTCAGGTTGGCGCTCCTACACGAAGTGTAGCGGCCATTCGGTATTCCCCCCACGGCGGCTGCCGTTTTGGTTGCCGCAGTAGCGCTAACTACGTGAGATTGCTATCGCGGGTCAGTGTTACTCAGCGGGTGTTATAGCGTAGGCGGGTGCCGAAGTTGACCGACATAAGAATTTCGTCAGCCGTCAGTGCGGCCGGGAAGTAGGCCCCTGAGATCTGTGCATGAGCCAGGCTGGCGCCTTCGAGTTGGGCGTTGCGCATATCGAGGCCGCGTAGGTCGGTCCCGCGAAAGTAGGCGTTGCTGAAGTTGATGCCCTGGGCATCCAAGGCGCGCAGGTCGAGACCGCGAAAATCGCCGTCACTCAGGTCGACGACTGTGTCTTTGGGCTTTTGCGCATTGAAGGCGGCGACTTGTTCGTTATAAATCAGGCTATACAGCGGGTTGTTGAGTTGTCGGGGCTGGCTCATGGGGCATCTCCTTATGGGCTCACCACGAGTATAGAAGCCGCGGCGCGCTCTGCTCGCGCCGCGGCTGAGTTGCCCTGTGAGTTGTTACAGGCTCGGAAAGTGCTGGCGGATGCGCGCGATTAGAGTGTCCAGGCTGGCGCTCTCATGGGTGTTCACGCGCCCGCTTTGCAGTAGTTCGTCTGCATTGAGCGGCTCGCGACTGGTTTGCTGGGCGCGGACGACCTCCATGGTGGCGTCGGACGGGTCAGTGCCAGCAGCCTTGCGTAGCTCCAGCCAGCTGCTGATGATTGCGTCGGGGGCGCAACAGTCCAGAATCAGAAACGGCACACCGTAGGCTTCGGCAACTTGGCTGGCCGCTTCGCGTTGGGCCTGCTTGAGGTAGGTGGCGTCGATCACTACCGGGAAGCCGGCGCGCAGCGCAGCCTCGCTCAGCTGGTGCAGGTGCTGGTAGGTCGCGCTACTGGCGTCCTCGGTGTAGATGCCGGCACTCAGTTTGCCGAGATCGGCGTCCTTCTGCTCGCCGAACAGGCGTTTACGCTCAATGTCCGAGCGCAGGCGAATGGCACCGAGTGCTTCGACCAGGCGCATGGCGACATGGCTTTTACCAACGGCGGAAACACCGTGGGTAATCGCCAGAAACCGAGATGGGATGGCGCTGTAGCTTTCCGCCAGGTTGGCGTAGTTGCGGTATTGGCGCAGGGTTACGGCCTTCTGCACGGCATCGCTCTGATGGGCCAGGCTGAATAGCGCAACCTTGGCCCGCACCAGTGCGCGGTAGGCTTTGTAGAAATTCAGCAACTCAAGGGCTGCATAGTCGCCCGTATGCTCCAGCCAGGCGTTGATAAAGCGCCAAGCGTGCGCTTTGAGGCCACGGTCTTCCAGGTCCATGGCGAGGAAGGCGGCGTCCAGGGCGATATCAATCAGGCGGAAAGGTTCATTGAATTCGATGCAGTCAAACAGCACCACCTGATCGTCCAGCAAGGTGGCGTTGCCCAAGTGAATGTCACCGTGGCATTCGCGAATTGAACCGCTACTTGCCCGCTTGGCCAACAGCGGCTCCAGGCGTGCGTAGTTGGCTTCGGTCCAGGCTTCCAGGGCCTCGAGCTGGCGTAGATCAGCCGCATCACTGAGCAACGGGCGGATCTGTTCGAAGTTCTGGCGCATCGGCGCGACAATCGCCTCGGGCGCACACAACGGGTGATTAGCCGCTACGGCGGGGGTTGTCGCATGGAAGGCGGCAATCTGTTTGGCCAAACCATCGATGTGCGCTTCACTCAGCTCACCGCGTGCTTGCACGTCGCTGAGCAACTGACTTTGCGGGAATTGACGCATTTTCAGGGCGTATTCGATAGCCGGCCCGCTGCCGTCGATTTGTGGCACATCGATGCTGCCGTTGATCGGCAACACTTCCAGATAAAGCCCTTGAGTCAGGCGCTGGTTGAGGCGCAGTTCTTCTTTGCAGAAATGCTCGCGGGCGCTCAACTCGGTGAAGTCGAGAAAGCCAAAATTCACCGGCTTCTTGATTTTGTAAGCAAAGGGGCCGGTGAGAATCACCCAGGAAATATGGGTTTCGATGACCTGGAACTGCTCCACGGGGTGAGGGTAGAGGGCCGGGTTCTGCAGTGCGGCAATCAGAGCTTGGCTCACGGGCGATCCTTGGCATTTTACTAATAAGAGGCCGCCATTATGGCCGTTCAACGCTCGTCTGCAAACCGCTGCTATGGCCTGCTGGCAAGCGGGTAAAGTGCGTATAATGCCGCGCCATGACTCGTACCCGATCTTCCCGTCCCCGTTCTAAACGTCGCCCTGGCGGCATGCGCCCTTGGTTGGGTTGGGCTTTCAAGCTCGGCCTGGTTGGTTTGGTGGTGCTCGCCGTGTTTGCGGTTTATCTCGATGCAGTGGTGCAGGAGAAGTTCTCCGGCAAGCGCTGGACTGTTCCCGCCAAAGTCTATGCGCGGCCGCTGGAGCTGTTCGTCGGGCAGAAACTGGCCAAGAGCGACTTCCTCAAGGAGCTGGATGCCTTGGGTTATCGCCGTGAGAGTGCGGTGGCTGGCCCCGGCGGCGTTTCCGTGGCGGGCAATGCTATCGAGCTGCATTCGCGTGGTTTCCAGTTCTATGAAAGCACTGAGCCGTCGCAACGTGTGCGCGTGCGCTTCTCCGGTGACTATGTCGCCGGTCTGACTCAGGCCGGGGGCAGTAATCTGGCGGTGGCGCGGCTTGAGCCACTGTTGATCGGTGGTTTGTATCCGGCTCACCAAGAAGATCGGGTTTTGATCAAGTTGGATCAGGTGCCGCCTTATCTGGTGGAAACCCTGGTGGCGATCGAAGATCGCGAGTTCTTTAATCACTTCGGCGTATCGCCCAAGGGCATTGCCCGCGCCGTGTGGATTAACGCCACCGCCGGCCAGTTACGTCAGGGTGGCAGTACCCTGACCCAGCAGTTGGTGAAGAATTTTTACCTGACCAACGAGCGCAGTCTGTCGCGTAAGGCCACCGAAGCCATGATGGCGGTGCTGCTGGAACTGCATTACGAGAAAAAGGACATTCTTGAGGCTTACCTCAATGAAGTGTTCCTCGGTCAGGACGGTCAGCGTGCAGTGCATGGCTTTGGCCTGGCCAGTCAGTATTTCTTCAGTCAGCCTCTGTCCGAGCTGAAGCTTGAGCAAGTGGCACTGCTCGTGGGGATGGTTAAGGGGCCGACTTACTACAACCCGCGGCGTAACCCTGAGCGTGCGCTGGAGCGTCGTAACCTGGTGCTCGATGTGCTGGCGGAGCAGGGCGTGGTTAGCGTCGAAGAAGTAGCGGCGGCTAAACAGAAACCATTGGGTATAACCCAGCGCGGTACTCTGGCGGACAGTTCTTTCCCGGCCTTCCTCGATCTGGTCAAGCGCCAGCTGCGTGAGGATTACCAGGAACAGGATCTGACCGAAGAGGGCCTGCGCATCTTCACCAGCTTCGACCCGATCATGCAGCTCAAGGCGGAAAGTGCTTTGGCCGACACCTTGAAGCGCCTATCTGGGCGTAAGGGTGTTGATCAGGTCGAAGCCGGGATGGTGGTCACCAGCCCGGAAAACGGTGAGGTGCAGGCCATTATCGGTAGCCGTCAGCCGCGCTTTGCCGGGTTCAATCGGGCGCTGGATGCGGTGCGGCCGATTGGGTCGCTGATCAAGCCAGCCATCTACCTAACGGCCCTGGAGCGTCCGAGCCAGTACACCTTGACCAGCCTGCTTGAGGATCAGCCATTCTCCATCAAGGGCCAGGATGGCCAGGTCTGGAAACCGCAGAACTACGACCGTAAAGCTCATGGCACGATTTATCTGTATCAGGGGCTGGTTAACTCCTACAACCTGTCGACCGCCAAGCTTGGCCTGGAAATCGGCGTGCCGGATGTTCTGAAAACCATGGACCGCTTGGGCGTCGAGCAGAAGTGGCCCGCGTATCCGTCGATGTTGCTGGGGGCCGGTGGGCTGAGCCCGCTGAGCGTGGCGAACATGTACCAGACCCTGGCCAACGGTGGCTTCAATACGCCATTACGCGGTATTCGTAACGTTTTGACGGCCGAGGGGGAACCGCTCAAGCGTTACCCGTTCCAAATTCAACAGCGTTTTGACAGCGGTGCGATTTACCTGCTGCAGAACGCCATGCAGCGCACAATGACTGAGGGTACTGGTCGCTCGGTATACAACCAGCTACCGCGCTCCCTGGCATTAGCGGGCAAGACTGGCACCAGTAATGACTCGCGCGACAGCTGGTTTGCCGGCTTTAGTCAGGATGTCCTGGCGGTGGTCTGGCTGGGCCGTGATGACAACGGCCCGACTCCGCTGACCGGTGCAACGGGTGCGCTGCAGGTGTGGACGGACTTTATGCGCAAGGCTGACCCGCTACCGTTGGATATGCCGGTACCGGATAATGTGGTGCACGCCTGGGTCGATGCCAATACGGGTCAGGGTACCGACCCAAGTTGTCCGAATGCAGTACAGATACCCTATATTCGCGGCAGCCAACCCGTCGCTGGACCGGCCTGTGGTATTCGGGCACCGGTCAACGAGGTGATGGATTGGGTGCGTGGCTGGTTGGATTAAGTGAGAGGGTGTGACGTGAATAAGTGGTTGATTCCAGCTTTAACAGCTTCGCTGGTGCTGAGCGGTTGTAGCAGTGTGCCGCGAGGCTCGATTCCTGTTGTCGATGGTGGTTCTTCGATCCGCAGCGCGCAATCAGGCACGCCTAGCGGTTACGGCAACCAGAGCGCACAGCCTCAGGCTCTGCCGGAAGACTCCGGGGTTGTCGTGATGGTGCCAGGTGGCGGCGGTAGCTCCATGACGATTCAGTCGTTCCCGGCAGGTAATGCCCCGTTGGACACCGGCACTAACACCCAGCCATGGAGTGCAACGCCACCGGTTACAGCGCAAGGTGGCTATGGCGCACCGTCACCCAGCGGTATTCCAAGTGGCGGTCTGGCCATGGATGAGCAGTTGGATGGCCCGGTGCTGGCCTTGTTGACCACGGCTCAGCAGCAGCAGGGCGGCGGTGACTTGAATGGTGCCGCCTCCAGCCTTGAGCGCGCCCAGCGCATTGCGCCGCGTGAGCCGCAAGTGCTTTATCGCTTGGCAGAGGTTCGTATGGCACAAGGGGATGCGGCGCAGGCCGAACAGTTCGCCCGTCGTGGCCTGAGTTATGCCAGCGGTCGCCCTGCCTTGCAGGCCAGTCTGTGGAACCTCATCGCCCAGGCCCGTGAGCGTCAAGGTGATGCAGCGGGTGCCGCCCAGGCCCGTGAGCAAGCGCGAGTCAGTCTCTGATGGATACGCGCACGCCTGCTGTGGCAGAGCAATTGTTGCTGATTGAACGTGAGCTGCGACTGCAAGGGTGGTGGGCGGCGCAAGCGCCTGATGCCCAGGCGCTGTCCAGTCAGCTGCCGTTTTGTGTCGATACCTTGGCGTTCGAGCAGTGGCTGCAGTGGATATTTCTACCGCGGATGAAGCAGATGCTGGAGGCCGGAGCGGAGCTGCCCAGTGTCTCTGGTATTCAGGCGATGGCTGAGCAGGTGTATGACGGGCAGCTTGAGAAGGCCAGAGCGTTGATCAAACTGCTGGGCGAGTTCGATCAACTGATTGTTGGCGTGACCTGAGTCGCGCCAACCGGCTTACTTGCAGTTTTGCCTAATCGATTTCTGCGCTTCGCTGATACGGCTTTGGCGCTCATCTTCGCTTAGGCGACGCACTTCCCCTTCGATCTCCATGCGTACGCGTGGGTTGTTCTGCAGTTGCGCCAAGTTGGTGCGCACCTCATCGCAGTACTGCTTGCGCTTGACTTCTTTGGCGGCAATCTCCTGTTTGACCTTCTTATCAATCGCCGCCTGTTCAGGGTCGGCGATGTCCTTGAAGGTGGGTGCCGCTTTCTTCTCTTCAATGGCTACGGGCTTTGGCTGCGGAGACGCTGTGTTGATGCTGGTGGCCTCTTGGCCCAACGGTGGCTGTGCGCTGAAGTGGGTTACGCCTTGGGCGTCGACCCACTTGTAAACCTGGCTGGCCATGGCAGTGGCGCTCATGGCGAGCAGCAAGCTGCTGGTGATAATCATGCGGCGCATGGGTTTTCCTTAAAGTTGAGCTGCGGTGCCTGCTGACTACTATAACCAAAATGTCCGAATCGTCATCCTGCGCTGCGTCACAGCAGAAGATTGCAGATTCAATCACGGATTGCTTGACTTGGCCGCGCTGAATCCCAACAATTCCAAGCTTGGCTGTAGTGGAGTCCGCCGCAAGCAGGCTTTAGCTCAGCAGACATGAGGCGCTCACCCGTGCCGACCTGTTACACCCGCAACGCGTTACCTCGCGCTGGGTGGGAGAACCCCGCAATACCAAGGGGCTTTCCCAATACTTGCTCAGTAGTAGCTGACGTAGTCGGCGACCACCGTCGCTCATGCTCTGCTGGCAGTAAACCTATCTTAGGCCGTCCTCCTTGTTGGGCGGTTTTCTGGCGTTTTAGAGGTGAACAACGTGGAGCTTTTATCCGGCGCTGAAATGGTCGTCCGCTTTTTGCGTGACGAAGGCGTTAAGAACATTTATGGGTACCCAGGCGGTGCTCTGCTGCATATCTACGATGCCTTGTTCAAAGAGCAGGAAGTGAATCACATCCTGGTTCGTCACGAACAAGCTGCAACCCATATGGCTGACGGTTATGCCCGCGCCACCGGTAAAGCCGGTGTGGTGCTGGTAACGTCCGGCCCTGGCGCAACCAATGCCATTACCGGTATTGCGACTGCCTATATGGATTCCATTCCGATGGTGGTGCTGTCTGGCCAGGTGCCTAGCAATATGGTCGGCACTGATGCCTTCCAGGAAACCGACATGATCGGTATCTCCCGGCCGATCGTGAAGCACAGCTTTATGATCAAGCACGCATCGGAAATCCCAGAGGTCCTGAAAAAGGCCTTCTATCTGGCTGAGTCCGGTCGTCCCGGCCCGGTGGTTGTCGATATTCCAAAGGATATGACCAACCCGGCTGAGAAGTTCGAGTACGTCTACCCGAAGAAGGTCAAGCTGCGCTCTTATAGCCCAGCGTTGCGTGGTCATTCTGGACAGATCCGCAAGGCCGCAGAGTTGTTGCTGGCCGCCAAGCGCCCCATCATTTATTCCGGTGGCGGTGTGATCATGGGGGGGGCTGCAGCGCCGCTGACTGAGCTCGCACAAATGCTCAATCTGCCGGTCACTAACACCTTGATGGGCCTGGGCGGCTATCCAGGTACTGATCGCCAGTTTCTCGGCATGCTCGGTATGCACGGCAGCTACACCGCCAACCTGGCCATGCATCACGCCGATGTGATTGTTGCAGTTGGTGCGCGCTTCGATGACCGGGTGATCAATGGCGCGAGCAAGTTCTGCCCGAATGCCAAGATTATCCATGTCGACATCGACCCGGCATCCATTTCCAAGACCATCAAGGCGGACATCCCGATCGTTGGTCCGGTTGATAGCGTCATGACCGAAATGGTCGCGATCCTCAAGGAAATTGGCGAGCAGCTAAATCAGGATGCGTTGTCGAGCTGGTGGAAGCAGATCGAAGAGTGGCGCGGCGGGCGCATCATGTTCCCTTACGACAAGGGTGACGGCAGTATCATCAAGCCGCAGACCGTGATCGAGACACTGTCCGAAGTCACTGGTGGCGACGCATTCGTGACCTCCGATGTGGGTCAGCACCAGATGTTCGCGGCCCAGTATTACCGCTTCAACAAGCCTAACCGTTGGATCAATTCCGGTGGCCTGGGCACCATGGGCTTTGGCTTCCCTGCTGCGATGGGGGTCAAACTGAGCTTCCCGGATGATCACGTTGCCTGTGTAACGGGTGAGGGCAGCATCCAGATGAATATTCAGGAGTTGTCGACCTGCCTGCAGTACGATTTGCCGGTGAAGATCGTCAACCTGAACAACGGTGCGCTGGGTATGGTGCGCCAATGGCAGGACATGAACTACGGTAGCCGTCACTCGCATTCCTACATGGAATCGTTGCCGGACTTCGTCAAGCTGGCCGAGGCCTATGGCCATGTCGGCATGCGCATCACTGATCTGAAAGACCTGAAACCGATGATGGAAGAAGCCTTTGCGATGAAAGATCGCCTGGTGTTCCTCGATATCCAGGTTGATACCAGTGAGCACGTCTACCCGATGCAGATCAAAGACGGTGCCATGCGCGATATGTGGCTGAGCAAGACGGAGCGTACCTAATCATGCGACACATTATTTCCCTGCTGCTGGAAAACGAGCCAGGCGCACTGTCCCGCGTGGTGGGTTTGTTCTCACAGCGTAACTACAACATCGAAAGCCTGACTGTGGCACCGACCGAGGACCCGACACTGTCGCGCCTGACGTTGACCACTGCTGGCCATGATGAAGTGATCGAGCAGATCACCAAGAACCTCAATAAGCTGGTTGAGGTGGTCAAGTTGGTTGATCTATCGGAGAGCGCTCATGTTGAGCGTGAGCTGATGTTGGTCAAGGTCAAAGCCACCGGCGCCCAGCGTGCCGAGGTCAAGCGCACCACCGATATCTTCCGTGGGCAGATCGTCGATGTGACCAGCAGCGTTTACACCATTCAGCTGGCCGGCACGAGCGACAAGCTGGATAGCTTTATTCAGGCAGTCGGCACTGCGTCGATCCTGGAAACTGTGCGCAGTGGTGTCACCGGCATTGCCCGTGGCGACAAAGTACTGAGTATCTGATCCTGCTGTACAAAAAAGCCCTGCTTATGCAGGGCTTTTTCGTTTCTGAGTGCTAAATCTGGCGATTCCAGAAGGCATTGATCAGTGGTTCTTTGAGGCGCTTCTCTAGGGCAAACAAACCAATGTCGTAGGCGGTTAGCGGTGGCTGGATTTCATAGGTGCGAATGCGCGCGGTCAACGGGCTGTTGTCCAGTACGATTTGCGGAACCACGCCAATGCCAAACCCTAGGCTGACCATGCTGACAATGGCTTCGTTGCCGCTCACTTGGGCATAGATTTTCGGTTTGATGTTGTGGCTTTTCAGCCAGCGATCAGTGCGGGTTCGGGCGAGGCCCTGTTCCGAGAGAATCATCGGCACATCCCGCCAGTTAACTGCGCTGGGGTGTTTCACCTGCTCATCCGTTAAGAGTTGGGGGGACAGCGGGCCGATAAAGCACAGTGCTGAGCGGGCAATCGGCTGAAATGCTATGCCGTTCGGCAGAGTGTCGGGACGGGCGCCAATAGCAAGATCCTCCAGTCCTTCCTGCACACGCTCCACGGCTTGCGCTGCGTCGCCGGTATGCAGCTTCATCTCAATTCGCGGGTAGTCCTGGCGGAAGCTGCTGAGGATGTCATAAAGGAAGCTGTAGCTGGCCGTTACCGAGCAATACAGTGACAGCTCTCCATGCAGGATCAGTTGATCCTGTTTGAAGGTCTGGCGCATGGCTTGCCAGCCACTGATGACCTCTTTCGCGTATTCGCGAAATTGGATGCCTTCACGGGTCAAGCTGACAGAACGGTTGTCGCGTAGAAACAGTGGTGCACCGAGTTCGTCCTCAAGCTGTTTGATGCTGCGGCTGAGTGCAGAAGGGCTGACGTGCTGTTCGCGACTGGTTTTGCCAAAGTGCAGGTTGTCGGCTAGGGCGAGGAAGAGTTTGAGCGAGTGGCTATCCATGGTCGTTTCAAATATCGGCATGCTGTATTGCGAATATATCATTTTACGCAATGGTGCTGATCACTTAAGGTGTCTCCGTCGCGGTGCTTGCACCCACTCCTTTCGATTAAAAGAGCCAAGAACATGAAAGTTTATTACGACAAAGACTGTGACCTCTCGATCATCCAGGGTAAGAAAGTTGCCATCATCGGCTACGGCTCTCAGGGTCATGCTCAAGCGTGCAACCTGAAAGACTCCGGTGTTGACGTGACAGTTGGTCTGCGTAAAGGCTCGGCCACCGTTGCCAAGGCAGAAGCACACGGTTTGAAAGTCGCTGACGTGGCCACTGCTGTTGCCGGTGCTGATCTGGTCATGATCCTGACTCCGGATGAGTTCCAGTCCCAGCTGTACAAAAACGAAATCGAGCCGAACATCAAGCAAGGCGCCACCTTGGCCTTCTCCCACGGCTTCGCGATCCACTACAACCAAGTTGTGCCGCGCAGCGATCTCGACGTGATCATGATCGCGCCGAAGGCTCCTGGCCACACCGTGCGTACCGAGTTCGTCAAGGGTGGCGGTATCCCTGACTTGATCGCTATCTACCAAGATGCTTCGGGCAACGCCAAAAACGTTGCGCTGTCCTACGCCTCGGGTGTTGGCGGTGGCCGTACCGGTATCATTGAAACCACCTTCAAAGACGAAACCGAAACCGATCTGTTCGGCGAGCAAGCCGTACTGTGCGGTGGTACCGTTGAGCTGGTTAAAGCGGGCTTTGAAACCCTGGTTGAAGCCGGTTATGCGCCTGAAATGGCCTACTTCGAGTGCCTGCACGAGTTGAAGCTGATCGTTGATCTCATGTACGAAGGCGGTATCGCCAACATGAACTACTCGATCTCTAACAATGCCGAATACGGCGAGTACGTGACCGGCCCAGAAGTGATCAACGCCGAATCCCGTCAGGCCATGCGCAACGCGCTGAAGCGTATTCAGGATGGTGAGTACGCGAAGATGTTCATCAACGAAGGTGCCACCAATTATCCTTCGATGACCGCCAAGCGTCGTAACAACGCTGCGCACGGTATCGAAATCATCGGCGAGCAACTGCGCTCCATGATGCCTTGGATCGGTGCCAACAAAATCGTCGACAAAGCTAAGAACTAAGCGCTGTTGATGTGAGAAAAAACGCGGCCATGGCCGCGTTTTTTCGTGGTGCGGCAAGGCTTCTGGTATAAAGCCTGTTGTTGCGCCGGCGCGGTGGTGAATTCTCATCGCCAGCGCTTGTCGAAATTTCCAAATCCGTTGCAAGGTGTTGTTCATGAATGAGCGTCCAGATGAGCCCCAATCCTCCGGCGAAGCAGAAAGCCTGCTGCCAATCGATGAGCATATAGAAGAGGGGCATGACGCTGAGGGGCGCAAGGTTCGTCATCGCGGTATTTACCTCCTGCCCAACCTGTTCACTACGGCTAATTTGTTTGCGGGCTTCTACGCCATCATCAATGCCATGAACGGTAACTTCTATGTAGCAGCCGCGGCTGTTTTTGTAGCCATGGTGCTTGATGGGCTCGATGGGCGTGTTGCCCGCCTGACCAATACACAAAGCGCTTTTGGTGCTGAGTATGATTCGCTATCCGATATGGTTGCCTTTGGTGTGGCTCCGGCACTGCTCGCGTTTGAATGGGCATTGGGTAGCATGGGCAAGGTCGGCTGGATGGTTGCCTTTATCTATGTGGCGGGTGCTGCTTTGCGCTTGGCGCGTTTTAATACGCAGATTGGCAGCGTCGATAAAAGTGTCTTTATCGGTCTGGCCAGCCCTGCTGCTGCAGGTGTGGTGGCGGGTACTGTGTGGGCGTTTAGCGATTTCGGCATCAAAGGTTCGAATATGGCTTTTGTTGTTGCCATCTTGGTTGCGGCCGCAGGTATGCTGATGGTCAGTAACATCAAGTACAACAGCTTTAAGGGCTTGGACTTGAGGGGGCGCGTCCCTTTTGTGGCGATCCTAGTGGTGGTGCTGCTGTTTGCCGTGGTGTTCAGTGATCCGCCACGGATTCTGCTGATTATCTTCCTGGCTTACGCGGTCTCAGGCCCTATCCAGTACCTCCTGCGTTTGCGTCGCGTTAAAAGCGAATAGTAGCGGAGCAAGCAGGTCGACAAAGCCGTTGAAGCGTCAGCTTCAGCGGCTTTGTCGTATCTGCGGGCTGCGCACGTTACTGGGTGGCTAGTTCGTAAATTGGAGTGTGAAGGTGAAAACTTAATAAAGGATTGATCTTCTATAGGTAATCTCTATACTGCGCAGCTGTTCAGGTGCATGCGCCCCTTAAACTTCTTGCAAAACAAGGGGTTAGATTTAAAAGGGGGGTTGTAAAGCAGCGAAAGCTGCGTAGAATGCGTCGGGCTGACAGGGTGGTGGTTTTGCTCTGTTGGTTGTTCGGTCGAGTAGATCGGAAGCGGTAAAAGAGGTGGTTGACAGCGGTTTGAAACGCTGTAGAATTCGTCTCCCGCTGACGAGAAGCTAGAAGTGGATCGAAAGCGCAAGTGGTTGAGTTTGAAAAGAAATTTTCGAAATCACTTGACGAAAGAAGAGGTTGCTGTAGAATTCGCGCCTCGGTTGAGACGAAAGACTTAACCACCCGCTCTTTAACAACTGAATCAAGCAATTCGTGTGGGTGCTTGTGAGGTAAGACTGCTAGTCGCAAGATTATCAGCATCACAAGTTACTCCGCGAGAAATCAAAGATGTAACCAACGATTGCTGAGCTAAGTTTAGGGTTTTCTCAAAACCCAAGCAGTATTGAACTGAAGAGTTTGATCATGGCTCAGATTGAACGCTGGCGGCAGGCCTAACACATGCAAGTCGAGCGGTAGAGAGAAGCTTGCTTCTCTTGAGAGCGGCGGACGGGTGAGTAATGCCTAGGAATCTGCCTAGTGGTGGGGGATAACGTTCGGAAACGGACGCTAATACCGCATACGTCCTACGGGAGAAAGCGGGGGACCTTCGGGCCTCGCGCCATTAGATGAGCCTAGGTCGGATTAGCTAGTTGGTGAGGTAATGGCTCACCAAGGCTACGATCCGTAACTGGTCTGAGAGGATGATCAGTCACACTGGAACTGAGACACGGTCCAGACTCCTACGGGAGGCAGCAGTGGGGAATATTGGACAATGGGCGAAAGCCTGATCCAGCCATGCCGCGTGTGTGAAGAAGGTCTTCGGATTGTAAAGCACTTTAAGTTGGGAGGAAGGGTAGTAACTTAATACGTTGCTACTTTGACGTTACCGACAGAATAAGCACCGGCTAACTTCGTGCCAGCAGCCGCGGTAATACGAAGGGTGCAAGCGTTAATCGGAATTACTGGGCGTAAAGCGCGCGTAGGTGGTTCAGTAAGTTGGATGTGAAATCCCCGGGCTCAACCTGGGAACTGCATCCAAAACTGCTGAGCTAGAGTACGGTAGAGGGTAGTGGAATTTCCTGTGTAGCGGTGAAATGCGTAGATATAGGAAGGAACACCAGTGGCGAAGGCGACTACCTGGACTGGTACTGACACTGAGGTGCGAAAGCGTGGGGAGCAAACAGGATTAGATACCCTGGTAGTCCACGCCGTAAACGATGTCAACTAGCCGTTGGGAGTCTTGAACTCTTAGTGGCGCAGCTAACGCATTAAGTTGACCGCCTGGGGAGTACGGCCGCAAGGTTAAAACTCAAATGAATTGACGGGGGCCCGCACAAGCGGTGGAGCATGTGGTTTAATTCGAAGCAACGCGAAGAACCTTACCTGGCCTTGACATGCTGAGAACTTTCTAGAGATAGATTGGTGCCTTCGGGAACTCAGACACAGGTGCTGCATGGCTGTCGTCAGCTCGTGTCGTGAGATGTTGGGTTAAGTCCCGTAACGAGCGCAACCCTTGTCCTTAGTTACCAGCACGTAATGGTGGGAACTCTAAGGAGACTGCCGGTGACAAACCGGAGGAAGGTGGGGATGACGTCAAGTCATCATGGCCCTTACGGCCAGGGCTACACACGTGCTACAATGGTCGGTACAAAGGGTTGCCAAGCCGCGAGGTGGAGCTAATCCCATAAAACCGATCGTAGTCCGGATCGCAGTCTGCAACTCGACTGCGTGAAGTCGGAATCGCTAGTAATCGTGAATCAGAATGTCACGGTGAATACGTTCCCGGGCCTTGTACACACCGCCCGTCACACCATGGGAGTGGGTTGCACCAGAAGTAGCTAGTCTAACCTTCGGGAGGACGGTTACCACGGTGTGATTCATGACTGGGGTGAAGTCGTAACAAGGTAGCCGTAGGGGAACCTGCGGCTGGATCACCTCCTTAATCGAAGACTTCAGCTTCTTCATAAGTTCCCACACGAATTGCTTGATTCATTGAAAAAGACGATTGGGTCTGTAGCTCAGTTGGTTAGAGCGCACCCCTGATAAGGGTGAGGTCGGCAGTTCGAATCTGCCCAGACCCACCAATTGTTGTGGGGTTTGGCCTTGTACGAATATGGGGCCATAGCTCAGCTGGGAGAGCGCCTGCCTTGCACGCAGGAGGTCAGCGGTTCGATCCCGCTTGGCTCCACCATATACAGCACCGTAAGAGTTCAGAAATGAACGTTCCTGCTACAAGCAGATGAATGTTGATTTCTGGTCTTTGACCAGTAAGAAAATCGTTCTTTAAAAATTTGGGTATGTGATAGAAGTGACTGATTGATTACTTTCACTGGTAATTAATTTGGTCAAGGTAAAATTTGTAGTTCTCAATTGCAAATTTTCGGCGAATGTCGTCTTCACGTTAGAGACAGTAACCAGATTGCTTGGGGTTATATGGTCAAGTGAAGAAGCGCATACGGTGGATGCCTTGGCAGTCAGAGGCGATGAAAGACGTTGTAGCCTGCGATAAGCTCCGGGGAGTCGGCAAACAGACTTTGATCCGGAGATCTCTGAATGGGGGAACCCAGCCAGCATAAGCTGGTTATCACACACTGAATACATAGGTGTGTGAGGCGAACCAGGGGAACTGAAACATCTAAGTACCCTGAGGAATAGAAATCAACCGAGATTCCCTTAGTAGTGGCGAGCGAACGGGGACTAGCCCTTAAGTTGATTTGAGAATAGTGGAAGGCTCTGGAAAGTGCCGCCGTAGTGGGTGATAGCCCCGTACACGAAATTCTCTTATCAATGAAATCGAGTAGGACGGAGCACGAGAAACTTTGTCTGAATATGGGGGGACCATCCTCCAAGGCTAAATACTACTGACTGACCGATAGTGAACTAGTACCGTGAGGGAAAGGCGAAAAGAACCCCGGAGAGGGGAGTGAAATAGATCCTGAAACCGTATGCGTACAAGCAGTGGGAGCCCACTTTGTTGGGTGACTGCGTACCTTTTGTATAATGGGTCAGCGACTTATATTCAGTGGCGAGCTTAACCGAATAGGGGAGGCGTAGCGAAAGCGAGTCTTAATAGGGCGACAGTCGCTGGGTATAGACCCGAAACCGGGCGATCTATCCATGGGCAGGTTGAAGGTTGGGTAACACTAACTGGAGGACCGAACCGACTACCGTTGAAAAGTTAGCGGATGACCTGTGGATCGGAGTGAAAGGCTAATCAAGCTCGGAGATAGCTGGTTCTCCTCGAAAGCTATTTAGGTAGCGCCTCGTGTATCACTGCTGGGGGTAGAGCACTGTTTCGGCTAGGGGGTCATCCCGACTTACCAAACCGATGCAAACTCCGAATACCAGCAAGTGTCAGCACGGGAGACACACGGCGGGTGCTAACGTCCGTCGTGAAAAGGGAAACAACCCAGACCGTCAGCTAAGGTCCCAAAGTTATGGTTAAGTGGGAAACGATGTGGGAAGGCTTAGACAGCTAGGAAGTTGGCTTAGAAGCAGCCATCTTTTAAAGAAAGCGTAATAGCTCACTAGTCGAGTCGGCCTGCGCGGAAGATGTAACGGGGCTCAAACCATACACCGAAGCTACGGGTTCATCTTAGGATGAGCGGTAGAGGAGCGTTCTGTAAGCCTGTGAAGGTGAGTTGAGAAGCTTGCTGGAGGTATCAGAAGTGCGAATGCTGACATGAGTAACGACAATGGGAGTGAAAAACTCCCACGCCGAAAGACCAAGGTTTCCTGCGCAACGTTAATCGACGCAGGGTGAGTCGGCCCCTAAGGTGAGGCAGAAATGCGTAATCGATGGGAAACGGGTTAATATTCCCGTACTTCTAATTACTGCGATGGAGGGACGGAGAAGGCTAGGCCAGCACGGCGTTGGTTGTCCGTGTTTAAGGTGGTAGGCTGATTTCTTAGGTAAATCCGGGAGATCAAGGCCGAGAACTGATGACGAGTTATCTTTTAGATGACGAAGTGGTTGATGCCATGCTTCCAGGAAAAGCTTCTAAGCTTCAGGTAATTAGGAACCGTACCCCAAACCGACACAGGTGGTTAGGTAGAGAATACCAAGGCGCTTGAGAGAACTCGGGTGAAGGAACTAGGCAAAATGGCACCGTAACTTCGGGAGAAGGTGCGCCGGTGAGGGTGAAGCATTTACTGCGTAAGCCCATGCCGGTCGAAGATACCAGGCCGCTGCGACTGTTTATTAAAAACACAGCACTCTGCAAACACGAAAGTGGACGTATAGGGTGTGACGCCTGCCCGGTGCCGGAAGGTTAATTGATGGGGTTAGCTAACGCGAAGCTCTTGATCGAAGCCCCGGTAAACGGCGGCCGTAACTATAACGGTCCTAAGGTAGCGAAATTCCTTGTCGGGTAAGTTCCGACCTGCACGAATGGCGTAACGATGGCGGCGCTGTCTCCACCCGAGACTCAGTGAAATTGAAATCGCTGTGAAGATGCAGTGTATCCGCGGCTAGACGGAAAGACCCCGTGAACCTTTACTATAGCTTTGCACTGGACTTTGAGTTTGCTTGTGTAGGATAGGTGGGAGGCTTTGAAGCGTGGACGCCAGTTCGCGTGGAGCCAACCTTGAAATACCACCCTGGCAACCTTGAGGTTCTAACTCTGGTCCGTTATCCGGATCGAGGACAGTGTATGGTGGGTAGTTTGACTGGGGCGGTCTCCTCCTAAAGAGTAACGGAGGAGTACGAAGGTGCGCTCAGACCGGTCGGAAATCGGTCGTAGAGTATAAAGGCAAAAGCGCGCTTGACTGCGAGACAGACACGTCGAGCAGGTACGAAAGTAGGTCTTAGTGATCCGGTGGTTCTGTATGGAAGGGCCATCG
This sequence comes from uncultured Pseudomonas sp., assembly GCF_943846705.1. Classification (NCBI taxonomy): domain Bacteria; kingdom Pseudomonadati; phylum Pseudomonadota; class Gammaproteobacteria; order Pseudomonadales; family Pseudomonadaceae; genus Pseudomonas; species uncultured Pseudomonas sp. Next base: position 193,556 of record NZ_OX044366.1, on the reverse strand, counting down.
CTCAACGGATAAAAGGTACTCCGGGGATAACAGGCTGATACCGCCCAAGAGTTCATATCGACGGCGGTGTTTGGCACCTCGATGTCGGCTCATCACATCCTGGGGCTGAAGCCGGTCCCAAGGGTATGGCTGTTCGCCATTTAAAGTGGTACGCGAGCTGGGTTTAGAACGTCGTGAGACAGTTCGGTCCCTATCTGCCGTGGACGTTTGAGATTTGAAAGGGGCTGCTCCTAGTACGAGAGGACCGGAGTGGACGAACCTCTGGTGTTCCGGTTGTCACGCCAGTGGCATTGCCGGGTAGCTATGTTCGGAAAAGATAACCGCTGAAAGCATCTAAGCGGGAAACTTGCCTTGAGATGAGATCTCACTGGAACCTTGAGTTCCCTAAAGGGCCGTCGAAGACTACGACGTTGATAGGTTGGGTGTGTAAGCGCTGTGAGGCGTTGAGCTAACCAATACTAATTGCCCGTGAGGCTTGACCATATAACACCCAAACAATTTGATGTTTGTGTGTCTCTATGAAGACTGCAACAGCCGAAAATTTGCACAACTACAAACCAAATCACATACCCAATTCGAGGTAGCGAGCCGCGCAAGCAGCACGACATCTCAGCTGAATCGCTTGACGACCATAGAGCATTGGAACCACCTGATCCCATCCCGAACTCAGTAGTGAAACGATGCATCGCCGATGGTAGTGTGGGGTCTCCCCATGTGAGAGTAGGTCATCGTCAAGCACCTATACCAAAACCCCCGATCGTGAAAACGGTCGGGGGTTTTACTTTTTCGCGCGATAAATCTACGGCAACGTGCAGCCTTGGATAGGCAGCACTCAGTGTGTGACTATGATGCCTTTACCCCACCCCTAATCAGAGTTATTTCCATGGCCGATCCGGCGCTCTCTGAATCACTCTCCGAGCTTGAGTTGAGGCAGCTGATTGCTTGCCACGAATGCGACTTGCTGTTGCGCAAGCCCGCGACGTCAAATGGCGAAAGGGTTGAATGCCCACGTTGTGGTTATGAGTTATATACCCATCGGCCGCAGGTTATGCGACGCAGTATGGCGTTGGTGATAGCGGCTTTATTGCTTTATGTACCGGCTAATTTTTTGCCGATCATGCATCTCAATTTGCTCGGGCAAACGACTAACGACACGGTCTGGAGTGGCGTGCTCGGTCTCTATAACAGCGGTATGCAAAGTGTTGCTGTAGTGGTGTTCATGTGCAGCATGGCAGTGCCGTTACTCAAGCTGCTTATTCAGTTTGCGGTGCTGCTGAGCATCCAGCTGGATATGGGTCGCAGTTATGGCCTATTGCTCTATCGGATTTATCACCATATGCGTGAGTGGGGGATGCTCGAGGTCTATTTGATGGGCATTCTTGTGGCGATTGTGAAATTGGTTGATCTAGCCGAGTTGAGTATTGGTCTGGGCTTAATGTGCTTTATTGCATTGTTGTTGGTCCAGGTTTGGCTGGAGGTGACCATGTCACCCCATCAGATCTGGGATGCCCTGTCAGGAGAGGATGCGCATGCGGGCGATTGATGCAGGGCTGATGATTTGCCATGACTGCCACCAGCTCAACCCAATCCAGGCTGCGAACGGCAAGCAGTTCTGTACACGCTGTGGTGCCAAACTGCATGCGCGTCGGCCCAATAGCCTAGCGCGTACTTGGGCGCTACTACTGACAGCAGCCGTGCTGTATATCCCCGCTAATCTGTTGCCGATCATGACGGTCAACTCACTCGGCAAGGGCCAGTCCGACACGATCATGTCGGGGGTTATCGAACTAGTGAATTACGGCATGCTGCCTATTGCTGCCGTAGTGTTTATCGCCAGTATTCTGGTGCCAACCTTCAAGCTGGTTGGTATTGCCTTGCTGCTGTATTCGGTGCAGCGGCATCAGCCGATGTCGGCGCGCCAGCGGGTGTTTATGTACCGTTTTATTGAATGGATTGGGCGCTGGTCGATGCTGGATATTTTCGTCATCGCGATTTTGGTGGCGGTCGTTAACTTTGGCAGTCTGGCGAGTATTGTGCCCGGCTATGGCGCTATGGCTTTTGCCAGTGTGGTGGTGCTGACGATGTTGGCCGCCTTAACCTTTGACCCACGCTTGATCTGGGACAACACGGAATCGGATGACGATGATGAATGATTTGCCGTTGGCTAAGGCGCGCCCTGCTTCAAACTGGTCGGCTATTTGGGTGCTGCCGTTAATCGCGCTGCTGATTGGCGGCTGGTTAGGTTGGCGTGCCTACAATGAAGCGGGTATCGAGATCCAGGTGATGTTTGCCAGTGGTGACGGTATTCAACCTGGTAAGACTGAGGTGATCTTTAAAGGCATGCCAATCGGTAAAGTTACGGCCTTGGAGTTGGATGAGAGTGGCGAGCGCCGTGGTGTGCGTGCCACCCTCGAAATGGATAAGCGGGTCGAGGAGCACCTGCGCAGCAATACACGCTTCTGGTTGGTTAAACCAAGCGTTTCGCTGGCGGGTATCACGGGTCTGGAAACCTTGGTGTCTGGCAATTACATCACCACAAGCCCGGGCGATGGTGAGCCTACACGGAGCTTCACGGCTCTGATCGAGCCGCCGCCATTAGCCGACAGCGTGCCTGGTTTGCATCTAACCCTTAAGGCAGATCGCCTGGGTTCGTTGAATCGAGACAGCCCGGTGTTCTATAAGCAAATCCAGGTTGGTCGAGTAAAAAGCTATGCCTTGATTGACGAGCAAAACTTGATCGAGGTGAAAGTGTTCATTCAGCCAGAGTTTGCCTCTCTGGTGCGCAAACATACGCGTTTCTGGAATGCCAGTGGCGTATCCATTGATGCAGGGCTCTCTGGAGTGAAGGTACGCACTGAGTCGCTGGCAAGTATTGTCGCTGGCGGTATTGCCTTCGCCACGCCCGAGCATCGCAAAGACAGTCCGCCTACTGATCCAGCCCTGCCATTCCGCTTGTATGAAGACTTCGAAACTGCCCAGGCAGGTATTCGCGTGTCGCTCAAGCTACACGAATTCGAAGGGCTGGAGGCCGGTCGCACGCCGGTGATGTACAAGGGCATTCAGGTCGGTCTACTGAAGACCTTCAAGGTCGATGAAGATCTAAGCGGGGCCCGTGTTGAGCTGTTGCTGGATCCGCGCACCGAGGATTATCTAGTCGAAGGTACGGACTTCTGGATGGTCAAACCGTCCATCTCCCTGGCCGGTATCACCGGGTTGGAGGCGCTGGTAAAAGGCAATTACATCGCCATTCGCCCTGGTGAGAAGGGCAATCCCCAGCTGCGCGAGTTTATTGCCCGGCCTAAAGCGCCGCCGCTTGATCTGGCGGCACCCGGCATACACTTGGTGCTGTTTAGCGACGTTCGCGGCTCCCTGGATGTAGGCAGCCCAGTACTCTTCAAGCAACTGAAGGTCGGTTCGGTGCAGAGTTACCAGCTGTCACGCGACAACCAACAAGTGGCGTTTGGTGTGCACGTCGAACCCGAGTATGCGCACTTGATTAACAGCAGTACGCGCTTCTGGAACGCCAGTGGCATCACCTTGAAGGGTGGGTTGTCAGGTGTCGAGATCAAGAGTGAGTCGTTACAAACCCTACTGGCGGGTGGCATTGCGTTTGAAACGCCTGACCCTAAGGCTGCCAAGAATGGGCGACGGGTGCAGCGCTTCAATCTGTATAGCAGCCAGGAAAGTGCTTTGGAGAAAGGTGTGGCGCTGACCATCCGGGTTGCGCGTGGTGATGGCCTTAATCCGGGTACGCCGATTCGTTATAAGGGGCTGGATGTGGGTAAGGTCGAGCGCGTTGAGCTGACCGAGGATTTGCAGGCGGTGATGCTGCACGCCCGCGTGACCCAGGCAACGCAGCAGATTGCCCGTGCAGGAACACAGTTCTGGGTGGTCAAGCCGGAGGTCAGTTTGACCCGCGCGGCCAACTTGGAAACCTTGGTTACGGGTCAATACATAGAAGTACGGCCGGCCGTCAAATCAGGCGCCAAACAGCTGAGCTTTATTGCCGCTGAATCGGCGCCTACGCAGAATGCCCGCGAGCAGGGCCTGCGCTTGGTGCTGAGTGCGGCGCGACGTGGCTCGATCAAGCCCGGCGTGTTGGTCAGCTACCGTGAAGTGCCAGTGGGCAAGGTTACTCATTTTGAGTTGGGGCAGACCTCGGACCGAGTGTTGATTTATATCCTGATTGAGCCGCGTTATGCGCCGCTGGTACGCAGCGGCAGCCGTTTCTGGAATGCCAGTGGCATCGGTGTGGATGCTGGCTTGTTTAGCGGTGTGAAAGTGCGTACCGAGTCGCTGGAGGCGCTGATCGAGGGTGGAATTGCCTTTGCCACACCGGATAACCCGCAGATGGGTGGGCCGGCGCTGCCCGGGCGGACCTTTGCCTTGCATGATGAGGTCAAGGAAGAGTGGTTAGGTTGGGCGCCGAAAATCGCCTTAGAGAAGTAACCGTTAAGTTAAACAACAAGGGCCGCGATTGCGGCCCTTGTTGTTTGCGTCTGTAGCTCGGTTGTCAGACGCGTTACGCCGGTTCAGCGTGCGGTGCCTTGGCCTGGGTTTTGTCTGCGACGGCGGTGCGGCGCTGAATGTATTTCCAATCCGCTTCGTCGATATAGATGCCGTTCGGCCCACTGCCACCTTCCAGGTCGATGGCCACGTGCGCTGAGACCTGGGGTTTTACCGAGGCGAGGATAGGAACGAAGCCCAGCTGCAGGCTGGTTTCGATCAGTGCCTGCTGGTTCTTCTCATCAATGTCCGCCGCCTCGTCCAGGTAGTACGGCAAACGCACCTTGCCGGCTTGGTCGCGGTCCATCAGGTGCAGCAACAGGTACATGTTGGTCAGCGCCTTGATGGTCATGGTGGTGCCGTTGGAGGCCGCGCCGTCGATGTCGGTGTGGATCACCGGCTGGCCATGCACTTTGGTAATTTCGAAGGCCAGCTCGAACAGGTCCTTCAGGCCCAGCTGGTTATGGTTGGCGGCTACTAGGCGGGCCAGGTACTCCTTGGCCTCTTCGTTTTTGCTGTCCTGATCGCTGCTCTGCTGCAGGTCAAACACCGAGAGGGTTTCACCTTCTTCGTACTGACCGGCGCTGTGGATGATCTGGTCGATGTGCTTAAGCGCATCCTTGTTCGGTGCGAGAACAATGCGGAAGCTTGCCAGGTTGGACACCTGACGCTTGTTGATCTCACGGTTGAACAGCGCCAGTTGGTGTTCCAGGTTGTCATAGTCGCTGCGAATATTGCGCAGGGTGCGCGCGATGTCCGTTACAGCGGCGCGGCGGGCCTTGGCCAGGGTAATGGCTTCGTCTTGGCGGTGGGCGTAGGCGTTGACCAACAGGTGCAGGCGGCGCTCGACGTCGTCCTCGCTGTCGAACTTGGCTACGCCCTTCAGGCGCACTTGCGCGTAGAGGGCTTCGATCTGCCCGTCAACGCGCTGCAAGCTTTGCCAGGCGTCCTGGTAGTCGTTGAGCAGCGGCAGCAGGTTGTCCAGGCTGTCGTCCACTGGGTCGGTAAACGGTGTGCCGAAGGGCAGGTCGGCCGGCAGCAATTGGCGACGACGCAGGGCGTCTTCCAGGGTGCGCTCTTTGGCTTCCAGGTCGGCGAGCTGACGGCCGACCAGTTGCAGCTTGGCGGAGAGCTGCTGCACCCGCTCGGTAAAGGCATCCGAGGTGCGTTTGAGTTCGTCCTGGGCGGCCTCCAGCTGTGCCAGTTGCTCAAGTTTCTGCGGCTCTTCCACGGCCAGCGTCTGACTCTTGCGGAATTCTTCCAGAGCCTTCTGCGCATCCAGAACGGCCTGGTAAAACTGCTCAGCTTGCGTCTTGCTGGCGGCGCGGTCGGCGGCCACGGCCTGCTGGGTCTTCAGTTGTTTGTATTCGCGGTCGAGGCGATCTTTTTGGTCGCGCAGCGCGGCGCGGTCGGCCAGTGCTTGTAATGCGGGTGGTTCGATGTGCGAGAGGTCGATGGACAGGCCCGGCACTTCAAAATGCTCGCCCTTGAAGCCATCGAGAATCGCCTCCAGGGATTTCACCCAGGCATCGCCTTCGGCGACTTGAATGCCTTTCTCTCCTAGCGGCAGGCTGAACAGCTGGCCGTTGAACAGGCGCATCAGGCGGTCGACATCGGCCTGGGAAAACTCTTCACGCAGGCGCGAGTAGCTGTTGTTATCGGCGTGTTCGAGCTGTTGCTTGACCGACTTCAGGCGCTTTTCCAGATCGCGCAGGCGCTCATCCAAGTCTTCGGCGGAGAACTGCCGCGATTGCGCCAGGGCACCGGCCAGCTCGTCATGGGCATCCTTGGCGGCGAGGAGCTGTTCTTCCAGTACCTTGGCATCGCTGATCAGGGCAAAGCGGTTCTTTAGTACCGACAACTCACCTAACCAGCGCTGAATTTCACTGATCTGCCGTTCCATGCGCATCAGCTCGGCGGTACCGCCGCGCTGCTCCTGTTGCAGGCCATCCTGCTCGCCTTGGTAATGCTCGGCCTGGATCACCAGTTCCTCACGGCGCGCGCCGGCGTAGTCCTGCCAGGCACCGAGTAGCGAATCGAGCAGCGGGGAGATGCGGTGCAGCTTACCGCGCAGCAGTTCACGTTGGGCCACACCGGCCGCCAGGGCTTCGATCAATGGCCCGGCGGTGACCAGTGCTTGGTAGTCCTGCTCCATGCGTCGCACGTCGCGGAAGGCTTCTTCGGTGGCGGCGATGTAGTCGACGCTGCCCGAACGCAGGCTATGTTCAAACGCATCGAGGAACAGCTGCTTGAGCTTGGCGGCGGTGATCTCGCGCATGTGCAGCAGGTTGATAAACAGCGCGCGGAAGGTCTTCAGGCTCTGTTCGCTGGTGGAGCGCAGCGGAATCAGGGTCAGGTCCAGCGGCACCGAGGTGTGCCCACCGACCAGTAAGCGGCGCAGCTCCTCCGGTTTCAACTCGTAGGCTTTGATGCCTTCGCGCTCGAGGTTATTGAACAGTTCACGCTGACGCAGGCAGGTGCCGTTTTTCTGGTAATGCTCCAGGTCCAGGGTGCCTTGGTAGGCGAAGAACTGGTGGCCGAAGCCGCCACCTGGCCCGCGCCCGGCCACGCCAATCACATGCGGGCCGTGGGGCAGGGCGACTTCGACCAGGATGTAGCTGGTGTCCGAGGCGAAGTAGAACTTGCGCGACTGCTCCAGGCTGTATTTGCCGAAGCTCATGTCGGACATGCGCGCCAGAATCGGAAATTGCAGGGCGTTGATCGAGGCGGACTTGCCCAGGTTGTTCGCACCGTAGACCGACAATGGGTTTTCCAGCGGGAACAGGCCGAGGCTGTAGCCGGCGGTATTCAATAGGGCGAAGCGGCGAATGCCGTAGCGTTCCTGGCTCATGCGTCGATCTCCTGGGCAGCACGTTCTTCGGCCATGGCGCGAGCCAGGGCGTCTTCTTCAGACTCTTCGAGCGGCTCGTCGGTAAGCCGGATGATCGCGTCTTCCGGCTCATCGTCGAGCAGCACCGGGGTGGGCAGTGGCAGACTGCTGTGCAGGGTAGCGGCCAGGTCGCGATCTTGTTGCACGCTCAGGCACACATCGAGGAAGCGGTGCATGGGCGCGAGAAAGCGGTAGATGCCGTTGTCCTCGCCGGCAAAACCGAGCTGCGTCAGACGGCGCATGATTTTTTCTTCCAGCTCCTCAACCGTAGTGACTTCGGCCTGGAGGAACAGGTCGCGGTACTTCTCCAGCAGCGCCGGCAGTTCGTCACGGCCGAGGCTGCCGCCATCCAACACGGCCAGTGGGTCGCGGCCCTGGTCGGCAAGGTGCTCCACCAGAATAAAGGTGAACAGTGCCAGGCGCTGGGCGGTCTTGTTGACCTGGGCGCCCATCTGCTCTGGGACGAAATAGTAGAAGCCGCGGCTGTCGCAGGTCAGCTCATAGCCCAAGGCTTTGAACAAGGCGCGGTAGGCATCCTGTTGGCCGGCCAGTTGGGTATACAGCTCCGGGTGGCTGCGGCTGATGTGGTAGCCCTTGAACAGCTCGCGGAAGATCGGCGCGAGTTGGCTGAGTTCTTTCAGGTCGATATTCATAGGGCAGTGGTCCCGGCCGGCTTGATCAGGGCAAAGGAGCTCAGGCTGACCTGATGCTCGCGGGTGAGGTAGTCGCGGCGCTCAAGGCGCTCGCGCTGGAAGCGGCTGTCGCGCGACAGCCGCGAAAACCAGTAGAGCAATTCATCGGTGGCGCCTTCGGGCTCCTGCTCCAGCAGCCAGACCATCAGGTCGGGCAGCGGCAGTGCCTGCTCGCAGCGCTCGAGCATTTCCCGAGCGGTACGTGGCGCGCGCGGCGCTTCGCCCTTGCGGCTGCTGTGGGCCTTGGGGAATTGCGCGGGCTTGGGTTCGAAACGGGCGAGGGCATAGACGTAGGCTTCCACCTGCGAGGCCGTGCCGAGAAAGGTGCTTTGCGGGCGGCTGAACAGTGGCAGTGAGGCTTGCGGCACGGCGTCCAGGCCCTTTTTCCGGATCGCCGCCAGGGCCAGTGCTGCGCCACGGGTTACCGCGTTATGCCGGCGTGCCTCTTCGCGCAGCGGCAGTAACAGTTCGCGGGCGCGGCGCAAGGTCAGCTGGGCGGTGGTTTGCATTTCCAGGATGCGCGCGTGGGTGCGCAGCAGCAGGTCATCATCGACCAATTGGCCGAGGCGCTGTTGTTCGCCCAGTAGGCGTAGCAATACGTGCTCGACGCGGTACACGCCCTGCTCGAAGGCACCGTCGGCGGCGACCAGCTGAATCATCGGCTCGACGTATTCATCCCAGGTCGCCAGTACTTCGGCGTAACGCTGACGCAGCGGAATCTGCCGGTCGCTGGTCTTGGCCCGGTCGGCCACTGCCACCAGGGCTTGTTCGTCGTTGGCCAACTTCTTCAATACATCGCGCACGCGCATATCGAGCAGGCGCAGCTGGCGGGCCAGATCGGCGGCGTCGCGTACTTCAAACGCATCCTTGATATAGCCCGCCAGACGCTCGAGGTGGCGCAAGTAGGCTTCGATCTCCAGGCACAGGCCCAGGCGGTGTTCGCGGCGCAGGTAGGCGAGGAAGTCGTGAATTTGTGCGTTGAGCTCGAAGCGATTCGGGCTCTTGGCCACCGGCACCAGAATATCCAGGCGAATCCACTGGTCGAGCAGGGCCGTGACATCGGTTGGCGTGCCTTCAGGCAGCTGATTGCCGAGCTGGTTGCGCAGCTCCACCAGGCTCAAGGTGCCCGTATCAAAGCGCTCACAGAGCGGCTCAAGCAACGTCCAGTGTTCAGCTAGGGCGCGCAATACGCGCTTGGGATCGATCATCGGGGCATCCGCTCCGCGGGCTTTCGCAAAAAAGTGGCGATTGTACTGCATGCTATGGTCAAGGCTTGAGTGTCAGTTATCGGCCTGCATGACGCCGTTTGTCATGTGGTTGCCATCGCTGACGGGCATTCTGGCGAATCTGGTTGGCGCGCGCGGGGCCGTGGCGATTGCCTGTATGGGTCATTGGCAGTCAGGTAATCGACGAAATGTCCCCATTGCCCTTTCGATATGCGCCGGTTGTCGGCACAATTCGCCCCCACTTTTCGGGGAGGGGTCAGCACCGCTGATTGCCTGCCGGCCGACCTTGCATAGGCATAGAGATGATCAAGACACCGTACTACCTCATCGATAAGCAAAAGCTGCTGGGTAACCTGGAGAAAATCGCCTACGTGCGCGAACACTCCGGTGCCAAGGCGTTGCTGGCACTCAAGTGCTTTGCCACCTGGTCGGTGTTCGACCTGATGCAGCAATACATGGACGGCACTACCTCATCGTCCTTGTACGAGCTCAAGCTCGGTCGGCAGAAGTTCGCCGGTGAAACCCACGCCTACAGCGTGGCCTGGGCCGACGATGAAATCCCCGAGATGCTGGCTAACTGCGACAAGATCATTTTCAACTCCATCGGTCAGCTCGAGCGCTTTGCCGAAGCGTCCGCCGGCAAGGTACGCGGCCTGCGGGTTAACCCGCAGGTGAGCAGCTCGGATTACCTGCTGGCCGACCCTGCGCGGCCGTTCAGCCGCCTGGGCGAGTGGGACCCGGAAAAGATCGCCACGGTGATGGATAAGGTCTCCGGCTTTATGTTCCACAACAACTGCGAGAACGGCAGCTTTGAGCTGTTCGATCAGATGCTCGGGACCATCGAAGAGCGCTTCGGCCATCTGCTGCAGCAGGTTGAATGGGTCAGCCTCGGTGGAGGTATCCACTTCACCGGCGAGGACTATCCGCTGGATCAGTTCTGCGCACGGCTCAAGGCGTTCTCCGAGCGTTTCGGCGTGCAGGTCTACCTAGAGCCAGGTGAAGCGGCGATCACCCTGAGTTCTTCGCTGGAAGTCACGGTGCTCGACACCCTGTACAACGGTAAGCATTTGGCCGTGGTCGACAGCTCGATCGAAGCACACCTGCTTGATCTGCTGATCTACCGGCTCAACGCCAAGATGGAGCCCTGCAATGGCGAGTACACCTACATGGTGTGCGGCAAATCGTGCCTGGCAGGCGACATCTTCGGCGAATACCAATTCGATCGTCCGCTGGCCATCGGCGATCGTCTGTCGTTTATCGACGCAGCGGGTTACACCATGGTCAAGAAGAACTGGTTTAACGGCCTGAAAATGCCGTCCATCGTGGTGAAGCAACTCGACGGCAGCGTCGAAGTGGTTCGCGAATTCGGCTTTGATGATTATCTGTCCAGCCTATCTTGAGGTTCTGTGCGCGTTCGTAAGCGTCTTAACAGGTTCTGCTAGCTAGCAAATGAAGGAGAAATAAAGAAATTGAAAAAGAACGTTCTTATCATTGGTGCAGGAGGTGTCGCCAAGGTGGTGGCCCACAAGTGCGCGCAGCACAACGACGAACTCGGTCGTATTGCTATCGCGTCGCGCAACATCTCCAAATGCCAGGCCATCATCGACAGCGTAAAGGCCAAAGGCAGCTTGAAGCAGCCGGCTGAAATTCAGGCCTATGCCCTCAATGCGCTGGATATAGAAGCAACCAAGGCACTGATCCGCGAGACCCAATCGCAGATCGTCATCAACGTCGGTTCAGCCTTCCTTAACATGTCGGTGCTGCGCGCCTGCATGGATACCGGCGCTGCCTACCTTGATACCGCCATTCACGAAGAGCCGGGCAAGGTCTGCGAAACGCCACCTTGGTACGGTAACTATGAGTGGAATCACCTGGCCGAATGCCAGGAGAAGGGCGTGACTGCCATCCTCGGCGTCGGTTTCGATCCGGGCGTGGTCAATGCCTATGCCGCATTGGCGCAACAGCAGTACTTTGACCAGATCGAGTCGATCGACATCCTCGACGTCAACGCCGGTTCGCACGGCAAGTACTTCGCCACCAATTTCGATCCGGAAATCAATTTCCGTGAATTTACCGGCCAAGTCTGGAGCTGGCAGAACAGCCAGTGGACCAGCAACAGCATGTTTGAAGTCAAACGTACCGACGATCTGCCGGTAGTCGGTGAACAGAATCTGTACCTGACCGGGCATGACGAAGTGCATTCCCTGTCCAAGCACCTGAACGTACCCAATGTGCGCTTCTGGATGAGCTTCGGTGAGCACTACATCAATGTGTTCACCGTGCTGAAAAACCTTGGCCTGCTCTCCGAGCAGCCGGTGAAAACCGCTGAAGGCCTGGAAGTGGTGCCGTTGAAAGTGGTTAAGGCTGTACTGCCTGATCCCGCCTCACTGGCCCCAGGCTACAGCGGCAAGACCTGCATTGGTGACCTGGTCAAGGGCACTAAAGACGGTAAGCCGACTGAGGTGTTTATCTACAACGTCGCTGACCACAAAGATGCTTATGTTGAAACTGACAGCCAGGGCATTTCCTACACCGCGGGCGTACCGCCGGTGGCCGCTGCGCTGCTGGTGGCGCGTGGTGATTGGGATGTGTCGCGTATGGCCAACGTTGAGGAGTTACCGGCTGAGCCGTTCCTCAAGTTGCTCGACGTGATGGGCCTGCCTACCCGGATTAAGGACGCCAGCGGCGACCGCCCATGGGATCAAGCCCTCTGATTGGCTGCGCGTCGGCGATACGGGGTTAAAAAACGCCGGGAAATGCTCATGTACAAAAGTACACTCCGCTTTCCCGTCGTTTTGATTCGCTGGCGCTCACCCTTCGGGCCAGCCTGCGGCTGTTACTCCCGTTGGTCGTTGCGCCTTGTCTCGCTCTAGCTCGTTAAATCAGACCAGCGCCCGCCATTTTGGCGGGCGTTTTGCGTTTTGCGTTCTGGCCTAGGCCGTAGGATGGGTTGAGCGCAGCGATACCCATCAGGGGATTGATCTGCCACGACTCGATGGGTATCGCAGGCTCAACCCATCCTGCAAAGGCTTCACGGTCGGACGTTTGCCACTTTGCTGAGCGTTTTTGTGTGCGCCGTTTGCCGCAGGCACTTCGGCTTTGCCGCTGTGTCATGCTTCCCGCCCGCGGCGTTTCACGCGACAATCAACCTCTATCGACACAGCCCGCGCATCGGGTCTGTGCTTTGCGCATCCGTGAGGGCACCAGCATGAGCAGCAACGATCGCGTCATTATCTTCGACACCACCTTGCGTGACGGCGAGCAGAGCCCCGGCGCATCGATGACCGGCGAAGAAAAGCTGCGCATCGCCAAAGCCCTGGAGCGTTTGCGCGTCGATGTGATTGAGGCCGGCTTCGCCATTGCCAGCCCCGGCGACTTTGCTGCGGTTAAGGCGATTGCCGACAGCATCAAGGACAGCACCGTGTGCAGCCTGTCGCGCGCCCTCGATGCGGACATCGACCGCGCGGCCGAAGCGCTTAAGGGCGCTAACTCCGGGCGCATCCATACCTTTATCGCCACCAGCCCGATTCATATGCAGTACAAGTTGCGCATGCAGCCCGATCAGGTGGTCGAGCAGGCGGTGCATGCGATCAAGCGCGCGCGCAACCTGTGTGGTGATATCGAGTTTTCGTGCGAGGACGCTGGGCGTTCGGAGCTGGACTTCCTCTGCCGCATCGTCGAAGCGGCCATCGACGCCGGCGCACGCACCATCAACATCCCGGATACCGTTGGCTACGCGATTCCGCATCAATATGCGGAAACCATACGCCAGCTGCTCAATCGCGTGCCCAACGCCGACAAGGCGGTGTTCTCGGTGCATTGCCACAACGACCTGGGCCTGGCTGTGGCCAATTCCCTGGCTGCAGTGGTGGCCGGCGCACGGCAAGTTGAGTGCACCATCAACGGCCTCGGCGAGCGCGCCGGCAACGCCGCGCTGGAAGAGATCGTCATGGCGATCAAGACCCGTGAAGACCTGCTCGGCGTGCACACGCGTATCGACACCCCGCATATCCTCAGCACCTCGCGCCTGGTCTCGGGTATCACTGGTTTTCCGGTGCAGCCGAACAAAGCCATAGTCGGTGCCAACGCCTTCGCCCATGAGTCGGGCATTCACCAGGACGGCATACTCAAGCACCGCGAGACCTACGAGATCATGTCTGCGCAGTCGGTCGGCTGGCACACCAACAAGCTCTCGCTGGGCAAGTTGAGTGGGCGCAACGCCTTCCGCTCGCGCCTTGACGAGCTGGGTATCGTCCTGGCTGGTGAAACTGAGCTGAACGCGGCCTTTGCCCGCTTCAAGGAGCTGGCTGACAAGAAGCACGAAATTTTCGACGAGGACCTGCAAGCCCTGGTCTCCGATACCCTCAACGAGGAAGCCCCCGAGCACTTCAAGCTGGTGACTTTGGAGGTGGCGAGCAAGACCGGTGAAGTGCCGCAAGCCCAAGTAGTGGTCAGCGTCGACGGCGTCGAGCGCAACGCTAGCGCGCAGGGTTCGGGGCCGGTGGATGCCACCTTCAAGGCCATCGAGTCGATCGCCAGCTCTGAGGCCAACCTGCAGCTGTATTCGGTCAATGCCATCACGCAGGGCACGGACTCGCAAGGCGAAGTAACGGTGCGCCTGGAGAAGGGCGGACGCATCGTTAACGGCAATGGCGCCGATACCGACATTCTGGTGGCGTCGGCCAAGGCTTATGTTAATGCGTTGAACCTGATGCAGGACGGGCAGAAAGCTCACCCGCAGGCGGCTGACGTTTGATTGCAGAACTGCGCCGTCGCGCCTACCTGAGCGCCATGCAGGTGGCCAGCTGGTTGCCGCGCGTGGAGCTGCCGTTTGCTGCGCCTTCACGGCCTGAGCTGTTGCAAGCGCAGGCTGCGCCTGAACCCGAGCCACCCGCGCTGGCCGCGCCAGTAGAGCGTCAGCGGGTGGCTGAAGCAGCGCCGGCGTATGTGCAGCCGGCAGCCGAAGAGCTGGCCGTTGTGCGGGCGAAAATTGAAGTGCCACGGCCAGCTGTTGCGGCGCGCCAGGCCGTAGCCCAGGTTGTTGAGGGCGAGTCCGAGAGTACTGAGCCAAAGCCTGCCCCCGTTACGCCGCCACGTTTTGCCCTGCAACTGTTACGCGCCGGTGCCTGTGCGGTGTTGGTCGAGTTGCCCACCGGCGAACCGCTGCAAGGTCGCGATCCGGCCTACTTGCTGCTCAAGGATCTGCTGCGCGCCGCCGGCTTGCCCGACAGTCCGCAGCTGATTGGCGAGCCGGTGCGCTGGCCGTTGCTGGTGCGTGGGCAAATTGACCAAGGCCCCGATGCGGCGCTGGAGTTTGTGCAGAGTTTTGTCGGTGCCCGCTTGGAAGAGCAGGAGCCTTGCAGCTGCCTGTGGCTGGTCGGCTTGCCGGCAATTCGTTTTGCCGGTGAGGCGGATGCTGAGGCATACAACCGCGAGTTACAGGTTGACGGACTGGGCGCTGCCTGGGCCTTGCCGGGCCTGGAGTTGTTGATGGATGAGCCCGAGCGCAAGCGCGAGCTGTGGCAGGCTATGCGCAGGGTGCGTCAACGCTGGCTGGCTAATACGTGAACATACCTTTCCCGGCCTGCGGGCCGCGGTTCTTACGCTTGTCGAGTCAATCTGAATGAGTGATGCGCTTTCTTTCCGCCCGATGACTGCGGCGGATATCGATACGGTATTGAAGATCGAATATGCCGCGTTCAGCCATCCGTGGACGCGCGGTATCTTTATCGACAGCCTGACCTCCTATAACTGCTGGGTGATGCTTGAGGGCGAGCAGCAGGTGGGGCATGGCGTGATCCAGATCATCATGGACGAAGCGCACCTGCTCAATATCACCGTCAAGGCTGAGAGCCAGGGCCGTGGCCTGGGCCTGAAACTGCTCGAGCACCTGATGCAGCAGGCCCAGGCGCAGGGCGCTAATGACTGCTTCCTTGAGGTGCGGGCGAGCAATCAGGCGGCGTATCGACTCTACGAGCGCTACGGCTTTAACGAAGTGGGTAGGCGTCGTGACTATTACCCGGCTGTGGGCGGACGTGAAGATGCCCTGGTAATGGTCTGCCCGCTGTTCGACTGATTTATTCTGCTCCGAAGTCCCAGAAATCAGGGGGCGGGCAGCTGCCGACAGGCTGATGCCAGAGAATGCTTGCGTGGTGGGTGCGCGTCGAGCAGCCAGGGGATTTAGCTTTGGCTGGAGCGCTTGTTTGAGATGGGAGAGCCGACAAGGTGGTCGGGCTTGGTGTCGATGAAGCCAGTGCACAGCCCCAGCATTGACCTCGGCAGGTGCGCTCTGCAAAGTGCGCACCTGCCGAGGTATGACTCAGGCTTTACGGCTGAACGTTGAGGTGCTCGAGGCTCTCATAGGTCAGTGCGCCATAAGCAAGGCCGTTTTTATGCTGGTACTCCATTAGAGCAGCAACGGTTTTTGGCCCAAGGGTGCCATCTACCGGACCAGGATTAACCCCAGCGCCATTCAAGGCATTTTGCAGGGAGGTAATCATCGGCTGATTTAGCTCGTCCTGGCACACCGCGCGAACAGTGACCATTTGCGGGGCACCGTCATACACGGTGGTGAGCATTTGCTGGCTTTCTGCAGGTAGCTGCTTTTCTTCCTGCGTGGCTGGCTGGCTAATCAGCTGAACCGGAACATCAATGTTCTCATCAGGTATTTTCACTTCAACCACACGTGCCGGGGTTATCAGTTTCCAGCGCGTCACTTCTTTGTAAACAGCAGGCTCGACGATTTCCTGGATGGTTTCGGGTTTCACCAGCTTCATTTGCGTGACCGTGGTGGTTACCGCCGGGATCAAACGGGCGCACAAGGTTCTCGCGGAAGTTGTCTGAGCGAATTGCACGCCGGCCGCTTTACAGACTTCCAGTTCAGTCCTGGCGGCCTCGACTTCAACGGTCTCCATTTGCTCTTTGAATACGGCCGGTATCACCACTTTACGGACAATTTTCGGGCGCACTTCAACGCGCTCAGTCACGGCGTCATAGACTGGCGGCTCCACGGTATACATGGTCACGCCTTCTTTGCTTACAACGCGCTTGCTGTCTTGGCTCAGTTGCGCCTGGGAGACTTCAATCGTATTGACCGCGTCTTTCACCAGAACATCAATGGGCTGCTGAATCGGCTTGGGGCGGACGATGGACTGAACCCAGCACTGGTTCGCCGAGATCATTGACTCGCTGCCGGCTGCTTGGCTGGACTGCATTGGTGCCGCGGCCATAGTCGGCTCGGGCGTCACAGCAGGCTCTGCAGTCTGTGCAACAGAAGCCGGTCTAATAATCAGTGCGTTCTTGGCCTTGCGCTCTTTGGTCCATGCGTTCAAATACACATCATCTTTGTTGGTCGCGTCAGGCTGGCTCTGGCTGGCGCAGCCCATCAGTCCCATCAATAGGGTGGGTATAAGAATAAATCCGGGTTTCATCACGTTACTCCTTAGGTGCGTAACCATATTTTCGAGGCATGAATTACGTTTTAATTTTTAGGTAAGCCCTGAGTTACGGCTAATTTGCCCAAGCCCAGTGCGCCCTGTTCCACATGCAGAGCAACACTTCCCATAAGCCTCGCCCATGTAATCGACGTGGGTGGATATATCCCCGTTTTAGCGCTACCCCCTGCATACGCAGGAGAGTCAGATGCCGAGGAATGACCCACGGATTAGACCAGGCGAGCAGCGGGGCGCGCGAAACACTCTGGTTATCAGCCCCCAAGCGCGTTCGCAGGCCCCTTGAATGTACGTATTGCTACATTTTGAGCGCTAACCTAAAGGTCGCCCTCTATATCCAGAAATACCGACAGTCGGCTGATCCAATATCAGCCATCGGTATGGGCACAACCCGCATGCTCCGCAGGCTTTGGTCGTCTGGCCTTGTGCCATCTTAACTGCCTCTGACAGCCCGGCACTATGCACTAAGTAGCCGTTTTCCTCCAAATTAATCGGCCGTTTTTAGTGCGCTTAGTAGGCGCGGTGGGCCTGCTGCTCGGGTGCGGTTCGGGTGGCGTGAGCCAAGTGCTGTTGACGTTATCAGGCAGTTGTGGCGTCGCCGAACCTGAGCAAACCTGCTGTGGCAGCGGGGCGCACCGGCTTGTCAAAAGCCCGTGGCGCTCCTATGGTGCCCATCGACGAACTCGGGAATGAACCATGATCGATTTACAGCACCTGCCCAGCGAGGAAGAGCGGCTCGATCGCCTTTGTGAGCTCAACGTGATCCAGCAAGTGGCTAACGTCAGCCACACCGGCATTGTGCAAAATGCTTGGCGCCGCGGTCAGTCGCTGTCGCTGCATGGCTACATCTACGGCATCAAGGATGGCCGCTGGAAGAGCCTTAATATGGCGGTCAGCGGTATGGAGCAATTGCCGTCGCAATACCGCCTACGCCTGCTCGGGCAGAGCTGAGGCATGCAATCCTCCACGCGTTATGCGATTACTGGTCTGCTGCTGGCAACGCTTTGTTGGTCTGGCAATGCCTTGGTGGCGCGAGCTTTTGCCGGCGAGATCCCACCACTTGCCTTGTCGTTCTGGCGCTGGAGCCTGGCGCTGGCGCTGCTACTGCCCTTTGTAGCCAGGCCGTTGTGGCAGCATCGTGCTGAGTTGCGGGCAGCTGGCTGGCGCTTGCTGGTGTTGGCGGGTGTCGGCATCGCGGGCTACAACAGTCTGTTGTATGTGTCTGCGCAAACCACTGCAGCGATCAATATCACCCTGGTTAGTACCTGCCTGCCGCTGATGACCTTTATTGGCGCGGGGCTGCTGCTCGGTGAGTGGCCTCGGCGCCGTGCCTGGTGGGGCATGGCCGTGGCCGCGTGCGGTTTGCTGGTGCTGATCAGCAAAGGCAGCTGGGCTAGCCTTAGCGGCCTGGCATTCAATACGGGCGATCTGATCATGCTGCTGGCAGTGGCCGACTGGGCGCTCTACTCATTGCTGCTTAGGCGCTGGGCCGCGCATTTGCAGCCGATCCCGCCGCTGGCGCTGCTCGGTGTGTTGATACTGCTGGGTGTACCGCTGATCCTGCCGTTCTATCTGTATGAACTGGCGCAAGGCGCGCACTTCAGCCTGACCCTAGGTAATCTCACCGCCATCAGCTACACCGCGATCTTCGCCTCACTGCTTGCTTACCTCGCGTGGAATCACGCTATCCGCGTGCTCGGTGCAGCCAAAGCGGCGCTCTCCAACTACCTGATGCCGGTATTTACCGCCGTTCTGGGTTGGTTGCTGCTAGGGGAGGGGCTGCAGGGTTATCACTGGTTTGGCGCGGCGCTGATCTTTAGCGGATTGCTGCTCGGTACGCAGCGCTCGCTGAAGGGGTAGTTGTCGCGGTTGGCCGGGCTGAACAGCTGCATGCGGAAAGCGCCATGTTGAAGTCCGTCTCGGATCGAATCACTTGCGTGATAGCCGCCGGATTTCACCTTTCCAGTTGGGGCTCGCGGTCATGAGGCAGCCTGCAGCATTGCCCGTGGTGCGCGAATTGGCATAGGCAAAATTGCAGGTCTAGGCCGCAATGAGCGGGATTGCAGTAATAGCGCTTTTTATCGATCGCGGGACCTGAGGCCACAAGATCGTGCTCACTACTGAAAAATCGACATTGGCTGGGGCGCAGGGCGCGGGGTAGGGGTGATATGTGGCGCTGCCTGAACAGCAGGCGCTCAGCGCTGAACGTTTCGCCTAGCGTGTAAGCGCTTGATCAGACGCAGAAAATTTATTCACAGAAGGGTTGACACATATGCCCAAGGCGCGAATAATGCGCGCCACTCGGCTACGTAGCTCAGCTGGTTAGAGCATAGCATTCATAATGCTGGGGTCCGGGGTTCAAGTCCCTGCGTAGCCACCAAACACCTGTTTCGACCTGTCTCAGACAGTCTCCGAAACACCTCAAGAAGCCCGCCTAGTGCGGGCTTTCTTGTATCTGGCTGTTCACCTCTGTCTAACCCTATACCTTCCCACCGTGTATGCCCCTGTGTATGCTTCAACAAAAGTTGAACTGAGGGCATACACAAAAATGAAGCGTTCAGAGATCAAACGCCGCCCCTTATCAGACACAGCCCTTGCGGGCCTGGAGCCTGACGCCAAGGAATAGCGCGAGCTAGACGGCGCGGGCCTGTACTCTCGAGTCAAGCCAGACGGCCAAAAGTCATGACAATTCCGCTACAAGAAGCCAGGCGGCAAGTGGTCATGGCTTGGCTTGGGTGGGTACCCCGAAGTGGGCGGCTCACTGGCCAGGCAGAAGGCAGCCGAATTACGCGCCGACGCCTCAGGGGGGGGCGCTCGCCAGTAAGCAGGCGCGCAAGGCAGAAGAACAGGCGGCAGCCGACAACACCTTTGAGCACTTAGCGCGGGAGTGGTACGCCTCTCGCCTCAACAACTGGGACCAGGCACTGCCAGGCGGGTAATAGGTGCGCTTGAACGTCATGTGTTCCCCACCTTCGGCAAGCGTCCCTACACCGGCATATTGTCTATGGAGTGGGTGGAGCTGCTGCGCGGCGTGGAGCAGCAAGGCATTCTTGAGTAGATGAGTCGGGTGCGGGTTTACTGTAAAGACGTGTACGGCCTGGCTCGCGTGACAGGCCGCGCCATAAACAACCCATTGGACGGTGTGCATAAGTTCCTGTCAGCAGGTAAGGCCGAGAACTACGCTCATGTGTCCGCTGATGAGCTGCCCGCCTTACTGCGAGCAATCCGGTCATACCCTCACGCCACGGACGTACATATTGGTTTGCGCCTGCTGACCCTGTTGGCCGTGCGCCCCAGCGAGTTAAGGGAGCCGAATGGTCAGAGTTCGACTTTGCCAAGAAGCTGTGGACGATCCCGGTAGAACGCAAAGGCCGCAAGAGGGGCCGCGAACATCTGGTGCCGTTATGTAGGCAGGCCATTGCCCTACTGGAAGAGCTGCGCCCGATCACTGGAGCCTATGCCCTGCTGTTCTCTGGTCGCAGTGATCGCACTAAGCCACACAGCGACACCGTGTTTTTAATGGCCCTGCGCCGCCTCGGTTATGAGGGCAGGCAGACCGGCCACGGCTTCCGTCATATCGCCAGCACCATACTTAACGAACATGGATTTACTGCTGACCATATCGAAGCCCAGTTGAGCCACAAGGCTCCCGGCGTGCGCGGTATCTACAACAAAGTCCAGTACATCGAGCAGCTGATTGATCTGCTCTAGGGGGAAGAAAAGTTAGTTCGGTCTGGTCTGTCTTGATCTGACGGATCTTGGCCAAAGGATTTACAACACTCCAGGCACCCAGACGGATCAGCTCAGAAAATACCGCTGACAGGTAGCGCTGCTCATGGTTGACGGTATGTGGTGAGGCTTCTTGTAAGCAAGCCTGCCGATATCGCGCCCAGGTCAGTGACTCAAATTGTGATGCCTGTGGCGTCACGGGGTTAAACGTGCGGAAAAATAAAACCCCTTGAGGTGTCTCTCCTCAAGGGGCTTATGTTCGCTAGGGTCTGTTTAGATCCATTCTCGCTTAGACGTTAAAGCGGAAGTGCATGACGTCGCCGTCTTTGACGATGTATTCCTTGCCTTCCAGGCGCCACTTGCCTGCTTCCTTGGTGCCGGCTTCACCTTTGTATTGAATGAAGTCGTTATAGGCGATGACTTCGGCGCGGATAAAGCCTTTTTCGAAGTCGGTGTGGATGACGCCAGCGGCCTGAGGGGCGGTGGCGCCTACTTTTACGGTCCAGGCGCGGACTTCTTCAACGCCGGCGGTGAAGTAGGTTTGCAGGTTGAGCAGCTCGTAGCCCGCGCGGATGACCCGGTTCAGGCCGGGCTCTTCCAGGCCCAGGGCTTCGAGGAACATGTCCTTTTCTTCGCCGTCGTCGAGTTCGGCGATTTCTGCTTCGATCTTGTTGCACACCGGTACCACGGGTGCGCCTTCAGCGTCGGCAATAGCTTGGACGATGTCGAGCAGTGGGTTGTTCTCAAAGCCGTCTTCGGCGACGTTGGCGATGTACATCACCGGCTTGCTGGTGAGCAGATGGAAACCGCGTACCAGTTGCTTCTCGTCATCGCCCAGGGTCTTCATCAGCGTGCGTGCTGGCTTGCCTTCGCTGAAGTGGGGGATGAGTTTTTCCAGCAGGGCTTTTTGCGCGACGGCTTCTTTGTCGCCGCCCTTGGCGTTGCGGGTGGTCTTTTGCAGTTGCTTTTCGCAGCTGTCGAGGTCGGCGAAGATCAGTTCGAGGTCAATGATCTCGATGTCGCGCTTGGGGTCGACGCTGTTGGCAACGTGAATCACGTTGTCGTCCTGAAAGCAGCGCACCACGTGGGCGATGGCATCTGTTTCGCGAATGTTGGCGAGGAACTTGTTGCCCAGGCCTTCACCCTTTGATGCACCCTCCACCAGGCCGGCGATGTCGACGAATTCCATGGTGGTTGGCAGGATGCGCTTGGGGTTGACGATGGCTGCCAACGCGGCGAGGCGTGGATCGGGCATCGGCACGATGCCGCTGTTCGGCTCGATGGTGCAGAACGGAAAGTTCTCTGCCGCGATCCCTGACTTGGTGAGGGCGTTGAACAGGGTGGACTTGCCGACGTTGGGCAGGCCGACGATGCCGCAGTTAAATCCCATGATGTGTCCCTCGCGCGAATGGCGGTAAAGAGTTAAGAGGAGGCTTTCTGGCTGTGCAGCTTGTGCATGGCCTTGCTCCAGTCGCCTGCGAGTATTTCCGGCAGGCTGCCAAGGGCAAAGTCAATGCTGGTATCCAGCAGTTCCTGTTCGCTGCGTGGTGCGCGGCCGAGGACGAAGTTGGAGACCATGCTGCTGTGCCCGGGATGGCCAATGCCAAGCCGCAGGCGGTAAAAGTTATTCTGATTGCCGAGCTGAGCGATGATGTCGCGTAGCCCGTTATGTCCGCCGTGCCCGCCACCCTGTTTGAGTTTGGCGACGCCGGGGGGCATGTCGAGTTCGTCGTGAGCCACCAGAATGGCTTCCGGCGGGATGCGGAAGAAATTCGCCAGTGCCGCTACGGCTTGGCCGCTGCGGTTCATAAAGGTGGTGGGGATCAGCAGGCGAACATCGCGGCCTTGATGGCTGAATTTGCCAACTAGGCCAAAATACTTTTTGTCGACGCTTAGATTGATGCGCTGGCTGTCGGCCAGGCGCTCAACAAAAAGGGCCCCCGCATTATGCCGGGTCTGGTCGTATTCAGGGCCAGGGTTACCCAGGCCAACGATCAGTTGTACGGCAGTCATGTCAGGAGCCCTTTATGTGAAAAAGCCCAGCCAATGGCTGGGCTGTCTTCCAGCGGTGCACGATTACTCGGCAGCGCTTTCACCTTCGTCTTTGCTTTCGCTTTCGTCTTCTTTAACAACGCGCGGTGCGTGGATGTTAGCCACGGCCAGGTCGTTACCGTGAGCCAGAGCAACCAGCTCAACGCCTTTCGGCAGCTTCAGGTCGGCCAAGTGAATGATCTGACCAACTTCAACGGCAGTCATGTCGACTTCGATGAATTCTGGCAGGTCTTTCGGCAGGCAGGACACTTCTACTTCAGACAGAACGTGGGAAACTTCGCCGCCTTGCTGCTTCACGCCAACTGCGGTTTCCTCGTTGAGGAAGTGCAGGGGTACGAGGGCGGTCAGTTTCTGGCCAGCGACAACGCGAATGAAGTCAGCGTGCAGCACGAAGCCTTTGGCTGGGTGGCGCTGCAGGGCTTTGATCAGTACGCTTTCGTTGGTGCCGGCAACGTTCAGGCTCAGCACGTGGCTGTAGGCAGCATCGTTTTCCAGCAGCTTGGCGAAATCTTTGGCCAGCAGGCTGATCGATTGCGGGGCTTTGTCGCCACCGTAGATTACGGCTGGAACCATGGCAACGTTACGACGCAGGCGGCGGCTCGCACCTTTCCCCAGGTCGGAACGCGCTTCAGCATTCAGGGTAAATTCAGCAGTCATTTCATTTCTCCAAAATAACCAAACCGTCCGTTACGCTTGCGACCAGCGACGGGACGGTTGGTTGAAAGGCCATGCCGTCAGGGCAGGGCGTGTGCGCTCAGGGCGTATTCCGGGTTAGCGGAACATCGCGCTGATCGATTCTTCATTACTGATGCGGCGTACCGCTTCAGCGACTACCGGGGCGATATCCAGTTGGCGAATACGCGAACAGGATTGCGCTGCGGCGGACAGCGGGATGGTGTTAGTCACCACCAGCTCGTCGAGTACAGATTTTTCGATGTTTTCGATGGCACGGCCAGACAGTACAGCGTGTGTGGCGTAGGCAAAGACTTTGGAAGCGCCATGTTCTTTCAGCGCTTTGGCCGCGTGGCACAGGGTGCCGGCGGTATCCACCATGTCATCGACGAGGATGCAGGTACGGCCTTCAACATCACCGATAATGTGCATCACTTCGGAGTGGTTGGCTTTTTCACGACGCTTGTCGATGATCGCCAAATCAACACCCAGGGATTTGGCCACGGCACGTGCACGCACGACGCCGCCAATGTCTGGGGAAACGATCATCATGTTTTCGAAGCGCTGGTCTTCTATATCGTCCACCAGTACGGGGGAGCCGTAGATGTTATCTACCGGGATATCGAAGAAGCCTTGGATCTGATCCGCGTGCAGGTCGACGGTAAGAACCCGGTCGATACCTACTACGGTGAGCATGTCGGCCACAACTTTGGCACTGATAGCCACACGAGCGGAGCGCGGACGGCGATCCTGGCGGGCATAGCCAAAGTAGGGGATAACTGCAGTAATTCGGGTGGCTGAGGAGCGGCGGAAGGCATCAGCCATCACTACCAGTTCCATCAGGTTGTCATTGGTTGGCGCGCACGTCGGTTGAATCAGGAAAACGTCTTTACCACGAACATTTTCATTGATTTCAATCATGATCTCGCCGTCGGAAAACTTACCGACAGAAGCATCACCGAGGGGAATGTGCAGCTGACGTACGATACGTCGCGCCAGATCGGGGTTAGCGTTCCCCGTAAAGACCATCATCTTGGACACGCGCAGTACCTGCCGGCTGAGGGTATACCTGGATGAGTACAGAAAATGGCAGGGGCGGCTGGATTCGAACCAACGCATGCCAGGATCAAAACCTGGTGCCTTACCGCTTGGCGACGCCCCTGTATCTTGTGTAACCGAGTGCATTGAGTTGCCTACCCGTCTTATGACGGAATGGCAGGGGCGGCTGGATTCGAACCAACGCATGCCAGGATCAAAACCTGGTGCCTTACCGCTTGGCGACGCCCCTACATACAACCCGTTGCTTTTACAACTTACAGCGTAGATTCACTTCTTGACCAATTTTCCGAGCTTGCGGTGCAACATCGAGATGTTACGACCTTGAGCAATGAAGCTTGGCAAAGTGCCTGGAAGTTGGCGGGCGACTTTATCAGCATCGTCCTCGTTTGGGAAGCTCCCAAACACACAAGCTCCAGTACCGGTTAATTTTGCAGGAACAAATTTGTTCAGCAAATTCAAAGCGTTACGTACTTCTGGGTAACGCTTCTGGACCACCGGCAGGCAGTCGTTATGACCACCCCCCTCAAGAAGGCTGCGAACTTTAATGGGCGGCGTATCTCGTGTCAACTCAGGGTCGGAGAAAATTTTCACTGTGCTGACAAGTACTTGCGGAATTGCCACGAGAAACCAGGGTTCGCTTAGGGTTACCGGCTGGAGTTTTTCCCCAACACCTTCGGCGAATGCCGCGTGGCCGCGTACGAATACCGGCACGTCTGCGCCGAGGCTGAGGCCCAGGTCGGCGAGTTGATCTTCGCCGCACTCCAGTTGCCAGAGATGCTTGAGGCCAAGCAGAGTGGTGGCGGCATCCGAACTGCCGCCGCCAATGCCGCCGCCCATGGGCAGGCGTTTGTCGAGCCAGATGTCGGCACCTAGGGTGCAACCGGTTTGTTGTTGCAGTAGGCGCGCCGCGCGCACGATCAGGTTGCTGTCGTGGGGGACACCGTCGATAGGTGTATGCAGATGAATCTGGCCATCCTGGCGCAGGGCAAAACCCAGTTCATCGCCGAAGTCGAGAAACTGAAACAGCGTTTGCAGCTCGTGATAGCCGTCGGCTCGGCGGCCGAGGATGTGCAGCATCAGGTTGAGCTTGGCCGGTGCCGGCAGAATCAATTCAGCTGCGGCGGGAATTGCCGGGATGCTCATTGGCCGAGCTGGCGCGGCTGCCAGTCCTTGATCACCAGGGTGACTTGCAGGTCGAAGCCGTTGAGCTTGATGCGCTCGGGCAGCCAGAAACCATTCTGTTCGGTATAGCTCAGGTATTCGACATCCCAGCCATCTTGGCTCAGCTGCGCCAGATGGCTTTGGCTGTCGAGGTTCAGGCGGCTTTTGCTGTCGGGGGAGGGCAGGCCGCGAATCCACCAAAGCAGGTGTGAAACGGGCAGGTTAAGACCGAGCTTGGCTTGCAGCAGCTGTTCCGGAGATTCGGCTTGATAGCGCCCCTGGTTGGCCACTTCTAGCAAAGCGGTGCCGGGGCGGCCGGTGAGTCGCGCGGCGCCGCGGCCAAGAGGGCCGGACAGGCGGATGTCGTAATAATCCTGGCGTTGCAGCCAGAACAGGGTGCCGCTACCAGAGTCTTTCGGTGCGCGGATGCCGACTTTGCCGTTGATCTGCCAGGCGTCCAGGCCGCTGACGTGCTGCTTGTGTGCTTGCCAGCTTTGCGCATTGCCTTGGCCTTCAAGGGCTTCGCGGGAAGTCAGGCCAGCACAGCCGGCGAGTAGTGTGATCAGGCTGAAAATTATCAGGTGGCGCGCAAGCATCAGAGTGTCTCTGCTCCGGTCAGGCGCAGCAGTGTGCTACGCAGAATTTCACTGTCGGGTTGCTGCTTCAAGGCCTCGCTCCAGAGTTTGCGAGCTTC
Source organism: uncultured Pseudomonas sp. (assembly GCF_943846705.1). Lineage (NCBI taxonomy): Bacteria > Pseudomonadati > Pseudomonadota > Gammaproteobacteria > Pseudomonadales > Pseudomonadaceae > Pseudomonas > uncultured Pseudomonas sp. The sequence goes on along the minus strand of NZ_OX044366.1, from coordinate 167,424 downwards.
TTTCTGTTTGCCCTGAACCCACAGTACTTCGCCTAGGTGGGCGGCGACTTCGTGGTCGGGAAACGCCTGCATGGCTTGGCGGAGCAGGCGTTCCGCCTCGTCCAGATTGCCCATGCGGTAATTCACCCAGCCGAGGCTGTCGAGAATGGCTGGGTCTTGCGGGTTGAGCTGGTGTGCTTGCTCGATCAGCTGCAGGGCTTCGGCGTAACGCGTGGTGCGGTCAGCCAGGGTGTAGCCGAGGGCGTTGAGGGCCATGGCGTTATCCGGCTCGCGCTCGAGAATAAAGCGCAGGTCTTGCTCCAGCAGGGCCAGGTTGTCGCGTTTTTCCGCCAGCATGGCGCGGGTGTAGAGCAGGTTGAGGTCTTCGGGGAACTGCTCCAAGGCTTGCTCGATTAACTGCCAGGCGCGCTCGGTGTCCTGCTGTTTGGACCAGGCTTCGGTCTCGATCAAGTACAGCTGGATGGCATAGTCAGGCTGGCTGTCGCGTGCCTGGCGCAAGCGCTCCGAGGCGTTGTCACCGCGCCGCTGCTTGAACAACAAGTCACTTTGCCGGGCTTGGGCGGGCAGATAGTCATTGCCTGGGCCAACCAGGCCGTACTCGGTCAGGGCATTGGCAGTATCACCAAGCTCTTCATAGGCGCGGGCCAGGTTGTAATGTGCGGCGTCGACGTGGCTGCCGCGCTCGATCAGTTCTTCTAGGTAGACGATGGCCTCTTCCCAGGCCTCAGCCTCCAGGCAAACGAGGGCCAGCGAAAAGCGCAGGTCATCGTCATTGGGGTGTTGTTGCAGCAGTGCAGAGAATTCACCGCGGGCGTCGTCCAGGCGGTCTTCGGCCACCAGCAGGCGGGCATAGGTCAGGCGCAGGCGCTTGTCGTCCGGGTGCTGCTTAAGGCTTTTTTCCAGCAGCTGCAGCGCATCGGCGTTACGTTCCAGGCTTTGCAGCAGGCGCGCATGCAGCAGGATCGAAGCAATTGGGCGGTTTTTGCTGGGTTGTTGTTCCAGCAACTCCAGCGCCTCCTGTGGGCGGTCGTCCTGTTGCAGCAACAGCGCTTTGCCAAATTGCAGCTGGTTGTTGTCTGGGTACTTCATTTGCAGGCGATCAAAGCTCTGCAGCAGGCCGGCACGCGTATCCGGGTCGGTCTCGGCAGCGGACAGCGCGAGGAAGTCGAAGTGGGTATCGCCCTGGCGCTGCAGAACCTGCTCCATAAAGCTCATGGACTCGTCGTAGCGGCCGGCGCGTGCCAATTGCACGGCGGCGGCGCGCTGGGCGTCGATGTTTTCCGGCGCGGTCTTGGCCCACAGCAGGCTGGTTTCCAGCGCGGGCTGCTCGGCGCCGAGGTACTCGGCGATACGGAAGCCGCGCTCGGCCACGCCGGCATCCTGGGTGGCATTGGCCTGCTCAACATAGTTTTCCAGGGCAATGTCAAAGCGGTTGCGTTGGCCAGCCAATTCGGCAATCAGCAGCGACAGCAGGGTTTCCTGGCTGAAGGCGCGGTAGACCTGTGGTGGAGCTTCTGCGCTCACAACAGCGGGGTCTTCCACGGGCGGCGTGCCATCCGGGGTAGAGGGAGCAAAGCTCTGGCAACCGCTCAATAAAGCAGCGGCAGTCAGCAAGGCGAAGGATCTATTCATAGGACGAGTATGTGGCCAACCTGCGGTTTTGGCATCATGACACAAGCCGTAGGGCAAACCCATGGGCTGCCATGATCCTGCTGAGGGTGATAAACCTGCCTAGTGGGACAATAGCCGGCAGTGGTTGTTCTCGCTTTGCCGAAGTAGGACAATTGCCGGCTTCCACTCCCTGTCAGCGATTTGCATGGCCTTTATTGCCCTCGGTATCAACCATAAGACCGCCTCGGTGGATGTCCGTGAGCGCGTGGCGTTCACTCCCGAGCAGTTGGTTGAGGCCCTGCGCCTGCTGTGTCACAACACGTCCAGTCGCGAGGCGGCGATTCTTTCGACCTGCAACCGCAGCGAGTTATACCTCGAACAGGATGATCTGAGCGCCGACGAGGTGCTGGCCTGGCTGGCGAATTACCATCGGCTGAGCCTCGACGAGCTGCGCGCCTGCGCCTATATCCATGCCGATGACGCTGCCGTGCGGCACATGATGCGCGTGGCGTCCGGGTTGGACTCCATGGTGTTGGGTGAACCGCAGATTCTCGGCCAGATGAAGTCGGCGTTTGCTGTGGCCCGTGAAGCCGGTACCCTCGGCCCGCTGCTCGGACGACTGTTTCAGGCGACCTTCAGCACCGCCAAGACCGTGCGCACCGACACGGCCATTGGGGAAAACCCGGTGTCGGTGGCGTTTGCCGCCGTCAGTCTGGCTAAGCAGATTTTTACGGATCTGCACCGCAGTCAGGCGCTGCTGATTGGCGCGGGCGAGACCATCAGTCTGGTCGCCCGCCACCTGCACGATCAGGGCATCAAGCGTATTGTGGTGGCCAACCGCACCCTGGAGCGCGCTAGCACCCTGGCCGAGCAATTTGGCGCCCACGCGGTGCTGCTCTCGGAAATCCCTGCTGAGTTGGTCAACAGCGATATCGTTATCAGTTCGACGGCCAGCCAGCTGCCGATTCTCGGTAAGGGCGCGGTCGAACGGGCGCTGAAGCTGCGTAAGCACAAGCCGATTTTCATGGTCGACATTGCCGTGCCGCGTGACATCGAACCGGAAGTCGGCGAGCTGGATGATGTTTACCTGTACACCGTCGATGACCTGCACGATGTGATCGAGGAAAACCTCAAGAGCCGCCAGGGCGCGGCGCAAGCGGCAGAAGAACTGGTCAGCGTCGGCGCTCAGGACTTTATGCAGCGCCTGCGCGAACTGGCTGCGGTGGATGTGCTCAAAGCCTACCGGCAGCAGGCTGAACGTCTGCGTGACGAGGAACTGAACAAGGCTCTGCGTCTACTGGGTAATGGCAGCTCCGCCGAGGACGTGTTGGCGCAATTAGCCCGCGGGCTGACCAATAAGCTGCTGCATGCACCCAGCGTGCAACTGAAAAAATTCTCTGCTGATGGCCGCGTCGATGCGCTGGGCGTGGCTCAAGAACTGTTTGCCCTCGACGAGGGCGTGTCGCCCGGCTCGGCGAAAAAATAAAGGTCTGCAATGAAAGCGTCACTGATCAATAAGCTCGACCTGTTGCAGGATCGATTCGAAGAACTGACCGCGCTGCTCGGTGACGCCGAAGTCATCAGCAATCAGCCGCAGTTTCGCGCCTACTCCAAGGAGTACGCCGAGATTGAGCCGGTTTATCAGGCATTCGGCGCATTCCGTAAGGTGCAGAGTGACCTTGAAGGGGCCCAGGCGCTGCTCAAAGACAGCGACCCGGACATGCGTGAAATGGCCGAGGAGGAAGTTGCCGAGGCCAAGGAGCAGCTGATTGAGCTGGAAGCCACGCTGCAGCGTATGTTGCTGCCCAAAGACCCGAACGACGGCCGTAACGTCTTCCTTGAAGTGCGCGCCGGCACCGGCGGAGATGAGGCAGCGATCTTCTCCGGCGATCTGTTTCGCATGTACTCGCGCTATGCCGAGAAGCAGGGCTGGCGGGTCGAGGTGCTCTCGGCCAGCGAAGGCGAGCATGGCGGCTATAAGGAAGTGATTGCTCGGGTCGAGGGCGATAACGTCTACGGCAAACTCAAGTTCGAGTCCGGTGCGCATCGCGTGCAACGCGTGCCGGAAACCGAATCCCAAGGCCGTATCCATACCTCGGCCTGCACTGTTGCCGTGCTGCCCGAGCCAGACGAGCAAATGGCCATCGACATCAATCCGGCTGATTTGCGTGTGGATACTTACCGCTCTTCCGGTGCCGGTGGTCAGCACGTTAACACCACCGACTCGGCGATCCGGATTACCCACATTCCCACCGGTACCGTGGTGGAATGTCAGGAAGAACGCTCGCAGCACAAGAACCGCGCCAAGGCCATGGCCTGGCTGGCGGCCAAACTCAAGGATCAGCAGGAAGCCGCCGCGCACAAGGAAATTTCCGACTCGCGCAAATTGCTGGTGGGTTCCGGGGACCGTTCCGAGCGCATCCGCACCTACAACTTCCCGCAAGGCCGGGTTACCGATCACCGCATCAACCTGACCCTGTATTCGCTTAATGAAGTGATAGCTGGCGGCGTTGAGGCGATCATCGAGCCGCTGCTGGTCGAATACCAAGCCGATCAGTTGGCTGCGCTGGGTGACTGATTAGTTGCTTGCTACGCCAAGGATCTAGGGTGGATAACCCAGCGTTGCCACCCTCCGCTAGAGACTGCCGACTGCATGAGCACCATCGAACAACTGCTTGCCTGCCCGCAATTGCCTGACTCGCCGACCCCGCGTCTGGACGCTGAGCTGTTGCTCGCCCACGCCCTCGGCAAGTCGCGCAGCTACCTGCATACCTGGCCGGAGCGTGAGCTCGATGCAGCGCAGCTTGAGGGTTATCGGGCGGCGCTCGTACGGCGTCAGGCCGGCGAACCGGTGGCGTATATCCTCGGCCAGCAGGGCTTCTGGAGCCTGGACTTAGAGGTGGCGACGCACACCCTGATCCCACGGCCGGATACCGAGTTACTGGTTGAAACCGCTCTGGCGTTGCTGCCGGCGACCCCAGCGCGGGTGCTGGATCTAGGCACCGGCAGCGGCGCAATTGCCCTGGCCTTGGCCTGCGAACGCCCGGCCTGGCAGGTCAGCGGCGTGGACCGCATCGTCGAGGCGGTGGCGCTGGCGCTGCGCAATCGCGCCCGGCTTCAACTGCTCAATGCCAACTTCGTGGAGAGCCACTGGTTTAGTGCTCTGGCCGGTCAGCGTTATCAGCTGATTGTCAGTAACCCGCCGTACATTGCCGCAGACGATAAACACTTGGGCGAAGGTGATGTACGTTTCGAGCCGAGCAGCGCGCTGGTCGCCGGGGCGGATGGCCTGGATGATATCCGCCTGATTATTCAGCAGGCACCGGAGCACCTTGAGGCCGGCGGTTGGTTGCTGTTAGAGCATGGCTGCGATCAGGCCGGCGCGGTGCGTGAGTTGCTCAGCGCGCGCGGCTTTCGTGCGGTAGACAGTCGCCGCGACCTTGCCGGTCACGAGCGTATCAGCCTGGGATGCTTCGACAATGAGTGATGCCATGAACCCGCACGACATGCTGAGTGACGAGGAACTGCTGCGCTACAGCCGGCAGATTCTCTTACAACAGATTGATATCGACGGTCAGTTACGCCTGAAACACAGCCGCGCGCTGATCGTCGGTTTGGGCGGTCTCGGCTCGCCGGTGGCGCTGTATCTGGCGGCGGCCGGCGTTGGTGAGCTGCACCTGGCGGATTTCGATACGGTTGACCTGACCAACCTGCAGCGGCAGATCATCCACGACACCGCGAGCATTGACCTGAGCAAAGTCGACTCGGCGAGTAAGCGTCTGCTGGCGCTTAATCCGCAGCTGCGCCTGCACGCTCATCGACAGGCGCTGGACGCTGATTCGCTGGCAGCGGCAGTGGCGGCGGTGGACCTGGTGCTGGACTGCTCGGACAACTTCAGCACCCGTGAAGCGGTGAATGCTGCGTGCGTGACGGCCAAGGTACCGCTGGTCAGCGGCGCGGCGATTCGCCTGGAAGGTCAGCTCTCGGTGTTCGACCCGCGGCGTGATGACAGCCCCTGTTATCACTGCATCTATGGCCACGGCAGCGAGGCCGAACTGACCTGCAGTGAGGCCGGTGTAGTCGGCCCGTTGGTGGGGCTGGTAGGCAGCTTGCAAGCACTGGAAGCGTTGAAGCTGCTGGCGCAGTTTGGCGAGCCAATGGTTGGGCGTTTGCTGCTGATCGATGCTTTGGGCAGCCGCTTCCGTGAGCTGCGGGTCAAGCGCGATCCGGCTTGCAGCGTCTGTGCTGGCCATGCCGAGTAACGTCGCAAAAGACGCGCCGATTGGCGTGTTTGACTCCGGCGTCGGTGGGTTGTCAGTGCTGCGCGAAATTCGTGCGCTGCTGCCTAACGAGTCGCTGCTGTATGTCGCCGACAGTGGGCATGTGCCCTATGGCGAGAAGAGCCCGGAGTTTATCCGTGAGCGTTGCCGGGTCTTGGCCGAGTTTCTCCTGGCCCAGGGCGCCAAAGCGCTGGTGCTGGCCTGCAATACCGCCACGGTGGCAGGGGTTGCCGAGCTACGTGAGTTGTACCCGCAGCTGCCGTTGGTGGGCATGGAGCCGGCGGTCAAACCAGCGGCTGCTGCCACCCAGAGCGGCGTGGTCGGGGTGCTGGCCACTACCGGCACCCTGAAAAGTGCCAAATTCGCCGCCTTGCTCGACCGTTTTGCCAGCGATGTGCGGGTGATTACCCAGCCTTGTCCGGGGCTGGTCGAGCGCATCGAAGCCGGTGAACTGGACGGCGCGGCGACTCGCGAATTATTGCAGGGCTTTGTTGCACCGTTACTGGCGCAAGGCTGCGACACGTTGATCCTTGGCTGCACCCATTACCCCTTTATCAAACCATTACTGCGCAGCCTGCTGCCCGATTCGACCAGCCTGATCGATACGGGCGCCGCGGTGGCGCGGCAAGTTCAGCGCCTGCTGGTTGAGCGTGATCTGCTTGCTGCGGGGCCCGCGCAGGCCACGCAGTTTTGGTCCAGCGCTGAGCCGCAGGCCATGCAGCAGGTCCTGCCCCTGCTATGGGGCGCAGCGGCCACGGTTAGTGCGCTGCCGTAGTGGTTGAGCCGTAGCTGAACGGTGCAGTGGCCTAAATCTTCCTATACTCCTTGGCAGCGCTTGCGCGCGTTCATCTATTGGGTGGAAAAGGATAAAACCATGAGCAAAATCATAACTCTGGCTGCGCTGGCAGCCTTGGCGTGGGGGCAGGTAAGTGCCGTGCAGGCGATGGATCTGAGTGTTGCGGTCGGGCAAACCGGTGATTCAACCATGACCTATCGCCTGGGCACGCAGCTGGACTTTCAGCAAAGCTGGTTTGCCAGCGATGTCGGTCGCCTGAGCGGCTATTGGGACGCGGCTTACACCTACTGGGATGGCGACAAGACGGCGAGTAACCACAGTCTGTCGCTCAGCCCGGTATTGGTTTATGAGTTTGCCGGCGAGCGCTTCAAGCCCTATATCGAGGCGGGGATTGGCCTGGCGGCTTTTTCCAGCACCGAGGTGGAGGACAACGACCTGGGCTCGTCGTTGCAGTTTGAAGACCGCATCGGCTTTGGTGTGCGCTTTGCCGACCAGGAAGTCGGTGTGCGCGCGCTGCATTACTCCAACGCCGGGCTGAAAAAGCCCAATGACGGGGTTGAGAGTTATAGCCTGCATTACCGTTTAAGTTTCTAGCGGGAGGTGGCGCTAAAAGAAAACCGGGTCGCGACCCGGTTTTTTTCGGTTTGCCATTTGCGGCAGGCAGTCTTTGCCGTCGTTACGCGCTGTCAGCGGTAGATGCTCGACATACCCTTGCGCTCATCCAGGCATTCGGGAGAGGCGGTTTCGAATTCGCGGCAAATCAGTGGGCGCACTTCGTAGATGGTGCAACGCATGGTGTTGCGGTCCAGCGCCGCGCACCAACCGTCATCCAGGCGCAGCATGACTTCGCCGCCCCAGTCGTCGTTATCGATATAACGTTTAGGCACGCCGGTATCGGTGATCAACATCACCTCAAGCTGGCAGCAACAGGCCGCGCAGTTACTGCAGCTGACTGCGGGCTCGCTCGGCAGTTGGGTCAGGGGAATGTGTTGGCTCATGCCGCGCAGTGTACGCCATGGCGACAGACGTGGCGTCTGCTGCCGACATCTGGGCACAGGCTCGAGTCCACCAGGCGGAGCCGTCTTATGCCGAATGGCGCACGCGCTGGCTTTGCTCGTACTGGCTGCGATAAAGCTTGGCGAAGCCGTGCAATACGGGCATTACCAAGGCCCAGATGGCACTGATCAATAACAGACTCTGCCAGGTGCCGTAGGGCAAACCGACGCCGGCAATCTGTGCGCCGGCGTAATAGGACAGCGGTGCGGCGACGGCCCCCAGCACGCTGCCACGCCACCACGGCTGTGCAGTCCAGGCCAGGCAATGATTGAGCGTGGTCGCCAGCAACAGCCATAAACAGGCGAGCCACAGCGGAATCAAGGTGCGCGGCTCGCCGAAATCAAACACGCCGAGATTCAGCAGGAAACTGTCCAGCGCGCTGCCCGCGATAAACACGCTGACCAGCAATTTACCTTCAGCTGCCCAGCTGCTGGTCCACAGCAAATGCACCGCCAGCACGCCTGCAACAATCAGCAGCCACAGGCTGTCGCCGGCAAACACGCAGGCGAACCAGCCGAGCTGAAACAGCAGGGTGTTGACGATTAACTTAGCCATTGAGATTTCCCATTAGTGGAGCCGGACGTGCCGCCGGTTTGGCCAGCAGCAACTGCGCGGTGCCGATGGTGCGCTCGATAAAGCCGCCCTCGCAATAGCACAGGTAAAACTCCCAGAGGCGGAAGAAGTAATCGTCGTAGCCCTGCTGCTCCAGCTTGTGCCGCGCCTGACGCAGGTTGTCGTGCCAGATGCGCAAAGTGCGCGCGTAGTGCAGGCCGAAGTCTTCCATGTGGTGCAGGTTCATATCGGTCTTGGTGCTGATGACCTCGAGCATCTTGTTCACCGACGGCAGTGCGCCGCCGGGGAAGATATAGCGCTGGATAAAGTCGACGGCGTTTTTCGCCTGCTCATAGCGCTGGTCGCGAATGGTGATGGCTTGCAGCAGCATCAGCCCATCGGGCTTGAGCAGGGTGGCGCACTGCTCAAAGTAGGTGGGCAGAAAACGGTGGCCCACGGCCTCGATCATCTCGATCGACACCAGCTTGTCGTATTGGCCGGTGAGGTCGCGGTAATCCTCTAGGAGCAGGGTCACTTGCCCTTGCAGGCGTAGTTCGATAATGCGCTGCTGGGTGTAGGCGAACTGTTCACGCGACAAGGTGGTGGTAGTGACCTTGCAGCCATAGTGGGTGGCCGCGTAAATCGCCATGCTGCCCCAGCCGGTACCGATTTCCAGCAGGTGATCGCTGGGCTTGAGTGCGAGCTTCTGGCAGATGCGTTCGAGCTTGTTGAGCTGCGCCTGCTCCAGGCTGTCATCGGCACTGTGGAACATGGCCGCCGAGTACATCATGCTCGGGTCGAGGAACTGCTCGAACAGCTCGTTGCCCAGGTCGTAATGGGCCGAGATGTTCTTGCGCGAGCCCGTGCGGGTGTTGCGATTGAGCCAGTGCAGGCCCTGGATCAGCGGGCGGCCCAACTTGGCCAGGCCACTTTCCATGGCGTCCAGTACCTCGAGGTTGCTGACGAAAAGACGGACCACTGCGGTCAGGTCTGCGGAGGTCCAGTAGCCGTGGATATAGGCCTCGCCGGCACCGATCGAGCCGTTACCCGCCACCAGACCCCAGAGCGCCCCATCCAGCACCTGGATCTCGGCGCAGAGGCTGGAGTGCGGATCGCCGAACTGCATGCGTTCTTCACCTTCAACCACCACCAACTGGCCATGCCGCAGCTGCTTGAGTTGGCGCAATACGGCGCGGCGCAACAGGCTGGCGCCCATGCCACTGCCGGCGCGCACGTTGTCTTTAGCGGAGACCAGGCTAGAGCTTTTCATCGGGGACTTCCTTTGGTGCGGGGCGGGCTGTACGGAAATCACCTTCAGCGGCCCGATGGGTGAACAGGGGGATGCGTTTGAGCAGCAGACGCAGGGCTTGCCAGTAGATGGCCGCAACGGTCTTGCCGGTCATCCAGGGAAACGCAAGCAGGTAGCGGTGCAGGCTGGCGCGGTTCAGTTCTGTGCGTCGCAGCGTGAGGGTGGCGTCGAATATTTTTTCATCGGCCTGCCAGTCGGCCATATGGATGCCCAGGCGCTCACCGGCGGGGCTGAAACTCATGCGGTATTCCAGTTCGCGCGCTAAGAATGGCGACACATGGAAGGCCTTGGCCACGGCCACGTGCTGATGGCCTACGCCTTCGGCTGGCAGCACATAGTGGTAGCGCTCACGGAACGGCGTATTGCTGACTTCACAGAGAATTGCCGCCAGGCGGCCATTGGCGTCATGGCAGTAGAAGAAGCTCGCCGGGTTAAACGCCAGGCCCCAGCTGCGCGGTTGCGTCAGCAGGCAGATATGCCCCAGTGGCGTGCGCCCGAGTGCCTCGCTGACGCGCTGGCGCACGGCATCAATCAGGCGCATCCCGGTGCCGGTGAACTGCGGCAGGTAGTCTGTTTCACGAAAGGCAAAGGGCGCAAAACGCCCGCGACCGGCCAGCGGCGACAGCGCGAGCACCCGCTCCTGTTCGCTCAGGTCTAGGTAGAGCAAGCCCATACGGTAGCGGAAGTTGTGCAATCGCGGCGCAAAACGCCGGTGCTGCACCCAGCCGCTGTACAGGGCGCTGTTCATCGCCGTTGCGCTGTTCACTACAGTGCCTCACCGAATTCACGGGCTACACGCAACGCGCTGACCACGCCGTCTTCATGGAAGCCATTGGCCCAGTACGCGCCGCAGAAGTAGCTGTGGTTAGCGCCCAGCAGTTCTTCCCCGCGTGCCTGCGCCTGGGTGCCAGCCAAGCTGTACTGCGGGTGGGCGTAGGTGTAGCGGGCGAGAATTGTGCTCGGGTCGATGAGCGCGGTTTGGTTGAGGCTGACGCAGAAGGTGGTTTCGCTCTGAATGCCCTGCAAAATATTCATGTCATAGGTCACGGCCGCCGGCTGATCCGCTGGGCCGCCAAGGCGATAGTTCCAGCTGGCCCAGGCCAGTGGGCGCTGCGGCAGCAACCGCGTGTCGGTGTGCAGCACCACATCGTTATCGGCGTAGGGCAATGCGCCGAGGATGTCTTTCTCGATGCGTGTGGGCTCGGCCAGCAGGGCCAGGGCCTGGTTGCTGTGGCAGGCGAACACCACTTTGTCGAAGCGCTCGCTGCCTTGCGCGCTGTGCAGGGTGACGCCTTCAGCATCACGTTCTACCCGGGTAACCGGGCAGTTGAGGCGAATATGCTGTTTGAACGACTCAGTCAGCGGCGCGATGTAGCTGCTGGAGCCGCCTTCGACCACGCACCACTGCGGCCGGTCGCTCACTGACAGCAGACCGTGATTTTTGAAGAAGCGCACGAAGAACTGCAGCGGGAAACCGAGCATGTCGTGCAGCGACATCGACCAGATCGCCGCGCCCATGGGCACGATGTAATGCTGGATAAAGCGCTCGCTGTAGGCATTGGCCTTGAGGTAGTCACCCAGAGTCATGTCGCGGGCAATACGCTGCAGGTTGAGGTCGTTCAGCGCCTCACGGTTAAAACGCAGGATGTCGCGCACCATGCCCCAGAACTTCGGCGAAAGCAGGTTGCGGCGCTGGGCAAACAGGCTGTTGAGGCTGTGCCCGTTGTATTCCACACCGCTGACGGGATCGCTGACCGAGAAACTCATCTCGGTGGCCTTGAAGCCAACGCCGAGCTGGTTGAGTAGGCGAATAAAGTTGGGGTAGGTCCAGTCGTTGAACACAATAAAACCGGTGTCCACGGCGTGGTGCTGGCCATCGACCTGCACATCCACGGTGTGGGTGTGGCCGCCAACCCAGTCACCGGCTTCGAATACGCTGATCTGGTGGGTGCGGTTAAGCAGGTAGGCGCTGGTCAAGCCGGCGATGCCGCTGCCGATAATGGCGATCTTCATGGGCTGTCCTTGGTCTTGGCTGCAGTGCGCGCCAGGCGCGCGCCGATGGTCACCTGCAAAGGCTTGGGCAGGTGCCCTAGCAGCTTGAGAATGGCGATAAAGGGGCCAGGGAAGGCGATTTCAACGGGCTGCTGGTCTAAGCGTTCGGCGATATGGCGGGCGGCTTTAGCCACCGGCCAGCGCATGGGCATGGCGAAGTCATTTTTTTGCGTCAGCGGGGTGTCGACAAATCCAGGGCTGACCAGGGTGACGGCAATGTGCTCGGCGCGCAGGTCGATGCGCAGGGTTTCCATCAGGTAGCGCATGGCGGCTTTCGAGGCCCCGTAAGCCTCGGCGCGTGGCAGCGGCATAAAGGTCACCGAGCTGCCGACCCCGACCAGGTGCGGGCGGTTGCCCAGGCGCAGCAAGGGCAGGGCGGCTTCGATGCAATAGCTGGCCGAAAACAGATTGGCGCGCATGACCCGCTCGATCATCGCGGCTTCGAACGAGCAGACGTCGACATATTCGCAGGTGCCGGCATTGAGGATGGCGCAGTCCAGTGCGCCCCAGGCCTGCGCAATATGCTCGCCAATACCGCGTACTTGCGCGGCATCGCTGAGGTCGCCGGCGAGCACCAGTACCTGCTGCGGGTAACGGTCGGCCAAGGCTTGCATCGGCTCGACGCTGCGTGCGCTGAGCGCCAGGTGATGGCCTTGTTGCAGCAACAGTTCGGCCAGTGCGGCGCCAATGCCACTGCTGGCGCCGGTCAGCCAGATGCGTCGCGGGTTCATGCCAACCTCCGTTTTAGCCAGCGAATCGCCGAACCGAGTAAGGGCAGGTGCTCGTACAGCAGGCTGCCGGCGTCGAAGTAGTCACGGTGGCGGTAGACCTTGTCTTGCCACAACAGGTGCGAGCAGCCTTCGACGCGGATCAACTGCCCCTTGGCCAAGCGCGGATGGCGGTAGCTCATGGTCCAGCGCAGGTAGCCTTCGCCGTCGCGCACTTGGTCAAAGCCGTAGAAGTCGAAGCGCAGTTCGCTGACGTTGGCGTACATCTCGGTAAAATAACGCTGCATGTTCGCCAGCCCGCGCACTTCATGCAGCGGGTCGCAAAACAGCGCGTCGTCGCTGTAGAGCTGGCCCAAACGGTCAAGGTTGTGCTTGTTCAGCTTGCTGAAGTCTTGGGCGAACTGGCGCAGGAAGTCGCTCATCGCGCCTCCTCGCCAGCAAAGTGCGGCAGGCTCTTGAACGCGGCCAGGGCGCGGCTGCGGCTCTTGCTCAGGTCGACAATCGCTGGCGGATAGTCGGGCATGCCGAACAGCCCGGCGCTGGTCGCCGGGTTATGGATATGTTTATTGTTCAGTGCGGCCAGTTCAGGTAACCACTGACGGATAAAGCGGCCGTCAGGATCAAATTTTTGCGACTGGCTAATCGGGTTGAAGATGCGGAAGTAAGGGGCCGAATCGGTGCCGGTGGAGGAACTCCACTGCCAGCCGCCATTGTTCGCTGCCAGGTCACCGTCGATCAGGTGACGCATAAAGAAACGCTCGCCTTCACGCCAGTCGATCAGCAGGTTCTTGGTCAGAAACATCGCCACGATCATGCGCAGGCGGTTGTGCATCCAGCCGGTCGCGAGCAGCTGGCGCATCGCCGCATCGATGATCGGCAAGCCGGTACGACCCTCTTGCCAGGCTTGCAGCTCAGACGGGGCGTTACGCCAGGCCAGTGCTTCAGTTTCCGCGCGGAAGGCACGGTGCATGGACACACGCGGGTAGCCGACCAGAATGTGCTTATAGAACTCGCGCCAGAGCAGCTCGTTGATCCAGGTGATCACCCCGCTATTGCCGCTGTCGAACTCACCCTGATTGGCGCTCAGCGCCGCATGCAGGCACTGGCGCGGTGAAATCACCCCGGCGGCCAGGTAAGCCGATAGCTGGCTGGTGCCGGGTTTAGCCGGAACGTCACGGGCGTTCTGGTAGTCGTCGATTTGCTCGGCGGCGAAATCAGCCATACGCCTGCGCGCCTCGGCCTCACCGGCGGGCCAGAGCTGGCGCAGGGTGTCGCTGGGTGGGGTAAAACCGGCGACCTGTTCGGGCACGTTGTCGCTGCTGATCGACAGTTGCGCCTGCGCCTTGGGCGTGGCGATCACTGTCGGTAACGCGCTGTGCAAGCGCTGATAGCAGACCTTGCGGAACTGGCTGTAGACCTTGAAGTAAGTGCCGGACTGGGTCAGCACGCTGCCGGGCTTGAAGAACAGTTGATCCAGGTGGCTATTGAAGTTGATCCCCAGCGCATCAAGTGCCTCGGTCACGGCCTGATCACGGCGGCGTTCGTGTACGCCGTACTCTTCATTGGCATGCACGCTGGATACCTGCAGCTGCTGGCACAGCTCGCTGATGACCTGCGGGGCGGCGTTCCAGTCATCGGCATAACGCACCAGCAGCGGCACATTGAGCGTGGCCAGCTCGGCCGCCAGGCTGTTCAGGTTGCGTAGCCAGAAGTCGACTTTGCTCGGTGCATCATCGTGCGCCAGCCACTGGGCCGGGCTGATCAGGTACAGCGCCACAGTCGGGCCGTTGCCCATGGCTGCGGCCAGGGCAGTGTTGTCCTGTACCCGTAGGTCGGTGCGGAACCAGATCAATTGCAGCATGGAATGTCCCATCAGCTGTGCAGCAGGTTAAGGTCGGTGAGGCTGTGCAGCGCGGCCAGCGGATCGGCGGCCAGGCTCAGTTCGGCGTTTTGTTTGGTAATCGCCTGCAGTTCCTCGGCGTGGATTTGCACCGCCTGACCCACCAGCAGGCAGGAGCAGTCATAACTGCCGAGTAGCCGCTGCAGGTGGCTGCTGTTGAGCGCCTGGCTGGAATACAAGAGCACCGCTCGCGGTTGAATATGCTCGACCGCCAGGGCCAGTTCTGCCGGCGGCAGCGGCCAGTCGAACACCTCGACCGCAATGCCGGCGCTGCTCGCCAGCCAGGCGGTCAGCCACAGCCCCGGCGCCATGGGCAGCTCCGAGACGTTGATCAGCAACAGTGGTGTGCCAGTGTGTTGGCGGTTGTTGTGGTACAGCCGCGCACCGAGCTTGCTGCGCAGCCAGGAGTAGAAGAACACCCGCTCGGCCTGTGCGCCGAACTGATTGCGCCAGCGCAATTCGAGTGCTTCGAGCAGTGGCAACAGCAGTTGCTGGCACAGGGTGTGCGGCGGGTAGAGCGCCAGCTCACTGTTGAAGCAGTCATCCAGGCGACGCTCATTGAGGTTGCAGATGGCTTCCTGCAACTGCTGGCGCTTGGCTTCCCACTGCGAGCTGGCTTCGGCAAAGGCGGGCTGGTTACTGCGCAGCAGGCCCTTGACCTGGCTGACCGAGACGCCGCGATTGAGCCACGTGAGAATCGCCTGGATGCGTGCCACATGCTCATCCGAGTACAGGCGATGGCCCTTGGGCGTGCGGTGCGGAATGATCAGGCCATAGCGCCGCTCCCAGGCGCGCAGGGTGACCGCGTTGACTCCAGTGATACGTGCGACATCGCGGATCGGCATCAGACCTTGGGCAATGGCCGTCTGGTAGTCGTCCGCGTTAGGGCCAGCGCAGTCCTGCTCAAGGCTCATAGAGCATTACGCAGGCTGAGGTTTTCCGGGTGGGGCTGCAGGTACACCTGCTGCGCAATGTAGGCGTCCGGGTGGCGACGTAAGTGATGCTTGAGCAGGGTCATCGGCACCACCAGTGGCACTACGCCGAGACGGTACTGACCAATCAGTTGCTGCATTTCCTGCTTGTCTTCGCGGCTCAGCGCTTGCTTGAAGTAACCGCTGATGTGCTGCAGCACGTTGCTGTGGCTGCGGCGGGTGGCGCAGCTTTTCAACGCGCTCATCAGCTCGCTGAAATAGTGCGAGGCCAGCGCCTGCAGGTCTTGCTGGCCGAGATTGCCGAGCAGGCGTCCGAGCAGCTTGTACTGCAGCGGGTTGGTGGCCATCAGCAGGTACTTGTAACGCGAGTGAAAGTCGATCAGTGCTTTGCGGCTCAGGCCATCGCGCAGCAACTGTTGCCACTCCGAGTAGGCGAACACGCGGGTAATGAAGTTCTCGCGCAAAATCGGGTCGTTGAGGCGGCCGTCTTCTTCCACCGGCAGATTGGGGTGTCGGGCGCAGAAAGCTTCGGCGAAGATGCCGCGGCCTGGCTCGCTGGGGCGGCCGTTGTCCTGATAGACCTTGACCCGGTGCAGGCCGCAGGAGGGCGATTGCTGCATAAAGATATAGCCGCAGATATCGTTAAGCTCATCGGCCATGCGCTCGCCAAAAGTGGCCAGCGGCGCGGTGACATCCACCTCGCGATTGACCGTGCCCACGGCGCGCGGCGCTTGCGGGTCGCCGACCAGGCGGATCGGCTCACGCGGGGTGCTCATGCCAATGCCCACTTCCGGGCACACGGGGGCAAAATCAAAGTATTCGCTAAGCGTTTGGCTGCACAGCCGCGACTCCTTGTGCCCGCCGTTATAGCGAACCTCAGCACCCAAGAGGCAGGCACTGATGCCCAGTTTGGGTTTGCCGGTGATGGTTTCAGATGAGCGCATGGCAACCTCCGATGAATACTTGTACAGATCCTTGTGGATGTACAACTTGAATTCATCATAGATCAGCAGTTGTACAAGTCAATATATTTGTACAGCTATTGTATGGTTTTGTCGGGTGCTATTACTTCCAGCCCATGCGCCAGTGCTCGGGGTTTTCCAGTGCGCGCCAGTCCAGACGCTGGCAGCGTTGATTGAGTACGGCTTGCAGTTCGATCTGTAACAGCGTGCCGTCCTCGTCGCAGAACAGTTCGGTAACGAGGAAATGCTTCTCGCGGTTTTGCGGCTGCGTGGCGGTCCACTTCGACAGCAGCAGCTTGCGCGGATTAAGCCGGTGCTTGCCTGCGGTAACGTGTTTCGGCGTGTTCATTGCAGGTGCGCAAGTAAGCGTCGTGCGGCTTCCTGGCCGCTCAGCCAGGCTCCCTCAACCCGGCCGGACAGGCACCAGTCACCGCAGGCATAGATACCCAGATCGGCATCGGCCAGTACGCCCCATTGGTGCGCGCTGGCTGGGCGCGCATAAAGCCAGCGGTGCGCCAGGCTGAAGGTAGGTGCGGGCACGGTGCAGCCGATCAGCTCGGCAAAAGCCCCGAGTAGGTGTTCGGTCACGTGTTCTTTGGGCATGTCCAGATGCTGCTTGGTCCACTGGCTGGTGGCGTGCAGCACCCAGGTATCGAGCTGGCTGTCGCGGCCGGGTTTGCTGCGGTTACGTGCCAGCCAGTCGAGCGGGCTGTCTTGTACAAAGCAGCCTTCGACGTTGCTATCCAAGGCTGTGTCAAAGGCCAGGGCGACGGCCCAGGTCGGGTCCATGGCCACGCTGGCAGCGGCCCCCGCCAGTTTCGGCGCGCTCGAAAGCAGGGCAGTGGCTTGCGGTGCGGGAGTGGCGACAATCACGTGGCTGAATGGGCCGTGGCTATTGCCTTCGGCGTCTTGCAGGTGCCAGTGCTGCTCGCCGCGAAACACTTCAGTAATGCGGCAGGAGAAATTTACCGGCAGTGCGCCGAGCATGGCGCGGGTGATCGCACTCATGCGCGGGCTGCCTACCCAGCGCACCTGCTCATCCGGCGAAGCGCTGAGCTGGCCGTTTTTGAAGTTGTAGAGGGCAGGGTTCCATTCGCTGACCCAGCCGCGGGCTTGCCATTGCTGCACCACTTCGACAAAGCGCCGATCGCGGGCGGTGAAATACTGCGCGCCAAGGTCCAGTGCGCCGGCATCACTGCGCTTGCTGGCCATGCGCCCGCCGCTGCCGCGGCTCTTGTCGAACAGTTGCAGCGAATGGCCGGCAGCATGCAGTGCCTGGGCGGCGGACAGCCCGGCAATGCCGGTGCCGATGATTGCGATGGGATGCAGAGCGGTCATGGTCTACCTCATGTTTTCAAGCGTTAGGCTACGCTTTAGACAAAAGCTATACAATATTGTTTTTATGTATAAGCTTAGCCGAAGACGATCCAGCTTTCCTATAGTTAAGACAACCTGCGAGCGGATTGAAGCCACAACCAGGCATAAATCAGCCGGCTGTTATCCATGGAAGCACCTGCGAGGGCGTTTTGATGCACATACTTCTGACTGGCGGTACCGGTTTAATTGGGCGTGCGCTGTGTTGCCACTGGTTGCAGCAAGGCCACCAGTTGACGGTGTGGAGCCGTCGCCCGGAACAGGTGGCGGCACTTTGCGGCGAGGCGGTGCGCGGTATTGGCCAGCTCGATGAGTTGGGCGAGGAGCCGTTGGATGCCGTGGTCAACCTGGCCGGCGCACCGATTGCCGACCGGCCCTGGACGCGTAAGCGCAAGGCGTTGTTATGGGCCAGCCGCATTGGCCTGACCGAACAACTATTGGCCTGGCTGCACAGCCGCGAAGAAAAACCTGCTGTGCTGCTCTCGGGGTCGGCAGTGGGCTGGTATGGCGATGGTGGCGAGCGCGAGCTGCATGAGGATGCGCTGCCGGTCATTGAAGATTTTGCCGCGCAGCTGTGCGGCGCCTGGGAAGAAACCGCGATGCGCGCCGAAGGGCAGGGCATCCGTGTGGTGCTGGTGCGCACGGGGTTGGTCTTGGCCCGCGACGGCGGCTTTCTCAAGCGCTTGCTGCTGCCGTTCAAGCTTGGCCTGGGTGGCCCGTTGGGCGATGGCCGGCAATGGATGCCGTGGATTCATATCAGCGATCAAGTCGCCCTGATTGATTTCCTCCTGCAGTATGAGCAGGCCCGTGGTCCTTATAATGCCTGCGCGCCGACGCCTGAGCGCAACCGTGATTTCAGCCAGGCATTGGGCCGTGAGTTGCACCGGCCGGCGTTTATCCCGGCCCCGGCGTTTGCCCTGCGCCTGGCGCTGGGGGAGCTGGCGGAGTTGCTGTTGGGTGGCCAGCGTGCCTTGCCGACGCGCCTGCAGGACGAAGGTTTTAGTTTCCGTTTTACCCATCTCGATGTGGCCCTGGCAGACTTGCTCGGCCAACACTGATTAGGACTGCGCATGACCGATCACGCTTTGTTACTGGTAAACCTGGGTTCACCTGCCTCCACCGCAGTGGCCGATGTGCGCCGTTACCTCAACCAGTTTCTGATGGACCCCCATGTGGTTGATTTGCCCTGGCCGCTGCGCCGTCTGCTGGTTTCGCTGATTCTGATCAAGCGCCCAGCGGCTTCGGCACATGCCTATGCCTCGATCTGGTGGGACGAGGGCTCACCGCTGGTGGTGCTGAGCAAACGCTTGCAAGAAGCGATGAAGTCATCCTGGAGTCACGGCCCGGTTGAGCTGGCCATGCGCTATGGCGAGCCGTCGCTGCAAACCGTACTGAGCCGTTTAGCGGCGCAGGGCATCAAGCAGATCACCCTGGCGCCGCTGTATCCGCAATTTGCCGACAGCACCACCACCACCGTGATTGAGGAGGCCAAGCGGGTGGTGCGTGAGCAGCAGTTGCCGATCCGCTTCTCGGTGCTGCCGCCGTTCTATGATCAGCCCGAGTACCTGGATGCGCTGGTCGACAGCGCCAAGCCCTACCTTGAACAGGACTTCGACCACCTGCTGCTGAGCTTTCACGGCTTGCCGGAGCGGCACCTGCACAAGCTTGACCCCAGCGGCCATTGCTTAAAAGGTGCCGAGTGCTGCCGCACGGCCTCACCTGAAGTGCTGGCCACTTGTTACCGCGCGCAATGCCTGCGCAGCGCCGAGCTGTTCGCCCAGCGCATGGGGCTCAAGCCTGAGCAGTGGTCGGTGTCCTTCCAGTCGCGTCTGGGCCGGGCCAAGTGGATCGAACCCTACACCGAAACGCGTCTCGATGAGTTGGCCAAACAGGGCGTGAAGAAGTTGCTGGTGATGTGCCCGGCCTTTGTCGCCGACTGCATCGAAACCCTGGAAGAGATCGGCGACCGTGGCCGTGAGCAGTTTGTCGAGGCCGGTGGTGAGAGCCTGCAACTGGTGCCTTGCCTGAATGATCATCCAAGCTGGGTAGCGGCGCTAAAGACGCTCAGCGAGCGTGCGCCGCTGATGCTGTAGCAGCTCCTTGAGGCGACCTGGGTTGGCATTCGCTCAAAGGGAGGTCGCGCATTCGCCTGACTGATAACACCCGGAGGCGATACTCACTGCTCCGACTCTCGGCCTAAGCTGGCAGTTCTTTCCAACCGTCGTGCACCGCACTCACGGTGCCGAGGAGACTGCCAGTGCCTAACAACAATAACGGCTATCCCTCTTCCACCCGCGCTTGGGTGACTGTCGCCATCCTGATGGTGGCTTACGTGCTGTCCTTTATCGACCGGCAGATTCTCAATCTGCTGGTGGGGCCGATCCGCCGTGACCTGATGATCAGCGATACGCAGATGAGTCTGCTGATGGGCTTGTCGTTTGCCCTGTTCTACACCGTTTGCGGGATTCCGCTGGGCCGTCTGGCCGATACCAAGAGTCGTCGCGGCTTGATAACCATTGGCGTGCTGTTCTGGAGTATGGCGACTGCTGCCTGCGGCATGGCCAAGCTGTATTGGCAGTTTCTGATCTGCCGCATCGGCGTGGGCGTGGGCGAGGCCGCGTTGTCGCCTGCGGCTTACTCGCTGATTGCCGACAGCTTCCCGGCGGAGCGTCGCGCCACCGCTATTAGCGTGTATTCGATGGGGGTTTACCTGGGTTCCGGTATCGCCTTTCTGTTGGGCGGCTTGGTCATTCAGTTCGCTTCAGCGCAGGGCGATGTGGTGCTGCCGGTGATCGGTGAAGTGCGCCCTTGGCAGTTGATCTTCCTGATTCTGGGTGCGGCTGGGGTGCTGTTCACCTTGCTCATGCTGGCGGTCAAGGAACCGGCGCGGCGGGGTGTTGGTGCTGGGGTGGCCGTGCCACTGGCGGATGTTGGCCGTTATATCCGCGCCAATCGGCGCACCGTGCTGTGCCACAACTTCGGCTTTGCCGGCCTGGCGTTTGCCGGTTACGGCAGTGCCGCCTGGGTGCCGACCTTCTTTATTCGTACCTATGGCTGGGATGCTGGCCAGGTCGGCGTGGTTTACGGCAGCATCGTTGCGGTATTTGGTTGCCTGGGGATTGTCTTCGGCGGTCGCCTGGCCGACAGGATGGCTAAACGCGGCAGCAGTGACGCCAATATGCGCGTTGGTCTGTATGCGGCCGTGGGCGCGGTGCCCTTTGTGCTGGCCTTTCCCTTGATGGACAACGCCTTCTGGGCGGCGCTGCTAATGGCACCGACAGTGTTCTGCCTGAGCATGCCGTTTGGCGTGGCACCGGCGGCGATTCAGGAAATCATGCCCAACTCGATGCGCGGGCAGGCCTCGGCGATTTATCTGTTTGTGATTACCCTGATTGGTCTGGGCATCGGCCCAACCGCGGTGGCCCTGGTGACCGACTACGTGTTTGCCGATGACCAAGCGCTGCGTTATTCGCTGCTAATCGTGACCTCGCTGGCGGTGTTCAGCTCTGTCGTGTTGCTGAGCATGGGGCTCAAGCCGTATCGCGACAGTGTGGTGCGGTTGCAGGGTTGGTCGGCCAGCCCTGCTTAAGTTTTCCATAGCGCAAAAAAAGCCCCGCAGATGCGGGGCTTTTTCGTCGGAGCGAGCTACAGGTCTGGCTCTTCCAGTACGGTTTTGCTGCGCCAGCCATGGCCACCCGGCAGTACCAGGTTGAGTACCAGGGCGCTGATGGCGCACAGCGAGATACCGGACAGGGCAAAGTCACTGTTACCCATGACCATGCCGCCGATGCCGAACACCAGGGTGATTGAGACGATGATCAGGTTACGCGCTTCGGACAGATCGACCTGATGGCGGATCAGGGTGTTCAAACCGACCACCGCGATGGAGCCGAACAGCAGGCAGAGAATGCCGCCCATCACCGGCACCGGGATGCTCTGCAGCGCGGTGCCGAACTTGCCGACAAAGGCCAGGCCGATGGCGAAGCACGCCGCCCAGGTCATGATCTTCGGGTTGTAGTTCTTGGTCAGCATCACCGCGCCGGTGACTTCGGCATAGGTGGTGTTGGGCGGGCCGCCGAGCAAGCCAGCGGCCGAGGTGGCCAGGCCGTCGCCGAGCAGGGTGCGGTGCAGGCCTGGCTTCTTGATAAAGTCCTTGCCGGTCACGCTACCAATCGCCACCACGCCGCCTATGTGTTCAATGGCCGGCGCCAGGGCCACCGGGACGATGTACAGAATCGCCCCCCAGTGCAGTTCTGGGGCGACGAATGCCGGCAGTGCCAACCAGGGCGCAGCGGCGACTTGGCTGGTGTCGATCACCCCACAAAAGGCTGCGACCACGCAGCCGACGATGATCCCGGCGAGAATCGGCACCAGGCGCAGCAGGCCACTGCCCATGGCGGCGACCAGCACGGTGGTGAGCAGCGCCGACATGGAAATCAGCATGGCGATTTCATACGGAATCAGTTGCGCGCTGCCATCGCCGGCCTTGCCCATGGCCATGTTCACCGCCACGGGTGACAGCGCCAGGCCGATGGAAATGATCACCGGGGCAATCACCACCGGCGGTAGCAGGCGGTCGATAAAACCAGCGCCTTTGACCCGCACCACGGCGCTGAGCAGGATATACACCAAGCCGGAGGCGACGATGCCGCCGAGCACCGCAGGCAGGCCGAACTCACCTTTGGCGGCGAGAATCGGCGCGATAAAGGCAAAGCTGGAGGCCAGAAATACCGGGACCTGACGTTTGGTCACCAGTTGGAACAGCAGGGTGCCGATACCGGCGGTGAACAGCGCGACGTTGGGGTCCATGCCGGTGATCAGCGGCATCAGCACCAAGGCGCCAAACGCGACGAACAGCATCTGTGCGCCGGAAATACCCTGGCGCCAGAGGGGGTCGTTGTATTCATCGCTCATGGATCAGGCGTCCTTCTGCTTGGTGCCGAAGATTTTGTCGCCGGCATCACCGAGGCCAGGAATGATGTAGCCGTGCTCATTCAGGCACTGGTCGATCGAGGCGGTATAAATCGTCACGTCCGGATGCGCCTCGTTGACGGCCTTGATGCCTTCCGGCGCGGCGACCAGCACCATGGCGCGGATTTCCTTGCAGCCGGCTTTTTTCAGCAGGTCGATGGTGGCGACCATCGAGCTGCCAGTGGCGAGCATCGGGTCGATGATCATCGCCAGGCGCTCGTCGATTTCCGGCACCAGTTTTTCCAGGTAGGTGTGCGCCTGCAGGGTTTCTTCATTGCGCGCTACGCCCACGGCGCTGACCTTGGCGCCGGGAATCAAACTGAGTACACCTTCGAGCATGCCAATCCCGGCACGCAGAATCGGCACTACGGTGATCTTCTTGCCGGAAATCTTTTCTACTTGTACGGTGCCGCACCAGCCTTCGATCTCGTAGTTCTCGAGGGGCAGATCCTTGGTCGCCTCATAGGTCAGCAATGCGCCAACTTCCTGGGCCAGCTCACGAAAATTCTTCGTGCTGATATCGGCGCGGCGCATCAGGCCGAGTTTGTGGCGGATCAGCGGGTGGCGGATCTCGAGGATGGGCATGGGCAGGGGTCTCCGGCAGGACGGGCGAAAAATTGCGTTAGATTAAAGCATTGGCCACCCCAAGTGCTGCGGCTTAATGGCTAAAAGTCGCTAAAAAGACGGCAACGTGTTGGCCATTGGCGGTAGTTGTGGCAGTTGGTCAGGCCGGGCTTGCTCTGTGTCTGACAGATGCGTACCTTTGCCGGCTTTTATTTTGACGCATCGATCAGCTTTATGGTCTGAGTCGTCCCCGCTCTCAAGAGGAAACAGCATGTCCGCCGATCTCGCGCATATCCGCCAAGTCATGGCCGAAGCCGATTGCCTGTACAGCGAGGCCGAAGTCGAAGCGGCCATTGACCAGGTGGCAGCCAAGATCAATGGTGAGCTGGCCGAGCGCAACCCGGTGGTGTTTTGCGTGATGAATGGCGGGCTGATCTTCTCTGGCAAGCTGCTGCCAAAGCTCAACTTTCCGTTGGAGTTGTCCTACCTGCATGCCAGCCGTTATCGCAATGAAACCAGCGGTGGCGAGCTGTTCTGGAAGGCCAAGCCGGAAATCTCCTTTATCGACCGCGACGTGCTGATCATCGACGACATCCTCGATGAAGGGCACACCCTCGGCGCGATCATCGATTTCTGCCACCACGCCGGTGCCCGAGCGGTGCACACCGCCGTGTTGATCGACAAGGACCACGACCGCAAAGCGCGGCCTGAGCTCAAGGCGGACTACGTCGGCCTGCCGTGCATCGACCGCTATATCTTCGGCTATGGCATGGACTACAAGGGTTACTGGCGCAATGCGGCCGGGATCTTTGCGGTCAAGGGGCTTTAAGGCTGATGAGCGGCCCGCGCTTTCTCGACCAGGCGCTGTTCGGCAATTTGGCGGAGCAAGCCGCGGCCAACCCACGGCAACGCCAGCACCATAACTTTCACCAGATGGAAGAGCCCTGCCACCGCATGGCGGTCGGGCTGCAGCCGGATACTTACATCCCCCCGCACCGTCATCTCGCGGCGGACAAGGCCGAGGCGCTGTTGGTGCTCAAAGGCCGCTTGGGGCTGTTGATCTTCACTGACAGCGGTGAAGTACTGGATAAGCGCGTGTTGGAAGCGGGTGGCGACTGTGTCGGCGTCGATCTGCCGCCTGGGGTTTTCCATGCACTGGTGGTGCTGCAAGCGGACAGCGTGCTGTTTGAATGCAAGGCCGGTCCCTATAGGCCAGTCGGCGAGGGCGAGCAGGCCAGTTGGGCGCCGCGTGAAGGTGAACCGGGCGTTGCGGCTTATCAGGCCTGGATGCGCGAACAGTTCGTCTGAGCTGATGCCGATGAGATAGCCGCTGTGCATACGTTGAGCCCCTGGCTACCCCGGGGGTACACTGCCGGCCCCGTGTGGCTTGGTTAGCTGGAGTGAACGATGCGTAAAGACAAGAAGCAGGTGATTGGCGAAGAGATTGGTGACGAACCGATCAAGCTGTTCCTCAGTGTGGAACCGGCTGATGCTACGCCGCCATCGCTGCACAAGCTGGTCAAGGCCTACCGTGGCCTGCGTATCGATGACTTCGAACGGTTTGTTGGCTTCTTCGTGGCGGCGGGTTACGACCTGAACGCCAAGGACGCACAAGGTAATGACTTTATCGCGCTGATCGAGGATCAACGCTTTGCCGAACCCTACATCGAAATTATCAAAACAGCCCGCGGCTAAGCCTGCTTCGTATTGAGCCCGGCCTGGTCGCGGCTCAATACCGCTGTGCATCCCCCCTCATCGAACCTCCCGGTTCGAGCAGCTCGGCAGTACGCATTGCTGAGGCCAACCCCAGGCTTCTTGGGCGTAATCACCTAAATCAATAGTGCTGGGCGAGCCTAGACGACCGGTCATATTCTGTCGCCATGAACTCCAGTATTCGGCTCGACAAGCGTGACCTGATCCTCGCCAAAGGTGCCGAGGTGATGACCCGTCGTGGTTATCACGGTGCCGGCGTGCAGGAAATCGTCCAGGCGGCCGGCGTGCCAAAAGGCTCGTTCTATCACTACTTCGCGAGCAAGGAAGATTTTGCCCAGCAGGCGTTGCAGC
The DNA here is from genome assembly GCF_943846705.1 of uncultured Pseudomonas sp. NCBI lineage: Bacteria > Pseudomonadati > Pseudomonadota > Gammaproteobacteria > Pseudomonadales > Pseudomonadaceae > Pseudomonas > uncultured Pseudomonas sp. Next base: position 142,273 of record NZ_OX044366.1, on the reverse strand, counting down.
AGGTCTATCGGCCGCGCCTGGCACGCTATGCCGAAGCGCTTGGCAACCCGTTGCTCAGCCCGCGCGAGCGCATTCTCGGCTACTACAGCGAGCTGGTGGAGCACTTTGCCCGTCAGGAACGCCTGGAATACCACTGCTTTATCGGCAGCCTGAGTTTTGAAATGGCCGAGCTGTCGCCGACCTTGGGCGCGCAGGTTGATGCGATCCTGCAGCAGTCCGCCGATACCCTGCAGCGCTGTCTTGAGCAGGCACAGCAAGCCGGCGAGCTGCCCGCGACTGAAGACTGCCGCAATCTGGCGAGCTTTATTACTAACGCCTGGCAAGGCGCCTTGACGCGCCTGAAAGTGGCGAACAGCACCCAGGCGCTGAGCGATTTTATCCAGCGTTTGCAGTGGTTACTGCAGGCCTGATTTTTTAAAACACCTTCAACAAGACGACCGGTCAGTTGGCCGGCCAGAGGAATGATGATGACCGATCCCGTTAAAGCACTGTTCCAACCGTTCAGCCTGGGTAATCTGCAGCTGCCAACCCGTGTGGTGATGGCGCCGATGACCCGCTCCTTCTCGCCGGGCGGGGTGCCGAACAGCAAGGTGATCGAGTATTACCGTCGCCGTGCAGCCGCCGGTGTTGGCCTGATCGTCACCGAAGGCACCACCGTCGGTCACAAGGCCGCCAACGGTTACCCCAACGTCCCGCGTTTCTACGGTGAAGACGCCCTGGCCGGTTGGCAGAAAGTGGTTGAGGCGGTGCACGCCGAAGGCGGCAAGATTGTTCCGCAGCTGTGGCACGTGGGCAATGTGCGCAAACTAGGCACCGAGCCAGACGCCAGCGTTCCAGGCTATGGCCCGAGCGAAAAAATCAAAGACGGCAATGTCGTGGTTCACGGCATGACCCAGGACGACATCAACGAAGTCATCGCCGCCTTCGCCCAGGCTGCCAAGGATGCCCAGCGCATCGGCATGGACGGCGTGGAAATTCACGGTGCTCACGGCTATCTGGTTGACCAGTTCTTCTGGGAAGGCACCAACAAGCGCACCGACGAATACGGCGGCGACCTGGCCCAGCGCTCGCGCTTTGCCATCGAGCTGATTCAGGCTGTGCGTGCCGCTGTGGGCCCGGACTTCCCGATCATCTTCCGTTTCTCGCAGTGGAAGCAGCAGGATTACAGCGCACGTCTGACCCAGACCGCAGAAGAGCTGGGCGCTTTCCTCAAGCCGCTGTCTGACGCCGGCGTGGATATTTTCCACTGCTCGACGCGGCGCTTCTGGGAGCCTGAGTTCGAAGGGTCTGACCTAAACCTGGCGGGCTGGACGCGTCAGCTCACGGGCAAACCCACCATAACCGTGGGCAGCGTCGGCCTGGATGGCGAGTTCCTGCAGTTTATGGTCAACACCGACAAGGTGGCCCAGCCGGCCAGCCTGGAGAACCTGCTGGAGCGTTTGAACAAGCAGGAGTTTGACCTGGTGGCGGTGGGCCGCGCCTTGCTGGTCGACCCGGATTGGGCGGTCAAGGTACGCGATGGCCGCGAGCAGGACATTCTGCCGTTCAGCCGTGATGCGCTGATGAGCCTGGTTTAAGTTTCGTCGTTTTCGTGTGCGTCGCAAAACGGCGCAACACGCCTCAGCCCCGGCACATCGGGGCTTTTTTTCGCCTGCGAAAAGGCTATCGGCGGCCAGCCAGCGCTGCATTGACTACGCTTGCCTCTGATCCACCACAAGGACTCGTCATGAAGCGGTTTGCCAAGGTTGCTCTCAGTGTTGTGCTGCTGGTGTTGTTAGCGCTAACGGCGGCAATCGCCTGGTATTGGGCACCGGATCGTCAGGTGGCCGACCTCAAGCAGCGCTGGGCACAGGCGCCGTCGCAGTTTGTGGCCATCGACGGCATGCTGGTGCACCTGCGTGACCAAGGCCCACGCGATGACCCTGCGCCTATCGTGTTGCTGCACGGCACCTCGGCCAGTTTGCATACCTGGGAAGGCTGGGCGGCGGTTTTGCAGGATAAAAGGCGGGTAATCAGCCTTGATCTGCCTGGCTTTGGTTTGACCGGGCCGTTCCCCGATAACGATTACCGCATAAGCCATTACAGCGCCTTCCTCGCCAACGTGCTGGATCAGTTGCAGGTGCCGCGCGCGGTGCTCGCTGGCAATAGTTTTGGTGGGCAACTTGCCTGGCAATTCGCCCTGGATTATCCGCAGCGGGTCGAGCGTTTGGTGTTGGTCGATGCGGCGGGTTATCCGCGCAACGCCACTTCAATTCCCATTGGTTTTCGCTTGGCGCAGATCCCCGCGCTGGCACCGCTGGTGGCCAATCTGCTGCCGCGGCCGCTGATCGCCGCCAGTGTGCGCAACGTGTATGGCGACTCGCGCAAGGTCAGCGAGGCACTGATCGACCGCTACTATGAGCTGACCCTGCGCGCCGGTAACCGAGAAGCCCTGCGTCAGCGGTTTATTCAGGCCGAGGCCGGGCAGGGCTATACCCGTATTGCAGCGCTCAAGGTGCCGACGCTGATTCTCTGGGGTGGCCGCGATGAGCTGATTCCAGCGGTCAACGCCGAGCGCTTCAAGCGCGATATCAAAGGTAGCCGTCTGGTGCTGTTCGATGAGCTGGGCCACGTGCCCCAAGAAGAGGATCCGCTGCGCACCGTGGCGGTGCTGATGAGCTTTCTAGCGCCTTAGCGCGTGCCTGCCGGCGCTCGGGTTCAGCGTCTAAGTCGCTGATATTACGTGAGCGATGGTGACTGCCAGGCAGCTGGTGCGCTTTGTGCACTCGCATATTGCCGCGGTTGGCCTTAGCCAATCATGGTCTAGGCTCACGGAATAACAATGACTCAGCAGGTGCGGTATGCCTAAGGCCATCAGGCTGTTTGTGCACGCAGTGGAGGCGCTCAATCGCGTCGTTGGGCGTTTCGCCATGTACCTGATTTTCGCCATTCTCGGTGTGCTGCTGTACTCCTCGATCAGCAAGACGTTTTTTCTGCCGGCGGCTTGGACGCTAGAGTCTGCGCAGTTTCTGATGGTCGCCTACTTCCTGTTGGGCGGCGCCTACTCCATGCAACTCGACGCCCACGTGCGCATGGACCTGTTCTACAGCCGCTGGTCGCCGCGCACCCGTGCGGTGATGGATGCAATCACCATCGGCTTTCTGATTTTCTACCTGGTATTTCTGCTCTACGGCGGCATTTCCTCCACCCAGTACGCGCTTGAGTACAGCGAAACCAGCTACTCAGCCTGGTCGCCACCCATGGCCCCGATCAAGATCATCATGTGCATCGGCATTGCCCTAATGCTGCTGCAGGCGATCGCCACCCTGTTCAAAGATATCGCCGCCGCGCGGGGGGAAACGCTGTAATGGAATACGAGCTGATAGCCCTGCTGATGTTCTCCTCGATGATGTTGCTGCTGCTCACCGGCAAGCGGGTGTTTGGTGCGATTGGCTTTGTTGCCGTGGCGGCGGCCCTGCTGCTGTGGGGCGATGGTGGCTCGGAAATAGCCTTCAGCGCGGCCATGAAATTGATGAAGTGGTACCCGCTGCTGACTCTGCCACTGTTCGTGTTTATGGGTTACATGCTCTCCGAATCGGGGCTGGCCGAAGACCTCTACAGGATGTTCCATGTGTGGATGGGTCCGCTCAATGGCGGCCTGGCCATTGGCACCATCGGCCTGATGGTGGCGATTTCCGCGATGAATGGCTTGAGCGTGGCCGGCATGGCCATCGGCGCGAGCATTGCCTTGCCGGAACTGCTGCGCCGTGGTTACGACAAGATCATGGTCACCGGGGTGATTCAAGCCGGCAGCTCCCTGGGTATTCTGATTCCGCCCAGCGTGGTGTTGGTGCTCTACGGCATGATCGCCCGCCAGCCGGTCGGCCAACTGTGGTTGGCCGGGGTACTGCCCGGGCTGCTGATGGCCGGGCTGTTTATCCTCTATATCGCCGTGCGTTGCCGTTTGCAGCCGGAACTGGGCCCCGCGTTATCCGAGGAGGAGCGTGGGCAGATCAGCCGGCGCGAGAAACTGCTGCTGCTCAAAGCCGGTATCGCCCCGCTGTTTATCTTTTTCTGCATGACCGGGTTGTTTCTGATGGGCATTACCAGCCTGGTGGAAAGCTCGGCGGTCGGTGCGGCGGCGGCAACGTTAATGGCGTTGGTCAAAGGTCGCCTGAACCGCAGCGTGATGGAAGAAACCCTGCGCAAGACCCTCGGCATCAGCTGCATGTTTATGTGGATCATCCTCGCCGCCTTGTGCTTTGGCGCGGTGTTCGATGGCCTCGGCGCGGTCAAGGCGATTGAAGCGTTCTTCCTCGAAAGCCTCGGGCTGGGGCCTTGGCAGGTGCTGATTCTGATGCAGCTGTCGTTCATCATCATGGGCATGTTTCTTGATGACACCGCCATGCTGGTGATTGTCGCGCCCCTCTATATTCCGCTGGTCGGGGCGTTGGGCTTTGATCTGGTCTGGTATGGCGTGCTGTACACCATCACCTGTCAGATCGCCTATATGACCCCGCCGTTCGGTTACAACCTGTTCCTGATGCGCGCCATGGCTCCGCCTGAAGTCACGTTGCGCGACATCTATGTGTCGGTTACCCCCTTCGTGCTGATCATGCTGCTGGCGCTGGTGCTGGTCATGGTCTTCCCGCAGATCGCCCTGTGGTTGCCGCAGTGGCACTACGGCTAAGCACATGCAGTTTCAGCAGTAGGCCAGCGCAGTTGTATCTGTAGAAGCCAGGTGCAGGTTGCCCCTCTGAAAACCCTGCCAGGGCCCCGTGGGCCAGGCAGTGCGGTTGTATGCCATCTGAATCGACAATTTTGGAGATAACAGCATGAGTACGAGACGCAGTTTTCTGAAAACCGCCGCGGTAGCGACCGGCGCAGCAGGGGCTACGGCGCTGGGTTCAGCGCATATTTATGCCGCCGAGCCGAAGAAAATTACCTGGCGCTTGCAGACCTATGCCGGGCCGGCCCTGGGCGAGCATGTGATCAAACCGTCCATCGATGCCTTTAATAAAGCGGCCAATGGCGAAATGGAAATCCAGCTGTATTACGCCGACCAGCTGGTGCCGACCGGCGAGCTGTTCCGCGCCATGCAAAAGGGCACCATCGATGCCGTGCAGAGCGATGACGACTCCATCGCCGCGCCCGTGGACATCTCGGTGTTCGGAGGTTACTTCCCGTTCGCCACCCGTTACAGCCTGGATGTGCCGGTGCTGTTCGAGAAATACGGGCTTAACGAAATCTGGGCCGAGGCCTACGGTGAAGTCAAAGGCGTGACCTGGCTCGGTGCCGGCGCTTGGGACCCGTGCCACTTCGCGACGGTGGAGCCGATCACCAAGCTTGAGCACCTCAAGGGCAAGCGCATCTTTACCTTCCCCACCGCCGGCAAGTTTTTGTCGCGCTTCGGGGTGATTCCGGTAACCCTGCCGTGGGAAGACGTCGAGGTGGCGATGCAAACCGGCGAGCTGGATGGCATTGCCTGGTCCGGGATCACCGAGGACTACACCGTCGGCTGGGCCAACGTGACCAAGTACTTCCTCACCAACAACATCTCGGGTGCCTGGTGTGGTTCCTACTTCGCCAACTCGGATCGCTGGGCCGAGGTGCCCGAGCACCTGAAAACCCTGTTCAAGCTGTGCATGGACAGCTCCAACTATTACCGCCAGCACTGGTACTGGGGCGGCGAGGCGCAACTGCGAGTCGAAGGCGGCAAGCTGCAACTGACCTCCATCCCGGCTGAAGAATGGGCCACGGTGGAGGCCGAGGCGTTGAAGTTCTGGGATGAAATCGCCAAGACCAGTCCACGTTGTGCGCGGGTGGTGGAAATCTTCAAGAAGTACAACGCCCTGATGGCCAAGTCTGGTGCGCCGTATCGTTGATTGCCTCGAACCATCGGTAAACCTCACGCCCGTACCGCTAAGTACGGGCGTTTTGTTATCTGCAGCCGCACGCGGGCTTGGTTTGTCGCGCAACTGCCGTGGCCAGGTGCAGATATTTCCCGGAACAGCCGGCCAACTTGGCAATCCTGTACCACACTCACAGGGCTTTTTCCGGCCGTCTAACCAGGCCTTAGGTGGGAGTCGGGGCGCATTGTGCGGTTGTTTGGGGATGCGCTTAGACGCTGTTGTTGCCTGCAGGACTGACACCGGATGTCGGCCATACCAGTCGCTCATAACAACAAGAGACAGGTGCATTTATGCTCAATCCGCGAGACGTTAAAACCGCCGATGATGCCCGGCGCATTGTCGAGGAGCGTGGCCTCAGTCATATCAAAGTGGGGGTGTTCGATAACGATGGGGTGATGCGCGGCAAGTACCTCAGCCGCAGCAAGTTCTTTTCTGCCCTTGATAGCGGCTTTGCCTTCTGTGATGTGGTGCTCGGCTGGGACGTGAAGGACCAGCTCTACGACAACGTGCAATACACCGGCTGGCACACCGGCTACCCCGATGCCCCCGTACGGGTTCTCGCGCACACCTGCCGCGAGTTGCCGTTCGAGAACGGCATGCTGTTGTTTATCTGCGAGTTTGCCGACGCGGCGGAAAAGGTCTGCCCGCGCGCCACCCTGCGCCGCGTGGTGGCGCGCTGCACGGCCATGGGTTTCGATGCCTTTGCGGCGCTGGAATATGAGTTCTTCATGTTCGATGAAACCCCTGAATCTGCCCGCGCCAAAGGCTTTCGTGACCTCAAGCCCTTTACCCCGGATTGGTTCGGCTATTCGATGATCCGCAGCTCGGTGCATGCCGAGCTGTATCACGAAATCCTCGAAATGGCCGAACGCATGGACTTCCCCATCGAGGGCCTGCACACCGAAACCGGCCCCGGGGTACTGGAAGCGGCGATTGCCTATGACCGCGCCGAGGCGGCCGCGGACAAGGGCGCGTTGTTCAAGACCTTTATGAAGGTACTCGCCCAGCGCAACGGCCTGATGGCGACCTTTATGGCCAAATGGTCGGGTAAGTATCCGGGGCAGAGCGGGCATATCCATGTCTCGCTACGCGATCTGGCCAGCGGCAAGTCGGCGTTTTACGACCCGACTCAGGCGCACAACATGAGCAATCTGCAGCGGCATTTCCTCGCAGGCCAGCAGCGCTTGATGCCGGAATTTCTGTGCATGGTGGCGCCGACGCTGAACAGCTACCGGCGCATGATTCCAGGCTTCTGGGCGCCCACCGATGCCACTTGGGGCGTGGAAAACCGTACCGCCGCGCTGCGCGTGATTCCCGGTACCGATAAATCGCAGCGCCAGGAATATCGCTTGGGTGCCGCCGACGGCAATCCCTATCTGGCCCTGTCCGTGGCGCTGGGTTCAGGCCTGTATGGGGTGATGCAGGGGTGGGAGCCGACTGAACCAGTGGTGGGCAATGCTTACGACATGAAGCACCCGGACGAGCTGGCCCTGCCGCGCACCTTGTGGGATGCCGCGCAGCGCCTGAAAAGTTCGAAGGCCGCGCGGGAGCTGTTTGGTGATGAGTTCGTCGAGCACTTTGCCGCCAGCCGCGAATGGGAAGAGCGCGAATACCGCCGGCATGTCAGCGATTGGGAGCTGGATCGCTACTTCGAAATCATCTAGGTCGCACGCCCCAGTTGGCTTGTGCTACGGAGTTGTTCAATGAGCAAACTGCAATGCATTTCACCCATCGACGGTTCGGTGTATGTCGAACGGCATCTGGCCTCCAATCCAGAAATCCAGGCATCCTTGGCCAGGGCCGAGCAGGCGCAGATAGCCTGGAAAAATACCCCGCTGGCTGAGCGCATCGCCATTGGTCGCAAGGCGATTGCCGCCTTCGCCGCCAAGGAAGACCAACTGGCTAAAGAACTGTGCTGGATGATGGGCCGGCCGATTCGTTATGCGGCTGGCGAGGTGCGCGGTTTTGTCGAGCGCGCCACCTACATGGCGGACATTGCCGAGCAGGCGCTGGCGGATCTCCAGTTGCCGGACAAACCCGGGTTTATCCGCTTTATCCGCCGCGAACCGCTGGGTGTGGCGCTGGTGATTGCTCCCTGGAATTACCCCTATCTGACGGCGGTGAATGCGGTGCTGCCGGCGCTGTTGGCGGGTAATGCGGTGCTGCTCAAACACTCGGCGCAAACCCCGCTGTGCAGTGAACGCATGGTTGAGGCGTTTAGCGAAGCCGGCTTGCCGGACGGGGTGTTCCAGTACCTGCACCTGAACCACGCTGAAACCGAGGCGTTGATTCAAGCGCCGAGCATCGCCCACGTCGCCTTCACCGGTTCAGTGCCGGGCGGCACCATGGTCGAGCGCGCGGCGGTGGGGCGCTTCCTCAGTATTGGCCTGGAACTGGGCGGTAAAGACCCTGCTTATGTACGCGCCGATGCTGACTTGGCGCATGCGGTGGAAACCACCATCGACGGCGCGTTCTTCAACTCTGGGCAATCGTGTTGCGGCATCGAGCGCATTTACGTGCACGAGTCGCTCTATGACGATTTCGTCGAACAAGCGGTGGCACTGGTCAAACAGTACAAGCTGGGCCGCTCTGATGACCCGGACACCACCTTGGGGCCGCTGGTGCGTGCTGAGGCTGCCGAGTTCGTTCGGGGGCAGATTGCCGAGGCGATACAGCAGGGCGCGCAGGGCCATCTATCGCCGGCAGACTTTACCCTCGACAAGCCGGGCTCGCAGTACCTCGCGCCGCAGGTGCTGACCAACGTGCACCACGGCATGCGGGTGATGACCGAAGAGTCCTTCGGGCCGGTGGTCGGCATCCAAAAGGTTAAAAATGACGAAGAAGCCCTGGCGCTGATCAACGACAGCGAGTTTGGCCTGACCGCGGCGATCTTCAGCCGTGACGTCGACGCCGCCATGGCCCTGGCGGATCGCGTGCAGGCGGGCACGGTGTTCCTCAACCGCTGTGACTACCTCGACCCGGCACTGGCCTGGACCGGGGTGAAGAGCTCCGGGCGTGGCTGCACCTTGTCCAGCGTCGGCTTCGAGCATGTCACTCGGCCGAAATCCTTCCACTTCAAGACTCTGTTGTGAGGCGCACATGGACCTGAATCATTACCGCATGAACTGGAACTATCCCACCTCCGTGCGCGTCGGTGCCGGGCGCATCAGCGAGCTGGCCGCCGCCTGCCGGCAACTGGGCATGCGTGCGCCGCTGCTGGTGACCGACCCTGGCCTGGCCGCCTTGCCGATGATCGATAAGGTGTTGCAGCACTGCCGCGATGACGGCCTTAAAGCCGGCCTGTTTCATGGCATCAAGGGCAACCCCACCGGCGGCAACGTGATGGATGGGGTGGAGGCGTTCAAGGCCGGCGGGCATGACGGGGTGATCGCCTTTGGCGGCGGTTCGGCGCTGGATGCCGGCAAGGCCATTGCCTTGATGGTCGGGCAGAATCGCCCGTTGTGGGATTTTGAGGACATCGGCGACAACTGCGAGCGCGTCAATGTCGCCGGCATGGCCCCGGTCGTGGCGGTGCCGACCACCGCCGGCACCGGTTCGGAAGTCGGTCGCGCCTCGGTGATCACCGATGATGCGGTGCATATCAAGCGCATCATCTTCCATGCGCGCATGTTGCCAGCGCTGGTGATTCTCGACCCGGAGCTGACGATTGGCCTGCCGGCCATGATCACCGCCGCCACCGGCATGGACGCGCTGTCGCATAACCTTGAGGCCTTTTGTTCGCCGCTGTTTCATCCCATGGCCGAAGGCATTGCGCTGGAGGGCATGCGTCTGGTGCAGGAGTATCTGCCACGGGCCGTGGCCCAAGGCGCGGATGTCGAAGCGCGGCTGCAGATGCTGGTGGCCTCAAGTATGGGCGCCACCGCGTTTCAGCGCGGGCTGGGTGCGATGCATGCCCTGGCACACCCACTCGGCGCGCTGTATGACGCGCACCACGGCCTGCTTAATGCGGTGCTGATGCCTTACGTGCTGATGGCCAACCGTGAATCTATCGAGCCGCAAATGGAAAAAATGGCGCGTTACCTCAACTTGGCCCAGCCCGGCTTCAGTGGTGTGCTGGAGTGGGTGATGACCCTGCGCGAACAAGTCGGCATCCCGCATCGCTTAGGCGAAATCGGCATTGATGATAAGCGCATCGAACAGATCGGGCAGATGGCTGAGGTCGACCCTTCTGCCGGCACCAACCCGATTGCCTTTACCGCTGCGCAATACAGTCAGTTGTTCGAAAAAGCCCTGCGCGGCACCCTGTAGATCTGCGATCTGTCAGGCGCAGGTTGTTAAGCAGCCAGCTCGTGGTCTGGATGTAATCCAGAGATGATTGGTGAGGGGTGTATTACCCCGGATTTCATCCGGGCTACGAGGCTTAAGCGAGCTCTCGTAGGGTGGGGCGCGTGCTGCCGATAGCGCTGGTCCGGCAAGATCCGACGCGGCGTAACCCACCACCGGAGCAACTGGGTCTGTCGCCTGGTGGGTTACGCGGCGCACCACTATGGCGGTGTTTGCTTGCACTGGGCTTGGCACCGCTCACCCACCCTACGCACTCCACAATGCAGCCAGCACCTGGCTGCGCTGTAGCGAACGGATACATGACTTGCCGGTTCTTGGCTTGCACTGCCTGCGCGCGACTCCTTATAGTCCGCCGGCACTTAAGCGCCCGGCTTGCGTCTGCAGCGGCTGCAAGCAGGGCCTGTTACCGCAATGGTGAGAGGCCATGATCGAAATAAAAAACCTAACCAAGCGTTTTGCCCGGCACACCGCCGTCGATGACCTGTCCTTCAATGTTCAACCCGGTGAAGTCCTCGGCTTTCTCGGCCCCAACGGCGCCGGTAAATCCACCACCATGAAGATGCTCACAGGCTTTTTGGCGCCGACTTCCGGCACCGCCAGCATCCTCGGTTTTGATATCCAGAAAGACACCCTCAAGGCCCAGCGGCAGATCGGTTATCTGCCCGAAGGCGCGCCCTGCTATGGCGATATGACGGTGCGCAGCTTCCTTGAATTTATCGCCGAGATACGCGGCTTCAAGGGCGCGGAAAAGCGCCAGCGTGTGGCCAAGGCGGTGGCCCAGGTCGAGCTTGAAGCGGTGTTGGAGCAGTCGATTGAGACGCTCTCGAAAGGCTTTAAGCGCCGTGTCGGCCTGGCCCAGGCGATTTTGCACGACCCCAAGGTGCTGATCCTCGACGAACCCACCGACGGCCTCGACCCGAACCAGAAGCATCAGGTGCGCAAACTGATCCAGAGCCTGGCCTACGACAAGATCGTGATCATCTCCACCCACATCCTCGAAGAGGTCTCGGCGGTGTGTACCCGCGCAGTGGTCATCGCCCACGGCAAACTGCTGGCCGATGGCACACCGCTGGAGCTGGAAAGCCGTTCGCGCTATCACCAGGCGGTGACCTTGGTGGCTGACGAGCCGCTGGATCAAACCGCACTGCTGGCGTTGCCGGGCGTTGCCGGGGTGGAAGCAAACGCCCTGGAGCACAGCCTGAGCATCCTCGCCAAACCGGGCGAAGTGATCTTCGCGCAGGTTAATGCGCTGATTGCTGAGCGCGGCTGGAAGGTCCGTGAGTTAAATGTCGAGCGCGGTCGGCTGGACGAAGTGTTCCGCAGCCTGACCCGGGGGGAGGGGGTATGAGTCAGTTACCGGTAATTTTCAAGCGCGAGCTGGCGAGCTACTTCGCCACGCCGCTGGCCTATGTGTTTATCCTGATTTTCCTGGTGTTGTCCGGGGTGTTCACCTTCTACCTAGGCGGTTTCTTCGAGAGTGGCCAGGCCAATCTCTCGCCGTTCTTTAATTTCCATCCGTGGCTCTATCTGTTTCTGGTACCGGCAATTGCCATGCGCTTGTGGGCCGAAGAGCGCAAAAGCGGCACCATCGAGTTGCTGATGACCCTGCCGATCACCCGCTTCGACGCGGTCACCGGCAAGTTCCTCGCGGCCTGGGTGTTTGCTGGCCTGGCGCTGCTGCTGACCTTCCCGATGGTGCTTACCGTCAACTACCTCGGTGAGCCGGACAACGGCGCGATCATCACTGGCTACATCGGCAGCTGGCTGCTGGCCGGGGCTTACCTGGCCATCGGTTCGTGCATGTCGGCGCTGGCGAAGAACCAGGTGATCGCCTTCATTCTGTCGGTCAGCGTGTGCTTCCTGTTTATCGTCAGCGGCTTCCCCATGGTCCTTGATGGCTTCAGCGCCTGGGCGCCGCAGTGGATGATCGATGCGGTGGCCTCACTGAGCTTCCTCACCCGTTTCGATGCGATCAGCAAGGGCGTGATTGACCTGCGCGACTTGCTGTTTTTCCTCACCCTGATCGCCGCCTGGCTGGCGGCGACTGCGGTGGTTATCGACCTGAAAAAAGCTGACTGAGGACGCCCATGAAAAAGCTGATGGTTTCCAGCGCCGGGCTTGTACTCATTGCCCTGGCGTTTCTTGCGTTCAACCTGTTCTCCAGCCTGAGCCTCAGCGGCGCACGGCTGGATCTGACCGAGCAGAAGCTCTACACCCTGTCGTCTGGTACCGAGCAGATTTTGGCTGACTTGGACGAGCCGGTGGAGCTGAACTTCTTCTACTCCGACACCGCGACTAAGGACCTACCGGCCCTGCGCACCTACGCCAAGCGCGTCGAAGAAATGCTCAAGGCTTACCAGCGCGAGGCGGGCGGCAAGCTCAAGCTGAGTATCATCGACCCCGAGCCGTTCTCCGAGGAGGAAGACAAAGCCGCCGAGTTTGGCCTGCAAGGCATTCCGCTGCAGCAGGGCGGCGATTCGATCTACTTCGGTCTGGCCGGCAAAAATGCCGAAGGCCAGGTGCAAGTGATCCCGTTCTTTGCTCTGGATCAGGAAGAGTTCCTGGAGTACGAACTCAGCCGCCTGGTGCAAAGTTTGGCCAAGCCGGAGCGGCCGGTGGTGGGTGTGTTGGCTGGACTGCAGGTCAATGGTGGCTTCGACATGGCCGCGCGGCAGCCGACCCCGGCCTGGATGCTGATCGAGGAAATTCGCCAGCTGTTCCAGATCGAAAGCCTTAAGCGTGACGTCGACCTGATCCCGGAAAAGGTCTCTGTGCTGCTGCTGATCCACCCCAAGCAGTTGCCTGAGCAGACCCTGTATGCCATCGACCAGTTTGTGTTGCGCGGCGGCAAGCTGCTGACCTTTGTCGACCCCTATAGCGAAGCCGATACCCAGGCGGAGATGCCCGGTGAAATGGTCATAGACAAAGCGTCTGATCTGCCGGCGTTGTTCAAGGCCTGGGGCCTGCGCATGGTGCCGGATCAGGTGCTCGGCGATGGCTCATACGCCATGTCCGTAAGCATGGGCCAGGGTCAGCGCCCGGTGCGTCATGCGGCCTGGCTGAACCTGCCGAAGCATGCGCTGGATAAAGACGACATCAGCACGGCTTCGCTGGAAACCATCACCGTCGCCACGGCGGGCATCCTAGAGCCGCTGGAGGGCGCGAAAACCCAGTTCACCCCGCTGATTAGCAGCTCGCAGTACGCCATGCCGTTTGATGCCAAACGCTTCGGCATGCTGGCCAACCCCGAAGAGCTGATTCGCGAGCTGCAACCCACTGGTGAGCGCTACACCTTGGCGGCGCGCATCAGTGGGCCGGCGCAGTCGGCTTTCCCTGATGGCATCGAGGGGCAGAAGGATGGCCTCAAGCAGGCGGACACTATCAACGTGATAGTGGTGGCCGATACCGACATGCTCACCGACCGCATGTGGGTGCAGGTGCAGGACTTCTTCGGTCAGCGCATCCCGCAGCCATGGGCCGACAACGCCGGTTTTGCGATCAACGCGCTGGATAACCTGGCCGGTTCCGAAGCGCTGATCAGCGTGCGCTCACGCGGGCGTTTTACCCGCCCGTTTGAGGTGGTGGACGCGATCCAGCGCGAGGCCGAGGTGAAGTTCCGTGAGAAGGAACAAACCCTGCAGGCGCAGCTGGCCGACACCGAGCAACAGCTCGCGGCCCTGCAGCAGAGCGACGACCCGAGCAAGGCGCTGGAACTGACGCCGCAGCAGCAGGCGGCGGTGCAGCAGTTTGTGCAGCAGAAACTGGCGATTCGCAAAGAGCTGCGCAACGTGCGCTACCAGCTCAATGCTGATATCGAAGCCTTGGGCGGCACGCTTAAGTTCCTCAATATCGCCTTGGTGCCGTTGCTGCTGACGCTGGGCGTGCTGGCGCTGTGGCTGTGGCGCCGGCGCAAGCACGGCTGATTCTGCCTCCCCGATAAAGGGCCGCTGATGCGGCCCTTTGTTTTGCGTGAATGCCGGTTATACGCCGCTGTACAGGCGATAAAGCCTCTTAGCCAGTCCGTTCCTGGGCGTAGCCAATGTGCGGTCGTTTTCCTGCGGCCAAAAATGCGACAATCGCCACCCTCTTGCTCTTCCCCCTTGACCCCACCCCGCGATTGCCTGATGACCGATGCCACGCCTGCTGTTGATCAACTGCTGAAAAACCTCGACCAGACCCTGCTCGGCGATCGTCATCGCCTGCGCCGGCAGTTGCACGAGCTGCGCAAGCAAAGCCCGGTGGACGAGGCCAAGCTGGCGCAGTGGCTGCAGCGCTTTGAAGCGTCCCGCGCCAAGGTCGAGGCACGACGCCTGAGTGTGCCGGCGATGCGTTACGACGACGCACTGCCGATTGCCGCCAAGCGTGACGAGATCAAGGCCGCGATCAGCAAGCACCAGGTGGTGGTGATCGCCGGTGAGACCGGCTCGGGGAAAACCACGCAGTTGCCGAAGATCTGCCTGGAGCTGGGCCGTGGCGTGCACGGTTTGATCGGCCACACCCAGCCGCGGCGGTTGGCGGCGCGCAGCGTAGCCACGCGGGTGGCGGAGGAAATTGGCACGCCGCTGGGCGAGTTGGTCGGCTATCAGGTGCGCTTCGAGGACCAGAGTAACGAGCGCAGCCTGATCAAGCTGATGACCGACGGCATCCTGCTGGCCGAGACCCAGCACGACCGCTACCTGGAAAAGTACGACACGATCATCGTCGACGAAGCCCACGAACGTAGCCTGAACATCGACTTCCTGCTGGGCTTTCTGAAAACCCTGCTGGTGCGCCGCCCCGATCTCAAGCTGATCATCACCTCGGCGACCATCGACCTGCAGCGTTTCTCCGAGCATTTCGGCGGTGCGCCGATTGTCGAGGTGTCCGGGCGTACCTTCCCCGTCGACACCTGGTATCGCCCACTGGCCGCCGAACAGGACGAAGACGGTAACCGGGTTGAGGAAGACCTCTCGGTTGATCAGGCGATTCTCGCCACCTTGGATGAGATCAGCGCCTTTGAAAAAGCCGAAGGCAAGCGCCCTGGCGACATCTTGGTGTTCCTGCCCGGCGAACGTGAAATCCGTGACGCCGCCGAGGTGTTGCGCAAGGCCAATCTACGTCTGACCGAAGTGCTGCCGTTGTATGCGCGCCTGACCCCGGCCGAGCAGCAGAAGATTTTCGCGCCCATGGGCGCACGCAAGATCGTCCTGGCCACCAACGTCGCCGAGACCTCGCTGACCGTGCCGGGTATCCGCTATGTGATCGACAGTGGCACCGCGCGCATCAGCCGCTACAGCTACCGTGCCAAGGTGCAACGCTTGCCGATCGAGGCCATCAGCCAGGCCAGCGCCAACCAGCGCAAGGGCCGTTGCGGGCGGGTTGAGCCGGGTATCTGCATTCGCCTGTTCAGTGAAGAGGACTTTAACGGCCGCCCAGCCTTTACCGATCCGGAAATCCTGCGCACCAACCTCGCGGCGGTGATTTTGCAGATGCTCCATCTGCGCCTCGGTGAGATTGATGCCTTCCCGTTTATCGAGCCGCCGGATGGCAAGGCCATCAGCGACGGTTTCAACTTGTTGCAGGAACTCTCGGCGGTTAGCCGTGAGGGCCAACTGACCCCGCTGGGTCGCCAGCTGGCGCGCTTGCCGGTGGACCCGCGATTGGGTCGCATGGTGCTGGAGGGTGCCAAGCAGGGCAGCCTGGAAGAGATTCTGATCATTGCCAGTGCGCTGTCGGTGCAGGATGTCCGCGAGCGGCCGTCCGATCGCCAGCAGGCGGCCGACCAGGCCCACGCGCAGTGGAAGGATGTCGACTCGGACTTCGCCGCGCTGATTAATCTGTGGCGCGGTTTTGAGGAGCAACGCCAGGCCTTGGGCTCAAGTGCGCTGCGCAGTTGGTGCCGGAAGAACTTCCTGAATTATTTGCGCCTGCGTGAGTGGCGTGATGCTCACCGCCAGCTGGTGCTGATTACCCGTGACCTGCAGCTGTCGGCCAAACCCAAGGGCGCTGGTTCCGTAGGATCGGTGGAGCGCAGCGATACCCATGCCGGGGCAGATGATGGGCATCGCTCCGCTCAGCGCCATGCTACGGGTGAGCGCCAGTTATCGGCGCTGCAGAAAGAAAAAGAGCTGGCCGAGAAAGACCAGGCCGCCCAGCGCAGCAAAAGCTACGCCGCGGTGCATAAGGCGATTCTCGCCGGCCTGCTCAGCCAGGTCGGCCAGAAAACCGAAGACGGTGACTACCTCGGTGCCCGCCAGCGGCGCTTCTGGGTGCATCCGTCCTCGGTAATCGGGCGTAAGAAGCCCACCTGGCTGATGGCTGCCGAACTGGTGGAAACTACCAAGCTGTTTGCGCGCATGGTGGCCAAGATCGAGCCGGACTGGATCGAGCCGCTGGCCGGCCACCTGATCAAGAAGAACCACCTGGAACCGCATTGGGAGAAGAAGCGCGGCCAGGTGGTGGCCTATGAGCAGATCAGCCTGTACGGCATGATTGTGGTCGGTCGCCGCGCCGTGCATTTCGGCCCGATTGACCCTGTGGTCTCGCGTGAGCTGTTTATCCGCGAAGGCCTGGTGGGCGGTGAAATTCATAGCCGCGCCAAGTGCCTGACCGCTAACCGCCAGTTGCTGGAAAAGCTCGACGAACTGGAAGCCAAGGCGCGTCGGCGCGATATTCTCGCTGATGAAGAAACCCTGTTCGCTTACTACGAGGCGCGCCTGCCGGCGCAGATTTACCAGAGCGCGACCTTCGACAGCTGGTACAAAAGCGAAAGCGCGAAGAACCCGCAGCTGTTGATCATGCGAGAAGAGGACGTGCTGGCCCGTGACGCCAAGGAAGTCACCGCCGCGCAGTACCCGGACACCCTGCGTCTGGGCGAATTGACCCTGCCGCTGAGTTATCACTTCGAACCCAACCACCCGCGCGACGGCGTCACCCTGCGCGTACCCGCGCCGCTGCTGCCGCAACTGCCGACGGAGCGCCTGGAGTGGCTGGTGCCGGGGTTGTTGGAGGCCAAGTGCATGGCCCTGGTGCGCGGCTTGCCCAAGGCGTTGCGCAAGAATTTTGTGCCGGTACCGGACTTTGTCGGCGCAGCACTGAGCAAGGTGCAGTTTGCCGACGGCAGCTTGCCGCTGTCCCTGGGCCGTGAACTGACGCGCATGACCGGTGCGCGGGTCAGTGATGAGGCATGGGCCGAGTCCGAGGCGCAGCTGGAAAGCCACCTGCGCATGAATATCGAAGTGGTCGACAACCAGGGCAAGTTGCTCGGTGAAGGCCGCGATCTGGCCGAGCTGACCGCACGTTTCAGCGCGGCGACGCAGGCCGGCCTGGCCTTGCCGACAACCGCCAAGAGCCAGCAACCGGTGGAGGCCAAGGCCTTTAGCGAAGTGGCAGCCAAGACCCAGCAGCAGGTCGCCGGCCTGTCCATGACCGTTTATCCGGCGCTGGTGGAGGAGGCGGGCGTGGTCAAGGAAGGGCGCTTCCCGACCTTGGCCGAAGCCGAATTTCAGCATCGCCGCGCGTTGCAGCGCCTGCTCTTGCAGCAACTGGCCGAACCCGCCAAGTTTCTGCGCAACAAATTACCGGGGCTGACTGAACTGGCCTTGCTCTACCGCGACATGGGCCGTATCGATGCGCTAGTCGAAGACATTCTGCTGGCCAGCCTCGACAGTTGCATTCTTGAAGGCAGTGAGCCCTTGCCGCGTGACGGGGCCGGCCTGGCTGCGCTGGCCGAGCGCAAGCGCGGTGACTGGACGGCCCACGCCGAACGCTTGGCCAAGCTGACGCTGGAAGTGCTCAAGCTGTGGCACGGTCTGCAAAAACGCTTCAAAGGCAAAATCGACCTGGCCCAGGCCATGGCGCTCAACGACATCAAGCTGCAACTGAGCAACTTGGTGTATCCCGGTTTTGTCCGCGAAACCCCGGCGCAGTGGCTCAAGGAAGTGCCGCGTTACCTCAAGGCCGTCGAGCAGCGCCTGGACAAGATCGCCTCCCAGGTACAGCGCGACCGCGTCTGGAGCGGCGAGCTGGCTGGTTACTGGGAGCAGTACCAGGCGCGCCTGGCCAAGCACAGCCAGGAAGGCAAGCGCGATGCGCAGCTGGTGCTGTATCGCTGGCTGCTGGAGGAATACCGCGTGTCGTTATTCGCCCAGCAGCTGGGCACCAAGCTGCCGGTGTCGGATAAACGCCTGAGCAAGCAGTGGAGCAGTGTCGAGGCTTAACCGTGCTACTCACTGCCGGTATGTGTTTGTGCTGAAGTGTTGGACTGCCAGCCTTCAGCACAATAGGGGGCGGCTGTCGGCTTAAGTCGCGTGCAGCCTTCTGAGTATGGCCGTGCGGCGTTCAGCGCGGATCGTCCAGAACACACCGCCAAGCACCAGCGATATGCCGAGCACCTCTCCAGTGCTGGGTAGTGCCCAGGCTATTAAAAAACTGTAAAGCAGGGCGCATAAGGATTCGAAGACAATCAGTTGACCGCCGATTGAGACGGGCAAGCGCTGGGCTGATGCGTTCCACAGGGTGTTGGCTACCCAGGAACCGCCAATGGCCATAAACAGGGCTGTCAGCATGAACAGGGTGAGCCGTTCGAGGGCCAGGTCAGTGGGTAATAACTCGGGCTGAACCAGGACCACCAGGGCGGACATTAGCAGGGCGGCAAAACCGGTCGTTATTCCCAGCAGCGTTGACCACTCACCCGCAGTGAAGCGCCCGGTTTTGAGCTGATGGGCATTGCGCAAGGCAAACCATGACCATGACAACACGCCAAGGCCTGCGTAAGCCGCGCCCATAACCTGGCGCATGCTGCCTTCGCCGCGAATGACTGCGGTGACTGCTGGAAGGTTAATCCAGAGGATGCCGGTGCAGATGAGCGCGAGCGAAATGAACATGGAGCGGCCACTGACGTGACTGAAACGGCGACCCATAAGCATCACCGCGACGGGAATCAAGCCGTTGATCAGCGATGCCGTGGCAACGCCGGCATGTTGCACGGCCGCGCTCAAGAGGATGAAGTACACAAGGTTGCCAGTCAGTGCCAGCTCAAGCAGCAAGCGTTGATCCTGGCGGGTCAGGCGGCTAATCAGTGCACGTGCGTTGGGCAGCGCGATTAGGGTCGCAAACAGCCCGTAGAGCAGAAATCGCACGCAGCTGATCACCACTGGATGAACGTCTGGAATCAGCGCAGGTGCGACGATCACGGCGCCCCAAAGGGCGCCTGCCATGCCTCCTTGGACTATTGCTTTTTTCATGTCGCGTTACCTTTCAAGTCAGGTGGCGACTTTATGGTTAAAGTATTCAGGCTTGTAGCGATATTGCCGCATGATGCTATTCCGTAGCGGCATGCCTCTTATTGGGATACCTAATGGCCGGACGTTTTCCTTATCTCCCTCCGCTCGACACGCTAATTGCATTCGAGTGCGTGGCCCGTTTGGGCAGTTTTACCCGTGCCGCTGACGAACTGTGCGTGACCCAAAGTGCGGTGAGTAAACAGGTGCGCACACTGGAGCAGGCGCTGGGCGTCGCTTTGTTTGTAAGGGGCGCTCGGGGTGTAGAGCTTTCGACGGCGGGCGGGCTCTACCAGCAGGAAGTGGTGCCGGCATTGCAACGCATACATGTGACAGGGCAGCGCATCAGCACCACTCACCATCCCGACACCGTCACAGTCTTGGCGACACATGCCGTCTCGCAGTTTTGGTTATTTCCACGTCTGCTCAGTTTTAATGCCGTGCACCCGGAAATAACCATCCATATCCACGCCAGTAACGACATCATGCCGTTCATGGTGCCTGATCATGATCTGACGATTCTCTATGGCAACGGTGACTGGCCGAGCCTGGAGGCGACCGCGCTTATTCCTGAAGTGATCTATCCGCTGGCTCGCCCTGGGGTGGCTGGGTGCGAGGTGACAACGCTTGAGGCGCTGGCAGGATTGCCGCTGATCCAGTTGGCGTCTGCCTGGGACTGCTTCGAGTGGCGCGACTGGTTTGCCCACTTTGGTATTGCTTATCAGTCTCCCAAAGCCGACCCCACCTTTAACCAGCTCACTCTGACCTACGCGGCGATTGAGCAGGGGCGGGGCGTTGGCCTGGCGTGGGCATTTATGGCGGAAGAGGCAATGAGCAGGGGCGACTTGGTGCGGGTGACCGACTTTTATGTTGAAACGGGCTTGGCTGAATACGTCGTCCACGACCTCGCACGGCCAATGTCCGCCGCGACAAAATTGTTCCGGGATTGGCTGGTAGCCGGCGCGGCGTCAGGTAACACGAAGGCTTAACGGCACGAAGCAGGGTCGGCCGTGTGCGGTTGCCTAGAGCAGTGGCGCAGTCCGGCGAGTGAGCGCGATGGGCAGCCACTAAACGGGATTGACGCTTTCGTAGCCATCCCGTTTTGCTTTCAGCACGCAGCAAAGGCGGCGTGTGCGGCGGTACCAGGCGTTTTGAACCGGTCGACTCGAACACGGTGGCAAACCGCAGCAGGGCTGAGTCGTCGTAGGCGCGCTTGGTAGGCCTGTACCAACTCGACGGCCGTGGTCTGGCCGGCTTCGAGCGCGGCGCGCAGTTCGGCAATAGACGCCTCGGTTACCTCGATCATGCTGTCACCGCAGGTTGTTGAGGGTGTTTGTTGCGATCGGCTCTCGCGGCGCTATTTTTACGCGTTGAAGTGGCGCGTGACGCTGGGCGGCTGGCGTCTATTTTAATTCCGCGCAGGCATGGCCAGGCCCCTGATCACGGCGGGCCGGGCGACAAAGGCCTGCAACACGCGCTGCACATTGCTGAAGCGCTCGAACTCCACCAACTCACCCGCTTCATAGAAACCAATCAAGTTGCGCACCCAGGGAAAGATGGCGATATCGGCGATGCTGAAATGCTCGCCCATGATCCAGTCGCGGCCTTGTAGGCGTTGCTCAAGTACGCCAAGCAGGCGCTGCGACTCGGCAACGTAGCGGTCGCGCGGGCGTTTGTCCGGGTAGTCCTTGCCGGCGAACTTATGGAAGAAGCCCAGTTGCCCGAACATCGGGCCGATGCCACCCATCTGCCACATCAGCCACTGCAGGGTTTCGTAACGGGTGGCGGCGTCTTGGGATAACAGCTGAGCGGTTTTCTCTGCCAGGTAAATCAGAATCGCACCGGACTCGAACAGCGCCAGCGGTTGGCCGCCGGGGCCGTTGGGATCGAGAATGGCCGGGATCTTGTTGTTGGGGTTGAGCGAAAGGAACTCGCTGCTGCGCTGTTCATCGCTCTCAAAACTGATCAGGTGCGCTTCGTAGGGCAGGCCGGTTTCTTCCAGCATGATTGAAACCTTGACGCCGTTGGGCGTGGGCAGCGAATACAGCTGCAGGCGCTCGGGGTGCTGGGCGGGCCATTTATGCGTGATCGGGTAGGCGGACAGAACTGACATGGGCGCTCCGGATTGGCTGGCTAAAGGCGCAGGATAGCGGCGATTGGCGATTTGGTCAGGTTGTAGGTTTTTCCCGGCGCGCAGAAATCGGTATGGTTGGGGCCATCTCAACCCCTGCGCACTGGAGAACCCCCGATGAGCCTGCACGGTGAATACGACAGCCAGAATATCTTTGCTCAGATCATTCGCGGCGAAGCCCCTTGCTACAAGTTGTACGAGGATGAGGATGTGCTGGCCTTCCTCGATGTGTTTCCGCAGTCCTACGGCCACACACTGGTGATCCCCAAGCGCTCGGCGGCGCGCAATATGCTGGAGGTCGACGCCGCCAGTCTGAGCAAGGTAATGGCCGTGGTGCAAAAGCTCACCGGTGTCTTGGTGGCCGAACTGGAACCCGCCGGGGTGCAGGTGGCGCAGTTCAATGGTGCGCCGGCGGGGCAGACGGTATTCCATATTCATGTGCACATCGTGCCGCGTTACGAGGGCGAGGCACTTGGCGTGCATGCTGCCGGTAAGGCCGAAGCCGAACAACTGGCGGCGTTGCAGGCGCGTTTGCTCAAGCGTATCGCCGGCTGATTCGGCGGCCTGCGTATCTGTACTTGAGGCCGGCCGCACCTAGGGCAATACTCAAGCCGTTGGCTGTTGCTGTCCTTGTTTGTTCCCAGCGCCCATGGAGGGCTCCCATGCGATTGATTGGTGCCGTTTTACCGCTGTTGCTGTTGGCCGGCTGTTCGTCCTGGAAGCCCGCTCCGGAAGATATCAAGCCAGTGCCGGCAGAGCGTTTGCTCGGCTATCAGCAGCCGTTGGGGCAGGGCGGGCAGTTGCTGGTCAACCGTGATGTCGGCGGCATGGGCGGCGGTTGTTATGTGGCGGTGCTGGTTGACCGCAAAGTGGCAGCACGCATAGGTGTGGGTGAGCAGGTGCGGTTTCAGGTCCCCGCCGGCACGCGGGTGCTGAGCATTGGCATCGATAAGATGGATGACACCCTGTGCGGCATGGGTCGCCTGCGCCGTGAGCTGGCGGTGAAGGTCGAGCCGGGCTCGCAGCAGGATTTCCGCATCGTCAGCGATAACCGCAAGGGCTTCGATATCCTGCCGGTTAGCCAGTAACGCGCACCTTCGCTATGCCACCTACGGACGAAGCGGGTTGCCCCTTCGCCCGCAGGTGGCATAGCGCTCAGCGGGTCATTGGCAGGGCGGCGCCCATCAGGGCAAACAGTCCCCCGCAGCAACGGTTGAAGCCTTTGCCACTGCGTTGCAGCCAGGGCCGTACGCGATGGGCCATGCGTGCCAGCAGGTATTCGACGCCGCCTTCAACCACGGCAAAGGTCAGCGCCATAATGGCGAACTGCAGCCAGAGATCAGCCCGCGGATCGAGAAACTGCGGTAGAAACGCGCCGAAAAACAGGATGACCTTGGGGTTGGATAACGCCGAGAGCAAACCCTGGCGAAACAGTTTCAGGCCGCTGTGGGCTTCGGCTTTCTCCGCCATGCTCAAGTGCAGCGGTGGTGCGCGCCAGAGTTGAATGCCCAGCCAGATCAGGTAAGCGCCGCCCAGCCATTTGAGAATGACCAAAGCCTGCGCTGAGGCTTGCAGCAGGGTGCCGATGCCGAGCATCGACAAGGCCATCAGCAGGGTAAAGCCAAGCACCCCGCCGCTGACGGTAAACAGGGTTTTACGATGGCCGTATAAGGCACCGTGGCTGAGTGCGAGCAGGCCATTGGGGCCCGGTGTCAGCGCCAGGCCGAACACCGCTGTGACAAACAGTAGCCAGGTATGCAGAGCCATAAGCAGGTATCCAGAGGAGGGGAGTGTCGGGCTGTGCCGGCGAACCTCTGTTTTTTCACGCTGCGCCACGATAGTCAAGCAACTGAGCGCCCCTTCTCTGCGAGGTGCACTAGGGCTGCTGCGGTTGCTTGACGTTATGGCGGCGACTGCTGGGGAATGGCCGCAGACGGGTGTTTTAACCCGTGCAAACGTCGGCGACTAGGCTTCAGACGGATGTGCCTTGCGCGACGTTGTGTGCATCTTTGCCTCAATAGTCGACAGGGTGCTGCATTTGCCCTGACGTGCTGAGCGGACGGATGGCCCATGGCTGTGGCAAACTCTGCGCTTTATAGCAGGCCGTTTCATGGATTGAGTGTGCTGAGCCTGTCAGCTGTTTTTTACCCATGGCCTGCCTGCCCTGGGCCTACTGGATAACTGGCCGCTGCCTGCGGCGAAGAACATGAGGAATGACTGTGCATAACGTCGTGATCAGCGGTACCGGCCTCTATACCCCGGCAAACAGTATTTCCAACGATGAGTTGGTCGAATCGTTCAATGCCTATGTGCAGCAATTCAATGCCGATAACGCCGCGGCCATCGCCAGCGGTGACGTCGATGCACTGAGCGAATCGAGCAGCGGTTTTATCGAAAAAGCTTCCGGCATCAAGAGCCGCTTTGTTATGGATAAAGCCGGCATTCTTGACCCGCAGCGCATGGCGCCACGCATCCCCGAGCGCAGCAATGACGAGTGGGGCATTCTCTGCGAGATGGCCGTAGGCGCGGCCCAAGATGCCATGGCGCGTGCCGGCAAGACCGCCGCCGATATCGACGGGGTGATCGTTGCCTGCTCCAACTTGCAGCGCGCCTACCCGGCCGTGGCGATTGAAGTGCAGGCTGCGTTGGGAATTCAGGGCTTCGGTTATGACATGAACGTGGCCTGCTCCTCAGCCACCTTCGGCATCCAGGCCGCAGCCAACAGCGTGCAGCTGGGCCAGGCCCGTGCGATTTTGATGGTTAACCCGGAAATCTGCACCGGCCACCTGAACTTCCGCGACCGCGACAGCCACTTTATCTTCGGTGATGCTGCCACAGCAGTGATCATCGAGCGCGCCGACCAGGCCACCTCGGCCTGTCAGTTCGATATCGTCGGCACCAAGTTGATCACCCAGTTCAGCAACAACATCCGCAACAACTTCGGTTTCCTTAATCGTTGTGCGGAAGAGGGCGTGGGCGCACGCGACAAGCTGTTCGTCCAGGAAGGTCGCAAGGTGTTCAAGGAAGTTTGCCCGATGGTCGCCGAGCTGATCGCCGCGCACCTGGCGGAAAATCAGCTGAATGTCGGTGATGTGAAGCGCTTCTGGCTGCACCAGGCCAACCTCAACATGAACCTGCTGATCGCGCGCAAGCTGCTGGGCCGTGATGCTGAGCCAGGTGAAGCCCCGGTTATTCTCGACACCTACGCCAACACCAGTTCGGCCGGCTCGGTGATCGCCCTGCATAAATATCAGGATGACCTGCCGAGCGGTGCGCTGGGCGTGCTCAGCTCGTTCGGTGCGGGTTACTCCATCGGTAGCGTGATTCTGCGTAAGCATTGATGGAGTACCCGGCCGATCAGCTGCTGCTGGTTCGCCTGCGTGCGGGCGAGCAGAAGGCCTACCGCGAGTTGGTTAGCACTTATCAAGGTGCGATGCGCGCGGTAGCTTTTGCCATCGTCGGTAGCCGTAATGCCGATGAAGTGGTGCAGGATGCCTGGTTGGCCGTGGTACGCAGCCTCGATGGTTTTCAGGCGCGCTCAAGTCTGAAAACCTGGCTGTTGACCATCACCGCCAACACCGCGAAAACCCGCCTGAAAGGCAATCGCCGCGAAGTGCTGCTCGACGATATTCCCTCCCCCCATGGCGGTGTCGGCGATGAGCGTTTCAAAGAGAATGGCCATTGGTTACTCGCCCCGCATGCCTGGCATCAGGACTCCCCGGAAGCACTGCTGACCAAAGAAGAGCTGCGCGAGTGCCTGGAACATACGCTCGCCAGCCTGCCCGAACTGCAGGCCAGTGTTTTGCACCTGCGTGAGCGTGAAGGCTTGGAGTTGCAGGCGATTTGTAATCTTTTGCAGGTGTCTCTCTCCAATGTGCGGGTACTGCTGCACCGCGCGCGTCTCAAGGTCTTTGCTACCTTGGAGCATTTCGAGGAGACCGGTCAATGTTGAGCTGCAAGGAGTTGGTGGCCCACTCCAGTGACTATATCGATGGTCAGATGGGGCTGCATAAGCGCTTGTCCATGCGGATGCACCTGAGCATGTGCATCAATTGCCGGCGCTTTATTAAACAGTTGCGCCTGGCTCAGGGCGTGCTGCGCCGTTTGCCGCATGGGCAGCATGCCGATCTGGACGCATTGGCCAACAAGCTCGCTGAGTTGCGTCGCCAGCAGCGCTGATTAGGCGGCTGGCGGCTGCGCTTTAATCTTCGCTGTGCGCTGCTTTCAGCGCTTCATAGGCCGGCGCGGCGTAAATGCCGACTTCCACCGCCAGCTCCATCACCCGAGCCAGGTCGCTGCTGTACACCAGCACAGCTTGTAACTCGTCATCCAGCGGCTCGCTGAGATCCAGTAGCACATAGCCCTGGGTTTCCGGCGACAGGCTAGAGAGCTGCACCTGGATGCGGTTCAGTGCCTTCAGCGGCTCGACTTTGGCCAGCTGCTTGGGCTTGAGCACGAAGCTCACCTGCGGGCCGAACGACTCAACGATCTGCTGGAACAGCGCGTCATAGCTATCGGCCTGAAACAGCACGGTTTCCGGCAGGCTGCCGACCACTACCCACTCGCCGAGGGGAATGGGGAAGCTGTCGTCGTAGTTGATGTCCGGGTTGGCAGCGAGAAACGCCTGTGGGTCGGCATAGGCCTGGGCGGCATCCTCGGCGATGCGCGCGACTTCTTCGGCTTGCATGCAGCCCGAGCTGATTTTGCTGATTAATTCTTCGAGCTGGGCTTTCATGCGGGTATTCCTGTGGCGGCAAAAAGGTTGCCAAGCATAGCCTGAAACCCAGCCCAGGGCGCTGCGTTTACCCAGGGCAAGCCTGTTAAGCTTGCACGCTTTGGCTGAACCCTACGAGACAAGGAGCCCTCTGTGAGTGCACGTATCCATCCACTGGCCGGACAACTGGCCCCCGT
Organism: uncultured Pseudomonas sp.; assembly: GCF_943846705.1. Taxonomy (NCBI): domain Bacteria; kingdom Pseudomonadati; phylum Pseudomonadota; class Gammaproteobacteria; order Pseudomonadales; family Pseudomonadaceae; genus Pseudomonas; species uncultured Pseudomonas sp. Next base: position 115,775 of record NZ_OX044366.1, on the reverse strand, counting down.
TGCCTTACTGACTGATATAGCTGCGTTGCTGGGCGCTTATTACGACCAGCAGCCGGATCCGGCAGTGGCCAGCCAGCGGGTGGCCTTTGGTACGTCGGGGCATCGTGGTAGCTCCTTGCAGCGCAGTTTCAACCAGGCACATGTGCTGGCGATCAGTCAGGCAATCTGCGATTACCGCGTGGCTCAAGGTATCAGCGGCCCGCTGTTTATCGGCGCCGATACCCACGCGCTATCTAAACCGGCGCTGGACAGTGCGCTGGAAGTGCTGGCCGCCAATGGCGTGCAAACAATGATCTCGGCGGGTGGCGAATTCACCCCGACGCCGGCGATCTCCCAAGCCATTTTGGTGCACAACCAGGGCCGCAGCAGTGGCCTGGCCGATGGCATCGTCATCACCCCGTCGCACAACCCACCCGACAGTGGCGGCTTCAAGTACAACCCGACTAACGGCGGCCCGGCGGACAGCGATATCACCAGCTGGGTGCAGAACCGCGCCAACGCTCTGCTTGAAGATGGCTTGCGTGAGGTCAAGCGGGTGCCCCTGGCGCAGGCGCGCCAGGCGGCGTGCGTGCATGAGTACGACTACCTCAGCGCCTATGTGAATGACTTGGGCAACGTCATCGATTTCGCGCCGATTCGCGCGGCGGGCTTGCGCCTGGGCGTCGACCCGCTGGGCGGTGCCGGCGTGCATTACTGGGGGCGGATTGCCGAGCAGTACGGCCTCAATCTGGATGTGGTGAGCCAGACCATCGATCCGCAGTTCGCCTTTATGAGCCTGGACTGGGATGGGCAGATCCGCATGGACCCATCTTCCAGCCATGCCATGCAGCGTCTGATCGGCTTGAAAAACGGTTATGACATCGCCTTTGCCTGCGACACCGACTATGACCGCCATGGCATCGTCGCGCCCAGCGTCGGCCTGTTGCCGGCCAACCATTTTCTCAGCGTGGCTATCGATTACCTGTTCCAGCATCGCCCGCAGTGGAACGCTAGCGCCGCCGTGGGCAAAACCCTGGTCAGCAGTGCGATGATTGACCGCGTCAGCGCGCGCCTGGGCCGGCCGATGCAGGAAGTACCCGTAGGCTTCAAGTGGTTTGCCGGCGGCCTGTTTGACGGCTCGCTCGGCTTTGGCGGCGAAGAAAGTGCCGGGGCGACCTTCTTGCGCCGTGATGGCCGGGTCTGGACCACCGACAAGGACGGCATCGCCCTGGCGCTATTGGCCGCCGAGATGACCGCCGTCTGCGGGCGTGACCCCGGTGAACTGTACCAGGGCCTGAGCGATGAGTTTGGCGCGATCTATGCCGATCGCGTCGACGCACCGGCCACGCCTGTGCAGAAAAAGGCTCTGGGTAAACTCTCGCCGGCGCAGATCAGTAGCCGTGAACTGGCCGGTGACGCCATCACCCAGGTGCTCGACAAGGCTCCGGGCAATGGCGCGGCCATTGGCGGGATTAAGGTGATCAGTGAGGGCGGCTGGTTCGCTGCGCGGCCGTCGGGCACCGAAGACATCTACAAAATCTACGCAGAGAGCTTCCGCGATGAAGCGCATTTGCAGCGCATCTTCAGCGAGGCGCAGCAGATTGTTGATGCCGCGCTGATCACGCCGTAAGCCATCTGCGCGGGGCTGTGTATGTATCGCCTTGATGTGAAAATCCGCCTGCATAACGGCAGTGATGTTGCGTTCGGTCCGGGCAAGGCGGATTTGCTTGAGGCGATTGCCCAATATGGATCCATCAGCGCGGCGGCGCGTGCCTTGGGCATGTCATACCGGCGTGCGTGGTTGCTGGTGGAGACCATGAACCGTAGCTTCCGCCAGCCACTGGTCAGCACCCTGGCAGGCGGCAAGCATGGTGGTGGCACGCAGTTGACCGAAACCGGTGAGCAGGTGCTGCAGCGCTATCGCCTGCTGTGTGCGCAAGCGCTGGCGGCTGTGCAGGCAGAATGTGACGCGCTGGCCGGGTTGTTGGCCGAGACCGCTGCCGAGGGTTGAGGCAAACGCTTTAATGCAGCTGCGTTTCCGCCACGGTCAGGCGGCGCGGAATGCGCGTGGCATCCCAGTGCTGACTGGCCCAGCGCAGCAGCTCGCTGGGCTGGCCATCGCCGGCAGCGTCCGGCAACACCTGACCCAGGGCACGCAGGGCGCGAATCAGCAGTGGAGTGGCCTGATCGGCCGGCAGCGGTGGTGAACGGTAGGACTTGCCCAGCTTGTGGCCGTCTGGCTGGGTGATCAACGGCACATGCAGGTAGCGTGGCTGCGGCACGCCCAGCAGTTCCTGCAGGTACAACTGGCGCGGGGTTGAGTCGAGCAGGTCGGCGCCGCGGACGATGTCGGTGATGCCCTGCCAGGCATCGTCGAGCACCACAGCTAACTGATAGGCGTACAACCCATCGCGGCGGCGAATCACGAAGTCGCCCACCTCACGGCCCAGATGCTGGCGGTAATCACCTTGCACGCGGTCGCTAAAGTGGTAAGTCAGTTCCGGTACGCGCAGGCGAATCGCCGAATTGCTAAAGCCATGACCGGCATTGCGGCAGGTGCCGGGGTAAACGCCCTGGCTGCCTTGCAGTTGCTTGCGTGAGCAGGTACAGGCGTAGGCCAGGCCCTGGCTGAGCAGGCGTTCGACCAGCGCGGCGTATTCGTTGAGGCGTGCACTCTGGCGGACCAACTGGCCATCCCATTCGAAACCATAGCTTTCTAAGGTTTGCAGGATGGCGCTTTGCGCTCCGGCCACTTCACGCGGCGGATCGAGGTCTTCCATGCGCAGCAGCCAGCGGCCGTTTACCGCGCGCGCGTCGAGATAGGACGCCAGTGCCGCGACCAGTGAGCCGAAGTGTAGGTAACCGCTGGGGGTGGGGGCGAAGCGCCCAATATAGGCAGGTGTGTTCATGATCAATTGCGCACGCGCAGGGACAGAAACAACAAGGGGTGCCGAAGCACCCCTTGGGTCAGATCAGGAACCGACCTGTTTTTCCTTGATTTCCGCCAGCGTCTTGCAGTCAATGCAAAGCGTGGCAGTGGGGCGGGCTTCCAGACGGCGAATGCCGATCTCGACGCCACAGGAGTCGCACCAGCCGTAGTCGTTGTCTTCGATCAGTTGCAGGGTTTCGTCGATCTTCTTGATCAGCTTGCGCTCACGATCACGGGCGCGCAGTTCCAGGCTGAATTCTTCTTCCTGGCTTGCACGGTCCGCTGGATCGGGGAAGTTGGCTGCTTCGTCCTGCATGTGGTGCACAGTACGATCGACTTCCTGCATCAATTCCAGCTTCCACTTATTAAGGATGCCGGTGAAGTGGCCACGCATCGGCTCACTCATGTACTCCTCGCCCTTTGTTTCTTTATAGGGCTCGAAACCGCGAGTCAGTTGGCTGCTTTTTGCTTTTGCTTTGGTGGGCATGGATGACCGCCTCTCACTCTTCTGATCCACTGCGCAGGACGGTGTCCCTTGCCGATCCTACGTCGAGTAGAACCGGCCCTGCGGCTGTAAAGCGGGCGAACTTACCAGAACAACTCCCCCCGCGCCACTCCCGGTTGTCGAAGCCGGATCGGGTATGCTTTAGAATCCGCCTCTTAATCCAGTTTAAGGCAGTCCCATGGCCCAGTCCTACAGTGCGCGCAGCCGCGCCATAGAACCTTTTCACGTGATGGCGCTGCTGGCTCGGGCCAATCAATTACAGGCCGACGGCCATGATGTGATTCATCTGGAAATCGGTGAGCCGGACTTCACCACGGCCGCGCCGATTGTCGCCGCCGGGCAGGCCGCGTTGGCCAATGGGCATACCCGTTACACCGCCGCACGCGGTTTGCCGGCCCTGCGCGAAGCGATTTCTGGCTTCTATGCCGAACGTTACCGCCTGGATATCGACCCGCAACGCATCCTGATCACGCCGGGCGGTTCGGGCGCGTTGCTGTTGGCCACCAGCTTGTTGGTCGACCCCGGTAAGCACTGGTTGCTGGCCGATCCGGGCTACCCCTGCAATCGGCACTTCCTGCGCTTGGTCGAAGGCGCCGCGCAGCTGGTGCCGGTCGGCCCGGAGGTGCGTTATCAGCTCACTCCAGATCTGCTGGCGCGGTATTGGGATCAGGGTAGCGTCGGCGCGCTGGTGGCTTCGCCGGCCAACCCGACTGGCACCTTGCTCAGTCGTGATGAGCTGGGCGGGCTGTCGCAGGCGCTGAAGGCCCGCGGCGGGCATTTGGTGGTGGATGAGATCTACCATGGCCTGACCTATGGCGTAGACGCGGCCAGTGTATTGGAAGTGGATAACGACGCCTTCGTGCTCAACAGCTTTTCTAAGTATTTCGGCATGACCGGCTGGCGTCTCGGCTGGCTGGTGGCACCGCCAGCCGCTGTGCCGGAGCTGGAAAAACTGGCGCAGAACCTTTATATCAGCGCGCCGAGCATGGCCCAGCACGCCGCACTGGCGTGCTTTGAGCCGCAGACCCTGGAAATTCTCGAACAGCGCCGTCATGAGTTCCAGCGCCGTCGCGACTTTTTACTGCCGGCACTGCGCGACTTGGGCTTCAAGATCGCCGTGGAGCCAGAAGGTGCCTTCTATTTATATGCCGATATCAGCGCTTTTGGCGGCGATGCCTTTGCCTTTTGTCAACACTTCCTGGAAACCGAGCACGTAGCCTTTACCCCGGGTCTGGATTTTGGCCGCCACCTGGCCGCTCAACATGTGCGCTTTGCCTACACCCAGGACCTGCCGCGCCTGCAGCAGGCGGTTGATCGGATCAAGCGTGGCCTGAACAGCTGGAAGCCCCATGCAGTTTGATCCGCCCCTGGAAGAAGGTCGGCTGCTGCGCCGCTATAAGCGCTTTCTCGCCGATATCGAGACCGCCAGTGGTGAGCTGCTGACCATTCACTGTGCCAATACCGGCTCGATGCTCAACTGCATGAGCGAAGGTGCGCGCATCTGGTTTAGTCGCAGCCATGACCCCAAGCGCAAGTTGCCGGGCACCTGGGAAATCGGGGAAACCCCGCACGGTCGCCTCGCGGTGATCAACACCGGGCGGGCCAATGCCTTGGTTGAAGAGGCGCTGCGCGCCGGGTTAATTGCCGAACTAAATGGCTTTACCGGGCTTAAGCGCGAGGTGCCTTATGGCCAGGAGCGCAGCCGTATCGATTTTCGCCTGGACTACCCAGAGGGCGCCGCGTTCGTTGAGGTCAAGAGCGTTACCCTGGGCTTTGCCGACACGCGGGTTGCCGCCTTTCCCGATGCGCGCACCGAGCGCGGCAGCAAGCATTTGCGCGAATTGGCCAGCTTGGCGCGCGCCGGCACCCGCGCGGTGCAGCTGTATTGCGTCAATCTGTCGGGGATCGAGGCGGTGCGCCCCGCCGAGGAAATCGATCCCGCCTATGCCGCCGCCCTGCGTGAGGCCTTCAGTGCCGGGGTTGAAGTGCTGGCCTATGGTGCAACTGTCAGTGCGCAGGGCGTGCGGTTGAGCAAACGCCTAGATGTGCTGCTCTAGCGCTGCCGCTGTTTGAATCGCTCGATAGTTCTGGCCAGCCCTGCTGGAGCCGGGTTGCACTTGCCTGATTAGCCTCACACAAGCAGTTCGATCAGTTGCTGACGCAGCCAGGCGTGCGCCGGGTCGAGTTGCTGTTGGCGATGCCAGATCAGGCTGACCTGTACCGGTGGCATATCGAAGGGCAGCGGCGCGGTCTCTAGGGCATGCGCCGGGGCGAACGCTTCGGCCAGGCGCGCAGGCACGGTGCCGAGCAGGTCGCTGTGGGCGACGATTGCGGGGATCGGCAGGTAGTTCGGCAGATGCAGGGCGGCCTGACGGCGTACCTTGGCCGAGCCGAGGACAATTTCCAGCGGCGAGCCGCGTCCGGCGCGCGGTGTCACCGTGACATGCCGGGCCTGCTGGTAGTCCTCCAGGCTCAGCCCGCCGGCAAAGGCCGGGTGCCCGGCGCGGCCGATTACCACCAGCGGCTCTTCACGCAAAGGCGTGTAGTGCAGGTCAGGCGAGTCAAAATGTAAATAGTCGATGGCCAGGTCCAGCGCACCGCTTTCCAGGCGCGGCACCAGGCTGTCGGCATCATCGCGCTGTACCAGCAGCTCGACCCTCGGCGCGATGCGCGACAAGTGCGCCTGCAACATCGGTAGCAGTGCGGCTTGGGCGTAATCGTTGAGCGCTAGGCTGAAAGCCTGTGGCGTCTGCGGGTCAAAGGGTTCCGCCGGGCCGAGGCCGGTCTGCAGTAGGCGCAAGGCTTGCTGCACGGGTATATACAGGGTTTGCGCACGGGCGGTGGGCGTCATGCCGCGGGCCGTGCGCTGGAACAGCTCCTCGCCCAGTTGTTGGCGCAGGCGGGCGAGGGCGTTGCTCACCGTCGACTGGCTCAGGTGCAGGCGTTCAGCGGCGCGGGTCAGGTTGCCTTCCTGCATCAGGGCGTCGAAGACCAGCAAGAGGTTGAGGTCGAGTTGGCGCAAATTCGTTATCAAGAATAATGCTCTTTTAAACTATCCATTATTCGAATGATCTGGCTGCACCTAGACTGCTGTCAATCCGCACAGGGAGAAACGCCGTGGCCTATAACAACGACAATGCCCAGGCTTTCCGCGCACGCTATCGGGACGCCATCCATCCGCTGTACAACCCTTGGCTGCATGCCGGCTTTGTGCTGGCCTACGGCCTGACCGGTATGGCCCTGCTGTGGCGTACGCTGGATGCAGTGGCGCTCTGGCAGTGGTTGCTGGTGCCGCTGAGCCTGGTGTTCTTCAGTTGGGGCGAGTACCAGGTGCACAAGCGCTTGGGGCACAACAAAACCCGCTTCGGTAAGTTGTTCTACCAGCGTCATACCGGCGACCACCACAGCTTCTTCGTTGAAGGCCAGATGCGCTACGAAACGCCACGCGACTGGCGGGTGATTCTCTTTCCGGCCTGGCTGATTGTGCTCTATAGCCTGCCGTTGCTGGGCATCTGGTGGTTGCTGGGCAAGCTCGATGGCAACCTGGCGGCACTGTTCACGGGCAGCATGTTGCTGGGCTACATGACCTACGAGGTGGCGCATGCCTGCGAACACCTGCCGGCCGAGCACCCGGTGGCGCGGCTGCCGTGGATTCGTCAGATGCGTCATCTGCATGCGTTACACCATCGTCGTGAGCTGATGCATTCGCGCAACTTCGGCATTGTCCATCCGCTGATGGACTGGCTCTACGGCACTCTGTATTGGCAGCCGCAGGCGACTCATCAGCAGAATCGTCAGCAACATCGTGTGTCTATCGCTCGCCCGGCCGACGCCGTGCTGAGTTATGCCGCCGCCCCGGCGCACTGGCCCGAGTGGCATCCGTCGTCGCGTCATATTTACGGCCGCGATGGCGCGCTACTCGCCGGCGAAGTGTTCGAGGAAGATATTCATGCCGCTGGCCGCTCCGGCCATTTGCGCTGGAGCGTGCTCGACTACCAGCCTGGGCGGCGCTGGCAGGCCAGCGCTCGGGGCGATCATGGCCTAGAGCTGTTGCTGACCTACGAGTGCTTAGAAGTGGCGGGCGGATGCGAGTTCCTGCGTACCTTGGAGTACGGCTTTGACGGCGTGTTGATGCGCCTGGCCAATTGCCTGTTACTGGAGCGGCGTATCGAGCGCGAGTCGCAGGCGTCCCTGCAGGCGCTGCGCGTGGTGTTTGAGCGCAGCGACCCTGCGGCGTGAGGGTTTAGGGAGCGGGTGTCCGCACTTGCTCCTGGCGTTCACGCACCCAGAACACGGTCGCCCCGGCCACCGCTGCCGGCATCATCAGGATATTCAGCCCTGGCACCAGCAAGGCGGCATAGGTGATGCCGCCAAAGCCCAGGCTCTGCCAGCGTTTGGCGCGCAGCCAGGCGAGCATGTCCTGCCAGCTCATTTTGTTGTTGTCGGCCGGGTAGTCAATATATTGGATGGCCATCATCCACACGCCGAACAACAGCCACAGCGGCGCGGCGATCAGGTTGAGCACCGGGATAAAAGTCAGGATCAGCAGGGCGATGGCACGCGGCAGAAAGTAGCCCAGCTTGCGCATCTCGCGGCCCAGGGTGCGCGGCACCATGGCCATCAATTCGGCCCAGCTGAACGGCGGAAAGTCGTCCTGGCCGCGCACGACGATTTCAACCTTCTCCGCGAGAAAGCCGTTAAACGGCGCGGCAATAATGTTGGCCAGCATGGTGAAGGTGAAGAACACCATCAGCAATACCAGCACCACGAACAGCGGCCACAGCACATATTCAAGAAAACTCAGCCAGCTCGGCAGGCTCGGCATAAAGGTATCGACCCAGCCACCAAACTGCTGCACGGCCACGCCGATCAGCGCAGTAAATAGCAGCAGGTTGATGCTCAGGGGCAGTAGCACGAACAGTCGCAAGCCAGGGCTCAGGACCAGTTTCAGGCCTTCACTTAAGTATTGCGGGCCGGTCAGCACAGGGGCGGACATGGGCGTGTCTCCGGTAGGTTGAAGTCGCGCCGACCTTACCGGCTTTGCGGGTCAGGGGAAAGCGTGGGCAATGCGCGCTAACAGATTGCCTGGCCAGCCATAGGACTTGTCTATGCCTTGCATTGGCAAAGCATATTTCCGCCGCGCGGCAGGCGGGCATAGGCTGCGCAGCACTGAGTTGTTATCCCTTTTGGGCTTCAGCGTTATTGCCTGGCTACAGGCATAAGCAAGCCCTTGTTGGTTTTTGCCGGCATTGCCGGGAGGAGTTGTTGATGTCTGCCAACCGTCATGCCCGCGTGATCATTCTGGGTTCCGGCCCTGCTGGCTACAGCGCGGCGGTGTATGCCGCACGGGCTAACCTCAAGCCGTTGTTGATCACCGGCTTGCAAGCCGGCGGCCAGCTGACCACCACCACCGAGGTGGATAACTGGCCCGGTGATGTGCACGGTCTGACCGGCCCGGCCCTGATGCAACGCATGCAGGAACATGCCGAACGCTTCGAGACCGAGATCGTCTATGACCATATCAATGCCGTGGACCTGGCCGGCAAGCCATTCACCCTGGTCGGTGACAGCGGCACCTACAACTGCGATGCCTTGATCATCGCCACCGGTGCCAGTGCGCGTTATCTGGGCCTGCCCAGTGAAGAGGCCTTTATGGGCAAGGGCGTCTCGGCTTGCGCCACCTGCGATGGGTTTTTCTACCGCAACCGCGAAGTGGCGGTGGTCGGTGGCGGTAACACCGCGGTAGAGGAGGCGCTGTACCTGGCCAATATCGCCAGCAAGGTCACCCTGGTGCACCGCCGCGAAAGCTTCCGCGCGGAAAAGATCCTCCAGGACAAGCTGCAGGCGCGGGTGGCCGAGGGCAAGATCGTGCTCAAACTCAATGCCGAGGTAGACGAGGTGTTGGGCGACAACATGGGCGTGACCGGCGTGCGCCTGAGAAATAACGATGGCAGTCATGCTGAGTTGACGGTCGACGGGCTGTTTGTGGCCATCGGGCATACGCCGAACACGGCGTTGTTCGAGGGCCAGTTAGCGCTCAAGGACGGTTACCTGGTGGTTAACGGCGGACGCGACGGCAATGCCACCGCCACCAGCGTGGCGGGGGTGTTTGCCGCCGGGGATGTGGCTGACCATGTGTATCGTCAGGCGATCACCTCGGCCGGCGCTGGCTGCATGGCGGCGTTGGATGTGGAGCGTTATCTCGACGGCCAATAAGCCTGAGGGCAATGCAAAAAGCCTCGATTTAATCGAGGCTTTTTGTTGTCCGACTGCGTCAGGTGCGGCGTTTCGCGGCGCGGCTGGCTTAGCTGTCGTTGCGCTGCAGCGAGGGTTGCTCGAAGCGTACGCCGGCCAGGCCGGTGTCCATCAGTGCGCGGATATTACCGTGGTCACTGCCGCTCGGGGTGGCCAGCACGCTGCGGTAGTGCTCGCCGAAACACTGCAGGGTTTCTTCCAGGCTCAGGCCTTCAAGCAGCGCCAGGCCGAGAGTTTTGCACGAGCCTTCGTTCTGCCCCGCGGGGTTTTCTACTGCGCCATTGCAAAAGGTACTGGGCTGGTAGTGGTAGTGCTCGGCAATAAACGCCAGGGTTTCGGCGAAGGTGAAGTGTTCGCTGCGCAGCTTGGCGCGAAACTCGCTCAGGGCAGTCATGCGTCTTTTCCTTTGGCGAAGGCCGCTTGCTGTTCGGCGCTGGCTTCCTTCTGATATTTGCTCTTCCACTCGGCATACGGCATGCCGTAAATCTCTGTGCGCGCTTCATCCATGGAGATGGCGACGCCGGTGTCATCGGCGGCGGCCTTGAACCACTTGGACAGGCAGTTACGGCAGAAGCCGGTGAGGTTCATCATGTCGATGTTCTGCACATCCGGGCGTGAGCGCAGATGATGAACCAGGCTGCGAAAAGCGGCGGCTTCAAGTTCGAGGCGTTCTTGATCGGTCATGGCGATGCTCTCTGTAAACAGGCAGGGGAGGCGTGTGGCGATGATAGAAGCCTGCCGGCCTGGCGGCAACGGCAACTGCCCCGGCGCAGGGCGCGCCGGGAAGTGTGCGAGTCGATGTTTAAAACGGCTCTAGCGGTGTCCGGCGAGGGTGATCGACACCGACTCGGCAAAGCGCAGGGCGTGTAGTTTGTCGACCTCCACTTCGGCGTAGCGCACCGCGGAGTTGGCCATCACCAGGTCAAGAATCTCCTGGGTCATGCGCTCCAGCAAGGCGAAGCGGTTTTCTTCGACGTGGTGAATCACCGCCTTGGTGATGGTGCGGTAATTCAGCGCGTGGTCGATGTCGTTGTCGCGCACGGCATCAGCGACGGGGTAGAGGATGGTCAGGTTGATCAGCACGTCTTGCTTGTTGTTGATCTCCTCTTCCTTGATGCCAATGTAGGTGCGCAGGCGCAGGTCTTTGACGCGGATGCGCGCCATCCCAGGTTCCAGTCGCGGCATTACTTGCTCCGTCCGATCAGTTGTAGGAATTCATGGCGAGTGTTGCAGGATTCACGGAAGGCTCCAAGCATGACCGAGGAGGTCATCACCGAATTCTGCTTTTCCACGCCACGCATCATCATGCACATGTGCTGGGCTTCGATGACCACCGCCACGCCAGCCGCGCTGGTGACCTGCTGGATCGCATCGGCGACTTGCTTGGTGAGGTTCTCCTGAATCTGCAGGCGGCGGGCGAACATGTCGACGATACGCGCGATCTTGGACAGGCCGAGCACCTTGCCGGTGGGAATGTAGGCCACGTGGGCCTTGCCGATAAACGGCAGCATGTGGTGCTCGCACAGCGAGTAGAGCTCGATATCGCGGACGATCACCATCTCGTCGTTGTCCGACTCGAACAGCGCGCCGTTGACCACTTCTTCCAGGCTCTTGTGGTAGCCGTTGCACAGGTACTGCATGGCTTTGGCGGCGCGCTTGGGCGTGTCCAGCAGGCCCTCGCGCTCTGGGTTTTCACCGACACCGAGAATAATTTCGCGGTAGTGATTATTCATTTCCTGGCTCATAGCAAAGGTCCTCGCGACCGGGTTCATTTGAGGTGGCGGCCGCCGTTGACAGTCAGTGTGGTGCCGGTGACGTAAGGGTTATCCAGCAGGTAGCGCAAGCTTTGGTATATCACCAGTGGCCCGGGTTCGATGCCCAGTGCCGATTTTTTCAGGGTTTTGCTGCGGTAGTCAGCGTCATCGTCCGGCTTGAACATGATCAGCGCGGGGGCAATGCCGTTGACCTTGATCCGCGGAGCGAAGCGGGCGGCAAACGACAGGGTCAGGCTGTCCAGCCCGGCTTTGCTGGCGCAATAGGCTGGGCGGTTGGCGCTGCCTTTGCGCGCGACGTCATCGCTGATGTGGATGATGTCGGCCGGTGTTGAGCGCTCAAGCAGCGCCTGGCAATGCAGGTTGATCAAGTACGGCGCGAGCATGTGCACATTGAACAGTTGGGTAAAGGCCTCGGCTTCAGCGCCCGGCGCTTCAACCAGCCAGTCGGAAGCGTTGTGTACGATGGCGCGCAGGCTGTCGGTGTGCTGTTTCAATTGTTGGATAAACGTCAGGATGCCGGCTTCGCTGGAAAAGTCCGCGGGCAGCGCCAGAGCGCCCCGTTGCTGGAGGCGCTGGATACCTTCGCGCTCGCTGCGGTAGGTGACGATCAGCGAGTGGCCGTCTTCGAGCAGACGTTCGGCGCAATACAGGCCGAGGCGCTGGCTGGCGCCGGTGATCAGAATGGGGGCGGCGCTGACGCTCATGGTCGACTCGCAGAATAATTAGGGTGGGTTCAGCGACGCTGCGCCGGGATACCTGACCAGTAAGGCGTGGCCTCGACTGAACCAGAATCAAAGTTATACCAGCAATGCGCTTTGTACAACCATGCGTCCCGTGCGGGTACTGGAGTATTTACCGGGTGTTGGCCTATTTCATTGAGCTGCATCGCTATTTTTTCGCAAGTCGCGCTGAATAAAATTGTTTTTATCGTGTACAAGAGAGGTTTTCTTGTACAAGTGTGGGCGCCATGAAACCTTGGCAATTGAGCATTGCAGTGCTGTGTGGGCGGGTAAGCCGTGTCGAGGTGCTGGCGCTGCGCTGCTGCGGGTACAAGGTGCAGGTGGTTACTCGTGCTGGTGGTTTGCGTACTGTGGAGTATGCGCCAGGGCGTGCGCTATGGCCTGAGCTGGCGCTGCTCAAAGCCCGCCTGCGCCGTTGCGGCGTGCGTCAGGTGTTATTGCTGCAAACGCAAAGCCACGATGAAATCATCGGCCGGCCACACCTGCTTGAACCTGACTCTGGGCAGTGGCTCGTGCTCAGGTGATGTGCTTAGCGCGGGTGCGGGTTGTCGCACTGCTTGTCGGTGCAGCGCTGGCTGCCATCTGGGTGCGGCAGCCAGTTGAGGTGTGGGCGCAAGTGGCAGAACAGTCGGTAACCCAGCTCCAGCAAGGGGCGCAGTGCCGGCCAGGTTAGCGGTGCAGTCCAGCGGTCAAGGCCGGCGGCGCGCCAACTCCACAACGTGGCATCCAGGCCGGTGACCCACTGGCCGTCGGCAAAGCGTGCGTGCAGGCGGTTTTGCAGTGTTTGTTTAGTGTGTCCGGTGGCGTCAGCCAGAAAGTCATTGCGGCTGATATCGATCAGGCTTAGTCGCTCGGTGCTGGCACGCTTGCGCAACAGTTGAATCTCCCGAGCGCAGAGTGGGCAGTCGCCATCGTAATAAAGGGTCAGGGGCCATTGCGGTTGCTTATTCATTGTCCATGTCTTTGTATAGGTATTGTACAAAGTATGCGCTAAATAGCTGAGTTACAATGCGCGCAACATTTTTCTGTGATAGCAGCCCATGTCCGATCTCGTTGGTGCGTCGTCTCTGGTTTCGAGTGCCCTCAAGCAGGAAGAGTTATTTCCTATTCGTGAGGTGGCGCGCCTGACGGGCGTCAACCCAGTAACCCTGCGGGCTTGGGAGCGACGCTATGGGCTGATCCAGCCAACCCGCACCGAGAGCGGTCATCGCCTGTATTCGCAGGTGGATATCGAGTCGGTGCGCAGCATCCTGGCGTGGATTGAGCGCGGCGTGGCAGTGAGCAAGGTTGGCAAGATTCTCGCCAAAAGCAGCTCGATCAAGTCTGCCAGTTCACCGGTGTATGAAGAAGTCAGCGCCAGCGAGTGGGGCGAGTGGCAAACTCAGCTACGCCGCGCCATCAGTGCCTTCGATGAGGTACGCCTGGATCGCCTGTACGGGCAGATTTTCTCCAGTTATCCGTTGCCCGTGGTGTTTCAAGACATCCTTATGCCGCTGTGGCAAGAGCTGTTACTGCGTCAGGACGAATACGGTCAGACCAGTGAGTGGTTGTTCTTCGACACTTTCCTGCGTGCCCGCACGTTACAGCGCCTGCAGGTGCTGCGTGCGCAAGTTGAAGAGCGGGTACTGCTGGCGGCATTGTCGGGCCATTGCCGTGAGCTGGAACTACTGGTGGCCGGGTTGCTGCTCAGCAGCGCAGACACCGCCGTCAGTGTGCTCGGGCTCGGTCAGCCACTCGAAGAACTGACCCTGATCTGTGAAAAAATGCAGCCCCAGGCCCTCGTGTTGTTCTCTAATCAGCCGCCCAGCGATGACTTGCCCAAGGTGCTGACGCGCCTGGCGCTGGCGCTGAATTGCCCGCTGGTGATGGCCGGTGATGGTGCGGATTTGGCCGAGGAAAGCCTCAGTGGTTCGCCGATTGCCTGCTTGGGTAATGAAGGACGCTTGATGCAGCGTCGTTTGCAGCAATTTCTGGCTGGGCATCTGGATACCTAGTTGCGCTGATTAATCCTCTCTGAATAGCGCCGCTGCGCATCTGCAGCGCGGGTTTTCGTGCGCCTGCGATTGGCTGTTGATTTCAATTAGTTGTACGGCCTGTACAGGAAAGGCTTGCTATCCGCAGCTTTTAGCTATACAAAAGTTATACATTTTAAGTTTGTGTATAGCTTGTATCCACTTGTATAGCTTGAGGACTCAGCCACATGACCCAATACCGCGCACCCCTTCGTGACATGCGTTTCGTTTTTGACGAGGTGCTCGACGCTTATGCCACCTTGCAGTCGCTGCCTAGTCAGCGCGAGTTCGGAGACGACCTCGGTGGCGCCATTTTGGAAGAGGCCGCCAAGTTGGCGGAGAACGTACTGGCTCCGTTGAACGGGCCAGGTGATCAGCAAGGCTGCAAGTACGACCCCGAGAGCAAATCGGTTAAGGCCCCAGACGGTTTTCGTGAGGCTTATAAGCAGTTTGCTGAAGGTGGTTGGACAGCCTTGGCCTGCACGCCTGCGTTTGGCGGCCAAGGCTTGCCCCATGTGCTGAATATGATGGTTGAAGAGATGGTCTGCTCGGCCAACCTGTCGCTCGGCATGTACCCAGGCCTGACCCACGGTGCAATTAATGCACTGACCGCCCACGGCGTCCGTGAGTTGCAGGAACGCTACTTGCCGAAGCTGATCAGTGGTGAATGGACCGGCACCATGTGCCTGACCGAGCCGCAGTGCGGCACTGATTTGGGTCTGATCCGCAGCCGTGCAGTGCCGCAGGCCGATGGCAGCTACGCCATTACGGGTACCAAAATTTGGATTACCGGCGGCGAGCACGATCTGGTCGACAATATTCTGCACTTGGTCCTGGCCAAGCTGCCGGATGCAGCGGACAGCGTCAAAGGCATCTCGCTGTTTCTGGTGCCGAAGTTCCTTGAAGACGGCAGCCGTAACCGCGTTTTCTGTGGCGGCCTGGAGCACAAGATGGGCATCAAGGGTTCGGCCACCTGTGTGATGAATTTCGAAGGTGCACAAGGCTGGTTGATCGGCGAGGCCAACAAGGGCCTGAAGTGCATGTTCACCATGATGAACTCGGCGCGTTTGATGGTCGGCATGCAGGGTCTCGGCATTGCCGAGAGCGCTTACCAGGTAAGCCTGGGGTTTGCCAAAGAACGCCTGCAAAGTCGCTCGTTGTCCGGGCCGAAAGCAGCTGACAAGCCGGCTGACCCGATCATCGTGCACCCCGATGTGCGGCGCATGCTGCTGCGCCAGAAAGTGATGATTGAGGGCGCGCGCGCCCTGGCCTACTTCACCGGTCTGCACGAAGACGTTGCCCATGATCATGAAGACGCTGCGGTACGTGAGCAGGCCGCTGACCTGGTGCAACTGCTGACCCCAGTGGTGAAATCCTTCCTCACTGATGAAGGGTTTAATTGCGCCAACGAAGGCCTGCAAGTGCTCGGCGGTTCGGGTTACACCGAGGACTGGGGCATCGAGCAACTGGTGCGTGATGCGCGGATTACCCGCATCTATGAAGGCACCAACGGTATTCAGGCGCTTGACCTGGTCGGTCGTAAGCTGGGCTTGGGTGGCGGTCGCGCGGTGCGCAATTACTTCACGTTGATTGAGCGCTGGCTCCAGGCCCATGCGGATAGCGAACACGCAGCTGCCGTTGGCGTGGCGCTCAAGCAGTTGCAGCAAGCCACCCTGTGGATTGTCAGCGAAGGGATTAAAGACCCTGAGCAAGCCGGCGCCGCTGCTACGCCTTACTTGCGCCTGTTCGCCCTGACCAGCCTGGCCTGGATGTGGGCGCGCATGGCCGCAGTGGCTAAAGCCAAGCTGGCGGCGGGCAGCACAGAAACCCTGTTTTACGGCGCCAAGTTGAAATCTGCGGATTTTTATATGGCGCGCATTTTGACTGAAACCGACAGCCTGCTGGCTGAGGTTAAGGCCGGCAAAGCCACGCTCATGGCGTTCAGTGAGGAGGAGTTTGCCGCCTGATACGACTGCGCAATCCGATAGCCAGCGTGTACCGCCCTTTCGGCTATCGGATTTTTTATCCCTGCTGCAGGTATCTTCCTGCACTTTAGGCCCGCGTTGATTGCGGGCCTTTTTTTGCTCGCGGGGTTGTACTGAGCCGTTGCCTGCTCAGCTGGCTGTGTTTAGCCGCTGTTCTTGCTGGATATGCTGCTGGTAGATGAACTGACGCAGCTGCTCGTCGCTTTGCGGATCCAGCGCGTGCAGTTGGTAGGCCAGCAAGCCGCTCTCGGTTTCACGGACAAACACCCCCGTCACGGCAATCGGTGTCTGTTCGTCCACCGGTATTACCAGCTGGAAGCGTTTCGGCGCTTTGCGCCGTGCCCGATGCTCGATCAGCGCGCCATTCATCGATAACTGGTGAATCCATAGGTCGCTGGGTTGCGCCTGCTGGGTGTGCAGCGGCAATGGTTCGGGCAGGGGCGAGCGCCAGGCGCGGTTGATTTCACCTTCGTCGAAAATTTGCGGGGCGCTGAGTTGCAGCTGGGGCGCGCGTCTGCCGCTCTGGCTGAGCTGCAGGTTAAAAGTCAGGAGTTGATTGGCGATGTGCGCATGCAGGCTCAAGGGTTCATTGACTGCGCAGTGCGCGAGTAACTCACTGAGCTGTTGGCCAATATCTGCCGCGAGGGGCGGCTGGCGGCGCTGCTCCGTCGTTGCGGGTTGATGCAACTGGCGAATAAACGCCAGTTCTTCTTCGGTCAGCAGTGCCTGTTCTTGCATGGTCGCGGTCTATATCAAGCTCAGTAGCTGCTATGACCGCGATGGCCGGGATTAGTTACTGCCGGTCGTCGCCTGCAGCCGGGCCAGCTCGGCCTTGAGTGTGGCCAGTTCGGCCTCCAGCAGCTTGACGCGCTCCTGCGCCTCGACCTGCTCGGTGACGTTTTTCTGGATGCCGATGTAGTAGGTCAGCTGGTCGGCGTCATTGACCACCGGGGTGATCGACAACTCGTTCCAGAACGGGCTGCCGTCCTTGCGGTAGTTACGGATGATCTGCCGGCACGGGCGCTGCGTTTTCACCGCTTCGCGGATGGCGTCCAGGCCTGCCTGGTCGCGGTCGCCGGCCTGGAGGAAGCGGCAATCCTGATAAAGAATGTCCTCACTGGTATAGCCGGTGAGCTTCTCAAAGGCGGGGTTGGCATAGATCAGGATGTTGTCGTCACCTTCCTGTTCGGCAACCACGATGCCGTCGTTGGAGGCGTTGATCACCAGTTGCAGCAGTTTGGCGTTGATCATGAGGCGATTTCCCAGTCTATGTGCGCTGCATTCTAAAACATCCGGGCGGGCTGTCTACTTGCGGCATAATGCCGGGCTTATCGACTTGCTTCTGTCTGTTTCGGAGTTTTGCATGAAAATCGCCGTCTTTTCCGGCTCGGTATACGGCACCGCCGAAGAAGTTGCTCGCCACGCCGAGCGTCTGTTGAATGCTGCGGGCCTTGAGGCCTGGCACAACCCGCGGGCCAGTCTGGCCGAGATTCAGGCCTTTGCCCCCGAGGCGTTTCTTGCGGTGACCTCGACCACCGGTATGGGCGAGTTGCCCGATAACCTGCAGCCGCTGTACTACGCCTTGCGTGACCATATGCCCGCCTGGAGCGGCCTGCCGGGTGGGGTGATTGCCCTGGGCGACGCCAGTTATGGTGACACTTTCTGTGGTGGCGGCGAGCTGGTGAGCGAGTTGTTTGCCGAGTTGGGCATTACTGCCGTACAGCCGATGCTGCGCCTGGACAGCAGTGAAAGCGTAACCCCGGAAACCGACGCCGAGCCGTGGCTGGCCGAGTTTATTCAGGCGTTACAAGGCTAATTCGGCGGCCCACGCAGCGCTGCGTGGGCCGCGCCTCGCTGAATATGACCCGTAAGGTCAGCACGCTGGCCGCTAGAGCGACTCATCTTTACCGGGGCGCTCGCTAGACTCCTTGGCATGTCTAATAAGAACTGCCGAGGAATCCGTCATGACCGCCGCCCACGCTTTGCCTGTTGTTAGCCTCAAGGATCAAGTCTCTGCCGCCGAGTGGCAGACCCGCGTCGACCTGGCGGCTTGTTACCGATTGATTGCCATGCACGGCTGGGATGACCTGATCTTCACCCATATTTCGGCGAAGATTCCCGGCTGCGAAGAGTTTCTGATCAACCCCTTCGGCCTGATGTTCCATGAAATCAGCGCGTCCAGCCTAGTGAAGATCGATCTCGCCGGCAGCAAGCTGATGGACAGCCCTTACAACATCAACCCAGCCGGTTACACCATCCACAGCGCGGTGCACGAGGTGCGTCACGAGGTGGCCTGCGTGGCGCACATCCATACCGCCGCGGGGATTGCCGTCTCGGCGCAAAAGCAGGGTTTGCTGCCGTTGTCGCAGCAGTCGCTGTTTGTCTTGTCTAGCCTGGCCTATCACGGCTATGAAGGCGTGGCGCTGCATCATGAAGAAAAGGCCCGCCTGCAGGCCGACCTCGGCGACAAGAACTTTATGATCCTGCCCAACCACGGCCTGCTCACTGCGGGCAACAGCATCGCCGATACCTTCCTGATGCTGTTCACCTTGCAACGCGCCTGCGAGATTCAAGTCATGGCCCAGAGCGGCGGTGCTGAGCTGATCCATATTCCGCAGCAGATTCTCGACGGCGCTCAGGCGATGATCGCGGGGGTGATGAAAACCGCGCAAGGCATGGGCGGCTCGCTGGCCTGGCCGGCATTGCTGCGCAAACTTGATCAGCAGATGCCGGGGTACGCCGAATGAGTGCCTTGCCTGGTATTCCACTGGCAGATTGGCGCGCCCAGGGGCTGGGTTTCAGCTTTCAAGGGCATGCCATGCGCTACTGGGTGGCGGGCGACGAGCACGCCGAACCGCTGCTGTTGATCCATGGTTTCCCCACCGCCAGCTGGGATTGGCATTACCTGTGGGCACCGCTGGCGGCGCGTTACCGGGTGATTGCCTGCGACATGCTCGGTTTTGGTGACTCGGCCAAACCGCGCGGGCATGCCTACAGCCTACTGGAGCAGGCGGATCTGCAGCAGGCACTGCTGGAGCATTTGCACATCAGGGGGGCGGTGCACGTGCTGGCCCATGACTATGGCGACAGCGTGGCTCAAGAGTTGCTGGCGCGGCACCATGAGCAGCGCTTGAAACTGGCCAGCTGTGTGTTTCTCAATGGCGGTTTGTTCCCGGAAACCCATCGTCCGGTGCTGGTGCAGAAGCTGCTGCTCAGCCCCATTGGTCCGCTGGTTGGCAGTTTGTTCAGCCGTAACAAGCTGGCCGCCAGTTTCGCCAAAGTGTTCGGCCCGCACACCCAGCCGAGCGCCAGTGAGTTGGACGACTTCTGGAGCCTGATCGCCGAAAACAATGGGCCTGGCGTGATGCATCGGCTGATTCGCTATATGCCAGAGCGCCGTGTGCAGCGCGAGCGTTGGGTGGCGGCGATGCAAAAAGCCGGGGTGCCGCTACGGGTGATTGATGGCGCAGTCGACCCGATCTCCGGTGCGCATATGGTGGCGCGCTATCGTGAGTTAATCGCCGATGCCGACACAGTGCTGCTTGCAGGCATTGGTCACTACCCCCAGACCGAGGCACCAGAGCAGGTTTTGCAGCATTACCTGGCCTTTCGCGAGGCCCTGGAGCCGCAGTAAGCAAGCGACGCGTGGTGCCCAAGCCACGGCGCTGTGGCGGTGGCCGCTGCTGTTGTTTACGTGCAAGCAAGGCCAATGGTGATTATCCCGCTGCTTTATTGCGCACTATTCAGCGCGGGTCGTATCTATTGTGAC
Organism: uncultured Pseudomonas sp.; assembly: GCF_943846705.1. Classification (NCBI taxonomy): domain Bacteria; kingdom Pseudomonadati; phylum Pseudomonadota; class Gammaproteobacteria; order Pseudomonadales; family Pseudomonadaceae; genus Pseudomonas; species uncultured Pseudomonas sp. The sequence continues at coordinate 95,826 of NZ_OX044366.1, read as the reverse complement.
CAGAGCGCGCCTGCTGGACACTCGAGGCATTGTTAATCTGCTGAGGAATGCTGCATGAGCGACGCCATCCGTTTTCAAGACCAGGTTGTAATCGTCACCGGCGCAGGTGGCGGCCTGGGTCGCGCCCATGCACTGCTGTTCGCCAAACACGGCGCCAAAGTGGTGGTTAACGATCTCGGCGGCAGCACCCATGGCGAAGGCGCTAACGCCTCGGCGGCGGACAAAGTGGTTGAGGAAATTCGCGCGGCTGGCGGTACGGCGGTGGCCAACCATGATTCGGTGACCGACGGTGAGAAGATTGTGCAGTGCGCGTTGGACACCTACGGCCGCATCGATGTGGTGGTCAATAACGCCGGCATCCTGCGTGACAAAACCTTCCACAAGATGGACGACGCCGACTGGGACCTGGTCTACAAGGTTCACGTCGAGGGTGCTTATAAGGTTACCCGCGCCGCCTGGCCGCATATGCGCGAGCAGGGCTACGGGCGCATCATCTTCACCGCGTCCACTTCAGGCATCTATGGCAACTTCGGCCAGTCCAACTATGGCATGGCCAAGCTTGGCTTGTATGGCCTGACCCGTACCCTGGCCATCGAAGGCCGCAAGAACAATATCCTGGTCAATGCCATCGCCCCAACCGGCGGCACGCGCATGACCGAAGGGCTGATTCCGCCGCAGGTGTTCGAGCAGCTTAAGCCAGAGCTGGTAAGCCCGTTGGTGGTGTACCTGGCCAGTAATGCCTGCGAAGAAACCTCCGGTTTGTTCGAAGTCGGCGGCGGCTGGATGGGCAAAGTGCGCTGGGAGCGCAGCCTGGGTGCCGGTTTCGACCCGCGTGCTGGTTACAGCCCGGAAGATGTGGCAGCCAACTTCGCGCAGATTTGCGATTTCGAGGGTGCCGCCCATCCGAAAGACAATATCGAAGCGATGAAAGAGATGATGGCCAACCTGCAGAAGTTCGCCCTCTGATACCGCCGCTGTAACGAAGAGATAGACCCGCAGGTCGATCTCTTCCCAACAAGCCACATAGTAAAAGCTCGGCTAAATGCCGACCTTTTACTATGTGGCTTGTTGGCATTTATTGGTTGCTTTGATGGGCGCGGTTTTTTGGCGGAGTTGCTGACGCCTTGCTGCTCATATCGACATGACAGCATGGTGTGATCAGAACACTGCCGTGGGTATACTGGCCTGAGCCCGCTAGTAACAACTCTTCAATCGCGCCATTGCGGGGCGTTCATCTTTCGTATGCACAATGGGCATGCGGTCTATAACTTGTTACTCACTGCGCTGCGGTCTAAATCACCCGAGTAGTTTTCTCGAGCTGACCTGCGCGTGAAGGCATGAAACCTGCTTTGTTTCTTTAACAAAGCATTGTGATATGGCAGGGCCGATCCCGCCGAAGTGCAATCCTTTAAATCAAAGGTGTTTTCTATGGCTATTCGCGTCGCCCTGCATCACAAGACCACGTACCACTATGATCGCCGCGTGGGGCTGTCACCTCACGAAGTACGCCTGCGTCCGGCTCCCCATGCGCGCACGCCGATCCTCTCTTACTCTTTGAACGTCACGCCAGAAAAGCACTTCATTAACTGGCAGCAAGACCCCTATGGCAACTACATTGGCCGTTTTGTCTTTCCGGAAAAAACTGACGTTTTAGAGTTCACTGTCGACTTAATCGCCGATATGACGGTGATCAACCCGTTTGATTTTTTTGTCGAAAAATACGCTGAGCAGTTTCCCTTCAGCTACCCGGCGCAACTGAATCACGAGCTGGCGGCGTACCTGAAAGCGGGCGAAGTGGGTCCATTGGTTAAGCAATGGCTGAAGGAGTCGCGGGCTGAACTGTTGAAAAAGCCGCTGCCCGTCAACGATTTCCTGGTTGCGGTGAATCAACGCCTGCAGGGTGATATCGCCTACACCTTGCGCATGGAGCCCGGTGTACAAACACCCGAGGAAACCCTGGAAAAGCGCTCCGGCTCATGCCGCGACACCGCGTGGCTACTGGTGCAGATACTGCGCGAGTTTGGCTTGGCGGCGCGTTTTGTCTCTGGCTATTTGATCCAGCTCCGGGCCGACCAAGAGGCGCTCGATGGCCCTAGCGGAACTGAGCAAGATTTCACCGATCTGCACGCCTGGACTGAGGTGTTCATTCCTGGCGCTGGCTGGATTGGCCTCGACCCGACCTCAGGCATGCTGGCCAGCGAAGGGCATATTCCTCTTGCGTGCACCGCCATGCCCTCATCGGCAGCCCCCATAAGCGGTCTGTCCGACAAAGCCGAAGTCACCTTTGCTCACAAGATGACCATCACCCGCATCCATGAAGATCCGCGGGTGAGCAAGCCATACAGCGAAGAAGACTGGCAGCTGATCGAGCAACTTGGCCATCAGGTTGATCGCGATTTAAAGCAGCAGGATGTACGCCTGACTCAAGGTGGCGAGCCGACCTTTGTCTCGATTGATGATATGGACGGCGCGCAATGGAACACGGAAGCCCACGGTAAGGAAAAGCGCGAGCTGGCAGGGCAGTTGACCCATCGCCTGAAAAATCACTTCGCCCCTGGCGGTATGCTGCATTACGGTCAAGGCAAGTGGTACCCGGGTGAGCCGTTGCCGCGCTGGTCGTTGAACATCTACTGGCGTGTAGACGGTCTGCCGATGTGGCTGGATGAAACCTTGTTTTCAGCCGACGACGGCAAAGACGGTTACACCGATGAGCAGGCCAAAGCATTCACTCAGCAGCTGCTGCGTAATCTGAGCTTGCCTGAAGGCTCGGCCATTGCCGCCTATGAAGATGTCGTGCTGCAGGCGCAGCGCGAGGACCAGTTACCTAACAACCTCGACCCACTCAAGCTCGATCTGGCCGCAGCAGAAGAGCGCCAACGCCTGGCGCGCTTGCTCGGTAAAGGCTTGGGTGCGGTGGCGGGCTATGTCATCCCGCTGGCAGCGCAAGCCACTGACCCTAAAATTGCTTTGGGCACTGCCTGGCGCACATCAGCGTGGCCACTCAAGCGTGAGCACCTGTATTTAACTGAAGGTGACTCACCGCTGGGCCTGCGTTTACCGCTGAACAGTCTGCCGTGGGTTATGCCCGAGGAGCGGCCTGTCGAGGTTGAGGTTGACCCCTTTGCGCCGCGTTCGCCACTGGCCAGCACGCTTGCAGCGCCAAGTGGTACCAGCAAAAACATCACCGTGACGCGGAAGAAAAGCGCCGAAAACGCGGCTAAAAAGCAGGCCCCCAAGGATGTTATCCATACCGCCCTGTGTGTCGAGGTGCGTGATGGCCGTTTGCATGTGTTTATGCCGCCTTTGCAGCGCATCGAAGATTATCTAGCGCTGGTCACAGCTGTTGAGCATGCCGCCAGTAAGCTGCGACTGAAAATTCGTTTGGAAGGCTACCAGCCGCCACGTGATCCGCGGATCAAGTTGCTCAGCGTAACCCCAGACCCCGGTGTGATTGAGGTCAACATTCACCCCGCCGCAAGTTGGGACGAACTGGTCTACAACGTTTCTACTCTTTATGAGGAAGCGCGCCTGACTCGTCTGGGCACCGAGAAATTCATGCTCGATGGCCGGCACACCGGTACTGGCGGTGGTAACCATGCCACCCTCGGCGCTGCGACGGCTGAAGACAGCCCGATGTTGCGTCGCCCCGATTTGCTGAAAAGCTTAATCACCTACTGGCAGAACCATCCGGCCTTGTCCTACCTGTTCTCTGGCACCTTTATCGGCCCTACCAGCCAGGCGCCACGAGTTGATGAAGCTCGGGATGACAACCTGTATGAGCTGGCGATTGCTTTCCAGCAGATGGAGCAAATCCTGCCAACCATGCAACCGGGTGATAAGCCTTGGATGGTGGACCGGTTGTTGCGTAACTTGCTGGTGGACCTGACCGGCAACACCCACCGTAGCGAATTTTCTATCGACAAGTTGTATTCCCCTGACGGCCCTACAGGGCGTTTGGGGCTTGTTGAGTTTCGTGCTTTTGAGATGCCGCCGCATGCGCGCATGAGCCTGCTGCAAATGCTCTTGTTACGTGCCTTGGTTGCGCGTTTCTGGCGCGAGCCGTATCAAGCCAAGCTGGTCAACTGGGGCACTGCGCTGCATGACCGCTGGATGCTGCCGCACTTTATTACTCAAGATATCCGTGATGTGGTGCAAGACCTGCGCGCCCATGGTTATGCCTTCGAAGAGCGCTGGTTTGACCCTTTCATCGAGTTCCGTTTCCCACGTTTTGGCACTGTGGTCTATGCCGGGGTTGAGATGGAAATACGCCAAGCTATCGAGCCTTGGCATGTGCTGGGTGAAGAAATGAGTGCTGGCGGTACTGCGCGTTATGTCGATTCTTCGGTTGAGCGTTTACAACTGCGAGTGCGCGGGCTTACCGATGGGCGTCATGAAATCGCCTGTAACGGTCGTCGCGTGCCGTTACACCCAACCGGCGTGCCGGGCGAATATGTTGCGGGCATTCGCTTCCGCGCTTGGAGTCCATGGTCGGCGTTGCACCCGACCATTAAAGTGCAGGCGCCGCTGACCTTTGATCTGGTCGATAACTGGAGTGGTCGGGCGATCGGCGGTTGCACTTATCATGTGGTGCATCCAGGTGGTCGCAGCGAGGAAAGCTCACCGGTCAATGCCAATGCTGCAGAGGCGCGGCGGTTTGCTCGTTTCTGGTCTCACGGCCATACACCGGGGCCGATGCGCATATTTGAAGAGGCACTGAATCCCAACTTCCCGCTGACCCTTGATTTGCGCTGGATGCCTTTCTAGACACCGGTTCAAGCGCTGCCGTTGAAGTCAGCCACGTGTGCTCAGTGACCTAGGGGCAATAGAGCCGCTGCGGCTGTTTTGTTTTGCTTCACCCTAGCTTGTGCGATGGTGCGCAGGTTCCAAATCCGCCAATGGCATCTGCCGGGTGCGGCTCTGCGCACTGCCGCATCACTCGCGAAGACAAGAATTTAACCTATGTTAGACAAGTTTCTAGCTGACTACCGAGTAGCCTCTGGCAGCTATGATGAACTGCTGGATAGCCAGCACCAGCCCCGAGCTCACTGGCGCGGTATGCTCGGCAGCCTTGCGCAAGAGTCGGCGCTGAGCATGAATCAACGGCTCGATGCCGTCACCCAGCAGATTCGTGAAAACGGTGTGACCTATAACGTCTATACCGATACCAAGGGTATACAGCGGCCATGGGACCTGAACCTGCTCCCACTGATTTTGCCCGATGACGAGTGGGCCGGAATCGAAGCGGCTGTTATCCAGCGCGCCGGTTTACTCAACCAGATTTTGGGCGATGTTTATGGCGACCAACGCCTGTTAAAAGAAGGGCTGTTGCCGGCCGCATTGGTGCACGGCAATGCAGGCTTTCTGCGTCCTGCCCACGGCATCAAGCATCCCGATCAGGTGGCCTTGCACTTTTATGCCGCAGACTTGGCCCGCGCGCCCGATGGCAAGTGGTGGGTTGTGGCTGACCGGACTCAAGCGCCTTCCGGTGCAGGGTATGCTCTGGAGAACCGCAGTGTTCTCTCGCGCAGCTATCCGGATTTAATGCGCGAACTCAAAGTGCAGGACCTCGGTGACTTTTTCTCCAGCATGCGCAACAGCATGGTGCATTGGGGCCGGCAGTGTGCCGAGCGCAGCGGCGCGTCCTTGCGCGCCAGTGAGGCCCCTTTGGTCGTGCTGCTAACGCCCGGCCCCTACAACGAAACCTATTATGAGCAAGCCTATTTGGCGCGCCACCTGGGCTTTCCGTTAGTGGAGGGTAGCGATCTCACTGTGCGGGACGGCATTGTTTGCTTGAAAACCTTGTCTGGACTGCAGCGGGTGCACGTGATCATGCGCCGGGTCGATGATGATTTTTGTGACCCCTTAGAACTGCTCACAGAGTCAGCGCTTGGGGTGGCGGGCCTGACGGAGGCAGCACGGCAGGGGAATGTGCTGATTGCCAACAGTCTGGGTTCCAATTTGCTCGAGTCGGGTGCATTGCTCGGTTTTCTACCCGGCCTGTGCCAGCGACTGCTCGGTGAAGAGTTGCTTATGCCTTCGGTAGCCACTTGGTGGTGTGGCGAGCCGGCTGCGTTAGAAGAGGTGCTGGACAAGTTCGATCAACTGGTGATCAAACCGAGTTTCGCTCAACTGCGACAGCGCTCCGTTTTCGGCAAGGATGTACAGGGCCTCGCCCGTGACAAACTGATCGCCAAGATGCGCGCTACCCCGCGCAATTATGTCGCGCAGGAGCTGGTGCGCTTATCCCATGCACCAATCTGGAGCGCCTCCGCTCCACAAGGGCTCGCTTCCAGTGCAATTGGTCTGCGTGTTTATGCGTGTGCCACGCCAAATGGCTATTGTGTAATGCCTGGTGGCCTGACTCGGGTCGCAACGGGTGTCGACTCCCGAATCATCTCCATGCAGCGTGGTGGGGGCAGTAAAGACACCTGGGTGCTGGGCCGTAGTGCCCATACGGCGCCGCGGCAAATCAGCAGAACCACACGTGGCAAAGACCTGATCCGCGATAACGCTCACCTGTCCAGTCGACTGGCGGAGAATCTGCTTTGGCTGGGGCGCAATACCGAGCGCTGCGACAACGTTGCCCGTCTGACGCGTCTAGCACTCAACCAGTTGTTCACGCCGCAGGAACGGGGCGAAGAGTGGGATGCCGTGAAAGCTCTGTGTTACTGGAGTTACTTAATCCAGCCAACATTCAGGGAAGAGCAGGTTGAGGGCGCGGCAGATGAGGTCGAGGCCAGTCAAAACGAGCCTGTGCCACTCACCGATGAGCAAATTGAGGCTGCATTGTTGTTGGGGGTGGTGTCGCCGCGCACACCTGGTTTGGCTAGGCAGCAGCAGAGTTTGTACTTTAGTGCGGGGCAGCTGCGGGAACGGCTATCCGCTGACAACTGGCGTGCGCTCAACCATATGCTGAATCACCATGTGGAAGATGACACGCCCTTGTCTCAGGCTGAAAGCATGCACCGCTTGGATGAGGCCACCGCCACGTTGATGGGCCTGTCCGGTTTCGCCCTCGACGGTATGACGCGCGATTTGGGCTGGAGCTTTATGTCCATCGGGCGGCGTTTGGAGCGCTTGCAGTTTCAAGCTCAAGCCATTATCCAGGCCCTGCAAATGCCTGAAGAAAGCGACTTGGATTGGTTGCTGGAACTGTCCGACAGCATCGTCACTTACCGCTCTCGCTATCGGGCACAAGCCGAATGGCTGCCCGTGTTGGATCTGTTGTTACTCGATCAGGGCAATCCGCGCTCGTTACTGTTCCAGCTAGACGGCTTGAACAAGAATCTCAATAAACTTGCTCAGCGCTATGACAGCGCGGGGGAAACGCTGTTGTTGCCGGTGCAGCATGCTCTGCAGGCACTCGACCCCGACCGAGATCTCTATTGTGGCAACAGTGCTTTGCTCGACCTGCTGCAGCAAATTAAAACAGCCAGCGAGCAGCTGTCCGAGCAACTCAGCGCTCGCTTCTTTAGTTACACCGCAGGCTTTGATGGCAAACAGGGGGCGTTATGAGCAGTAACCATGAGGACGCAACCGCGCCCATCGCTTACCGCGTGCTCCATGAAACGCACTATACCTATGCGTATCAGGTGAGCCTTTCGCAGCAGTATCTGCATTTAAGCCCGCGCGACTTTCCTTACCAGCAGTGTGAGTCTCAGCATATTCAGATCGATCCGCAGCCTGAGCATGAACAATCACGGCTGGATTATTTTGGCAACCTGACCCGTCATGTCACGCTCACCGAACCCCACCACACGCTGAGCGTGCTGTCTGACTTTCGAGTGACAGTCAGCCCACGCCCCGGACTTGAGCAGATACAAGGCAGCCAAGCGTGGGAAAGTCTGGCGCAGAGCATGCAGCTTGCACCTGAGCCAGAGTCCCTCGAGGCGCTGCCCTTTCTTTTCGACTCGCCACATATTCTGTGTGATACCGCGTTGGCCGACTATGCCCGGCAAAGCTTTACCCCGGGCCGCCCCCACCTAGAGGCGACACTGGCATTAACTCAGCAGATCTTCGACGAGTTTGAATTCGACCCCAGCGCCACGGATATCGCCACCCCACTCCTTGAGGTGCTGGCCGGGCGGCGTGGCGTTTGCCAGGATTTTGCCCAGTTAATGATTGGTTGCTTGCGCAGTTTGGGCCTACCGGCGCGCTACATCTCAGGCTACATCCTGACCCACCCGGCACCGGGGCAGCCGCGCTTGATTGGCGCCGATGCCTCCCACGCATGGGTGTCGGTATTCTGCCCTAATTTGGGCTGGGTCGATTTCGACCCCACTAACCGTTGCTTGGTTAAGCATGAGCACATCACCTTAGGCTGGGGCCGCGACTTCAGTGATGTCACCCCGCTGCGCGGGGTGGTACTGGGTGGCGGCGAGCAGACCCTAGAGGTCAAGGTGACGGTCCTCCCGGCGGACGAAGCGCTACCTGAAGCCTAGCTCGCAGACTTACTGAGTCTGCGACTGCATCTGCATGTTCAGCTCGCTGACTTGCACGCGCGCATGCATTTGCTCACCGCCACCACCACGGCGCATGCCTCTTACCGGGCAAGCGTCGAGGTAGTCCATTCCCACCGCCAACTTCAAGTGACGCTCGGGGCGTGATAAGCCATTGGTGACATCGAAGCTGTACCACACGCCGTCAAGCCAGACCTCTGCCCACGCGTGGCTGGCCAAGTGCGCACTGTCCTCGCTGCACAGGTAGCCCGACACATAGCGCGCCGCAAGTCCCAGGCTGCGCACACACGCCAAGAACGCATGGGCATGGTCCTGACAAACGCCAGCGCCGCGTGCAAAGGCCTCTGCAGCCGTGCTGTCGACCTCGGTAGAGCCCGGTTGGTAGGGCATCGATTGAGCCAGTGCATGCATTAACGTGATCAGCGCCTCACGGTCTCGGCGCTCGCCACAGTGCTGCAGTGCAAACGCTCGCAGTGCGGCATCGGCCTCGGTTAGGGGCGTGCTGCGCATAAAAGGTTGTGGCGCTTGCGTGTCATGCTCGCCGTCAAAGCTGGTGTCAATTTCCACCTGGCCACTGGCGTGAATCACCAGCGAGTCATGGGGCTCCTCTAGGCTCAGTACATGCAAAATATTGCCGTAAGGATCACGCTGCGCCCGGACCGCGCCGGGCAACTCCAGTGTCCATTCGATGACTTTTTGCCGCTCGCTGTTTTGCGGCGTTAGGCGCAGGTATTGAACGCTTGAACGCACCTTTTGCTCATAGCTGTAGGTGGTGTCGTGGCTGATGGATAGCTTCATGCAACCTCCAGATAAGCCGTATTGATAGCGCGCGCTAACTCACGCACTTGCATGATCGACTCTGACAGCCATGGGTGAAGCCCACCGCTGAGAATCTTACTGATGCCGATATGGCGAAGACGCTCTTCCATTTCATCGGCTTTGTATTGCGCAGGACGGCCACTGCGCTCGGGCAGTTCATCAAGGATCTGCTTGATCTCGACGACGCAGGCACGTAATGAGCGTGGTACGTCTTCATGCAAAATCAGTAATTCGGCCACTTTACGTTTGCCTGGCGAGCCACGGTAGATCTCAATAAAGGCCTCGAACGCCGACAGTGCGCGCAACAATGCACTCCATTGATAGTAGTCGTAGGCCGAGCCGTCGGTGATGTTGTCGGCGTCTTCGCCAAGCATCTCGTAGCGCGAGTCGAGCAAGCGCAGGGTGTTGTCCGCGCGCTCGATGCAAATCCCCAGACGCATAAAGCGGAACGCGTCATTGCGTAAACTGGTGCCATAGGCAGAGCCGCGGAAGAGGTTTGAGCGGCGCTTAACCCACTCGCAAAACGGCCCGATGCCATAGGTGCATAGGCCCTGGTCGGCAATTTCTCGAACCTCTAGCCAGCTGGCATTGATGTTTTCCCACATCTCCAAAGTGATGCGCCCGCGGACCGCATGGGCATTGCTGCGCGCCTCTCGCAGGCAACAATAGATGCTGCCTGGGTTGCCGCCGTCCAAGGCAAAAAAATGCAACAAGCGTTCTGCATCCAAATCACCATGCAGTTCTTGATACTGCTCAAATGTGCCGGTGATTTTCAGCGACATGGCCAGTTCGTCTAACCCTGCGCCGTGCTGATCATGGGGCATCAAGGACAATGAATAACTGACATCCAGCATGCGCGCCAAGTTTTCTGCGCGCTCCAAATAGCGGGACATCCAGTACAGTGAAGCGGCTGTGCGACTTAACATGCCATGCACTCCCTTATTATTCTTCAACTACCCAAGTGTCTTTAGTACCGCCACCTTGGGACGAGTTGACCACTAGCGAACCCTCGCGCAGTGCCACTCTGGTCAGGCCGCCAGGAACCAGGCGGGTTTCACGTCCCGACATTACAAACGGACGCAAGTCGATATGCCGTGGCGCGATGCCTTGTTCGACAAAGGTTGGGCACGTAGAGAGCGATAGGGTCGGCTGGGCGATATAGGCCGCGGGGTTGGCGATCAAGCGCGCGCGAAAGTCTTCGATCTCCGCTTTACTCGCTGCCGGGCCTACTAACATGCCGTAGCCACCCGAACCTTGGGTTTCTTTGACGACCAGCTCCGGCAAATTCGCCAGCACATGGGACAAGTCGGCGGTTTTTCGGCATTGCCAGGTCGGCACGTTGGCCAAAATTGGCTCTTCCGACAGATAGAAACGAATCATCTCCGGAACGTAGGGGTAGATCGATTTGTCATCAGCAACGCCGGTACCAAGGGCATTAGCCAGGGATACGTTGCCGCAACGATAAGCAGACAAAAGCCCGGGTACACCGAGCATTGACTGCGGATTGAACGCCAGTGGGTCCATGAACGCATCGTCCAGCCGCCGGTAGATCACATCGACCTGCTTTGGCCCTGCGGTGGTGCGCATAAACACCTTGTCGTCACGTACAAACAGGTCCGCACCTTCGACCAGTTCGACCCCCATTTCCCTGGCGAGAAATGCATGTTCAAAGTAGGCGCTGTTGAAGTGCCCTGGCGTCAACACCACAACATAAGGATCATCAACCGGGCTTGAGCTTTTCAAGGTTGAGAGCAGCATGCTGGGGTAGTGATCAATCGGCGCTATACGTTGCGAGGCGAACAGCTCCGGGAATAAGCGCATCATCATCTTGCGGTCTTCCAGCATGTAGCTGACGCCGCTCGGTGTACGCAAATTATCTTCCAGTACGTAGTAGGTGCCATCGCCGTCGCGCACCAAGTCTACGCCGGCAATGTGCGCGTAGAGGTTGCGGTGCAGGTCCAGGCCCTGCATCGCCATCTGATAGCCTTCGTTGGCCAGGATCTGCTCGGGGGGGATGATGCCGGCTTTGATAATGCGTTGATCGTGATACAGATCGGTGAGGAACATGTTCAGCGCTTGCACGCGCTGAATACAGCCGCTCTCAATGATCTTCCATTCGCTGCGTGGAATGCTGCGTGGAATGGTGTCAAAGGGGATCAGGCGTTCAGTGCCCTGATCATCGCCATAAAGCGTGAAGGTTATACCTGCGCGGTGAAACAAGAGATCTGCTTCACGGCGGCGCTGTGCCAAAAGCTCTGGTGGCGTATTCGCCAGCCAGCGAGAGAAGCTTTCGTAATGGGCGCGTGGGTCACCCTTGTTGTCGTACATCTCATCATAAAAACTTTTGGGCATTTTTCACTCCTTCCTAAGGCGCACCCTTGCTTTACCTAGCAAACGCCATGCCATGAGCATGATCCTTAATTTTCAATCAAATAAACTTACCCTGACTCGTCAATCTCATCACTTGGCATTCAGCCTTGCCTGAGCTGGGCTCAATAGGCGTTGCAGTAATAGATGCAGGCACAACAATCCAAGGTTCTGCCAGCCCTAGGCGGATCAATGCACCATTAGCCTTCGATGTTTATAACCTCGGTTTCTCACGCGTAGCTGCCTTGGAATACGCACTGCGTCCCCATTCAATATATACAGGTATGTTGACCAGGCTCGGATTTCTTCCGCGACTGTGACCAATGAGTCCGTCGCGGTAGGTGGGTAATTATCTGTGGCGAATGCTGGCTGGAGCATTGCTCGCGCTATGGTCTCGGGCGTTGGCGCACGCAATTAGCGCGCCCATCCGTTAACCGTTGCCGGGTATGCCGTATTTGCGCAGGCGCATGGCGATGGCGCTGTGCGAGGTGTGCAGGCGCGTGGCCAGCTGCCGGGTCGAGGGGTGGCTGGGGTAGAGTTTGGCCAGCAAGGCTTTCTCGAACTCAGCCACGGCGGCTTCCAGGCTGTGTATGTCGCCTTCGTTTTGTTGCGCGGCGACTGCGGTGCTGGCGATATCCAGGTCATCGATCTGCACCAGATTGCTTTCGCAAATGGCCGCCGCGCGGAAAATCACGTTCTGCAACTGGCGCACATTGCCCGGCCAGCGGTTACTCAGCAGGGCCGGGTAGGTGTCCGGCGTCAGCCGGCAGGGCAGGCGTTGGATCTGCGCGCAGGCCTGCTGCATAAAATGCCGCGCCAGCAGCAGAATATCCTGGCCGCGCTCGCGCAGCGGCGGCACTTCCAGGTTGAGTACATTGAGGCGGTAGAACAGGTCTTCGCGGAACGCGCCTTCGTTGACCATCTGCTCCAGGTCGCGGTGGGTGGCACTGAGAATGCGCACATTGACCTTTACCTCGCGCTCGCCGCCGACCCGGCGGAAGGTGCCGTCGCTGAGAAAGCGCAGCAGCTTGGCTTGCAGGTAAGGCGACATTTCGCCGATTTCGTCGAGGAATACCGTGCCCTGGTTGGCCAGCTCCAACAGCCCCGGCTTGCCGCCGCGCTGGGCACCGGTGAAGGCGCCGGGGGCGTAGCCGAATAGCTCGCTTTCGGCGAGGTTCTCCGGCAATGCCGCACAGTTCAACGCCAGAAACGGCGCAGTACGTCGCGTGCTCATGGCGTGACAGCCGCGTGCCACCAGTTCCTTGCCGGTGCCGGTTTCGCCTTGGATCAGCAGCGGCGCATCCAGAGTCGCAACGCGCTGAGCGCGGGTTTTCAGGCTGCGGATCGGCGCAGAATCACCGAGCAGCGAATCAAATCCTTCGGCGTGGTCATGGTGCAGCGCCGCCAGGCGTTCGCCGATGCGGCTCGGCGCATACAGGCTGAGCAGGCCGCCGGCCAGGTGCCGCGCACCGCCGTCGACACTTTCGCTAATCGGTTGTGCATCCAGCAGCAGGGCCTGACCGTTGAGGGTGATTTCGCGCATGGGCAGGCGAAAGCCCTGCGCTAGCATCTCGGTCTGCAACTGCGGGTCGGCAAACAACTCGCCAATCCCCAGCCCCTCAGGCTGCTGGCCGCACAGTTCGAGCAACGCCGGGTTGGCCAGCAGCACACGGCCCTGGCTGTCGACTGCCAGCACCGGATCGGTCATGGCGGCGAGTAGGGCGTCGAGTTGCAGATGGCGGCGCTGGCCGGGGAGGATGTCGACAATACTCACGGCTTTTACGCCATGCACCTTGAACAGCGCCTCGCGCAGCTCGTCGAGCACCTCGGGGCTGAGGGTCGGCGCGTCGATGTAGACGTTGGGCGGCACCATCTCCACCGCATCCAGGTTGAGGTTGCGCCCACCGAGCAGGGCCAGCACTTCCTGGGTGATACCAACGCGGTCGATAAAGGTGACGTGAATACGCATGGAGGCAGGCGGCCAGCTGGGTTACAGGTGCGTCAGTATGCCCGGTCTGTCTGGCTTAGTTAACCACGCCTAGCCGCAGGTCAGGCGAGTGATGGTTTCGCTTTCATCGATATAAATATTCAGGCGCTGCAGGTTGTAGTCCAGGGTGGCGGCGTCGCCGGGTGCCAGTACGCGTACAAATTTGGCGTTGGCCTTGAGCTGTAGCTCCTCGATCTGTTTGGCGCTGGCCTGTTGTCCGCGCATGCCTTGCAGTTGCTCGACCGTGCAGTCCCCGCTGATTTCCGCCACGGACTGTGCTGGCTGCTGCGAGCTGCAACCGGCCAGTAGGGCGAGCAGGCTAAGGCTGGCGAGCGCGTGACGAAGAGCCATGGTGCATTCCTTGTATGAGTAAAACTTGCGCCAGCCTAGCAGCCGTGTCCGCTGCTGCTCAACGCTGCTGAATGAATTAGCCGCGGCATGCCGATTAAACCATCAGCAAGTGCGCAAGCCTGGGGCAACTTCCTTACAATTGATCTTTTCCCCAGAGAAGGCGGTCCTGTGCAAGCGGTGATCTCGATTCAACAACTGAGCAAAACCTACGCCAGTGGTCATCCGGCGCTGCAGAACATCAACCTGGATATTCGCCAGGGCGAGATTTTTGCCTTGCTCGGGCCCAATGGCGCGGGCAAGACCACCTTGATCAGCATCATCTGCGGCATCGTCAATCCGGGCAGCGGGCGCGTGCTGGTGGGCGGTCAGGACATCATCAAGAACTACCGAGCGGCGCGTTCCCAGATCGGCCTGGTGCCGCAGGAACTGGTCAGCGATGTGTTTGAAAGCGTCTGGGCGACAGTGACGTTCAGCCGTGGCCTATTTGGCAAAAAGCCTAACCCGGCCTACCTGGAGCAACTGCTCAAGGACCTGTCGCTGTGGGATAAGCGCGACGCGAAGATTTTCGAGCTGTCGGGCGGCATGAAGCGCCGGGTGATGATCGCCAAGGCGCTGAGCCACGAGCCGCAGATTGTGTTTCTCGACGAGCCCACCGCCGGCGTCGATGTGGAGCTGCGCCGTGATATGTGGAACATGGTGCGCGGCCTGCGCGAGCGCGGCGTCACCATCATCCTCACCACCCATTACATCGAAGAGGCCGAGGAAATGGCCGACCGCATCGGGGTGATCAGCAAAGGCCAAATCATTCTGGTGGAAGACAAGCAGGCGCTGATGCACCAGCTCGGTAAAAAACAGCTGACCCTGCACCTGCAACAACCGCTGGCGAGCGTCCCGGCCGAGCTGGCGCGTTACGCGCTGGAACTGGCGGACGACGGCCACGCCTTGGTGTTTACCTTCGATGCGCAGAGCGAGCACACCGGGATTGCCGAACTGCTCAAGGACCTGGCCCAGCACGGCATCGACTTCAAGGATTTACAGTCCAGCCAGAGTTCGCTGGAAGATATTTTCGTCAACCTTGTGCAGGAATCGCGTCGATGAATTTCTATGCAATCCGCGCCATCTACCTGTTCGAGCTGGCGCGCACCTGGCGCACCTTGCTGCAAAGCATCGCCACCCCGGTGATCAGCACCTCGCTGTATTTCGTGGTGTTCGGTTCGGCCATCGGTTCCAGCATGACCCAGGTGCAGGGCGTCAGTTACGGCGCGTTTATCGTGCCGGGGCTGATCATGCTGGCGCTGCTCACCGAGAGCATTTCGAACGCCTCGTTCGGCATCTACATGCCCAAGTATTCGGGGAGTATTTACGAGCTGCTGTCGGCGCCGGTGTCCTACCTGGAAATCCTCATTGGCTATGTCGGCGCGGCGGCCACCAAGTCGATCATTCTCGGCCTGGTGATCTTGTTTACCGCGCGCTTGTTTGTCGACTTCGAGATTCTCCACCCGTTCTGGATGTTGGCGTTTCTGGTACTCACCGCGCTGACCTTCAGCCTGTTTGGTTTCATCATCGGCGTCTGGGCGGACGGGTGGGAAAAGCTGCAGATCGTCCCGGCCTTGATCGTCACGCCACTGACCTTCCTCGGCGGCGCGTTCTACTCGATCAGCATGCTGCCGCCGACCTGGCAGACGGTGACCCTGTTCAACCCGGTGGTGTATCTGATCAGCGCATTTCGCTGGAGCTTCTACGGCGTCTCCGACGTTAACGTCGGCCTGAGCCTGGCGATGATTCTCGGCTTTCTGCTGCTGTGCATCCTGGCGGTGGGCTTGATTTTCAAAACCGGTTATCGGCTCAAGAGTTAAATACGGCAACGGCTCGCCTGGGACGTGGCAAATCAGCCCGCGGATAAACTTTGTTTGATTTGCCGCCCCGGGCTGAAATGCACAGCGCACAAGGCTTACAGCGAGTTGAGTGGGGCGTGCGCGCCGATTTGTAGCTAAGACCAACGTCTTAGGGCTTGCCTAAAGGGGGGCGCAATGGCGTAGTCTGGAGTTGTCGCCCTGGTAGGCGACGCTATTCGCGAACAGTTGAAGAAGGAAAGCTTTATGCAAATCCAAGTTCACAGCGATAAACACATCGAAGGCAATGCCCGTTTGGTTGAGTGGGTGAGCGCCAGTGTTGCCAGCAAGCTGGAGCGTTTCGATGACGAAGTGACGCGTATTGTTGTCCACCTGCATGACGACAACGGTGCCAAAGCCGGTGCGCATGACAAGCGCTGCCAGATCGAAGCACGGCCAAAGGGCCTGCAGCCGCTGTCTGTTACCCACAAGTCGGAGTCTCTGGAACAGTCCATCGATGGTGCCATCGAGAAACTGCATCACGCCCTTGAGCACCAGTTCGGCAAATTGCGCAGCAAGCGCGCCACCCCGCTGCAGGCCGATGATGAGGCCCTTGATATTCCGGGTCAGGATGCCTTGCTGCGTGAAGACTTCCTCGCCGAGGAGCAATTGCGCGCCTTGCCGTAGTAAGCAGCACAGCCGGCCGCACAGCAGGCTGCCTTAAACCCTTATCCATGCGCCCCCGCAGTTTCTGCGGGGGCGCTGTCGTTTCAGGGGCGTTGTCGCGCTGGTTTCCGCGCGCGAGGTGCGCCAAGATCAGTGCGTGATTGTCATAGGCACGCCGTATCGGCATCGTCAGGTCGAGGGATTTTATGGGTAGCAGGTTATTCAGGCGGGCGTTTGTCGCCCTGATGCTGGGGCTGTTGATGGTCACGGGCGCGCAGGCCGCTGATGAGGCGCAGCTGCTCGAACTGATCAACAGCTACCGCAGTGAAGTGCAGCGCTGTGGCGCTCAGGCCTCTGCCGAGTTACCACCCCTGACGGCCGACCCACGCCTGGTGCAGTCCATCGGTCGCGCTGGGGACTTGCAGCAGGCGATGAGTGCGGCGGGCTACCCGATGGTCAATGTGCAGGCGATTAGCCTGTCTGGCCCACGCGATGCGGCGGCTGCGCTAGAGGTACTGCAGCAGAGTTTCTGCAAAATCGTCCTGGACCCGCAGTTTGTCGACATCGGCATCCATCAGCAGGGCCGCGACTGGCGCATTCTCCTGGCTCGCCCGCTCCTCACCGCCCGCCTGGGCGACTGGCAGGCAGAAGGGCAGCAGCTGCTCGCCCAACTCAATAGCGCACGCGGGCACACGCGCCAGTGTGGCAACCAGACTTATGCCGCCGCCGCACCGCTGCAGTGGAATGCCACGCTGGGCAGCACCGCCGAAGCTCACAGCCGCGCCATGGCCAACCTTAATTTCTTCGATCATCAAGACCCCGACGGCCGCACCCCTGGCGACCGCGCGGAACTGGCCGGCTACAGCGGCCAGCGCATCGGCGAGAACATCGCCGCCGGGCTGGACACGGCGAGCAAGGTGATCGACGGCTGGCTGGCCAGCCCTGGCCATTGCGCCACCCTGATGAACCCACAGTTCAGTGAACTGGGTGCGGCCTACGCCAACGACCCGAAAAGCGATGCCGGGATTTACTGGACGGCCATGTTTGGCGCGCCCTAAGCCTCAGCGCGGATCACTCTGTCGCTAATCCAGACACGCCTGCTTATGGCCCCGCCGACCGGTGGAGCATGTCGCCTTTACGCGCAAGCAGTGCGTGATGTGCGATTAAGCGCAGGCCACGGCTCAGGTAAATGAGTCGCCTTCGCCAGCAACCCTCGCAGGCTTAAACCGACCGCACATTTTCCAGTACGACGATATCCCGGTGAGCGCGCTTAACTAAGCGTACAGTGAAGCGTTGCCCGCGCGTGAGAAGGTCGAGCGCGAGGGTTTTTCACCTGTTGTACACCGAGGTACTGATATGAACATTTTCAAGCTTGTCTCCACCGGCATTCTGCTTTCCGCCTTAGGGCTGAGCGGTTGCTCCAATATGACCCATCAAGAGAAGAGTACTGCCGCCGGGGCCGCTGTTGGCGGCGTGGCGGGTAACTTGCTCTGTGGTGGCGTGCTCTGCACCGGTGCGGGTGCTGTGGTGGGCGGCGTGATTGGTCACGAGATGAGCAAAGATAAGGACAACGACAAAAAGTAACCCCAGCTGATTTACGCCTGACGCCGTTCTGGGTGTCAGGCTTGCGGCGTGCCTACGCCAGCGCTAGCCCCCCTAATACGCGGAACATGCACCAGCCTTGAGCGGCAGGTACGGGCAAATGTGTCTGTTTAGCCAGGTTATTAAAATAATTTAGATAAGCGTTCGCATTTACGAGGGGCGCGTGCCTGCCTATAATTTGCGCCCTTCTTGACCGAGGCCAGCCTGCCGTGGGTGTTCTCTCGACCAGTTATGAGCGCCTGAACGAGCTGCTGATAGAGCCTGCTATCGCTCAGTTTGCCGGCATTTTCGACCTCAACGGCCGCTTCGGCGTGCTGTTTCTGTGTATCTCTTATGCCGTCGGCTATGCCTTGTTTCGCTACCGGGCGCAGCGCCAGCTGACCGACGCGCGCTCGTTCTGGCAGTTCATCGGCGGCAGCCGGGTGAATTTCCACCGCTCGGCGTTGCTGGATTACCGCTACTACTTGGTGCGGGCCATTCTTAAAGTCGCCCTGGTAGTGCCCATCGTCGGCCTGGTTGACCCTTATATCCTGCACGCCGGCGATTACATGGCCTTTTTTAACAACCTCTGGGGCGCGCGTCCGCAACTGGGGCAGAACCTGGCGCTGTCGCTGTACTACGGCCTGGGCGTGTTTTTGCTGCTGGACTTCACCCATTACTGGGTTCACCGCGCGTTTCATTGCCGTTGGTTGTGGGTGTTCCACAAGGTCCATCACTCGGCACCGGTGTTGGTGCCGGTGACCGCGAGCCGGGTGCATTTTGTCGAGAAAATCATCGGCCAACTGGCCAGTGCCATCAGCCTCGGGCTGTATGCCGGGATCTTTTGGTACTTCTGCGGCGGCGAAATCAGCCGTTACACCCTGTTTGGCGTGACCTACCTGGTGTTTATCTGCAACGCGCTGGCGGCCAACTTGCGCCACAGCCATGTCTGGCTGTCCTTCGGGCCACACATCGAGCATGTGTTGAACAGCCCGGCGCAGCACCAGATCCACCACAGTGACGCCCCCCGGCACTTCCATAAGAATTTTGCGACCAACCTGTCACTCTGGGATTGGCTGTTCGGCACGCTCTACGTCACCCGCGCCAAGCCGGAGGTCATCAGCTTCGGTACAGGGGAGGGCGACCATGAGCGCTACCTGAGCCTCTACGGCTTGATCGTCACGCCCTTCGTTGATATCGCCCGTAGCGTGAGCGCCGCCGCCCGCCGTTTAAGCGTAAGCAGCAGGGCACCCACCGGCGAAACCTGAGCTGTGTGCGGTTAATAGCGCAGTATTCACGTTAAACCTGTGGTTGAACGCTGCGGGGGGCGAGTCCATGCTGGACTTTACCCCCACCGCCAGAGGCTCATCTATGGACGTCCTTCGCACCCCAGACAGTCGCTTCGCCAACCTGCCAGGCTACGCATTCGAGGCCCACTACCTCACGGTCGATGACGGCGAAGGCGGCCAGTTGCGCGTGCATTATCTGGATGAAGGCCCGGCAGATGCGCCGCCGGTGTTACTCCTGCATGGCGAGCCGTCCTGGAGTTACCTGTACCGCAAAATGATCCCGATTCTGGTTGCCGCCGGCCACCGGGTGATCGCCCCTGATCTGGTTGGCTTCGGCCGATCCGACAAGCCGAGCAAGCGCAGCGACTACACCTACCAACGTCATGTCGACTGGATGCAGGCCGTGCTCGACCAGCTCAGCCTTGAGCGCATCACCCTAGTCTGCCAAGACTGGGGCGGTTTGATTGGCCTGCGCCTGGTGGCGGAAAATCCACAGCGTTTCGACCGCGTCGTCGCTGCCAACACCATGTTGCCCACTGGCGATCACAACCCCGGTGACGCCTTCAAAAGCTGGCAGGACTACTCACAGAAAGTCCCGGAGTTTCCGGCGGGGGCGATCATCAGCCGCGCCACCACCAGCGAACTGCCACAAGCGGTGATCGATGCCTACGACGCGCCTTATCCGGATGAGTCGTATAAAGAAGGCGCACGGCAATTCCCCCTGCTGGTGCCCATCACCCCCACGGACCCAGCCTCCGACAAAAACCGCGCCGCCTGGGCGGTGTTGATGAAGTGGGATAAGCCCTTCCTCACCGCCTTCAGTGACTCCGACCCGATCACCGCCGGGGGCGACAAAGTCATGCAGAAATTGATCCCCGGCACCCAGGGTCAAGCTCACACCACCATCGTCAATGGCGGGCACTTCTTGCAAGAAGACCAAGGCGAAGTGCTGGCTGAGGTGGTGAACCGCTTTATTGCCGCCAATCCACTCGCCGCAGGCTGATGGCGCCGATTTGACCTAGCGTCACTGGGTTGGTAATCCATGCCCGGTTGGCGTCAGTGCACGGAGCCCGAAGCGCGGCGTTGGTGTAGCAGCGCCAGGGCGCGCTGGGTCATCTGGTCGAGCAGGCGGTCGCGTTGTTTCTCCGCGTCGCCCATGGCTTTTTTGCCGTACTGCTTGAGCAGGTAAGCGTGGATCTGCTGGACTTCCTTGGAGTGGAAAATCCGCTCTAGGTCCTGCACCGCAACCAGGCCGTCCGAGCGATAGGCACGGGTGCTCATCAATACCTGCGGCCCCTGCGCCGCCAGCACGCGAAAGCCCATGGCCTCGAAGGTCGGCACTTTACTGGCCACACAGGCCAGTTCGGCATGCGGGTGACGGCCGACCATGTGCTGCAGCATGGCCCGGGCAATGCCACGCCGGCGCTGGCTGCTCTGCACAGCCATATAGGCCAGGGTGCACGCCTCGGGGGCATCCTGGGCCGGCAGGTACAGGGCAAAACCCAGCACCTGGGAGGGGTCGCGGTCGTCCAGCGCCAGCACCAACTGCGCGCTGCCCGCCACGTCGCTGTCCATGGCCTGCAGGTACAGGTGCACCTCGTAACCAATCACATATTGGTACAGCTGGTACAGCGGGTTGCTGGGCGTCAGCGACACCGGGCTGATGTCACTGAGGTAGTCCACCACCATTTGCAGCACCTGGCTTTTCAGTGATTCGGGTGGCGGGGTGTCCAGGTGGGCGAGGGTGAACATCGTGAGGCGGGCTCCGGGCGTGAGCAACAGGTCAGTCGGCGTGGGCGGCATTGTAACGCCTGTGTGGTTTGAGCGTGTCCGTGGGGCGTCACCAATAGCCGCAGGCAGGCCCAATTACGCAGTGTCGGTCGATGGCGATGGTTTTTTGCCAGCGACCCATGCCGGGCGGAAATGCTTACATTTACTTTACCCAGGCTTACCCTTCACTGACGGCACACCGCGCTGTGCGCCGGCACACTATGCGTTCTGTTAATCACGTTGGGTAAAGGTTTATGAAGCAGGTATTGCTAGCGGTTGCTGTATTGAGTGCTGCAGTGTTGATGGCGGGTTGCGCGGCTGATGCTTCGGATAAGCATGGCCACAAAGGCGGTCATCCTCCAAGCCCGGAGCGGCTGATCAACGAGCTAGATAGCAACAAAGACGGCGTTTTATCCCGGGGCGAAGTTAAAGGGCCGCTGGCGGATCAGTTTGCCAAGATCGATGTTAATCACGACGGTGTTCTCTCGCTTTCAGAGCTACAACGCATGCCGAAGCCAAAAGGTCGTCCATAGGCAGCACGCGCCGCAATCACCGGTTGTGGCATTCAGCACCACCCGTTATCCAGTGCCCGTATGCTAAGTGCCGTAGTCCCCGTTTTGCGGGGTGACTGCGGCTGCCGCTGTTGTTCAACACGGCAGTTTGCGGCGAATACCTGGTGATGTTGGGCCAGGGCTGGAAAACGCTTCTAGGCTTAGAAGCATGCGCCGAACCGGCGAGGCATACAGGACAAAAAATGAATATCAAGAATGGCGCGATAGCCTGTTTCAAACCGTTAGCACTTCTGCTGCTGGCCATACTGGTGACGTCCTGTGCATGGCTCAATGAAACCAAAAAACAGACCGTCGAGGCCGCAAACGCTCACGCCATCCCAGTGGATCCGGCGCACTTTATCCGCGAAGCACTGGTCGGCGAGATTGTTCAGGAAGAACGCACACAGGCCGATGGCACAAAGGCCATGTTTTACCTGATTCGTACCTACTCCGAGCCGCATGAGCACGCGATGGGCCCGTGGTCGCCAAAGTCCATCAGCGACGGCAAGGAAGCCGGTGGTATCTGGCTGCACGACGGTCAGGTCTATGACGTTGACGGTGCCTTTATCAAGAACATGGCCGAGTTTTACGACGATGGCGAATGGCAGTTGTACCGTGACGACGGCTCGGTGCGTGTGACCGACACCAAAGAGGCTTTTGAGGCTGCTGCTCGGCCCGATGTTGACCCGCGCTACAACAATTACGTTGTGGAGGGGCGTCCCGAATGGTTCGGCCGCCACGTTACGACCTACGTGATTCCGGTTAACCCGGTCTATCAGGGCCGTCCGACTCGGCTGCAGCACGACGCCGTCGCTGTTGCCTTCAACGGTGTCAACTTTGACCCGCCTGCGCCTATCCACGCGATTCTCGATGCCCACACCGTTGCGCCGTTCGACCATGCCGGCGGCCACATCAACCCCCATGCCGGCTATCACTACCACGCCGCTACCGGCCAGACCAAAGAGATCGCCCAGGCAGACGGCCACGCCCCCATGATTGGCTACGCCCTCGATGGTTTCGGCCTCTTCGCCCATCTTGATGCTGACGGCAATGCAGCCACCACGCTCGATGAATGCGGTGGCCATGTCGACACCGTTCGCGGCTACCACTACCACGCGGGTGCCCCCGGCAGTAACCAGATCATCCAGGCGTTCTGCGGCCAACCCGGCTCCATGACCGTGGCCGAGTGAGTGCTTAATTGCGGCATGCTGCATGGGCCAGCAGCCGTCCGCGCTAAACAAACGCTGTAGTACCGGGGCTTCGGCTATGATGCGCGCCCGCAAATGCCGCGCGCTCAGCCCCAGGTCACTATGTCCGTTAATGCCCTCTATACCGACCTGTCTGATTATTACGATCTGATGTGCGCCGATATCGACTACCAGGCGCAAAGCCACTGCGTGCACAGGTTGCAGCAGCTGTTTGGCAACGCCGGCAGCCGCCACCTGGATCTGGCCTGCGGGACGGGGCCGCATGTGCGCTATTTCAGTGAGGCCGGCTATACCAGCAGTGGCCTGGATATCAACCAGCCGATGCTGGAAAAGGCCGCTATACGCTGCCCGCAGGCGCGCTTCGCCTTGCAGGACATGTGCAGCTTTACCGTGAGCGAGCCGCAGGACCTGATCACCTGCTTCCTTTATTCCATCCACTACAGCGCCGGCATTGAGCGGCTAAAAGCCTGCATCGCCAGTGTGCATGCGGCACTCGCCGCCAATGGGTTGTTCTGCTTTAACGTGGTCGATAAGGGCAAAATCGACAACCGCTTGTTTACCGCGCATAGCGCGCAACATGCCGACGGCTTATTCACCTTCAGCTCTGGCTGGCATTACGCCGGCGAGGGTGAGCAGCAGTTGTTGCGGCTGCGGATTGAGCGGTCGGTGGCGGGGCAAGCCGAGGTATGGCACGACGAACACCCGATGGTCGCGCTGAGTTTTGTCGAGTTGCAGGCGCTGTTGCAGCCGTATTTTGAGGTGCATGTGCTTGAGCACGATTACCAGAAGCTCATCCCCTGGGATGGGGCGTCTGGCAATGCCTTATTTGCCTGCGTGAAGCTTGGTTGAGCATTCTCACGCACTAGGTACGGCCACCGCCTGATTCGTAGGATGGGTGGAGCAGCGCGATAGCCATGCGGTTGACGGTTGCCTGGTTGATGGGTATCGCTGCGCTCAATCCATCCTACGAGTCTGTCGCTCCGCTTTTGCCTTTCGCTCTGGCCACCACAAATCGCCCAAACAACGCGGTCCCCGAATCCCGTCAGGAGGCCGAGCGCAGGTGCTGTGGAGAGGGGCGTTTGGCATGGATGCCAAACGAGGAACGATGGGCCAGGGATGGCCCACCGTGACGACCCTCGGAACAGCACCGGAGCGAGGGGAGTTGAGCGCAGCGAAACCCGGATGTCGGGCGCGCTTTCTCTTTGGTTACTTTCTCTTTGCGCGCGCAAAGAGAAAGTGACTCGCCGTAAGGGCGAAAAGGATAAGTAAGGTTGCCGATAAAACGTGGTCTGTCCCCTATTGCCTATTTCCCCTGACTAATTTCTGCAGTTATTGCTTTAAGTACAGGGCTTTTATCTGTAAGGCGTGTGAAGAACTGTGGTGGTTGGAAGTTTTCTACGGTTTTCCTAAGGTGCTTTAGTGAAAGAGGGGTTTGTAATGTATGTGGTGATTCTAGCTCAAGGGCGGTTCCCTTAGTGATGCCACTAAAATAGTCAAAGAATTCACTCTTGGATAATCCGCTGACTTTACTGAAGCGCCGCCAAAGAGTTGTTGGTGATAAGGAATGTACGGCTTTAACTTGGATGTTCCCAATAATGGCGCCGACAGGAAGCTTTACGTATATCCAGGCTGTTGTTCCTGGCGCAATGTGCATTGTTCTACGTCTCAGCTCAACTGTTTTTGAGCCAGCAAATATATTTGCTGCATGGCGTGGGGTAAGTGATATAAGAATGTGATCTTCATTACCCATTACGAAAGGCCTCTAGGAGGATTTCTTGCAGCTGGATTTCTGTGATGGGTTTCGTTGTGATTAGATCATTTGGTCGGCCGCAACCTATTCGTTGCAAAGTACTAAGAGGGACCGGGTGTGGAAGGGGGAATATGTTGTCAAATACTGTAACGGTTTTCATTTTTGACTTTCCAATTCGCGCAATACTTTCCGTGCTAAGTACAGACTGCTCAAGGTCACTGTCATCAAGTGAGTCACTTGGTTTTAGATAGGCTTGGCGTACTCTGGCTATTGCAACAATTTCGCTGCTGCCTCGTTGCTTTGCTGATTCATAGAAGAGGATTAATGTTCCTCTTTTGAAGTGTTTTAGAGTGCTGCTACTGCTTACATAATGACGATCTTGGAATAGGGATGCGGTACAGGATGGCAGAAGTGAACCTTGTGGTGAATGGCCAAGAAGAGGTTCTGAAAAGCTACGTTGTACTGGTGTTATAACTGCAGGCCGGCCAGGAAGGCAAAGTAGTGCCGGCGATAATGCAGACTCAAGTATGTCTAGCGGAAGGTGCTCACGATTTCCAGCGGGTGTCAGTATAGGAATGTACTGATCTGGCCCTTTGTACGTAGGCGCATTCGCCGGAATTTTAAGGCCGCTTTTTGTGGCGAGCTCATTTTGTTGTGTAGGCCAGGTTGAAATGGTTAAAACTTTTCCAAGGATTAATTTTACTAAGCAGTTTGGGTCTTGTGTCCCTTTAAATCCAAACCCGACAGCTATTTCTCGTACATGTGATTGTTGTGCTGGGAATTCAAGTGTTACTTGGCGTGGGCCGAAAGAAATTAACTGCTCAAGAAGATGGATTAATAGAATGCGTGCCGAGCTCAATGCCTGCTGGTTCGTTTCATCTACTGCAATACGCGCTGTTGTAACGCCAGCAGTTCCTCGCGTTGACCAAGTTAAATAACCAATGAGAGTTTCTTCGCACCAGACTGCTCGACGAATCGCAACTCGCTCATGATCTTCTGTGGGTAGCCATCCATTGGCAATTGTAGAGCCAGATAGCTTTAGTTTTGACAAAAGTGCGTGCACATCTGAGTTGTTTTTACTTGATATTTCTTTAAGGTTTAATGTCGAGTTTTTTAATGTTTCGAAAGAGCCGCTAGTGCTTGTGGTGGTGTCATTTATTTCGAAGGCTGCAGTTGAGGTTATCTCTATGCCGTATTTTTCTTCAATTGTGTTTGCAGCATCTAATACGGCTTGATCATTTGTAATTAGACCTGCCAAATCATGCTGGATGACAGTGGCTACGTGACGTATGTCAGATAGGTCGTTGGCAGTTAATTCCTCAATATTTTTGCTTGGAAAAATTAACTGCGCGAGCTCGTTTAGAAGGCCTGAAAGTTCTTTTAATTGTAAGAGGGGGACTGATGGAAATATATCAATATATCCCTCCATTGGGTCCGTCTTTCCTGGCAGTCTTGTTCTTTGGAGTTCTGCTCTTATTTCGTTGCTGATAGCTAGGCGGCAGAAGTTCATTCGTTCGGCTTGAAATAAGCTTTTGGCTTCTGCGTGGCGTGGTCGACGCGGACCAGCTACATCAAATAACACATTTAGATCTAGCAAGAAGAAGGGGGTGATATTTGTTGTAGTGGTTTTTAGGCCTAGAGGGTTTTCTGAGTTTATGCCGCTGGTGGGGAACAATTGAGGCGACTCAAGCTCCAAGCAGCGGACAAGAATTTGCCTATTTCGAGATGTGCCACCTTTTTCGACTCTCTGGATATAAAAACATTGTTTCTCCCAGAATTTATTTGAGTCGGTTAAGTCTTCTGCGACCCGGGCATAAACGGAAGTGAACCCCATTTGTGTTAAAGCATTGCGAAAATGGTTGAGTAGTTTTGTTGCTATTCCACTGCGCCGAAAATCAGGGTGAGTGAACATTTGCCTTATTTTGGCGCGCGGGAACCTGCCGTCGAATAATATATGGCCAGCATATTTCGGATTTTCTGTTGACCTGTCTATGCAAATAAATAACCGGTCGTTTTTAGCAAAGTCTTCATAAACACTGCTTGGGAAGAAACCTAAGGCAGAGCGATGTGCGTCCGCAGCCTCCTGTACTTGGGATAGAAACGGTTTTGTATTTTTATATCCGCTAATTATTTCAAACTGTCCCAGTATCCTTTCTGTCATAGGTTTAGCTTCCGTTCATTTTTTATGTGTAGAGAAAGATTTGTATGTGCCCATATATGAAAAAGGATCATCGATTTGATGATCCTTCTCTATTATGCGCGCTTTAATAGCTTTACCATTTGGTAAAGCTATTGTTGGGTACTCTTAATCCCAGCTCAACGCCCCACCAGTCTGATACTCAATAACCCGCGTCTCGAAGAAGTTCTTCTCTTTCTTCAAGTCCATGATTTCGCTCATCCATGGGAACGGGTTAGTGGTACCTGGGTACTCTTCCTTCAAACCGATCTGGGTCAGACGACGGTTGGCGATGAACTTGAGGTAGTCCTCCATCATCGCCGCGTTCATGCCCAGTACGCCGCGCGGCATGGTGTCGCGTGCGTATTCGATTTCCAGCTGGGTGCCCTGCAGAATCATCTGGGTGGCTTCGTCTTTGAGCTGGGCATCCCACAGGTGCGGGTTTTCGATCTTGATCTGGTTGATCACGTCGATGCCGAAGTTCAAGTGCATGGACTCGTCACGCAGGATGTACTGGAACTGCTCGGCGACGCCGGTCATCTTGTTACGGCGACCCATGGAGAGGATCTGGGTGAAGCCGCAATAGAAGAAGATGCCTTCCAGTACGCAGTAGTAGGCGATCAGGTTGCGCAGCAGTTCTTTGTCGGTCTCAACGGTGCCGGTGTTGAAGGTCGGGTCGGAGATCGAGCGGGTGTACTTGAGGCCCCAGCTGGCTTTCTTCGCGACCGACGGAATCTCGTGGTACATGTTGAAGATCGCGCCTTCGTCCATGCCCAGCGATTCGATGCAGTACTGGTAGGCGTGGGTGTGGATCGCCTCTTCGAAGGTCTGGCGCAGGATGTACTGACGGCACTCCGGGTTGGTGATCAGGCGGTACACGGCCAGGGCCAGGTTGTTGGCGACCAGGCTGTCGGCGGTGGAGAAGAAGCCGAGGTTGCGCATAACAATGCGGCGCTCGTCGTCGGTCAGGCCGTCCGGGGTTTTCCACAACGCGATGTCCGCGTTCATGTTCACTTCCTGCGGCATCCAGTGGTTGGCGCAACCATCCAGATATTTCTGCCAGGCCCAGTCGTACTTGAAGGGTACGAGCTGGTTGAGGTCGGCGCGGCAGTTGATCATGCGCTTTTCATCGACGGCAACGCGCGCGGCGGTGCCTTCCAGCTCGGCCAGGCCTTCGGCGATGTCGAGTTGGTCGAGCGAGGCTTTGGCGCGGGCGACGGCGGCGCTGTCATCAGCGGCCACGGCGCGGGCTTCAACAGCGGCGGCACCGCCGACCTGGTCGAGCTTGTCGATGCCCATGTCAGCCACTGGGGCCGTGGTGGTGTTGGCTACAACGGTGTCTTCACCGTCGTCTTTGTCGAATTCGTCCCAGCTCAGCATGGCTTGGCTCCTGCTTGCGGGCCGG
The DNA here is from genome assembly GCF_943846705.1 of uncultured Pseudomonas sp. Taxonomy (NCBI): domain Bacteria; kingdom Pseudomonadati; phylum Pseudomonadota; class Gammaproteobacteria; order Pseudomonadales; family Pseudomonadaceae; genus Pseudomonas; species uncultured Pseudomonas sp. The sequence goes on along the minus strand of NZ_OX044366.1, from coordinate 67,615 downwards.
TGAAATAACCGACCTGTGTGGATATACAAATTAAGTGTTGCGTTGCGAACAGCGCGCAAGGGCAAAACGGTTCCGCTGGTCGCGGTGGGCGGCCCTGTCGGGCCTGTCCTCTACCGCCGTGCTGCACGCCGAGGGCGTGCAGCGGTAATAAGTGGGGAGGGCGGTGTTGCTTGTTGCCCTCTCCCTAGGTATTGCTTCAACGCTGTGCTTTAGCTTTTTGCTCGACGTCCGAGCGTGCAGCTGAGCGAGTAGTCGCAAGGCACCTGCTGGAGTGGAGCCCCTGAGCGTACGCCTGTACGTGATGGGGGCCGCTCCGGCAGGTAACGCCGCGAATGCCGCTCAGATCCGCGCGCTTATTGACACGCCTCGCAGTCTGGCTCGTCGATGGCGCAGGCCTTTGGCACCGGTGCCGGGCCGGCGCTCATTTCCACTTCCGGAGCCTTGGCCGGTGCTGCGCTCAGGCCATCGTTGCCACCACTGGACACCGCGTTGAGCTTGCTGGTGCTGATGGTGGACTTCTCGGTGCTGGTCGCGGCCAGGGCACGGAGGTAGTAGGTGGTTTTCAGGCCACGGTACCAAGCCATGCGGTAGGTCACGTCGAGCTTCTTGCCCGATGCACCGGCGATGTACAGGTTCAGCGACTGCGCCTGGTCGATCCACTTCTGGCGACGGCTGGCGGCATCGACGATCCACTTGGTGTCGACTTCAAACGCGGTGGCGTAGAGGTCTTTCAGCTCTTGCGGAATACGCTCGATCTGCTGCACGGAACCGTCGTAGTACTTGAGGTCGTTGATCATGACCGAGTCCCACAGGCCGCGGGCTTTGAGGTCGCGAACCAGGTACGGGTTGATCACGGTGAATTCGCCCGAGAGGTTCGACTTCACGTAGAGGTTCTGGTAGGTCGGTTCGATCGACTGCGACACGCCGGTGATGTTGGCGATGGTCGCGGTCGGGGCGATGGCCATGATGTTGGAGTTACGAATACCTTTCTGTACACGGGCACGGACCGGCGCCCAGTCCAGGGTTTCGTTGAGGTCAACGTCGATGTACTTCTGGCCGCGCTGCTCGATCAGAATCTGCTGCGAGTCGAGCGGCAGAATGCCTTTGCTCCACAGCGAGCCCTGGAAGGTCTCGTAGCTGCCGCGCTCGTCGGCCAGGTCACAGGAGGCCTGGATGGCGTAGTAGCTGACCGCTTCCATCGACTTGTCGGCGAACTCGACCGCGGCATCGGAGCCGTACGGGATGTGCTGCAGGTACAGGGCGTCCTGGAAGCCCATGATGCCCAGGCCCACCGGACGGTGCTTGAAGTTGGAGTTACGCGCCTGCGGTACCGAGTAGTAGTTGATGTCGATAACGTTATCGAGCATGCGCACGGCGACCTTGATGGTCTTTTCCAGCTTGGCGGTGTCCAGCTTGCCGTCAACGATGTGGTTCGGCAGGTTGACCGAGCCGAGGTTGCACACGGCGATCTCATCCTTGTTGGTGTTCAAGGTGATCTCGGTGCACAGGTTCGAGCTGTGCACGACGCCCACGTGCTGCTGCGGGCTGCGCAGGTTGCATGGGTCTTTGAAGGTCAGCCATGGGTGGCCGGTTTCAAACAGCATGGAGAGCATCTTGCGCCACAGGTCTTTGGCCTGGATGGTCTTGAACAGTTTGATCTTGCCGCCGTACTGGGTCAGGGCTTCGTAGTACTCGTAGCGCTCTTCGAAGGCCTTGCCGGTGAGGTCGTGCAGGTCGGGTACTTCGGACGGGCTGAACAGGGTCCACTGGCCGTCGTCGAACACGCGCTTCATGAACAGGTCCGGGATCCAGTTGGCGGTGTTCATGTCGTGGGTGCGGCGACGGTCGTCACCGGTGTTCTTACGCAGCTCGATGAACTCTTCGATGTCCATGTGCCAGGTTTCCAGGTAGGCGCAGACCGCGCCCTTGCGCTTGCCGCCCTGGTTAACTGCAACAGCGGTGTCGTTGACCACTTTGAGGAACGGCACAACGCCCTGGGATTTGCCGTTGGTGCCCTTGATGTAAGCGCCCAGCGAACGTACTGGGGTCCAGTCGTTGCCCAGACCGCCAGCAAACTTGGAGAGCATGGCGTTGTCGTGGATGGCGTGGTAGATGCCCGAGAGGTCGTCCGGCACGGTGGTCAGGTAGCACGAGCTCAGCTGCGGACGCAGGGTGCCGGCGTTGAACAGGGTCGGCGTGGACGACATGTAGTCGAACGACGACAGCAGGTTGTAGAACTCGATGGCGCGGTCTTCTTTCTGCTCTTCTTCGATGGCCAGGCCCATGGCCACGCGCATGAAGAACACCTGTGGCAGCTCGATGCGTACGCCATCCTTGTGGATGAAGTAACGGTCGTAGAGGGTCTGCAGGCCCAGGTAGGTGAACTGCTGGTCGCGCTCGTGGTTGATCGCCTTGCCGAGTTTTTCCAGGTCGAAGGTGCCCAGTACCGGGTTGAGCAGTTCCAGCTCGATACCTTTGGCGATGTAAGCCGGCAGCGCCTTGGCGTAGAAATCGACCATCTCGTGATGGGTGGCGCTGATCGCGACGCCGAGGTAGTTCAGCGCTTCGGCGCGGATGTTGTCCATCAGCAGGCGGGCGGTGACGTAGCTGTAGTTCGGCTCACGCTCAACCAGGGTGCGGGCGGTCATCACCAGGGCGGTGCTGACGTCGCTCTGGGCAACGCCGTCGTAGAGGTTCTTCAGGGTTTCTTTCTGGATCAGTGCGCCATCGACTTCCGCCAGGCCTTCGCAGGCTTCACGGATGATGGTGTCCAGGCGGCCCATGTCCAGCGGCGCAACGCTGCCGTCGAGGTGGGTGACGCGAATGCTTGGGTGCGGCTGCGCGGGGCTTTCGATGTGCTCGCGCTTGCGCTCCTGCGAGCGCGACTCACGGTAGATCACGTAGTCGCGGGCGACTTTCTGCTCACCGGAACGCATCAGGGCCAGTTCAACCTGGTCCTGGATTTCTTCGATGTGGATGGTGCCGCCGGACGGCATGCGACGCTTGAAGGTCGCGGTGACCTGCTCGGTCAGGCGCTCAACGGTTTCATGAATACGCGACGAGGCAGCAGCGGTGCCGCCTTCAACAGCGAGAAAGGCCTTGGTGATGGCAACGGTGATTTTGTCATCGGTGTAAGGCACCACAGTGCCGTTACGCTTGATCACACGCAGCTGGCCCGGCGCGGTGGCGCTCAGGCTCTGGTTGTCATCGGTGGCCTGCGGCGCGGTGGCCTGCGAGTTCTCGCGGGAGGTGTCGGTGTGCATGAAAGTCTCCGTTTCTCTTGATTTTAGAAGGCGCTGAGCAGTTGATCCGTGCGCCGTACCGTCGTTCATTCCATTTCAACAACACCGCGCGAACAGCGATGACACCGTTCGTTCGGGACTTGCAAACTGGGCTGGGAAGGTACGACTAAGTGCCTTCCTGGCTCTTCAAGTCTTGTACAGGCGCTTGACCTGTACCACTAGATGTTGTGGCCGGTCGCGTAATACGCCCTGCGCTGATCAATATGCCTTCGCTCTTCTGGCGGTTCAGGCTGCTGATCTGGATCGGTGAAGCTCAAACGCCAATCTAAGCTGTATTTTGCACTTTTTCAGTCCAGCGTCTGGACTGTTTTGGGGCAAATGTGCTTGTGTGATTCTGTGTGCTAAAACCCAATATGTAGGTGTTTGTCGCGCTGGGGATACAAGATAGAGCGGTGTAGGGGTGAAGGCAAGTCGATAAATTCAATCAGCCTGTGGATAAGCCTGTGGGTTACTTTGGGGTAACTTTCGCAAGGCCGCGCAGTTGCTGGGGTTGTCCCCTGCGCGCCGTTCGTCGTCATGGCTCAGGCTTTTTTAGCCATTCTCAACGGGTTTTTTTAGTCAATACGATAAACACAATATGTAGTTTTTTTGTCGATGTGGGCGGCCTGCGCTATCTCGGCTGTCGGGGCGGGTTTTGTGGTGTGTCGCAGCCATGTTCACATGCATGCGTGAGGGCGGCGCTGCTCAGGCGGCGTTGCTACAATGCCGACGCCATTGTGGCCAGGTGAAACGTTCTAGGAGTTAGTTGTGGAGCAGCAGTCGTGGCACATTCTTATTGTCGAAGACGACCAGCGCCTGGCCGAGTTGACCCGTGAGTACTTGCAGGGCAATGGTCTTAACGTGTCCATCGAGATGGACGGCGCGCAGGCGGCTGCGCGCATTTTGCAGGAGCAGCCGGATCTGGTGATTCTCGACCTGATGCTGCCCGGCGAGGACGGTTTGTCGATCTGCCGCAAGGTGCGCGGGCACTACGAGGGGCCGATCCTGATGCTCACCGCGCGTACCGATGATATGGACCAGGTGCTCGGCCTGGAGATGGGCGCGGACGATTATGTCTGCAAGCCGGTGCGCCCGCGCGTGCTGCTGGCGCGTATCCGCGCGCTGCTGCGTCGCCATGAAAGCAGTGAGGCGCAAGAACCAGCCGAGCGTCGGCGGTTGCAGTTCGGTCAGCTGGTGATCGACAGCGCCATGCGCGAAGCCTGGCTGGGCGAGCAGGGCATCGAGCTGACCAGTGCTGAATTCGATTTGCTGTGGCTGCTGACCTCCAATGCTGGGCGGATCCTCTCGCGCGAGGAGATTTTCAACGCCCTGCGCGGCATTGAATACGACGGCCAGGATCGCTCCATCGATGTGCGCATTTCGCGCATCCGCCCGAAGATCGGTGACGACCCGATGCATCCGCGCCTGATCAAAACCGTGCGCAGCAAGGGCTATCTGTTTGTCGCCGAAGCGGCCGAGGCCATGCTGTGAGCCGCCGATGAACTCGATCTTTCTGCGCATCTATGCCGGCATGCTGGCCGTGCTGGTGTTGGTGGCATTGCTCGGCGTTGGCGCGCTGCAGTTACTCAATGACATGCGCGTGGATCAATACCGCGAGCGCCTGGCGCAGGGCACCTTCCGCCTGATGGCCGATAACCTCACGCCGATGGTGGAAATCGAGCGGCGTCGGGCGGTGGCGGTGTGGGGGCGCTTACTTGGGGTGCCCATGCAGGTGACGCCACTGGCTGAGGCCGGCCTCGACAGCAGTTCGCGCAACAACCTGCGCCGTGGTCAGGTGCTGGTGCAGCAAACCGGCCCGCACGAGGCGCGCATTTACAGTCAGCTGGGTGAGCAGCCGCTGCTGTTGGTGGCCGATGTGCAGCAGGTCAGTGAGCAGCTTGCGCGGGCGACCAGCTTTTTGTTGATTGATGAGCTGGTGCGCTATCCCTGGGATGAGCAGCCAAAGCGGCTGGCAGCGCTCAAGCGCGACAAACAGTTCGGCTTTGATCTGCGACTGGTGCGCCTCGATCAGGCGGCCCTCGACCCAGACCAGCGCCGCCGGGTGGATGAAGGCGACACGGTGATGGCCTTGGGCCGGGGCGGTGACAGCATTTATGTGTTCTCCGGCATCGTCGACACGCCCTGGGTGCTGGAGATCGGTCCGCTGTACCAGATGGACCCGTATCCGGCGCAGTGGCTGGTACTGATTGGGGCGCTGAGCCTGAGCCTGATCGGCATGATGGTCTATCTGCTGGTGCGGCCGCTGGAGCAGCGCTTGAGTGATCTAGAGGAGGCGGCCACGCGGATTGCCAGTGGTCGCCTGGACGCTCGGGTGCCGACCACGCGTGGCAGTGACTCGGTGGGGCGCTTGGCGGCGGCCTTCAACGCCATGGCCGAGCACTTGCAACGCTCCTTGAGCACTCAGCGCGAGATGGTCCGGGCGGTGTCGCATGAGCTGCGCACCCCGGTGGCACGCCTGCGTTTCGGTCTGGAGATGATCGGCGATGCGCAAACCGAGACGGCGCGGCGTAAATATATGGAGGGCATGGACAACGATATTCAGGACCTCGACAAGCTGGTCGACGAGATGCTCACCTACGCGCGCCTGGAGCAGGGCGCGCCGGCGCTGAACTTCCAACAGGTCGACCTGAGCGACCTGATCGACCAGGTGATCACCGAGCTGGCCCCGCTGCGCGCCAGCGTGCGGGTTGAATACGGCCCCTCCCGTGATGCCTTGGATGGCGGCGGAGCCTGTGTTGAGGCCGAGTTGCGCTACCTGCACCGCGCCCTGCAAAACCTGGTGAGCAACGCCATGCGCCATGCCGAGTCGCGGGTGCGGGTGAGTTACCAGATCGGCTCGCAGCGTTGCCGGGTGGATGTCGAGGATGACGGCCCCGGTGTGCCGGAAGAGGCCTGGGAGCATATCTTTACGCCCTTCCTGCGCCTGGACGACAGCCGCACCCGCGCCTCGGGCAGGCACGGCCTGGGGTTGTCCATCGTGCGCCGGATCACCTACTGGCACAGCGGCCGCGCGCAAATCAGCCGCAGCGAAAGCCTGGGCGGGGCGTGCTTTACCCTGATTTGGCCGCGTAAGCAGGGCTAAGGGGTAGTCCACGATCTGCTGCGCGTCGGCCCTGCGGCGTTAAAAACCGGCTCGACAAGTCGCTTGCGGCTAACGCGCTTTAGCGCGGCCCGAAGGGCGAGTGACGCGAGTAGTGCTCATGTACAAAAGTACACTCCACTTCCTCGCCGGCTTTTACCTTGCAGGGCTCTAGCTCGCGAGAGCTTGAGTGAATTATAAGCGCGCGACCTACTTGTCTTTGCTGAGGTGCTTAAAACGGGGCCGGGCACTCGAAACGCATGCGCTCGCCGGTCTGCGGGTGCGTCAGGCTGAGCATGCTGGCGTGCAGGCACAGGCGCGGGTAGGCAGCCAGCGCTTGTTCGTGGGCATACAGGCCGTCACCCAGCAGTGGGTGGCCAATGGAGAGCATGTGCACGCGCAACTGGTGCGAGCGACCGGTGATGGGCGTCAGCTCAACGCGGCAATGTTCGGCGTGGCGCTCCAGCACTTTCCAATAGGTCAGCGCATGTTTGCCTTGCTCATGGTCGACCACGTGGCGTGGCTTGGTCGGCGGGTCGTAGCGCAGGGGCAGGTCGATGCTGCCGCTGTCCAGCTCGGGTTGGCCCCAGCACAGAGCGGTGTAGGCCTTCTCGGTCTCACGGTCGTGAAACTGCCGGGACAGTTCGCGGTGGCTGTCGGCGTCACGCGCGAGGACGATGATTCCCGAGGTTTCCCAGTCCAGGCGATGGACGATGCGCGCTTCCGGGTAACCGTTTTCCTGCAGGCGAGTGACCAGGCAATCACGGTTGTCTTCCGCGCGGCCGGGCACCGAGAGCAGCAGGGTGGGTTTGTTGATCACCAGCAGGGCAGCGTCCTGGTGAAGAATTACGACATTCGACAGCGGCATGAGTTTTCCACAAATAGAAACGGCGGCCATGGCCGCCGTTTCGGGGTGTTAGACAATCAACGATCAGGCAGGGTGATGTTGAGTTCCAGAATGGAACAGCTGCCTTGGTTTTCCAGGGCGACCTGGACCTGGTCCGAGTCGATATTCACGTACTTGCGGATCACCTCGACCAGTTCTTGCTGCAGGGCCGGCAGGTAGTCCGGCTGGCTGCGCTGGCCGCGCTCGTGGGCGACGATGATTTGTAGGCGCTCTTTCGCGATGGACGCTGTGGTTTCTTTTTTGCGTTCACGAAAGAAGTCAAAAATGTTCATTCACGACCTCCAAACAGGCGTTGCATGAATCCCTTCTTTTGCACATCGAGGAACCGATGCGCCACTTCCTTGCCCAGCAGGCGGTCAACCGCATCGCTGTAGGCCTGGCCTGCATCACTCTGGTCATCGAGGATCACCGGTACGCCCTGGTTCGAAGCCTTGAGTACGGCTTGCGATTCAGGGATCACGCCGAGTAGGCGGATCGCGAGGATTTCCTCAACGTCTTCAACGCCGAGCATTTCGCCTTTGATCACGCGCTCCGGGTTGTAGCGGGTCAGCAGCAGGTGTTCCTTGATTGGCTCTTCGCCTTTTTCGGCGCGGCGCGATTTGCTCGCCAGCAGGCCGAGCATGCGGTCGGAGTCACGTACCGAAGACACTTCAGGGTTGGTCACGACGATCGCTTCATCGGCGAAGTACATGGCCAGGTGTGCGCCTTTTTCGATGCCGGCTGGCGAGTCGCAGACCACGTATTCGAAGTTTTTGCGCAGTTCTTCGAGGACTTTTTCTACGCCTTCTTCGGTCAACGCGTCTTTGTCACGTGTTTGGCTGGCGGCCAGGACGAAGAGGTTTTCCAGGCGCTTGTCTTTGATCAGCGCCTGCGTCAGGGTGGCTTCGCCGTTGACCACGTTGACGAAGTCATACACCACGCGGCGTTCGCAGCCCATGATCAAGTCAAGGTTACGCAGGCCGACGTCGAAGTCGACGATGACAGTCTTGTGCCCGCGCAGGGCAAGGCCGGTACCGATGGCAGCGCTGGTGGTGGTTTTACCGACGCCACCTTTGCCGGACGTAACTACGAGGATCTTGGCCAAGGTGATTCACCCTAAAATGTAGAGATAACGCAGGTTCCGTGGCCTATTTCAGGCTTCCGGCTGCCCTGTTAGAAAGTGCCGGCAGTATCCGTTAAAGGCGGGTGATGTTCAACACGTCACCCGACAGGCAGACATGCACCGCTTCGCCCCAGAGAGGGTCGCGTCGCAAGTCTTCGGCGACCTTGTACTGCCCCGCGATGGAGAACAGTTCAGCACCCATTTGCTGGCAGAAAATCCGCGCCTTGAGGTTGCCCTTGATGCCGGCTAACGCACGGCCGCGCATCGGGGCGTACACATGGATGTTGCCATCGGCGAGAAGTTCCGCGCCGGCGCTGACTGGGGCCAGGACGATCAGGTCGCCGCCCTGGGCGTAAATTTGTTGGCCGCCACGCACTGGGCTGGTGATGATTTTGCTCGGTTTGAACTCCGGCTCAGCCGGTTTTTGCGGCTTGGCGGGGGCCAGCTCAATCGGTCGCTCACGCGCACCGGAGGGCGGCAGTACGGGCAGGTCCAGCGCTTCAGCGGCCTTGATATCCGCCTCGCGGTTGGCGCGAATGGCCAGGGTGCGCAGGCCGTGCTTGCGACAGACGGCCATCAGCTCGGCCAGGTCGAGGTTGCCTTCGCTTTCCGGCAGCTTGTCGAGGGCCAGAACGAGTGGGGTATTGCTGAAAAAGGCCGGGGCCTGGGCGACTTTTTCGCCCAGTTGCAGGTCGAGGCGGGTGAGGTCGTTGTGCGCCAACTCCATCACGGTGATGGCCAGCATGCTGCCTTTTAGCTGGAATACGGGGTCTTGTGCGAGAAGATCAGCTTGGCTCATGGTCTGCCTGATACGGCCCTTGTTTAGAAACTGGGGGGGAAAGTAAGCCGGTCTTATAGCGAGAACGCCGCGTGCTCGCAAGTTGCATGCGCTGAAACCAAGGCTTGGGGAAAGTCCTGATAGAATGCCGGGCTTTCTCGCGTGCCTCGGACCTGCTTTATGGATCGCCCTGTTTTCCGTGCTTATTTCCTGCATCCGCGTTTCTGGCTGTTGTGGCTGGGTTTGGGCTTGCTGTGGCTGGTCGCTCAGCTGCCTTATAAGGTGCTGCTGTGGCTGGGGCGTGGTCTTGGCGCGTTGATGTACCGGCTGGCCAGCGCGCGGCGCAAGATCGCTGCACGCAACCTGGAGCTGTGTTTTCCGCAGATGACGGCGGCCGAGCGTGAAGCGCTGGTAAAGGAAAACTTCGCCTCGACCGGGATCACCTTCTTTGAAATGGCCATCGCCTGGTGGTGGCCGGCCGAGCGCTTGCGCCGCCTGGGCAGCATCGAAGGTCTGGAGCATCTGCGTCAGGCCGAGGCGGACGGTCAGGGGGTGATCCTGATGGCGCTGCATTTCACCACCCTGGAGATGGGCGGTGGCCTGCTTGGCATGGCGCAAAACATGTACGGCATGTACCGCCCGCACAAGAATCCGCTGTTTGACTATGTGCAGCGCCGTGGCCGCGAACAGCGCTTGCTGGGGGTGATCGGCCGTGATGATGTGCGTGGCATGCTCAAGCTGCTACGCGCCGGCGGGGTGGTGTGGTACGCGCCGGATCAGGACTACGGTGCGCAGCGCAGCGTATTTGTGCCGCTGTTCGGCGTGCCGGCGGCCACCGTCACCGCCACCAGCAAGTTCGCGCGCATGGGGCGCGCCCAAGTCATCCCGTTTACCCAGCAGCGTTTGCCTGATGGCCAGGGCTATCGCCTGGTGATTCATCCGCCGTTGGCGGACTTCCCCACGCAGAGTGAGGAGGCCGATTGCCTGCGGGTTAATCAGTGGATTGAGCAAGCCATCAGCGTTTGCCCAGAACAGTACCTGTGGGCGCACCGGCGTTTTAAAACCCGGCCAGCGGGTGAGCCAAAGTTGTATAGAAAGAAGCGCTAATTGCGCGCCTGAGCCACCCCGCGATTGGCGTATTAAACGGCTAGCGTGGGGTTTCTTGGTGTTGGACGGTTCCGTGCGCGCCTGCCTGGCTCCTATACTGGCTAAAAACAGTAGGGACTCGCCAATGCCGCACACTGCTCCAACCAATCAGCCGGTCACCGGGCTGATTCTCTCCGGCGGTGGCGCGCGGGCGGCCTATCAAGTGGGCGTGCTAGCGGCCATTGCTGACCTGTTACCGAATGCGGCGCACAACCCTTTCCCGGTGATAGTTGGCACCTCGGCCGGGGCGATCAACGCGGTAAGCCTGGCCTGCGGGGCCTTGCACTTCAGTGAGGCGGTGCGTCGACTGACCGGTGTTTGGCAGGGCTTTCATACCCATCATGTGTATCGCAGTGACTGGCCGGGCGTGTTGCGCCAAGCCAGCCGTTTTATTGGCCATAGCCTACTCGGCTTGGGTGGCGAGATTCCGGTGGCGCTGCTCGACAGTTCGCCGCTGGCTAAGCTATTGGCGCGTGAGTTGGATTTCACCGGCATATCCGCCGCCGTGCGCCATCGCCAGTTGCGGGCTGTGGCCGTCACCGCCTTTGGTTACGAAAGCGGTCAAGCGGTGACCTTCTATCAAGGTCGCGGCAACATCGATCCCTGGTTTCGTCATCGCCGTGTCGGCGTGCCAACCCGTCTGGCGCTGGAGCATTTGTTGGCCAGTGCGGCGATTCCGCTGATTTTTCCACCAGTAAGGGTCAACCGCGAGTACTTCGGCGATGGTGCGGTGCGCCAGGTCGCACCAATCAGCCCGGCGTTGCACTTGGGGGCTACTCGGGTGCTGGTGGTCGGGGTCAGTGACAACCCCATAGGCCCGCAGGCTCAGGTGCCGGTGGTGCGCCCCAGGGACGTCCGTCCGCCAAGCCTGGCGCAGATCAGCGGGCATATGCTCAGCAGCACCTTTATCGACAGCCTGGAAAGCGACATCGAGCTGCTTGAGCGCCTCAATCAGATGGGCAGCTTGATTCCCGCCGACCGCCAGCCGCGTGGTTTGGGGCTCAAGCCGGTGGATGTGCTGGTGATTTCACCCAGCCAGCCGCTGGACCTGATTGCCGCGCGCCATCGGCACGAGATGCCCAGGGCGATGCGTCTGTTCTTGCGCGGGCCGGGTGCGACCAAGGCCAGTGGGGCGGGGGTGTTGAGTTATCTGTTGTTCGAGCCGGGTTATTGCAACGAGTTGATTGAGCTGGGTTATCAGGATGCCATGGCGCAGAAAGCCCGCTTGACCGAATTTCTCAGCCTGGAAAGCCCACCGGTGCCGGCCGTGGTTCCCGCGACCGCCTGAGCATGGCCGGTCACTGAAATCCTTTTCCAGATCGCGGATAAAACTGCGCCAAGGTGCTGGGCTGCATTTAAACTGCGCCTTCCCGATGCTTTCTGTCGCATTTGCGAAAGCAGCGGTTTCCCTCGGGTTGGCGCTATAAGAAGTTGTCGCATGGCGGCAATGCTGGCCTTGGATCAGTCCCTACAATCCGTCACATCGCCTGCTAGTCAATGCAGGTGTTCCTCGTTAGGAGAGCTCAGATGTCCGTTCAGCACGACCCGGTGCAACGCGCCGATTTCGATCAGGTAATGGTGCCTAACTACGCCCCTGCGGCTTTTATTCCAGTGCGTGGCGCAGGTTCGCGCGTGTGGGACCAGAGCGGCCGCGAGCTGATCGACTTTGCCGGCGGCATCGCCGTCAACGTGCTGGGCCACGCCCATCCGGCGCTGGTTAAGGCGCTGACCGAGCAGGCCAATGCACTGTGGCATGTGTCTAACGTGTTCACCAATGAGCCGGCCCTGCGCCTGGCCAAGAAGCTGATCGACGCTACGTTCGCCGAACGTGTGTTCTTCTGTAACTCGGGCGCCGAAGCCAACGAGGCTGCCTTCAAGCTGGCCCGTCGCGTGGCGTTCGATAAGTTCGGCGAAGACAAGTGCGAAATCATCGCGGCGACCAACAGTTTCCACGGCCGTACCCTGTTTACGGTCAGCGTTGGCGGCCAGCCGAAGTACTCCGACGGTTTCGGCCCGAAGATTCAGGGCATCAGCCACATTCCCTATAACGATATCGAGGCACTGAAGGCCGCGGTATCGGACAAAACCTGCGCCGTGGTGCTGGAGCCGATTCAGGGTGAGGGCGGTGTACTGCCGGCCGACCTGGCCTACCTGCAAGCGGCCCGCGAGCTGTGCGACCAGCACAATGCACTGCTGGTATTCGATGAAGTGCAGAGCGGCATGGGTCGCAGTGGTGAGCTGTTCGCCTATATGCACTACGGCGTGACCCCGGACATCCTTTCCAGCGCCAAGAGCCTGGGCGGTGGTTTCCCGATTGGCGCGATGCTCACCACCGCTGAGCTGGCCAAGCATCTGGCAGTCGGCACCCATGGCACCACCTACGGCGGCAACCCGTTGGCCTGCGCGGTGGGTGAGGCGGTGATCGACACCATCAACACCCCTGAAGTGCTGGCTGGGGTGAAAGCCAAGCAGCAGCGCTTCAACGCCAAGCTGGAGCAGATCGGCCAGCAGTACGGCGTGTTCAGTGAAGTGCGTGGTCTTGGCTTGCTGATCGGCGCGGTGCTTTCCGATGCCTGGAAAGGCAAGGCCAAGGCGATTCTCGATGCCGCCGCGGTGGAAGGTGTGATGGTCCTCCAGGCCAGCCCGGACGTGGTGCGTTTCGCTCCGAGCCTGGTGGTTGAAGATGCCGATATCGATGAAGGTCTGGCGCGTTTCGAGCGTGCCGTGGCCAAGCTGAGTCAAGCCTGATTGCCGGTCTGATCAGCCGTGACTGCGGCTGATCAGACCGCGCGCGCTCGACCTAAGGATGGGTTGAGCTAACCGCAAGGAAGCCTGTCTCTGTGTGTGCCGCGGCCTTGGCTTGCGGTTTTCTCTAAGTGGCTCGCGAGAGCTTCTTGGAGCTTTTATCCTAAGGAGTGACACCATGCTGGTGATGCGCCCCGCGCAAATGGCCGACCTCACTGAAGTGCAGCGTCTCGCCGCGGACAGCCCGGTTGGTGTGACTTCACTGCCGGACGACAGTGGCCGTCTGCGCGAAAAGATTGCCGCCTCGGAGGCCTCGTTTGCGGCCGAAGTCAGCTTTAACGGTGAAGAAAGCTACTTCTTCGTGCTTGAAGACAGCGACAGCGGCCGTTTGGTCGGCTGCTCCGGCATCGTCGCTTCGACGGGTTACTCTGAGCCGTTCTACAGCTTCCGTAACGAAACCTTCGTGCACAACTCGCGCGAGCTGAAGATCCATAACAAGATCCACGTGCTCTCGCTGTGCCACGACCTCACAGGCAATAGCCTGCTGACCAGCTTTTACATCGAGCGGCCGTTGGTGAATACCGCCTGGTCCGACCTCAACTCGCGGGCGCGTCTGCTGTTTCTCGCCAACCATCCGGAGCGGTTTGCCGATGCGGTGGTGGTGGAGATCGTCGGTTACAGCGATGACGCCGGCGACTCGCCGTTCTGGGATGCCGTGGGGCGTAATTTCTTCGACATGAACTACACCGAGGCTGAGCGCCTGTGTGGTCTGAAGAGCCGCACCTTCCTCGCGGAATTGATGCCGCATTACCCGATTTACGTACCGCTGTTGCCGGACGAAGCCCAGGAAGCCATGGGTCAGGTGCATCCGCGGGCCCAGGTCAGCTTCGACATCCTTATGCGTGAAGGCTTCGAGACCGATCATTACATCGACATCTTCGATGGCGGCCCGACCCTGCATGCGCGCACCTCGGGCATCCGCTCGATTGCCCAGAGCCGTGTGGTGCCGGTGCGCCTGGCGGCCGGGAACGCCGAGCCTAGCAAAGGCGGGCGGCCGTACTTGGTCAGCAATGGCCAGTTGCAGGATTTCCGCGCGATTGTCGCGGAGCTGGATTGGGTGCCGGGTAAGCCGGTTACCTTGAGTGTTGCGGCCGCCGAGGCCCTGGGCGTCGGCGAAGGCGTCAGCGTACGCCTGGTCGCGGTTTAAGGAGTTAGCGCATGATCGTTCGTCCCGTTCGCAGCACCGATCTGCCGGCTCTGTTTCAACTGGCACGCAGTACCGGCGCTGGCTTGACTACGCTGCCCGCCAATGAGGAGCGCCTGGCGCACCGCGTTGGCTGGGCCGAAAAAACCTTCCGTGGCGATGCCGCACGCGGTGATGCCGACTACCTGTTTGTGCTCGAAAACGACCAGGGTGAGGTGGTGGGTATCTCGGCCGTCGCCGGTGCCGTTGGCCTGCGTGAGCCTTGGTACAACTACCGGGTCGGCCTGACTGTCAGCGCCTCCCAGGAGTTGAATATCCACCGGCAGATTCCCACGCTGTTTCTGGCCAATGATCTGACCGGTAACTCCGAGTTGTGCTCGCTGTTCCTGCGCAGCGATCAGCGCAGCGGACTCAACGGTCGCTTGCTGTCCAAGGCGCGCTTTCTGTTTATTGCCGAATTCCGTGAGCTGTTCGGCGACAAGGTGATTGCCGAGATGCGCGGCATGTCCGATGAGCAGGGCCGTTCGCCGTTCTGGGAATGCCTGGGCCGGCACTTCTTCAAGATGGAGTTCAGCCAGGCCGATTACCTCACCGGCGTTGGTAACAAAGCCTTTATCGCCGAGTTGATGCCCAAGTTTCCGCTCTACACCTGCTTCCTTTCCGAGGATGCGCGCAACACCATCGGCCGCGTCCACCCGGACACCGAGCCGGCGCTGGCGATGCTCAAGGGTGAGGGTTTCAGCTACCAGGGCTATGTCGACATCTTCGACGCCGGCCCGGCCATTGAAGCGCAAACCGCGAAGATTCGTGCGGTACAAGACAGCCAGGTGCTGCTGCTGGCCATCGGCACGCCAGGCGATGATGCCCCGCACTACCTGATTCACAACCGCAAACGCGAAGATTGCCGGATTACCGCAGCCCCCGCGCGCCTGGCTGCCGGCACCCTGGTGGTTGATGCGCAAACGGCCAAGCGCTTGCAGCTGTCGGCGGGCGATCAAGTGCGCGCGGTGGCGGTTTCCGCCCGCGGCTGAAGGCTGCTCGCGCAGCTGTCTCTAATTGCTGACCCCGCGTGGAGCCGGGTCTACACCTTGCTGGAGTGATAAAACAAGATGAGCACTCATTACATTGCCGGTGCCTGGCACGCAGGTCAGGGGGAAGCCCTGGAATCGCTCAATCCGGTAAGTCAGGAAACCATCTGGCAAGGTCAGGCGGCTAGCGCCACGCAGGTTGATGCTGCCGTGCAAGCGGCCCGCGCGGCATTCCCAGCCTGGGCCTCGCGCTCGCTGGAGCAGCGCATTGCACTGCTGGAACAGTTTGCCGCCATCCTCAAGCAGCAGGCTGACGCGCTGGGCCACTGCATTGGTGAGGAAACCGGCAAGCCATTGTGGGAAACCGCCACCGAAGTCACCAGCATGGCCAACAAGGTCGCTATCTCGGTGCAGAGTTACCGCGAGCGTACCGGCGAGAAAAGCGGCCCGCTGGCCGATGCCACCGCCGTACTGCGGCACAAGCCGCACGGCGTCGTGGCGGTGTTCGGTCCGTACAACTTCCCCGGCCATTTGCCCAACGGCCATATTGTGCCGGCGCTGTTGGCGGGTAACTGCGTGGTGTTCAAGCCCAGCGAGTTGACGCCGAAAGTCGCCGAGCTGACGGTCAAGTGCTGGATCGAAGCCGGCTTGCCGGCGGGCGTGCTCAACCTGGTGCAGGGCGCACGTGATACCGGCGTGGCCTTGGCTGCGCATGACGGCATCGACGGTTTGTTCTTCACCGGCTCCAGCCGCACCGGCAATCTGCTGCACAACCAGTTCGCCGGTCGCCCGGACAAGATCCTCGCCTTGGAAATGGGCGGCAATAACCCTCTGGTGGTCGAGCAGGTCGCGGATATTAATGCGGCGGTGTACACCATCATTCAGTCGGCGTTTATCTCTGCCGGGCAGCGCTGCACCTGTGCACGGCGTCTGCTGGTGCCGCAAGGTGCGTGGGGCGACAGCCTGCTGGCGCGTCTGGTTGAGGTTGCCGCGAGCATAAAAGTCGGCAGTTTTGATGCCCAGCCCGCGCCTTTTATGGGCTCGGTGATTTCCCTGGCCGCCGCGCAGCACCTGCTCAAGGCGCAGAAACACCTGCTCAATCAGGGTGCCAAGCCGCTGCTGGAAATGACTCAGCCATTGCCGGGTGCAGCCTTGCTCACGCCTGGCATCATCGACGTCACTGACCTCAGCGAGCGGGAGGATGAGGAGTTCTTCGGTCCGCTGTTGCAGGTGATCCGCTATGCCGATTTCGATGCGGCGATCGCCGAGGCCAACAACACGCAGTACGGCCTGGCCGCTGGTTTATTGTCCGACTCCAAGGCGCGTTATGAGCAGTTCTGGCTGCACAGCCGCGCGGGTATCGTCAACTGGAACAAGCAGCTGACCGGTGCCGCCAGCACTGCGCCATTCGGCGGTGTGGGCGCCTCCGGTAACCATCGCGCCAGCGCTTACTACGCGGCGGATTATTGCGCCTACCCGGTGGCGTCGCTGGAAGCCGATAGCCTCAGCTTGCCCGCCACCCTGACGCCAGGAGTAAGCCTGTGAGCCAAGTAGCCAACGCCTCTGCATTTGAAGTTAACTTCGACGGCCTGGTCGGGCCGACGCATAACTATGGCGGTCTGTCCTACGGCAACGTGGCCTCGCAGAGCAACAGCCAGGTCGGCTCTAACCCGAAAGAAGCCGCCAAGCAGGGCCTGACCAAGATGAAGGCCTTGATGGAAATGGGTTTCAAGCAGGGCGTATTGGCCCCGCAGGAACGCCCGAATGTTGCCGTGCTACGCAGCCTGGGATTTACCGGCACTGACGCCCAGGTGATCCAGCAGGCCGCGAAAGACGCCATGCCGCTGCTGGTTGCCAGCTGCTCGGCTTCGAGTATGTGGACGGCTAACGCCTGTACCGTCAGCCCGAGTGCCGATACGGCCGATGGTCGCGTGCACTTCACCGCCGCCAACCTCAATTGCAAATTCCACCGCTCGATCGAACATCCGACCACCAGCCGTGTGCTGGGGGCCATGTTCGCCAACGATAGGCACTTTGCCCATCACGCCGCCTTGCCGGCCGTTGGCCAGTTCGGTGACGAAGGCGCAGCGAATCACACGCGCTTCTGCAAAGGCTATGGCGATGCCGGTGTGGAGTTTTTCGTGTTCGGTCGTAGTGCTTTCGACAGCCGCTTTCCGGCACCGCAGCGCTATCCGGCGCGGCAAACTCTGGAAGCCTCGCAAGCGGTAGCCCGCCTGCATGGTTTGAGCGATGACGGCGTGGTCTACGCCCAGCAAACGCCGGCGGTGATCGATCAAGGTGTATTCCACAACGATGTGATCGCGGTGGGTAATGGTGAGGTGCTGTTCTATCACCAGGACGCCTTCCTCGACACCGACAAGGTGCTGACCGAACTGAGCGAAAAACTCGCTCGGCGTGGCGGTCATTTCCAGCCGGTGTGCGTGCCGCGTGATGCGGTGGCGGTTGAGGATGCGATCAAATCCTATCTGTTCAACAGCCAACTGCTCAATCGCGCCGATGGCGGCATGCTGCTGATCGTGCCGGAAGAGTGCCGCAACAATGCCAATGTGTGGAATTACCTGCAGCAGCTGACCAGCGGCAATGGGCCGATCCGCGAGGTGCAGGTATTCGACCTCAAGCAGAGCATGCAGAACGGCGGTGGCCCGGCCTGCCTGCGTCTGCGCGTGGCGCTTAAAGATCACGAGCTGGCGGCGGTCAACCAGGGCGTGATCATGACGCCCTCGCTGTACGACACGCTCAACGTCTGGGTCGACAAGCACTACCGCGATCGCCTGAGCGAAAACGATCTGGCTGATCCACAATTACTTAACGAGTGCCGTACGGCCTTGGATGAACTGACGCAGATCCTTAAACTGGGCGCGGTTTATCCCTTCCAATTAGCTTAATTGAGTATTTATTACCATGTCTGACGCCCTGCAACTGATCCTTGAAGACACTGACGGCACCCAGCTGGAAACCTCCTGCACACGTTTTGCCGTGATCTGGCAGGGCCAGGAAATCTGGTTCCAGCAGGTAGGCAACAACCAATTGATGATTGGTGTGGATGTCGAGGAGGGCGCTGCCGAATACGCCAACCTGTTGCTGCGTCCGCTGGCCACCAACCTGGTCAGCCTGGAGCTGGAAATGGAAGCCGCCGAAGTAGGTGCTGACGACGATCACGTGCACGGCCCGGACTGCAGCCACGACTGAGGAAACGCCCATGCTTGCTCTCGGAAAACTGCTTGAACTGACCCTGGCCGGCCATGAGCCGGCAGCGAAAATTCAGCTGACCGCCGAGGGCACGCGTTTGCGTTGGCTGGCCGAAGGTGCGCTGGAGATTACCCCGCCTGCGGCCCGCGACAACGGCCAGGACCTGTTGCTGTCAGCAGGCATTCATGGCAACGAAACCGCGCCTATCGAATTGCTCGACCGCCTGCTGCAGAGCATTGCCCGTAATCAGCTGCAGCCGTGCGCGCGGATTCTCTTTCTGTTTGGTAACCCTGGCGCAATGCGCCGGGGCGAGCGTTATATCGAGCAGGACATCAACCGCCTGTTCAACGGCCGCCACGATCAACACAGCGGTGCCGAGGCACTGCGCGCCTGTGAGCTGGAGCATCTGGCCGCGGCTTTTTTCAGTAAGCCCGAGCGCATCCGCCTGCATTACGACCTGCACACGGCGATACGCGCATCGAAGATCGAACAGTTTGCCCTCTATCCCTTTCAGGAGGGTCGCCCGCGCAGTCAGCGCGAGCTGGCCCGCCTAAATGCTGCGGGGATTGAGGCGGTGCTGCTGCACAACAAAAGCTCGGTCACCTTCAGCGCCTACACCTATACCCAGCTGGGAGCGGAAGCGTTCACCCTGGAGTTGGGCAAGGCGCGGCCGTTTGGGCAGAACGAATTGGTCAACCTGGACCGGCTTGAACTACACCTGCAGGCGCTGATTGAAGGACGTGAGCTGGCAAGCGCTGCGGATGAGCTGGGCGAGCTGAAGTTGTTTGCCGTGGCCCGCGAGGTGATCAAGCACAGTGATGCGTTTCAGCTGCATCTGCCGGCTGATGTCGAAAACTTCAGCGAGTTGCCGGTCGGCTACCTGCTGGCGGAAGACCTCAGCGATACCCGCTGGGTGGTCGACGAGCCAGGCGCGCGAATCATCTTCCCCAATCCCAAGGTCAAGAACGGCCTGCGTGCCGGCATCTTGGTTGTGCCAGCAGAGGACGTTTCGCTGGCCTAACTCGCCTGCGGTTCTTGTTTGCTGAGGTTTTTATCCACCCAAGGTGGTGCAGTTGACCTGCGCTTTCTCGCCCGATCTGTACCTTGTTCGACTGCGTAAAGCGCCTTAGCATCAGGCTTTCAGCCATGTTAAGGAAAACCTCCATGCCCGTTATCGACCTGCGCAGCGACACCGTCACCCAGCCGAGCCCTGGCATGCGCGAAGCCATGCAGGACGCGGCACTGGGTGATGACGTCTACGGCGAAGACCCTACAGTTAACCGTCTGGAGCAGCACCTGGCGGTTGAGTTGGGCTTTGCGGCCGCGTTGTTCGTGCCCACCGGCACCATGAGCAACCTGCTCGGATTGATGGCCCATTGCACGCGGGGCGATGAATACATCGTCGGTCAGCAGGCGCATACCTATAAGTACGAAGGCGGCGGCGCGGCGGTGCTCGGGTCGATCCAGCCGCAGCCCATCGAGGGCGAGGCTGATGGTTCGCTGGACCTGGCCAAGGTTGAAGCGGTGATTAAGCAGGATGACTTCCACTTTGCCCGCACCCGCTTGTTGGCGCTGGAAAACACCATGCAGGGTAAGGTGCTGCCGCTGACGTATCTGCAAGCGGCGCGGGAAATGACCACGCGACGTGGCTTGGATCTGCATCTGGACGGCGCGCGCCTGTATAACGCCGCGGTCAAGCTAGGCGTGCCAGCGCGGCAGATAACCCAGTATTTCGACTCGGTCTCGGTGTGCCTGTCCAAGGGCCTCGGTGCGCCGGTTGGCTCGGTGTTGTGCGGTTCCGTCGAGTTGATCGGTAAGGCGCGGCGTTTGCGCAAGATGGTCGGCGGTGGCATGCGTCAGGCTGGCATGCTCGCCGCTGCCGGTTTGTATGCACTTGAGCATCAGGTGGTGCGCTTAGCGGACGATCATGCCAATGCCGAGCGCTTGGCCGCTGGCTTGCGTGAGTTGGGATACGTGGTCGAGCCGGTACAGACCAATATGGTCTACGTCGCCATGGGTGGGCAGGCTGATGCGTTGCAGGCGTTCTGCGCTGCGCGTGGCATCAGGCTCTCAGCTGCGCCGCGCCTGCGCATGGTCACCCACCTGGATATCGCCGCTGCGGATATCGAGCAGGTGATTGCCGCGTTTGCCGATTTCCGTGCTGGTTGAATAACTCAGGGCTTTTAATAGCCCTTATCTATCAATAAAGTCACTAGCCCCATGGCGCAGGGCCGATATAATGCGGCCCTTTGCCGGCTTTGTTGTGGCCGCTGGTTTTTGGAAGATTCCTATGAAAAGCGCAGAAATCCGTGAAGCCTTCCTCAGCTTCTTCGAACAGAAGGGACACACCCGTGTCGCCTCCAGCTCCCTGATTCCGGGCAACGACCCGACCCTGCTGTTTACCAACGCGGGGATGAACCAGTTCAAGGATTGCTTCCTCGGCCTGGAAAAGCGCGCCTATACCCGCGCCACCAGCAGCCAGAAGTGCGTACGTGCCGGCGGCAAGCACAATGATTTGGAAAACGTCGGATACACCGCGCGTCACCACACCTTCTTCGAAATGCTGGGTAATTTCAGCTTTGGCGACTATTTCAAGCGCGATGCCATCCACTACGCCTGGGAGTTTCTTACCGGCGACAAGTGGCTGAATCTGCCGAAAGAAAAGCTCTGGGTCACCGTCTATGCCAGTGACGATGAAGCCTATGACATCTGGAACAAAGAAATCGGCGTGCCGACTGAGCGGATGATCCGCATCGGCGACAACAAAGGCGCGCCGTATGCCTCGGACAACTTCTGGGCCATGGGCGATACCGGTCCGTGCGGCCCGTGCACCGAAATCTTCTTCGACCACGGCGAGCACATCTGGGGCGGCCCGCCCGGCTCGCCAGAAGAAGACGGTGATCGCTATATCGAAATCTGGAACAACGTCTTCATGCAGTTCAACCGCACCGCTGACGGTGTGATGCATCCGCTGCCAGCACCGAGTGTGGACACCGGCATGGGTCTTGAGCGCGTCAGTGCGGTGCTGCAGCACGTCAACTCGAACTACGAGATTGACCTGTTCCAGAGCCTGCTGAATGCCGCAGCCAAGGCTATTGGCTGTGCCAACGAAGCTCAGGCTTCGCTGAAAGTGGTGGCCGACCACATCCGCTCGTGCGGCTTCCTGATTGCCGATGGCGTGACGCCATCCAATGAAGGCCGTGGCTACGTGCTGCGCCGGATCATCCGCCGCGCCTGCCGTCACGGTAACAAATTGGGTGCCAAGGGCAGCTTCTTCTACCAGATCGTTGCCGCGCTGGTCGCCGAGATGGGCGATGCCTTCCCAGAACTGAAACAACAGCAGGCGCACATCGAGCGCGTGCTGAAAACTGAAGAAGAGCAGTTCGCCAAGACCCTGGAGCAGGGCCTGAAGATTCTTGAGCAGGACTTGGCTGAGCTGCAGGGTACGGTGATTCCCGGCGATGTGATCTTCAAGCTGTATGACACCTTCGGCTTTCCGATGGACCTCACTGGCGATATCGCCCGTGAGCGCGAACTGACCCTGGATGAAGAGGGTTTTGAGCGTGAAATGCAGGCGCAGCGCGAGCGCGCCCGTTCCGCCAGCGCCTTTGGCATGGACTACAACGCGCTGGTCAAGGTTGACAGCGACACCGAGTTCCTCGGTTATCAGGGCACCAGCGGTAGCGGCAAGATCATTGCGCTGTTCCAGGCGGGCCAGGCCGTGGACAGCCTGAATGAAGGCGAGGAGGGCGTTGTGGTCCTCGACCAAACGCCGTTCTACGCTGAATCCGGTGGCCAGGTCGGCGACTGCGGCTTCCTGGAGGGGGAGGGTGTACGCTTTGATGTGCGTGATACCACCAAAGCCGGTGGCGCCTTCCTGCACCACGGCGTGGCAGTCAAAGGTGGTTTGAGCGTCGGTACTTCGCTCAAGGCCGAAGTGGATGCCAGTGTGCGTCAGGCCACTGCGCTTAACCACTCGGCTACCCATTTGCTCCACGCGGCTCTGCGTCAGGTACTCGGTGAGCACGTGACGCAGAAGGGTTCGTTGGTCGACAGTCAGCGTTTGCGCTTCGACTTCAGTCACTTCGAGGCAATCACCCCGGCGCAACTGAAAGAGCTGGAAACCATCGTCAACCGCGAAGTGCGCGGCAACAGCGACGTTGAAACCCTGGAAACCGACATCGAAACCGCCAAGGCCAAAGGTGCCATGGCGCTGTTCGGCGAGAAGTACGGTGATCAGGTGCGCGTGTTGAGCATGGGTGGTGATTTTTCCGTTGAGCTGTGTGGTGGTACTCATGCCAAGCGCACGGGCGATATCGGCCTGTTCAAGATCATCAGCGAAAGTGGTGTGGCGGCAGGCGTGCGGCGTATCGAGGCGGTGACTGGCGCTGCCGCGTTTGCCTACCTCAACGGTGCCGAAGAGCAGCTGAAAGAAGCCGCTGCACTGGTTAAAGGCAGTCGCGAAAACCTGTTGGACAAGCTGGTCGGTGTGCTGGAGCGTAATCGCCTGCTGGAAAAAGAGCTGGAGCAGCTCAAGGCCAAGGCTGCCAGCGCTGCCGGTAATGATTTGGCCGGTTCCGCCATCGACGTTAAAGGCATCAAGGTGCTGACTGCGCGTCTCGATGGCTTGGATGGCAAAGCGTTGCTGGCCATGGTCGATCAGTTGAAGAACAAGCTCGGCAGCGCAGTGATTCTGCTCGGCGGTGTGCAGGACGAAAAGGTCGTGCTCGTCGCCGGTGTGACGCAAGACCTAACGGCCAAACTGAAAGCCGGCGAGCTGATGAAGCAAGCTGCGGCGGCCGTTGGCGGCAAGGGCGGTGGTCGCCCGGACATGGCGCAAGGCGGTGGCGTCGATGCTGCTGCGCTGGATACGGCGCTGGGGCTTGCGGCTGCGTTTGTTGAACAAGGTTTGTAAGCACCTGCTAGCAGGTGTGTAGCCAAGGCCCGGCATACGCCCGGCGGGCCTTGGCAGGTTATTGAGTTGAATGTTTAATGGGCGCCCTTCACGGGCTGAGGCGGCTTTGAAATGGCTTTGATCGTACAGAAATTTGGCGGCACGTCCGTCGGCACTGTTGAGCGTATTCAGCAGGTAGCCGCGAAGGTGAAGAAATTCCGTGAAAACGGTGATGACATTGTGGTTGTGGTTTCCGCCATGAGCGGTGAAACCAATCGCCTGGTCGAGCTAGCCAAACAGGTTAGTGATGGTCAGCCGGTACCGCGTGAATTCGATGTGATGGTTTCGACTGGCGAGCAGGTGACGATTGCCCTGTTGGCCATGGCGCTGATCAAGGTTGGCGTGCCCGCGGTGTCCTACACCGGCAGTCAGGTGCGCATCCTGACGGACAGTACGCACAACAAGGCGCGTATTCTGCAGATTGACGACCAGAAGCTACGTACCGACCTTAAGGCCGGCCGCGTTGTCGTGGTTGCTGGCTTCCAGGGTGTGGATGAGCACGGCAATATCACCACCCTTGGGCGTGGCGGCTCTGACACCACGGGTGTGGCTCTGGCTGCGGCGTTAAAGGCTGATGAGTGTCAGATCTATACCGATGTCGATGGTGTTTACACCACCGATCCGCGGGTCGTGCCCAAGGCTCAGCGCCTGAGCAAGATTACTTTTGAAGAAATGCTGGAGATGGCCAGTCTGGGCTCCAAGGTGCTGCAAATTCGCGCCGTGGAGTTCGCCGGCAAATACAACGTCCCGCTGCGCGTGTTGCACAGCTTTCAAGAGGGTCCAGGCACCCTCATTACTATTGATGAAGAGGAATCCATGGAACAGCCGATCATCTCTGGCATCGCCTTTAATCGCGATGAGGCCAAGCTGACTATCCGTGGCGTACCGGATATCCCGGGCGTAGCGTTCAAGATCCTCGGGCCGATCAGTGCCGCCAATGTAGAAGTGGACATGATCGTGCAGAACGTTTCGCACGATAACACCACCGACTTTACCTTCACCGTGCATCGCAATGACTACAACAATGCCATGCTGGTGCTGGAGAAAACCGCCCAAGAATTGGGCGCGCGTGAAGTCGTGGGTAACACCGACATCGCCAAGGTCTCCATCGTCGGCGTCGGTATGCGCTCCCATGCTGGGGTTGCTAGTCGTATGTTCGAATCGCTGGCTCTGGAAAATATCAACATCCAGATGATCTCCACCTCGGAGATCAAGGTCTCCGTGGTAATCGAGGAGAAATATCTGGAGTTGGCAGTGCGCGCCCTGCACACTGCTTTTGAACTGGATGCCCCAGCCCCTAGTGGCGAATAAGGCATTATCCGGAAGGCGCGGTCTACCCCGCGCCTTTCGTCTTTTTGGTTGGCATGAGCAGGAACTTTCTTTCTGCTCACACTGGTCAATACTTGGGTGAAGGCCCTGCTTGAGTTGTTCGGGGCTGCCACCATTTTATTTTTGCAGACTGCTGTTGTCCTGAGCTGATATCCGTAAGGAGAAAGGAATGCTGATTCTGACTCGTCGGGTTGGAGAGACCCTGATGGTGGGTGACGAAGTCACTGTCACCGTGCTGGGTGTTAAAGGTAATCAGGTGCGCATTGGCGTTAACGCGCCGAAAGAAGTTGCTGTGCACCGTGAAGAAATTTACCAGCGCATCCAGAAAGAGAAGGGCGAAGAACCAAGCCACTAATTTTTATCGAAATTTTGGCTTTGCAAACGGGGAAAACATGGTTATCATGCGCCCCGTGTTGCGGAGAGGTGGCCGAGTGGCCGAAGGCGCTCCCCTGCTAAGGGAGTACATCTCAAAAGGGTGTCGGGGGTTCGAATCCCCCCTTCTCCGCCATTATTGAGTGCTGTAGATGTTGCGGTTTAAATGTCTACAGTACGAACGTTACATGCACTCATAGCTCAGCTGGATAGAGTACTCGGCTACGAACCGAGCGGTCGGAGGTTCGAATCCTCCTGAGTGCACCAAATCGGAATGGCTTGCAGCAATGCAAGCCATTTTGTTTCAGCCAGCGGTGATCTGGTTAAAAGCGCCACTTGCACTCATAGCTCAGCTGGATAGAGTACTCGGCTACGAACCGAGCGGTCGGAGGTTCGAATCCTCCTGAGTGCACCAAATCGGAATGACTTGCAGTAATGCAGGTCATTTTGTTACAGCCAGCGGTGATCTGGTTAAAAAGCGCCACTTGCACTCATAGCTCAGCTGGATAGAGTACTCGGCTACGAACCGAGCGGTCGGAGGTTCGAATCCTCCTGAGTGCACCAAACAAGAAGGGCCTGCAGCGATGCAGGCCCTTTTTTTATGGCCGCTCACCGTGGCGGCCAGCTGGCGAGGCGTTGTGGTGCGGTGTTGGCCGTGGCGCTCAGTCGCATCATCTAGCGCCTTAGCGTTTGGCCTTGCCTTTGACGCAGCCGGCCTCATCGAAGCTCACGTTGCGCTTGTTACCTTTCTTGTCCTGATAAACGTAGCGCGTCTGGCCGTTCTGTTCGGTGATCTTGTCAGGCTTGCCGAGGCTGCTCTCGACGTCGCTGCGACTCATGCCTAAGCGTATCTGTTGCTTGATGATGGCGGCGCGTCGTTCGCGGCTGTTTAGGTGGTTGCCGCAGCCGTCCTGCTTAATCCCGATTACCGTTAATTCACGATCAGCTTTCTGCGTGTTCTGGTGGCTGGCTTTGCGCGGCTTGGCCAGTGGCACGGGCTTGCCGCTGCCGGGTGTGGGGTTATAGGCCTCTTGCAGGCGCTGGCTGTGGTCATCGGGGCAGCCTTGGCGGGTAAAGGTGACGTGGCCGTTAGCGTCTTCGCAGCGAAACACGCTTGAGCCGAGTGTTGGCAGTGGGCAAAGCAAAATGACGCAGAAAGCGGCGCAGTGCAGTCCTTGCATGGTGTGTCCTCCGTGACGGTGCAGGTGCAAGCGTAGTTCATGCCTTTGCCAGTGCCAGGCGTGCCTTTGCTGGTGCCCTGTGCGTCGCAGTTAGCAATGTGCGGGCGCGGTGGTATCATTCGCCGCGTCAGCCCCGCCGGGGCTTGTGGAATACCACCATGGACTTACCCAGTAGTTACTCAAAATTTCGATTGTGCAATCACGTGTTGACTGATTGACCCTCTTTGGCGTGCGCTGCCGCTGGGGGTGGAGTGCGCCATGACTGAAGTAGAAGCAAAAAAGCCGCAAGAAAGCCTGCAGGATCGCCTGGCCCAGGTGGTTGAGCTCTTGCATCGGCACAAGCTGGTCGAAGACCTGACTCATCGTCAGGAAGGCCAGCACCACGACCGGGTGGAAAGCCTGGTGCATCGGCAGAATCTGGCCGAGTTGCAACGCAAGCTCGATGAGCTGCACTCCGCTGACGTTGCCCACATCCTCGAGGCGTTGCCGCTCAGTGAGCGCCAGACTGTCTGGCAGCTGGTCAAGGTTGAGCGCGACGGCGATATCCTCCTCGAAGTGTCCGATGCGGTGCGTGAAACCTTGCTCGCCGACATGGACGACCATGAAATTCTCGCCGCGGCCAAGGAGATGGACGCCGACGAATTGGCCGACCTGGCCTCCGAGTTGCCGCGTGATGTCGTTCATGAGCTGATGGAAACCCTCGATGCGCAGCAGCGTGAGCGCGTGCGCTCGGCGTTGTCCTATGAGGATGACCAGGTCGGCGCGCTGATGGACTTCGAGATGGTCACCATTCGCGAAGATGTCAGCCTCGAAGTGGTGCTGCGTTACCTGCGCCGCCTGAAGGAGCTCCCGGGACACACCGACAAGCTGTTTGTGGTGGATTACGACGGTGTGCTCAAGGGTGTGCTGCCAGTTAAGCGGCTACTGGTTAATGACCCGGACAAGCTGGTCAGCGAGGTTATGGCCACCGATCCGGTGAGTTTCCACCCCGATGAAGACGGCTATGACGCGGCTCAAGCGTTCGAGCGTTACGACCTGATCTCAACCCCGGTGGTGGACAAGAACGGCAAGCTGATCGGCCGCCTGACCATCGATGAAATGGTCGACCTGATTCGTGAGGAGAGCGAAAGCGAAGTCCTCAATATGGCCGGTCTGCGCGAGGAAGAAGACATCTTCGCCTCGGTGTGGAAGTCCCTGCGCAACCGCTGGGCCTGGTTGGCCATCAATCTGGTGACTGCCTTTATGGCTTCGCGGGTCATCGGGCTGTTCGAGGACTCCATTGAGAAGTTGGTCGCCCTGGCGGCACTGATGCCGATTGTCGCGGGCATCGGTGGTAACTCGGGTAATCAGACCATCACCATGATTGTGCGCGCCATGGCGCTGGACCAGGTTAGTACTGGTAATACCTCGCGCTTGATTCGCAAGGAGCTGGGGGTTGGCTTGGTCAACGGTATCGTCTGGGGTGGGGTTATTGGCGTAGTGGCCTATCTGCTTTATGACAGCTGGTCGCTGGGTGTGGTGATTACCGCCGCGATGGTGCTAAACCTGCTGCTGGCGGCACTGATGGGTGTGCTGATTCCGATGACGCTGGTGCGCATGGGGCGTGATCCGGCCTTGGGTGCGAGCGTGATGATTACTGCGGTCACGGACAGTGGCGGCTTCTTTATCTTCCTCGGTTTGGCCAGTGTATTCCTGCTCTAATTAGCCGGTTTTTTGCCGGTGCGGTCGGTTGGGCGCAAGTGTCGAAAGTAGTCCGTATGGGGTTTGCTTCAAACGCTCGTTTCACGCTAAGGTTCGCCAGCTTTGCCTGAGGCCGGTTCTCGGGCGCTCCACTCTAATAATTAATTCAGCTCGCATGAGCGGGTAATGGAGCCATGATGACCCCTAGTGAACTCCTGCTTGAGGGTGTCGAACTCATGCTATTCGGCCTGGGTTTCGTATTTCTCTTCCTGGTGTTGTTGGTGTTTTTAATCCGCGTGATGTCGTGGGTTATCGGTCAAGTTGCCGTGAAAACGCCAGCCCCCGTATCTGTGCCATTGGCAGTCAAGCCGGCCGCCAATGAGCCGAGTGCCGATGTACTCGCCGCTATCCAATCCGCTATTCACCAGCACCGCGCCCGCCGCGGGTGAGCCAGGTTCGACAGGGAGCATCTGCATGACAGCCGTAAACAAACCCCTCGGAATTACTGATGTGGTGCTGCGTGATGCGCACCAGTCGATCCTGGCCACCCGCGTGCGCCTGGAAGATATGCTGCCGATCGCAGCCAAGCTCGATCAAGTTGGCTTTTGGTCTGTAGAGACCTGGGGCGGCGCGACCTTTGACTCCTGTATCCGTTATCTGGGCGAAGACCCGTGGGAGCGTATTCGTGCGCTGAAAAAAGCCATGCCCAACACCCCGCAGCAAATGCTCCTGCGTGGGCAGAATCTGCTGGGGTACCGCCATTACGCCGATGACGTTGTCGAAAAATTCGTTGAGCGCGCCGCCTTTAATGGTGTTGATGTGTTCCGTGTGTTCGACGCGATGAATGATCCGCGTAACCTGCAGACCGCGCTCAAGGCGGTCAAGCAGCAGGGTAAGCATGCTCAGGGCACTGTCTCCTATACCACCAGCCCTGTGCATACCCTGGATATGTGGGTCGATCTGGCTAAACAGATCGAAGACATGGGCGCTGATTCGATTGCGATCAAAGATATGGCGGGCATTCTCAACCCCTATGTCGCGTTCGAACTGGTGACACGCCTGAAGGCGTCCCTGTCGATCCCGATTCATCTGCATTGCCATGCCACGGCCGGTTTGTCGACCGCCGCCATCGTTAAGGCGGTGGATGCGGGTATCGATGGCGTCGATACGGCGATCTCTTCGCTGTCGATGACTTACGGCCATTCGCCTACCGAGTCGGTTGTGGCCATTTTCCAAGGCAGCGAGCGTGATACCGGGCTGAAGCTGGAGTTGCTCGAAGAGATTGCGGCCTATTTCCGCGAGGTACGGAAGAAGTACGCCAAGTTTGAAGGCAACCTTAAGGGCGTCGACTCGCGCATTCTGGTCGCGCAGGTTCCGGGCGGCATGTTGACCAACATGGAAGGCCAGCTGAAAGAGCAGGGTGCCGAAGACAAGTTTGATCAAGTGCTGGCGGAGATCCCGCGGGTGCGTGAAGACCTCGGTTTTATCCCGTTGGTGACCCCGACCTCGCAGATCGTCGGCACTCAGGCGGTGATCAACGTGATCACCGGTGAGCGCTACAAGTCGATCACCAAGGAAACGGCTGGCGTGTTGAAGGGGGAATACGGCGCAGCGCCGGCACCGTTCAATAAAGAACTGCAAGCACGGGTGCTGGATGGGGCTGAAGCCATTACCTGTCGCCCCGCCGATCTGCTTGATGACGAGATGGACAAGCTGACTGCCGAGCTCAAGGGCATTGCCAAAGAGAAGGGCATCACCTTGGCCGCCGATGAAGTCGACGACGTGCTGACTTACGCACTGTTTCCGCAGATCGGCCTTAAGTTCTTGGAGAATCGCGGTAACCCGGCAGCCTTCGAGCCAGTGCCAACCGGCCAGGAGCAGCTCGCGCGCGAGCCTGGTACGCCTGAGGTCTACACCGTTGAAGTGGGCGGCAAGTCCTATGTGGTGCAGGTCAATGAAGGCGGTGAGATCGAAGGGCTGAAGGCGCTTGGTGGCAGTAATAATGCCGCTGCGGCAGCCGTGGCTGCGCCGGTAGCGAGTGGCGAAGCGCAGACCGCGCCGCTGGCGGGCAATATCTTCAAGGTGCTGGTGCAGCCAGGTCAGGCTGTAGAGGAGGGGCAGCTGGTGATCATCCTCGAAGCGATGAAGATGGAAACCGAGATCCGTGCATTCAAGGCCGGCACCGTAGCTGCGGTCAATGTAAAAGTGGGTGATGCGGTGGCGGTGGGCGACAGCCTGCTGGCCATCGGTTAAGGGAGCGCGGTAATGGATAAGCTCCTCAAGCTTTGGCACAGCACGGGCCTGTACCACATCGAGCTCGGTCAGTTATTTATGATCGCGGTGTGCATCGGGCTGATCTACCTGGCGATCAAAAAAGGCTTTGAGCCGTTGCTGCTGCTGCCGATTGGCTTCGGTGGCCTGCTGGCCAACATTCCGGTGGCCAATATGGCCGAGGGTGCCGGCTTTCTGCACATGATCTATGAGGTGGGCTTGCCCACCAGTATCTTCCCGTTGCTGATCTTCCTCGGGGTCGGCGCCATGACCGACTTCGGGCCGATGCTGGCTAACCCGAAAACCCTGTTGCTCGGGGCGGCGGCGCAGTTCGGGATTTTCGGTACGCTGATGGGCGCGCTGGCGCTGACGGCGCTGGGGATTCCGGGTCTGGAGTTCACCCTCAAGGAAGCGGCATCGATTGCGATTATCGGCGGTGCCGATGGCCCGACCTCGATATTTGTAACCTCCAAGCTCGCCCCGCACTTGCTAGGGCCGATTGCCGTGGCAGCCTATGCCTACATGGCGCTGGTGCCGTTGATTCAGCCGCCAATCATGCGCGCGCTGACCACCAAGGAAGAGCGCTCCATCGTCATGCAGCAGCTGCGTCCAGTCGGGCAGTCGGAGAAAATCATCTTCCCGATCGTACTGTGTCTGCTGATCGGCATGCTGTTGCCTGATGCTGCGCCGTTGATCGGTATGTTTGCCCTAGGCAACCTGTTGCGTGAAGCAGGTGTGGTTGAGCGTCTGGCCGATACCTCGCGTAATGCGCTGATCAATATCGTCACCATCTTCCTCGGCCTTACGGTTGGTTCGAAGCTCTCGGCGGAATCATTCTTGCAGCTGAAAACCTTGGGCATCCTTAGCCTTGGCATGATTGCGTTCTGTGCCGGCACCGCGTCGGGGGTGTTGATGGCCAAGCTGATGAACCTGTTCAGCAGCAACAAGATCAACCCGCTGATTGGCTCGGCCGGTGTCTCTGCGGTGCCAATGGCGGCGCGGGTATCGAATAAAGTCGGCCTGGAGGCCAATCCACAGAACTTCCTGTTGATGCACGCCATGGGGCCAAACGTGGCCGGTGTTATCGGCTCGGCAGTGGCGGCGGGTGTGCTGCTCAACTTCGTTGGCTGAGTCTTTGCTGCAATAAAAAAACCGCCTGCTCAGGCGGTTTTTTTATGGGCGAAATCTGTAAGGGCAGCTGATTTATGGGCAACAAAAAACCGGCCTAGGCCGGTTTTTAAGTCTGCGCACGTTCAGCTTTCTTCGTTGGACATCTCGGCGTCGTGAGCAATCAATGCCACCAAGGCATTCTGCTGGCGACGCGACAGCTGGCGAAAGCGCTGTAATAACTCACGCTCATGCAGCGACAGCTCGGGGCTGTCCAGGCGCATGTTGAGGTCATCACCCAAGGCGCTTTCCTGGAGCATGCTTTGCTCAAGGCGAGCAATGATCTCCGAGTTCATGCTGCGGTGATGGTTGCGTGCAACATCCGCAATGCGCTCACGCATGCCGTCTGGCAGGCGGACGACAAACTTGTCAGCGGTGCGGCTGGAATAGAGTGCTGGTTTCATAGGGCGCGTACATTAAACCGGTTAGTTCAGGAAAGCGATACTGGCCATGGGCTATAGCATAGTCGCCTGTTTGACTCCTGCCAGCGCTAAGCGTTCAGCCAGAAAGCCGCTTAAACAATCGCGTGACTCAGTAGTCGCGGTTGTCTGTAAGTTGACGTCAATTGTACGGCGTATTCTGCTTCTTATAAAGGCGTTAGGCCAGCACCAGTGATCGGAAATGCGTCTTGTTAGGCATAAAAGGAAAATTGCCCACCAGTAGCAACAGCTGCAAGTGCTCGTCATGTAAGTGTCACGGCTCGTTAACCGGCCTGACACAGGGGGTGTCTACCTTGGTCTACACCAGAAGGCGGCTGCATGCCGCGGTGTAACCGTTAATAAAGGAGGCATTCCATGAGCGCAGTGATCCGGGTTGAGAGCCTGAACAAGACGTTCGGCCGTAAACAGGCGCTGTTTGATCTGGCGCTGTCCGTTGAGCCCGGTGAGATGGTCGCGCTGATCGGCGCGTCAGGCTCGGGCAAATCAACCCTGCTGCGCCATGTCGCCGGCTTGGCCTGCTGTGACCGCGCAGCTGGCGGCAAGGTTCAGGTGCTCGGGCGCGAGGTGCAGGCAGAGGGTCGGCTGAATGGCGAAGTGCGCCGCCTGCGTGCGGATATCGGTTACATCTTTCAGCAGTTCAACCTGGTCGGTCGTATCAGCGTGCTGCAGAACGTCCTGCTCGGTTGCCTGGGGCGTATGCCGCGCTGGCGGGGCAGCGTCGGCCTATTCAGTGCCGAAGAACAGCAGCGCGCGATGCAGGCGCTGGCTCGGGTGGGTTTGGCTGACCTGGCGCAGCAGCGGGCGTCGACCCTGTCCGGCGGCCAGCAACAACGCGTGGCGATTGCCCGCGCCTTGTGCCAGCGCGCGAAGGTGATTCTGGCCGATGAACCGATCGCCTCGCTCGACCCCGAGTCGGCGCGCAAGGTTATGCAGATTCTTGCCGACATCAACCGTGAAGACGGCACCACCGTGGTGGTCACCCTGCATCAAGTGGATTACGCCATGCGCTATTGCCAGCGCGCCGTGGCGTTGAAAGCAGGGCGTATTCATTTCGACGGCGCCGCGGCCGAGCTGCATCCCAACTTCCTCAACGATCTCTATGGTGCCGAGCTTGCAGTAGAGCGGCTGCCAATCGAGAACGCGCACCGCCCCCACATTCAGAACGTACCGCTGGCTCTGGCCAAGGCCTGAGTCACGTCTGCTGTTAGGCCAATCCCTATCTGTCCATTCGCACTAGGAGTGCTTTGCATGTTCAAACGTATCAGTCGTGTATTTGTCGCGTCCACGCTGCTGGCCGGCTCGGTTCTCGGTGCTGCTCAGGCCGCTGAGCAGGAGATCAACTTCGGCATCATCTCCACCGAGTCCTCGCAGAACCTCAAGACCTTGTGGGACCCCTTCCTGGCGGACATGAGCCAGCAGACCGGCATGAAGATCAATGCCTTCTTCGCCCCTGACTACGCCGGAATCATCCAGGGCATGCGCTTCGACAAGGTCGACATGGCCTGGTATGGCAACAAATCGGCGATGGAAGCCGTGGACCGGGCTGGCGGTCAGGTGTTCGCCCAGACTGTCGCGGCCAATGGTTCGCAGGGTTATTACAGCCTGATGGTGGCGCATAAGGACAGCCCGATTAATTCAATCGAGGACATGCTGAAAAACGCCAAAGACCTGACCTTCGCCAACGGTGACCCGAACTCCACCTCGGGTTACTTGGTGCCGGGTTATTACGTGTTCGCGCAGAACAATGCCGACGCCAACAAGATCTTCAAACGCTCACTCAATGGCAGCCATGAAGTCAACGCGCTGTCGGTGGCCAACAAGCAGGTCGATGTCGGCACCTTCAACAGTGAAGGCATGGAGCGTCTTGAAGTGACCGCGCCAGACAAGGCCGCCCAGCTGAAGGTGATCTGGACCTCGCCGCTGATTCCGTCTGACCCGCTGGTCTGGCGCAAGAACCTCGATGATGCCACCAAGAACACGCTGCGCGAGTTCTTCATGAGCTACGGCGACCAGGCGGCTGAACTGAAGGTGCTGGAAGGCCTGCAGTGGGCCAAGTTCAAGGCCTCGGATGACGATCAGCTGCTGCCGATTCGCCAGCTGGAACTGTTTAAGCAGCGCACCGAAGTGGCGAACAACGACAAGCTGTCGGACAGCGACAAGCAAGCGCAGCTCAAAGAGCTGGATAGCGAGTTGACCAAGCTGGAAAAGCGTCTGGCTGAAATCGCCAAGCAGAGCCCAGCCAGCGCCGGTTGATGGCTCGGGGCGGCTCGCCTGCAGGCGGGCCGCTGACCTTTGTCGCTCATTTGAGATGTCGTTATGACCACTTTGACTACCGCACCTGCGGCTGAGCTATCGGCCAAGCGTTCCTGGCCGCAGTTGATTGGCTGGGGGCTGTTTTTTGCCGTGCTGGCCTGGTCCTGGCAGGGCGCGGAGATGAATCCGCTGGGCCTGATTCGCGACTCCAGCAACATGGCGACCTTTGCCGCGGACTTCTTTCCGCCGGATTTCAGCAACTGGGAGCTGTACCTCAAGGAGATGATCGTCACCGTGCAGATCGCCCTCTGGGGCACGGTGCTGGCGATTGTCTGCGCCATTCCGCTGGGCATTCTCAGCGCCGAAAACATCGTGCCCTGGTGGGTCTACCAGCCGACTCGACGGCTGATGGATGCCTGCCGTTCGATCAATGAAATGGTCTTCGCCATGCTCTTCGTGGTGGCGGTGGGGCTGGGGCCATTCGCCGGGGTGCTGGCGCTGTTTATCGGCACCACCGGGGTGTTGGCCAAGTTGTTTGCCGAGGCGGTAGAGGCGATTGATCCCGGCCCGGTCGAAGGGGTGCGGGCAACCGGTGCCAGTGCTTTGCAGGAAGTGATCTACGGGGTCATCCCGCAGGTGCTGCCGTTGTGGATCTCCTACTCGCTGTACCGCTTCGAGTCCAACGTGCGTTCGGCCACTGTGGTCGGCATGGTCGGCGCGGGTGGTATTGGGGTGATCCTCTGGGAGGCGATTCGCGGCTTCCAGTTTGCCCAGACCTGCGCCTTGCTGCTGGTGATCATCCTGGTGGTGAGCGTGCTCGACATCCTCTCCCAACGCCTGCGCAAGCAGTTTATCTGACGCCGCCGGCTACCCGTTCTAACCCATGCACCTGCCTGAACAAGCCGAGTCGGCGTACCGCGAACACGGCTACTGCGCGTGCAAGTGTTTTTCCGCGACCTGGCTGGCCAGCCGGTGGCGCTGGGGGTATCGGCCCGCCGCGCCGCGTGCTTGCCGTTCCTGCTCGTTCTTTGATGGAGCTCTGTGATGAACCGCAACCTGCTGCACAGCGACCCGCAAATCGCCACACGTCAGCGCTGGATGGGCGTGCTGGCTCGTGCCGGCACCCGCTTGGCGGCCTATGAATCGGCCTTGAAAGAGACCGAGTACCGCCTGATTCGCGCGCCGGAAATCGGCATGACCCTGGTGCGTGGGCGCATGGGCGGCACCGGCAGCCCGTTCAACCTCGGTGAAATGACCGTGACCCGTTGCGTGGTGCGCCTGGCCGATGGCTGTACCGGTTACAGCTATGTGGCGGGCCGCGACAAGCACCATGCCGAACTCGCCGCCTTGGCCGATGCGCACCTGCAAGGCCCTGAGCAGCCGCACTGGCTGAGCCGGCTGATTGAGCCGCTGGCTGCCGCGCAGCAAACGCAACAGGCCGCCAAGGCGGCAGAAACCGCAACTACCCAGGTGGAATTCTTCACCCTGGTCAGAGGAGAAGACTGATGAACGCGGCGAACAGTTCGCAATGGCTGCAAGCGGCCTTCAATGACCCGGTGCTGGATGCGCAGACCAGCTTTCGCAGCGCCCTCAAGGCCCTGGCCGAGCCTGGCCTGGCGCAGCCACTGAACCGTGCCTTGGCCCTGGGCAACCTGCAGCCGGCCACCTACGCCCTGTGCCTGGCCTTTCTCGATGGCGATACGCCGTTGTGGCTGGCCCCGGGTTTTGATACCCCGGCGATTCGCGCCAATTTGTCGTTCCATTGCGGCTGCCCGATTGTTACCGAGCGCGAACAGGCGCTGTTTGCCTTGCTCGATGAGGCGGGTGCCGATGATTTGTCGGCTTTTGACAACGGCAGTGAGCGCTACCCGGACCAATCCTGCACCTTGCTGATTCAGCTCGATGCCTTGCAGGGCGGTGAGCCGCTGCGTTGGCGCGGGCCAGGGATCAAGGACGTACGCGCCGTCGAATTGCCGCTGCGTCCCCGTTTCTGGCAACAGCGCCAGGCGCGCAGCGCCTTTCCGCGTGGTTTGGACGCCTTCTTCGCCGCTGGCGAGCAAGTCATTGGCCTGCCGCGCAGCACCCACGTGCTGCTCAACGCTGAGGAGGCTGCCTGATGTACGTCGCTGTCAAAGGTGGCGAACGCGCCATCGACAATGCCCACCTGCTGCTGGCGAAGAAACGCCGTGGTGATACCGCGATTCCCGAGCTCAGCGTCGATCAGGTGCGCGAGCAGATGCCCCTGGCCGTGGCGCGGGTGATGAGTGAAGGCTCGCTGTACGACCCGCAATTGGCTGCGTTGGCGATCAAGCAGGCCGCCGGCGACCTGATGGAGGCGATCTTCCTGCTGCGCGCCTACCGCACTACCTTGCCGCGGTTTACCGCCAGTGCGCCGCTGGACACCACACAGATGCAATTGAGCCGGCGTATCTCCGCGACCTTCAAGGATTTACCCGGCGGCCAGCTACTCGGCCCGACGTTTGACTACAGCCATCGCCTGCTGGACTTCGCCTTGCTGGCCGAGGGTGAGCAGCCCGGCCCGCCGATCAATCCACAGGCCGAACTGAGTGATTGCCCACGGGTGCTGGATTTTCTCGCCGAGGAAGGCCTGATGGCCCGCGAAGTTGATGACGGCGCTGCGGTACCGGACATCACCCGCGAGCCGTTGGATTTTCCCGCCAACCGTGCCCAGCGCTTGCAGGCGTTGGCCCGTGGTGATGAAGGCTTCCTCCTGGCCTTGGGTTATTCCACCCAGCGTGGTTACGGGCGTAATCACCCGTTCGCTGGCGAGATTCGCATTGGTGAACTGGAGGTTTGGCTGGAGCCGGAAGAGCTGGGCTTTGCCGTGTCGCTGGGTGCTATCGAGGTGACCGAGTGCGAGATGGTCAACCAGTTCGTCGGCGGCAAGGGCATCGACCCGCAGTTCACCCGGGGTTATGGCCTGGCCTTTGGTTATGCCGAACGCAAGGCCATGGGCATGGCCTTGGTTGATCGCTCGCTGCGCGCCGCCGAGTACGCCGAAGAGCTGGAAGGCCCGGCGCAGCAGGAAGAGTTCGTGCTGATGCACTGCGACAACGTTGAGGCGGCGGGCTTCGTCTCGCACCTGAAATTGCCGCACTACGTCGACTTCCAATCCGAGCTGGAGCTGATCCGCAAACTGCGCAAGCAGGAGCGTGAGCAGCCCGCCGCCGAGGAGCAACGCGCATGAATGCCCACAGCCAGATCACCCGCGCCCCGGAAGCCGGGTACAACTTTGCTTACCTGGATGAACAAACCAAAAGAATGATCCGTCGTGGCCTGCTCAAGGCCGTGGCCATCCCCGGTTATCAAGTGCCCTTTGGTGGCCGTGAGATGCCGTTGCCTTATGGCTGGGGCACTGGCGGTATGCAACTGACCGCCGCGATCCTCGGTGCCGAGGATGTGCTCAAGGTCATCGACCAGGGCGCGGATGACACCACCAACGCGGTGTCGATCCGGCGCTTCTTCGCCCGCACCGCTGGGGTCAGAACCACCACCCGCACAACGCAAGCGACTGTGATCCAGACCCGCCACCGCATCCCGGAAACGTCGCTGAGTAATGATCAGATCATGGTCTACCAGGTGCCGATCCCCGAGCCGCTGCGCTTTATCGAACCCTCGGAAACTGAAACCCGCACCATGCACGCGCTGGAAGATTACGGCGTGATGCACGTCAAGCTGTACGAGGACATCGCCACCTTCGGCCACATTGCTACCAGCTACGCCTACCCGGTGACGGTGGACGAGCGCTACGTGATGGACCCTTCGCCAATCCCCAAATTTGATAACCCCAAGCTGCACATGAGCCCGGCGTTGATGCTGTTCGGTGCCGGCCGCGAGAAGCGCATGTATGCCGTGCCACCCTACACCCGGGTGGTGAGCCTGGACTTTGACGATCACCCCTTTGCAATACAGCGTTGGGACGAATGCTGCGCCTTCTGTGGCAGCCACGATTCCTATCTGGATGAGCTGATTGTCGACGACGCCGGCACCACGCGCTTCGTCTGCTCCGACACCGATTACTGCATGCAACGCCGTGATGCCACTGAGATGACCGGGGAGGCTGTGCAATGAGTGCCGCCGAGAAATTACAACTGCACAGCGAGACCGCCCAGCCGCTGTTCAGTGTGCGTGACCTGACCCTTCTATATGGCCCTGAGAAGGGCTGCCAGGGCGTTTCGTTTGATCTGTATCCGGGCGAAGTGCTGGGGATTGTCGGTGAGTCGGGCTCGGGTAAGTCGACCTTGCTCAGCCTGCTCTCCGGTCGTTGCCCACTGGATCGCGGCAGTGTCAGCTACCGCAATAGCGACGGTAGCCTGGTTGATCTGTACAGCGCCAGCGAAGCGCAGCGGCGCACCTTACTGCGCACCGAGTGGGGCTTTGTCGAGCAGAACCCGCGCGACGGTCTGCGCATGGGCGTGTCGGCCGGCGCCAATATCGGTGAGCGGTTGATGGCTCAAGGCGTGCGCCATTACGGCGAGCTGCGCGCAGCCGGCATCGACTGGCTGAGCCAAGTGGAGATCGATCCGCTGCGCATCGACGACCTGCCACGGACTTTCTCCGGCGGCATGCAGCAGCGCTTGCAAATCGCCCGCAACCTGGTCTCCAGTCCGCGTCTGGTGTTTATGGATGAGCCTACTGGCGGCCTCGATGTCTCGGTGCAGGCGCGTTTGCTCGACCTGCTGCGCGGCCTGGTGCGCGAGCTGGATCTGGCCGTGGTGATCGTCACCCACGATCTGGCCGTGGCGCGTTTGCTGGCGGACCGGCTGATGGTGATGCGCCGCTCCCATGTGGTGGAGGCCGGGCTGACCGATCAGATTCTCGATGATCCGCAGCATCCCTATTCGCAGTTGCTGGTGACGTCCGTCCTGCAGCCTTAACGAGACCTTTTGCAGGAGCAGCCTTGGCCGCGATCAGCTGTTCGCGGCCAAGGCTGCTCCTGCAGGGATAACAGAGGTACGTCATGAATACGCTTATCGAGGTCTCTGACCTCAGCAAGACCTTCACCCTGCACCAACAGCATGGCGTGGTGCTGAATGTATTGAACGGGCTGAGCTTCAGCGTGCGCGCTGGCGAATGCCTGGTGCTGCACGGGCAATCCGGCGCGGGCAAATCGACCTTGCTGCGCACCCTGTACGGCAACTATCTGGCAGCGGGCGGCAGCATTCGCGTGCTGCATGACGGGGCCTGGATTGATCTGGTCGGTGCCGAGCCGCGTCAGGTGCTGGCCGTGCGTCTGCAGACCCTGGGCTATGTCAGCCAGTTTCTGCGGGTCATCCCACGGGTTGCGACCCTGGATGTGGTGATGGAACCGGCTCTGGCGCGGGGCTGGAGCAAGGTGGACGCGCAGAAACGGGCCGAGAGCCTGCTGAGTCGCCTGAATATCCCGCAAGCCTTGTGGCAACTGGCACCGGGCACCTTCTCTGGCGGCGAGCAGCAGCGGGTGAATATCGCCCGCGGTTTTATGGTGGCCTGGCCGCTGATGCTGCTCGATGAGCCAACGGCCTCGCTGGACGACGTCAACCGCCAGGTGGTGCTGGAGCTGATTAACGAAGCCAAAGCCGCAGGTAGCGCCTTGATCGGCATCTTTCACGACCGCGCCGCCCGCGAGGCGGTGGCCGATCGCTTCCTCGACATGAGCCCCGATGCGGCGACTCAGCAGGAGTATGTGTATGCCAGCTGAACAGATTTTCACCCAGGCGCGGGTGGTCACGGCCGAGCAGGAGTTTGTCGGCACTGTGGTGCTGCGTGATGGCCTGATTGCGCAGGTGGAGGAGGGCATCAGCCGTCTGCCCCAGGCGCAAAACATGAACGGCGATTACCTGCTGCCGGGGCTGGTCGAGCTGCACACCGATAATCTGGAAAAGTACATGAGCCCGCGGCCTGGCGTGGACTGGCCGTCGGTCTCGGCGGTGCAGACCCACGATGCGCAGATTGTCTCGGCGGGCATCACCACGGTGTTCGATGCCCTGTCGATTGGCGACGTCAACCCGCGCGGCAAACGCATGCAGCAGCTGCCGGCCATGCTTGAGGCAATTGCCACGGCGGCCAGCGCTGGACACTTGCGCGCCGATCACCGGCTGCACCTGCGCTGCGAACTGTGCCATCCAGACACCTTGGCGGTGTTTCGTGATCTGCTGGAGCACCCGCAGGTGGCGCTGGTGTCGGTGATGGACCACTCACCGGGGCAGCGCCAGTTCGCCCAGGAGAGCAAATACCGCGAGTACTACATGGGCAAATACCACCTGAGCGAGGCGGAAATGAACGCCTTTATCAAGGAACAGGTGGCCAACTCCATCGAGTACAGCGACCGCCATCGTCGGGCGATTGTCGAGGCTTGCCACGCCCGAGGCTTATCGGTGGCCAGCCACGATGATGCGACCCTGGCCCATGTGCAGGAGTCGGCGGGTTATGGCATGTCCATCGCCGAGTTCCCCACCACCCTGGAAGCCGCCCAGGCCAGCCACCGGCTGGGACTCAAGGTATTGATGGGCGCGCCCAATATCGTTCGCGGTGGCTCGCACTCGGGCAATATTGCGGCCGCCGAGTTGGCCCAGCATGGGGTGCTGGACATCCTCTCCAGCGATTACTACCCGGCGAGCTTGCTGCAGGCAGCTTTACTGCTGGCCGCACAGGATAACGGCTATGATTTGCCTCGGGCGATTGCCACCGTCAGCCGGGCGCCGGCTCAGGCCGCCGGGTTGACTGACCGTGGCGAGATTCGCGTCGGTCTGCGTGCCGACCTGTTACAGGCGCAGGTGCACGATGGCCATGCAGTTATTCAGCAAGTCTGGCGACAAGCCAAAAGGGTGTTCTGATGAGCGGCAGGTTGATCTATTTAATGGGGCCTTCGGGCTCGGGCAAGGACAGCCTGTTGAATGCCGCGCGCGAGCGTCTAGCCGAAAGCGGTTGTGTCATCGCGCGGCGGGTGATTACCCGCTCGGCGGAAGCCTTGGGCGAGGACGCCATTGGCGTTTCTCCCGCCGAGTTTGATGCCCAGGAGCAAGCCGGCGTATTTGCCCTGAGCTGGCGCGCCAATGGCCTGGCCTACGGCATCCCCCGGCAGATCGATGGCTGGCTGGCGGCGGGGCAGGATGTGTTGGTCAATG
Source organism: uncultured Pseudomonas sp. (assembly GCF_943846705.1). Lineage (NCBI taxonomy): Bacteria > Pseudomonadati > Pseudomonadota > Gammaproteobacteria > Pseudomonadales > Pseudomonadaceae > Pseudomonas > uncultured Pseudomonas sp. The sequence continues at coordinate 26,340 of NZ_OX044366.1, read as the reverse complement.
GCTCGCGGGGTTATCTGCCGCAGGCTCGCCTGCGTTACCCGGCGCTGATCGGCGTGTTGCTCACGGTCGAGGCGCCGGTACTGCGCGAGCGCTTGCTCAGGCGCGGCCGTGAAAGCATCGAGCAGATCGAGCAGCGCCTGGCGCGAAATGCGCAGTTCGACGCCGCTGCCGCCGAGCGTGATGGCCTGCACCTCTTGGATAACTCCGGGGCGCTTGAGTGGGCGCGGGATAATCTATTGGCCTTGCATGGGGCCAGCCGCGCATGCGCCTGACCCTGCTCGGCACGGGCGATGCGCGGCAGGTGCCAGTGTACAACTGCAGTTGTGCGGCCTGCGACAGTGCGCGGGTCTACCCGGCACGCCGCCGCGGCCCTTGCAGCGCATTGATCGAATGCGGCTCGCAGCGCTGGCTGATTGACTCGGGGCTGCCGGATCTGGCTGAGCGCTTCCCGCCCCATAGCCTCAGCGGCATTCTGCAAACCCACTACCACGCCGACCACGCCCAGGGCTTGTTGCACCTGCGGTGGGGGCAGGGGCTGAGCATTCCCGTACACGGCCCGGATGACCCGCAAGGCTTGGCCGACCTCTATAAACACCCCGGTATTCTCGATTTCAGCCAGCCGTTTGCGGCATTCGAGCGGCGGCTGTTGGGCGAGCTGAGCGTCACGGCGCTGCCGCTGAATCACTCCAAACCGACCTTTGGTTATTTATTGCAAGGCGTCGCTGAAAGCGGACTAACTCGGCGGATCGCCTACCTGACCGATACCCTCGGCGTACCGGATGCCAGTGCCGAGGTGTTGAGGCAGCAGCCGTTGGACCTGCTGGTGCTGGATTGCTCCAGCGCGCCGCAACCCTTCGCCCCGCGCAACCACAACGACCTCACCCGTGCGCTGGAAGTGATCGAGCAGCTCAAGCCACAACAGACCGTGCTCACCCATATCGGCCACAGCTTCGATAGCTGGTTGCTGGATAACCCCGACGCCTTGCCGCCCGGCGTGAGCTTGGCCGTTGACGGGCAAGTGTTGTAAAGCCCATAGGGTGGGTTAGCCGCCAACCGCGCGTGCTAGGCGTCATGCGACTTGGGGCGCGGCGTAACCCACCAGCGGCGCAACCCGTTGCATCCTTTGCTGGGTTACGCGCCCCACCTATGTTTCTCCATCCCAGCCTTAATCCAGCGGCAACTCGGTGGTGCGTTTGACCTCGCTCATGGCGATATGCGAATGCGCTTCGTGCACATGCGGGCGTTGCAGCAGGTGGTCGCGCAGGAAACGCTCGTAACTGGCGATGTCCTTGGCCACCACCTTGAGCAGGTAGTCCGAGCCGCCGGCCATGGTGAAACACTCCAGCACTTCCGGGTAGCCGACCACCGCCTGCTCGAACTCTTCCAGGTTGCTGCGGCCGTGGGCCGAGAGCTTGATATCGACAAACACGGTGATGCTAAAGCCCAGTTGCTTGTGGCTGAGCAGGGCGACTTTGCGCTCGATAATGCCGTCTTCCTGCATGCGGTGAATCCGCCGCCAGCACGGCGATTGTGACAGCTCGACCTTCTCGGCGATCTCGGCCGCAGAGAGGTCGGCGTTGTGTTGCAGCAGGCGGAGAATCTTGCGGTCGATGGGGCTGAGTTTTTCTTGCATGACTGTGTCCAATTTTTTGTTCTTGTTGGATTAATCATGCGCAGTATCGGTAAAACGGCCAGCAAATAGAAAGAAAATCTCAGTACCGCTCGGTCATATTCTTAGTTATGCGCCTGCTGCGGTGATCCCGCACTAGGCTTAACAAGGGTGGCATTAACCGTTGTTGCCCCCAGCTCGCCAAAATAATAAAAGGAGCGCCCCATGTCTCTGGCCGAGATCCGCCTGGATGACAAGTATCGTCTTGCCACAGGCCACCTGTACCTGACCGGCACCCAGGCCTTGACCCGCCTGCCGATGCTGCAGAAGCAACGCGACGCGGCCCATGGCCTGAATACCGCGTGTTTTATTTCCGGCTACCGGGGCTCGCCGCTGGGCGGCCTCGACAAGAGCCTGTGGGACGCCAAGCAGTACCTCAAAGACAACCACATCCACTTCCAGCCAGGGGTCAACGAGGAGTTGGCCGGCACCGCGGTGTGGGGCAGCCAGCAGACCAACCTGTTCCCCGGAGCGCGCTACGACGGCGTGTTCGCCATGTGGTACGGCAAGGGGCCGGGCGTGGACCGCTGTGGCGATGTATTCAAACACGGCAACTCGGCCGGCGTTTCCGAGCATGGCGGCGTGTTGCTGCTGGCTGGTGACGACCATGGCTGCAAGTCGTCGACGTTGGCCAACCAGAGTGAGCATGCGTTTATTGCCGCTTCGATCCCGGTGCTCAACCCCGCCGACGTTCAGGAACTGCTCGACTACGGCATCATCGGTTGGGAATTGTCGCGCTACAGCGGCTGCTGGGTGGCGCTGAAAACCATCGCCGAGAACGTCGATTCCTCGGCCGTGGTCGATGTCGACCCACTGCGTATTCAGGTGAAAACCCCGGACGACTTCCAGCTGCCGGAAGACGGCGTGCACATTCGTTGGCCTGATCCGCCCTTGGTTCAGGAGGCGCGCCTCAATACCTACAAGATCTATGCGGCGCGGGCTTTTGCCTTGGCCAATAACCTCAACCAGATCAAGCTGGATTCGCCCAATCCGCGCCTCGGTATTATCACCGCCGGCAAGTCCTACCTAGACGTGCGCCAGGCCCTCGAAGACCTCGGCCTGGATGAAGCACTGTGCGCCCAGGTGGGCTTGCGCGTGCTCAAGGTCGGCATGAGTTGGCCGCTGGAGCCGGTCTCGGTGCATGAGTTCGCCGAGGGGCTGGACGAGATTCTGGTGGTCGAGGAAAAGCGCAGCATCATCGAAGATCAGCTCACCGGCCAGCTCTACAACTGGCCAGTGGGCAAGCGCCCGGTGGTGGTTGGCGAGTTCGACGAAGCCGGTCATTCGCTGCTGCCGAACCTCTCCGAACTGACCCCAGCGATGATCGCTCGCGCCATCGCCAAGCGCCTTGCACCGATCTACAGCAGTGCCAGTATTGATGAACGCTTGGACTTTCTCGCCGCTAAAGAGGCCTCGCTGGCTGCGCCCAAGCACCATACCGTGCGCACCCCGCACTTCTGCTCGGGTTGCCCGCATAACACCTCGACCAAGCTGCCGGAAGGTAGCCGCGCCCAGGGCGGTATCGGTTGCCACTACATGACCCAGTGGATGGACCGCAACACCGACACCTTTACCCAGATGGGCGGCGAGGGCGCGACCTGGATTGGCCAGGCGCCGTTCACCGACACCCCGCACATCTTCCAGAACCTCGGCGACGGCACCTACTTTCACTCAGGTCAGTTAGCCATCCGCGCGGCCGTGGCCGCCGGGGTGAATATCACCTACAAAATTCTCTACAACGATGCGGTGGCCATGACCGGCGGCCAGCCGATTGACGGCGAGCTGCGCGTCGATCAGCTCAGCCAGCAGGTCTATGCCGAGGGCGTTAAGCGCATTGCCGTGGTCACCGACGAGCCGGAGAAGTACCCGACCCGCGCCACCTTTGCGCCGAATGTGACCTTCCACCATCGCCGCGAACTGGATGCCGTGCAGCGCGAGCTGCGTGAGTTTCAGGGCTGTTCAGTGATCATCTATGACCAGACCTGCGCCACCGAGAAGCGCCGTCGGCGCAAGCGCGGCAAGCTGGTTGATCCGCAGAAGCGTGCCTTTATCAACGCGGCCGTCTGCGAAGGCTGCGGTGATTGCAGCGTGAAATCCAACTGCCTGTCGGTGCTGCCGCTGGAGACTGAGCTGGGGCGCAAGCGCGAGATCGACCAGAACTCCTGCAACAAGGATTTCAGCTGCGTCGAGGGCTTCTGCCCAAGCTTTGTCACCGTGCATGGCGGTGCGCTGCGTAAACCCAGCGCCGTGGGCCATGGCGCGTTGTTTGTCGCCCTGCCAGAGCCTAAGCAACCCAGCCTGCAGCGGCCCTGGAATATCCTGCTGCCGGGTGTCGGCGGCAGCGGTGTGACCACAGTCGGTGCGCTGCTGGGCATGGCGGCGCATATCGAAGGCAAGGGTTGCAGCGTGCTCGATCAGGCTGGCCTGGCGCAGAAATTCGGCCCGGTGGTGACCCATATCCGCATCGCCGCCAAGCAGGCCGACATCTTCGCCGTGCGCATTGCCGCCGGCGAAACTGACCTGCTGCTGGGGTGCGACTTGGTGGTGGCCGCCAGCGAAGATGCGCTGGCCAAACTGAATGACAAAATCGCCCATGCGGTGGTCAACAGCCACGAAACCGCCACCGCCGAGTTCACCCGCAACGCTGATGCACAAGTGCCGGGAGCGGCCATGCGCGAGGCAATCAGCGAGGCGGTGGGGGCGGGCAAAACCCACTTCGTCGATGCCAGCCACCTGGCCACACGGCTGCTCGGCGACAGCATTGCCACCAACCTGTTTATGCTCGGTTTTGCCTACCAGAAAGGCCTGGTGCCGGTATCGGCTGAGGCGATTGAAAAGGCCATTGAGCTGAATGCCGTGGCGGTACAGCTCAATCAGCAGGCGTTCCTCTGGGGCCGCCGCGCCGCGCACGATATTGCTGCGGTCGAGCGCCTGGCTAAGCCAGACGTGTTTGAGGCGCCGCGCTGTCAAACCCTGGACGAAATCATTGCCGACCGTGTCCGCCGTTTGACCGCCTACCAGAACGCCGCCTATGCCGAGCGTTATCGCCAGCAGGTGGCGCGGGTGCAGGCCGTGGACAAGAGCGCCGACCAGGCACTGAGCAAGGCCGTGGCGCGGTACTACTTCAAGCTGCTGGCCTACAAGGACGAGTACGAAGTGGCGCGGCTGTACAGCGACGACAGCTTTACCCAGCAGCTGGAGGCGCAATTCAGTGGCGACTATCGCCTGCAGTTCCACCTGGCACCGTCCTGGCTATGCAAGCCAGACGCCAGCACCGGCGAGCCGCGCAAGCGTCAATTCGGCCCCTGGATGCTCACAGCCTTCGGCGTACTGGCCAAGTTCAAGTTTCTCCGTGGCACGCCGCTGGACCTGTTCGGCTACAGCGCCGAGCGCAAGCTGGAACTGGCGTTGATCGAGGAGTACGAGCAAAGCCTGGAGTACCTGCTTAAACAGCTCAATGCCGACAACTACCGCACAGCGGTGGCGCTGGCCGAACTGCCCGAGCAGATTCGTGGCTATGGCCACGTCAAAGCCCACAGCCTGGTCAAGGCTCGCGAGCAGAGCAGCCAGCTCAAGGCCCGTATGTTGGTGAGCGAAATTCAGGCCGTTCGGCTGTTCGAACCGGCCGCTTAACGGCCCTGATACTCATCGCGTTCGCCCCCTCCCATAACCGGGAGAGGGCGACCTCCAGAACAACAAGTGAGGCTCCCCGTGTCCGTGTTTTCTCATATTGATTTCGACCACCACGAGCAGGTGGTGTATGGCCATGACAAAACCAGCGGCTTGAAGGCGATTATCGCCATTCACAACAGCAACCTCGGCCCGGCGCTTGGTGGCTGCCGCATGTGGCCCTACGCCAATGACGATGAGGCGCTGCGCGATGTACTGCGCTTGTCGCGCGGCATGACCTACAAGTCGGCGTTGGCCAACCTGCCGCTGGGTGGCGGTAAGGCGGTGATCATCGGTGATTCACACACCGGTAAAAGCACGGCGCTGTTCCAGGCCATGGGCGATTTTGTCGACAGCCTGGGCGGGCGCTACATCACCGCCGCCGACTCCGGCACCGGCGTGGCGGAAATGCAGATCATGGCCGAGCGCACCCGGCATGTGTCCGGTGCCGAGCAGCGCGAAGCGTTCTCCGGCGGCACGCGTAATGGCGATCCCTCGCCAGCCACTGCCTACGGGGTGTTTATCGGTATTCAGGCGGCGGTCAAACATCGCCTCGGTCGTGATGACCTGTGTGGCCTAAAAGTGGCGATTCAGGGCGTCGGGCAGGTGGGGTTTGATCTGGCTCGGCAGTTGAAGGAAGCCGGTGCCGAATTGTGGGTAACCGACATCGTCGAGGCCAATGTGCGTCGCGCAGTCGAGCAGTTAGGGGCTACGGCGGTAACCCAGCAGGCAATTTTCGCGCTGGATGTGGATGTATTTGCGCCGTGCGCCATGGGCGGCATTATCAACCAGAAAACCCTGGAAACCCTGCGTGCACCGATCATCGCCGGCGCGGCCAACAACCAGCTGGCCGATGCCAGCCTGGCGGAAACCCTGCGCCGCAACGAGTGCCTGTATGCGCCGGATTACGCGATCAATGCCGGCGGCATCATAGATGTGTACTACGGCCGCAGCGGCGGCAGTGCCGCGCAGTTGCTGGCGCATATCGAAGGCATTGGCGCGACGCTGGAGCAGATATTCCAGCGAGCAGAGGCGGCGGGTAAAACCACGGTGGCAATTGCCGATCAGCTCGCCGAGGAGCGATTCGCACGCTAATCCGCGACCGCGCCACGTTGCAGCATCCCAGCGCCGGCTTTGCCTCTGTTTGCCAGGCAAATGCCGGTATGGCGTTCTGCTCGTGGCCGTGGCATGACAAACCGTCTCATCCTCGCTAAGATGCCAGCCCGCTGGTGGCCCGTCTTCCAGCATCTGTTCCCATAGTTCAATGGATAGAACAAGCCCCTCCTAAGGGCTAGATACTGGTTCGAATCCAGTTGGGAACGCCATCTTTACCCCCTCCGGCTCTAACCGCCTGCTTTGCCCCCTTGCTTGCGCCTATCCTGCAAACCCGCTGGATCGCTTCTGCATGTGCCCAGATCGGCAATTTTCGGGCGAATTTATGGTTAGTCCGGCTCGGGCGTGTGCCTTAAAGTTGTGCGCTAACGCGCTCTATAAGTGCAATTTACAGTCGGCGAAAATACGCTGGATAGGAGTGTTCTTTTATATCAATGCACTTAAAAGATGCATTAAGGCGACATTTCGCGCTGTCGAAGTGCATTGCTGGCTGCTAAAGTGCCGGCCACTTTTAAGTTGATCTGCCCTCTCTTACGGGCATTTTTGGGGTATGCACATGAGCGAATCCGTCGAGCTTTTCCTCTCCCGCCTAAAGCAGCGCGACCCTGATCAGCCTGAGTTTCATCAGGCCGTGGAAGAGGTATTGCGCTCGCTTTGGCCGTTCCTGGAAGCCAACCCGCGTTACCTGCAGGCCGGCATCGTTGAACGCATGGTTGAGCCGGAGCGGGTAGTCATGTTTCGGGTGTCCTGGGTTGATGATGCCGGGCGTGTGCAGGTCAACCGCGGCTATCGGGTGCAGATGAACAGCGCCATTGGCCCGTACAAGGGCGGCCTGCGCTTTCACCCGTCGGTCAACCTCGGCGTGCTCAAGTTCCTGGCCTTCGAGCAAGTGTTCAAGAACTCGCTGACCTCGCTGCCCATGGGCGGCGGTAAGGGCGGTTCGGACTTCAACCCGAAGGGCAAAAGCGACAACGAAGTGATGCGCTTCTGTCAGGCCTTTATGAGCGAGCTGTACCGCCACATCGGTGCTGATCTGGACGTGCCGGCGGGCGACATTGGCGTCGGCGGCCGCGAGATCGGCTACATGTTTGGCCAGTACAAGCGCTTGGCCAACCAGTTCACCTCCGTGCTGACCGGCAAAGGCATCAGCTACGGCGGCAGCCTGATTCGTCCGGAAGCCACCGGTTATGGCTGCGTGTACTTCGCCCAGGAAATGCTCAAGCGCATTGACCGTGGCGTTGAAGGGCAGCGCGTGGCAATTTCCGGTTCGGGCAACGTGGCGCAATTTGCCGCGCAGAAAGTCATGGAGCTGGGCGGGCTGGTGGTGTCGATGTCGGACTCCGAAGGCACCTTGCACACCCCAGACGGCCTGACCGAAGAACAGTGGCTGCACCTGATGGAGCTGAAGAACGTACGCCGTGGTCGCCTTAGCGAGATGGCTGCGCACTTCAACCTGAACTTCCTTGGCGGTCAGCGTCCTTGGCACCTGCCATGCGATATCGCCCTGCCATGCGCCACGCAGAACGAACTGGATGCCGAAGACGCCCGTACCCTGTTGAAAAACGGCTGCTTCTGCGTGGCCGAAGGGGCCAACATGCCCTCGACCCTGGACGCGGTGGACCTGTTTATCGACGCCGGCATCTGCTTCGCCCCCGGCAAAGCCTCGAACGCCGGCGGCGTGGCCACCAGCGGTTTGGAGATGAGCCAGAACGCCATGCGCCTGAACTGGACCGCAGGCGAGGTGGACGAGCGCCTGCACAGCATCATGCAAAGCATCCACAGCGCCTGTGTGCGCTACGGCGAAGAGAACGGCCGCATCAACTACGTTAAAGGTGCCAACATCGCCGGCTTCGTTAAAGTTGCCGATGCCATGCTGGCGCAGGGCGTGGTCTAAGCCGTACGGCCATAAACTGCTTTATGCTGCAAATAAAAATGCCCGCGCAACGCGGGCATTTTTTTGCGTGGCGACTTTCACCAGTTCTCGACGCGCTGCTGGACAGCTCTGCCGCCGGCCAGTAGCTTCTCGTAGCAGAGGTGCAACCACCCTGCACCCGAATCAGTCTTATGCCGTTTTACGTCCTGCCCGTGTCGCGCCTTCTGCGCGAGGCTGCATAGAATTCAAATGCTTCGCGAGTGACAAGGAACGTTATCAGACACCAAGAAGGGTGTTATGCGACAGCGATGTCGTCTAATAATAGTTAGCTCTTGGCCTACAACCCAGCAGTAAGCATATGGAAATTGAAATGGAATCAATAATAAACACCATAGTTATAACCATTTCATCAATAATTAGTTTTTTCGGGCAGAAAGAAATAATTGGCCTCTGTATCGGCGCAGTTGGTAGTGCAGTCTGGTATCGCGTCACGGGCTCAGTTGAGCAGGCTCAAAGAAATAAGCAGGTTGCCGCTCTCATTGAGGGCAACGTGTTAGAAAACTCTCAAATAGCAATCGAGAATCTTGGCATAGTCGAAAACGAAATAAAGGGTCTCTCAAATGAAAAGTTTACACTAGACCCACTGAAAGACTTCATTCCAACCTCTGCCGATCTATTGCTTCTGGACTCTGACTTCAACCATCAAAAAATAATGGCGCTTTGGTCTTCACTAAAAAAATAGACACATTAGGAATTCAAGCCAAAACATTAACGACTGAAACAACTTTGTTAAGGCGTGCAGTTAAGGCGGAATCAAGAACAGAAATTTATCTTTTCGAACTACTTCCTTATCTGAAGCAGCACGATGAGCTTTTGGCCAACACTATTCGGCAGCTATTGGCTGAATGTCAAAGCGCATCCACCCTTATAAAAGAGGTTAGGAGCTAACAATGCGTATATGGACTCTCCCCACAAGTAGTGAGCAAAGCTTTTCCTAACCCTGTCGTCAGCGCGGTTGCATTCGTATATTCGGCCTGTTTTGGGCTTTTTCGCCCTGGCCATTCTGTAGTTCGCTTCGCTCACTGGGTCGGGCTAAAGTCCGACCTTTAATTAAATGTTATATTTTTATCAGTTAGGTGTCGTCAGAATGTCTCATTCAAAAGCAAGCTGTCTTTGTGGTGCGGTGAAAATTACCGCCGAAGAAGTGAATCCTAAATTTACCGTCTGCCATTGCCAGTCCTGCAGGACGTGGGGTGGTGCGCCATTTTTTGCTGTTAAGTGCGGTGCTAAAGTTAAAATCGAAGGGGCTGATAAAGTTAAGATGTATGAGTCGTCGTCTTGGGCGTCTCGTGGGTTTTGCATAGAATGCGGGACGCATTTGTTTTTTAAATTTAAAGAAAGCGGTGAATATAATATGCCTGTTGGTTTGTTTTCAGGCTTGAATGGCCTGGAGATGGATATGCAGTATTTTAGTGATATGAGACCAAGTTACTATTGCTTTTCAAATAAAACACAGGAGATGACAACGGCTGAGATAATGGCTTATTTTGCACAGGAAGTGTAAGTGCGTGTATGGTCATGCGCTAAAGTCGTTCGCCTCGCTCACGGAAGTAGACTCAAGCCGGTCGCTTAACTTAATTGGCAGGGCAGGGCGTAAAGGAGTTTGTTTTATATGGAAGTTAAATGCAGTTCGCTAAGTGAGGTCCGCGAAAGTATCGACAATGTTGATCGTGCAATCGTAGCGTTACTCGCAGAACGCGGAAATCTTGTCACTCAAGCAGCGTCATTCAAGAAAACAACAGACGATGTAAAAGCACCCAGCCGGGTAGAGCACGTCATTTCAAAAGTCACGGCGCTCGCACAAGCGCAAGGCGCTAATCCTGAGGTAGTGGAGCGCGTCTATCGCGCCATGATCTCGGCCTTTATTGAGGCAGAGCTTAGAGAGCATTGTTTTCTTAGCGAAAATCGCGGGAAACCCGAGCACGCGTAAAGGCTGCGCCTTAAGCAAACGTTAGCCGGTAGTCGTTTGGTGATCTAAGCCAGAAAGCAAAAAGCCCCGAAACCGGTGGGTTTCAGGGCTCTTGGACTGCGATTTGGAGCGGGCGATGGGAATCGAACCCACAGCTCTAGCTTGGGAAGCTAGGGTATTACCACTATACGACGCCCGCAGCGGGTGCCTTTATACCGGAAGTCTTGGCCGAAATGAAGCCTGCCGCGCAGTTATCTGTGGTTTAGCGCGGCAGGCTCGGGTTACGGCGCGGTTTCATACGGCAATCGCGTGCTGTTGGTTGGACGCTGGACGGTAGCTGGAACTGTTGCGCGCCGGGGCTTGCAGGAAACTCAGCAGGGCGGCCTGGCTTTGCAGCCATGCGCCTTTGTGTTCCATATCAAGAAAGTGCCCGGCGTTGTTGATGGTGGCGAACTGACAGTCACTCAGGTACTCGGCAAATACGCGTACATCTTGCGCTGCGGTGTATTCGTCGTGCTCGCCGTTGATAAACAGCAGCGGGATGTCGATGGCCGCCAGGCATTCCATATTGCAGTGGTTGTCCATGTGCACCACTTGGTTGATGTGCGCGTGCATCTGCAGGTATTCGTGGCGGTCGAGGCGGCTGATATGCCGGTGGTTGTAGCGTTTGAACAGTGAGGGCAGGTATTTACCGATGGTGCTGTTGACCAGCTCACCGACTTGTTCGCCGTCTGTGGCCTGCAGGCAGACCATGCCTTTTTCCAAGTAGTCGAGCATCGGCTCATTAAGCAGCGGTGAGAAGGAGGTGATCACCGCCTTTTCAATTCGTGCGGGGCGTTGCGCCAGGGCAAGCATGGCGGCGACGCCACCCCAGGAGAACGACAGCAGGTAGTCGACCTGAAACTGTTCGATCAGCTCCAGCAAGATGCTCGCTTCATCTTCCTTACTGATTGGCTGGGTGTGGCTGTTGTGCGGCTTGGACTGGCCGGCGTAGGGCTGGTCATACAGCACTACGTTAAATTGTGGGCGCAGGTACTTGAGGGTTTGTGCGAAAGCGGCGGTGGTGGCCAGCGAGCCGTTGACCAGGATGATGGTCTTGCGCGCGCTGGGGTTGGCGTAGAACTCCGTGTGAACCTTGAACGTCCTGTGAATATCGACGACAGCAATGGCTGGCTTCATGTCGTTTCCTCCTGGCGCATAAAAGTAACCACGGCCAACGGCAGCACCGTTAAACCGAGCTATATAGGACAGATAGGAAAGCGCCTGGACGTGACAGCAAGATGTCAGGCTGAAGGATTTTATAAGTTATTTATTTTCAATCAGTTAGGGCTGAAACAGAGCATCGTCCACGGCCTTTTTACAGGTGTGGAGCGGCGTCTTTGACCAGGCAGGAACCCATTTCGCGCAGTGCGCAAGTAACCGATGGAACGTTTAGATGGTCTTCGTGACTGTTAAGTCACCTACAGACCTTATGGTTCGATTTAAGCAGCCGCCGGGTGCGCTGACAAGCGTTGATTTGCTTTTTATTTAATCTGCCGCACGACGGCAGATTGCTTAACAGCTGGCGATCTCGGCCGCGCTGAGTGCGCGGTACTGACCAGGTGCGAGCTGCGGGTCGAGTTCGATGGCGCCCATGCTCAAACGGTGCAGGCCGATGACCTTGTTCTGGAAGTGGCCAAACATGCGCTTGACCTGATGGTAGCGGCCTTCATGCAGGGTCAGCAGGGCGCTGTGGCTGCTGAGGATGACCAGCTCGGCGGGCAGGGTGGTGAGGTCTTCATAGGTGAAGTGCAGGCCACGGGCGAACACTTCGATGTAGGCCGGGCTAATTGGTTGTTCGGTTGTGACGCGGTAAACCTTGCCCAAGCGGCTGCGCGGTTCGGTGAGGCGGCGCGACCATTGGCCGTCGTTGGTGATCAGCAGCAGGCCGCTGGTGTTGAGGTCCAGCCTGCCAGCCAGGTGCAACTCGGCTTTGTCCGGCTCATCGAGTAGATCAAGTACCGTACGGTGTTCATCGTGCTCGGTGGCGCTGACCACCCCTGACGGTTTGTGCAACATGAAATAGCGCGCCGTTTTGCCGGCTTGCAGCAGCTCGCTTGCGAGCTCGATGCGGCTGAACTGGCTGACTTCGCGCAGGCCATCGCACACCTCTGCGCCGTCTACCCGTACTTGGCCGCTGGCTAACAGTTGGCGTGCGGCTTGGCGGTTGAGGTGGGGTTGGTTGCTGAGAAAACGGTCGAGGCGCATGGCTAGTCAGCTGCGGGGGATGATTCTGGCGGCAAGCCTTGTGCGCAGCGCGGGCACAGGCAACTGCGGTTGCGCTGCTCAGGTGGCACGTTGGCCAGTTGCTGGGCATCAACGGTTACCGCAAAACACCAGCACTGGGTCACGGGTGATGCGCTGCTGGCCTGGGCGCATTGGTTGAGCTGCCCACAGCAGGGGCAGCGGTTGGGTGCATCACTCATGCGCTTTCTTCACACAGGCGGTTACGCCCGCTCTGTTTGGCCCGGTACAGCGCGCGGTCGGCGCGGGCAATAAGTTGTTCCAGCGATTCATCCGCATGCAGTTGCGTCAGGCCAATACTGGTGGTGACGTGCAACTGCACGCCGTTGAAGTTGATGCTGCTTTGCTCGGTTCTCTGGCGGATTTTCTCGCCCAGTTCGCGGGCTTGCTCGGGCGTGGTGTCTTTGAGCAGCAGGATAAATTCCTCCCCGCCCCAGCGGCAGATGATGTCGGCCAGGCGCACGCTATTGCGCAGCTGCCCGGCAAAATGGCGCAGCATTTCATCGCCGGCCATGTGGCCGTGGCTGTCGTTGAGTTGTTTGAAGTTATCCAGGTCGAGCATCAGGGCGCAGAGCGTGCCCTGGTTGCGCCGCGCTTCCTGCACCGCCTGGCTGGCCAGCATGTCGAAGCCACGGCGGTTGGGCAGTTCGGTTAGCAGGTCGGTGGTGGCCAGGGCACTGATACGACGCTGGTAGCGGCGAAGCGCCAGGCTGACCAGGGTGATGATGATTGTGGAAACCACCAGGCAGATCAGCAAATTGAGGTACAGCGATTTACGAATGCCGGCGATGGCACCGTCTTCGCGTGTATCAACAAACAGATACCAGTTCAGTTCAGGGATAAAGCGCACGTTAAGAAAGTGCTCGCGGCCTTGTTCGCGGTATTCGAAGTTGCCGCTTTGCGGTTGCGGCAGCTTAACCATCAATGCTTCTAGGCCGGGGATTGCGTTGAGCGCCTGGCCAACGCGCGCGCCCATTGGCCCACCGCTGGCACCGGTGAGGACCAAACGCCCCTCGGTGTCGACAAAGTACACGCTGCGGTTATAGCGCTGCTGGTAGGTGTCGATCAGTTTGACCACCGAATCCACGGTCAGGCCTACGCCAGTGGCCCCAATAAAGCGCTGCTCGTAATCAAACACCTTGTAGTTGATAAACACGGTCATGCGGTCGTCGTTGGCCAAGTCGACGTCGACATTAATCTCGTAAGGCGTTTGCATGTCGCGTACGCGGAAATACCAGTCGTCGCGCGGCTCGGCTTCTTTAACCTGTTTAAGAACGCCTTTGGCCTGGTAGTAGGTGTGGGTTTTTTCGGAGACAAAGAAGCTGGTGACGGTGGCGTAATGCTCCTGCACTTCGCGCAGGTAGCGGGTGATTTGTTTGGCATCTTGCTCGCCGCCGAGTACCCAGTCGCGCATGTAGGTGTCGCGGGACATCATCGATGAAATCAGGATGGGCCTGACCAGATCCTTCTGGATTTCCGAGTAGACGTTATCCGAGGTCAGTGGCAGTTCGGTGTTGATGATCCCCGCCCGAATTGAATCGAGGGCCGCGTAGTAGCTGACTAAGGAGGTGGCGAGAAAGCCACTGCCAAGCAGAACCAGCAGCAGCACGATCAAGGACCATTGGCGGCTCAGAGGGGATGAACTAGGCATGCAAGACTCTGCTAGTTAAATAATCACCACAGTGTACCGCCCGTTCTCGGTCATTGTTGCGGCAACATCGGTTTTGGCTGATCTAGGCGCAGGTATGGCGTTTGCTGCGCTTGCTCGTGACTGCCTGGGAGGCGCTAGACAGAGCGCTTCCTCGCTTAGTCGGCTGTTTTCAGTACGCTGAAATGCTTCGAGTAAGTGAGATTATTTGCCATTTGAAAAAATGGCCAGCGCAATAAGCTCTTGAGTCGCTAATGCCAATCGTTCCGTCATGGGTGTCAATTTATTGCTACTTTCAATGTGTTGCTCTAGGTGCCGGCTTTTTTTTGACTATCAAGTGAGGATGTCATGCACCCAGTTGAAATTGAACCTCGCCGACTGTTAGTGATTGAGCCGTGTGAGGAGTGTCGAGGTCTGTTCCCGCGTTTGCGTGCGTCAGGCTGGCTGGTCGAGGCGCGCTCATTAAGCGATGCCGGTTCGCATCCATGCCAGGTGGGCATGCTTTGTTTTCACTCAGGATTACTTTCACGCCTGGACGAGATCAAGGCAGTGATTGCGGGCAATGTGGCCGAGTGGGTGGCGTTGGTCAGTGCCAAAGATATGTCCAAAAACAAGTTATGCGACTTTATCAGTGAGTGGTTTTTTGATTTTCATACGATGCCGGTTGATCTGGAGCGGATGCTCGTCACCCTTGGGCGTGCCTGTGGCATGGCTCATCTTCGCGAGAAAAGTGACAAGTTCCTCGCTGACGAGAATCATGAGTTACTCGGCAAAAGTGTATCGATGCGTAGCTTGCGCAAGCTGATGGAAAAGCTCGGGCCGACTGATTCACCGGTGCTGATCCGGGGGGAAAGCGGCACTGGCAAAGAGTTGGTGGCCCGCACTCTGCACCAGATGTCTGCACGCGCCAAGATGCCCTCAGTGGCGATCAACTGTGGTGCAATCCCGGAAAACCTTATTCAGTCGGAGCTCTTCGGTCACGAAAAGGGCGCATTTACCGGTGCCCACCAGCGCAAGATTGGGCGCATCGAATCTGCCGATGGTGGCACGCTATTCCTTGATGAGGTCGGTGATCTACCAATGGAGATGCAAGCCAATTTGCTGCGTTTTCTGCAAGAAATGACCATTGAACGGGTGGGCGGGTCACGTTCGATTTCGGTCAATGTGCGGGTGATCGCAGCGACCCACATCAATCTGGAAGAGGCAGTTACCAACGGCAGGTTCCGCGAAGACCTCTATTACCGTTTGAACGTGTTGCAGGTGCAAGTGCCACCCTTACGCGAGCGCATGCTTGATGTGCCACTCCTAGCCAGTCATTTTACCAACCTGTTCAGTGTCGAGACCGGCCGCCGTCCACGGCGCTTCAGTCATGCTGCATTGCTGGCCATGGCTTCGCACCACTGGCCGGGCAATGTGCGCGAGCTGGCCAACAGGGTGAGGCGTGGGTTGGTCATCGCCGAGGGGAAACAGATCGAAGCCGAAGATATCGGCCTTGATCGAGCCATCAAGCAGCCACCGTTACTCGGTACCCTTGAAGACTACAAGCTGCGAGCCGAGCGTCAGGCCGTTGGTGATGCGCTCATGCAGTACTCGCAGAACCTCAGTCAGGCGGCACGTGCACTGGGTATCTCCAGACCTACCCTGTACCGCCTGTTGCATAAGCATCAATTAAAGGAATAAGAAGCACTGGCCCTTATACGTCATGCCAGCCAAGATTTTTAGATAGGTAAAGCCCCCGCTGTGCGGGGGCTAAGATTTGATGGATACAGAAATACCTAAGGCGTTCGCTAGAAGTAGTAGGGGAATTTGATACTGAAGCTGAAGTCCGGGGCATCGGGGGTCAGGCCAATCGACAGGTTTGGCACGATGCTCATATTGGCTGTGGGTGCGAAGGTCATGCCGACGTTGAAGTAGGCCGCGTTGTAGTTGCTGTTATCCACTGATTGCCAGTCGCCACCGTCAGGTTTGATCCGGCTTTTCTGCGAGATCAGCTCGGAAAACGACATAGCCAGACTCATCTTCTCGTTTAGCGCGAAGGCCACGCCCAAGCCGAAACTTAAGGTATTCCCCAGGTTCACTTTGCCTGGCACTTTGACACCCTGCTGGGCGCTGATGTCGTCGAAGCTGCCTTCAAAGTTGTAGGTGTAGCCGATATTGCCGAAGACGATGGCCGGGTCGTAGGTTTTTACCAGCGAGATGCCCGTGGTTACGCCCCACACACCGTTGCCGGTCGGCAGGTCTTCAGGAACGAACAAGTTGTCGTTACCTGATGTCTCCACCAGCTTGATGCCATAGGGGTCTTTGCCGGTTGGGGCGCGCACATCCACGCTGAACACGCCGTCGGGTATGCCATCCGCCTCGTCGAGGAACTTGTAGGCCACACCAAAGGTGAGGTCACCAATGCGTGGGTCGCCGGTAACGGTTTCTTCGCTAAAGGTGGCCGTCGAACCGCCAGCACCCGCCGATGAGTAGGTCGACTCGCGGTAGTTGATCGGCATATTCATGCTGTACTGCCAGCGCCCCCTGTTGTAACGCCCGGTCACATCCAGGGTGTAGCTGTCTGAGTTGATCTCATCGATATTGATATTGCCGAGAAAGATCGAGTCCAGCGCCAGAAAGCCGTTGAGGGCCAACTGATTAGAGTTGTAGTGGGTGTAGGTGAGGCCAGTTTCTAAACTGAAGGCCCCGGCACCATAGAAGCCGCTGGCTTGCTGGTAAACGTCTTCAACGCTTTCTGCGGGCTTGGAGTCTTCTTTGAGTGAGGAGCCGTAAGAAGACGGCGACCCTCCTACAGTCCGACCGGACTGGACAAGGCTGCGTTGTGGCGCTGCTGCTTGTTGGCCGCGTGCTTCCACCGCACGAAACCGTTGCTCGAGTACCATCAGCGCGTTCTGCTGCGCCTCATAGCGCTTTTGCAGAGCCTGAATTTCTTGACGTAGGGCTTGGACTTCGGCGGTGTCCACGGCTGCGTTGGCGATGTCAATGGCAGCAACTAAGGGCAATATCAACAGGTAAGCGGGTAGGCGCATAAGAGTATCTCCCTATCATTTCTGATTGTTATTTGACCAGCCTAGACGCACTTCCCAGGCTGCGCCTAAAACATCGGTTTAACGATGGGGCTTGCAGGCGTAAGCATGCGCGCGCCTGCAAGCATACTGCGGTCACATCAGCCTTTAATATCCCGCGCGTGGGGTGACGCCTAACTGGGTCAGGTTGCAGTAGACCCGCTGCTGCGCCGTTGGATTTTCTTGCATGGCTACGGTCAGTGAGGTGAGGTTGCGCACCTGATTAAAGGTGCCGCCGATATTGGCCTGCTGGTTTAGCCCGCCACGACCGATTGAGTTGCTGGCTCCACCTTGGCCCTGACTGGCTTGCAACTGCATCTGCAGGCCACCATTGGCGGAAGAGACCTGTACCGTCCCGGCTTCGTTGCTGTATTGCTGGTTGCCACCCCAGCTTTGCCCCGTAGTCGAGATCGGCTGCCCTGGGCTGCGGGTGATATTGACGTCCACATAGTTCTCGCCATTGTTGTAGTCGCCGGCCGTACGCACGCTCTGGGATATGCCCTGCACGTTGTTAAGGCCTTGGCCTCCGATGACTTGGCCCTGGCCTTGGCCGGGCAGGTTGCCATTGCCTGCTGTATCGAGCGGGGTGACGCTCAGATTGGCCGACAGGTTATTCACTGTCAGATTGACCTGGGCGCCAATGGTTGCGCCGCTGCTGTTGCGCCATGAGGTCGACATGGTCACGCCAAAGTGCACGATGCCTTCGGGCAATATGTAGCGACCGCGCAGGGTAGACATCTCTGCGTCAGTGATTTCGATAGGTTGAAACAGGCTCGATGCGCCAACCGGCATCGCCGGTAGCAGCAGGCTGGCAAGCATCCATGTTTTGAGTTTCATTGCAGTCTCCCGGGGCATCCTGCCCACGCGCACTGTGTGCTAGAAAAAATCACTCTGAATGAATCCGAACTCCATCAGCTCGGCATCGTTGACCAGTTTGTAGCCGGGTAAACGGTTCCTGGCGGTCAATGGCTCAGGTGGGTCAAGCAGTGTGTTGTTGCGGTCATAGCCGGGGCCGATCAGGGCAAATGCAATGCCGTTCCAGCCCTTGGCGAATTCTTCCAGGCTCATTTTCTTGTGGCCGAGCACTGGGTCGCCGACGTACACCGAGTCATCGGATGTACGCTGCATCACCACGAAATGTTTGTAGCCTCGTACTTCGATCAGCACGATCACCGGGATGCTGATGCTTTTGAGTTGACTGCTGTCGATACGGTAACCGCGGGCGCGCATGCCCAAGCTGGTCGCGTAGTTCTTCATGTCGAGCATGGAGAAGCCCTTGCTGCGTACCTGCTCTTCGTCGGCCACTGCTAGCATGCCGTGGATCACATCTTCCTCACTCAAATCCCAGCCATAGGCTTGGTTAAGAATGGTCGCTACGGAGGCTGCGCCGCAGCTGAAATCGGTTTTTTGCTCCACCAGATCACTGAAGCGTCGCTCACGTATGCTTTGCACCGGCTTGAACACCACCCCACCGCCTGGCAATACCGCGAGCGGCATGTTTTGCGCGGCTGTTGCCGGCTGCAGATAAAATCCGCAGAGGGCAGAGCAGAGCATTAGGGTCGGTACAAAACGGAACATGGGGTTCAGTACTCCGGTTTTGAAGCACCAGTGAAAAAGCGCGGAGCCCTTGTTGGCACCCCGCGCTACCCGTTACTTACTCGCCACTAGCCGCGCAAGCAGTACAGCCAACGGCCACGGCCAGCGAATTGCTCTGCTGGTTGCCGCCACCGGCTGACACGTTAACGCCAACGTTACCGCTGGCACCGTTCAGCGAGCCGCTGATGCTGGCAGTGTTGGTCACAGGGCTAAGAAAGCCGGCAACGACCGGGATAGAGCCGGTAACCGAGCCCGCCAGGCCGAGAGTTCCTGCCTCGTTGAAGGCCAGGGCGCCACCATCACCATTCAGATCGGAGCCGCCCTGGGTGGCAGTATCCAAGTCAAAGTGTCCGTCTGCGCGGCCATTTGGGTGAGAAGAACCAGTCCAGATATCCGGATAAACATTGCCGATCTGGTCAGACTGCCCGGAGTAGCTGCCTTGAGCATTCATGCTGAGGCTAACAGCCACTGAGCCGTAGTCCAGGGTGGCATTGTTCTTGGTGACGTTGTTTTTGGACACTTGGCTGACATTCACGCCAGCATTCGCCGCATAAGCAGTTTCCGACACGCCAATGGCCATGTCATTTTTCTGCTGGTTGTAGTTGCCCGCTGCGATGTTGATACCCACGTTACCGCTGGCGTTGTTGGCCGAATCGGTCAGCGACGCAGTGTTAGGCACGCTGAAATTGCGCAGCGTGTTGTTGCGCGCAGTTTGATCCACATCGATATTGGCGCTGGCTGCAGCACCGAATACCCAGTGAGCATCTGCAACGGCAATTGCACCGGCGTTGGCTTGCTGGTTGTTGTCACCGGCTGCCACGTTGACGCCGACGTTACCCGAAGCGCCGCCGAGTGAGCCGGACACACTTGCGTCGTTCACGGTGCCTTCGTTGCGCACCAAGTTGTCATGGTTATTTTGGCTGTCGACAATGCTGGCGTTACCGCCTTTTTCAGGGCCATAGTTATTATTACGGTCAGCATAAACGCCTGCGGACAGGACGGCAGCCAGTGCAAATACCAGCGGCTTGAGCATGAATTGAGTTTTCATTGTTGTTTCTCCCTTCGCGGTTATGTTGGCGGATACGCGGAGTCATTCCGTGATCCGTATGCCGAGGCTATTGATACTGCGATTGCCTATACCGGCACTCTGGTTCAACTGCACCACACCACGGCTGTTACCAAATGCGCTGTCGTCTACCGAGACAATGCGCTCTCCGCTTTGCGGTTCTGCTGCACCCGAGATACTTGACGGCCTGACGCTTTGTTGCGCCAGAGCACTGTCATCCAGACCCTGCGGGAGGCCACTGACGATCCGCATGGCATTGATTTGTTGGTTGCCGCTGCCGGCCCCCTGGTTAATACCCACAACCCCCCGGCTGTTGGAGAAGGAGCTGCCGTCGATGCTGGCGCGGGCTTTAACTCCGGCTGGGTTGACGGGGTGATTGTCGGCACCCTGCTGAACGGTGATGGTTGCCGACGCTTGCGCACTGGCACCGCTGCCTATGGCTATTGCGCGGGCATTGACCTGCTGCTGGCCGTCGCCGCTGGCCTGGTTAAGCATCAATACACCTTGGTGGCTCTGGCCGCTTTGATTGATGCTGGTGGTGGCCTGCATGACTGTGTCGGCCAGCACTATCTGGCTGCACAGGACGCTTGCGAGAAGTAGGCTTAGCTGGCGCATGTCATTGTCCCAGGCCCATTTTTTGTAACGGGCGTAATCCGGTTTGTATGGCGCCGTTGACCCGACCGCTGACACCGCCGGTTGCGCTACCAGCGCTTTCGCCGCCTATGGCAGCACCGAGCCCTGACATGCCATTGCCGCCTGACTGAGCCATACTGTTGGTGGCGGAGAGGCTGTTGGTCTGTCTCGTCAATGCACTATTGGATATCGACAGGCCTGTGTTGACATGGGCAAAGTCGCTGTCATCAAGCTCACTGCCGGCGTTGCGTGGCAGGCCCGCTTGGACAGTCAGGGGGCGGGGGTCAGGGGCCAGTTCTTGGCGAGTGGCTGCACGCGGTTGAACCTCGCGAGTGAGAACGATCAAACCGTTATCTGCGTGTACTGGGTTGCTCAGCAACACCGCCAGTGTGGTGCCGAGTAGCCAAGTGATTTTTCCAGAGTGCTTGTTCATTCTTATGTCCCTCTGCGAAGTGCTTTACTCATCGCAGGGAACATGCCATTAATTTAATTTCCATTAATATCAATTAGATAGTTGCTTCTTTAACTTGCTTAATAGCGCATGTGTAAAGCGGGTGACATTTCGGTTTTAGGTCGGAGTCCTTTTAAAACATAGGGTTATCGGCGAATGCCGTTGTTACATGTAATATTCAGCTTGCAATGTGTTTCACGCCTGAAACAGGTGCTGGCTAAAATATCGGCTGGGCTGTTGGATGAAGTGCTGTTCGCTGTGATGTCTGGGCATCAGATAACGCTGACTTGGCGTGGCCTTCAGGA
Source organism: uncultured Pseudomonas sp. (assembly GCF_943846705.1). Taxonomy (NCBI): domain Bacteria; kingdom Pseudomonadati; phylum Pseudomonadota; class Gammaproteobacteria; order Pseudomonadales; family Pseudomonadaceae; genus Pseudomonas; species uncultured Pseudomonas sp. The sequence goes on along the minus strand of NZ_OX044366.1, from coordinate 5,000 downwards.
GTACTCGAGTTATTTGAGTGTGTTGTTTGTCACGGTGTAACGGCGGACTGGCTTCAGGGGTATTACCGAACCGTTCAGGGCTATAGACACAAAATGAGTGCAGAGCGCAATTGGTCGGATACTCGCGACCCATCAGCGCACTAAAGCGCCTGTGCCGCTGTCAGATTGATTGGGAGCAATCCTTGGTAGCGACAACGGTCGCTGTCGTACCTGCGGTCGAAGGAGGCTGCTATGTCTTATAGAGCCATGCTCGTGGCGTTGTTGTTGGCATCTTTAAGCGGTTGTGCGGTCTACGGTGGCGGCAGTGATTACGGCCATCGCGGTTATGAGCGCGGGCATTCAAACACCTATTACCAAGTGCAACGCTACCCGGTTTACGTGGTGCCGCAGCCGCAGCGTTACAGGGACTACCGCCATGACGGGAGGCATTACGAGGATCATCGTCATCCGCCGCGGCACTATGCTCCGCCCCAGCAGCGGCGCCATCACCAGGCGCATCGGTACCAGAAACAGCATGATTACCGCGTAACGCAACCGCACGCTGGCTGGGATGGCAGTCATGGTCGCGACTATTCGCGCAGCCATAAACAGTCACGCCAACAGCGCCACGATGCGCAGCGTGATGAAGACCATCGCAGGGATGATCGGCGCGATGAAAAGCGCGGCTGGGAGCAGCACCGCTGATCGCCGAACGGCTGGAGAGGAAAGGGAAGTGCAGGCACTGCACGCCAAGAGCATCAACGGCGTGTGGGGCCACTGTTTAGCGAGCCAAGACCGTGCTGCTAACCGTCACTATCTCTGTAAGAGCGGGCTTACCGCGAATTTTTGTTGCGGTGAACAGTAAAGGCTTTGCGCTGCTGGCCTGGGTCAGATCAATTCTGACTCATCGTCATTAATCAACCGATGCAAGCCGCCCAGTGCGTCCCGCGCTTTGCTACGGCCGACCAGCTTGCTTTGCGCCGCTTCTGGCAGGTCGGTGATGCGCACCACACCCTTGCGGATTAGCACGGTAATCAAATCTTCCAGTACCCGGATCATGTCCAGGTCACTCTGCTCCAGTTTAAGCAGACTGCTTTCGGCTATTTGGTTGGCATACCACGCCTGAGCTTCCTGGCTGTCCGCCAGTAACTCGCCATCCATGCCTTCGAAAGGCGCTGCCTCCACCTGCTGCAAATTGCCCCAAGTATCCCGCTTCACATACAACATCAACCGCTCCTTGCCTCACGCCGTACTCAATAAATAACCCCGCTGCCTTATGGTAGCGGGGTTATGGCCATCAGCTGTGATCGACTTTGATAATCGGATCTGCGCCGGCGATCAGTGAGTTAACGATATCCGACGAGGTCGAGCCGTAGCTCGACAGGTCGACCCGGTTGCCGTTGTCTTCCAGCTTGATGGTGACGTCGGCGTTGCTGCCGCTTGCATTGAGGTTGCCGGTGCTGCTGATCTGTAGAGTCGAGGTCAGAGTGTCTACTCGCAGGTAGTTGAGAATGTTGCCATCGTTCTCGCCTTGCAGCAGGTCATGCAGGTCAATACGGTCACCTTCACTAACCTTGAAGTCGGTAATCCTGTCACTACCAGTATCACCGCTCTTCCAGACGAACTTGTCGGCACCGATACCGCCGGTAAGCGTGTCGTTACCAGGGCCACCGAAAATAATATCGTTGCCAGCACCACCGATGAGGGTGTCGTTCCCTGCTTTACCGATTAGCACATCGTTGCCTGCGCCGCCGTTCAGGTTGTCATCGGCTGAGCTGCCTTCCAGCCAATCATCGCCGCCTGTGCCTACAGCCTTATCCACTTTGACGCTAGTGACCGCAGTGGCACTGCTTCCCCCAACAGACTCAGTGGCGGTTACACGCGCCATGATTGTGTTTATCTGAGCATCGCTCAGGGCCGATTGGGAAGTCATCGTGATGGTATGGCCGGAAATGACTGTTGCTGCGCCACCGACAACGCTAATCGCGGTATTGGCGGTGGTGTCGGTCAAGGTCACGCCGCTTGGAATCCCCGTCAGGTTGATGTTGGATAAGGTTTCGCTGCCATCCCTATCACTCAAGTACGCCTCGGTATTCAGGGTGTAGCGGTATTCGCCGCCGGTGACCGACAAGTTATCGAAGCGAACAGCTGAATCGTTATCGAAGGTATAAAATCCGAATTCTTTCAATGCTGGTGCTGTTGCAGTTCCGGCATAGTTGTAATTGAGAGTGGTGGTCGTATTGTCTGTCAGGTCTCTTGCAGTCACTTTGATGCCAGTGCTGCTCACATCTATATTCAGATTAAACCAGTCGTCACCATTAAAGCTGGCTGTGGCTAGGTCAATTGCAGTTCCGTTGACGATTTGCACCAAGGATAACTGCTGGTACTGACCGGGATAGGATTTGTATAGACCCCCGTTAGGAGCGTATTGGGGGCTCGGATTTTCCCAGCGTGCAATAAAGTAGTTGTTGTCGTCAGCGTAGCCAAAGACGACGCCGATACCGTTAGCCTGGGAAGAGTCAGCATCTGCGTACAAGTCACTGGATATGACATAGCGCGTTTGTGCTTTTTCCGCAGCGGTTAGATCGGCACCGGTGTATTGCAAAAAACCCTGTGCGTCATCGGATCCTGCGCTTCCAGTCCGATTATATACTGCATAACTTCCGCTGCTAGTGTTTACACCACCTGTGGCATTGGGTGAAACCTCCCAACGACTGGCAAAGGCGGCGTCTTGTTGGGCTTCTGAAGAGTTTGATCCTCCTGTTTGTCCTCTCCAGGCAACACTGTTGAAAAGTGCCTGCTCGCTAGATCCTTTACTTGGACCCCCTGAGACCTCGGCAAAGGTGTTACCCCTTAGTGCATTGGCGGTCCAATTAGCTAAGTTTCCGCTATTGAAGTTAGCCTGCACGCTTTCTATATGACTCCAACCTACGCTAGCGACATGAGCGAGAACAGTCGGCATATCCGCTACTGGCGTGACATTGATAGTGACTGTGTCGATGTCATTGGCAACACCGTCGCTGGTGCGCATCGTCAGTTGAGCTGCGCCGCTGTAATCGCCAGTTGGCTTGTAGGTCAAACCGTTCAGAGCACCGTTGATAGCCGCAGCTGTACCGCTGATGGTGACACTGGCACTGCCATTATTACTGATGCTAGCGCCGGCAAATGCAACCGCAGACAGCACCCCGTTAGTTACCGCAACAGTAGTGGTGAGGGTGCTGCTGTCGACATCACTGACCGAAAGAGCATTGCCTGTAGCGCTGCTGAAAACACGGATGGTGTCTTCGCTGGTGTGCTGTACACCCGGGGTTACGTTAACCGGAGCATCGTTGGTGCCATTGATGGTGACGGTCAGGGTCGCGGTGCTGGTGTCGCCATCACCGTCGGTGAGGGTGTAGGTGAAGCTGTCAGTCAGCGACTGGCCGGTCTTCAGCGCATTGACCGCGGCGTTGCCGTTGTTCAGGGCGTAGCTGTAGCTGCCGTCACTGTTGAGGGTCAGGGTGCCGTAGGCCGTCACGTTGGTGAACACGCCGGCGGTGACTGGGGTGGCGTTGGCATCGGCGCCGACGCTGTCGTTGCTCAGCACGTTACCGGTCACGGTGTTAGGCGTGGCGTCTTCGGTGATCGACGCGGTGTCGGCGTTGGCCTTAGGCGTGTCGTCGACGATACGAATACCCAGCGTGCCACTGTTGGTACCACCGCCCAGGTCGGTGACGGTCAGCGCAACGGCGTCCAGGCTTTCTGCCAGGCCGGTCTGAGTCAGGGCGGCCTTGAGGGTGTAGCTGTAGCTCAGCGCGCCGGTAGCGGCATTGAAACCGTTGAGCAGCAGAGTGCCTTCGCCGGTGTCGATGCTGGTGGTGTTGGTTGTGCTCAGTGCCGCCAACTGTGCGGCGCTCAGGATGGTGCCACCGATGTTCACCGAAGCCAGACCATCTGGCGCGGTGACGGTGATGGTGCCGGTGGTGGTTTCGCTGGTGTCAGTGGTGCTGGTCAGGCCCGCCTCATTCACGGTGGCCTGGCCGGCGGCAGCGCCATTGCCATCCTCAGGGGTGATGGTCGGTGGGCCGTCGGTGCGGCCATTGATGGTGACGGTCAGGGTCGCGGTGCTGGTGTCGCCGTCACCATCGGTAAGGGTGTAGGTGAAGCTGTCAGTCAGCGACTGGCCGGTCTTCAACGCGTTGACCGCAGTGTTGCCGTTGTTCAGGGCGTAGCTGTAGCTGCCGTCACTGTTGAGGGTCAGGGTGCCGTAGGCCGTCACGTTGGTGAACACGCCGGCGGTGACTGGGGTGGCGTTGGCATCGGCGCCGACGCTGTCGTTGCTCAGCACGTTACCGGTCACGGTGTTAGGCGTGGCGTCTTCGGTGATCGACGCGGTGTCGGCGTTGGCCTTAGGCGTGTCGTCGACGATACGAATACCCAGCGTGCCACTGTTGGTACCACCGCCCAGGTCGGTGACGGTCAGCGCAACGGCGTCCAGGCTTTCTGCCAGGCCGGTCTGAGTCAGGGCGGCCTTGAGGGTGTAGCTGTAGCTCAGCGCGCCGGTAGCGGCATTGAAACCGTTGAGCAGCAGAGTGCCTTCGCCGGTGTCGATGCTGGTGGTGTTGGTTGTGCTCAGTGCCGCCAACTGTGCGGCGCTCAGGATGGTGCCACCGATGTTCACCGAAGCCAGACCATCTGGCGCGGTGACGGTGATGGTGCCGGTGGTGGTTTCGCTGGTGTCAGTGGTGCTGGTCAGGCCCGCCTCATTCACGGTGGCCTGGCCGGCGGCAGCGCCATTGCCATCCTCAGGGGTGATGGTCGGTGGGCCGTCGGTGCGGCCATTGATGGTGACGGTCAGGGTCGCGGTGCTGGTGTCGCCGTCACCATCGGTAAGGGTGTAGGTGAAGCTGTCAGTCAGCGACTGGCCGGTCTTCAACGCGTTGACCGCAGTGTTGCCGTTGTTCAGGGCGTAGCTGTAGCTGCCGTTGCTGTTGAGGGTCAGGGTGCCGTAGCTGAGGGCCACGTTGGCGGCGGTGACCGGT